>NZ_CP146242.1:2305000-3505000 GCF_037039395.1 Agrobacterium vitis | reverse complement strand
ATGGCAAGGCCACGGATGCTGACCTCGCCGAGCCGGGTCATCGTTGACCACTCCCAGAACACGGCAAGGCCGATTAAGGCGGCGAGCCCCCGGAAAGGTAGGCCGCCGGTCCAG
Source organism: Agrobacterium vitis (assembly GCF_037039395.1). Classification (NCBI taxonomy): domain Bacteria; kingdom Pseudomonadati; phylum Pseudomonadota; class Alphaproteobacteria; order Hyphomicrobiales; family Rhizobiaceae; genus Gillisella; species Gillisella vitis. The sequence goes on along the minus strand of NZ_CP146242.1, from coordinate 3,504,886 downwards.
GTGGCGGCGAGCACCACTATTACCATGACGATGGAAGACAAGATACGGAGTCTGAGTTCTCTGGTCATGGCCGGCTACGATCCGGCAACCACGGCGGCGGCAGGTGCCAGACCGCCGAACCGCCGATTGCGGGAGGCATAGAGTTCCAAAGTCGCCAGAAAGCTTTCGCGGCTAAAATCGGGCCAATATTCCGGCACGAAGATCAATTCAGAATAGGCGGCCTGCCAGAGCAGGAAATTCGACAGGCGTTCCTCGCCGCTGGTGCGAATGATCAGATCCGGATCGGGTATTCCCGCCGTATCCAATCTAGCGGAAATCGCCTCTGGTGTAATGGCGCTGGCAGGTAAAAGCCCTGCCTGCACATCGCGCACCAGGGCTGAAACCGCCCTGGTCATCTCATCGCGCGCACCATAATTGAAGGCAATCACCATGGTCATGCCGGTATTGGTGCGGGTGGTCTCCTCTGCCTCGATCAGCAGCTTGAGAATATCGCTCTTCAGCGAGCTGCGCTCACCGATGATCCGCACCCGCACGTTATTGGCACGAAGCTCGGCGAGGTCGCGGCGCACGAAAGTCTTGAGCAAACCGAACAGGTCGGTGATCTCGGTTTCCGGCCTGCGCCAGTTTTCGGATGAAAACGCAAACAGGGTCAGATAGCGCACGCCGATTTCGCCCGCCGTGCGAACCACTGTCTGCAGGGCTTCCATTCCCTGCCGATGGCCATAAGCGCGCGGCATGCCGCGCTGATTGGCCCAGCGTCCGTTGCCATCCATAATGATGGCAACGTGCTCGGGAACGGCGGAAATATCCAAAGTCGTCATATCAGGTCCTGCATTGGCGTCGCAGAGAAGGCGAAATGTGCAGATTAGACCTGCATGATTTCCTTTTCCTTTTCAGCAAGCAAGCGATCGATATCGGAAATCGTGTCATCCGTCATCTTTTGCAGCTTTTCCGAAAGGCTTCGCGCATCGTCCTTGCCGATTTCGCCATCCTTTTCAGCCTTCTTCAGGCTGTCCATGCCATCGCGGCGAACATGGCGGATCGCGACTTTCGAGTTTTCGGCATAACCATGCGCCACTTTGACCAGCGACTTGCGGCGCTCTTCGTTCAGTTCCGGCAGCGGAATGCGCAGGTTTTGGCCGTCGACAATCGGGTTGAGGCCAAGATTGGATTCCCGGATTGCCCGGTCGACAGCGCCGACCATGCTCTTGTCCCAGATAGAGACACCCAGCATGCGCGGTTCCGGCACGGTGATATTGGCCACGGTGTTCAGCGCCACGCGCGAACCATAGGCTTCAACCATGACCGGGTCGAGAATATTGGCCGAGGCACGACCGGTGCGCAACGAGGCGAGGTCGCTCTTGAATGCGTTGATCGCGCCATCCATGCGGCGCTTGATATCGTTGAGATCAATACCTGCTGTCATCTTACAGTCTCCGACAATTCTTCAGTGACGCCTTGAAAACGTGAAACGATCCGTCTGTCAATCGGTCCCGGCTGCCATTCGCCTCCGTCAATCGTCATTAACGACTGTTTTCACACCGCCGCCTTGCAGGATGGCGCTGAAGCCACCTTTTTCGTGGATGGAGAAGACGATGATCGGGATCCGGTTTTCCCGCGCCAGGGCAACGGCGGTCACATCCATTACCGCCAGGCCCTTTTCGAGCACTTCAGCATGGGTAATATGGTCGAAACGGGTGGCTGTCGGGTCCTTCTTCGGGTCGGCGGAATAGATGCCATCCACCTGGGTGCCCTTGAAAATCGCCTGCGCACCCATTTCGGCAGCGCGCAGGGCTGCGGCAGAATCGGTGGTGAAGAATGGATTGCCGGTGCCGCCAGCGAAAATCACCACCCTGCCCTGCGACAGATGATGAACCGCGACGCGCTGCGAAAAAGTTTCGCAGATTTCCGGCATGGCAATGGCCGAAAGCACCACGGTGTCGATGTCCAGCTTACGCAGCGACGTTGCCAGCGCCAGAGCGTTGATCACTGTGCCGAGCATGCCCATATGGTCGCCCGTTACCCGGTCGCCGCCCTTGGAGGCGACGGCCACGCCGCGAAAAATATTGCCGCCACCGACCACGACGCCGACTTCGACGCCCATGGCGCGCGCCTCTGCGATATCGCCGGCGATCCGGTCGGCGACCGCGACATCAATGCCGAAGCCCTGGCTGCCCATCAGGGCTTCGCCGGAAGCTTTGAGAAGAACTCGTTGATAAATGGGCTTGGAGGTCATGGTCTCTCCTGGAATTGAACCTGCCGCCTGATGAAACACCCCGGCTTGAAGACCGGCGGACGATGAAACAGAGGCCGCAATGGTGAAAAACGTCACGAAATGTGCCGCAGCGGGCAAGAAGCGCGGGCGCCAGCAATGCCGGATACACGAAGGGCACCGCGTTGTCACGCGATGCCCTGACTTTTCCCATGATTGGAATGTTTTACGGTAAAGAGCGATCAGCCCTTGGCAACAGCCGCCACTTCAGCGGCGAAATCGCTTTCTTCCTTCTCGATGCCTTCACCCAGCAGCAGACGAGCGATGCCGGTGATCTCGATCGGCGCGCCGACATCCTTTTCGGCTTCCTTGAGGGCAGCAGCAACGGTCTGGTCGGGGTTGATGACGAAAGCCTGCGACAGCAGGGCAACGTCTTCAAAGAACTTGCGCATCCGGCCTTCAACCATCTTTTCGATGATGTTTTCAGGCTTGCCCGATTCGCGCGACTGCTCGATGAACACATTGCGCTCGCGTTCGGCAACAGCGGCGTCTACTTCTTCAGCGCGCACGGCCAGCGGGTTGGTGGCGGCAACATGCATGGCGATCTGACGACCGATGGTGTTGAGCGCGTCCTTGTTGCCGGTCGACTTCAGGGCAACCAGCACGCCGAGCTTGCCAAGGCCGTCCGATACAGCGTTGTGAACGTAGGTGGCGACAACGCCGTCTTCAACCTTCAGCTGTGTTGCACGGCGAAGCGCCATGTTCTCACCGATCGTGGCAATCGCATCCTTGATCGAATCAGCAACCGTCTTACCGGTGGCTGCGTAGTTTGCAGCATTGATGGCGTCGACAGTGCCGTCGGTGGAGAGTGCGACGGTGGAAATGCCGCGAACCATGTCCTGGAAGGCATCGTTGCGGGCAACGAAGTCGGTTTCGGAATTCACTTCGACGACAACCGCGGTGGTGCCGGCGCTGGCAATACCGATCAGGCCTTCGGCTGCGGTACGGCCGGACTTCTTGTCGGCCTTGGCAATGCCCTTGGCGCGCAGCCAGTCGATGGATGCTTCCATGTCGCCGCCGTTTTCAGCCAGCGCCTTCTTGCAATCCATCATGCCTGCGCCGGTCTTTTCGCGCAGTTCCTTCACCATTGCAGCAGTGATCTCGGTCATTGTTTGCCTCTTTGTCTGTTCAGGGGCGGGCCAAAGGACAGATGCCTGAAACCGGCGCCCGGATTGGGCACGACTTGTACCCGGAAATGTTACAGCGTGATGAAATCACGTCATCACGCGAGCGGGGAAACCGCAAGGCGGCTCCCGCAAAAGGGAAGCCATTCAAAAGAGCGGGCCGCCGCACAGCCTGACGCTGACGGGCGGCCCATCAATCTTTTGTCAAAGGCGGAGCAAGCCCGCCTTCATGCATCCGATTGCATCAAGCCTCGGCAGAGCCTTCCAGAGCCGGCTCGATCGGAGCCTCAACCATGGCGCCGATATCACGGCCAGACGAACCCTGCTGGCGAGCGATACCGTCGATGGCAGCGCGCGAGATCAGGTCGCAGTAGAGAGCGATGGCGCGCGAAGCGTCGTCATTGCCCGGGATCGGATAATCGATCAGGTCCGGATCGCAGTTCGAGTCGATGATGGCAACGACCGGAATGCCCAGGCGCTTGGCTTCATCGATAGCGATCTTTTCCTTGTTGGTGTCAACGATCACCATCAGGTCCGGGGTGCCGCCCATGTCGCGGATACCGCCGAGAGCCTTGTCAAGCTTTTCGCGTTCGCGCTCAAGGTTCAGACGTTCCTTCTTCGTGAAGCCCTGGGCTTCCGAATTCAGGATTTCGTCGAGCTTGCGCAGGCGCTGGATCGAGTTGGAAATGGTCTTCCAGTTGGTCATCATGCCGCCGAGCCAGCGGGAGTTGACGTAATACTGGGCCGAACGCTTGGCAGCATCGGCGATCAGGTCAGAGGCCTGACGCTTGGTGCCAACGAACAGAACGCGACCGCCACGGGCAACCGTGTCAGATACGACCTGCAGGGCGCGCGACAGCATCGGTACGGTCTGAGCCAGGTCGATGATGTGAATGTTGTTACGATCGCCGAAGATGTACGGCTTCATCTTCGGGTTCCAGCGATGTGTCTGGTGGCCGAAGTGAACGCCAGCTTCCAGAAGCTGACGCATGCTAAAATCAGGCAATGCCATGCCTTTTTCTCCTTTTCCGGTTGAACCCCCGTGAAGCAAACAGCGTCTTTTTCAAAACGCCACCGGGCGGAACGGACCGGATGTCTCCCGGCCTATCCCAAGCTTCACGTGTGGAATGCCGGTCGCCATAGAACGATTTGACGGCCAAGGCAAGTGTAGGGCCGAGAAAAAGCCTGCAATTGCTACTTTTGCGCCTTGCAGGCCGTCGGCGGCAGCAATTCCAACTTGGAAAGCTTGCCGGTCAGGACAACATCACCGTAATCCAGCGTCAGGTCCCGCGTCACCCCATTATCATAGAGATCGAAGGACTGGGTATAGACCGGCAATTGATCGCCATCCGACTTGTCATCGTAATAGGCGATGGCGACCGGCCAATAGGTACGGCCCGAAAGGGGATCCTTGGTATCGCCCGTCAGCTTTTTCGATGTCCCCAGCACCGTCGTGGTCAGATAGCTTTTGTCGCCGTCTTCCGTGCCATCGAACACGCGGGCCTCGAAGAAGCGGTTTCCCTTCCTGGCCCTGTCGATCATATCAAGCATATGTTGAGCCGGGAACCGTGCCGAGGCCAGCTCCAGCTCCTTCTTCTGCGGCTCTTTCAACTCGATACGCAGACCATCGGTTTTTGCGGCAGCAGCCCCTTTGACGTCCTTGTCCAGCTTGTCATCGGTAAAACTTTTCGATTCGAAATCGAACCGTCTGGCGGCCATGTCCTCGAATGTGTGAACCTGCTGGTCGGTGACGCTGACCTGATCGCCGGTCTCGATCCTGGTGACGAATCGGAAGCTGGTGGAATAGCCGTCACAGGCCGAACCATTGAACTCATAGACCATCCGACCGCTCATATTGTCGACGCCGGACTGGTCTGTCGCCTTTTTCAGCTGGATATCATAGGTAGCGCGATGTGGCGCGAGATCGCCTACAGCCTGCGGATCGACCTTCACGGATGTCATCGCGGTGTTTGCCGTCAATGCCATAACAAGGGCCAAGGTCAACTGCGGCATCGATATTCTCCTGTTGCGGTCTGGCTTGATGCTATAAGAACTGAGTTGTCAAAAGCGAGGCGCTTACGCAACTTGCCTGAGTTTATCACCACGTTTCCGTTTTCATGCTAGCCGGGATTTGATCATGTCCGACACTATCGACAGCCGCCTTGCCGCCCTTGGCATTACCCTGCCCCAGGCCGCAGCACCTGCTGCCAATTATGTACCCTATGTCATCAGCGGCAACCTGCTTTATCTATCCGGCCAATTGCCGATGGAGGCCGGCAAAATCGCCGTGACCGGCCTGGTCGGCAGCGATGTGGACCTGGCCTCGGCCCAGCGCGCCGCAGAACTGTGCGCCATCAATATTCTGGCCCAGGCGAAATCGGCGCTGGATGGCGACCTTTCCCGCATTGCCCGCGTCATCAAGCTCAACGGCTTCGTTGCCTCAGGCCCCGGCTTTACCGATCAGCATCTGGTGATCAACGGCGCCTCCAACCTGATCGCCTCGGTGCTGGGTGAGGCTGGCAAACATGCCCGCGCCGCCGTCGGCATGGCCGCCCTGCCGATGAACGCCGCCGTCGAGATCGATGCCATCCTGGAGATCCGCCTGTGACGGATGCCAGCTGGATCAAGGACACGCCGGTTGCCCATCGCGGCTTTCACGACCAGAACAAGCTGGTTTGGGAAAATACGCTGTCAGCTGCCCGCCGCGCCATAGAGGCCGGTTTCGCCATCGAATGCGACCTGCAATACACCACGGACAGCGTGCCGGTTGTCTTCCATGACGACGACATGCAGCGCCTGTGCAACATGACTGGTGATGTGCGCGCCCGCACCTCGGGGGAACTGAAAATGATGTCGGTCGGCGGTACAGCCGACAAGGTGCCGACGCTGCGGCAATTGCTCGATCTGGTCAAGGGCCAGGTGCCGCTGGTAATTGAGCTAAAAGGCAGGCTCGGCGACGACGAGGGCTTTGTCGAGGATGTGCTGGAGGTTCTCACCGGCTACCAGGGTAAAGTCGCGCTGATGAGCTTTGACCATCATCTTTTGAAAGAGTTGAAGGCCAATGACTGCCCCTACCCGGTCGGACTGACCGCTGAGGGCGCCAAGCCGGAAAACTTCTTTGTCCATGACGAGGCCATGCAGCTCGGCCTGGATTTCATCTCCTATTGCGTCGCCCATCTGCCCAACAGCTTCATCGAGGCGCAGCGGCAGAAAAACATTCCAGTGATCACGTGGACGGTGCGGGATGAAATTATGCGCGCTCACACCTATACTTACGCTGATCAAATGACGTTTGAAGGCTTTGACCCGCGCGACACCGTGGCATCATAATCTTGTAATGGAGTGGCATGACACAAGAGGTCATCATTCGGGTTGAGCAGTCCTTCAAGGCCATCAACCAAAGCGCATGGAACAGGCTTTCCGGTGCCGCCAAGGCATCGGGAGGCGAAGCCTATAATCCGTTCAACAGTTGGGCCTATCTTTCGGCTTTGGAAGAGTCGGGCTCTGCCACGGCCAAAACCGGCTGGCTTGGTCATCATCTGCTGATGGAGGATGGCAACGGGCAATTGCTTGGTGCCATGCCCTGCTATCTCAAGAGCCACAGCCGGGGTGAATATGTGTTCGACCAGGGCTGGGCCGATGCGTTCGAGCGGGCGGGCGGGCAATATTATCCGAAATTGCAGGCCTCCATCCCGTTTACGCCAGCAACCGGCCCGAGGCTGATGGTTGCGGAGGGCGTCGAGCCGGAAAGCGCCCGCGCCTCGCTGGCCTCCAGCTTTGCGGAAATATCCCGCAAGCTCGGCGTCTCCTCGGCTCATGCGACCTTCCTGCCGGAAAATGAGCTGGAGCATTTCGAGGATGCGGATTTCCTGCATCGGCTGGATCAGCAATTCCACTTCATCAACCAGGGCTACGCCGATCACGACGCCTTTCTGGAAACGTTAGCCTCGCGCAAACGCAAGGCCTTGAAGAAGGAGCGGCGGGCGGCACTGGAAAACGGCATCACCATCGATTGGCTGACCGGCAGCGACCTGACCGAATCGATATGGGACCAGTTTTTCACCTTCTACATGGATACCGGCAGCCGCAAATGGGGCAAGCCCTACCTGACCCGCCAATTCTACTCGCTGATTGGTGAGCGCATGGCTGAGGACATTCTGCTGGTGATGGCCAAACGCGACGGCCGCTATGTGGCGGGCGCCATCAACTTCATCGGCGAGGATACGCTGTTCGGTCGCCATTGGGGCTGTAGCGAGGATCATCCCTTTCTGCATTTCGAGGTCTGCTACCATCAGGCCATCGACTTTGCCCTGGCCAAGGGGCTGAAAAAGGTCGAAGCGGGGGCGCAGGGCGAGCATAAGCTGGCGCGAGGCTACCAGCCGGTTACCACCCATTCCGCCCATTACATCGCCCATCCGGGCCTGCGCCGGGCCATCGCCGACTATCTGGAACGCGAACGCGAAGAGGTGGAGCACATCGGTGCCTATCTCGGCGAACATACGCCGTTTCGCAAGGGCGAACGCCAGCCGCGCGACGGCGAGGAAATCGATGGCTGACCTTGATTGACAGGTCAGGACCAGGATAGACAAGACCCGGCAACGGAGACAGATAATGACGATTTCGGCCTATGATCCAGACAATATTTTCGCCAAGATCCTCAAAGGCGACATTCCCTCAATCAAGCTCTATGAGGATGACGACGCGCTGGCCTTCATGGATGTAATGCCGCAGGCGCCGGGCCATTGCCTGGTGATTCCAAAGCAGGGCTCCCGAAATCTGCTGGACGCCGATCCGGCTGTGCTGGCAAAACTCATTCCAGTCGTGCAGAAACTGGCTGCTGCCGTCAAACAGGCCTTTAATGCCGACGGGGTCTACGTTGCGCAGTTCAACGAGCCTGCCGCAGGCCAGACCGTCTATCACCTGCATTTCCACGTCATTCCCCGCCATGACGGCCAGCCGTTGAAGCCGCATGTGGGTGGCATGGAGAATATCGATGTGTTGAAGGCCAATGCCGCGAAGATTATCGCAGCGCTATAGCATCATGCAGAAAACTGGATTCAGCACGATGCTATAGTTTTTGTTTTTACGCATTTCCGGACGGAAAACCGCTTCACACTTTTCCTGGAAATGCTCTATAGGACAAACAAACCTACCGCCAAAACACCGAGCGATACCAGCACGCCAACGATGATCCGCTGACCGGCAAGCAGGAACGCTGCAAAGCCGATGCCGGTGGCCGCCAGCCGTAGCCAGAGGGGCGAATGTTCCAGCGTTCCGGTTGGAAAGACGATCAGCTTGGCCGTCACGGCCATGACCAGGGCCGTGGCAACCGCCCTCACCCAATAGAGCGGCTCGGAACCTTCCTGAAGGCGGTTTCCGGCCAGCACGCCCAGCCAGCGCCAGAGATCGGTCGCCAGCCAGCCCGCGACGATGATAACCAGATAGGGCCAGAACTCCGCCATCATAGCTCCTCCGACAGGTTTTCAACCGGCTGAATATCCGAGGGCTCGTGGCTTCGGCGGCGGATTTTCCGGTCGATCAGATAGGCAATCGTGCCGCCACCCAGGCCCGCAATCAGTATGTCGAAACCTGGGGCCGCCAATGCGAGCAGCGGCCCGGAGACGATGCCGATCACGAAGGCGATCTTCACCACCCGTTGCTTGCCGGTCGCCCAGATCGAGGCGACGAAATAGACCGGCGTGAGGAAAAACAGCAGACCGGCGACAAGCGGCGGCAGGCTGGAGACAAGGCCATAGCACACACCGACCAGGGTGGTATTGACCGCCACCAAAGTCAGGCCAAAGCCCGCGAAGAACGCCACCCGCCCTTCGCGCGGCACGGTCTTCAGATTGCCCATCGCATAGACCCAGGCGGTAATGGCGACGAAATGCGACAGGAATAGCAGGAGCCAGGTCGGTGTCTTGCGGTCGCGCATTTCCGGCACCAGCGAGGCGACCATCGGCATCATCCGGATCGAGGAGAGCGACACGGCCAGAAAACAGGCCAAAAGATTGGCGCCACTCGACATCATGCCGATCAGGATCATCTTGGCAGGCAAGGCCCAGACGATCACCGTCATGAACATCGCTTCATTGCGGCTGACACCGCTTTGCAACGCGAAGGCGCTGAAACCGACAAACGATACCATGAGGATAACGGCCGGCAGGCTGAAAAGGCCGCGCATGCCCGTGAAGAACCAGCGCAACTGACTGCGGTCGGCAAGAAGGAGAGATGACATAAGATTTCCAGCAAAAGTCGAAGCGTTATAGCGCCTTGCGTTGAAAAATCAGCGCTTCCGCTCATGACAATGCCGGGCAAACTGCCCGGCATTGATGCTGTCAAAAATTTGACCGTTCTTTCAAAAGAATTACTTCTTTTTCGGCACCTTTGGCACCGTGGTTTTCTTGGCGACCGGCTTAGTCTCCTTCAAAGCTTCAACTTCCGGCTCGGCCTTGGCGACTTTTTTAGCCTTGGAACGCGGCTTAGCGATGACCTCGCCATCATCAGGCACCACGGCGGCGATTTCCGCTTCCTTCTTCGGCTTGACCGGCGCCACATCGGCCACGCAGTCGAGGGATAGCTGTTCGTCGCCATCCTTGGTGACGGTGCCGACCTTGACGATCCCGCCCTTTTTCAGCTTGCCGAACAGGATCTCATTGGCCAAAGGCTTTTTGATATGTTCCTGAATGACGCGGCCAAGCGGCCGGGCGCCCATTTTCTCGTCATAGCCACGCGTAGCCAACCAGGCGACAGCCGGTTCTGACAGGTCGAAGGTAATGCCACGTTCCGAAAGCTGAGCTTCCAGCTGCATGACAAACTTCTGCACGACCTTGTGGATCACTTCGCTTGGCAGCGGGGCGAACGGAATGATCGCATCCAGACGATTGCGGAATTCCGGGGTGAAGAGACGATTGATCGCCTCTTCATCCTCTCCACTGCGCTTGGAAGAACCAAAGCCGATAGCCGACTTGGCCATTTCCGATGCGCCCGCATTGGTGGTCATGATCAGGATCACATTGCGGAAGTCGATCTTCTTGCCGTTATGGTCGGTCAGCGAACCGTGGTCCATAACCTGCAACAGGATGTTGTAGATATCCGGATGGGCCTTTTCGATTTCGTCCAGCAGCACGACGCAATGCGGATGCTGATCGACACCGTCGGTCAGCAGGCCACCCTGGTCGAAGCCGACATAGCCGGGAGGAGCCCCAAGTAGACGCGACACCGTATGGCGCTCCATATATTCAGACATATCGAAGCGCAGCATTTCGACGCCAAGCGACGCGGCCAATTGCTTGGCAACCTCGGTCTTGCCGACGCCTGTCGGACCGGAGAAGACGTAGGAGCCAATCGGCTTATTGGGTTCACGCAGCCCTGCCCGGGCCAGCTTGATCGCCGTCGACAGCGCTTCGATGGCATCGTCCTGACCGTAAACGACCGAGCGCAGTTCCTTGTCGAGATTGGCAAGAACCAGCTCATCGTCTTTGGACACGGTCTTGGCCGGAATCCGCGCCATTGTGGCGATGGTGACTTCGATTTCCTTCTCGGTGATCAGCTTGCGGCGGCGCGAAGCAGGCAGCAGCATTTGCGCGGCACCCGTCTCATCAATCACGTCGATCGCCTTGTCCGGCAGCTTGCGGTCGCTGATATAGCGGGCCGAAAGCTCGACAGCCGTCTTGATCGCCTCGTTGGTGTAACGCAGCTTGTGATATTCCTCGAAATAAGGCTTCAGGCCCTTCATGATCTCGATGGCGTCATCGATAGACGGCTCATTGACATCGATCTTCTGGAACCGGCGCACCAGCGCCCGGTCCTTCTCGAAGAACTGCCGATATTCCTTATAGGTGGTCGAGCCGATGCAGCGGATGGCGCCAGACGACAAGGCAGGCTTCAACAGGTTGGAGGCGTCCATCGCCCCGCCGGAGGTGGCCCCTGCGCCGATTACCGTATGAATTTCGTCGATGAACAGCACGGCGCCCGGATAGTCTTCGAGCTCCTTGACCACCTGCTTCAAGCGTTCCTCGAAATCGCCGCGATAGCGCGTACCGGCCAGAAGCGTCCCCATGTCGAGCGAAAAGATCGTCGCATCGGCCAGCGCCTCAGGCACTTTCCCTTCGACGATCCGCTTGGCCAGGCCCTCGGCAATCGCCGTTTTGCCGACGCCGGGATCGCCGACGTAAAGCGGATTATTTTTTGAGCGGCGGCACAGGACCTGAATGGTACGGTTGACCTCGTCGTGACGGCCGATCAGCGGATCGATCCGGCCGGTCTTGGCCTTTTCATTCAGGTTGACGCAATAGGCCTTGAGGGCTTCCGGCTGCTTCTTGGCCGGACCTTCCTCCTGCTCACGCGGCGGCTTCTGGCTGGCTTCGCTCTCTTCCTCGACGCCGCGTGGCGGGCGAGGCTGGGAGGTGCCCGGACGCTTGCCGATACCGTGGGATATGTAGTTGACCGCGTCATAGCGGGTCATTTCCTGTTCTTGCAGGAAGTAAGCCGCATGGCTTTCACGCTCGGCAAAGATCGCCACCAGAACATTGGCACCCGTCACTTCTTCCCGACCGGAAGACTGGACATGGATGACAGCCCGCTGGATGACCCGCTGGAAGCCGGAGGTGGGTTTGGAATCCTCATCATAGCCGGTCACCAGATTGGCCAGCTCATTATCGACGTAATCGCTCACGGTCTTGCGCAGCGTATCGAGGTTCACATTGCAGGCGCCCATAACGGCGGCCGCATCGGCATCATCGATCAGTGCCATCAGCAAATGTTCAAGCGTCGCGTATTCGTGGTGGCGCTCATTGGCAAAAGTCAGTGCCTGATGCAGCGCCTTTTCCAGGCTCGGAGAAAATGTTGGCACGGTCAGATCCTCATTTCTTTTCCATGACGCATTGCAGCGGATGCTCGTGCTGCCGCGCGAAGTCCATAACTTGGCTTACCTTGGTTTCGGCGACCTCATAGGTGAAGACGCCGCATTCCCCTACCCCGTGGTTGTGTACGTGCAGCATGACGAGGGTTGCCGCTTCCCTGTCCTTTTGGAAGAAACGCTCCAGAATATGGATGACGAACTCCATAGGCGTATAGTCATCATTTAGCAGCAGAACGCGATATAAATTGGGCTTCTTGGTTTTCGGCTTCGTGCGCGTGATAACCGACGTGCCCCTGTTTGGTCCGTCGTTGTTACCCTGCGCTTGCATGACGATCGGTTGCGCGATCATTTCCATCCATTCTCCCGAGTTCCGGCCGCTTCATCGCAAAAGGCGAATCCCGCCAGACCTCACAGATTCATTAAGGTAGTCCATTTCTCATCGATTTTAAGCCCATAGATACGCACTGCAAAGAGAATTGCGTGTCCGACCTCAAAAAGGCACCCCGGACAAGTCCCGATACCGACGCAACAGGCCTAAAGATAAGTGCCTTACCCGCGTTTTCCAGACCAGCAATCGCAGCGCGTTCAATTCCAGCTGAGATTACCACCAGATAATCATATTGTCTCCCCAGCAATGCCCCAGGCTGACCATAAGACCGCGCATGGATACGAGCCGCCAAACCGGGGCTGGCATGGGAAGTACCAACGAAAAACGGCCATCCCACAGGACGGCCGTTTGCAGCGACATCAATAAAAAATGATCAGGCAGCCGTCGCGGCGGACACCGCTTTCGAAGCCTTGGCAAGAGGAGCCTCGTAAGGCTTATAGGCCGTCTTGGCCAGATCGGCATACATTTCGGTGATCTTGGTGGCTTCTGACACGAACGTTTCGTAGGAGCTCTTAGCATATTTCGTCTGCAACTCGAAAACGGTTTCGATGCTGCGGGCAGCGGTCAACTGTTCCATGAAACCGGCCAGATCCTGGAAGGACTTTTTCGAGTAATCCTGGGCTTCGGCAGCGATCGACTGCATGCCTTTGGCAACCTCGGAATAATTCTTCACCATCGTATCGACGGCTTCTTTGCTCTTCTTGTTCACGTCTTCAAAATTCAACATAACAGCACTCCTTTTTCCTCTGCTGTCCCAAACCATAGGACAGATTGCTAAAATTGGTCAAGTCAAATTGTGCAGTGCGTCATCGCCAAAAAGTTGCATTTTATCAATAACAAAAAAGGGCGACCCCATACACGGCCGCCCTTCATTATCAAATATCAATAAATGCATTCCTCATGAATGCAACCTGTGATCAAAGATCAACATCCAGAATGGCCATCGAGAAATTGTAGGACAGATCGCCGTCCTCGTCATCCTTGAAGACAACGCCGAGAAACTCATCGCCCACATAAACTTCTGCCGAGTCATCCTTGCGCGGGCGCGCCTTTACAGCCATCGTCGGGTTGAACGTCCGCTTGAAATAAGCGTCAAGCTTCTTGATTTCGTCTGCTTTCACAAAAATCTCCATGGATTGTCTGCGCAGCACGAACCTTCGATCCGGCCATGTTGCCGCAGCGCTCTCAAAATTCCAGCATGGCCGTGACTGACAAACCGCACGAACCATGCTTCGGCGGCCTGCTTGTCGCATGCGCCAAACAGCTGTGTAAAGCCGCGAATATCGATCCGCCCCTGCTTTTAAGGGATAATTGCTGGAAGCGGAATCGGTTCACTAAAAATCAACAGACAGGGCCATTCTTGATCGCCAACCAAAGCGGCCCCGATGTTATCTCGTTCGCACTCCAGCACGGCCTCTTGAAATCAACGCGACTTCTGAGACCGTGTGGGCACGCATTACGTCAGCCGTCCTCGGACACCACTTGGTTCATCGAGCGGGCCGGTTCGGCACAGCCAGCCTCGCCCACCACCTTGGCCGGTACGCCTGCAACCGTCTTGCCTGCCGGTACAGGCTTCAGCACCACCGAACCGGCGGCCACGCGTGAGCAGCAACCGATCTCGATATTGCCAAGCACTTTGGCACCCGCGCCGATCAGGACACCATTGCCAATCTTGGGATGGCGATCTGCCCCTTCCTTGCCGGTGCCGCCCAGCGTCACCCCATGCAAGATCGAAACATTATCGCCAATCCGCGCCGTCTCGCCGACCACCAGGCCTGTGGCGTGATCCAGAAACACCCCCTTGCCGATGTGGGCAGCGGGATTGATATCCGTCTGAAAGACGCTGGAGGACCGGCTTTGCAGATAGAGCGCGAAATCGCGCCTGCCCTTGTTCCAAAGCCAGTTTGCCAGCCGATGGGTCTGGATCGCGTGGAACCCTTTGAAATACAGCACAGGCTCGATAAAGCGCAGGCAGGCCGGGTCGCGGTCGTAATAGGCCTGAATATCGACGCGCAGCACGGTGCCCCATTCCGGCCAATCAGCCAGCATTTCCTCGAAAGTCTGGCGCAAAAGGCTGGATTGCAGGTCGGCATGGTCGAGCCGTTCACAGATCCGATAGATCACGCTGCCTTCAAGCGAACGGTGGTTGAGCACGGTGGAATAAAGGAAGGCCGCCAGAAGTGGATCATGCTCGGCGGCACTGCGGGCCTCCTGGCGCATGCTGTCCCAGATCGGGTCCATGGGCTTGATCATCTCGCGCACAGCAAGATCGTGCATGACAGCCATTGCAATCTCCTCATTGACGTTCATCTTCCATTATATAGATGATCTATCGATCAGACCAGATGGGGGCATGAGATGAAAAAAGCGCGGACCTTTGCAGATAACGGCATAAGGGTGGCCGGACAAAATGGCATTGGCGCGCTGATTATCGACAATCCGACACGCAAGAACGCGATTACCCAGGCCATGTGGCGCGCCATTCCGCCCGCACTGGACTGGCTGATTGCCGAGGCCGGGGTTCACTGCATCGTCATGACAGGCGGCGGCCAGACGGATTTCAGCGCCGGTGCCGACATTTCCGAATTTGACGCCGTGCGCAACGATAGCCGGCAGGCGCGGATCTACGAGGCTGACAATAGTGCGGCTTTCGCGGCCATTCGTGAGGCGCGGGTGCCTGTCATCGCTTCGCTTCGCGGGATTTGCTATGGTGGGGCCTTCGGGCTTGCCGCCGCCGCCGATATCAGGATCGCCGACGACACCGCAATCTTCGCCATACCCGCAGCCCGGCTCGGCCTCGCCTATCCCGCAGATGCCGTTGCCGACCTCAGCCGGACGCTGGGCAGCCAGATCGCCCGGCGGGCACTATTTACCGGCCAGGCGTTCCCTGCTGCTTCCCTGTTGAGCTGCGGCTTTCTGGGCGACCTCGTCGCCCCTCAAGCTCTTGACGGTGCTGCCTTTTCGCTGGCAGAAACCATCGCCGCCAATGCGCCAATGTCTATCCACGCTGCCAAGCTGGCACTGCGGGCAACGGAAAGCCAGGACGATAGCCTGCTGAGCGAGGCCGCAGTTCTTGGCTCCACCACGTTTGAAAGCGCCGACTACCGTGAAGGCCGCGCGGCCTTTCGCGAAAAACGCCAACCGATCTTTACCGGAGAATAAAAACGTCTACCGGCCATCCACCTCGGCGTAAAATTCCAGAACGGCCTGTTTAAACACCCTGTCGCCAACCGCCAGCATATGGTCGCGCTTGGGAATATCGAGCGCGCGGGCATTGGGCATCAGCGCCGCCAGTTCATGGGGTGATCCGGCAATATCATCCACTGTCCCGACACCGATCAGGACAGGCATGGTGATTGTGGCAAGCTCGGCTGCGGACACCAGATCGCGCGACGTGGAAATACAGGCGGCGAGCGCCAACCGGTCGCTGCGTGTCTGTTCGGCAAAGGCGCGAAACATCCGTCCGCGCTCATGGGTCACATCGTCAAGCGACGGAGCGAGCAGCGCATCGGCAATCGGGTCCCAATCGCCGACACCGGTGGATATGCCAATGCCAAGCCCGCCAAACACCAGCGAGCGGACCCGCTGCGGAAAATCCAGCGCCATGAACGCCGAAATCCGCGCGCCCATGGAATATCCCATGACATGCGCTTGCGCCACGCCAAGATGATCAAGCAAGGCTGCGGCATCCGCTGCCATGTTTTCAGGATGATAGACTTCCGCTTCATGCGGCTTGTCGCTCTGGCCATGGCCGCGATTGTCGAGTGCAATCACCCGGTAGCCAGCATCGCCCAGCGTCTTCAACCAGCCAGGATGCACCCAATTGACCAGGGCACTGGAGGCAAAGCCGTGGATCAGCAGAACCGCCGGGCCAGACGGATCGCCCTCATCGAAATAGGCGATCTCCAGACCGTCATGGCGAAAGCGGGAAAAAGCGGGAGCGTTCAGATTCATCACAATCGGTCCAGTTTGATAGTCGATCAGACAGCATGACCCTGCCCGCCGCCCCACGAAATGCCAGCCCACACCTGCCAGTAAAGATAAGCAGAGGCCAGACCGTAAGGGTTGCGATACGCAGTAGCCCATGCTGCATAAGTCGTAACCCCTGCAAGGTTCAAGACTTTATCTGCCTCTACCCCCTGCAAACGCACGCCAATTCTGTAAAAACAATCGGCAGCGCGCTTCATTGGCTCTACCCATTTCAAAAAAAGGCGGCTAATGTCCGGCGCAACCCAATCGCGGTGCATGGCGGCGGCAGAGATGCGGATCACCCGCCATAAACGTTTCATCTTCAGTTGAGTTTCCGGGCCTTACAGGCCATGGAAGCTGGGCAACAAGGCATTCGGAGCATAGACATGGCCGGTCATTCCATTCCCCATTTCCAGAACGACGGCGGACATCGGCTTGTCGAAATCGGCGTCAAGGAATTCATGTGCACCGGCGCGTCCGTTCCTTTCGATCATCCGCATATCTTCATCGACCTCGGCCACGACACCGAGAAGGTCTGCCCCTACTGCTCAACGCTCTACCGTTATAACAGCAGCCTGAAGGCAACAGAAACCAACCCGGCAGGCTGCGTCTTTCACGTCAAGGCAGCCTGAGCGGCTCTCAACGACGCGCCAGCGATCGGATTATCACCATGCCCACGAAAACCGTGGCAATTGTCGGCGGCGGCATAGCCGGTCTCGTCGCGTCCTTGTGCTTTGCCCGCGTGGGTATTGCGACCCGGATTTTTGAGAAAAACCCGCAATTGCTTGAGGTCGGCGCCGGCCTGCAACTGACGCCAAACGTCACCTGGATTCTCAACGAACTCGGCGTTCTCGAAAACCTGCGCGCGCACTGGCATGAGCCGGATGTGGTGGCGCTTGCCTCCGGCATCAGCTTGAAACGCCTGTGCAACGTGCCGGTTGGCGCCCACGCGAAATCCCGTTGGCAGGCGCCCTACGGCGTGTTGCATCGCGCAACGCTGCAACAGGCTCTTCTTGAGGCCGTGGCGCGCAATCCGCTTTGCTCCCTGATATTGGACCAGAGGGTCGAAAGCCCCGATGCACAAATCCTGCGTGATCCGCAAACCGGCGACCGTCCCGACCTGCTGATCGCTGCCGATGGCGTCTGGTCGCGGCTGCGCAATTTCGTTGCCGGCGGCCCGGACGTGTCCTTCAGCGGCAGCATTGCCTGGCGCGTCACCCTTCCCCAGGCCGAAGCACCAGCCTTTCTCGACCGCCAGTCCGTAACGGCATTTCTCGGGCCGAATGCCCATATGGTCACCTACCCTTTACGCGATACCGATAGTATCAATATCGTGGCCATCGGCGCGGGCGTCGATCCCGGCGAAGGATGGGCGGCACAAACGCAGGATAGCCAGGCGCTGCTGCTGGAGCGAGCCTTCAAAGGGTGGAATAGCGCCATCTGTACCATGCTGGCGAATGCCAAAAGCAACATGACCTTCTGGCCGCTATTTCAGTCCGGAAATGGCCGTTGGCACAATGACAGAGATCTGGTGCTGATCGGTGATGCAGCCCATGCCATGCTCCCCTTCTCGGCCCAGGGCGCGGCGATGGCCATCGAAGACGCTTTCGAACTTGCCGATCTCGTCTCCAGCCAGTCTATCCCCCAGGCACTCGCGGCTTATGAGGCCAGCCGGCAAAAACGGGTCAGCGCCGTGCGCAAACGAGGGGCAATCAACAAATTCGCCTATCACGCCAAGGGGCCGCTGCAAATCGGGCGCGACGTTCTTCTATCCTTGCGCTCTTCCGATAGTTTTGCCCGCGATCTCGACTGGCTGTACGGCTACCGGCCTGTCTTCCAAGGCCGGTAAACTAGGATTTTCTGATGGTTTTGACCCGGGTTCGATTCCGGGCCAGGCAATCAGGCCGTAGCCACTGCTGCAAAGCCTCGCTCCAGGTCCGCCTGGAGATCGGCAACATCTTCAAGGCCAATCTGAAGACGAATCAAAGGCCCATCAGCTGGCGGTTTGGTGACGACGCGGTCGCCAATATTGGCCAATACCGCCAGGCTTTCGTAACCGCCCCAGGACCACCCAAGACCGAAAATCTGCAAGGCATCGAGAAAGGCATGCGCCTTGCGCTTGAACTGTGCCGGATCGCTTTCCGCCAGCACAAAGGAAAATATCCCCGAAGCGCCTTTAAAGTCGCGTTTCCAGATGTCATGACCGGGAAAACTGGGCAGGGCCGGATGCAAGACGCGCGCAACATCGTCTCTCGTCTCCAGCCATTCGGCCACGGCACGAGCGCTGCGATCGTGATGGGCAAGCCTGACCGCCATGGTTCTGAGGCCACGCAGAACCATATAACTGTCTTCTGCCGAACCGCAGAGGCCCAGGGCACCATTGGCAGCCTTGAGGCGCGGCAAGCAGGCCGCATTGGCCGAAACCGTCCCCATCAAAATGTCGGAATGGCCAGCCGGATATTTGGTCGCCGCCTGCATGGAGATATCGACACCGAAATCCAGCGGACGGAAATAGAGCGGTGTTGCCCAGGTATTGTCCATGCTGACCACGGCGCCATGGCTATGAGCAATGTCAGCCAGAAGGCGAATATCCTGCATTTCAAATGTGTTGCTGCCAGGAGCCTCGGTGTGAACCAGCTTTGTATTGGCGCGCATCAGCGATGCAATGTCCGCACCGATGGCGGGATCGTAATATTCGACATCGACACCCATCCGCGTCAACATCGTATCGCAGAAATGCCGGGCCGGATCATAGACCGAATCAACGATCAGCGCATGATCGCCAGGCGACAGGAAGGCCAGAAAAGGGACGGTAATAGCAGCGAGGCCGGAGGGCAGTATAATCGTTCCAGCCGACCCTTCCAGCACGTCGATCGCATCGCAGAGCGCATCCGTCGTCGGTGTGCCGCGGGTACCATAGGTATATTTCTGCGTGCGCGTTTCCATGCTTTCCGCAGTCGGAAACAGCACTGTCGATGCCTTGATGATCGGCGGATTGACAAAGCCATGGTAGCTCGATGGATCATGGCCGATATGGCACAATTTCGTATTGGTACCGGCGCTCGTCAACCAGTCTTTTTTGTCGGACATCCGCTATAACTGCCTTTTTTCACGTGCTGGCCGCCTGCCCGGGAGGGGCAACATGCCAAGACTACGACTATCGAAGACAGCAGCGCAATCCACCTCGATTTCGGTTCATCGCCGCCGCTTCTCCACTTCTTTTTTTGAACAGGCCTGCCAAGCATGGTCAAGCCTTCCCGCGTCACCGGGACAATGAAATTCTGCGAGGCTATTTAGACTAAATTTTCATCACCAACTGCGGCTTTCCTGAGTTGTCGGCCTGTTTTATGAGCAAAAAAATTGAATTGCCACTTTTCGACGCAATTTCCACCCATCAACACTTGACCATGAACCCATTTATGAATGTGATGGGCTTGCTAGGGTCACAACCCGGGCACCGGCGCATGGAGAGGGGCAAGAGCCGTGTCACGCGCCGGAGGGAAGACAAACAGAAAAAAGGTTGGGAAACATGAAAAAGACGCTCCTGTCAGTTGCGCTTGGCGCTGCGGCATTTGGTTTTGGCGCATCGGCAGCCTCGGCCGACACGCTGAGCGATGTTAAGGCAAAAGGCTTTGTTCAATGCGGCGTCAGCCAGGGTGTTCCGGGCTTTTCAGCTCCGAATGACAAGGGCGAATGGTCGGGTCTAGACGTTGATTACTGCCGTGGCATTGCTGCCGCAGTGTTCGGAGATGCTTCCAAGGCCAAGTTCACCCCTCTGTCCGCCAAGGATCGGTTCCCGGCATTGCAGTCTGGTGAAATCGATGTGTTGACGCGTAACACGACCTGGACCATCAGCCGCGATACCTCGCTGGGCTTCAACTTCCGCACCGTGAACTATTATGACGGCCAGGGCTTCATGGCTAAAAAGAGCCTCAACGTGAAGTCGGCTCTGGAACTGTCCGGTGCAGCCGTCTGCGTTCAGACCGGCACCACGACCGAACTGAACCTTGCCGACTATTTCAAGGCCAATGGCCTGAAATACAACCCCGTCGTATTCGAGAAGGAAGACGATGCAACCCAGGCCTATGACGCTGGCCGTTGCGACGTCTACACCACCGACCAGTCCGGCCTCTATGCGATCCGCCTGAAGCTCAAAAACCCCGACGACAACGTGGTTCTGCCGGAAGTTATTTCCAAAGAGCCGCTTGGACCAGCCGTTCGCCAGGGCGACGACAAGTGGTTCGACATTGTCAGCTGGGTTCACTATGCCATGGTAAACGCAGAAGAAGCTGGTGTTACCTCGAAGAATATCGATGACATGAAGACCAGCGCCGGTCCGGACATCAAGCGTATGCTGGGTGTTGAGCCCGGCAGCAAGCTTGGCACCGACCTCGGTCTGAAAGAAGACTGGGCCTACAATGTCGTCAAGCTGGTCGGAAATTACGGCGAAGTCTTCGACCGCAACGTCGGCGCTGGCAGCCCGCTGAAAATCGCCCGCGGCGAAAACGCACTGTGGACGAAGGGTGGCCTGCAATACGGTCCGCCGATCCGCTGAACCGCTAAGTTTTATATAAACCGAGCCCAAACCAAACCTTTGTGGGGAGGCGGTGTCCGCACCGCCTCCCCATTGCAAAGCGGCAGAAAAATGCACGCCTGACACAAGGGTGAAAAAGGGGGAAAAAGCCTCAATGGCAAATCAGAATTCGAGCTCATCCAAAACCGGATCTGTCAGTTTGACTTCGCTGATATACGACCCCAAAGTCCGGGGAATATTTTATCAGATTATTACCGTCATGCTATTGATCGCCTTCATCTGGACGGTCGCCAACAATACCATTCACAATCTGCAAAAAGCCAATATCGCGTCTGGATTCGGGTTCCTGCACGGCCGTGCCGGCTTTGACATCGGCCAGCAGCTCATCAGTTACAGCAGCGATTCGACCTATAGCCGGGCTCTCCTCGTCGGGCTTTTGAATACGCTCCAGGTTGCCGTGGCAGGTATCATCACCGCTTCGATCATCGGCTTTGCGGTTGGCCTTGGCCGACTGTCGCGAAACTGGCTGGTGGCAAAGCTCTGCCAGGTCTATGTCGAAATTTTTCGCAACATTCCACCGCTGCTGGTCATCTTCTTCTGGTATAGAGGCGTCATCGCGATCCTGCCTCAGGCGCGAGATTCCATCGCCCTGCCCTTCGATATTTATCTGAACAATCGCGGCGTCACTTTTCCAAAAGCAATCTTCGGCAACGACGCCTGGGCGTTGATTCCCGCAATCCTGCTGGGCATTATTCTCAGCGTGCTGGTGGCAAGATGGGCGCGCAAACGGCAAATGGCCACTGGCCAGCAGTTTCCCATTCTGTGGTCGTCACTTGCAATGATCATCGGTATCCCCGCCCTGATCTTTATGGCTATCGGCATGCCACTGACATTCGACATTCCGATTGTCGGTCGTTTCAACATGCAGGGCGGCTCTGTCGTCAGCCCGGAATTCACCTCGCTGTTCCTGGCGCTGTCTTTCTACACCGCTGCTTTCATTGCCGAAATCGTACGCGGCGGTATTATCGCTGTTTCCAAGGGCCAGACCGAGGCAGCCAGTGCGCTGGGCTTGAAACATAGCCATACGTCACGCCTCATCATCGTACCCCAGGCCATGCGGCTGATCATTCCGCCGCTGACCAGCCAATATCTCAACCTGACCAAGAACTCTTCTCTCGCTGTTGCCATTGGCTTTTCCGACATTGTCGCCGTCGGCGGTACGATCCTGAACCAGACTGGCCAAGCTGTTGAAGTGGTTGCAATCTGGCTCGCCGTCTATCTGTCGCTCAGCATCAGCACAGCGATGTTCATGAACTGGTTCAATGCCAAGATGGCGCTTGTCGAGAGGTAATATCATGGCATCAAACACGGTAACATTCGTACGAACTGAAATGGTCTCCGCATCTCCTGCTCCGGCAGGTCAGATTGGCACGAGCGCATGGATTCGTAAAAACCTGCTGGCCACGCCGAAAGACGTGGTCCTCACCATCCTCGCAATTGCATTGCTCGTTTATGTATTGCCAAGCCTGATCGAATGGCTGTTCATCAACGCGGTCTGGACCGGTACAAGCCGTGAAGCCTGCATCACGGTCAGCCAGGGTGGCACCATAGCCGACGACAAGGCTGGCGCCTGCTGGGCCTTTATCGGCGCCAAATTCCAGCAGTTCATGTTCGGACGCTATCCGAGCGCAGAATATTGGCGGCCAATCACTGTCTTCATCTTATTTGCCGCACTTCTTGTGCCAATGCTGATGCCGAAAGCCCCATTCAAGGGGGTGAACGCTCTTTTGCTATTCATCGCTTTGCCAATCGTGTCGTTCTTCCTGCTTTCCGGTGGCTTCGGCCTCAGCCATGTCGAAACGCCGCTCTGGGGCGGACTGATGATTACGCTGATCCTGTCGTTCTTCGGGATTGCAGTCTCGCTGCCCGTGGGCATTATCCTGGCCTTGGGGCGACGCTCCAACATGCCGGTGATCAAGACGCTTTGCGTGATCTTTATCGAAGTGGTACGTGGAGTGCCATTGATCACCGTGCTGTTCATGGCCAGCGTCATGCTGCCACTGTTCCTGCCGGATGGCTGGACCTTCGACAAACTGCTGAGGGCATTGGTCGGCGTGTCGATCTTTTCGTCAGCCTATATGGCGGAGGTCATTCGCGGTGGTCTTCAGGCTATCCCGAAGGGGCAATTTGAAGGCGCGGACTCACTCGGCTTGAGCTATTGGCAAAAGACCCGGCTGATTGTCCTGCCGCAAGCCCTCAAACTTGTCATCCCAGGCATCGTCAACACGTTCATTGGGCTGTTCAAGGATACCTCATTGGTGTCGATCATCGGTATGTTCGATCTGCTGGGGATCGTGACCATCAATCTGTCAGACTCAAATTGGGCAACACCGGTTACGGCGGTCACAGGCTTGATTTTTGCCGGCTTTATCTTCTGGGGATTCTGCTTCAGCATGTCGCGATACTCGCATTTCATGGAGAGGCACCTCGATACGGGGCACAAGCACTAACGTTCATCCGGCACTAACGTCGTCCGGCTCGTCAGAGCCGGAACAACACTCATTTCTCTTGTTTTCGTTTGTCCGAGAAACCCGGTTTTTCAGCAAACTCCACTTCTAGGAAACTCAATTATGGCTGAAGCTCAGACCTCCATCGAGAAAGCCCCGACCAAGACCGCAATCGAACTGATTGCCATGAACAAATGGTATGGCGAATTTCACGTCCTTCGTGACATCAATCTCAAAGTTGCGACCGGCGAGCGGATCGTCATCGCCGGTCCGTCGGGCTCCGGCAAATCGACGATGATCCGCTGTATCAACCGACTGGAAGAACACCAGACCGGACAGATTATCGTCGACGACATCGAGTTGACCAACGACCTCAAGAAGATTGATGAAGTTCGTCGCGAAGTCGGCATGGTGTTCCAGCACTTCAATCTGTTCCCGCATCTGACGATCCTTGAAAATTGCACGCTGGCGCCGATCTGGGTCCGCAAGATGCCAAAGAAGGAAGCCGAAGAAGTCGCGATGCATTATCTGAAGCGCGTCAAGATCCCGGAACAGGCCAACAAATATCCAGGTCAGCTCTCCGGTGGCCAGCAGCAGCGCGTCGCCATCGCCCGCGCCCTTTGCATGAAGCCGAAGATCATGCTGTTCGATGAGCCGACCTCGGCGCTTGACCCGGAAATGGTCAAGGAAGTGTTGGACACTATGGTGGGTCTGGCGGAAGAAGGCATGACCATGCTCTGCGTCACCCATGAAATGGGCTTTGCCCGCCAGGTTGCCGACCGGGTGATCTTCATGGACCAGGGCCAGATCGTCGAACAGAACGCACCTGCCGAGTTCTTCGACAATCCGCAGCACGAGCGCACCAAGCTGTTCCTTAGCCAGATCCTGCACTAGGATCTGACTAATATCCTGGAGCACAGCGCCGTGCGCCATATATGGTGCACGGCGCTGTCGTGTTTGTCAGGGACAAGTGGAAACCGTTGTTCCCAAAAAAGACATGCGAAAGAGAACGCCATAGAATGTCAGATGAATCTAGATTGACGTGACACGCGCTATGGAATCCGGGGCCGTACAGGCGGTCCTTGCACGGCTTTTGCCAGTGAAAACAGCAGGGATTCCTGAGCCGGAACTGCCATCAGATCCAACCCAACCGGCAGCCCGTCAGATTGCCCTACCGGCACATTGATGGCCGGCCATCCAAGTGCCGGAGCCAGTACGCCATTGCGTTCAGGTCTCGACTGTTCACCGATCAGAAGAGCAGTACGATGTTGCGCAGGGTAGGCCAACGCATCGAGCCGATACACCTGCATCAAGCGCTCGATAAGCGCTCGCATCGTCTGCGCAGCGGCAATCTTGCGGGCATAATCTAGCTTCGCCTCATCCCTATCCGCTTCCAAGGCTGTTTTAAGCAGCATATGCATGGTCGAATGAGGCCAGTGTCCGTCTTCGACATAGGTTCTGAAGCTACTGATCGGGGCATCGGTGTTCAATTCGCTCAGCCAGCCATCGAATGCGCTTTCAAATTCGTGAGCATGCAGCGCCAGATCATTATATAGCGATAGAGAATTAAACCGTGGCTCCTCAATCTCTACAACAACGACATCTCTGCTGCGAAGTCGCTCAAAAGCAGCATCCAGGCAACGGTTGATGCCGACATGCTCCTCGCCCGCACCAAACAGCCCGGACAGCACGCCGATGCGCATACCCTCGACTTTCGGCCACCGTGAAACTTTAAGACCGTCCCTATCGAAATCTCGGGCCGCTGAACTCACACCATCCTCGGGATCAAAGCCGATCATCATCCGAAATACCAGTGCCAGGTCTTCCAGCGTCCCCGCTAGCGGCCCCAGCACGTCCAAGGTGGGTGATACGGGAATCGTACCGCTTCGGGCGATCAGCCCCTGGCTTGGCCTCAATCCGAAAACGCCGCAAACATGAGCGGGATTGCGGACCGAATTCACCGTCTAGGTGCCGAGGGCAACGTTGCAGGCTCCAATCGCCACCGCAATGGCCGAACCACCGGAAGATCCGGCTGGCGTTAGGGACGGATCGTAAGGATTAAGTGACTGGCCGCCAAGCGAGCTCAATGTGCTTCCCGCTCCGGCCAGTTCATCCAGATTGGTCTTGCCGATTACCACGGCACCATGCTGTTTCAACTGGCACAGCGCGAAAGCATAGCGACGTGGCACATAGTTTTCAAGGGCAACGGCCCCGCCGGTCGTGTTCAGCCCAGCGGTTTCGATATTGTCCTTGACGGCAACGACCATGCCCCGCAGCGGAAGGAACTCGCCTTCTTCATGCCGACGGTCCACCGATTTAGCCTCATCCAACACCAATGGGTTGAGGCAGAGGAACGCATTAAGATGCTCGAAAACCCCGAGGTTTTCCAAGCACCGTTCCGCATGAGCGACAGACGAGCCGAGCGTTGGCTCTTGATCCTCCACAACCACCAACCTCATGCTCCGCGCTACAGCATCGGACCAAAAAGATGAAGGCCGCCTGTCTTACGGCTTCAGATTAGGCCGCCTCAATGGCCTTGGCAACGGCTTCGATGGCATCGTCGGCCTTGGCACCATCAGGGCCGCCTGCCTGGGCCATATCGGGCCGTCCACCGCCGCCCTTGCCTCCGAGGGCGGACGAGGCAATACGGACCAGATCGACGGCGGAAACCTTATCAGTCAGATCAGCCGTCACACTCGCAACAGCACTGGCTTTTCCATCCTCGGCCACGGCAATCAGAAGGACGACGCCAGACTCGAGCGCGGACTTGGCCTCGTCGGCCATGCCCTTAAGATCCTTCGGATCGATACCAACAAGCTGCTTGCCGATGAACTTGATACCGCCCAATTCGCGCGGCACGTCGGCAGCGCCGGTTGAACCGCCGCCCATGGCAAGCTTCCGCTTGGCATCAGCCAATTCACGTTCCAGTTTGCGACGCTCGTCCACCAAAGCTTCAACACGGGAAACGACATCGCCGGGCTGGACCTTCAAGGCGGATGCCAGCGCTTTGACACGCTCGTCCTGTTCGGCCAGATAGGCTCGGGCGGATTCGCCAGTCAGAGCCTCGATCCGGCGGACGCCTGCACCAACAGCGCTTTCCGCCACCAGCCGCACCAAGCCGATATCGCCTGTCGCCGAGACATGCGTTCCACCGCAGAGCTCAATGGAATAGGGCTTGCCCGCCTTGGGACCGCGCAACGCCGTGCCCATCGACACGACACGCACTTCATCCCCGTATTTCTCGCCAAACAGCGCCATGGCACCCTCAGCAATCGCATCATCCACCGCCATCAGGCGGGTGGTGACGGCAGCGTTCTGGACAATGATTTCATTGGCCATCTCTTCGACGATCTTCAACTCTTCCGCCGTGACAGGCTTAGGATGGGAAATATCGAAGCGAAGACGTTCCGGCGCAACCAGCGACCCCTTCTGTGCCACATGGCTGCCCAGCACATCGCGCAAGGCCTCATGCAGCAGGTGCGTCGCGGAATGGTTGGCCCGTAGTCTGGAGCGCCGAGCATGATCAACATTGAGCGCGACGACCGTACCGGCGCGAACAGTTCCCTCACGAACCGTGGCAATGTGCACAAACAGCCCCTCGCCCTTCTTTAGGGTATCGCGCACGTCGAGAACGAATCCATCACCAATGATTTCACCGGTATCGCCAACCTGACCACCAGATTCGCCATAGAACGGCGTCTGGTTGACCACAACCTGGACATTCTCGCCCGCAGCAGCTTGCTCGATCACCGCACCATCACGCACCAGAGCCTGGATTTCACCTTCGGCGCTTTCAGCGGAATAACCGAGAAACTCGGTCGCGCCGTGCTTGTCCTTCAATTCGAACCAGACAGTTTCCGTCGCCTTGTCGCCGGAGCCGGACCAACTGGCGCGGGCTTCGGCCTTCTGACGCTGCATGGCATCGTTAAAGCCGGTGATATCGACGCCAATGCCACGGGCGCGCAGAGCATCCTGCGTCAAATCCAGCGGAAAACCGTAGGTGTCGTAAAGCTTGAATGCGGTCTCGCCGTCAATGCTATCGCCCTTGTTCAGGGTGGCGGTGGCATCGGACAGCAGCGAAAGGCCACGCTCTAACGTCTTGCGGAAACGATTTTCTTCGAGCTTCAAGGTTTCGGAAATCAATGCCTCGGCGCGAACCAATTCCGGATAGGCGCGCCCCATCTGCTGCACAAGAACAGGCAGAAGCTTGTAAATCATCGGATCGCGGGAACCGAGCAGTTCCGCATGCCGCATGGCGCGGCGCATGATCCGGCGCAGAACATAGCCTCGGCCTTCGTTCGATGGCAACACACCATCCGCAATCAGGAATGCAGAAGACCGCAGATGATCGGCTATCACCCGGTGGCTGGCCCGGCGTTCGCCCTCAGCCGGTACGCCCGTCAGATCGACGGAAGCATCGATTAGCGCACGGAACAGGTCGATATCGTAATTGTCGTGCTTGCCCTGCAATAGGGCGGCAACCCGCTCCAGGCCCATGCCGGTATCGATGGAAGGACGCGGCAGATCTACCCGTTGCTCCTTGGTCACCTGTTCATATTGCATGAAAACCAGGTTCCAGATCTCGATGAACCGGTCGCCATCCTCATCGGCAGAACCTGGAGGGCCTCCCCAGATATGGTCGCCGTGATCATAAAAGATTTCAGAGCACGGCCCACACGGGCCGGTATCGCCCATTGCCCAGAAATTGTCGCTGGTGGCAATCCGGATGATCTTCTCTTCCGGCAGACCGGCAATTTTCTTCCACAAGCCAAAGGCTTCGTCATCGGTGTGATAGACGGTGACGCAAAGCTTGTTGCGATCAATGCCGAATTCCCGGGTAATCAGGTTCCAGGCCAGTTCGATGGCATTTTCCTTGAAGTAATCGCCGAAGGAAAAATTGCCCAGCATTTCGAAAAACGTGTGGTGACGCGCCGTGTAACCGACATTGTCAAGATCGTTATGCTTGCCCCCGGCCCGAACGCATTTCTGCGCCGTGGACGCCCGGGAATAAGGCCGGTGTTCCAGTCCGGTGAAGACATTCTTGAATTGCACCATGCCGGCATTGGTGAACATCAAGGTCGGGTCATTACGCGGCACGAGCGGGCTCGACGCAACGACTTCATGACCATTGGTCTTGAAGTAATCGAGGAAGGTCGACCGAATGTCATTTACGCCGCTCATGGGATGCCCTTGGAATAAGTGTCCGCTGCCGGACAGACGTCAGAAAACAACGGCTTTTATCGTCCGCCATGACGCCTGTCCAGCCTATCAAAAGAAAAGGGCCGGAGATGTAAATCCCCAGCCCGCAACAATGAACAGATCCAACCGCCAGATAAGCGGTCCTGGCTGATCAAGCGTCGTCAAGACCAACGCTGTCATTGGCGTCCGGACCGCCATTTTCAAGAAACCGCTCGGCGATCAAACCAGCGTTCTGGCGAAGCGCCGTTTCGATTTCATCGGCAACCGCAGGATTATCGCGTAAGAAGATCTTGGCATTTTCCCGGCCCTGCCCCAAGCGCTGGCTATTATAGGAAAACCAGGCCCCGGCTTTCTCAACGATCCCGGCCTTGACGCCCAGATCGACCAATTCACCGGTCTTTGACACGCCTTCGCCATACATTATGTCGAATTCCACCTGCTTGAAGGGCGGCGCCATCTTGTTCTTGACCACCTTGACCCGGGTCTGGTTACCAACGATCTCTTCCCGGTCCTTGACGGCGCCGATACGGCGAATATCAAGACGAACCGAAGCGTAGAATTTCAAGGCGTTACCGCCGGTCGTCGTTTCCGGGGAACCGAACATCACGCCGATCTTCATACGGATCTGGTTGATGAAAACCACCATGCAGTTCGAACGCGAGATAGAGCCCGTCAGCTTGCGCAGCGCCTGGCTCATCAAGCGCGCCTGCATACCCGGCAGGCTATCGCCCATCTCGCCTTCGATTTCAGCTTTCGGCGTCAAGGCAGCAACCGAGTCGATTACCAACACATCGATGGCGCCCGAACGCACCAGCGTATCGGTGATTTCCAGGGCCTGCTCACCGGTATCTGGCTGCGAGATCAGCAAATTCTGAAGATCGACGCCCAGTTTGCGGGCATAGACCGGATCCAGCGCATGCTCGGCATCGACGAAAGCGCAAACGCCGCCCTTTTTCTGGGCCTCGGCAATGGTTTGCAACGCAAGCGTGGTTTTACCGGAGCTTTCCGGTCCATAAATTTCAATGATACGGCCTTTGGGAAGACCACCAATGCCGAGCGCGATATCGAGGCTAAGAGAGCCCGTCGATACGGTTTCAACCTCTACGATTTTTTCATTCGCACCGAGCTTCATGATTGAGCCCTTGCCGAACGATCGCTCGATCTGCGACAGGGCCGCTTCCAATGCCTTGCTTTTATCCACCGTTTTGTCCTCTACGAGCCGCAAAGAATTTTGTGACATTTGAACCACCTTTAGGTTATTGAAGCCGCGTAGGCAACGAAACAGCAGACAGCGACTATGTACATGGTTTGTTCCGTTTTTGCAAGTCATGCCCAAGTCTTTGTGTTTATTTTTTAATCTGACGGGTGTTCTCTTAATGTTTCCATGGCGTTGGCCGCTAAGAGAAGTTGGTTTCCAGCTCATGACACCCTTCGGAATGACGCCTTCGCGATTCGAATTTCCACTGTTTCCAGGAGACTGGCAGGTATGAGTCTCGACATTCTCGTTCTGGGCGGCGCGCATATTGATCGGCGCGGACGCATCGATGCGGAAACCATTCCTGGCGCCAGCAATCCGGGGCGATGGCTGGAAGAACCGGGTGGCGGCGGCTTCAACGCGGCGCGCGCGTTGGCACGGCTTGGATTGAATGTTGCAATGATCAGTCCCCGCGGCGGCGATGCGCTTGGCCAACGGGTGGCGGCCGCGGCCGAAGCGGCTGGCGTCGACGACCGGCCTTTCACTTTTCTCGATCGAAACACGCCAAGCTACACCGCCATTTTGGAAAAGGACGGCAATCTGGTGATCGGCCTGGCCGATATGGACCTCTACCGTTTGTTCTCGCCGCGCCGGCTGAAAGTGCGCGCCGTTCGTGAGGCTTTTGATGCCGCCCGACTTTTGCTGGTCGATGCCAATCTGCCGCAAGAGACGCTGGAGGCGATTGCCGCCATGGCGCGCCAAATTGCCAAACCTCTAGCCGGGATCGGCATTTCACCGGCCAAGGTGGTGCGATACGCAACCTGTCTGGATAGTTTCGACATGCTGTTTCTCAATAGCGCTGAAGCCGCGGTACTGGCGGGAATAAAGCCAGATGATCCTTCTGATTGGCCGGACCTGCTTCGCGCGAAAGGTCTACAGGGCGGCGTGGTCACCAATGGTGCGGGGCCGGTCGTGGCCTTCGATGCAAGCGGTGACTACGCCCTGACACCGCCGCCACTGGAAGCACTGGTCGATGTGACCGGGGCTGGCGATTCGCTTTGTGCAGGCGTGCTTTCGCAGCGCGTGCACAACAGTTCCTTACCGCTGGCGCTGCGCCACGGTGTTGCCTTGGCTGGCCTGACCCTGCTATCAGACAGGGCAACAGACGAGGACCTCACCGCAGATCGCCTCGCCGCGCGCCTTGGCCTTGTTGGCGAGCCGCGCGCCCTTTCCCGCCAAACGAGTTCCCGACCATGACCCGTTCGATTTCTCCGCTCCTGCCCATCGTTTACGCCCGCGAAGTGGCTGCGGCCAAGACGCGCAATGCTCCCATTGTTGCGCTGGAATCCACCATTATCACCCATGGCATGCCCTATCCGAAAAATGTCGAGATGGCGCAAAGCGTAGAGGCAATCATTCGCGACGGCGGCGCCGTACCTGCCACCATCGCCGTTATTGAAGGTGTCTTGCATATCGGGCTGGAAGAAGATCAGCTGCAAAAACTGGCGCAGATGACTGATGTCCTGAAGGTCTCTCGTGCCGATCTCGCCTACGCCATTGCCGAACGCCGCACCGGCGCTACCACGGTGGCCGCGACGATGATCGCCGCCGCGCGCGCCAATATCTCGGTTTTTGCCACCGGCGGCATCGGCGGTGTGCATCGTGGTGCAGAAGAAAGCTTCGACATTTCAGCTGACCTGGAAGAACTGGCCCGCACCCCGGTCATCGTCGTCTGCGCCGGAGCAAAAGCCATTCTTGATATTCCCAAGACCCTGGAAGTCTTGGAAACCCGTGGCGTACCTGTCGTGACTTACGACAGCGATGAGTTTCCAGCCTTCTGGTCGCGGGAATCGGGCTTGAAAAGCCCACTCAAACTGGAAAGCCCGGCGGCAATTGCCAATTTCCAGAAGGTACGCGACCAATTGGGCATCGATGGTGGCATGTTGATCGCCAATCCCGTGCCGGAAGCAGACGAAATCGCGCGCGAGGAAATGGAAATCTATATTGGCCGGGCGCTCGCCGCTGCCGAACGCGAGGAAATCACCGGCAAAGCCGTGACGCCTTTCCTGCTCGACGCAATCTATCACCTCACCGACGGCCGCAGTCTGACCACCAATATCGCGTTGGTGGAAAACAACGCGCGTCTTGCAGCGGAAATTGCCGTCGCGATGTTGTAAACCACTGATATCAAAGCAGATCGGGGGCAACAATGCCCCCGATCAGACTCGATGAGAGTTTATTGTTGTCGATTTATCGTTGGCCATACGCGCTGAGACGACCTTTCACCAAATCTCATTCTGCAATTTGATAGTATTGATTTTCTCTGTCTTTCTGCCCGGTTCAACGGACAGGCATAAGGACAAGAAGGTAGAGACTTCCTGGACGATGCGTGTCTCTCACCCTCCCTTATTAAAAGGATGCTTCTCGTCCCGATCCTCATCAAAGCCGTCTTCTCGCTGCGTCTTCAAAGGAAATTTTCAAGAAGGACTTGCGGAACACAACTGGAACAGATAGCGTATGTTCTGTATTTGTTTCATAATTCAAAGGGTAGGTCCCAATGCTGACTCGCAAGCAACAGGAACTTTTGCTGTTTATACACGAGCGCATGAAGGAGTCTGGCGTACCGCCCTCCTTCGATGAGATGAAGGACGCCCTGGACCTCGCCTCCAAATCCGGCATTCACCGGCTGATCACCGCTTTGGAAGAGCGCGGCTTCATCCGTCGCTTGCCAAATCGAGCCCGGGCGCTGGAAGTGATCAAACTGCCGGAGGCCATGACATCCAGCATACCGCCTCGGCGTACGGGATTTTCGCCATCCGTCATCGAAGGCAGCCGAGGCAAGTTGCAGGCAGTGCCATCCGCTCCGGCCAAACCGGTCGAGGAAGTACGCAATTCCTCATCGATCCCTGTCATGGGCAGGATCGCGGCAGGCGTGCCGATCTCCGCTATCCAGAACAACACCCATGACATTTCCGTACCAATGGAAATGTTGGGCAGCGGCGAACATTACGCCCTCGAGGTCAAAGGCGATTCGATGATCGAAGCCGGTATTCTCGATGGCGACACGGTCATCATCCGCAATGCGACCACCGCCAATCCGGGCGATATCGTCGTCGCTCTGGTCGACGATGAGGAAGCCACCTTGAAACGCTTCCGCCGCCGTGGGGCATCGATCGCGTTGGAAGCTGCCAATCCCGCCTATGAAACGCGGATTTTCGGACCGGACCGGGTAAAGATCCAGGGCAAGCTTGTCGGTCTTATTCGTCGCTATCACTAAGCTCGCTGACATCGCCGGCACCTGACTGGACGTCGTCGCTGGCAGCAGATGGCACGTTGGCGTGGGTCCTGCCATCCGGCCGGTCATAGCGATTGCTGCGCCAGTCGAAATAACGGTGGCGAGTCCAGGGCCGATACTGATTTTGAAATGCCGTAACGATATGCAGCGTTCGGGTGGCGGGATCGCCAAGCGTGATTTCCATTGCACCGAATCGCCGCAGATCGTTGCGGGTCAGGACTTTCGGGGGGCGTGACAGCATCGGTGCAGCGTTTCCAACCTTCTCCGTTTGCAAGAAGGCGCCGATTTCACCCGATTCTATGAGGGACGGGGAACTCTGGGCCGCGTTCGAGGCGCCGTCTGAGACTTGGCTATCCGTGGGCAATTCAACGTGCTGCCTTGGTACCGGGCTTGCACTGGCTGCGGAAGTGCCTCCCGCTTGCGTTCGGTTGATTGTTTGGGAGCGAATGGACGGGCTGCTGTTGTCAGATGCCAGCACATCATCGTCGGCCATTATCCGTTCACTTTCAACGTCCATCCCAGTGCCTTCTTCCGTAGTGTCCCGGATAACGGTCGTTCCGGTGTTTTCGGAGGAAGCAGTGGATGCCATCGGCGCCTCACAGACGGCATCGCGACTGACCTCAGTCGAAACGATCAGATCGGACAGGGCGCAGGCGGCCTGGCTATAGTCGCGATTCTGCACCAGGCTGACTGTCCAACCATTGCTGAGCCTTGCGAGACAAAAAGCATCGGTGCGGCAATGGAAAAGATCAGGTTTTTTATCGGCCTTCTCCTTTGCAACCCTCATCTCCGCCATAGCCTGTTGTGGCTCGACCGGCTCTCTTTCCTTGGCTTTTTGGCTGCCCAACTTTGTTTTTGTTTTTCCGTCCCGCGTTGCTTCCCTCGCTCCCTGTTGGCCTTTCTCCATTTCGACAGCTGCCAGCTTGGGCAATATTTCAGGCGCAATCGGATCGGCAATGTCGAGCACTGAGCGCCATTGGTTGAAAACGAAACCCGGCGGACGCTTCTTGTTCGTGGCGACGGTCAAGACATTGCGGCCATCGGTCCGAAAGAGAGCAAACAGTTGGCCATCTTCGGTTATGGCAAGATCAGGCAGCGGCGGATCGGTTTTTATTGCCTCATAGCCAAACGCCGTCAACATCATGACCACACCAATCAGCCTCAGCCGCGTCTTCATCAGGGTCAGTATCAGCAGACCGGTTGCCGAGACCGGCAGAAACCACCATTCGAATCGGCCGAAGGTAAAGCCAGTGCCCCACAGCTTCGCGACTTTGCTGGCGATCATCAACACGCCCTCAAGGCCAAGCCCCATCAACTGGATCGGCCATTGGTCCAGACCGAAAGGCATGAGCAACACACCTATCATCGCGGCCGGCATGACAAGCATCGACATCAGGGGCGCCGCCAGGAGATTGGCCTCCAACCCATGCAATCCAACCCGATGGAAATGCGCCGCTGAAAACATCGCCGTGGAGAAGCCGCCAAGCGCTGAGGTCATCAGAATGCCGCTGACCACCGTCATCAACGGCTTCAACACTGTCAGCACCGGGATAGCCGGCAGGATGGGGGGTATTCTTGGGCGCTGGCGCCACAAGTCGAAACCGGCGATCAGGGCAAAAGTCGCCGCAAAGGACATTTGCAGGCTCGGCCCCATAACCTGCGACGGCGAGAGGAGAATCACCAGGATAGCCGCCAGCGCCGCGTTGCGCAGGCTGAGCACAGGCCGGTCGAAGAAAGCCGCCGACAGCATGATGACCATCATCAGATAGGCGCGCTGGGCGGCAATGTCATAGCCGGAAATCAAAAAATAGCCGGTCGTGGTGGCAATCGCCCCTGCTGCGGCAATCTTCTTGACCGAGCGGGCCTCCGCCATACCCGGCACAAGGCTCAACAGGCGCCGGATCCCCACGAAGAACAGCCCACCGGCCAGCGCCATATGCAGACCGGAAATCGAGATGATATGGGCAAGGCCGGAAACGCGAAGATCGTTATTGGCCTCCTCAGAAAGGCCGCGCCGCTCGCCGGTCACAATCGCTACGGCAAACGCGCCCGCGTCGCCCGGCACGATGGCCCTGATACGGTCGGAAATGCCATTGCGCAATTCCTGTGTCGTCTCATCCAGCCTGATTCCGGCTCGTTCCCAAAAATCCGGCGGCGCGATATCTGGCCCCGGCATGAATGATTTGGGTGGCTGGTAAAAATAGCCGATCGCCCCGGTTCCCGCAAAATAAGAGGCAAAAGCAAAGTCGTTCAAGCCTGGCAAGGCAGGCCCGGACGGTGGGGAGAGCCGCGCCCTGCCCTCGATCCAGTCACCAGGATTGAAGGGCACATGCGTGCCGCGGGCCAGAAGCGCTACCTGCTGCGGCATACGCTTCAGGCTGGGGGAACGTGTTTGGTGCAGTGCAATCACATATCTTTGATTGCCGTCGGCATTTGGTTCCACTGAAACCACTTTACCGCGCACCACCGTCGTCACTGCACTGTCGATGATGATCGTATCCAGCCGCGCCGTTTGCGCATCGGCCAGCAACATGCCGGCAAGACCGAGAGTTGCAATGCCGCAGACGGCGGCCAGGACAGGATGACGATAGCGAACCCGCAGCCAGATCACTCCGGCGGCACAGAAAGTCAGGAAAATCGGCAGCC
The DNA here is from genome assembly GCF_037039395.1 of Agrobacterium vitis. Taxonomy (NCBI): domain Bacteria; kingdom Pseudomonadati; phylum Pseudomonadota; class Alphaproteobacteria; order Hyphomicrobiales; family Rhizobiaceae; genus Gillisella; species Gillisella vitis. The sequence continues at coordinate 3,468,894 of NZ_CP146242.1, read as the reverse complement.
GGGGAAGATCGTGCGGACGGGTAAACCACCAGATCGCACCGAGCCCAAGCAGAACGGGCAAAAACAGAAATGTCCGGCCATAGGCAAGCTCCTGCAGAGCGTCCCGGTGGAGAGCGCGCAATAGGCGCTGCCAGCGGGAGACCAGAAGAGGCGATGCAGTGAAGTTCCCGTCGAAATCAGGGGTTTCCGCTGCGCCTTCCGGCTCTATGTCAGGGCGCCGCAGAAGCTCGTCAAACAGGGTTTTGGAAGAGCGCTTATCCCATGGCAAGGCGCGCGCGGTAAGCGCTTCTTTTTGCCTGACCAGCTCCCATTCCACCGTATCCGGCATCGATCCTGCCGTCGCCCCGGCGCCTTGCAATACCATCCGCCTCCAAAGCGCTGAAGACGAACGGCGAGGCCCCTGAAAATTGCTTTTATGATAATTCGGCCACACATCTTACCGTGCCGCTAACGGCAGACTATCAATCAAAAGCTGTAGGAGAAAGGGGGTGTAAACCAAGAAAAGCAGTTCTGGCGATAACGCATGCCTGCAATGCAAGTGCCGACTTATTGCAATGCACACTTTGTCCTTTGGATAGCTTGGCATTAACCTCTGGATCATATAGCTAATTGCAACGCTTAACCTGGGACGAGGCGAAAGCTGCGTCTCCCGCCTATATCCGGAGGATCACCATGACGGAACAAAGCGCAAACTTGAAGATTGAGGACAAGGCCGTCGATCTTGACGTGCGAAGCGGCACGATCGGCCCCGATGTTATCGACATCGGCGCTCTTTATAAGCATACCGGCAAGTTTACCTATGATCCCGGATTTACCTCCACGGCATCATGCGAATCGAAAATCACCTATATCGACGGCGACGAAGGCGTGCTTCTGCACCGCGGCTATCCCATCGAACAGCTGGCTGAAAAAGGCGACTTCCTGGAAGTCTGCTATCTGCTGCTCTACGGCGAACTGCCGACAGTTGCCCAGAAAAAAGACTTCGATCATCGCGTCACGCATCACACCATGGTGCATGAGCAGATGTCGAAATTCTTCTCAGGCTACCGTCGCGACGCCCATCCGATGGCGGTCATGGTCGGTACGGTCGGCGCTCTGTCGGCTTTCTACCACGACTCGACCGACATCACCGATCCGCACCAGCGCATGGTTGCCAGCCTGCGGATGATCGCCAAGATGCCGACCATCGCCGCCATGGCTTATAAGTATCACATCGGCCAGCCTTTCGTTTATCCCAAGAACGATCTGGATTACGCCGCCAACTTCCTCAACATGTGCTTTGCCGTGCCTTGCGAGGAATACAAGGTCAACCCGGTTCTGGCCCGCGCCATGGACCGGATCTTCATCCTGCATGCCGATCATGAGCAGAACGCCTCCACCTCCACGGTGCGCCTGGCCGGCTCGTCGGGTGCCAATCCGTTTGCCTGCATCGCGGCCGGCATCGCCTGCCTCTGGGGCCCTGCCCATGGCGGCGCCAACGAAGCGGCTCTGAACATGCTGCGGGAAATCGGCACGGTCGACCGGATTCCAGAATATATCGCCCGCGCCAAGGACAAGAACGATCCGTTCCGCCTGATGGGCTTCGGTCACCGGGTCTACAAGAACTACGACCCGCGCGCCAAGATCATGCAGAAGACCATGTATGAAGTGCTGGAAGCCACCGGCAATGCCGGCGATCCGCTGATGCAGGTCGCGCTCGAGCTGGAAAAGATCGCCTTGAGCGACGAATATTTCATCGAGAAGAAGCTCTATCCGAATGTCGACTTCTATTCCGGCATCACGCTTCGTGCCCTCGGCTTCCCGACGGAAATGTTCACCGTTCTGTTCGCTCTCGCCCGCACCGTCGGCTGGATTGCGCAGTGGAACGAGATGATCGAAGATCCGCAGCAGCGTATCGGTCGCCCGCGCCAGCTTTACACTGGCGCACCCAAGCGCGACTACCTGCCCGTCGCCAAGCGCTGATCGGCAATATCCTGTCTCATGCAAAGCCCGGCGATCAATTCGCCGGGCTTTTTCGTGGGCCTGCCTGCAAATGACAGGTTTCATGCCATGGCATTGGGGTTTTCCATCAAGAAAGCCTTCAATTTGTTCAGGGATTGCTTTAAGCAACGGCGACTGCTTCGCATCCGGCGAAGAATATTGATGAGGTTTTCGTTCCGATGCTCGTGATCCTGAGAAAAGCTGCCGGCACCTGGGTGGCAAAAGGGCTTCTTCTTTTGCTTGTCGCATCCTTCGCGATCTGGGGCATTTCCAGCTCGATCATGAGCGACACGTCGGACAAGGTCATCAAGGTCGGCAGCCAGAGCGTCAATTCCAACGAATTCCGCCTCGCCTATCAGCGGCAGATCTCCGATCTCAGTCGCCGTTTCGGCACGCAATTGACAAGCGAGCAGGCACGTTCGCTCGGCATCGAGTCGCAGGTCTACCAGCAGTTGGTCGCGGGTGCCGCCCTCGATCAGCTGGCCTCGGACATGAATCTCGGCCTTTCCCAGGACCGCCTGGCGCAGTTGATCGGCGACGATCCGGCGTTCAAGAACACCAATGGCCAGTTCGACCGGCAATTGTTCACCTCACGGCTGCGCAATTCCGGCATTCGTGAGCAGGATTATATCACCGAGCGCTCCAAGGTCGCGGTTCGCAGCCAGATCGTCGATGCGACAGCGGAAGGATTCGTGCCTCCGAAAGTGCTGGTCGATGCTCTGAAGCTCTATCGCCAGGAAAGCCGCAGCATCGATTACCTGCTGCTGACCACTGCCAATATCGACCCGATCAAGGCACCGGACGAAACGGTTCTGAAAACCTGGTTCAACACGATGAAATCGCGCTACCGCGCGCCGGAATATCGCAGCTTTTCCTACGTAAAGCTGGAGCCTGCCGATATCGCCGATCCGAAAGCCGTGACTGACGAGCAGGTAAAGCAGGAATACGACGCCAACCTCAAGAAATTCGAAGTAGCCGGCACCCGGACGCTGGAGCAATTGACCTTCCCGACCAAGGAACTGGCCGAATCCGCTGCCCAATCGCTGAAGAACGGCAAGACCTTCGATCAGTTGGTCGCCGACCAGGGCAAGACGGCAACAGATGTGCTGCTGGGTGATTTCACCCGGGCGGATATTCCCGACCAGAAGCTGGCCGATGCCGCATTTGCTGTCGCAAAAGACAGCGATACGACACCTGTCGTCGAAGGCGCCTTCGGCCCGGTTATTCTGCGGGTCAGCAATATCAAGCCAAGCCGCACGAAGACGCTGGACGAAGTCAAGGATCAGATTCGCGCCGATCTTGCCGCCAATGCCGCAGCCCAGCAGATCAATGACGTGCATGACCGGTTCGAGGATATGCGCGCCTCCGGTTCAAGCCTCGAGGAAGCCGCCACCAAGGCTGGCCTGAAAGCCATCAAGGTTGACGGTATCGATGCTCAGGGACAGGACAAGACCGGCAAGGCGGCAGAAAATCTGCCGGAAAAAGCCAATCTGTTGAAGTCGGTGTTCGAAACCGAAGCGGGCGCGGAACCCCTGCCGCTCAATATCGGACGAAATGGTTATATGTGGTTCGACGTGACGGCCATTGATGCGTCTCGCGAGAGAACGCTGGATGAGGTCAAGGACAAGGCCATCTCCGACTGGACCACCGAGCAGCAGAAACAGGCGCTGGGCGCCAAGGTGGAGCAGTTGAAGGCCAAGGCCGATACCGGGGTGGCACTGGCTGATCTCGCGACTGAACTGGCCATCGGCGTTGAGACCAAGGCCGGTCTTCGCCGCGATACCGAGGATCCTGTGCTCGGCCCTGCTGCCGTCCAGGCCGCATTCCGTGGACCTTCCGGCACGATTGGCTCGGCGGTTGGTGCCGATCCGATGACCCAGATCCTGTTGAAGGTCACGGATGTCAACACCCAGCCGACCGGTGATGTCGTCGACCAGCAGGAAGGCCAGATTACCGCGCTGGCCAAATCCGCCGGTGACGATATTCTCGACCAGATGGTCAACCAGCTGCAGACCAAATATGGCGTCACCATCAATCAGGCGCTGGCCCAGCAGGCCATCACACGCTGAACCGCCGGGAGGGCGAAGCATATGAACGGGCTGAAGCCATTCATCGCAAAGGTCGCCAGCGGGCAAGCACTGACACGGGATGAGGCGGCGGATGCCTTCAACATCCTGATGTCGGGAGAGGCAACGCCTGCCCAGATTGGCGGCTTCCTGATCGCTCTGCGCATGCGCGGCGAAACCGTGCCGGAGATTGTCGGCGCGGTCACCGTCATGCGTCAAAAGATGCTGCCGGTCACCGCCCCCGCGGATGCCATCGACATCGTGGGAACGGGCGGAGATGGAACTGGCACCTATAACATTTCGACGCTGGCGGCCCTGATCGTTGCAGGCGCTGGGGTTCCGGTCGCCAAGCACGGCAACAAGGCACTCAGCTCGAAATCCGGCGCGGCTGATAGCCTGACTGCCCTCAGCGTCAAGCTGGATATCGATCCGGCCATCATTGGCCGCTGCATATCTGAGGCTGGCGTCGGCTTCATGTTTGCCCAGCTGCATCATTCCGCCATGCGCCATGTCGGCCCGGCAAGGGTAGAGCTTGGCACACGCACCATTTTCAATCTTCTGGGACCGCTCGCCAATCCGGCTGGCGTCAAAAAGCAGTTGCTCGGCGTCTATGCGCCGGAATGGGTGATACCGCTGGCCGAGACCCTGCGTGATCTGGGCAGTGAGAGCATCTGGGTCGTGCATGGCAATGGCCTTGATGAAATCACCACGACTGGCACGACGCAGGTGGCGGCACTCGAACAGGGCAAGATCCGCAGTTTTGAGCTGACGCCCGGTGATTTTGGCGTGGCACAGGTTGAGCTGGCCGCTCTGAAGGGCGGCGACGGCGAATATAATGCCAAGGCCTTGCGCGCTGTTCTTGAAGGTGAGAAAAATGCCTATCGCGACGTGGCGCTCTGCAATGCCGCCGCAGCCCTGGTCATAGCCGGAAAAGCCGCAACACTGGCAGACGGCATGGCGCTAGGCGCGCAATCGTTGGACAGCGGCGCTGCCCTGAACCGGCTGGAGATACTGATTTCCGTCTCCAATGGAGGACATTCGGCATGAGTGACATCCTGAAAAAAATCGAAGCCTATAAGCGCGAGGAAATCGCTGCCGCCAAGAGTGCTATACCGCTGGATGAGATCAAGGCCCGAGCCGCCGACCAGCCGCCAGCACGTGGCTTCTACAAGGCTTTACGGGCAAAGCAGGCTTCGGGCAATTTCGGATTGATTGCCGAGATCAAGAAGGCCAGCCCGTCAAAAGGCCTGATCCGTCCCGATTTCGACCCACCGGCGCTGGCCCAAGCCTATGAGGCGGGTGGGGCTGCCTGTCTGTCGGTCCTGACCGACGCTCCAAGCTTTCAGGGCGCACCGGAGTTTCTGGTCGCTGCCCGTGCGGCCTGCACACTTCCGGCGCTGCGCAAGGATTTCATGTTCGAGGCCTATCAGGTGCATGAAGCGCGTGCCTGGGGCGCGGATTGCATCCTGCTGATCATGGCGTCCCTGTCCGATTCCGAGGCCTCTGATCTGGAAGGGGAAGCCCTGGCGCTCGGCATGGACGTGCTGATCGAGGTGCATGATGAAGAGGAAATGGTCCGGGCACTGAAACTCACCTCACCGCTCGTCGGCATCAACAATCGCAATCTGCGCACGTTCGAGGTCGATCTTGCCGTCAGCGAGAGGCTGGCCGCCATGGTGCCTGCCGACCGACTGCTGGTTGGCGAAAGCGGAATTTTCACCCACGAAGACTGTCTTCGCCTGCAAAAATCCGGCATCAACACCTTCCTGGTCGGCGAAAGCCTGATGCGTAAGGACGATGTGACTGGCGCCACCAAGGCGCTATTGACCGGCTCAGCCGACCGCCAAGCCGCCGAATGAGCGGCCTGACCCATATCGGCGCTGCGGGCGAAGCGCATATGGTCGATGTCGGCGACAAGGTCGAGACCGTGCGGGTCGCCATAGCCGAGGGTCATATCCGCATGGCACCGGAAACGCTGGTATTGATCCGCGACGGCAATGCCAAGAAGGGCGACGTGATCGGCACGGCAAGGCTGGCCGGAATCATGGCCGCCAAGCGCACGGCAGACCTGATCCCGCTCTGTCATCAACTGATGTTGACCAAGGTCAGTGTCGACATCACCGAAGACACCGCCCTGCCCGGCCTGCGCGTCACGGCGACCGTCAAACTAACCGGAAAGACCGGCGTCGAGATGGAAGCGCTGACTGCCGTTTCGGTTGCCTGTCTGACGATTTACGACATGGCAAAAGCCGCCGACAAAACCATGGAGATCGGTGGAATTCGGGTCGTTGAAAAGACCGGCGGAAAATCCGGCCCGTTTCGCCATCCGGAGGCTGGATAATGTCGCTGCTACCCGTGGAAGAGGCCCAAGCCAGACTGCTGGCGTCTGCGACCCCGCTGCAGGACACGGAAACTATACCGCTCCGCCAGGCCTGCAATCGTATCCTCGCAGAGGATATCACCGCTCGGCTGACGCAGCCGCCTTTCGATGCCTCGGCCATGGACGGCTACGCGCTGCGGGCTGAAGATGCCCTTACGCCGGGGACTGAATTGTCCGTGATCGGCCAATCGGCGGCCGGACACGGCTTTGATGGCCGGGTGGGCGCCGGGCAATGCGTGCGTATCTTTACCGGCGCCCCGGTGCCTGATGGTGCCGATAGCGTGCTCATCCAGGAAGACACGGAACCGGCGGAGAGCAACCTTCGTATTCGCACCACATTCGCCGCCGTGCAGGGGCGCCATATCCGGCCTCGCGGCCAGGATTTTACCGAGGGCGCGGTTTTGATCCCGGCGGGCAAGGTTTTGGATTTTGCAAAGCTGATGCTGGCTGCGAGCGGCAATCATGCAAATGTCCCGGTCTATCGCAAGCCGCTCATCGCCCTTCTCGCCACCGGTGACGAGCTGGTGACGCCCGGGACTGCGCCGGGGCCAAGCCAGATCATCGCCTCTAATACATTTGCCATTACGGCCCTTGCCGAAAATCTGGGCGCGGACGTGCTGGATCTCGGGATCGTGCCTGATGATCATGACGCCATCGTCGCGGCCATCCGCAAAGCGGAGACGGCAGGCGCGGATGTACTGGTGACGACCGGCGGCGCATCGGTCGGCGATCATGACCTGGTGCAGGCAGCGCTTACCGATGCAGGCATGGTGCTGGATTTCTGGAAAATCGCCATGCGCCCCGGCAAGCCGCTGATGGTGGGCAAGCTTGGACCGATGCATGTGCTCGGCCTGCCGGGCAATCCCATCTCCAGCATGGTCTGTAGCCTGCTGTTTCTCGAACCGCTGATTGCCAAGCTCGGCCATCGCCCTCTGCCTCAGCGCCTCAAGCACGCCCGCACGGCAACAGCACTTGCCGCCAACGATCAGCGACAGGACTATCTGCGCGCCCAATTACGGGTCGATTCGGCGGATGGGCTTTGGGTGACCACCTTTCCGAAACAGGATTCCTCGATGATGCGGATTTTTGCCGAGGCCGGGGCCTTGATCGTGCGCCCCCCACATGCGTCAGCCCTGCGGGAAGGCGGCCAATGCATGGTGTTGTTATTGCATCCGTAAGCGCCTCTTGGTGAAAGGCATCTGCCGCATTATCTACTGAAACAACAAGCGGATGACCAAATCGGGAGCATGCCTTGAAATTTCTGCCTGAACGTCTGCGCAACCGGATCGAGCCGCGCCTTCTCGCCAGTATGACCATTTTGGCCGGGCTTGGGTTGCTGTTTGCAAAAATCGCAGAAGACGTCTTTGATCAGGAAAGCCATGCCTTCGACCGTGCCATCTTGCTGGCGCTCCGGATCAAGGACGATCCAGGACTGACCATCGGCCCCTCTTGGCTGGTCAATTCGGTGCGTGACATTACCAGCCTTGGCGGCTTCACGGTGATTACCCTCGTCACTGTGCTGACGGTGTTTTATCTGCTTGCGGCGGGCAAGACCCGCAATGCCATGATTGTCGGACTGGCAATTTCGCTCGGAGCCTTAGCCGAGTCCGGTCTGAAACTGCTGTTTTCCCGTGCCAGGCCGGATGTGGTACCGCATCTGGTCAGTGTGCAGACCATGAGCTTTCCGAGCGGCCATGCCATGATGTCGGCCATTACCTATCTGACGCTTGGCGCCATGCTGGCCCGCGCCCAGCCGACATGGCAATTGCGCTATTTCACCTTCGGCGCGGGCCTGTTCCTGACGCTGTTGATTGGCGTCAGCCGGGTGTTTCTCGGCGTGCATTGGCCAACGGATATCATCGCAGGCTGGACGGTCGGCGGCGCCTGGGCGCTGTGTGTCTGGATGATAGCCGATGCGTTGAACCGGCGTCGCACACCGTTTGAGCCAGAACAATAATCAGCCGATCAGGCTGTCCAGCCAGGCCTTGTCCAGCACGTTTTCGAGTTCGCGAGCCAGATCGTCCAGGGCCTGCTCGACACTCTGCCGGTAATTTTCAGTAGCATTGCTGATCCCGAAGCTTTGCAGCAGCGCGGCCCGGTAGCTGTCATTGGCAAACAGCCCATGCAGATAGGTGCCCATCACCTTGCCATCAGCGGACATAGCCCCATCGGCCCGGCCACGGATCGTCAGGGAAGGACGCTGGCAATCCGGACCATCGGTCTGCCCGAGGTGGATTTCATAGCCGCTCAGGGTCATGTCATATTCCAGCGAATGAGCCGCACTATTGCGCACGGTCTTTTCCGGCGCCATCTCGGTATCAATCTCAAGCAGACCGAGGCCTTCGACGCGGCAGGGAGCGCCCTCCAGCCCCAGCGGATCGGCAACGCTATTGCCCAGCATCTGATAGCCGCCGCAAATACCGATGATCCGCCCACCACGCCGACGATGCAGGATAAGGTCCTTGTCCCATCCTTGTGCGCGCAGGTCCGCGAGATCGCCAATTGTTGCCTTGGAGCCCGGCAGAATCACCAGCGCCGCATCGGCCGGCAAGGGTTCGCCGGGACGCACATAGACCAGATCGACGGAAGGCTCTGTGGCAAGTGGATCGAAATCGTCGAAATTGGCAATACGTGACAAAACCGGCACGGCAATCTTCAAAGCGCCGGTCGAACTGCGGCTCAATCGTTCCAGCGCCACGCTGTCTTCCGGCGGCAACCGCCCAGCAGCCTTCAGCCAAGGCACGATGCCGAAACTCGGCCAGCCGGTGTAGCGGCCAATGGCTTCGATACCGTCGGCAAACAGGCTCTGGTCTCCCCGGAACTTGTTGATAATATAGCCGCAAATCATCCGGCGGTCTTCCTCCGGCAGGATGGCATGGGTGCCGACCAGCGAGGCAATCACCCCACCGCGATCGATATCGCCAACCAGCACCACCGGCACATTGGCGCGGGTGGCAAAGCCCATATTGGCTATGTCCCCAGCCCTTAAATTAATTTCGGCTGGAGAGCCTGCGCCCTCGACAATCACCAGATCGGCCCCGGCCTTCACCTCTTCAAAACTGTCGAGCACCGCGCCGAGCAATTGCGGTTTCAGCCGCTGGTAATCGCGCCCCTTCGCCTGGCCAAACACGCGGCCTTGCACGATGATCTGGCTGCCAGTCTCGCTTTGTGGTTTCAGCAAAACCGGGTTCATATGCACCGAAGATGGCACGCCACAGGCCAGCGCCTGGAGCCACTGCGCCCTGCCGATTTCCCCGCCATCGTCAGCCACGGCGGCATTGTTGGACATGTTCTGCGGCTTGAACGGACGCACGACACGTCCATGCAGCCGCGCCAACCGGCAAAGCCCCGCCACCAGAACCGTCTTGCCGACATCCGAGCCGGTGCCCTGGAGCATAACCATCCGCTTCATGACGTTTGCCAGCTCCTGCAATTCGGTTCAAAACGCAGCCATGTTCAGAATGGGCCGCGCGTCTTGCTACCAGATCTCATGTCGATGGTTTGTGGTATGGCCTGCGACCCGCTGGAAGGCAATGGTGGACAAAGACTGGCTTTTCCACAGTTTTTCCTGAAAAGGATACAGAATGGGCGGGAACCAGTTTGATTGACCGCGCTGGATTCCGGCCTTTTTTCAATCCATTGGGGCTCATCAGGGCGCGCGAGCGCTCGGATTTTATCCATGAGAGCATGTGTGCTTGCATGGCGCTTAATGGCTTTTATGCGACATTTATTCGAACAAAAAGCTGCAAGACGGTTGATTTATACGGCCAAGCCCCTACCCTTGTCGTTGTCGTAAACAGACAAGGATTGCACTGGGACTGGCCTGGAAGTGCCTCGGGCTCATCATCCGAGAGGCTTGCCGAGTAGCGGTCCTTCCATCCAATATGCCCGACCCGGGTTGCGAAATATGCGGCCGGGATCGGCTGTCATGCGTGAAAACAGTTACGCCCATGCGCTACACATGCGCCAATAAAACGGAGAACTCCACGATATGAGGACATTGCTCGTTTCCACGATACTCGCCGCCGGATTGTATGGCATGGCCGGTTCCGCCGAGGCTGCCGATTGCGGCTCGGTCTCCATTGCGGAAATGAACTGGGCCTCAGCCGGCGTCGCGGCCAATGTCGACAAGATCATTCTGGAAAGCGGTTATGGTTGTTCCGTCAATCTGGTGACTGGCGATACCATGCCAACCTTCACCTCGATGAATGAAAAGGGCGAGCCGGAACTGGCCCCTGAGCTTTGGGTCAATACGATTCAAAAGCCGCTGGCGGAAGCCGTCAAGGACGGTCGCCTGCTCAAAGCCGCACGCATTCTGAAGGATGGCGGCGTTGAGGGCTGGTGGGTTCCGAAATATATCACCGACGAACATCCTGACATCAAGACCGTACAGGACGCGCTGAAACATCCCGAGCTTTTCCCCGCCCCGGAGGATTCGTCCAAGGGTGCTGTTACCAATTGCCCATCCGGTTGGGCCTGCCAGGTCACCACCGAGAATATCTACAAGGCGCTGAAGGGTGACGATGCAGGCTTCCAGCTTGTCGACAGCGGCTCGTCTGCCGCGCTGGACGGCTCGATTGCCAATGCCATCGAAAAGAAGCAGGGATGGCTTGGCTATTATTGGGCGCCCACCGCCATTCTCGGCAAATACGATATGGTCAAACTTGGCATGGATACCCCCTTCGACAAGGCGGAATGGGACCGCTGCACCTCGGTTGCCGATTGTGCCGATCCCCGCGTCAACGATTACCCGGTCACGGATGTCTATAGTGTCGTCACCAAGACCTTTGCCGAGAAGGCGGGTGTGACGATGGACTATGTCGGCAAACGCCAGTGGGACAATGAAACCATCGGCAAGGTTCTGGCCTGGATGAGCGAGAACCAGGCGGACAATGCTGATGCGGCCGAATATTTCCTGAAGACCTATCCTGATGTCTGGACACAGTGGGTCTCGCCTGATGTCGCTGAAAAGGTCAAGGCCGCTCTTTGATAACGCCCGGGAGGCCGCTATTCCCGCGATCTCCCGTCAGCGATGAATTCAATCATTCGCGGATGACGGTGGACATGTCTCTACCGTCATTCTCGCGGCGGCTTGGCCATGCCACCGCCACCAACAATACAATGATCAGGCCGCGTCAATAACGCCGAATAGATCGGCATTGGCTTTGATCCGCACGATAAGGAGCACATATGGCATCCGCTATCTGTAGCTATATCCCCACCTTCCTCTGCCGGTTTCCGGCGGTGGATGACACTCTCATGCGGAATTTCAAGAAGACCGTCGATACCGGCTTCAAGACCTTCGTCCGTTCCTACGGCGATTTCCTCGACGGATTGACCCTGCCGCTGCAATGGTTCCTGAACTGGCTTCAGGCGCTGTTCGTCGATACGCCCTGGATCGTTATGATCATCGCACTGGCCGCCATTGTCTACGGCGTCAGCCACAATTGGCGCATTACACTCGGCACGGCTCTTGCCATGCTGTTGATCGGCATGGCCGGTCTCTGGCAGGATACCATGATAACGCTTGCCATGGTGACCGTGTGTACGCTCTGCGCCATCGTCATCGGCATTCCCATCGGCATCTGGATGGCGCGGTCCGACCGCGCCCAGTCTACCTTCAACCCGGTGCTCGACGTGATGCAGACCATGCCGAGTTTCGTCTATCTGATCCCTGTGGTGATGATTTTCGGGATCGGCAAGGTGCCGGGCCTGATCGCCGTGGTGATTTATGCCATCGCGCCGATTATCCGGCTCACCAATCTCGGTATCCGCCTTGTCAGCCGCGAAGCCATCGAAGCTGCGGATGCTTTCGGGTCGTCCGAGCGCCAGAAACTGTTCAACGTACAGATCCCGCTCGCCCTTCCCAACATCATGGCGGGCATCAATCAGACGATCATGATGTCGCTGGCCATGGTGGTCATCGCCTCGATGATCGGTGTTGGCGGGCTCGGCAAGAATGTCTTGCAGGCCATTACCAACCAGTTCTTCACCATCGGCCTGCTCAACGGCTTTGCACTTGTGGCAATCGCCATCATTTTCGACAGGGCAAGCCAGGCCTATGGCAAACGCCTCCAGAAACATACACAGGTGCTGCATGGCTAGTCACGGCATAGATATCCGCAATCTCTACAAGATTTTCGGCCCCGACGAGAAATCCCATATCGACGCCGTACGCCAGGGCATCACCAAGGCCGAGTTGAATGACAGGCATCACCATGTGCTCGGCCTGCGCGACATCAGCATTGACATGCCCGGCGGCGAGATCACCGTGGTCATGGGGCTTTCCGGCTCCGGCAAGTCCACGCTGATCCGCCATATCAACCGGTTGATCGAGCCGACAGCGGGCGAAGTGCTTTATGACGGAACCGACATATGCGCCATGTCGCCAGCGCAGCTGCGCGATTTCAGGCGCCGGAAAACCGCGATGGTCTTTCAGAAGTTCGGCCTGCTGCCGCATCGAACCGTGATGGAAAATGTTCTCTATGGCCTCGATATCCAGGGCATGCCGCGGCAGGAAAGCCTTTCCAAGGGTCATTACTGGATCGAGCGGGTCGGGCTTTCCGGCTTTGAGAATCATTATCCGAACCAGCTTTCCGGCGGCATGCAGCAGCGCGTCGGCCTGGCGCGGGCGCTCGCAACCGATGCCGATATCCTCTTGATGGACGAAGCCTATTCCGCACTGGACCCACTGATCCGGGTCGACATGCAGACCATGCTGATCGATTTGCAGCAGGAATTGCAAAAGACCGTGGTGTTCATCACCCACGATCTGGACGAGGCTTTGCGGCTAGGCGACAAGATCGCCATTCTGCGCGATGGCGAGGTGGTGCAGCAGGGCAGCGGCCAGGATATCGTGCTGCGCCCAGCAGACGATTACATTTCCGCTTTCGTGCGCGAGGTCAATCGTGGCCGCGTGATCCGCATCGGCACGGTGATGGTCCCGGCACACAGCCTGTCAGGCCAGCAGTCGGGCCAGTTCAAGCTCACCGCCCGCACGACACTGGAAACGGCGGCCCGGGCCATGGTGGAGCAAGGCGTCACAGAGGCACAAGTGACCGATAAAGCGGGTCACCAGATCGGCACCATTGACCTGTCGATCATCCTTTCGGCCATGGTCTCACCCGCACAAACCGTCCAACAAGGCGCCCAACCAGCGCTGGCGGCAGAATAGGGGATTTTGGCGGCAAGCAAGATATCGACCCACTTCTTGCCGCCATTTTCCCCCGGCATGCGAGAGGTCAGAATTGCCGTCGCCTGCCCTTACGCTCCGGCAATCGACGCTTGGATGAAGGCGACGTATTTGTCTTTGAGGCCCGGTTGCAGCCGCTCGGCCATCAGCATGGCGATCTGGAATTGGGTGAAACTATCGGTTTCTTCCAGCGCCATTTCCGCCAGACCCGTAACGCCTTCGGCGTAAAGTTCAGGAGAATCGGCCACCTGCTGGATAAAGCTACCCAGAAACCGGTTGACCGTGAACTTGCCAAGACGTTGGCGCTCATCGATGGAGAGCGGCGAGCCAACGCGGTTGATCAGTACGAAAACATCGAGAAACAGCAGAAGCATTTCATAATGGACCGCGCTCTCCGGCAATCCGGCTTCCAGCAGCATAGCCTTGCGTTCCGCGTCGATCTGCGCCTTTTCAGCCCATTTTTCGGCATTGTAGCGGTAGCGGATCGACGGATCATGGGCCATTTTTCCGGTCGAAAACAGGGATAGTGCGATGGCCCAATCGCATGTCGCTGCCTTGGTCGGGTGGGATCGCAGAAACAGGTCCATCGTCGCAAGCCAGACTTCGCGGCGCAGGATGGAATAGAAACCGCCATTATTGGTCGGGTTGTTGTGCAGATAGGCAAGCATTCTTTCGCCGGGATCGTATTCTTCCAGGGCAAAGGCCTGAACCGAACCGGTTTCGGATCGCTGAAGGACGCTTTCGGTTACCGGCAGCACACCGACATAATCAAAGGGCAGATCGTCGAGATCGAAAGGCGCCTGATCCGCTTCAACAACGATTTCGTCATCATCGCCCATGGGGATGATGAAGGGTGTGGAGGCCACCTCGACAGCGTTGAACATATTGGCAAAAGCCGTTTTTGCCTCGCTTGCCACATAGGTCAACCGGGGCGACAGGGCCTGCAAATAGGCTTTTTTGGCGGCATCGCCGGAATTGTCGCTGACCACAAGCAGGGCGTCCCGCGCCTCGCAAAAAGCAAGCGCACTGTCGATGGCAGCGCGCGAACCGTCAAGCGGGCGATGGCTGGGCATGCAGATAGTCAGTTCGGCCATAAAAACACTCCGGGAAAATGCAGGCCCCATGACAAGCCCCCATTGCAGAAAATAGCATTCAGGCGGGATCAGCTCTCCGACAATTTTCCCGGCTCAGACTCGAAATGGGTAATTGTACAATATCCGCAAAGCTTTGCCGCATTTGGTTCGCCTTTGAAGAACGACGATATCCTACCGTCAAACGTTGCGGCATCCGTGTCAACCAGCGGGTGAAGCAGACCGCAAGCCTCACGCAAGCCTGAACCAAACCATATGGCCGATGACCAAACACTGCCGTGAATTATTCGGTTGATAAAATCGCAAGCTCTACTCCAGCGACGATTGTTTAAGAACCAATGCAGATAATATCGGCAGAGACTCACAACAGACACGCCGGGCAAAAGCCAAGACAGCAGGAGACCTTCATCATGTCCGCCACCGCCGTTACCGACCGAGACACCGTTGCCATGAAGCTGGGCGGATTCTCTGATGACGACAAGGCCTTCCTGGCCCTGATGCTGGAAAATCCCAAGCAGGACGAGACCTTTGCCGAAGGTCTGTTCGCCTATCTGGAAAAATCCGCCGGTCAGCGCTTCCTCAACTCCCTGAAGCTGGAACGCTGTGGTGAATGGCTTGGCAATAGCTGCCCCGCAAGAATGCAGATCCGCTTGATGGAAATTGCCAAATCCAGTCAGCATGGCGCCTATCTGGCCTTTCGCCAGGGGCTGACCCGCTCCGGCGGCCTGGAGCGCGCCTATCCGAAATCAGCGCTGTGAGCGTGGGCCCGTCCCCGGCCTTCCTCCAGGCTTTGCAGGCCTATAAGCAGGGCGATTTGCGCGCCTGTCTCGACCGCCTGCATCCGCTTTTAAAAAAACGTCCGCCGGATGCCAATATGCTGCTGGTGGCGGCGCAATGCCATGCAAAGCTC
Organism: Agrobacterium vitis; assembly: GCF_037039395.1. NCBI lineage: Bacteria > Pseudomonadati > Pseudomonadota > Alphaproteobacteria > Hyphomicrobiales > Rhizobiaceae > Gillisella > Gillisella vitis. The sequence continues at coordinate 3,453,275 of NZ_CP146242.1, read as the reverse complement.
GAGGAAAAACTCCAGGCCGCCGCGCTTTACGCCCAGGTGGCGGATTTGCAGCCGCAAAATCGACGGATGTTCCTCCTGATGGCCGCGCGTTTGTATATGCAGGCCGACCAGGGGGAACAGGCGCTTTCGCTGATCCGCAAAATGCCCGAATACCAAAATCTCGAATCCCAACATCTTGCATCGCTTGACCCGGAAGAACAGAGAACCTATCGGCGGCTGCTGCGCGGACAATTATGCCTCGAGGAAATCGAAGCCAGCGACAATGCACTGCTGGCCGCGATGAGAGAGGGGGCCGATCCGGCATTTTTCAACATAGACGACCCCTACCAGCACATGCTGTGGTGTGACGACGAGGCGATCAATGGCCGCCAGACACGGATGGCCAATGGAAAACCGTTTATGGAACAATCGCGCCAGGCACGCCGTAGCCTACCCCATCGTTTCGGGGAGAAAATCCGTGTCGGTTATCTTTCCTCGGATTTTTCCGACCAGCATCCGACCATGCGGTTGTTGCAAAGTGTTTTGCTCGGCCACGACGCCGCCCGCTTCGATATCCACCTGTTCTGCCACACGCCAGAGGATATCAGGGGGCTGGATCGTGGGCTGCGGCAGACCTACCCCAATCTTCACGATATCCTATCCATGGACGATGCCACGGCGCGGGATTTCATCCGCAGCTTTGACCTTGATATTCTGGTCGATCTCAAAGGCCATACCAAAGATGTCCGCGCCGATCTGATCAATAGTGGCCTTGCCCGATTACAGGTCGCCTATCTCGGTTTTCCAGGCTCCGCCTATGGGATCGATTGCGATTATGTCATCTCCGACCCAATCGTCACACCCAATTCATCCAAACCACATTATCACGAGAAGCTCTGCCGATTGCCGGAAACCTATCAGGCAAACGACAACCGCTATCGCCCGCTGCCTCCAGCCACGTCCCGCTCGCTGCTCGATCTGCCGGAGGATGCCTTCGTGCTGGCTTCCTTCAACATGGTTCGCAAGATTTCCCCGCAAACCGCCCGTCTCTGGGCAAGACTGCTGGACGCCATTCCGTCATCTATTCTCTGGGTTCTCTGTGCCGGGCGCGAACAGCGCGACCGGCTGGCCGCATTCATGTCCAGATGCGGTATCGATCGTTCACGCCTGTATTTCACCGGGGCCGAAAGCTACGCGCCGCATATTGCCCGAATGCAGGCAGCCGATCTCGGTCTCGATACCTATCCCTATAACGGCCACACCACGACCTCAGACAAGCTTTGGGCGGGCCTGCCGGTCATCACCTTCAAGGGCAGCAATTTCGCCTCGCGGGTTTCAGAAAGCCTGTTGACCGCGCTCGGCGTTCCACAACTGGTGGCGGAGACACCGGACGACATGGTGCGTCTGGCCGCAGCTCTGGCACAGGACCGTCCCCGGCTCGCCGCACTCAGGCAGATGATTGGGGACAACCGGCTGCGCGCACCGCTCTTCGACACGCAACGGTTCACCCGCCATCTGGAACAGGCTTTTGAAATGATGGTAGAGCGGGAAAAGGCTGGTTTGGAACCGGATCACATCAACGTGCCAGCCCTGCCGAGCCGACAGGAACCGTTCAGGCAGAATACTGACTGATAGGCACAAAGATCCAGATTCGTCAGTTGGGGCGCGGGTCAACCACCGCAATGATCGGTCCGAGCGGATAGGCCCGGTCGATCCGGCCAGCCATCGGCTCGGCAAGGCTTGAAATCGTCCCATCCAGATAAAGCGCATTGGCCGCGCCCAACCGGTCGCGAAAGAACGCGGCCATATCGTAGAAACGCACGGGGTCTTTGCTCAACACAAACACCACCTGTCCACTCGCATCGATACCGACACCATTGCGGATTTTCAAACTGTCGCTGGTGGGGAGAAACTTAGGGTGCAGGACACCGTCGATAACAAGCATCGGGCCGGATTGGGTGGCGAAATCCGCATCAATCTTCCGCGCTGCGAATTGCTCTGTCTCAAGCACGCCTGCTTGGCCGCCTTTGAGAAAAAACACGCCATTTGGCTTCAGGTAAAAATTGCCCCAGCCATCGGCTGTTTCGGCTGGCTTGCGCGTCACGCCATAGTCCACGAACAGGCCAACGGGACTGAGATCCGAGTGATACATACCGCCATTGACGGCGAAGGTCAGGATAAGTCGTTGCTGCCAAAGCTGGCTTCGCAACGCATCGAACCCGCCATAGATATCGCCGTCAGCATTGCGGTTGAAGATGCGGATGGTGCGCGTGGCGGGATCAAATCGGCAGACACGATAAGCAACGCCGTTTTCCGTCTGGTCACGGCAATTCTGTTCTTCTGCCTCAGCACGCTCTGGAGACACGACAAGCGGGGACAGGATCGCAAAAAGCCAAACGACTATGTTCAAACGCAATGCGTTTTCCGAGAAAATTCTCAAATGTGAACTCTCAAATCAAATATTTGAAGGCGCGACCCTTCTTGTCCGTCTTCTGGCAGGGACGCCCATACGCGGGTTTCACGATGACATCGAGCAAATCAGCTGACTGTAATCCCGCTATTGAAGACGTTCTTACTGCTGGGCGGAAGCGGTCAGAATGCCCACTTCCTGAGTTTGACCCGCAAATTGAAGCGGCGGGCTTTGGAAGGCAACATGCCCAGCGGCCGAAACGACAACCGCCAGAATATAAGCAGCACTCACTTTGGCAACCAGATGCATGGACATGGACCTAATCCCTCTTGCCTCTCCCGAGGCAGTCTTGCTTCATCCGTTTATCGACATGAAGCAAAACTGCTGTGAGGTTGCGTTACTTTGCAGCCTTTGCGACAGAATTGCCCGCCGACTGCGTTGCATTCACGGTATTTGCTGTGTCTTTTCCCATACCACGGATCGTGTTACCGCATGACGACAATGCGGCAGCAGCAACAAAGAGAGCAGCAACGGCAGCGAGCTTTTTCGTGTTCATATTGGATAAACCCCTATTATGATAATCGGACACCACAAGTGCCTCGCATTGGCATGAACGCGGCAAATCGAAAAAAGTTCATTCGCGTCTAAAGATTTCGGCGTTTTTAACCAAACATTTACACCGCCTGATATCGGCGCTTACGAAAGTTTGGTCCAACCTGCGCGCGGACGCAACAGATAATATGGGGCAAAGCGGCACTTGGGGGGATCAATCATGGGGCAGCAGCACGACAAAGGGGCAATTCTGGTGATGACCGCCGGGGGGCCAAACCCGTGGATGGTGGTCAATGCGCTGCAAGCCCGTTTCGGTGGCGTGCACGTCCTCTTGGAAGAACAGGAAAGCAAGGCGGAGATTTTTCGACGTCGTCAACGGCGCGTTGGAACCGTGGCTGCGCTTGGCCAGCTTGCCACCATGGCCGCAGGCAAATTCATGCGCCGGGCAGCGCAAAAACGTAGCCAATCGATCTGCAAGGATTTTACCGCCAATCCCCGTTTCGATCCGCAGATCCCAGTGACTACAGTGCGCAGTATCAACAGTCCCGAGGCGCAGGAGGCGGTCCAACAGCTCTCTCCGGGCGTGATCCTACTGGTCAGCACCCGGCTGATGACGGCCAAAGCTCTGGCCAGCCTGCCCTGCCCCGTGCTTAATCTTCATGCTGGCATCAATCCCGCCTATCGCGGTCAGATGGGCGGTTACTGGGCGCTGGCAAAAGGCGATCGCGGCAATTTCGGCGCAACGGTTCATCTGGTCGATCAGGGCACCGATACCGGCGCTGTCCTCTACCAGGTGCGTGCGCAGCCTAGCTCCGGCGATTTCATCTCCACCTATCCAATGCTGCTGACGGCAGCAGCCCTTCCCATCACCTGCCAGGCGGTTGGCGATGCTCTGGAGGGCAAGCTCAACCCTATCGCGCCAACCGGGCCGTCTGCCCTCTATTTTCCGCCGACCCTCTGGCGCTGGCTGTGGACGGGGCTCGCCAAAGGCATCTGGTAGCGAAGAGAACTTTGGATCAGGCTGAAACCGGCACGTCTTCCCGCCGCTTCTCAATCTCCATGATCAGCTTTTTCTTTGGTCGCAAGGTAATGCGCATCATCGGCTCAGGCGTCACCTCGCTCTTGTTGCGCAGCCGAAAGGACTTGGCCAACACCGCCAGAATGGCAACGGCCTCCATGGTTGCGAAAGCACTGCCGATACAGATGCGCGGCCCAGCCCCGAACGGCATGAAGGCATAGCGATGCCGTGCCTTGACGGCTTCAGGCGCAAAACGGTCGGGATCAAACACGTCAGGCCTATCCCAGATCAAGCTATGGCGATGAACGGCATGGATTGGCACCAGCAGGACCGTTCCGGCCTCGATACGGTGTTGGCCCAACGTAAACGCTTCATTCGCAGTCCGGGTAATGACCGGCGCCGGCGGATAGAGCCGCATGGCTTCGTTGAAAACCTGTTTGGTATAGGTCAATTTCTCGACATGCTCGGCCAGCACCGGACCATCGCCCACCACACGGTCCAACTCGTCCAGCAGCATTGCCTCAATGGCCGGGTGCTTTGCCAGCAGATGGAATGTCCAGGCAAGCCCAAGGGCGGTGGTTTCATGCCCGGCGGAAATGAAGGTCAGCAGATTGTCGATGATCTGCTCGTCGTTCATCTCGCGGTCTGTTTCCGGGTCGTGAGCCGATAGCAGCATCGAGATCAGATCGGCGCGTTCCACACCTTCGGCGCGCCGCTCGGCAATCATCTTGGCCATGGCAGTCCGCAGATAAGTCACGGCGCGGCTTGCCTTTCCCTTGCCGGGATAGGGTATCCATTCCGGCGCCTTCAGCATGCCGAGTGCAAACATCCAGCCCGTCGGTTCGAGATAATCGGTAACGCTCTGCTCGACCCGAGCGACATCGATCCTGTCGCGCCCTGTCATCATCGTCTCAACAATGATGTCGAATGTGGTCTGCATCATTTCATGGCCGATATCGACGGTCTCGCCAGCCTGCCAGGTATCGCGGCGACGCTCGGCGGCGGCAACCATGGCCGGAAGGAAACTTCTCAGCTTTTCCCACTGAAAACCAGCGGCAACAGATTGGCGCTGCCATTTCCAATGGGCGCCGTCAGCGGTCAACAACCCCTGCCCCAATGCCGGGCCCAGCGCACGGCGCACGTCTTCACCCTTGACAAGCACCGCCGCATTTTTCACCAGAGCCTCGTGGATCAGCTCAGGGTCCATGATATGCAGCCGCGCCTCATCGCCAAACTGCGCATAGACCAGCTTGTGATCATAGATCTGCGGCGGCAGCGCATCCAGCGGATTGCGGATCAGATCGGCAATCACCCGCACTGGCGAGCGACGGCTGGCAACAACACCTTCACTCGTAGCGGACAAGACCGGCATGTTCATCTGCCATCTCCTTTGCGTAAACCCTTTCGGGCGGCATCCAGGATGTAGAGATCAAACAGGGCTGTTCCAAGCCCCGTCGCTAAATTGCCTTGATCCGATCAGGCAGCCACGGCCGTGCCGACACAGCCACGATTTCCCAGCACGCAACGCACGTAATCGGCAACAGCCTTGACCGGCGGCGACGCATCCTCACACAAGGCAAGGCCAACCTCGTAACTGCCAAGATCCGGCAATCCATCCTGCTCGGTCAATTCCACCATATCCTCCTGCAACAGGAAGCGGGCAAGCGGTGCGACGGCGATATCGGCCCGGATTGCCGCATATTGCCCGACATGGTGGCCACAGAAATAGGCGATGCGGAATTCCTTGCCCTGGCGGGTCAATTCGGTCATGGCGCGCTTGCGCCACACGCAGCTCTCGTCCCAGACAGACAGCGGCAGCGGGGTTTTCAGATGGGCCTGACCGTGTTTTTTTCCCGCCCAAACCAGCTTTTCGCTCATCACTGTCATCGTGGGATCGGCGGCGATGCCGTTTAGAAAATTGAACAGTGTCACGTCCAGCCGCTTCTCATTCACCGCCTTGCGCAGCTCCACAGACCCGGCAATCGTCACCTCAATGGCCAGATGCGGCCATGTGCGCGCCAGATGGGTGAGAATACCGGGCAGGATCAGTTCGCCGATATCATCAGGCGATCCCAGCCGCACCACACCGTTCATCTCGGGCGCTAAAAACCGTGCCACCGCCTCGTTGTTCAAGGCCAGGATGCGCTTGGCATAGCTGAGCAGCAGAGCCCCATGCGGCGTCAGCGTGACGGAACGGGCATCGCGGCGAAACAACGAGACGCCCAGTTGATCCTCCAGCTTCTTGATCTGCATCGATACCGCCGAGGGGGTGCGAAACACCATGTCTGCGGCGGCGGTAAAACTGCCAACCTCGGAAATCGCCACGAACGTGCGCAGCACATCATTATCCAAAAGCGGCAAACTGGCCGCCGCCAGAACGGTGGAGGGCATGGTGGGAGACTGGGAAAGGGTCATCGGACAACCATCAATTTTTCTCAACATAAAGATCATATCGTTTCGTTTGATTGAATGTCAATTCCGCCTGACACTGCTTGCAACGAAACCGACCGGCATCAGGAGGAGTGAAAAGCATGGTCTTCGAAACAACACCCAGCCGCGTTCCACCCATGCTGCGGCTCTGGCTGGCCTTTCGGCGCTGGCGGGAAAGACGCCATCTACGCCAGGCGCGTGAAAAGGCCATGGCTCATCTCAATTGCCTGCCTGAATACCTGCGGGCGGATGTGGGCATCACCGTGCCGGAACGGCCAGACAGCAAACCGATCACAATATGCGATGCAATAGATCACAAACATTCGCTTTATTGATCGGTGAACAAGGCAGATGATGTCTTTGCCGCCTCAGGACCAGAAATCCTTAGGCGAGATCAACGAAAGGAACTTTCCATGGCCTATATATCTCATTCCAGCCCCTCGCGGCTGTTTACCGGGACTATTGTCCTTGTCGAATCAGCTTTGCATGCCATTTCCACGTGGTTCAGTCAGCTCGAATCCTGGCGGCAACGCCGCGCCATGGAAAAGGCGCTGGCGGAAGCCTCTTTCGATATGCGCAAGGATCTTGGCTGGCCTGCACACGACACGTGGCAGACCCGTCGCGACATGGATTAAGCAGCCCAAAAAGGCTGCTTCATGTCTTTCTTTCCCGGGAATTCAGGCGAAATATGGTGTGTTTTCAATCCGCTGGCCATGCGTGTCCCAACCATGATCAATGACGGCCTGCTGATGAAACACCCACAAATGGTCCGGCAATAATGGTGTCAAATTGTTGTCGTCGGTTTCTATCGTGCTATTGTCGTTTTTGAGCTATTGGCGGAATTAAAAACTGTCAATTCTAGCAGATCTCCTCAGCACGGTGGCATCATGAGCAAAACGCCTGTCAAGAAACGCAATATCGTCTTTTTTCTTGTCCCGAATTTCACGCTATTGCCGTTTGCGGGCGCCATCGAAACATTGCGCATTGCCAATAGAATGCTGGGCTATGCAGCTTATGAGTGGCGGCTCTGTTCAGTCGACGGCAACAAGGTGTCGTCTTCCTCGGGCATCAGCATCGAGGTGGATTCGTCGCTTGCCGACGAGCGCCGTTTTCTATCCGGTGAAAACCGGCCCAATATGGCGATTGTCTGTTCCGGCGTCTTTGTCGAGGAATTCAACAACAAATCCGTCAATGCCTGGCTGCGGGAAGCCTATAACCGCAACGTCGCGGTCGGCAGCCTTTGCACCGGCGCCCATGTTCTGGCACAGGCCGGGCTTTTGAACGGCAAGCGCTGCGCGATCCACTGGGAAAACCTGCCGGGCTTTTCGGAAGCCTTTCCCCAGGCCGAGGTCTATGCCGATCTCTATGAAGTCGACAGCAATCTCTATACCTGCGCGGGCGGCACCGCCTCGCTTGACATGATGCTAAACCTGATCGGCCAGGATTTTGGCGAAGGCCTCGTCAACCGGGTCTGCGAACAGCATCTGACCGACCGGGTCCGGGCTGCCGGAGACCGCCAGCGCCTGCCGCTGCACGCCCGCCTTGGCGTGCAGAACAACAAGGTCTTGCAGATCATCGAATTGATGGAGGCAAGCCTGGCCGAGCCCTTGTCCTTGCTTGATATCGCCGACAAGGTGGATCTGTCACGCCGCCAGATCGAACGGCTGTTCCGCCAGGAAATGGGCCGCTCACCGGCGCGCTACTATCTGGAAATCCGCCTCGACCGCGCCCGGCATCTGCTGGTGCAATCCTCTATGCCGGTGGTGGAAGTCGCCGTCGCCTGCGGCTTCGTCTCCGCCTCGCATTTTTCCAAATGCTACCGCGAATTCTACAATCGCTCCCCCCAGCAGGAACGCGCCGAGCGCAAACTGGCGACCGCAAAAGCAGCGGTTGCCGCGTAAGCATAATTCGCCACAGCTTACCGGCTTTTACAATACGCCCTCGTGCACCATATTTGGTCACGAGGGCGTTTCTGCTCTTGATGGAATCGCAGCAACGCTCTCGCTCGTTGTTTTACGCATTTCTGGCTGGCAAAACCGGCTTCCACCTGTTCTGCAAATGCTCAAAGATAAGCTGTAGCTCTCTAGAGTCTGTCAGGTTCAGATTGAACCAGACAGACTCTAGATTATCTTGTTTTCGTTTGTCTTTTCGGGAAAACCGGGTTCCACTTTTCCCTGACAAACTTTATTGGTTGCATATGGCACCGCATAAACCTCATCGGCTCCAACCGCGAGGCAAGTAAAACGCAGACCGCCAGCTTCATACAAGTTTGCCTTCCTACCGTGACTTGTGACCGCGGATAGGAGTACAACAATGACGATCAGCCTCGATGATTTGTCGCTTGAGCGACTGATGAAGGAGCGTGTTTGGACCTTTGGCAAAGCTGGAGCCGAACAGGTTTTTGCATCGCAGATATCCTTCGAGAGCGGTGGTTGGCTGCGCGGATATTCCCATACCAATGAAAACTCCTGGCGCGTGAAAGGCGGGGCGGTTGAGTTTCTGAGCCAGAACGCTGCTGTCACCACGCGATTCGATACCGTACGGTCTGTCGACGGACGCCTCGAAATGGAGGGACAGTTCCGCCTGCCAGGAGAACATGGCGTGCACCTCTTGGCGGAATCCGGCAAGGCACCGAAGCCGCAGAACAGAACCGCTCTTATCGTGCCCATTCACGATGCCTATTTCATCTATGGCATCAACCTGCTGTTTCAGAGCATTGGCGCTGACTACGACATTATTTTCGTCTTTTCCACCGATGCCGATCGCCTGCAGTTCAGAGAGATGCATCAGGCATCCCCTTTCCTGAACTACTCGTCCATTGTGCTGTCGGATTATTTCTCAGGCAGTGCGCTGTCGGTCGTCGCTGAAGGTAGAACCTGGCCGACGGTCAAAAAATTCCTGGCTCTTTCTCTCGCCCACAAGCTTTACGACTATCTCCTGTGCGTCGATGCAGAGACCTTCATTCTCAATAGAACGGGCTGGACCGAGGCCGCCGCAAGCGTTGTTTCCGCAGCACGCTGGTACGGCGGCACACTGACTGCAAACCACTCGGCCGAAAGGCAGATCATGCACGCCTCGTCCATAAAGCTGGCACCGGCGGTCGATCATGAAAAAATTCAGGCCATATCCGGCAATTGGAGCATCTATACCTGGTGGTGGGATATTCCGGTCTATTCGGCCAAGAGCATCCCGGGCTTTCTGGAGTGGATTGGCTGGGATACCAGCCTGCAATTTGTGGAAAGGCTCGTCCACAGCGTATTCGACCATATCACCTACCAGTTCTACATGGCCCTTTACGGTGGTTTCTCGTTCATGATGGTCGACGGAATCGCCCATGCGATGGAATTCTGCAACGCCGGGATTGTCTCCAGAGTGCACCAGCAAATCCATCCGATGAGATGGACGAATGCCTTTGCCTATACGCAGGACCCGAACTTTTTCCGAGAGAACGACTATCTTGCTGTCTATCACATCGACAGGAAGAGCTTTCCTCAATTCAACCCCGGCTAGTTCCCAGGAATTTGCAGTGGCCGGTGAAGCATCTATTTCGCAACGTTCGAATGGAAAAAGCGATGAAAATTCTCGCGCATAGGGGCTGGTGGCTGGAAGCTGTCGAAAAAAACAGTGAAGCGGCTTTCAGGCGCGCCTTTGAAAATGGCTTCGGGGTCGAAACGGACACGCGCGATCAGAATGGCGTGCTGAAAATCGCGCATGACATGCCCGTCGGTGACCAGGTCATGGATCTCGACTATTTCCTGGATCTGCACAAGAGCCATTCCGGATCGGGCACGATTGCCATGAATATTAAGGCAGACGGCCTGCACAAGGCGCTCCGCGCCTCTTTGGATGGCGCCGGAATAACCGATCTGTTCTGCTTCGACATGGCTGTCCCGGATGCCATCGGCTACCTCAACAACGGCTTTACCACCTATACCCGCCATTCCGAACTCGAACCGCTACCTCCCTTTTATGACAAGGCCCAAGGCGTGTGGCTGGATGCATTCTATTCCGACTGGATCACTCCTGATGTCATCCAGAAGCATCTCGACGCTGGCAAAAAGGTGGCGCTCGTCTCTCCCGAACTGCATGGACGCGATCATACCGCAGCCTGGGATGTTTGGGGTGAGCTGACAGGCAACGACATCTCGATCTGCACCGACTTGCCGCATCTCGCCGCCGAAAAGTGGGGATAAGCCAGCCATGAACCAGACGGACAGGACATTATGATCAAGGCAGTGCTTTTCGACATGGACGGCGTTCTGATCGATGCCAAGGAATGGCATTACGAGACGCTGAATGACGCGCTGGCGCTTCTCGGGCTCAATATCAGCCGCACCGAACATCTCGCCGTCTATGACGGCCTGCCAACACGCAAAAAACTGGAAATGCTGACCAAGACGCGGGGATTGCCGCCAAGGCTGCACGAATTCCTCAACACGCTCAAACAGAAAATGACCTATCAGGTCATCGTCGAAAAATGCCAGCCGGTCTTCCATCACGAATACGCCCTCGCGCGCCTGAAGCGGGAGGGCAAGCATATCGTCGTCTGCTCAAACTCCGTCAGGTCGAGCGTCGAGGCGATGATGCGCCAGGCTGACCTGCTCAAATATCTTGATTTCTTTCTATCCAATCAGGATGTCGGCAAGGCGAAGCCCGATCCCGAAATCTACCTGACGGCAATCGATCGGCTGCAATTGCAGCCGGAGGAATGCCTGATCCTGGAAGATAACGATCACGGCATACAGGCCGCACGGTCCTCAGGCGCCCATGTGCTGGTGGTGGGATCGACCAACGACGTCACTTATGAGCGCATTATGAATGAAATCAACAAGATCGAATCGGCCCGCACATGAGATATCTTATACCCATCGCGTCGAAGGATGATCTTTTCCCAAAGGACGAGTTTCATTTCCCCAAGCCTCTGATCGAAGTCGACGGTTCGCCGATGATTTCGCTCGTCGTCAACAGTATCCGCAACCGCGATGCATCCGCGAAGTTCATCTTCATCGTTCTCCATCAGGATGCCCTCGAATACAGCCTTGATTCAATTTTGAAATTGCTGGCTGGCGAAAGCACCGTCGTTATCAAACTGAACAATCCGACCATGGGTGCCGTGTGCTCGGCGCTGATGGCCGTCGATCATATCGTTGACGACGACCCTCTGGTGATCTGCAATGGCGACCAGATCATCGACGCCGATCTGGCAGGCATTGCACGAGATTTCATGCGCTCGGGAGCCGATGCCGGTGTCGTGACCTTCAATTCCGTCCATCCCCGCTGGTCCTATATTCGTGAGGATCAGGCCGGATATGTCATAGAAACGGCAGAAAAGCGCGTTCTGAGCCGCAAGGCGATTGCTGGATATTATTATTTTAAAAGCGGCAGCTTGTTTATGGAGTTTGCCCAGAACTACTTGCTGAAAGCCGATCCGATCGGCGGAAAATACTATCTCTCCCCGGTTCTGAACGAGGTCATTCTTGCTGGCGGCAAAATCGTCCAACACGAGATTCCATCCGACAGCTATATCTCGTTCTATTCGCCCAAGCGCATCGAATTCTATCAGAACGAGATCCGGGACAAGGTCGTCGCAATGACCAAGCCAGCCCGGCAGGTCCAGGTCGTCATTCCGATGGCGGGCCTTGGCAGCCGGTTTGCGCAAGTCGGTTATCTCAAACCAAAGCCGTTCATCGATGTAAAAGGCAAGACGATGATCGAGCGCGTCATGGACAATCTGCGCCTCGATCATGCGCGCTTCGTCCTGATTGCCCGACAGGAACACCTGGATGCGGAACCCGATGTCGTCAGTGGCTTAAAGGCCCATGGCGATCTCGCCTTTTCGCCGATCAACTTCGTAACCGAGGGTGCGGCTTGCACGGTCTTGACGGCGCGGACACATCTTGATCCCGATGCCCCGCTATTGATTGCCAATTGCGACCAGATCGTCGATTTCGAATGCGCGGATTACATTCACGATGCACTTGAGCGCGATCTGGATGGCTCAATTCTCTGCTTCAAGGATAAAGACCGAGATCCGAAATGGTCGTTTGCGCATGTCAACGATGATGGGCTGGTCGATGAGGTGAAAGAAAAGGTGGCGATTTCCGACAACGCGACCGTTGGCATCTATTATTTCAGACGCGCCCGCGATTTCATCGATGCCGCGACCGATATGATTGCGCACAATGACAGGTCGAACAACGAGTTCTACGTTTGCCCGGTCTACAACTACCTGATCAAGCAGGGAGCCAGGGTCGGCGTCTATCATGTCGCTCCCGACGCCATGCACGGTATAGGCACGCCTCCCGATCTGGAGGCCTATCTCAGGCTGATTTGATAAGCATGAAATGCATCGTACCACTTGCCGGGCCTGATTTGTGGACCCCGAAATATGGCTTTAGACCGCTGGTGGATCTCAGCGGAAAGCCGCTGATCGACGCGGCCTTGGGTGACAGGGCGTGGGCGAACCGGCTTCGGCCAGAGGATTACATCTTCGTGATCCGCGAGGTTGCGAACCTCGCGGAGCTTGTTGAATATCTGCGCCTGAGATGGCCCGGCTGCCGCATCGTGACGCTCTCCGACCTGACCGGAGGCGCTCTGTTCTCCGTGCTGGCAGCAATGGCGCTCGTCGCGCCAGACGAGCCCGTCATCATCGATCTGGCCGACATCCTGTTCACGAGCGGACCAGACGACCCGGAGACACTGTTTTCGACGGAAGGATGTGGCGCAATCGTGCCGGTCTTTGCCTCAAGCGAAAACTGCTACAGCTATTTGAAGATGTCTGATGGCGTGGTGGTTGAAGCGCGGGAGAAAGAGGTGATCTCGGAAAACGCCTCCGCAGGCGTATACATGTTCCGAAACATCCAGATATTCTTCAGTGCAGCCGTTCACAATATCAACAACCGCCAGACCATGAGCTATAAAGGCGTGCTTTTCATCTGCCCCATGGTCAACGGCGTCATCGCTGACGGCCACACCGTGCTGGCGCCCACTATTGAAAACTGCCAGCCCGTGGGAAAGATTTTTCACGAACGATAGATCCGCTCGGTCATGGGCGATGTCGGGTTAAGACCTTTCACGGATCACTGAGTGCATCCTTCACCTAAAAAATCATGATCGTAGCGGTCGCTACGATCATGATTTTTTGTTCTCTCCCGCAAGGGAGAGGTAGGACGGAAACGTCCTGCTCCAAACCACTCTTTGCCTACCTTAAGGTTCGATAGCAGTGACCTCAACAATGCATAAGCTCTGACTATCGGTTAGACCCCTTTTCGAATTCCGCAAAGTTCTAAAGGTAATTGAAGGGGTGTCCATCAGATATAGTATTGTGAGTTACCTTCGTGATTTCACTTCAGCACTCATAGGGCTTATGTCACCCGCAATTCCTTTCAGTATCGACTCTCGCTCAAGCAACAAGAGTCCGTAGAGGCCTGAATTCCATTCAGTACCATGTTGCGAGCAAGCTTCCTTGAAGCCTTCAAAATGCTCTTTGCACTCTTCGTTTGTTGCAAGACTCCACCCTAAGGTCTTCATGGCGTACGCTTTGACGGCCTGCAACTGATTTATCGTAACTACACTATCCATATATGGACCTCGTGACGTTTCATTTTTTTACAACTGCACCATTCCTCAAATTAATATCCTGGGCAGCGTTATATGCGAACAGACGCAACCTACAACTCGGCTTTCCAAGTATAGTTCAATGCGATTTAACTGCCGCAAATTTTGCATACGTTCACTTTATGTTCTTGTCAAGTGATCAGACCGAAGAAAATCTTCGGTCTGATCAGAGCGAGCTTTTAGTTACTTAAGAGCACCCACTCGTCGATCCACAAGTGTCGCACTTTTCACATGTCCCATTCCGTACCATCGTAAAGTTCTGGCACTCGGAGCACATGTTGCCGGTATAGCCTTGGGCAATCGAGCGCATGCGGCGGGCGGCTTCTACTTTCTTGGCTTCGGCCTTGGCGGCTTCGGCTTCGTCGGTGGCGGCGTCGGAGAACAGGGCTTCGGTAGCGACGTCCTCGACCAATTCAGCTGCCCGTTCCTCGTAATCGCGCTTGAAGGACACGACTTCGGAGGTGGAAATGGCGGTCGTCACTTCCAGCTTGCGGGCGGCATTGCCAGAAAAGGCAGCAACATTACCCGAAGCCTTGGCCGGAGTGCCGGTTACGGCGCCACGGGGTTCGGCGGTTCCGGCCTGGCTGCTGGAGACCAGGGTCGGCTTGTAGCCACGGGTCAGGCCCTTGGAGACCACATCGGCCTTGCCTTCCTTCACGCCGCGGCCAAGTGCCGTGGTGGAGAAGTCGGACGTGTCGACATGGGCCAGATCGTTGCGGCCGAGATAGGAGATCGCCAGTTCGCGGAACACGTAGTCGAGGATCGACGTGGCGTTCTTGATGGCGTCGTTGCCGGTTACCATGCCCGCCGGTTCGAACTTGGTGAAGGTGAAGGCATCAACATATTCTTCCAGCGGCACGCCATATTGCAGGCCGAGCGATACCGAGATGGCGAAGTTGTTGATGAAGGCGCGCAGAGCCGAGCCTTCCTTGTTCATATCAAGGAAGATTTCGCCGAGACGGCCATCGTCATATTCGCCGGTACGCAGGAAGATGGTGTGACCACCGATCTTGGCCTTCTGGGTATAACCCTTGCGGCGGGTCGGCAGCTTTTCCTGTTCGCGCACAACGCGCTCGACGATGCGCTCAACGATCCGCTCGGTGATGGTCACGGCCTGGGCGGCCTGCGGCTGGGCCAGCAGATCTTCCAGAGCGTCCTCATCGTCCTCATCCTCGATCAGCGAGGAATTCAGCGGCTGGCTGAGCTTGGAGCCATCGCGGTACAGCGCATTGGCCTTCAGCGCCAGCTTCCAGGACAGCATGTAAGCTGCGCCGCAATCTTCCACCGTTGCCTCATTCGGCATGTTGATGGTCTTGGAAATCGCCCCGGAAATGAACGGCTGGGCCGCTGCCATCATGCGGATATGGCTTTCGACAGACAGATATCGCTTGCCGATCTTGCCGCAAGGATTGGCGCAATCGAAGACCGCCAGATGCTCCTTCTTCAGGAACGGCGCGCCTTCCAGCGTCATCGCCCCGCAGACATGGATATTGGCAGCCTCGATGTCCTTCTTGGCAAAGCCCAGATGCTCCAGCAGGTTGAAGCTCATATCGGTCAGCTGTTCAGCGCTGACGCCAAGCGTTTCCTTCAGGAAACCAGCGCCCAAGGTCCATTGGTTAAAGACGAACTTGATGTCGAAGGCAGCGCCCAGAGCAGCGTTGACAGCCTCGATCTTCTCGTCGGTAAAGCCCTTGGCCTTCAACGAACCGGGGTTGACGCCCGGTGCCTGATTGAGATTGCCGTGTCCGACAGCATAGGCTTCGATCTCGGCAAGCTGGCTTTCCGTGTAGCCAAGTGTGCGCAGGGCTTCGGGAACGGCGCGGTTGATGATCTTGAAATAGCCGCCACCGGCCAGCTTCTTGAACTTCACCAGGGCGAAATCCGGCTCAATGCCTGTCGTGTCGCAATCCATCACCAGGCCGATCGTGCCGGTCGGGGCAACAACGGAGACCTGAGCATTGCGGTAGCCGTGCTGCTCACCCAGTTCCAGCGCCTTGTCCCAGGCCGCCTTGGCATGGGCGATCAGGGCCGGATCGGAGCATTCGGCATGCACCAGCGGCACGGGATCGACGGCAAGCCCTTCATAGCCTTCAAACAGGCCATGGGCAGCGCGGCGATGGTTGCGGATGACGCGCAGCATGTTGTCGCGGTTTGGCGCATAGCCCGGGAACGGACCAAGCTCGGAGGCGATTTCAGCTGATGTGGCATAGGAAACGCCGGTCATGATGGCGCTCAGCGCGCCGCAGATGGCGCGGCCTTCAGCCGAGTCATAGGGAATGCCGGTCGACATCAGCAGGCCGCCAATGTTGGCATAGCCGAGGCCAAGCGTGCGGTATTCGTAAGACAGTTCGGCAATCTGGCGCGAAGGGAACTGCGCCATCATCACGGACACTTCGAGTACGACGGTCCAGAGACGAACGGCATGTTCGTAATCGGCAATGTCGATCTTCTTGGTATCGGCATCCTTGAACTGTAACAGGTTCAGCGACGCCAGATTGCAGGCGGTGTCGTCCAGGAACATATATTCCGAGCACGGATTGGAGGCGCGGATCGGGCCAGCCGCCGGGCAGGTGTGCCAGTCGTTCATGGTGGTGTTGAAATGCAGGCCCGGATCGGCGGACGCCCAGGCGGCGTAGGAAATCTTTTCCCAGAGATCGCGGGCCTTCAGCGTCTTCATCACCCGGCCATCGCGGCGGGCGGTCAGGTTCCAGTTGCCATCGTCTTCGACAGCCCGCAGGAAGTCATCCCGCAGCGAAACGGAATTGTTGGAATTCTGGCCCGAGACGGTCAGATAGGCTTCCGAATCCCAATCCGTGTCATAGGTCTTGAATTCGAGATCCTTGTAGCCCTGCTGGGCGAACTGGATGACCCGCTTGACGTAGTTTTCCGGCACCATATCCTTCTTGGCAGCGCGGATTTCGCGCTTCAGGGCCGGGTTTTCATTGGGGTCGAAGCAAGCGTCGTTATCGGCTGAGCAATTGACGCAGGCCTTCATGATCGCCTTCAGATGCTTGGCGACGATCTTGGAGCCGGTGACGAGAGCGGCAACCTTCTGCTCTTCCTTCACCTTCCAGTCGATGTAGTTCTCGATATCAGGATGGTCGATGTCCACAACCACCATCTTGGCGGCGCGGCGCGTCGTGCCGCCGGACTTGATGGCGCCAGCAGCCCGGTCACCGATCTTCAGGAAGCTCATCAGGCCAGACGACTTACCGCCGCCCGACAGCTTTTCGCCCTCGCCGCGCAGATGGGAGAAGTTCGAGCCGGTGCCGGAACCGTATTTGAACAGGCGCGCTTCACGCACCCACAGATCCATGATGCCGCCTTCGTTGACGAGATCGTCTTCGACGGACTGGATGAAGCAGGCATGCGGCTGCGGATGCTCATAGGCCGACTTGGACTTGGTGAGCTTGCCGGTGAAAGGATCGATGTAGAAATGGCCCTGGCCGGGACCATCAATGCCATAGGCCCAATGCAGGCCGGTATTGAACCACTGCGGGGAATTCGGCGCGACGCGCTGGGTGGCGAGCATATAGGCAAGCTCATCGCGGAAAGCGAGAACGTCTTCTTCCGTGGTGAAATATTTGCCCTTCCAGCCCCAATAGGCCCAGGTTCCAGCCAGACGGGAGAAAACCTGGCGCGCATCGGTTTCCGAACCGTAGCGCTCGTCTTCAGGCAGATCCTTCATGGCCTTTTCATCGGCAACCGAACGCCACAGGAACGACGGAACATCGTTTTCCTCGACCTTTTTCAGGATCTTCGGCACGCCGGCCTTGCGGAAATATTTCTGGGCCAGAATATCGGCCGCCACCTGGCTGAACTGCGCGGGCACATCGATATCCGCCAGCCGGAAGACAACAGAGCCATCCGGGTTCTTGATTTCGCTTACCGCCTTGCGGAATTCGATCTCCGCATAGGGCGACTGGCCGGGCTTGGTGAAACGGCGTTCGATGCGCATCTGGCTAGTCCTCGTTGGTCCAAGCACCCGGAAAAGGGCGCAAAATAGGTTTTACGGCACCACGTTCAAGCGGCTTGCCGTTGGTTCGCTCTCTTCGGAGCGAGGCCGATCATAATGATGGTCCGCTCTGTATCTTGCTCCAACCTTAACCGCGAGACACTAAATATAGTATCCACAGCGTTTTCATGCCAGAGCAAATGGCCGCAGCGCGCCAGAAAAATTCAAAAAGATATCCGCACGGCCAAAGCGGGGACGCCGTGACCGTTTCAATCCTGATGATGTTCGCTGATTTGAACCGACCTCGTAGACATCTCGGTTCAGCCGCCGCCGCAACAATCAATTCATTAACCCTGCCTGCGGGCAAGCGCAAGAGCTGGTCTGTATCGAAAATATGAACCCTATATGTTGTGGTCAGCATCTGTGGAAAACGGGGAAAGAGGCTAGCCTAGAGAATTCATAGGCTTGGCGGAAAAGCTTCATGATTAACGCCGGGTGAAGGCTTTTTTTATCCACCGTCACATCACGGCACGCAAACAAGACGACAGAAGCCTCCTGCCGCGTGTCGGCCTGTATCCCGCACCGAATCGGTTTGTTTGGGTGTCCAGGAATGACCTGGCCTTACCCCTTTCCATCAGAAAACCCTTTAATACGCGGGGAGCAGGTCATGCTAATTTCCCAGAGAACTAAAGGGATATTAATGTTTGTGGACAACTATATCGGGACCAGGGTCTGGAATGACGTCCACACCCAGATATGCCGCGTCAGTCGCCATGAGAGCGCCGGGCCGCGCTTAAGGTTTAGTCATGACCATCAGTAATCTATCTATCCTGAAGAAGGTCAGTCTTCTTGTGGTGCTGATGGGCGTTGCGGCAGGTGCTATTGCCGCTGCCGGCGCCTTCGGCCTGTCTTCGCTTGGCGCCTCGCTTCAAAATACCGGACAACGTGAAGAAGTGGCCCGTGAGGCCATGGATTTGCGCGTCGACATCATCGCCATCAGCCGCATGACCTACCAATTGGCCTTGGCGCCGGAAAAGGCCGCTGATTTCGCCAAGGAAACCGAAACGCGCTCCAGCGAAATGCTGGCGCGTCTGCCAAAGATCGCGGCGACCGCCGACGAGAACGAGCAGAAGCAATTGCAGGATGTCCGCACGACGCTCAGCACCTATTTCGACCAGATCCGCCAAATGGTGAAAGTGGCCGGCACAGACGCCGCCAAGGAACCCGGCGTGATGACCAAGGAGCTTTCCAAGGCCCTTGATGGACAAAAGGCCGTAACGGCGGCGGTCAAGGTCTACAGCACCTATTCCGCCAAGACCCTGTCTGCGGCCCGCAGCAATGCCATTGCAAACTCGCAACTGACGATGATCGCGCTCCTGTCGACCGCTGCGATCAGCATCGTTCTCGGCGTTGCGGTCAGCACGCTGATTGCCCGTCGCGGCATCGTCAATCCGATCCGCCTTTTGACCGACAACATGAACCGGATTGCCAAAGGCGCCCTGGGCGACGCCATTCCGGGCACAGAGCGCGGCGACGAAATCGGCGAGATGGCCCGCGCCCTGGAAATCTTCCGCGCCAACCGCTTGCAGATGCAGGAAATGGAAGCGCAGGAAGCCGCGCTCAACAGCCAGAGCAAGGATCTGCAATCCAGCATCAGCAGCATTGTCGCCTCGGCAGCCGCGGGCAATTTCTCGCAGCGCATCACCAAATCCTACGAGGATGCTGATCTGCAACGCTTCGCCTCCAGCGTCAACGAACTGGTGGCCAATGTCGATCTCGGCGTTACCGAGGTGCGGCGGGTGATTGCCGCCCTCTCCTCTTCCGATCTCACCCAGGATATGCGCGGCAATTTCCAGGGCGCCTTTGCCGAATTGCAGAGCAACGTCAACCACGCGATGGCGACGCTTCGCGAAGCCATGCAAAGCATTCGCGGCGCATCGGGTACGATCACCGACAATTCCGGCGAACTGAGTTCTGCCGCCAACCAATTGGCCCGCCGGACCGAACAGCAGGCAGCGGCCCTGGAAGAGACCGCAGCAGCGCTTGAAGAAATCACCACGACGGTCCGCACCTCCACCGAACGCGCCCATGAAGCCAACCAGATGGTGGAGCAGACCCGCAATAGCGCCGGAAAATCCGGCGAGATCGTCCGCAGCGCCATCGACGCGATGGGCCGGATCGAGCAATCCTCGCAGAAGATCAGCCAGATCATTTCGGTAATCGACGAAATCGCCTTCCAGACCAACCTGTTGGCGCTGAATGCCGGTGTCGAAGCGGCCCGCGCCGGAGAGGCTGGACGCGGCTTTGCGGTCGTTGCCCAGGAAGTCCGCGAACTGGCCCAGCGCTCGGCCAATGCGGCCCGCGAAATCAAGGCGCTGATCAACACCTCGGCCGATGAAGTCAAGGGTGGCGTGTCGCTGGTTCTGTCCACTGGCGAAGCTCTCAACGAAATTGTCGGCCTGGTTGATCATGTCAACGGCCATGTGGCGAGCATCGCCCGCGCCGCCCAGGAACAGTCGGCGGCGCTGGCTGAAATCAACACCTCAGTCAACCAAATGGACCAGATGACCCAGCAAAATGCCGCCATGGTGGAAGAAACCACGGCTGCCAGCCAGGTCCTGGCCAGTGAATCCCGACAGCTGCTGGTGCAGTTGGAACGGTTCCGGCTGGAGGACAACAGACGGGGTGAATACCGAGCGGTGGCGTAATCAGCCGCAGAAGTTTACTCTTCCTTCCAAAGCTACGAAATGCAAAAGCCCCTGCGTTTGAAAAAGCGCCGGGGCTTTTGGCTTTTTGGGTCAGGAAAATGATGGAAGGGGGCTATCTAGCTGACTAAACCGTCGTCACAACGCCAACGATAAGAGAGACCGAGACGCATGTGAGCCAGACAGCGGCGACGCGCTGGAGGACATGTAATCTGCCCTGACCGCCATGCCCTGCCTGAGTCAATCGCCCGGCGGAGCCCCAAAGCAAGGCCACGGCGCAGACCAGCAGGCAAAATAGGCCGAGACACGGCAGGAAATTCGAACTGTCAGGAGCAGGCAAAAGAACGAGACCGAAGACCAATGCTTTGGGATTGAGCGCGGTCGTCAGATAGATCCGGCCCGCTGTGATCTGATTGAGAGCTTTGCCCTGCCCCGGCGCCTGCCAAAGCTTGAAGGCGATGACCAACACCCAGATCGCCGCGGCGATTTTCAGCAGGACGGCCGCGGCAGGCCAGCGCGCCATCAGTTGATCTCCCAGATAAACCAGCGGCAGGACGGTCGTCAGATAGCCCGCCAGTTCCGCTGGCAGCAGATGCAGCACGCGCCTTAGGCCAGCCTGGGCACCGGCAACGCCCATCAAGGTATTGGTCGGCCCGGGCGCCAGAAGCAGCGCCAGGACAGCGGGGAGAAAGGTGGCAATCAGCATCGGTCAATCCATTATCAACAACAGATTGCCTTTTGCATGGAAACCATGGCCGACGCCTTGATAGCGATCAAATGCGCCGGCCCTCGAGTCCCAGCGATTTTAGCCTTTATGGCCCTTGGCAATCGGCTCCTGATAGGTAAAGCCCATATCCCAGGGGAAATAGATCCAGGTATCCTGGCTGACCTCGGTCACAAATGTATCGACCGTCGGCACGCCTTTCGGCTTGGCATAGACGCAGGCAAAATGCGCCTTCGGGATTATTGAGCGCACTTCCGTGGCGGTCTTGCCGGTATCGGTGAGGTCGTCGATGACAAGCACGCCCTCACCGCCATTGGTCAGCAGCTCAGGCGTAATGCCCTTCAGCAAGTTGAATTCGCCCTGGTTGACATAGTCATGGTAGGAGGCGACGCAGACGGTCTCGATCAGGCGGATATTCAACTCGCGCGAAATGATTGCCGCCGGAACCAGCCCGCCACGGGTGATGCAGACAATGGCGCGAAACTCCTGCCCAAGCCCGGCCAGACGCCAGGCAAGCGCCCGTGCATCGCGATGGAATTGATCCCAGGCAACGGGAAAGGCTTTATCGGGAAGAGACATGCAAGGGCTCCGCGCATCAAGAAAAGACAGAAGAAAAGGCAATCGAAGCGCTTCGCGTTTCAACCGCCCGCCGCGTCATCGCAGCAAAAACGAAGACAGTGACGCCATTCAGCCTGCGCATCGGCCCGGAAACCGCACGGCTCTTAAGAGCCATGGGCGCAGCAGGCCTTGCGCAAAAGCCCTTTCGGCTCCTTGTCTTTCTCGGTGCTATAGCGGCAATCTGCCCATGAAGGCAAGAGACGGAAAGAGGATGCCGGAAACAGTAAGGCATCCGGTTAGAAACCGAATGCCTTGCGTCATCACATTCTTCAATCCAGCGCTTATCAGCGCGAAAGTAATGTCAGGGCCGTCATGGAATCAAGGACGGTGCGGGTCACGCCACCGAACAGCACTTCCCACCAGCGCTTGTGGGAATAGGCGCCCATCACCAACAGATCGATGCTCTGGTCGGACAAGCGGTTTTCGATATGCGCCGCCGCCTTCAATTGCTCCTGATCCTGCTGGGTCACGGTGACATTGATATCGTGGCGGCTCAGCGTCGCGGCGATTTCAGCGCCCGGCAGGCTGCGCGAAAGATCGTCACCGCCGCTATCGACCACCGAGAAAATTTCAACGCTTTCAGCCTGTTTCAGGAATGGGAGAGCATCGAATGTGGCGCGGGCCACTTCGCGCGATCCGTTCCAGGCAATCAACACCCGCTTGATCGGCCTCGGCGTCTTCAGAATGTAAGGCACGAGCAGCACGGGCCTGCCGCTGTCAAACAACGCCGTTTCCAATTCGCTGCGGTTGTCCGAAAGCGAACCGCTTTCTCCCTGAGCGGCGACGACCAGATCGGCGCAGCGGGCGCTGTCGACAAACGAACCCGTCGAGCCGACGGAGGTCACGAAATTGCGCCATTCGGTCGACACGCCTTCGCGCCGCGCCACTTCGGCGAAGATCGCCTCGATGGCCCCGGTTTCCTTATGGGCCAGATCCTGCATGGCCTGTACCGCAACCGGATCAGGTATTTCCATCGGCGCGATCAGGGGCATGCCAGCGACCGCTTCGCAATGAACGCCGATGACATGGGACCCGAACTGTTCGGCCAGCGCAACGGAAAAATCAGAAACCTGCGCTGCCGTACGACGATTGTCGAGAACGCTCAGAATTGTCTTGTAAGCCATTGTCATCTCCCCGCAAATTGCTCCGATCGAACATCGTCCGAGCAAAAGCATACTGCATCGTGGTCTTGGCGACAGGAAGACACGCTTGCGTCATCCCGTCCAACCACCGAAAAAGATAATGCGCCGAAACCACGCCGGTTCCTTGATTTCGCTCAAGGCTGAATTGGGATTTCGCTCAAGACTGAATTGGGATTTCGCTCAAGGCTGATCTGGATTCCCACTCAAGCCTCAGCCACGCGGGACATTCTCAGGCCTCCAGCACGGTTTTACCGCCGGTAATTGCCGCAATCATCTCCTCGACATCGAGCACAGCGGCATTCAGCACATCTTCGGCCCTCGCCCGCACCACGAGTTCCGTGTGGAAGCCTTTGGCGCCGTCATAGCGTGGATAAGAACCGATACTGGTCTGAGGATGCGCCTTCTGAACGGCGGCCAGCGCCGTGCCGATCTCGCCCTCGCCATAGGGGCAGGCAATGGCCCGCGACAGAACACGGACGCCACCGGGCAGGGTCTTGACGACGTTTTCCAGCATCGCCTGAAAAACCTGCGGGACACCTGCCATGACATAGACATTCTCCACCCGGAACCCCGGCGCGGTGGAAACCGGATTGGCAATATGCTCCGCGCCTTGCGGCATGCGAGCCATCCGTTGGCGCGCCTCGGTAAATTCCAGGCCTCGGCGGGCATACATTTCCGCCATCAGCGCCATGGCCTTTTCGTCATGCAGGCAAGGCAGGCCGAAAGCCTTCGAGATGGCATCGGCGGTAATGTCGTCATGGGTCGGGCCAATGCCACCGGAGGTGAACACATGGTTATAGCGGCTGCGTAGCGCATTCAGCGCCTCGACGATTGCCTCTTCCTCATCGGCCACGATGCGCACTTCCTTGAGGTCGATACCGGCCAGGGTCAGCACATCGGCCAGATGCCCGATATTCTTATCCTTGGTGCGGCCAGACAGTAATTCATCGCCAATGGCAAGCATGGCGGCGGTGACGACTTGAGGCGGGGAAACGGGCGTGGAATCGGACATGGGAGGGCCTTCTACCGGACTTTGCCGAATTGAGACGAACTAGGACTATCTTTGGCTAACCGCATAATTCCCTCAATCGGGTCCGATTTAAGGTGACGACCAGGCAACGGATCGGAAATCTTGCGGCGGCGTTGGTGCATTTATTCGATGCATATCGCTGTAACGTCAATTTTGCGAGACTGGACCAAACAGAGAGACAAAATTATCGGCCACGACCTTTTTTCGTCCTTGCCCCCCATCCAGGTTCTTGTCCCTCCCTCCGCCAAACAGCAAGCCGCCCTGCGTGAGGGAAACGCAGGGCGGCTTGAGCGATGAGACGATATAGCCGAAAAGTCAGCACCGGTTTTCGGAAAATCCGATGCTGTCAGATGGTATTAAAACTCCTCCCAGCTTTCCTGCTTGGCTGCGGTATTCATGCCGAGTGCCTTGGCGACCTGACCGACCATGCGGCGGGCGGGTGACGCGACAGGCCTTTGCCCGGCGCTGGCTGGAACAGGACCAGCGGACCGGCCTCCGGACGGGGCGGCATTGGCCACTAAGCCTGACGAACCGGAACCAATCTGGAACTGACTGACCAGATGGCGCAGCTTTTCCGCTTCATTGGCCAGCGAAGAGCTGGCGGCGGTGGCTTCTTCCACCATGGCGGCATTCTGCTGGGTAACCTGGTCCATCTGGTTGACGGCGATATTCACCTCGGAGAGCCCGACGGACTGTTCGCGCGCCGAAATGGCGATGGCGTCGAGTTGTCCATTGATGGCGACGACATGGCCTTCGATGATCTTCAGAACATCACCTGTTGCGGTCACCAGCTTGACGCCGTTTTCAACTTCGCTGGCAGAATTGCGGATCAGGTCCTTGATTTCCTTGGCAGCCTGGGCAGAGCGCTGAGCAAGTTCGCGCACTTCCTGGGCGACCACCGCAAAGCCCTTACCAGCCTCACCTGCCCGCGCCGCTTCGACACCGGCATTCAGCGCCAGAAGATTGGTCTGGAAGGCGATTTCATCGATCACGCCGATAATGTTGGAGATCTGGCTGGACGACTGCTCGATCCGCTGCATGGCGTTGACGGCATTCGAGACCACTTCGCCGGACTGCCGGGCCGACTGGTTGGCCTGGACGGCCATAGCCCGGGCCTCTTCCGCACGCTTGGAGGAATTGGAGACATTGGTGGTGATCTGATCCAATGCGGCGGCTGTTTCTTCCAACGAGGCTGCCTGTTGTTCGGTACGTTTCGACAGGTCGTTGGCGCTTTGGCTCACTTCACGCGAACCGCTGTCAATCGAGCTGGTCGAGATGGCAACGGACGACATCGTGTCACGCAATTGCTCAACCGTGCTGTTGAAGTCGGTACGCAAGTTTTCGAATTCCGTGGCAAATTTCTGGGTAAGCTGGAATGTCAGATCTCCAGCCGAAAGCCGCTTCAAGCCTTCCGCCAGGCCAGACGTTGCCTGGGCCATTTCAGCGGAGCGCTTGGCATCGGCCTCGGCAACGCGCTGGCGTTCCACTTCGCTCATGTCGCGGACCGCAGCGGCCTGTTTTTCCAGCTCGCGGGCGGCAAGACCGTTATCCTTGAAGATCTGCACAGCGCGCGCCATGACACCGATTTCATCGCGACGATCGACACCATCAACCATTGCCGAAAGATCGCCGCCGGACAGAATGCCCATCTTGGTGGCCAGTTCGCGGATCGGCACAACCATCCAGGCGCGGATGGCGAAAAAGCCGATTGTCAGAACGAGAACCAAGCCTACCAGCACGCCAATCACAGTCGTCATCACCGTGCTATTGGTCATATCGGAAAGGTCTTTGCTTTCTGCATCGGAAGCCTTGCTAATTGTCGTAACGACTTCGGTAAAGCGCGGCGAAATCTTTGCAAACTCAGGCTGGCATTCCTTCAGAAAAGTCGACTGAGATCTTGCGACTTCATCATCGCTGGTCGCGGCTTTACCCGCCTGCATGGCATTGCCACAGCTCTGATCGAGAATTTTCAAAGCATCAGCTTTAAGCGCGGCGATGTCGGCATTAGCAGGAAGAGCCTTTGCCGCTATATCCATGAACGTCACGAAAGAACCTCGAGCCGTTTCGAATTCCTTTGCCGCAGACTGATTGAGTGCGTCCGTACGCGACAGCATGATATCTGCCAAAGAGGCCCGTGCAGACTGCATCGACCGGTTGGCGCGCGCCAGATAAAGCGAAGCGGTGGCCTCCTGCTGCAGCAGGCCACTATAGCCAGTATCGATCGATTTCAGATTGGCTCCGGAATAGGCCGCAATGCCGAGAGTAAACAACCCGAACAGCGCCATGATCGACAGAAATTTCCCGATGATTGGTAGGTTTTTCATCTCATTGCCTCGTAACTCCGGGTGCTTCGACCTTTGAGTTAATGTGGGAGTAAATTTTGGGCGCGCGGGGCCTGTACCCGTCCCCGCCAATCCGCACAGAACGATCCGTAGCAACGATCGGCAGCTCCGGCGGCATCTGGAGAAACTACCGGTTAAAATCTAATTTTTAGTAAATTCTAATTTTCATATACTTAAGATTAAGGCCGCTATAGTGCTTTATATTTGCTGCATAATTTTATCCGCACATCGATTCCGATCTAAGGAATTATGCGGTCGCCTGTTGCGGGAAAAGCAATCGACGGAAGACAGCGGCCTGCCAGGTTCACACCGAACCAGCGATCTCTCTGTTTTCAATTGTCTTTTCTGGAAAATCCGCGTCCATTTTCCCTGGAAAATTCCAGGAATGGCGGAACAGGAAATGTGCTTGGTGCGGACGACGGGGGTCGAACCCGTACAGATTGCTCCGAGGGATTTTAAGTCCCTTGCGTCTACCAGTTTCGCCACGTCCGCGTAAGCAGCGTTTTCAACGACCTGAGGCAGAATTGCAAGAGGGCGTTTCAGATATTCCCTGCTGGATAATTGTTTAAACCGATTCCGGTGCAAACAATGACCCAACAGCTATAGAGAGCGACAGCAAACCCTTTGACGCGATAAACGACACAGAACGGCGCTGTAGAGTCTGTCAGGTTCGGATTGAGCCGGCCATCCCCTCATTCCCGTGCTTTCGTTTGCCTTTTCGGGAATGCCCGATCACACAAAAAACCCCGGACCGAAGCCGGTCCAGGGTGATTGTTGAAATGCATCAAGGTCAGAAGTCGAACACCAACAATATCAAGAACGTTGGATATTAAACCGCCATGCCCCAGTCGTCTGCGTCATCGACGCCGAACATGCGCTCGAGGTTGAGAAAGCAAATCATGCTTTCGCCCTGGGCAATGATGCCATCGGAAAAGGCGGCGCTTGGCCCTGCTGCCTGTGGCAAGGGCTGCAAGCGATCGGCGGGGATGGTGAGAATGTCGGAAACGCCATCCACCAGCAGACCGACGGTAACGCCATTGACATCAGCGACGACCACGGCGCTGCGCTGGTTGACCTCGGAATTGGCCATACCAAGCTTAACGGCCAGATCCACGATCGGGATGACCGTGCCGCGCAGGTTCATCACGCCCAGCACTTCATAAGGCGCATGGGGGAGCGGGGTGACAGTGGCCCAACCGCGAATTTCACGAATGGAAGTGGTTTTAACGCAAAATTCCTGCGCATGAAGCCGGAAGGCGATGATCTCCAGAGAGCCCGCTTGCACCAGATGCGATGTGGTCATCAAATTTTCTCCCAGCTTTCATAGGTTTGGGACAGTATTTTAGCATATACGTCCTTAAATCGCTGCCGATTCAGACAAACACGTGCAATGCAAGCCTCTGCACAGTGAACCGCCCGACTTGCAATCTATGCCGTAATCCTGCCAGCCTTCGATTGTGCCTCTGCCAGTCACACGTGACCGCTTCGGATTCCTTGATCAGAAACATAGTTGATGCGTCTTAACCGTTAGTGAATTCAAATATAAAATCTGAGAGGACTGCGCCGCATACCGCGATCAAAGCAGCGAGAGATACACTAACCAATTGAACTGTCTTGTTATTTCAAGAAAGTCGATTTTTGGACGAAAGAATTATCCATTTAAAAAACCATGCATATGCCAGTGCATTGCGCTGGAGAATGCCAAAGCACAAAGAGATCAGCCACATCCACGGCTTGGCGAAATGTCAAACACATCAACGGCTTAAGATGTTCGCAAATGGAATGAGACGAATCGTTTTCAATGACTGTTCGGATAAGGCCTATAACAATCCGAGTTCGGCCAGTTCCCGCTTCAAGTCGTCGGGCATGTCATCCAGGCCCGCACCGCCGGCGGAAAGATCGCGCGGGGCGTCTTTCGGCTCCAGATAACGCCAGCCCTGAAACGGGCGGCGTGGCGCTGGCGTGGTTTCGATGACTTCGGGGCCAAGCACCAGTTCGCAACGGTTGATCCCGTCCGCGCCGGTAACGCTGACAATGTCCAGCAGAGGCTGGCGGGCCGCAACCTGGCCCTTGATAATCCAGTAGAGCGAACCGCCATCCAGCAATTCCTCGACCCGTTTGGGCATCATCCGGGTGACATGCGAACTTTGCGGCGGCAGACCAGCCGACATCGCCACCAGGGCGCGTTCCGCGACCCAGTGCTTGAGATCGTCGATGCTATCGGCCCCGACACAGAGTTTGATGAGATTGAGCGCCATGGCTTTTGCAGATAGACCTTTCATGCCACGGGTCAAGCGGCACGGTTAACATTCCACCACATTGACGGCCAAGCCACCGAGCGAGGTCTCTTTATATTTCTCACTCATGTCGTTGCCGGTCTGGCGCATGGTCTCGATACAGGCGTCGAGCGGCACGAAATGGCTGCCATCGCCCTTGATGGCCAGCGAGGCCGCCGTCACCGCCTTGACAGCACCCAGCGCATTACGCTCGATGCAGGGCACCTGCACCAGCCCGCCCACCGGATCGCAGGTCATGCCGAGATGGTGTTCCAGCGCGATCTCGGCGGCGTTTTCGATCTGCTCCGGGCTACCGCCCATTACCGCCGCCAACCCTGCCGCAGCCATGGCCGCTGCCGAACCCACCTCTCCCTGGCAACCGACTTCGGCGCCGGAAATCGAGGCATTGTGCTTGATAATGCCACCAATGGCCGCAGCCGTCAGCAGATAATCGCGGATGCCTTCCTGATCGGCATCAGGGTGAAAATGCAGGTAATAACGGATCGTCGCAGGCACGACGCCTGCTGCACCATTGGTCGGCGCCGTCACCACCCTGCCGCCAGCGGCATTTTCCTCGTTGACGGCCATGGCATAGACCGAGAGCCAGTCATTGGCGAGCAGCGGGTTCTGCCGGTTGGAGCGCCATTCCTCCTGGAGCTTGTCATGAATGTAACGGGCGCGACGCTTGACCTTGAGGCCGCCGGGCAGTTCGCCCTCGCCCCGCAGGCCGCGATCGATACAGCCGCTCATCGCCGCCCAAAGCCGGTCGAGGCCTTCATCCAGCGCCTGGCGGCTCAGGGAAACTTCCTCATTGGCGCGCTTCATCTGGGCAATCGTCAGCCCTGATGACGTTGCCATGGCCAGCATCTGCCGGGCGGAGGCGAAAGGATAAGGCACTTTGACGGCGTGAGTTTCCGTCTTCTTTGTCTTCTGCACGGCGGCAAGCTCGATATCGGTCACCACGAAACCGCCACCGATGGAATAATAAACCGTCGTCAGCAGCAGACGGCCCTGCTTGTCAAAGGCGGAAAATCGCATGCCATTGGCGTGGCCCGGCAGCGGCGTCTTCTTGTCCAACACCAGATCGGTGGCCGGATTGAACTGATAAGCCGGATGCCCCGCAGGACAGACCTTGCCGCTGTGCTGCACCTCGGCGACAAGTTCTGCCATCCGATCCGGATCGACCCTGTCGGGCATCTCGCCGGTCAAGCCGATGATAACGGCGCGGTCGGTGCCATGGCCGACGCCCGTATAGGCCAGAGAACCGTGCAGGCTGACCTTCAGCGCCGCAACCTCGGCGCCAGCCGGGCGCGGCCAGTCATTGGACAGGATCAGGTCAAGAAACCGGCCTGCTGCCGACATCGGCCCCATCGTGTGCGAGCTGGATGGCCCGATGCCGATCTTGAAAACGTCGAAGACGGAAAGAAACATGCAAGGACCCTACCCGTGAAGCCGCAGCCAATAGCGACAGCATAGTGTTCCATATATGGCACACAAAGTTCCGCTGTAGCTCTTTATATTTGTTGCACAATTTCTCTTCAAACCGATACCGGTCCAAAGAATTGTGCATAAACTCTAACCTTATCCTCTGCAAATTCCTGATGAAGGATCGACATTCAGTGAAACTGCAGCGACAAAGGCCGCGAAGATAAAGGCCGCAGAGACAGCGCCGCAAAACAGAGACAGGGCCGCGAAACAAAAACAGCGCGGCTCATCTCCAGCCGCGCTGTCGTCCCCCGCCGTAAAGCGGATTTCTACCGCAACAATGCGGCAGGCACGAGGCCAATCCCCCGAAAGCCCCCGAGCACAGCATGGATAGACGATTTGGCAGCCTTGCTCAATCGCTGACAACAGCCAGAGCTGCATATTTCTTAAAATGATACAGCAAGCACCTTGGCACGAGCGCTTCACCTCCATCATCGACAGTGACAATCGATATTGGCGCTTTGTGAATTGGCCTCGGCCTATCATGATAAAATCAGCCCAGCGTGATAAAACAGGATGAAAAGTGCAGATTCGCAACACTCATCACCTGTCGTTACCCCCAAAGTTTGAAAGACAATGTCGGACATGACCCTTCTGGATTGGCTTGCTCTGCTGCTGTTTTTCTGCGGCTGGTTTGGTCTGGCTTTTTTAACCAACGGCCGTCTGATCAAATCCCGCCTCAGCCTCAGCCGGATCATGGCAGAGCGCCGCCGCGCCTGGATCTTCAATGCGCTGAA
This sequence comes from Agrobacterium vitis, assembly GCF_037039395.1. Lineage (NCBI taxonomy): Bacteria > Pseudomonadati > Pseudomonadota > Alphaproteobacteria > Hyphomicrobiales > Rhizobiaceae > Gillisella > Gillisella vitis. The sequence goes on along the minus strand of NZ_CP146242.1, from coordinate 3,422,255 downwards.
GCGCGACCTGCGGATGATCGACACGCAGATCCTCGCCGGTCTGCAAAACGGCACCGCCTTCTTTGCCTCGACCTCGATCATCGCCATTGGGGGCTGTTTCGCGATGCTGGGCGCCACAGAAAAGGTCGATCTGGTGCTTCGGGACCTTCCTTTATTCGGGGCGGGCGGGCGGGCCGCATTTGAATTGAAAGTCTGCGGGCTGATCGCGATTTTCGGCTATTCTTTCTTCAAATTCGGCTGGTCCTATCGCCTGTTCAACTATTGCACCATCCTGTTCGGCGGCCTCCCCATGCATGCGGAGGTTCGCCAGGATCCGGCCGCAGCCGAAGACGCGGCCGAAACCGTGATTGCCATGAATGTCATCGCCGCGCAGAATTTCAATTCAGGCCTGCGGGCGATCTTCATGTCGATGGGCTATCTCGGCTGGTTCCTGAACGCCTATATGTTCATGGCAACCACGGTGCTGATTTTCTTCGTGCTGGTGCATCGCCAGTTCTTCTCCAATGCCCGGCTGGCCGCCATGCTGAAAAATCCGCTCTCCGCGCCTGGACAGATGACAGCAAGCCTTCAAACCAGCCCCCATCACGCAACCGATGGCGACAGGTCATCTGGAATGTCGTAAAGGACCGTGATGCCAGGTGTCATTTAAAGTGACCTTGGTATAACTCGAACCAAGGGCATGATCTGCCCCGGTGACCTTTTGCCCTCCAGCATATCCGGTCGCTGTAGATAGTTGTTTCAGGACATCGCGTGGCTTTTCCAACCGAATCTCCCCTTCCTGCCAAATCCACCACCCGCATCGGACTGCTCGATGCAATGCGCGGACTGGCGCTGCTGGCGATGGCTTCCTATCATTTCAGTTGGGATCTGGAATTCTTTGGCTATCTGCCACCGGGCACGGCGGAAACCGGGGTTCTGAAGATCTATGCCCGTTGCATCGCCTCGACCTTTCTGTTCCTGGTCGGCATCGGCCTGGTGCTGGCGCATCGAAATGGCATCCGATGGAAGTCCTTTGGCAAGCGGCTGGCGCAGATCGGCGCTAGTGCCTTTGCCATATCCGTTGCCACCTATCTGGCCATGGGGGCGGGCTGGATCTTTTTCGGCATTCTCCACGCCATCGCGCTGATGAGCCTGTTTGGTCTGGCCTTCATTCGCCTGCCGGTGGTCGTCACGCTGGGCGCGGCAATTGCCACGCTGATCCTGCCGCTTTATGCGCGCTCAGCCGTATTCGACGCACCCTATTTCTGGTGGCTTGGCCTGTCCGAGACCATTCCGCGCTCAAATGACTATGTGCCGGTGTTTCCATGGTTTGCCGCGGTGTTGCTTGGCATTGCCAGCGCCCGCCTCGCCCTGCGGTTCAGCCTGTGGCAAAAGCTGGCAGCCTGGCCGTCCGGCCCGAAATTGCTCTCGCTTGCGGGCCGCCATAGCCTGGTCTTCTACCTGGTGCATCAACCGGTGCTGATCGCTCTCGTCTATCTGGCGACGCTGGTCGTCGCCCCGCCACCACCCGACAGGGCGGCGGCTTATGACCGCAGTTGCCAGCAATCCTGCACGGCAGGCAATAACGACGCCGGCTTTTGCCAACGGTTCTGCGGCTGCACTCTGGAGAAATTGCAGACCGGAAATATACTGGAACCGCTCCAGTCTGGGGCAATCATAGCGGCGCAAGATGAAAGGGTCCTGAAACTGGCGCGGGAATGCACGATCGCCAGCCAATAAAGGGTCCTAACATGAACGCCTATCGCATGAAGCCGCTGAAATACCCATGGCCGCCGCTTCTTTATGTCGGCGCCTGTGTCATTGCTTTTTTTCTAGATGCCTATGTTGCCCCTGTCAGTCCTTTCGAGGACCAGGAGCCCGTCATGTGGATGACCGGCGCAATGATCGCCACCGGTGCAATCGCCATCGATTTCTGGGCCATCAAGACCCTGATGTCCAACTATACACCCCTTAGCCAGCACCAGCGCGCCCGGCGGCTGGTGACAGAGGGGCCTTACCGCTATTCCCGCAACCCGATCTATCTCGGCTATACGCTGCTGATGGTCGCGGCGGGAATGATCCTCGGCAATGTCTGGCTGGTCCTGGCAGCGCCCCTCACCGCCATGTTGACGACCATGGTCGCCATCCGCTGTGAGGAAATGCATCTATTGGTACGGTTCGGCGTCGATTTCGAACGCTACTGCCAGCACACACGCCGCTGGCTTTAAAGGATTACCGGAAGCGATGAGCTTAAACGACTGGGTGTCGGCTCGCTCTATGAACCGACACCAATTTCCACCAGACGGGTCAGGCAGGCCTCTTCGGCCTGATCCAGTTCTGCCAGGGTCTCGTCGATATCCTTGCGCTTCTGGCGCAAATCGTCACGCTTTTCATCGATACGCTTCATCATCAGCTTCAATTGGCCAATCTCGCCCGGTGGCTGCTTATAGACATGGATGATTTCGCGGATATCTGCTACCGTAAAGCCGATGCGACGAGCGCGCAGAATTTCTTTGAGAAGATGGCGGTCGGCACCCCGGTAGACACGGGTACGGCCCTTGCGTTCCGGCTGGATCAACCCCTCATCCTCGTAGAAACGAAGAGTACGGGTCGAAACGCCGAATTCGCGGGTCAATTCGGTGATGCTGTAAGATTTTTTCAAGGCCATGGTGTTCCGTATCGCTCAAGACGATAATCATATTAACTTTGACGTAAAAGTCAATTTTTGTTCACCTCGCCGCTTCAAGCGGGAAGCGTCTCGCTGCTTTGACAGAGCTTTGACAGATTTTGCGAATTGCAAATGAGGCATTCAAAGGCCTAGATCGCAAACCACCAGCTTGCGAGGCCCAGAAACGAAAAGAACCCGGTAATATCGGTGACAGTGGTCACGAAAACCGCCGAGGAAACCGCCGGGTCGGCACCGATCTTGTCCAACAATAACGGAATGAGAATACCGGCAATGGCGGCGGCCATCATGTTGATCAGCATGGCCGAGGCAATGATGCCGCCGATATTGGCATCATGGAACCAGAACCCGGCAATGACGCCTATCAAGATGCCGAAGATCACTCCGTTCAACAACCCGACACCCGCTTCGCGTCGCACCACCCGCCAGGCATTGTGAATGTCGAGATTGCGGGTGGCGAGCGCCCGAACGGTCACGGTCATGGTCTGCGATCCGGCATTGCCGCCCATGCCCGCCACGATCGGCATCAGCACCGCCAGCGCGACGATCTGCTCAATGGTTGCCTCAAACAGCGAGATCACCGAGGCGGCCAGGAAAGCAGTCAGCAGATTGACCAGCAGCCAAGGCACACGCGAGCGGGAGGTCTCTGGAATACTGTCCGACAATTCTTCATCGCCGACGCCGCCCAGGCGCATCAAGTCTTCCTCGGCCTCTTCCTGGATCACGTCAACCACGTCATCGATGGTCAGCACGCCCACCAGCCGCCCGCCTTCATCAACCACGGCGGCGGAGAGAAGATCGTATTGCTCGAAGAGTTGCGCCGCCTCTTCCTGGTCCATTTCGGCCGGGATCGGATGGTTGGTTTCGCGCATGATGGTTTCGATCTTCACCTGCCGCTTGGTGCGCAGGATACGGTCGAGATCGACCACGCCCAGCAGCTTGAAGGTGGGATCGATGACGAAGATCTGAGTGAAGCTCTCGGGCAGACCTTCTTCTTCGCGCATATAGTCGATGGTCTGGCCCACCGCCCAGAAGGGTGGAACGGCCACGAATTCCGACTGCATACGCCGTCCGGCGGAGCTTTCCGGGTAATCCAGGGCGCGGCGCAACCGCACCCGCTCGGTAAACGGCAATTGGGCGAGGATTTCGTCGCGGTCTTCCTGGTCAAGGTCTTCGAGAATGTAGACGGCATCGTCCGAATCGAGATCGCCGATGGCTGCGGCGATCTGCTCGTTCGGCATCTGATCGACGATCTGCAGGCGGATGGCATCATCCACCTCGGTCAGCGCCGTCATGTCGAAATCGTCACCCAGAAGGGTAATCAGCGCCAATCGCTGATCCGGCTGGATCGCCTCGATCAGGTCGCCCATTTCCGATTCGTGCAGATGCGCGACTTCCTTGCGCAGGAACAGCACATCGCGATCGGCGATCGCGGCACCGACCAGCGCGCGAAAATCGCTGCGGATCGAACCATCCTCGTCGTAGATGTCGGCCTTTTCATCGTCACGGGAATGACGCGGGCGTAGCTGTTCTTCAATATCACTCATACTCACGCCCCGTTCGGTTCGCGGCGGCCTGCCGCAAACGAATCCTGCATTTCACTGAATCAGCTTCATCATAAGTGCATGACAGTGACGATACATGCCACAAAAAACAGCAGGTTATCCGTCACAACAGGGCCAGCAGTAGCAAAATGCCAACACCGATGCGCCAGGCACCGTCGATCAGCAAAAGACCGCGCCGGATATCCGCACCACCAATGGCGCGTTGGCCCGCGGCATTCATCATTGGCTCATAGACCGCGTCTCCGGCATATATACGCGGTCCGGCCAGCGCCACATCCAGAGCGCCCGCCGTCGCTGCTTCCGGCCAGCCGGAATTGGGCGAGCGATGCAAGCCGTGATCAGCCATCATCACCGTGAAGCACCTTTTGGCCGCCGCCATGCCCTCGCCAATGCCGGCAGCACAGACGATCAACAAGCCAGCCAGCCGGGCCGCAGGCCAATTGGCCAGATCGTCCAGCCGGGCAGAGGCCCAGCCGAACTGCATATAGCGCTCGGATTTATGGCCGATCATCGAATCGGCGGTGTTCAGCATTTTATAGGCAAGCAGACCCGGCAGGCCGAGCAGGCCATACCAGAGGGCGGGCGCCACCACGCCATCGGCAAAGTTTTCTGACAGGCTTTCCAGCGCGGCCCGCGCCACACCGGCCTCATCCAGCATATCGGGATCGCGTCCGACAATCATCGACACGGCCCGGCGACCACCGGCAAGCCCCCCATGCAGCAAGCCATCGGCAACGGCCTTCACATGGTCCAGCAGACTTTTCTGCGCCAAAAACACCGCCGTGACGACAATTTCCAGCAGGAACCCGAGAAATCCCAGCATCGCAAACAGCCGATGCAGTCCATATCCAACGCTAAGGCTTACCAGCAGCAGAAGCACAATTGCCACAACGCCGCCTGCCTTGCGCAGTGGACCGGCCAGAACAGGGCGGTTCAGCAGCCGGTCGAATGCGGCAATACATTTGCCGAACAGCACCACCGGATGCGGCAGGCGCGACCATAGCCAGGGCGGGTCGCCAACCACTCGGTCAAGCACCAGCGCCAACAACAGGATAAGCTGATTTGCCTCCATCATGAGCGAAAAGCCTGCAAGGCGGCAAGAAGCCGCGCATCGGCGTCTTCGTCGGGCGTCAGACCGATCCGCAGCCAGCCCGGCGCATACTCAAAAATCCGCGTCAGGATATGCGTGCGCGCCAGATGGGCATGGATCTTCGCCGCATCCGCTTGCTCCACCAGCGCAAACAGCGGCGTGCCACCGATCACCGTCAAACCCGCCTGCGCCAAAACCGCATCAAGCTCCGCCTTGCGGGCAAAAATCCGAGTGCGAAGCGCATGATGATCGGCACTGAACAGTTGGGTTGCCACCGACAAAGCTGGGCCGGACACCGCCCAGGGGCCAAGCCAACAGGCAAAGCGGTCCAACAGCGCCTGATCGGCAATCACAAAGCCCAGCCTCAAACCTGCCAGACCAAAGAATTTGCCGAAGGAGCGAAACAGCAGCAGATTGGGGTGCTCAGCCACAAGCGGCGCCAGAGACTGCTCCGGCTGCGCATCGGCAAAGGCTTCGTCCACCAGCAAAAGACCCCCATCAACCGCCATGCGCTGCGCAGCGGCGACCAGTTCCGCCCGTTCGATCTGGCGGCCCGTTGGATTGTTGGGATTGACCACCACCGCCAGCCCATGGGCGGATGTAACGGCCTCAAGACTGTCCACCGCATCGACAGCGATACCGGCCAGCGTGAGGCTGCGGGCATATTCCCCATAGGTGGGGCTGAGAATGGCGGCGCGCCTGCCCGCATCCATCAACTTCGGTAAAAGCTGGATGACCGATTGCGTGCCGGGAACCGGTAGCGGCAGAACGGTTCCGCTGCGATAAAAATCCCGCGCTGCCAGCCGCGCTGCATCCTCGCGCTCACGGTCCGGCAGGCGATGCCAGGCGCGGGCATCGATGGCGGGCAGATCCGGTGGACAGGGATTGATGCCGGTGGACAGGTCCAGCCAGTCTTCAATGTTTCCGCCATAAACGCGCGCTGCCGCCGCAAGGCCGCCGCCATGGGCAATGGTTTGGCCGGGCTGTAATGTCATGAACTGTTCTCGCCCGCACGGTCAATCAGATGCATATAGGAGCCAGCCACATTGGCGCGCCGCAACCCAACATGCCCCAGGGAGACGCCCAGGGCATCCTCGGCGGCAAACAGCCGGTCTCCCTCGCCTTCCTCAATCACGGTCGAATAATGAAATTCATGGCCGGTCATGGCATGGGCGAAGAAATCTCCCGCCAATGGCCGCAAAAGCCAATAGCCCAGATGGCGCTTTCGCGCGGCAAAGCTGGTTTTCAACGGTAAAAGCCCCAGCATCGCATGGACGGCTCCATCTGCATCGGTCAATCCCTCGCCCAGCACCATATAGCCACCGCATTCCCCGTAAATCTTCACAGGCCCTGTTGCTGCTTTTTGCATAGCCGCCCGGAACCGTTGGGCATTGGCGATCCGCCCAGCATGAAGTTCGGGATAACCGCCGGGCAGATAGATCGCATCGGCATCATCTGCCGGAGCCTCATCCTGCAAGGGCGAAAAGAAGCTGATCTGCGCGCCCCGTCGCCGCCAGCCCAGCAGCATATGCTCATAGCAAAAGGCAAAAGCCTCATCTCGCGCCACGGCGATATGGCGACCAAGCGGCGCAAGCCGGGCAATATTGGCCTCCGAGACCGGATCAGGGCTGCGAACCGCCGCCCTGATGATAGCGTCGAGATCACAGCCTTTTGCCACCACCTGCGCGGCATGGCTGATAAAGCCTTCAAGATCGGTCTGCTCCGCCGCCTGCACCAGTCCCAGATGCCGCTCCGGCAGGGCAAGACCCGTATCGGTGCGGATCACGCCCAGAACCGGCATGCGGATCGCGTCCAACGCTTGGCGCAGCATCGCCTCGTGCCGGTCGCTGGCGACCCGGTTGAGGATGACACCGACCATCAGCAGACCGGGCCTGAAATCGGCAAAGCCTTTCACCAAGGCCGCGACGGAATGCGAGGTGCGGGCGCAATCAACCACCAGCACCACCGACAGGCCGAGCATCAGCGCAAGATCAGCCGCCGAGCCGGTGCCATCCGCTGCCCCGTCGTAAAGCCCCATCATCGCCTCGACCACCAGGGTTCGCCCACCCTGGCGGTGCAGGGCGGCATTGGCGGCGATCAGCTCAGGCCGCATCGCCCAGGGGTCAAAATTCAGGCAGGTCTCACCGCTTGCCGCCGCATGGAAAGCCGGATCGATATAATCCGGCCCGGCCTTGCCCGGTGCCAGCTTATGACCGGCCTCGCTCAAGGCGCGCAACAGGCCGAGCGTGACGGTGGTCTTGCCCGAGCCAGAGGCAGGTGCGGCAATCAGAAGACCACTCATGCCGTGTCCTTTAGGCTTCGATGGGCAAATGGGTCCGGTTGCAAACCCCGGCCAGATAAGGCGCCCAGCCAGTCCAGCGAGGGGCGAAGCCGCACCACATCGCCCAACACCACGATAGCGGGTGGCTGGATGCCTGCGGCCTGCATGGCGACATCGGCCTCACCCAGCGTGGTTTCCAGCACCCGTTGCCGGTCCGTTGCCGCATCGCAGACGAAAGCCAGCGGTTCTTCAGGCTGCCTGCCTGCCGCCATCAATTGCGCGGCGATATGGCCCATATGCTTCATCGCCATATACATGACAATCACCCGGGAGCCCTTGGCCACCGCCTGCCAATCGATGCCATCAGGCATGGCGCCGGACGAATCATGGCCGGTCAGGAAGGTGACAGCATGGTTGACCTCGCGGTGGGTGACGGGAATGCCCGCATAGGCCAGTCCGCCGATGCCCGCGGTAATGCCGGGTACGATGCGAAACGGCACGCCATGTTCGACCAATGTCAACGCCTCCTCGCCGCCGCGCCCGAACACGAAGGGATCGCCCCCTTTCAGCCGCAGCACCCGCTTGCCGGATTTGGCCAGTTCCACCAGTCGCAGGGAAATATCGCGCTGCCGGGCCGAAGGCTTGCCGCCACGCTTGCCGGCATATTCCAGCACGGCCCCCGGATTGGCGTAGGCAAGGCAAGCCTCATCCACCAGCGCGTCATGGACAATCACATCCGCCATGGACAGGCCACGCACCGCCAGCAGCGTCAACAGACCTGGATCACCCGGCCCTGCCCCCGCCAGCCAGACATGGCCCGGCTGCAACAGTGGCAAAGGCTTGAAAACATCTTGCGTCATACTGAGAAGATCTACTGCATAATTTCCCAAACCGAAATCGGTTGGCGGGGAAAATTATACCGCCATGAAGATGGTTTGTCCGAATGAATGGCAAAGGACGCCCCCATCTTCCCCCCGCCGCAAGCCTTGCCTATAAAGAACCATGACCGAAGCCGCGCCGCCCACCGAAACGCCCGATGCCGCCGCTCCGCGCAAGCCGAATGGACCGCTGCGCAAGGGCTGGACCACAGGCGCCTGCGCGACAGCCGCGACCAAGGCAGCGCTGACGGCGCTTTTGACCGGTGAATTTCCCGATCCGGTATCGATCCGCCTGCCGGGCGGCCAGGAACCGGCCTTTGCGCTCGCCTATGAACAGATCGCGGACGGCCAGGCCACGGCGGGCATCGTCAAGGATGCCGGCGACGACCCTGACGTGACCCATGGCGCAACCGTGATTGCCACCGTACGGCTTCTCACTGCTGGTTCTGGCATCCGCTTCGTGGCAGGTGACGGCGTCGGCACGGTGACACGGCCCGGCCTGCCGCTTGCCATCGGTGAACCGGCCATCAACCCCGTCCCGCGTGCGATGATGGTGGCCGAGGTGGAAGCACTGACCAAACAGCATGGAGTGGCGCCCGATGTGGAAATCACCATTTCCATTCCCGGCGGTCAAGCGCTGGCGGAAAAGACATGGAACCCGCGCCTGGGCATTATCGGCGGGCTTTCGGTGCTCGGGACCACCGGCATCGTCAATCCATTTTCTTGTGCCGCCTGGATTCACTCCATCCATCGCGGCATCGATGTGGCGCGCGCCATGGGCCTTGCGCATGTGCTGGGCGCCACCGGCTCAACATCGGAACGAACCGCGCAGCAGCTTTACGGCCTGCCGCAGGAAGCGCTGCTGGATATGGGCGATTTTGCGGGTGGCCTGCTCAAATATCTGCGCCAACACCCCGTGCCACGGCTGACGATTGCTGGCGGATTTGCCAAGATGAGCAAGCTGGCGCAAGGCGCGCTGGATCTGCATTCCGCCCGCAGCCAGATCGACAATTCCTTCATGGAAACATTGATTTCCGATCATCCTCTCTCGCAAGACATCAAGGAGAGGATCAGGTCCGCAAACACCGCCCTGGAAATCCTCGACATCACCCGGCAAAACAATCTGGACATGGCAACACCGATTGCGCAAAGGGCAAGACAGACAGCCCTTTCGGTCCTGCGCGGTGCCGATATCGCGGTCGATGTGATCGTCACCGACCGGACGGGAGCGATCCTTGCCATCGCCTCCTGAGCGCATCCTCATTCTCGGAGGTACAGCAGAGGCTGCAAAGCTTGCCACAGAACTGGTGGAGCAAGGCGAGGCTTTCGTCATTACCGCACTTGCCGGACGCACCGAATATCCGGCCAGTCTGGCTGGAGAGGTCCGCATCGGTGGTTTCGGCGGTGTCGATGGGCTGGTTGCCTATCTGAGGAGTGAAGGCATTACCAGGGTGATCGACGCCACCCATCCCTTTGCCCGACAAATATCCGCCAATGCCGTCGAAGCTTGCCGGAAAGCAGGCGTACCGCTGACCGTGCATCTGCGACCGCAATGGCTGCAACAACCCGGCGACCGCTGGACCATGGTCGAGACGTTGGACGCGGCGGCCCATACGTTGCCGGGGGGAGCCAGGGTCTTCCTGGCGCTGGGGCGGCAATATATCGACCTATTCGCACGGCGAACGGATTGCCACTTCGTGATCCGCATGGTGGATGCGCCTTCAACGCCGCCGCCTTTTGCCGATGCCGACCTCATTCTCGGCAAAGCAGCGGCGGATTGGGAAGCGGAAAAAGCCCTGCTGGAAAGCCATGCCATCACCCATCTCGTGACCCGCAATTCAGGCGGCGAGGCAAGCTATGGCAAGATTATCGCGGCCCGAAAATTGGAATTGCCCGTGGTGATGATCGCCCGTCCGGTGACGGGCTGAAAGATTGCGTTGTCGCAGTGTTTTTATTTAGGGTTTGGTTTTACGACGCTGAAGGCGATATCCTCAGAACTTCTGCGCTGAAGACCGAATTGCCGTGACCTTGGGCTTCGCACCCATGCGTCCGGTGAGCGGCATACAATTGGCCTTGCCAGAATAGGGCCAATATTCGATCTTGCAGCCATAGGGGCCGCCGACATTTTCCTCGACAACCGAAATACCGTTCGTTGCCAGAAACTGGCGCGCGAAATCGAAGTTACGCGCTCCCACATTATAGAAGGAGTTGCCGGGACTGGCGCCACCAAAAATCTTTGCCTCCAACCGCCAGACATTTGCGCCCCGCGCCAGCAGTCCGGCAACAAGAAGCTCCATCAACTGACAGCCATACCGCGCCGCCTCGCTCTTGCTCATGCCCTTGGCAACCGGACCCGGCAATACGAAATGATTCATGCCGCCGAGACCCAGAACAGGATCGCGAATACAGGCCGAGACGCAGGAACCAAGCACCGTCGTCATCACCGTACCGGGATCGTCGCTGACGGCAAATTGTCCCTGCGAAATGGTCACCCGACCCTTGGGCAGATCCATTCGTGAAGCCACTGGAGCATTCCAAACGAAAGACATTCAATCCACCCCTGCATTTACATAGAATAAAAGCATAGATTGAAACAAAAACCTATTGCTCATTTCTGTCCGCGCGCCGTGCCACAGCGCCATGTGCTTTGGAAAAACGCACAAAGGACGCTGTAACACTTTATATTTTCTGCATAATGTTCTCCTTAAACTGCAACCGGTTTAAGAAATTATGCCTTAGGCTTTGGATAAGAAATTACACCAGACATCATCGCAACATGCTCACTCATCGGACACAACGCAGACACCACCCAATTCAGTGGTGCCAATTCCCCGATGAGGCGGGCATTCTGGCTTCCTGGCTAATAAACCATGAATATATTGATTTATTGTCTACTCTTTATTGGTTAAGAAATGTAGCGGACCAAGTCACGCTTCCTGGACTGACACGATCGTGTCGTGGATCAGCTTCAGCACGGCACCGGCCTCGATATCGGTGCAGATCGTCTGGCTTGGCAGGTCGTCCCAGTCACTGGGGCCGAAGCCCATGCTGTCAGGCTTCTGAATGGTCTGGCCGTCAGCAATGCCGCCGCAAACCACGCGGATCGAGCCGCTGCGGGTGGTGAACAGTTCCGGCGCCACGACATAGGCGCAGGCGCAGCTATCGTGGACCACCATGCCGTCAGGCACCCGGCTCTCGTAGAATTTGATGTAGAACTGCGACAGGTCGAACAGCAATTGCGCCCGCATGCCCGCCGCATCGCGGATGTCTGATAGCGCCTGGCGGGTCATCACGGTTTTCGTCGTTACATCCAAACCAACCACCACCACCGGCCAACCGGCGGTGAAGACAATATCGGCCGCTTCCGGGTCGCCGTGGATATTGGCCTCGGCGGCGGGCGTCACATTGCCATTGACATCGAAGGCGCCGCCCATGATGACCACGTCCTTGACCAGAGAAACGATCTCAGGATCTTCCTTCAAAGCATTGGCAAGGTTGGTCATTCGGCCAACGGCGACAATCCTCACCTCGCCTGGATTGGCGCGGATGGTCTCGACGATGAAGCGATGCGCCGGGCGCGGATCAAGCGGCACGTCAACGGCATCCGGCACGCCGATATTGCCAAGCCCATCATCGCCGTGAATGAATTTCGGCGGCTCATGGGTAACGCGATGCGGAATGAAGGTTTCGCCAGCACCCCTGGCAACCGGCGCCTCGATATTCCATTCCTGCTTCAGATAGAGCGCATTGCGGGTCGTGGTCTCAATGGTGGCATTGCCGAATACAGTGGTAATGCCAAGCAGATCGATATCCGCATGGTGGTGCAGAAACAGCAGTGCCATGGCATCGTCAACGCCGGGGTCCGTATCGAAAATCACCTTATGCATCGCACTGTCCTTTATATGTCCTTTGACGGAGAATAGCGGCCTTGCGCTATCCCGCAACCACTGTTGCCGTCAGACGGCCTGGTTTTTCTTGGATACACCCTTCTTGCCCACGTTGCGCAGCACATGGGAAAAATCAGAATTGTAAAGATCGCTATCGCGAAAGGCGACATCGCCGAACACTTTGCCGACCATGATCAGTGCCGTGCGGGTAATCTTTGCCTTTCGCACCTCTTCGGCCATGTCCTTCAACGTGGTGCGGATGAACAATTCATCCGGCCATGTGGCGCGGTAGGCAATCACCACCGGGCAATCCTCGCCATAATAAGGCGTCAGCGTCTCGCGGATATGGTTGAGATTGCGGATCGACAGGTGGATGGCCAGCGTGGCGCGGGATTTTCCGAGGATTTCAAGCGTCTCGAATTCCGGCATCGACGATGCCTTCATCTCCGTGCGAGTGATGATGACCGTCTGGGCCACTTCCGGCAGGGTCAGTTCGGTCTTCAGCCGTGCGGCCGCCGCCGCAAAGGCTGGCACGCCCGGCACCACGTCATAGGGAATATCAAGTGCATCCAGCCTGCGCATCTGTTCGGCAATCGCCCCATAGATGGCCGGATCGCCTGAATGCACCCGCGCCACATCCTGGCCCCGTGCATGTGCATCCTGAACTTCCTGGATGATCTCATCCAGATGCATCGGTGCGGTATCCTTGACCAGCGCATCCGCAGGCGCTGCCTTGACGATTTCCTCCGGCACCAGCGATCCGGCATAGAGGCAGACCGGGCAGCGCTCAATCAGCCTCAAGCCCCGCACGGTGATCAGATCTGGCGCGCCTGGACCGGCACCAATGAAATAAACCGTCATGTCATGCGTCCTTCTGCATTGCCGTATCCGCCTTGCCGGAATAGCCGCGCGGCGTGTAAACCCAGGTCTTGCCGTCACCGGTTTTGACGGTGCGGCTTTCCGACGAACCGACGATGACCACCGTCAGCATATCGACATCATCGACATTCAGGCCAGCCAGCGGCACCACCCGCACCGTCTCGCCGGGACGGCCAAGATTGGTGGCGAGAATGACCGGCGTATCGGCTGGGCGATAGGTGAGGAACTGGTCGCGGGCATAGGCCAGCTGCGTGCGCCGCTTCATCGATACCGGATTATAAAAGGCGATGACAAAATCGCCCTCGCCAGCCGCCTTCACCCGGCGCTGGATATGCTCCCAGGGCGTCAACAGGTCCGACAGCGAAATGGTGCAGAAATCATGGCCGAGCGGCGCGCCAATCCGGGCGGCGGCGGCCTGAAGCGCTGAAATGCCTGGCGAAACCTGCACCTCGATCCGCTGCGCGCCCGCAGAAATTCCGCCCTTGTCCAAAAGCTCGAACACCAGCGTCGCCATGGCATAAATCCCGGCATCGCCGGAACAGACCAGCGCCACCGTCTTGCCCCCGCCCGCCAGTTCCATCGCATGGACCACGCGGGCTTCTTCCTTGCCAAGGTCGAAATCATGCCGCGCCTTGCCATCAGTGAGCGATCCCAGCAGGTCGAGATAAAGCGAATAGCCAACGAGATCACTCGACGCGGCCACCATGCGGGAGACTTCCGGCGAGCGCCAACCGTCCGACCCCGGCCCGATGCCGACGACAAACAATGTCCCACGGGCGCGGCCAAGGCTTGTTTCCTTGATGTTGATTGGCTGAACGCTGCGGCCCAGAGCGGCGGTGACACCTTTCGATTTGATCTTGGGCAGAACCAGCGCACCCTCCGAACCCGCCACCGCCAGCGCCGCGCCCTCCGCCACACCGTGGCAGCCGACCTCGGCAAACACCACATCCGACGGGTTTTGCAGCCGGGGCCGTTCCTGTTCCAACCGTTCGGAGGAAAAGAACCGGGCGGGCACACCGAAATGCGCGGCCACCGCATGGATTGCCGCCTCATCGGCCTTGACGTCGACAGAGGCCACCGCAGCAAGACTTTGGGCGGAAAGGCCAGATGTATCCAATGCCTGCTGCGCCAGCGCAATCGCCTCTTCGATTGAGGCATGGCGCTCGCAGCCCATGCCCAGCACCAGGGTTTGCGGGTGATAGACCAGTTCCAGCGGCCCCGCTGTCCGGCGCTGATCGGTAACGGTCAGCGTCACCTTGCCCTCGTCGTCAAAGGCAAGACGAGAAGCCGCCAGCCAATCGGCATCGCCAACCAGCCGGACGCTTGCCCCGGCCACCAGTTCGGCCATGACGGTCTTGGCCTGTTCAGGATTGGCCAGCACATAGCCCTCAGGCGGCGCATCCAGTGCCACACCGAAGCGCAGATCGCCGACCGTGGTGATCGCAGCATGGGCGTCCAGTGCATCAGCCACGGTGCGCGCCATATCGTTGGCACCGTGATGACCACCCAGCAACGGCACAACGGAAGCGCCATCTTCGGACACGCACAACACCGGCGGTTCGGACTGTTTGTCGGCAAGCAATGGCGCCAACAACCGGATCAGCGCACCCGATGCCATGACTGCAATGATCGGGCGTCCAGCATAAAACAACGCCCTGACATGGCTTTTCACATCTTCAAAGATCTGATCTGCCCCGTCCACGCGGGATGCGGCAGCGTGAACCTCACCGCCAACGGCCCCGGCAATGCGCCGTGCCAAGGCCAGCGCCGTTGGCATCAGAATGACAATAGCGGGTTTCGCATTGCCGGTATTTTCAATGCCTGTTTTTTCAGGGCCGGTTTGCTCATCACTGGTTTTTTGGGGCGTCGTCATCAAAGTCTTTCCGGTTGAGGAGCCGCACTGAGCGCCCAGCCCTCAGCCCCCTTGTAAATCAGGATCATCGAGAAATACGGGGCAACGTCTTCCGCGACATCACCCAGCGGCAGCAGGCGTTCGCTATGCAGCGACACCCGCTCGACATAACCGGCATTGGCAGTCAGGCCCATGGCGTCGATCATCGCCCGGATACGGGGGAAGTGCCGCCCCAGCTTGATGATGGCGACGGCAGAGGCGCTTTCGATCCGGCTGCGCAGAACATCATTGTCCAGCGGGCCCGGCAGCACGGTCAGCACATCGTTGCGGGCCGCCAGCGGTCGGCCATAGGCAGCGGCGGCGGCCATCATCGATGAGACGCCGGGAACAACTTCGGTTGGGTAGCGATGCGCCAGCCGCTCGAACAAATACATGAACGAGCCGTAGAAAAACGGATCGCCTTCGCACAGCACCGCCACATCCGAACCGGCATCCAGATGATGCGACAGGGTCACAGCGGCAGCGTCATAAATTTCCTGAGCCGGATAGCGCTCGACCCGCATCGGCACGATCATTGGCACTTCCAGCTGGTCGGCCCGCAGATAGGGCTCGGCGATCTGACGGGCAAAGCTTGGACCGGTATCCGGCGCCGGATAGGCAATCACCGGCACCGAGGTCAGGATACGGTGCGCCTTCAAGGTCATCAGCTCCGGATCGCCGGGACCGAGACCGAGGCCATACAGTTTACCTGTCATTTGGAAACACTCCACGTTGTCACCGGCATCAGCGATTTCCAGCCGCAGAACCGACCGACGGGTGCTGCACGCGACACGGAAATCCGGCTCATCTCACCGCCATGCAGGCTGCGCAACGCCACAAGCTGTGCCTCGCCTTCCAGCGTCACGGCATTGGCGACCAGCCGCCCGCCGGGCTTCAACGCCTGCCAGCAGGCGTCGAACAGCCTTTCGGCTGTGATGCCGCCACCGATGAAAATCACATCCGGCGGATCAAGCTTCACCAATCCCGCCGGTGCTTCGGCCTCGACAATCTCCAGATCCGGCACGCCAAGCGTCTCGACATTGTCGCGCATCATCGCCAGCCGCTCCGGCTTCGGCTCGATTGCGATAGCACGAGTGCCCATGCCAGCGCGCAGCCATTCGATGGCGATAGAGCCGCAACCGGCACCCACATCCCAGAGCAAAGCGTTGGGAAACGGCGCCAGATGCGCAAGTGTTACCGCCCTTACCTCACGCTTGGTCAATTGCCCATCGTGGCGAAAGGCATCGTCCGGCAGGCCCGGCACCGGCGACAGCAGCATTCCAGAACCGGCGCAATCCACGGCCAGCGTGTTGAAATCCGCAATACCCGGCAGCTTCGCCAGCAGGTCCTGCGCGGTGACATGCAGGATGCGCTCCAGCGCGCCCCCCATATGCTCCAGCACATGCAGCATGGAGGCCCCAAAACCGCGCCGCACCAACAGGTCGGCAACCTCGAAAACCGTTTCAGCATTGGAGGTCAGCGCGAGGATGCGCGCACCCGGCAGCACATGCCGGTTGAGGTAGGACAGCGGGCGGCCATGCAGCGAAATCTGCGCCACGCTTTGCAAGGGCCAACCCAGCCGGGCAGCGGCCAGCGAAAAGGCCGAGGGGCTGGGCAGGACCCGCATTTCTTCCGGCGCCAGATAGCGCCGCAGCGTAGCACCTATGCCGAAATGCATGGGATCGCCGGTTGCCACCACCACGACCGGGGTGCCGCGCAGTGCCAGGAGCTGATCCAGCGTTTCGCGAAAACCGGCCCCCCAGGTGAGGATGCGCCGCACATTGGGAATGGCATCTGCCACCGCATGTTCCAACCGCTCACCCAGCACCAGCACTTGCGCTTCGCCGAGATGGCCAAGCTGTTGCGGCGTCAGGCCGGCAAGACCGCCATCACCAATGCCGATAATGGTCAGCCACGGATCGCTGGAGGCCTCAGTCATTGGCGCCGAGCCCTCCCGCCAGCGCATTGACCGCAGCCGATGCCATGGCAGAACCGCCTCGCCGGCCTTGAACGGCAATGAACGGCACGCCCCGGCTGTTGGCAGCAAGCTCAGCCTTGCTTTCGGCGGCCCCGACAAAGCCGACCGGCAGACCGAGGATCAATGCCGGCTTCGGCGCACCTTGATCCAGCAGTTCCAGGAGGCGAAACAGCGCTGTCGGTGCATTGCCGATGGCCACGACCGCGCCTTCCAGCTGACCAGCCCAAAGATTGACCTGCGCTGCCGAACGGGTATTGCCTGCCCAGGCGGCCAGCGGCCGCACCCTGACATCATTGATCAGGCAGACCACTTCGTTTTCCGCGGGAAGAAGACTGCGGATAACACCGTGCCGGACCATTTCCGCATCGCAGAGAATTGGCGCACCGGCGGCAAGTGCCGAAGCGCCTGCCTCGAAGGCACCCTGCGAAAACACGATGTCATCAGCCAAATCGATCATGCCGCAGGCATGGATCAAACGGATCACCAGAGGCTGCAGGGAGACAGGAAACCGGTCAAGATTGGCCTCGCGCCGGATAGTCTCGAAGGACTGGCGGTAAATCTCGGCTGGCTGGCGGATATAGTCGAGCGCTGGGATCTGCCTGACCTCTTCCGCTGCGTCATCCAGCTCGCCTAACGGAAGCTCCGCAGCTGTTACAGCCAGATCTTCCATAGCCAGATCCTCATGGCCGATGCCCAGCACCCAGCCCTCTTCCTGCGTCGTCACGTCAATCTCCTCATCCGAGAGCATGCGGGGCCGTTCAAACAGCCTACCCAACATCCCGGCCGCATCGAACCCGGCAAAGGCTACAGCCACCCGGCGCACCTGGGCTGCATCCTTCACTTCATTTTCATGATCCCCCAGCGAAAACAGCGAGGGATAAATTTCCGCCAAAACCACATGATGGTTGCCGCTGGAACTGTTCGGCTGGCCATCGAGTCGCCCAAAGGCACCCTCTCGTTTTTCAGCATTTCCAGCCGTAAAGCCAGTCTCAAACGGCCAGACCGCAATCTTGTCACGGTTCGGATGCCCGTCGAGAAAACGGCTCAACCGGGCAATGCCCAGCAGGCTCTGGCTGCCAACCGACCCGGCATAGGCCAGTTGCCAGACGGATTTTGCGCCGTGCGCATGGCGCTCCGAAAGCCGCATGGTAAAAGGCGCGGTGGTGGGGGCCGCGGGCTTTGTTGCGGGCAGACCGTCCAGATCCAGCGCCTGCGGCCTGCCCCAGAAGCGCGGTTCTCGAGCAAAATAGTCCCGGTTCCAACGTGCCGCGAGCGCAAAACGGTTATTGGCATTATCGGCACCGTCTTCAATCTCACGGGCAATGGCACGCCATAGGCCTTGCCAATCCGCAGCGCCCGTCACCAGCGCCACCGTCCCCGTGGGATAACCGAAAGCGAAGTCGAAACCGGCCAGCAAGCGCTTGCCCGCCGCCAGCGCATCGCTGACCACAGCCTCAAACCGCGCCATGAAGGCGGCACGGGTGGGGAAGTTTTCCAGCCAGACGATCTCTGCTCCTGCCGCGCCGCAATCGACAAGACAGGCCCAGATGGAGTTCTTGCCCGTCACCGGTTTGGCTGCGCCGGACCAGTCGACGATCAAGATGCGGTCGAATAAGGCCATCAGGTCTTCTTCATGGATTTTGGCCCGAGCGGATGATCCGCATGGGGGTAAGGCGCATGGGTATGGCTGTGCGCGTGTCCATGGTCGTGATGGTGGTCATGCCCGTGGTCGTGCGTGTGATCATGATTTCCATGCGCGTGACCATGGTGGTCATGGCTATGATCATGACCACAGCCGCAATCCGGCCCATGCTCGTGGACATGCGCCTTGCCGCTGGACGGCGCATTCATCACTGCTTCCAGCCCGGCATCGGGGCTGGCATTCAACAAATGCCCGTATTTGCCGCCAAGCGTTGTCGATGCGCCGTAGTCGAAAGCCGGTTGCAGTGGGGCCGGATCGGCATGGCTATGCACCGGCGTCCACGGCAGGCCATGCTGAAGACAGAACGCCTGATCGCGGCAGGAGGCGTCGCAATCGCCCTTGCACGGACAGTCTTCCAGCCCGCCGCCAATGCCCTCGACATGGTGGTGGTGGCTTTCCTGCGGCTGGCCGATATCGGCCTCGAAGCCCAGAACCTGTTCGCGGTATTTGCACATCTGACAGTTCATCACCGCCGCGCCTTCGAGGATTTCGCGTACCCGATCCTGAAAGGCATCCAGCACCAGCGGATGATCATTGAGATAGCTGGCCTTGACGAACTGGATATCCGGATGGCGGGCCGCCACTTCGTCGGTATAGCTGTAGATCCGTTTCACCAGCACGCCGGTAAATAGGAAATAGGGAAAGACGATGATGCGCTTGTAGCCCAGCTTGGCGGCATGGGTCAGGCCCGGCTCGACCAGCGGAAAGGTCACGCCGGAATAACAGGTTTCGCCCCAGCCGAAGCCCATGCCTTCCCACAGCATCCGCATCACCTTGGTGGCGTTGGAATTGGCATCGGGATCGGATGAGCCGCGCCCGACCACCATCAGCAGCGTGTCATGCTTATCGATGACACCCAGTTGCGCATTCGCCTCATCTACTGCTGCCTGGATGCGGTCACCGGCAGCGCGGATCATCTTCAGGTCGATGCCAAGCTCGCGACCGTAATTGATCACCATGCCGGGGTTCTGCGCCTGATAGGTATTCAGCACCGAGGGAATATCGTTCTTGGCATGGCCCGCGGCAAACAGCATGCCCGGCACCGCCAGAACCCGGGTGACGCCTTTTTCCCGCAAGCTGTCGAGACCTGCCGAGATCACTGGATTGCAGAATTCCAGATAGCCGTATTCGACCGGCAGGTCGGGATTGCGCGCTTTCAGCCCTTCGGCGATGACAGCGAATTCGCGCGCCGCATTCTGGTTGCGGCTGCCATGTCCGCAAACCATGATTCCGAGTTTTTCTGCCATGACAAAAGGCTCCCTGCTTCGTTTCGTTTTATGTACGAAGCGCCGGAGCCGCCGGTTTTTCCGGCATCTCCTATGGCCTTTGGGACAGCTCCGGAATTGGCCCCCTGATTGGGTCAGCCGCACCGGACGATTCCAGCCTGTCGAACAGGCGCCGTCGCACATCTTGGAGGGCAGGAATAGCGAAGCGCCCGAGCCGGGTCAAACCGCAATTTCAGCCGGACATGATCCGCCCACGGTCAAAATCCTTTTCACGGAAAATTTTCCTCTCAAACCGATTACCGTTTGGCGGGGAATGCAGTAAGAGGCTTGATATTCAACTCTTCTTTGGATTTTCCATGACCGATATTGCCATCCAAGCCCTGATCTTCCTGTTTTTTGCCGCCTTTATCGCAGGTTTTGTTGATGCGATTGCCGGTGGTGGTGGCCTCATTACCATTCCAGCCATGCTGATTGCCGGTATTCCCCCACTGGAAACACTGGGCACCAACAAATTGCAGGGCATGTTCGGCTCGGCCTCTGCCACCATCGCCTATAGCCGCAAGGGCCACGTCAATCTGAAAAAACAATTGCCGATGGCCGCCATGTCGGTACTGGGCGGCGCGATTGGCGCTGTCATCGCGACCTATGTGCCGGGCGATGTACTAAAAGCGCTGATGCCGTTTCTGCTGGTGGCAATTGCCGCTTATTTTGCCCTGAAGCCAAATATTTCCGACGTCGATAGCCATCAGCGGATGACGCCTTTCCTGTTCGGCCTGACGCTTGCCCCGCTGATCGCCATTTATGATGGCGTTTTCGGCCCCGGAACCGGCTCCTTCCTGATGCTGGCCTTCGTTTCGCTTGCTGGTTTTGGCATGCTGAAGGCCACCGCTCACACAAAACTGCTGAATTTCGGCTCCAATGTCGGCGCGTTCCTGGTCTTCGTCTTCAACGGCGTGGTTTTATGGAAAATCGGCATTGTCATGGGCATCGGTCAGTTCCTGGGCGCCCAGACCGGCTCGAAACTGGCAATGAAAAGCGGCGCCAAAATCATCAAACCGCTGCTGATCGTCACCTGCATCGGGTTAGCAATAAAGCTGCTGCTGGACCCGACCAATCCCGTGCGGGTGTGGATGGGGATTTAAGACATCAAGGCAAAATTATATTGCACCATGTTCAGAATTCCACACCCAGCTGAGCCTTGATGCCAGAGCGGAATGGGTGTTTGACCAGCTCCATTTCCGTCACCAAATCGGCAATTTCGATCAGCTCATCCTTGGCATTGCGGCCCGTTAGCACCACGTGGGTCATGGGCGGCTTTTCTTCCGACAGGAAGGCGACGACTTCGGCCAGATCGATGTAGTCGTAGCGGATGGCGATATTGATTTCGTCGAGCAGCACCATGCTGTTGGCGGGATCGCGGATCAGTTCCTTGGCCTTGTCCCAGGCAGCTCTGGCCATGGCCATGTCGCGGGCCTTGTCCTGGGTTTCCCAGGTAAAGCCCTCGCCCATGGTGTGGAAGGCGCAGAGGTCGGAAAAATGTCGCAGGATCAGGTCGCGTTCGCCTGTTGACATCGCCCCCTTGATGAACTGCACCACAGCGCATTTTTTGCCATGGGCGATATGGCGGAAAATCATCCCGAAGGCTGCCGAGGACTTACCCTTGCCCTTGCCGGTATGGACGATGATCAGGCCCTTTTCCCCGGTCTTGGTCGCCATGATCTTGTCGCGCGCCGCCTTTTTCTTCGCCATTTTCTCGGCGTGGCGGGCAAGATCGTCCGATGGTGCTGCAACGGGTCCGCTATCGACGGTTTCGGTCATAGGGCATTCTCCAATTGGATCGTCTGTAAAATCTGGGCGTCAGAAATCTGGGATAGATGATATCTCGCCGAATTGCTGCGCGGCGTCCAGAGGCCACGCTCTATGGCTTCCAGTAGCCGCTGCGACATTTCCTTCAGCGCTGCCGGATTTTTGTCAGCCATGAAAGCCCGCACCCGGTCATCGCCAATAAAAGCACGGTAAACAGCTTCGAAATGCGGCTGGCGCACAGCGCCGGTGGTGGCGGCAAAGGCGAACAGATAATCCACCGTCGCGGCAATTTCGAACGCGCCCTTATAGCCGTGACGCATCACGCCCTCGATCCATTTCGGATTGACGACGCGGGCGCGCACCACCCGGCCAATCTCTTCCTCCAGCGTGCGGATGACAGGCTTTTCCGGTCGGGAATGGTCGTTGTGATAGACGGTTGGCCTGCGACCCGAAAGTTGCTCGACCGCTGCCGTCATGCCGCCCTCGAATTGATAGTAATCGTCGCTATCCAGCAGATCATGCTCGCGATTGTCCTGGTTTTGCACCACGGCCTGCACGCCCTGCAAACGCTCTTCGAACAGGCCTCGCTCAGCCCTGCCTTCTTCACCCGCACCGTAAGCGTAAGCGCCCCAGATCAGGTAGGCCTCGGCCAGATCGGCCCGGCGCTCCCAGCCCTTTTCGTCGATCAAGGCTTGCAGGCCCGCTCCGTAAGCGCCGGGTTTCGAGCCGAATACCCGGTAGCCCGCCCGACGGCTGGCGGTCTTTTCGTCAAGCCCCTGTTGCTGGAACAAGACTGTTTCGGCCTTGATGCGCGCCGCAATCGGGTTATCCGCCGCATCCTCATTGAGGGCGCCAACCGCCCGCACCGCCTTGTCGAACAAGGCGATCTGTTCTGGAAAGGCGTCGCGGAAAAACCCTGATATCCGCAGTGTCACATCGACACGCGGGCGACCCAAAATCGCCTGGGGAATGATCTCATAACCGGTCACCCGGCGCGAGGCGTTGTCCCAAAGCGGCTTGACGCCGATCAGCGCCAGCGCCTGGGCAATATCATCGCCGCCAGTGCGCATATTGCTGGTGCCCCAGGCAGTGATACCGAAGGACACCGGCCATTCGCCATGATCCTGCACATAGCGGGCAACCAGCAGTTCGGCGGATTTCTGACCGAGTTGGTAAGCGGCGGGTGTCGGCACGGCGCGGCTATCGACGGAGTAGAAATTACGGCCTGTCGGCAGCACATCCGGTCGCCCGCGCGTTGGCGCACCGGACGGGCCAGGGGCGACGAAGCGGCCGGACAGTCCTTTGAGCAGTCCGGCAATTTCGGCTGGGCCGGATTTGACCACTCTCGGCTTCAGCCGGGCTTCAACCTCATCGAGAACAGCGCTTGTGTTTTGCCAGCCTTCGGGACAGGCAAGCCTGCCCGACACCATGTCTGCTGCTAGCAATTCGATCCGCTCAACCGTATCGCCCTTGGTGCGCCAGGGGGCTAGTGTGACGTTTCTCAGAAGGTCGGGTTGCGGCCCGTCCCAGCTATCGGAAAACACACAGTCCAGAGGGTCGAACCCAGCCAATCCGCCAAGCGCATCCATGGCAATCGACCGGTGCAGACTGGCATCGCCGCCTTGGCCCCCTTGGCTCTGCCCTTGTCCACGCGGCACCCGCGCCAAGGCCACGACCAGGTCTGTCAGCAACCGGCCTTCCGGTGCCTGCCCGAAAATATGCAGGCCATCGCGGATCTGCATTTCCTTGAGGTCGCAGAGATAGGCGTCGAGCTTGGTCAGCTTGACCTCCTCCGCCTCACCACCGGCAATGCCTGCGTCCTCATCCAGACCGATATCGGCGACCAGATCGAGGATCTGGGTTTTCAACAGGGTAACCCGGCGCGGATCACCGCCCATCGCCTGATAATATTCATCCACCAGCGCTTCCAGATCCTTCAGCGGACCATAGCTTTCCGCCCTGGTCAGCGGCGGGGTCAGGTGATCGATAATGACGGCGCTGGCCCGGCGCTTGGCCTGCGTGCCTTCGCCGGGATCGTTGACGATGAAGGGGTAGAGATGCGGCACCGGACCCAGCAGCGCTTCAGGATAACAGCTCTCACTCAGCGCCAGCGCCTTGCCCGGCAGCCATTCCAGATTGCCGTGCTTGCCCATATGAATGATGGCCTGCACACCGAAACTCTGGCGCAAAAATGCGTAGAAGGCGAAATAGCCATGCGGCGGCACCAGATCCGGCGAATGATAGCTGTCCTTCGGATCGATATTATAGCCCCGCGCCGGTTGGATGCCGAGCATTACCTTGCCGAACCGCAGCAGCGGCAACGCGAAACCATCCCCGGCAAAAAACGGATCGGCCTGCGGCTCCCCCCATCTGTCACTGATCTCCTGCCTGATCTTGTCAGGCAGGCTCGCGAAAAACCGCTGGTAATCGGCCAGCAGCAGGGTCTCGCGGATCACCCTGCCCTTCACCGCCGCATTGGTGACACCGGCCATCATTGTCGCCATCAGCGCATCCGAGCTAGTGGGTAGCATGCCGGTGTCATAGCCTTCGGCCTTCAGGGCCTTCAACACTTCAAGACTGGCAGCAGGCGTATCCAGCCCGACGCCATTACCAAGGCGTCCATCCCGGTTGGGATAATTGGCCATGATCAGGGCGACTTGCCGGTCAGGCGCAGATGTATGCCTCAGCCGCGCCCAATTGGCGGCCAGGCTGGCGACGAAGGCTGTGCGACCCGGCTCCGGCGCATGGCTGACCAGCGTGGTTTCCACCCGCGCATCGTAGCGAGCCGCGGATTTGAAGGAAACGGCCCGGGTCAGCACCCGCCCGTCCACCTCCGGCAGCGCAACATTCATAGCGAGATCACGGGCGCTCAGCCCTTGCATCGAGGCGTCCCAAACGGAGCGTGGCGATGAGGAAAACAGCGCCTGCAACACCACCGCGCCCTGCTCGTCCAGCACGGTCGAGGGTGCATCAGTGCCCGGAACAGAAACGGCAAAGCCTGTCGTGTTGACCACCACATCCGGTGCGGCCTGGTTAAAAATCATCCGCAGGGTTTCAACGCAAACGGCATCCTTCAGACTGGCGACAAACACCGGCAAGACCCGCAGGCCCTGCGCTTGCAACGCCTCAATCATCGCCTCAACCGGCGCGGTCTCGCCGCTCTGGACAAGGGCGCGGTAAAAGCAGAGGGCTACAATCGGCCCTTCCCCTGCAAGCGTCTGCCATGCCTGAACGTCAATCGCCCCCCGGCCCGGCCACCACAGCCCGGCCTTCAGCAGCGGCAAGGCCTCTTGTGGCTTTGATGCATGGGTCAGCAGCGCCTGCGCATAGGACACGAAATGGCTGGCATTGCTATCGCCGCCTTCGATCAGATAGGCCCAAAGCGCCGATAGATCCGGGGCATCCAGATTTGAAAAAGCCTCCAGCCCGGCATCCGGCTTGTCGTCGCCGGGCAGAACGGCAATTTTGATCCCATGACGATGGGCGCAGGCGTGCAGCGCTTCCAGCGCATAATGGAAATAACTGGCCCCACCCAGCGCCCTGACAACGATCAGTTTCGCATGGCGGGCCGTGCGCTCGATATAGGTATCGACCGACATCGGATGTTTCAGCGCCATCAGGCTGGCCAGCCGCCATGGCGCGGTCTCGGCCTGCCGCGCCAGCGCCGCCGCGATGGCGGATAGCTCGGTATCGGCGGCGGACAGAAACAGGATATCCCCCGGCGTCTGGCCGAGGTCTATCGCATCATCCCCGTCGCTGATCGAGCCTTGCTGGGCAAGCAGAAGATGCATGGCTTACGCTGCCGCCCGGATGGCATCGGCAATCGCCGATTGGTCGAGATCATGCAGGCCGATCACCACCAGCCGCGTCGCCCGCAGCTCGCCCGACGCCCAGGGCCGGTCATAATATTGATCGATACGGTTACCGACCGCCTGCACCACCAGCCGCATCGGCTTGCCCGGTACATCGACGAAGCCTTTCAGCCGCAGCACGTCATGCGCTTCGATCACGGTCTTCAAGCCATCCACGAAGCGGTCCGGCTCGCGCACCTGCGGCAGATCGACAACGAAACTGTTGAATTCGTCGTGGTCGTGATGATGGTCATGCGCCTCGCCGCTCGTATGCAGCGCCTCATGCTCCAACTCGTGATGGGATTTGCGATTGTCGATATCGGCTTCCGACCCGGCACCGATGCCAAGCAGCACCATAACAGGCACGTCGCCATTCTTCGCCTCGATCAAGGTCGGCTTGCGGGTCATCCGGGCCGTCACATCGGTTCGCACTTTGGCAAGACCAGCCGCATCGAGTAGATCGGTCTTGTTGAGCACGATCAGATCGGCGCAGGTCAGTTGATCCTCGAACAGTTCCTCAATCGGGCTTTCATGATCGAGACTGTCATCAGCGGCGCGCTGGGCATCGATCCGGTCGTGGTCATCGGCAAACCGGCCAGCGGCGACAGCGGCGCTATCGACCACCGTCACGACACCATCAACGGTGACACGGGTGCGGATATCCGGCCAGTTGAAAGCGGCCACCAGCGGCTGCGGCAGAGCGAGGCCAGAAGTCTCGATGACGATATGGTCGGGCAAGACATCTCGTGCCAGGAGCTTTTGCATGGTCGGCACGAAATCATCGGCAACGGTGCAGCAGATACAGCCATTGGTCAGTTCGATAATGTCGTCCTCGGTGCAGGTCTCGGCGCCGCAACCTTTCAGCACCTCGCCATCCACACCCAGATCGCCAAACTCATTAATGATCAACGCGATTTTCTTACCACCCGCATTCATCAGCATATTGCGGATGATCGTCGTCTTACCAGCGCCGAGAAAGCCGGTGATAACAGTGACGGGAATTTTCTGTTGCAACATTGTTCAGCCTTTCATTTTCAGGGGCAGGCCAGCCGCGACGAAATAAACCTCGTCAGCGCTTGCCGCGATCAATTGATGAAGCCGCCCGGCATGGTCGCGGAAATGGCGCGCCATGCGGTTTTCCGGCACGATGCCAAGGCCGACTTCATTGGAAACAAGCACGATGGAGGCGGAAAGCCGGGGCAGCAGATCCGCAAGGACCGCGGCCTCAGCAGCCATGTCGCGCCCCTCCTCCATCATCAGATTGGTCACCCAGAGCGTCAGGCAATCGACCAGCACCACCCGGCCCGGCGCATCGATTTGGCGAAGCTTTTCCACCAGCGCCAGTGGCTCCTCATGCGTCACCCAAAGGCCGCCACGATCCTGCTGATGCTGGTCGATCCGGGCGCGCATTTCCTCGTCCCAGGCCCGCCCGGTCGCAAGATAATGACGCTCCAGGTCGGTCTCTGCACAAAGCTGTTCGGCAAAATGCGATTTGCCGGACCGCGCGCCTCCGAGAACGAAGACACGTTTCGAAATTGTCTCGGCCATGACGTCAGTTTCCACCGGCAGGCGGCGTATAGAGCCCACTGGAACGCGGCACGAAGCCCGGCCATGCGGATGATGGGGCTGCATCGGCAGCGGATGGCGCAGAAGACCGCACATCCGGCCTCGGCTGCGACAACGCCCCGCCAAAGGTGGAATTGGAAGCCGGTGGTACCTGGAATTGTTGTTCTGCAGGCCGCTCGAAAGGGCCAGAAGGCGCATGACGGGAAAAAGGCAGCAGCGCAAAAACCAGCGCCGCCAGCACAAGCAGCGCTAAGGCCGCACCTATGCTGCGTGATGACACAAGCGTCATCATGACCTGCCTCCATTGGGCGCAGGCGGCAAAAAGTGCAACGGCCAAATGACCGTGAAGCGGAGCCTGGAAGGTCCGCGATCAATCTGTTGCGCCACGACAACCTCCGTGCTGGCGTCGGGGATCTCTCCCCCAATTGGGCTTAAAGCCCGTCACGGACGGCAGGTCTCCTGGCTCACAGCGTCAAAGCGGCACCATCACGGCACCAATTCGCAGATTTTCCTCACCTTCCCGGAGGTCATGGCAAAAGCGAAAAGGCGGACAATTCGTAGATAAAGAGGCGTCCAACCCCGGCAGATCGCTTTGCCACTCCAGTGGCTTTTCCGGCCTATCCGCTCACCGCACCGGCCACACCACGCGGCCCGCCATGCAAGGATCTTCAAAACCAGATGGAAAACCCTCGCTGTTCTACAGTCGCGGGGTCGGCTGCGTTTGGCATGCCCTGTCTGGGTCCACGCCTTCGCATTCCCTTTTGCTTTCCAGCCTCAATCTCTTCAGGCCGAAAACCATCCAACTCTAGGGTTAGCAGAATGACGTTTGAAGTCAATCTGCAAGCCATCAGCCATCACCCTCTCGTGTCCTGGTACCCGCTATAGTTTTGGCGCGGTCAGGGAAAACAGTGAGCGTATCCGGGCTGAAATTTCTTCCGCCAGGCTTTCAGGGCCGAGCGTCTGGTCATTGGTAATGGTCAGCACCTTAAACGCGCCCTGAGCGACCACATCCCCGGTTTCGACCGAGGCAGCACTGACCTTGACCTCGGCTTCGTTATGCCGCTTGTCCAGCCCAAGCCCACTTGCCATCGCCTCGACCCTGACCGTCAGAATCACCCGCGGCAAAACCTCGCTGCGCACCGTGGCAGCGACGGCTGCTGACAGACGCCGCTCCACGCCCTGAACCAGGGCCAGCGGCACTTTCGGACCCGCCAGCACGGTGACGGCGCGAATATCATAGTAAAACTTCTTCGGCGCGGATTGAAACAGCCCGGCCATGCACCCGGCAAGCGCCATGCAGATCGATAGAAAGGCAAAAACGCGCAAATACCGCAGCAAGGTCAAACTCCGCACAAAGACATGGCACGGACCATCAAAGCCAGAGCTTGCCGCAAGCTTACGCCATAAGTGCGCAACGGAGATAGACGCGATAAAGGCGTTTTGACGAATTATGCCGCCTTTTGCTGGCCACAAGGCAGGGAATGTTCGCAACACAAAATATCCGCTGGATTCTTCCTAAACAAAGCCATTATGGGACCGTCTTGTGCCTGAAGGTCGGCAATTCCACACCCTCGCACCGGTGAGAATTTCACTCGGAAAAGGCCTGTTTTGGGCGTCCAAAAATCATGCTCAAATCCTAGCCGAAGCACAATTAATAGCCATGAATCTGCACAAACGCATAGCAGTCGCCCATTTATTGCACTGTCGCTAATGCCTTCCCCGATGTATAAACAATCCAACAGCTGAGGCGGGAGAGACCGCCGGATCAGCAAACAAGATCTCGAGGAAACGTCATGAACCCGATCCGCATTGCAAAAAACTGGATTAGCTATCGCCGCACTCTGTCCGAGCTGGGCGGCCTGTCCAACCAGACCCTGTCCGACATCGGCATCACCCGTTACGACATCCGTCACATTGCAAACCGTTCGTTCCGTTAATCGGACCCGGTTTTAAAATTTGAATTGAATGTTCGAACGGCGCTTTTGGCGCCGTTTTCTATTTCTGGGCACTCTACGCGACGTAAACGTTTTGATATGCCGTTTACCCCCCTCTGTCCTGCCGGACATCTCCCCCTCAAGGAGGGAGATCGACCCGGATTTAACCTCTCGCGTCACATCATCGCTCTTAACTATCGATAATCACGATTTATTGGTAAACGTAGGCGGCACGCCTATCTGATCTCCGCCCTTGAGGGGGGAGATGCCTGGCAAGGCAGAGGGGCAAGCAACAGAGCAAAACATTTACGTCATGTACGATGATTGCTAACTCTCCAAACCAAGCTTGCATCTCCAAAGTGCAATTTGCTCTATTCAAGATTGGAAGCGGCGGCAAGGCGTGATAAGCAGCCGCCATGACAGACAACAACTCCTATTCCCCTATTCACATCGTTGGCGGCGGGCTTGCTGGCTCCGAAGCCGCCTGGCAGATCGCTGAGGCGGGCGTGCCGGTCATTCTTCATGAGATGCGCGGCCTTCGCGGCACCGACGCCCATAAGACCGATAGCCTTGCCGAGCTTGTCTGCTCCAATTCCTTCCGATCCGACGACGCTACCGCCAATGCGGTTGGGGTTATCCATGCGGAAATGCGGCTGGCCGGCTCATTGATCATGGCCTGCGCCGACCGCCATCAGGTGCCGGCGGGTGGCGCGCTTGCCGTCGACAGGGATGGTTTTGCCGAGGCCGTGACGCAGGCCCTGGAAGCCCACCCGCTCGTAACTGTGGTGCGCGAGGAAATCACCGGCCTGCCGCCGCGCGATTGGGATCTCAGCATTATCGCCAGCGGTCCGCTGACATCACCGGCACTGGCCGAGGCCATCCGCGCTGAAACCGGCGAGGACGCGCTGGCCTTTTTCGACGCCATCGCCCCCATCGTCCACCGCGACAGCATCAATATGGATATCTGCTGGTATCAGTCGCGCTATGACAAGGTTGGCCCGGGCGGTACGGGCAAGGATTACATCAACTGCCCCCTGGACGAGGCCCAGTATAACGCCTTCGTCGATGCATTGATTGCCGGTGACGCGGTCGGCTTCAAGGAATGGGAAGGCACACCCTATTTCGACGGCTGCCTGCCCATCGAGGTCATGGCGGAACGCGGCCGTGAAACCCTGCGCCATGGACCGATGAAGCCGATGGGGCTGACAAATGCTCATAATCCGACCGTGAAAGCCTATGCCGTCGTGCAGCTGCGCCAGGACAATGCACTGGGCACGCTCTATAACATGGTCGGCTTTCAGACCAAGCTACGCTACGGCGCCCAAGCCGAGATTTTCCGGATGATCCCCGGTCTGGAAAACGCCGAATTCGCCCGGCTCGGTGGCCTGCACCGCAATACCTATATCCATTCACCAGTGCTGCTTGATCCGTCTCTTTCCCTAAAGAGCAGACCGGGCCTGCGTTTTGCAGGACAGATCACCGGCTGCGAAGGCTATGTCGAGAGCGCCTCCATCGGTCTTCTGGCCGGTCGCTTTGCTGCTGCCGAGCGCAAGGGCGAAGCCTTTAGCCCGCCGCCGGTGACAACGGCGCTCGGTGCGCTGCTCAACCATATTACCGGTGGCCATATCGTGTCCAACGATGAGCCCGGCAAAAAGTCTTTCCAGCCGATGAACATCAACTTTGGCCTGTTTCCGGATCTGGAGCCTGGCTCCATCGTCAAGCCCGAAGGCGTGAAGCGATTCCGGGGCAAGGACAAGACTGTCATGAAGCGACAGTTGATCGCCATCCGCGCCCTGGCGCATTGCCGGGAATGGCTCGGCCTGCCGCCGCACATTCCACAGCCTGTTGCGCAAATGGAAGACGCGGGCCTGTAAGAGCAAGGCCCGAAGATCTCAAAGGACCTGATAGCCCATCCTACTCAAGAGGACGTCTTGTCAAACCTGTCTTCTGCCGGTTGCAAATCGCTCGGCGCGATATAGTTGCCGAGCAGCCAAAGCGATACTTCTGCGGCCTCGGCGGGTTTGGCGAAAATATAGTCGCCGTTATGTTGGGCTGCATCGAGAAACGTGACGTGGAAGCCGTGAACGCTCTCCAGGGGGCGGACCTGCACATGCCCCGGCTCGATCAAATGGCAGGCATAATGATTGCGAAGATTGCGCATGAAGCCAGCGCGGTTGTCATGCAGCCTGACGAAAACTGCCTTGCCATCGGCTGTGGCATGCAGGCTGCGGATAGCTTCGCCAGGAAAGGCCCGGCCGAATTCCAGGATGGCAAGTCCGACATCGCTTAGGGTTTCGCCGTCATTGCGCTCCGCCATGCGCGAGACGTACCACGCGAAGGCGATAATGCCCAAAAACACAAAAATACCGATCCCAACGCCCACTGGCAACCTCCGGATGATGCGAGAGCAGCACTGCCGATCGAGGATCGCGCAATTGCGGCAACACTTTATATCTGCTGCATAATCCTTTGATACGATTCCAACTTGCGGATTTTGCAGTAGGTAAGAACTAACGGATGAGCCTTGCGTGAGTTTGGAGCCGGAGTGCAAACCTGTGCATCGTTTGCCAGGAAAAGTGTAATCCGGGTTTTCCCGAGGGGCTGGTTCAGGAGGAACCTTGCAGCCCTAAAATCGACCCGTCATGCTGGCGCGCAGCAGTGTCAGCTGGCGGCGCCACTGGGCTCGGCGGATCGGTGTTTGCAGAATATCGGCGCCGCGCCGACGAGCATCCCGCAGAATTGGACCGGCGAGCGCCACGGGCAGATAGGCAGCAACCAAAGATGCCGGAAGCTTGCCACCAGCGCGCGCCTTGGCAAGATGATCGAGCCCCAGACCGGCAAAGGCTTCGATTGCACCATCGATCCGCATCTCGTCCTTGCCCGACAGGAAGGCATCGCGGTCGAGGCCAGTCGCGGTCAGGATTTCGTCGGGAATGTAGAGTTGTCCCCGCGCCCGATGCTGCGGCATCAGCGCCAGCAGGCCGGCGATGGCCTGAGCAACCCCGGCATGGCCTGCAATGGTTGCGCAATTCAGTGCGGCCTGGGCATCAAGCACCAGGCTCGCCAGTTGGATCAGCGCCGAGGCGGTCTCTCCCGCATAGCCTTCCAGCGCCGATCTCGGCCCGATCGGATCATCATAAAGGTCGGCAATCCGCGCATCGATCATGTCGAGCAAAGGCTGAACCGGTAAGTGATAGCGCTCCACCGCCGCCAAAAGCCCTGCCGCCAGCGGATTGGCCGTGGTATCGCCATGCCCCTTGCCCGAAAGCAGGTCGCGCCAATATTGCAACCGAATTTCCCCCGGCAAGGGCTCCCGCACCAGATCACGCACGCGGGCAAGCTCCGCATTAAAGGCATAAAGCGCTGCCAAGGCAGGCTGCTTTTCCGGCGGGGAGAGAAGGCAGGCCAAATACCGGTCGCGGTCGATCTCCCGCAGCGTCGTAAGGCATACATCCGGGACCAATGGCGATGGCTTTGCGCTTTCAGCCATGAGATCAGACTGCAATCAATGCGGCGGCCACGGGCCGTTCTTCCGCCAGCATCACATTATAGGTCCGCACCGCAGCACCGGTGCTCATCGGGTCAGACCCGATGCCAGCGGCGGTCAGAGCGGCTTTAACGTCGCTGGGGATACGGCGCAGTTCCGTGCCCGTGCCGAGCAACAGGAACTCGACCTTATCCGCCTCGTCCAGCAAGCGCTGGAGGGCGGTGACCGTCAGGTCCTCGCCCTCGCTCATATCCCAGCCATAAATGCCTGATGGTAAAAGCAAAAGGGAGCCGCGATGCGACATATCCGCAAACCGGAACCCGCCATTGCCATAGGCATCGATGGGGGACCGGCCCGGAAAATGCGCCTCGCGGATGATAATGCCCTTTGCCAATGCCTATGCTCCCGCCTTGCCCGCAGTGCCGTTCTTCTCCGGCTTTGCTTTTACAGCCTTATCCGGCTCGCCCTGACCTTCGGGGCGAAGACGGAAGGCGATCAGCACCGGTGCCGCCATATAGATAGAGGAGAATGTGCCAACGAGAACCCCGAACAGCATGGCAAAGGTGAAGGAGCGGATAACCTCGCCACCGAACAGGAACAATGCCAGAAGGGCCAGAAGCGTCGTCACCGATGTCAGGATGGTCCGAGACAGGGTCTGATTGATCGATGTGTCGATCAGCACATCCAGCGGCATTTTCTTGTAGCGGCGCAGGTTCTCGCGCATGCGGTCATAGACGACCACGGTATCGTTCAGCGAATAGCCGACAATCGTCAGGATGGCCGCGATACTGCTGAGGTCGAATTCCACCCCGGTGATCACATAGAGGCCAAGCGTCAGGATGACGTCGTGCAGGGTTGCGATGATCGCGCCTGCCGCAAACTGCCATTCAAACCGGATCCAGATATAGACCAGGATCGCCATCAGCGAAATCAACACGCCAATGGTTGCGGATTTCGTCAACTCACCCGATACGGACGGGCCGACGACTTCGGTGCGGCGGAACTCGTAAGCCTGCTCCAATTCGCCACGCACCTTGGCAACAGCCGATTGTTCGCCGTTTTCACCCTCGTCCTGGGCCTGCAAACGGACCAGAACGCTGCTCGGATCGCCAAAACCCTGGACCTGAACGTCGCCGAGATTGAGACTGCTCAACTGTTCGCGGATGGCAGCGGGATCGGCATTGCCCTGACGGGCCTTCAACTCGATGATCGAACCGCCGGTAAAATCGATGCCGAGCTTCATGCCGACCGTGCCGAAACCGACAAGGGCGGCAATGGACAAGGCAGCCGACAGCAGGAACGTGTAACGGCGGACACCCATGAACGGGATGTTTGTGCCATCGAAAATTCCGGTCCGAACCCCCTTGGGCAGAGCTTTGGGACGGCGCGTGTTCACCCAGACGGTAAACATCCAACGGGTCAAGCCAAAGGCGGTAAACACCGTGGTGATGATACCGATGGCAAGCGTTACCGAGAAGCCACGCACCGGACCGGAGCCGAGAAAGAACAACACGCCAGCGGCAATCAGCGTGGTGACATTGGCGTCGACAATGGTCGCCAAGGCCTTGTTGAAGCCGATATCGATCGACTGAATGAGGGAACGCCCGCTCTTATATTCCTCGCGGATACGCTCGTAGATCAGCACGTTGGAATCAACAGCCATACCGATGGTCAATACGATACCGGCGATGCCCGGCAGCGTCAGCGTCGATCCAAGCAGGGTGAGGATGGCCAGAATCATGACGATATTGGCCAACAGCGCCAGCACGGCAAGCACGCCGAAGAAGCCGTAAAGCCCGATCATCAGCACCACGACAAGCCCCGCACCGATGAAGCCGGCAGAAACCCCGGCCCGGATCGAGTCGGCGCCAAGGCTTGGGCCGACGGTGCGCTCTTCGACTACGGTCAAGGTTGCCGGCAATGCGCCGGCGCGCAGCAGGACTGCGAGATCATTGGCGCCCTGCACCGTGAAATTGCCGGAAATCTGGCCGGAACCACCAACAATCGGTTCACGGATGACAGGTGCGGAAATCACCTGATTGTCGAGCACGATGGCAAAGGGTCGCCCGACATTCTGCTGAGTCGCCTGGGCAAAGCGCTGCGCACCACGGCTATCGAAGCGGAAGCTGACGACCGGTTCGTTATTCTGCTGATTGAAGCTTGCCTGGGCATCGACTAGATCCTCGCCGGACACCAGAACCCGCTTTTCGACCAGATAGGGCACAGCCGCCTCATCCTGGCTGTACAGCACTTCGGACGTTGCAGGTGGGCGGCCGCTGATCGCTTCGGTGGCCGACATGCTGGTATCGACCATGCGGAAGCTCAGTTTCGCGGTCTGGTTCAGAAGATTCTTCAACCGCTGCGGATCGCCCAGGCCCGGCACCTGCACGATGATCCGGTCAGAGCCCTGGCGCTGGATCAACGGCTCGGTATTGCCAAGCTCATCGACGCGGCGACGCACGACTTCGATGGACTGGGTGAGTGCCGAGGACATGCGATAATCGATACCGGCATCGGTGAGGTTGAATTTCAACACCCCATCGCCGCTATCGTCCAGTGTCGCTTCCTGGATGCTGCTCGATCCGAAACCGCCGGTGCTGACCGGCGCGGTCAGCGTCTGCAAGGCCTTGCGCGCTGCATCGAGCTGGGCCGGATCGGTAATGCGGACCTGGACCGCCTGGCCAACGCCATTCAGCCCGGTATAGCGAACGCCCGCATCGCGAAGACTGCCGCGGATATCGCCAACCACGGCTTCAAGCCGCTCCTTGACGATATCGTTGCGGTCGATCTTCAGCATGATATGCGAACCGCCCTGCAAATCGAGGCCGAGCGTCATCTGCTTGCTCGGGAACCAGGACGGAAGACGGGCCAGTTGATCCTTGCTGAACAGGTCGGGCAGCGCGATCAAAACGCTCGCCACGACGGCAAGCCAGAGAAGAATGGTTTTCCAGCGGGAGAAATGCAGCATCGACATCTCGAAGGGTAAGGTCTGGGCAAATAGACCGGATCGTCAAACGGAAATGGCGGCTTGATACGCCGAGCAAGATTTACCGCAGGGCAAACCAGCGCTCAACATACAAAGCGGCCATTTCACAGGACGGAAGCGGCTTTTCTCCAGCAGACAGCAGAAAAAAGTCAGGCCGCCCTGTTGGGCGGCCCGGTGTTCAAACTTCAATCAGGACTCGGACTTTGTCCCATCGGTTTTGGCAATCTCAGCCTTGACCGGCTCGCCCTTGACGCGCACTTCGGCGATCAGGCTGCGCAGCGCCTTGACTTTGACGCCATCGGCAATTTCGACTTCCAGTTCCTTATCGTCAGTGACCTTGGTCACCTTGCCGATCAGGCCGCCGCCCAGAACCACCTGGTCACCACGGCGAATAGCCGACAGCGTTGCTTCCCGCTTCTTGAGCTGGTTGCGCTGCGGGCGGATCAGCAGGAAATACCAGATCACCATCAAGGGTGCGAAAAGCAGCAGCATTTCAAACCCGGACCCCATCCCGCCAGCGGCAGGTGCTGCATCCTGAGCGAATGCCTGTGTTATGAACATGAGAAACTCCTTCGGAACCGGGGCAGCAAAGATCCTGTCCCCCCTGTTTTGCCGCCGGAATATAGGAATACCCCGAGGGAATGCAACAGAAACAGCGGCTTTGCGTACCGAATCCCCGGTCAATACACTTTCGAACCCTGTATGACCATGGTAGCGCAACGATCACAGGCGGTCTTGAACCACTTTTCACACATGAACGGAGGCAAAACATGACCGATATGCTGGCTGATCTGCTGCGGGAAGTGACCCGGCTCGCCGATGCCATGGAACGGTTGGCCGGTCCCGCCCCTGCGCTCAACGACTGGAGCGCAGCCGATTGCTTCGTCTGGCATCCGGCAAACCTGCACCTGCAACCCGTACCAAGACCCAACCGCGTCGCACTTGGCCTGATCAGGGGTGTCGACCGGGTGCGTGATATCCTGCATGAAAACACCGAACGGTTCGCGCTGGGCTTTGCCGCCAACAATGTTCTGCTGTGGGGCGCGCGCGGCATGGGCAAATCCTCGCTGGTCAAGGCAGTGCATGCCGATATCGTAAAGGCCACCGGCGTGCGGCTGAAACTGGTGGAAGTACACCGCGAAGACATCGCCTCCCTACCCACGCTGATGGACCTGCTGAAAAACAGCGACGAGCGGGTGCTGCTGTTTTGCGACGATCTTTCCTTCGACCATGACGATACCGCCTATAAATCGCTGAAAGCGGCATTGGATGGCGGTATTGAAGGCCGCCCGGACAATGTGCTGTTTTACGCCACGTCCAACCGCCGCCACCTCCTGCCCCGGCATATGATGGAAAACGAGCAATCGACCGCCATCAACCCGTCAGAAGCCGTTGAGGAAAAGGTCTCGCTCTCCGATCGGTTTGGCCTCTGGCTCGGCTTTCATAAATGCAGCCAGGACGACTACCTGACGATGATCGACGGCTATGCCGCACATTTCAAGCTGCCGCTGCCGCCTGAGCAATTGCACGCCGAGGCACTGGAATGGGCCACCACGCGAGGGGCGCGTTCCGGCCGTGTCGCCTGGCAGTATATTCAGGATCTGGCCGGGCGATTGCGGGTCGAACTCGGACGGTAGACCTTCCCGCCATATCGTAAGCCCCTTATGAAGAAAGGCCCGGATTGCTCCGAGCCTTTCTCAACTTTCCTGAAACGCACTACCTTATTCAAGAAAAAGCTTTCGCCCTGCGACACCTATTCCAGGAAGCCCATCGGGTTGACCGGGGTCGCATCCTTGCGCACTTCGAAATGCAGGGTCGGCTGGCTGGCATTGCCGCTCATGCCCGATGTCGCAACCTGCTGGCCACGCTGCACCTTCTGGCCGCGCTGAACGGAAATGGCATCGGCATGGCCGTAAACAGTCACAGTGCCGTCGTCGTGGCGGACAAGCACGGTGTTGCCGAGTTCTTTCAAACCATTGCCAGCGTAGATAACCACGCCATTTTCGGCAGCCTTGATCGGCGTACCGGTCGGCACGGAAATATCGATACCGTCATTGCGCTTGCCAGCGACATTGGCGCCAAACGGAGCCACCACCGCACCACGAACCGGCCAGCGATATTTGCCGATGCCGGTCGCATCCGGGGCCTTGTCGCCTGGATCGGCGGAGGCAACATCGGTGACCGACTTGGTCGGCGCGGCAGGCGCCGGAGCCGCAGCAGTAACCTTAGGCGCTTCCGGTTTGGTATTGGCAGGCGCCGTGCTGACAGGTGTCGCGGCCAGTTTTTGATCGGCCTGCGGCAATTCCAGCGTCTGGCCAACACGGACACCCTGGGTACCGAGATGGTTGGCCTGCTTCAAGGCAGCAACCGAAACACCATTCTCGCGGGCAATCTTGGCAATCGAATCGCCCGACTTGACCACATAGGTGCCAGCAGCTGGCGGCATCTTGCCAGTGCCCGCGGCATTGGTGGTGTTGTTTGCGGCAATATCAGTCTTGACCTTGTCGCGCAGCTTCGGATTGGTCGGCAACACTGCGACCTTTTCTTCCTGGCGCGGCGCCGGTCCGGGGGACTGACCGGGAGGCAACAGCGTGCCTTCGGCAGCCGCTGCCCTGGTCGGCGTATTGCGCGAACCGAAGGTCGGAATAAGGATGGACTGACCGGGGCGTGCAGCCCCTGCCGTCGAAAGACCATTGGCCTTGACGATTTCCTTTTCCGGCACGCCGTAGCGCTGCGACAGGGTGGCAAGGCTTTCGCCCGGCTTCAGCACGACGCGGGGTGCGTTGACCGTGCTCCATCCATTCGCACTTTGGCCATTCGCACCCTGGCCAGCGCTAGCGCCA
Organism: Agrobacterium vitis; assembly: GCF_037039395.1. Classification (NCBI taxonomy): domain Bacteria; kingdom Pseudomonadati; phylum Pseudomonadota; class Alphaproteobacteria; order Hyphomicrobiales; family Rhizobiaceae; genus Gillisella; species Gillisella vitis. Next base: position 3,383,740 of record NZ_CP146242.1, on the reverse strand, counting down.
GCCGCCAGGCCGGGCTTTGCCGGCTGTGGCAGGGTGTTGGTGGACAAGCCGTCGCCGTCCTCCAGTGCAGCCGACTGGTGAGTGGCCGCCGGGAATGGCTGGGCCGAGGCTGTCTGGCGGCGCGAAGAGATCGGGCCGGTCGACGCTGTGGAGCCGGATGGCGGCGCAAGTTCGGCCTTCTGAACGGACACAGCCGAAGAAGCACGCCGCGCTGGCGAATAGGTCTGCTGGGCCGGATAGGGCTGCGTCATCGCCTGCTGGCGATTGCCATAACCGCCACCCGTCGACGCGCTGGGGCCGGACGGCGCATAGGACCCACCATTATCGACATCGGCTTGCGGCACCGGCGCATTGTCCAATCCAGTGATCTGACCGCCGGTCGAGGCGGTCGTCATCGAATCGGTTTTGGAAAACAGGCCCGAAAAGCGGCTTGAATCGGAACTGCAACCAGTCGCGACGCTCGCCATCAGGCCAACCCAGAGAATCTGGGCAACAGGCATGCCGGATTTATAAGACTGACTCTGACGCATGATACAACCCACTGACGACGCAACCATTTGTGAGTTTATTAAAGCGCGTTAGTGTTACCGGGCGGTTAACCGCGTGGAATCCTTATGAACATTCCGCAAAAAATCGCAGGAAAACCGGGGCCTGCGTGGCTGGAAACCCAGCTGTGCCGGGGTTTTACAAAAAAGCCATTAACCATAAAAATTAAGGGCACTGAGCCAGGCACCCGAAAACCCTCCTATTTTGGTAAATTTAGAGAGGTCAAAGCTTCCAATCAGAGGAAGGCAGCTACGTTTGGGGTCAAGGGCAGGTAGGGAACCTCGAACAGGTCTTCCCGCTCGAACCGGCTGCCGGTGCGGGTCAGCCGCACCATGACGCATCGGTTTTCGTCCAAAATCAGCGGAGCCAGCAGCACCCCGTTATGAACCAATTGCTCGGTAAAGACTTTCGGCATCGAGGGGAAGGCGGCGGTCGCGATGATTCGGTCGAATGTCCCCTCGCCCGGCAGGCCCAGGCTGCCATCGCCATGGCGGATAATCGCATTGCGGACTGACAATTGCTCGAGACGAGCCTGCGCATCGTTGACCAGCGTCTTATAGCGCTCCACAGAGACGACCCGCTCGCTAAGACGCGCCAGAACAGCGGTCATAAACCCGCTGCCGGTGCCGACCTCCATCACCCGCTGGCCGGGCTTGACGCGCAGCCGCTCGATCAGCCGGACCGCAAGATCGGCCCCTTCCATGAACGCACCGCATTCAAGCGGGATCGTCTGGCGGGAATAAGCATGTTCGGCCAGATGATGAGCGACGAATCGCGACCGGGGCGTCTGTTCCACCGCCGTCAGCAGGTTGATGTCGGAAATCCCTTCGGAGCGCAGCCGCAGCACCAGGGCGGCAAAGCCTTCTTTTTCAAGCATTGCGGATTTCAAGACCCCACCTCCGGGTTCAGCGCGGCGGCGATGATATCCTGAACCGCGTAGTCGGTTAGGTCCAGCTTCAGCGGCGTGATCGAAATACGGTTATCGCGCAACGTGCTGATATCGGTTCCGGCGCGGAAATTGCCCTTGCGGTCGCCGAATCGCAGCCAGAAATAGGGCAGCCCGCGTCCATCCGTGCGCTCCTCGACGCTGAGCCCGAAGTCGAGCTTGCCCTGCGAGGTCACATCGACGCCCGCGACCTCGTCCGGTTCGCAATTGGGAAAATTGAGATTGAGGAACGTGCCGGGCGGAAGATCGATATGCATCAGCTTGGCAATCAGCGCTGGCGCATGGGTTTCAGCCACATGCCAGGGAATTGAATGTCCAGCCACGTAGCTATAGGCCTGGCTAAGCGCAAACGAGCGCACCCCATGCACCGTGCCTTCGATGGCCCCAGCCACCGTGCCGGAGTAAGTGACATCGTCAGCAAGGTTCGCCCCGGCATTGACGCCTGACAGCACCAGATCCGGATTACCGGGCAGCAGTTTGCGGATGGCCATGATGACGCAATCGGTCGGCGTTCCCCGCAGGGCATAGCGTTTCTCACCAAGCTGCCGCAGCCGTAACGGCTCCGACAGGGTCAGCGAATGGGCAAGCCCGCTCTGGTCGGTTTCCGGCGCAACAATCCACACATCGTCGGACAGAGTCCGGGCGATTCTTTCCAGAACGGCCAGTCCGTCTGCATGAATTCCGTCGTCATTGGTCAGCAGAATCCGCATTGGTCCTCGTCAAGACGTTTCCGAAGCCGGAATTAGCTGGCTTTTTCGATTCTCGTCAGACCGCCCATATAGGGCAACAATACGTCAGGCACAGTGATCGAGCCATCTTCGTTGAGATAGTTCTCCATGACAGCAATCAGGCACCGGCCAACCGCTGTGCCCGAACCGTTCAGCGTGTGGACGAATGTCGTGCCCTTGCCGTCCTTGTTGCGGTAGCGGGCATTCATCCGCCGTCCCTGGAAATCGCCGCAGACCGAGCAGGAAGAAATTTCACGGAACGTGTTCTGTCCCGGCAGCCAGACTTCCAGATCGTAGGTCTTGGCAGCACCGAAGCCCATATCGCCGGTGCAGAGCGTCATGGTGCGGAAATGCAGGCCAAGGCGCTTCAGCACTTCTTCGGCGCAGGCCGTCATCCGCTCATGTTCCGCCAACGCGCTCTGCGCATCGGTGATCGACACCAGCTCGCATTTCCAGAACTGATGCTGGCGCAACATGCCGCGCGTGTCACGGCCAGCCGACCCTGCTTCCGAGCGGAAGGACGGCGTCAAGGCTGTAAACCGCAGCGGCAGTTTTTCCTGATCGAGAATTTCGCCGGAGACCAGATTGGTCAGCGTCACCTCGGCTGTCGGGATCAGCCAGCGACCATCGGTGGTCTTGAACAGTTCCTCAGCAAATTTCGGCAATTGGCCGGTGCCATACATCGCTTCATCGCGCACCATCAGCGGCGAGGAGACTTCCGTATAGCCGTGTTCGCTGGTGTGGAGATCGATCATGAACTGGCCGAGCGCCCGCTCCAGTCGCGCCAAAGGCCCGGTCAAGACGGTAAATCGTGCGCCGGAAAGCTTGGCAGCCCGATCGAAATCCATGTAGCCCAGCGCTTCGCCGATTTCCGGATGCTCGATGGCCTTATGGTTCCAGCCCGGCTTCTGGCCAACAACACGCGCCACGACATTGTCGTGTTCATCCGCGCCAACAGGCACATCGTCCAGCGGAATATTGGGAATGCGCGACAGGGCATCGGTCAGCTCCGCGCTCAGGCGGCGCTCGTCTTCTTCGGCAGCCGGCAGGGTGTCCTTCAGCGAGGCAACTTCGGCCTTCAGCTTTTCGGCCAGCGCCATATCCTTTTGCGCCATAGCCGCGCCAATTTCCTTGGACGCGGAATTACGACGCGACTGCATGTCCTGCATGGATTGGACGACAGCCCGGCGCTGTTCATCAAGCGTGATCAGGCTCTGCGACAGCGGCTCTGCCCCGCGCTTTGCCAGCGCCTGATCGAGAAGCTCAGGGTTTTCACGAATCCATTTTATATCAAGCATCGTCGTTCCAAGTATGTAAGCGGGCCAAGTATGTAAGCGGACCAACTATGTAGCGGGCCGGATTTTGACGCAGGCTATTCCACCTCGGTGGAGGTGCTGGCTTCAGTTGCGGCCTTCTTTGACCGTTCCCGTTCCACCAGCTTTGCGGCATAGATCGAGACTTCGTAGAGAAGGATGGTAGGCAGTGCAAGACCGATCTGGGACATCGGATCGGGCGGGGTTAGCACTGCCGCAACGATGAAGGCGATGACGATGAAATATTTGCGCTTTTCGGCCAGCCACTTGCTGTCGATGATCCCGACCCGCGCCAGAAGCGTGGTCACGACAGGCAATTGGAACACAAGTCCGAAAGCAAAGACCAGCGACATGATCAAGCTGAGATATTCCGAGACTTTCGGCATCAGCGAAATCGCCACATCGCCCTGCCCCGGCGCCTGCTGCATGGCCAGGAAGAACCACATCACCATCGGCGTGAAGAAGAAATAGACCAGCGCCGCCCCCATCAGGAACAGGACCGGAGAGGCAACCAGGAACGGCAGGAAGGCCTGTCGCTCGTTTTTATAAAGGCCCGGTGCCACGAACTTGTAGATCTGCGCGGCAATCACCGGAAAAGCGATCACCATGGCGGAAAACATAGCCACCTTGACCTGAGTGAAGAAAAACTCCTGCGGCGCGGTATAGATCAGCTCGGCCTTGCTGACATCCAGATGCGCCCAGATCACCGCCCATTTATAGGGAACGACCAGAAGATTGAACAAATGCTTGGCGAAGAAAAAACAGACGATGAAGGCCAGGAAAAACGCACCCAGCGACCAGATCAGCCGCGTCCTCAGCTCTATCAGATGCTCGATCAGCGGCTGCGGCTTGTCCTCGATGTCGTCGCTCATGCTTCACCCTTACTGGTGTCTTGCTTGCTGCTGTCTTGTGCGCTCGTGTCTTGCGCGCGCGGCACAGGCTGGCTGGCCATCGTCTCGCCAGGGACAGTCTTCTTCCTGGACACGGTTTTCTTTTTCAATTCTGGCACAGCAGCCGTCTCCGGCAGACCTTTCGCCGCTACTGGCCTTTTGGTACGCGTCGTCGTCTTCGGCTGCACACCCTTATCCGATAGAGCAGTGTCCGCATCAACAGAGGCTTGCGTGACAGGCGCGGTGACGGCTGCTGGCTTCAGATTTTTGACTGGCTTGGAAACAGCCTTGGCTTTAGCGGCTTTTACCGCCTTAGGCGACGACAGTTCAGACGTCAGCACGTCAGGCGCCGCGACATCCGACTTTGGCTTTCGCACCCGTTTCACCGGTGCTTTTTCCAGTGGCGTAACAGTTTCGGCAGCCTTGACGACCGGTGCTGTCACGGGTGCCGCAGCAGCCGAACCCGGCAATTGCGGCTTTGCCAGGGTATCGCCCAGCGGCGCCAGTGGCGGAAGATCTTCCGCCGTCATCGGCCGGGCCGGTTCATCCGCCAGTGGCAGGCGGCTGCTGTCGTCTTCAGGGAAATGATCCACCTGCGTCGAACGCTGGAGATCTGATCTAATATCGGCGCCCATCTGCCGCAGCGGGTTGATCGCTTCGCGCAGCGCATTGGCAGGGTTCAGCCGTTGAGCATCATCGATCGTGCGGCGCACATCGTCCATGTCGGCTTCGCGCAGCGCTTCGTCAAACTGGGCGCGAAACTCGCCCGCCGTCTTGCGCAGCCGCGTTGTCATCTTGCCAAAGGCCCGCAGCATGGGCGGCAAGTCTTTCGGACCGACCACAACGATCAGCACGACCGCGATGACCAGTAATTCGCTCCAGCCAATGTCAAGCATTCTTCAGTCTCCTGAAGCCGTCGGCCAAGCGGCGACCCATTCCAGAAACAGACCGGCGCCGTCAGGCACCGGCCTCATTCAGTTTCACACATCATTATTTGTGATCGTCGGCCCGATGGTCCACGGTCTTCGACGGATCGGCAGGCCGGGACGGCGCATCCGGGGCAGTATCGTCATCCGACATGCCCTTCTTGAAGCTCTTGATGCCCTTGGCAACGTCGCCCATCAGTTCCGGGATCTTGCCGCGGCCAAACAACAACAGCACAATCGCCAGAACGATCAGCCAATGCCACATACTGAAAGAACCCATGGTCCCCACTCCTTATTGATCGGTCATACCGATGTAAGATGTTTGTGCATCTTTTTCAAATTACAAAATCTTTTACCTGCTTGGCATGGGAAATGACTGGAGGCAAGACACCGCCGCCGCCCCATCAACAGTCCCGCAGATTTTCGTGGGCATTTCTACTGCCCAAGCTCCACGGCTCCATTCTCGGCAACAGATCAGGTCCCACGGGCATCGGCGGGCGCCAGCAGGCCCAGCTCTTCCAGATCAAGTTGGGTGATCGGGTCCTCATCCTCACCAAACGCATCGCCATCCATGGGCATCGGCACATGGAAATTCGCCGGGATGCGTCCCGTCAACAGCCCCGCCCCCTTCAATTCCTCCATGCCCGGCAGATCGCGCAATTCCTCCAGCCCGAAATGATCGAGAAAATCGCGCGTCGTCCCGAAGGTGACGGGCCGGCCCGGCGTGCGACGGCGACCGCGAAACCGCACCCATCCAGCCTCCAGCAACACGTCAATCGTGCCTTTGGAGGTCTGCACGCCTCTGATATCCTCGATTTCGGCCCGCGTGACCGGCTGGTGATAGGCAATGATCGCCAGCACCTCCAGCGCCGCCCGCGATAGTTTGCGCACCTCGTTGTCTTCACGGCGAATGGCAAAGGCGAGGTCGGCGGCTGTGCGAAATGCCCAATGCCCATCAACCCGCACCAGATTGACACCGCGCGGCGCATAATCGGCCTGAAGCGCCTTCATCAGCCCGCCAATATCGGTGCCGCGTGCCAGGCGCTCGGCCAGAAAGCCTTCCGACACTGGCTCTGCCGAGGCAAAGACCAGCGCTTCAACGATGCGCAAGGCCTCACGCTCCCGTATGCCAGCAAGCCCGCCGGCCCCATCCTCGGCATCGGTTTCATCCGGTTGATTGTCGCCCGTCATTGCCATCACGCCTGACCACCATCAGCATGGGGTACCAGCATGCCCGCCGCGTCCCGGCCCTTGCCGCCCCGCATATAGATCGGCTCGAAGGCGCCAGCCTGGCGAATTTCCAGCTTGCCCTCCCGCACCAGTTCCAGCGATGCAGCAAAGGCGCTGGCAATCGCCGTGACCCGCTCAGCCGGATCGGCCAGATATTGCAGCAGATAAGCGTCCAGCGCCGTCCAATCGCTGATCTCGCCAATCATCCGGTTTAACAGCGTGCGCGCATCGACCAGCGACCACACCGTGCGCCGTTCGATGGTGACCTGTGTATAGGCCTGGCGCTGGCGTAGATTGGCGTAGGCCGACAGCAGGTCGTAGAGACTGGCCTCAAAAGCCGAGTTCACCCGGTCGGGCACATGTTCGGGCGCGCCGCGCTGAAAGATATCGCGGCCCAGCCGGTTGCGGTTGACCAGCTTTCCAGCCGCATCGCGCATTGCCTCCAACCGCTTCAGCCGGAAGGCCAGTGCTGCGGCCATTTCCTCACCGGAGGGCTCGTCGTCCTTGGCTTGCTGAGGGATCAGCAGCCGGGATTTCAGATAGGCAAGCCAAGCCGCCATGACAAGGTAATCGGCGGCAAGCTCGATGCGGATGCTGCGGGCCTCTTCGACGAACAGCAGATATTGTTCGGCCAGCGCCAGAACTGAAATCCGCGACAGATCGACCTTCTGATTGCGGGCCAGAAACAGCAACAGATCCAGAGGGCCTTCGAAACCAGCGACGTCGATGACCAGAGACGGATCATCGCTGGCCCGCTCAACCGCCGCATCGCCCTGCCACAGCTTCTCCATAGGCGTGGCGGTGCTACCCTTCACACTTGAAGCCGGAGCGGAGGAAGCCAGAGCGGGTGCGACAGGCTCTGCCATCACGCCACCGCCATCAGTGAGGAAAATTCCTCACGGATCGCCTGTTCGTCGGCGCCGTCGTTACAGCCGAAGGCCGCCTCTACGGCCTTTACCCGCGCAAGCGCTGCTCCGGAAAGCCAAGGAGCGTGCTCCGCAACCTGCACCATTTCCTCCATGATCCCGTGGCAATGCAGCAGAACGTCGTTGCCAGCGGCAATCACCGCTGCGGCCCGCTCGGAAATCGTCCCCTTCAGGGCATTCATCGATAGATCGTCGTTCATCAGCAGCCCCTGGAACCCGATCAGTCCCCGGATCACCTCATCCACGACAATGGATGAGGTCGAGGCCGTGTAATTGGGGTCATAGGCAGAATAGACCACATGCGCGGTCATCGCCATCAATTCGCCGTTGAGCCGCCGGAAGGGCGGAAAATCATGCGCTTCCAGCTCGGCCCGCGAGGCCGTAACCACCGGCAATTCATGGTGAGAATCGGCCATGCCCCGGCCATGGCCGGGAATATGCTTGACCGTTGGCAGCACACCGCCTGCCTTCAACCCCGCCGCCGCCGCTTCGCCCATCGCTCCAACCGTTTCCGGATCGAAACCATAGGCGCGGTTGCCGATGACATTGCTGGCGCCTTCGACCGGTACATCCACCACCGGCAGGCAATCGACATTGATGCCGAAGCGCATAAGATCAAATGCATGCAGCCGCGACATCAGCCAAGCGGCACGCAGCCCCTTCTCCTTGTCCTGACGGTAAAGCGCGCCGATCTCGGCACCCGATGGGTAGCGCGAACACATCGGCTCGCGGATACGCTGAACGCGCCCGCCCTCCTGATCGATCAGCACCGGCGCATTGCGCCCGCCAACCGTATCGCGCATCTGCGCAACCAGATCGCTGATCTGTGCGCCGTCAAGGCAATTGCGCCCGAACAAAATGAAGCCCCAGGGCTGGTGCTCTCTAAAGAACGCCTGCTCATCGGGGGTCAGAACCGGGCCGGAACAGCCCAAAATCATAGCTTTTGCGTGGGTCATGGGTCGAACAATAGTCGAGCTTTGCGAAAAGCCGAGGGCAAAGCGCCGATCATGCACAGGAATCCGCGAAAAAGCAGCAGAAAGGGCGCTATTCCCACGGAAGAGCGCCCTTAAACGAGATCACATTCAATCCAAGGGAACCGTAAAAGGCTCCCTCTACGCCTTTAGCGCACCACCATGCAATTTCCGCCAGCGCCGCGATAACGTTCGCAGAGCGACACGGCTTCATCCTTGCTGCCAGCCGGGATACGGACACGGTAGTAGGTGCCCTTGCCCGGAATATCTGCGGCCTTGATGTCGACGCCACGGCCACCGATCACGCTGCCGAATTTAGCCGACAGGCTCTTGTAGCTCTTCTGGGCATCGGCTTCGCTTGGCAGCGAAGAGATCTGAACCAGATAGCCGCCAGAGCTGGCAGCCGTACTGGCCGACGCAGGAGATGCCGAAACAGGCGTAGCAGCCGGCGTTGAGCTCTTGGCAGCAGCTGCCGCAGCCGTCTGCACGGGTGCAGCAGCCGGTCTATTGCGCGGAACCGGCATGTTGGGAGCTGGAACGCCAGCACTAGCCTGGGCGGCATCCGGTGCAGCCGTCGCAGTATCCGCGGAGGCCATGGCCTGTTCCACGCTCTGCGGAGCAGCCGACCCCGGCTGGGCCGCCAGATTAGGAGCGGCAGCATGCGCCGTCGATGGCTGGGCGGCCGCAGGCTGCTGGGCAGAGGTTTCCTGCGCCACCAGCGAGCCGTCCGGCCGCACGATCATAGTTTTCACCTTGCGAGGCGAAAGGCTCTGCTGGTCGCCTTGCTTGGTGGGATCGGCTGGCTGGCCATTCTGGCCCGTCTGCGCCGCATCGCCGGTCATACCGGCGCCGTTTATACCGGCCCCGTTTATACCAGCATTATCAGCCTCTGATTCCTGTTCCAACGGCAAATTGTCAGGTTCCAGCGTGCGCTGGGCAACATCCACCGGCTCTTCCTGCGAAGAGATCAGGCTCTTTTGCTGAGGCTGGTCAGGAGCCGAACCAGACACACGGTCATAGACCGCCTTGTTCTGATTCGGAACGGACTTGCCACCGGGATCGGCAGGCACGACCTTGACCGGCCCCTTGTCAGCCATCACCACTTTCGGCTCGCTGGAGCTGAACGTTTCGCCCCCACTGGTCTTCATCCAGGCATAAACACCGCCACCGCCAACCAGCACGACAACTGCCGCCGCAGCCATCGCCAACCAGCGGCGCGAACCGCGCGGCTCTTCGTAATCGTCATAGTCCTCTGCTTCCAACGGCATCGGCACAGGTCCGCCGGGCTTGGCACCGAAACTATGGGGACCATCGAGGCTCTTGCGGAAATCTTCCTCCAGCGCCTTTTCGAACACGTCGAAATCATCACTGGGCATATTCTTGACCTGCTCGGCCAAGGGCGGCATGGGCGCTACCGGAGCTGTAACAGCTGCGGCGGCGACGGCCTGCGCGGGCTTTGATGGCGCAGATGCCGAGCGCGGCTCTACCGTCTGGTCCAGCAATGTCGCCAGTTCGGAATCGATATCGAAGTCGTAATCCTGCCGATAGGTGGGAGGCGCGGCATCCTCCACGGGCGGCAAATCGGGAACGTCCAGATGCGCAACCGCTTCCAGATGCTCGTCCTGATCGGCAATTTCGGCGGCATCAAACGGCAGTGGCGCGGGTTCACTCACATGCTGCGGCTCCGGTTCAGCAACGGGCGCCTGCGCCTCAACAGGTGCGGCCTCTGCCGGACGGGACGGTTGATGCGTGACAGGACCAGTAACGGCGGCTGCCACGGGCTGCGGTGGCCTCTGCTCTATTACCGGAGGTGCAGACTCAGCCTCCAGCTCGGAGAGATCGAGTTCGATATCTTCCAGATCGAAATCAAAATCGCCACCGAATGGATCGGACTCCTGCGGGGCTAGCGATGTTTCGTCCTGGATTTCTGACTGATGATCATGACGCTGATGGTCAGGGCGTGTGGACGCTGCCTGCGGTTCGAATTGAGGCTCTTGCACCGAATAGGCGGAAGCCGCAACGGGCCGAGCTTCGACTTCTTCATTGTGGGCCAGGGCCTCGAAAAAGCTCGGAACCTCCCGCGATGGCGGGGCAAGCGGCGCACCTGCGAAAACCGAATGGGCAACAGGCTGGAAAAGCGGCGGTTCGCGGCGCTGGACGAAAGCATCCTGCGTGGGCGTTGCCGGTACTGGTGATCGCGATGCTTCGGGGCTGAACCCAAAATCGAAATCCTGGTCCATCTCCGGGGCATCAGGCTCCGGGTGGATAACAGGGGCAGCCGCTTCAACCGGCGCAGGCTCCATCACCGGCTCGTGCCGCTGGCGGGTCTGCTCTTCATGACGAGCCGCACTGGAGCGCGAGGCGCCAGCACTGACCGGATTAAAATTGGCAAGCGGCAGACGATGACGCCCATAGCCTTCGGTTGGATCGGCTCCACCGGAACGCGCCGATGGCGGTTCTACCGCCACGTCGCCAACCGACCATTCAAGTTCATCTGCAAGAGATATGTCCGAAGCAGAAGGCCCAGAAGCCTCAGTGCCACCGAATGACACCGGCTCTCGCGCCGATACCGCTTCATGGGAATACCCGGCTGACGGCTGGGACACGCCGACATAGTCAGGCGCATCGACGTAACCATCAAGATCCTGAAGCAGCTCGTCCTGCAGATTGACCTGATCCTGCGCTGGCGAATGCCGGTGCGGTTCTGGTGCCACAGCGGCTCCGGGTGTTACCCCCAAGGTCGCGGCGCCGCCGGATGTCATGGGCGGGTCACGACGCGCCACCGGCGCATCGTAGCCGACGAGACGGGCCAGCTCTGCCAACGGATCGTCGTCCGCAAACGCATTGCCTGCTGGATCCCTGCTATATGCAGCCTGTTTTTGCACCATAACCCTACACTTCCACTCGCTACGCGACCATCGGCTTGCCAGCGCAATGTGGGGAATTGGTGACGATACTATCGCATCTCTTGCGGAGCATCCGTGCCGGTAATGGCAAGTCCGGACTGCAACACAGAAGCGACAGCATGCACCAGCCCAAGTCTGGCAAGACTTGATTGTCGGTTTTTATCGTTAACAAATCGTAATTCCGGCTGATCCTTGCCCTTATTCCAATGAGCATGGAACGAACTAGCCAGATCGTAAAGATAAAATGCGATGCGATGCGGCTCCATTGACTGGGCCGAAGCTTCAATGATTCGCGGGTATTCCGCAAGCTTGGCAATCAATTGCACTTCGCTCGGCTCCGTAATACCGGCCACGGCTGCTTCCAGAACAGCAGGCGAAAGATCAATATCGCCGAAAGCTTCGCGCGCCTGACGGAAGATCGACATGCAACGGGCATGAGCATATTGCACGTAAAAGACCGGATTGTCCTTGGACTGTTCGGTCACTTTGGCAAAGTCGAAGTCCAACGGCTCGCTGCTCTTGCGGTAAAGCATCATGAAGCGCACCGAATCGCGGCCGACTTCCTCGACCACGTCGCGCAACGTCACGAAATCGCCCGACCGCTTCGACATCTTGACCGGCTCGCCATCGCGATAAAGCTTGACGAGCTGGCAGAGCAGTACCGTCAATTTGGCCTTGCCCTCGGACACAGCCTTGGCCACCGCCTCCAGCCGCTTGACATAGCCGCCATGGTCGGCGCCCAGAACATAGATCATCCGGTCGAAACCGCGATCATACTTATCCTTGAAATAGGCGACGTCGGCGGCAAAATAGGTGTAGCTGCCATCGGACTTGATCAGCGGACGGTCGATATCGTCGCCGACTTCGGTGGAGCGAAACAGCGTCTGCTCGCGATCCTCCCAATCTTCAGGCAATTGCCCCTTTGGCGGCGGCAGCGTCCCGCGATAGACATGGCCCTTGAAGGTCAGGTCGTTGATCGCGGTGCGGATCGCGGCCGCTCCATTGGCATGCAATTGCCGCTCGGAGTAAAACAGGTCGTGATGCACATTAAGGGCCGCGAGGTCCTCACGGATCATCACCATCATCGCATCAATTGCGCGATCCTTGACGATATCCATCCACTGCTCTTCCGGCATGTTGTGCAGACGCACGCCGTATTCCTGAGCCAGCGCCTCGCCGACCGGTTTCAGATAATCGCCAGGATATAGGCCAGCCGGGATCTCACCGATCGTTTCGCCCAGCGCCTCGCGGTAGCGCAGGAAAACGGAGCGGGCCAGCACGTCGATCTGCGACCCCGCATCGTTGATGTAATATTCCTTGGTAACGCCATAACCGGCAAATGCCAGCAGATTGGCCAGCGCATCGCCGACCACGGCACCCCGGCAATGGCCGACATGCATCGGCCCTGTCGGATTGGCCGAGACATATTCAACATTGACCTTGCGGTCCGCGCCGGTTTGCGAGCGGCCGAAATCCGTGCCTGCAGCAATCACATTGGCCAGCAGCCGCTGCCAATAGGCAACGGAAAGGCGGATATTCAGGAAGCCGGGACCGGCCACGGAAACCTCGGCAATATCCGCATCTTCCTTGAGCTTTTCGCCGATCAGATCGGCCAGAACCCTGGGGCTGACGCCGAGCGGCTTTGCCAGAACCATCGCCGCATTGGTTGCGGCATCGCCATGACTTGCATCGCGCGGCGGCTCGACAACGATCCGATCGAACGACAGTTCACTTCGCTTTTCCTTTACAAGATCAAGGGTTTCCAGCGCAGTTTTGATTCGATTTTCGAAATCGGCGAACAGGTTCATGAGGATCAATCCAGACAGATGCAGGTCGAAGCCAGCCCAACAGGCGGCGTTTCGCCCGCTGCCTAGCGCAAATCGGGTGTATGGTCAAACAGCTGCCGGTGAACACGCACCGCATAAGTGTCCGTCATCCCGGCCAGAAAATCGCCGACATGGCGGGCTTTGGCGGGCGTTTCCAACCCTGCCGTATGCTCCACCCAATAGTCGCTGCGCATCAGGGTCGGATCGGCCATATAGGCCTTGAACAGATCCGTGACGATCTGGGCGGCACCAGCGCGAATGCGCATGATATCGGGATGGCAATAGATTTTCGAAAACAGCAGTTTCTTGATCTGTCGGTCGGTCTCGGCCATCTCTTGCGAAAAGGTAATCACGGTTTCACCCGCCTGGCGAATATCGTCAGCCGACATCGGGCGAATACGCGATAGCCGCTCCTGGGCCACCGCAATGACATCCTCGACCATCCGGGTGATCTGACGGCGCATGATTTCATGAGTAAACCGGTCAGCCTCCAGATTGGGATAACGGTCGCTGACATCGCGCATCAGACCAGCCAGAAACGGCACATCCTCCAGCATATCAAACGTCAGATAGCCGGAGCGCAGTCCGTCATCGATGTCATGGGTATTATAGGCAATATCGTCTGCGACTGCGGCGGCCTGGGCTTCCAGGCTGGCATGGCTGGCAATATCGAGATCCTGCATCTGGCAATATTCAGTTATCGGCAAAGGCACCGGTCCGCGCGTCCCCTCGCCGTCCGCATTCATCAGCGGCCCATTGTGCTTGACCAGCCCCTCCAGCGTTTCCCAGGTCAGGTTAAGGCCATCGAATTCGGCGTAGCGGCGCTCCAGTTTGGTGACGATCCGCAGCGATTGGGCGTTGTGATCGAAGCCACCATAGGGTTCCAGCAATTCGTGCAGCGCATCCTCGCCGGTATGGCCAAACGGTGTGTGGCCGAAATCATGTACCAGAGCCACGCCTTCGGCCAGATCCTCATCAATGCGAAAGGCGCGGGCCAGCGCCCGGGCAATCTGCGCCACCTCGATCGTGTGGGTCAGGCGGGTGCGGTAATGATCGCTGTCGGGGCCAATAAACACCTGAGTCTTGTGCTTGAGGCGGCGAAAAGCGGTGGTATGAACGATGCGGTCGCGGTCGCGCTGGAAATCGGACCGGGTCAGGCTGCCGCCTTCCGGATAGAGGCGCCCACGCGAATTCCAGGGATCAGCGGCAAAAATCGCCCGTTCTCCAACACCGAATCCCAATGCATTTCTATCGATTGTCATGCCTGCTCTTCATCCTGCCCATTGACGCTCTCGCCTATGGTTCATACCTATAGGAAAATCCCGTGCAAGGCACCGGTTTCCGTTTTATAATCTCGTTTATTCCTGCCAGTTTTTGCTGCTTTGCCGTGAAGTTGACAGGTAAAAATCGACAACCCCCAGGTTTCTACGGGCCTTGAACCCGTCAGGAGGCAAACATGACCACGCAGACAGTTACAGTTTCGGAAAACGCAGCCAAGCGCATCGCCAAAATCGTCTCCAGCGAACAGGACAAACACGCTCTGCGCGTCTCTGTCGAAGGCGGCGGCTGTTCTGGCTTCTCCTATAAATTCGACCTGGACCAGGGCCCGCAGGATGGCGATCTGGTAATCGAGCGCGACGGCGCCACGCTGCTGATCGATCCGGTATCACTGGTCTACATGGCCGGGTCGGAAATCGATTTTGTCGATAACCTGATGGGTCAATCCTTCCAGATCACCAATCCCAATGCCGTGGCCAGCTGTGGCTGCGGTACCAGCTTTGCGATGTAGAGGCTTTTGTGGGTTCGGCATAATTCTCCGTGGCAAACGGTGGGCTTTCAGATAAAACTCAGGCCTGAACCTTGAGTTCGTCAGGTTCATATTGAACCAGACAAACTCTCGATTATCTTGTTTTCGTTTGTCTTTTCGGGAAAACCGCATTCCACTTTTCCCTGACAAACTCTAGGAAATCCCACCGATGAAAATTGCCACCTGGAACATCAATGGCGTAAAAGCTCGACTTGCCAATCTCTGCCAATGGCTGGAAAGCTCATCGCCAGACATTGTCTGCCTCCAGGAAATCAAATCCGTCGATGAAGGCTTTCCACGCGCCGAGATCGAGGCTTTGGGTTATCATGTGGAAACCCATGGCCAGAAGGGGTTCAACGGCGTCGCGCTTCTGTCGAAAATCAGGCCCGATGAGGTCAATCGTGGCCTGCCCGGCGACCAGGCCGATGAACAGGCGCGGTTTATCGAGGGCGTGTTTTCGGTGGCCGATGGCGTGTTGCGGGTCTGCTCGCTTTACCTGCCTAACGGCAATCCATCCGACGATCCGGTGAAATATCCCTACAAGCTGGCCTGGATGGCGCGGCTGCAACGCTTTGCGGCAGAGCGGCTTGCCCTGGAAGAACCGCTTATTCTCGCAGGCGACTACAATGTCATTCCGCAGCCGCATGATTGCTTCGACCCGGCGGTCTGGGCCACGGATGCTCTGTTCCTGCCACAAACCCGCGCCGCCTTCCATGCGCTGGAAAATCTGGGCCTGACCGATGCCGTCCGCGCCACGACGGATGCAACAAAACTCTACTCATTCTGGGATTATCAGGCTGGCGCCTGGCAGAAGAACAACGGCATTCGTATTGATCACCTTCTGCTCTCGGCAGAAGCCACCGACCGGCTTGTCTCGACCGAGATCGAAAAGCATGTGCGAAGCTGGGAAAAGCCATCCGACCATGTGCCGGTTATCGGACATTTCAATTTCGTCGCAGCATAAAGAGGGTTACTGCATAATTCTTTAAACCGGAAGCGGTTGAAAGAGAAAATTATGCATCAGATATAAAGAGCTACAGTGCGGTGCGCCATATATGGCGCACCGCACTGTAGCGGGCCAGCCCGTTCAGGGTTGTTCCTGCACCTGTGGCACGAGTGCGACGGCAACGCGGCGATCTTTTTCATCGGCAAGCGAGAAGGCGCGCTCCTGGAGATCCTCGATCCATGGGCAATCCTTTGGCGCGCATTTATCCAGAGCCGCCGTCAGGAAGGCGAGGCCACGGGCCGCCTGTCCTTCTTCGAAAATGACATCGCCAAACAGCGCCATGGCGCCGGCATGGCCGTTCTTCCGGGCAAGGTTAAGCCATTTCTTGGCCTGCTGGACATTGCGTTTGCCGCCCTCGCCCGCCAGCAGCATTTTCGCCAGCTCGAACTGGGCTTCCGGGAAACCAAAGGCGGACGCTGCCTGGAAATAAAGCTGACGGGCCTGGACCAGATCGGACTTGACCGGACTGCCGGCAATGCCCTGCTGGTAATAGCTGGCCAGCGAGATCAGCGCATTGACGAAATAGACCGTATCTTCCGAGCCCGGCTCAACGCCCTGGTTGGCAATTTCAGAATAGATCTTGAAGGCTTCATAATCGTTTTTAACAACGCCATCGCCATCGGCATACATATTGGCCAGCGCCCAGCGCGATCCGGTATGACCTTTTTCGGCGGCATAACGATAGGCTTCGACGGCATCCTGCGTCTTGCCGCTCTTTTGAGCGTTGAAACCGAACTTGAACAAATCGAAGGGACCGGACTCCTTGGAGACACCGGCTTTGAAGTCAAAGGCATGGGCACAGCCCGTATAAAACAGGTTGCCGAGCGCCAGTGACAGCAGCAGAAAGGCTGAAGACTGTCCGATTGTCCGCCCCTGATTACCGTAAACCTTAAACATTTCCACGACCAAAGGCCCTTCTACGCACAAGCGAAGGATTTACGACAGCGCCAGAGCCAACAACGTCCGCAACCGGGTACAGATCCAAATCCCATAAAGAACGCAACCAGATTGAAATCCGGTAAATTATTCTTCGCGTCCTCTCGATTTTCCCCAACATAAAGTGCCTTTCGGGCGAGAAAGCGGCCTGAGACCTGAAACTGCGGCCGGTATACTGCTCTACGTCTCTGCTGTGCCGAACAAGCCGGAGCCACCTGAAAAACCGAGGTTTTTCATCCGAACCCATATTCTTTCGACCAAGCAAGCGCAGGGATTGCACACCCGGAACTTCGCACGGAGCTTGTGCTGCGCTCTCTTTGTGGCGGGAAATAGACATTTTAGCACTGAGAGGATTACGACCGAGAGGATATAAAATATGTTGCAAAGAAAGCACAGAATGGACAGCCCGAGCACCGCAAAAACAGCCCTAGGCCGGGCAACGCATCCACCTGTCGAGACCCTCTCCACAGGGCCGTGCGCCATAGCTCTCAAGGGCGACGTCAGGCATAACGCGGGGACGAGGGGTAAGACACGCTGAAAAGCCTGGGTCGGCTTCGTCGTGGCTCCATTAAGGAAATGGCACGGTCGCTCATTCGAGAGCAACCATGCCATTTCATAAAGTCATGAACAGATATCAGAACTTGATCTGGTAGGAGCTACCGAAGGCATAGGCCCAGTCGCCATTTGCGGTCGCATCATAGGATGCACCCTTGGCATAACTTTGGCTCCCGGCGGTGAGATAGCTGACCCCCGCCCCAACACGCAGATCGCCTGGCCCAAGCTTGATCTCGGTTCCCACACCCAACGTCCAGGTGTCGGTCATGATATCGGCGCCATTACCTACACCCTTGTCCCAGGTGATATTGACGGTACCGGAAACGCGATCGTTAAACTTGTGGCCAATGCCCGCCTGGATGGTCCAGCCATCCTTCCAGAAAAAATCGTCCCGCTGGTCGCCGAGGCCGGTAATATTGTAGTTGAGCGTTTGCAAAACGCTCCAGTCCGTCCATTTGACAGAGCCGTAGGCAAGCCAACCGGGCGCGATTCCGCTTTGCAGACTCAGCTTGAGTGATTGTGGCAAGGTGCCATAACCATAGGCAGAAACGGCACCAGTGCCCAGCAGCGCCGACAGGGCACGCGGCGTGAAGTCACCATCGGCCTCTTCCTTGATCTGCGAACGATACATCAACTGGGCACGCATCGCATATTCGGGAATGTCATAGCCCACACCCAGGCGATATCCGACAGACGAATTATCTTTCAGGTGCAGCGTTCCATAATAGGAATCGGCCGTGTAATCGAAATCCTGGAAGAAACCGCCACCCAACACATAGAGCTTGCCAGGACCAACATCGAAACGCACGGCGCACGTGCCGCCATATTCATTGGTGATGAAATGCTTCTTGGTGTAATAGTTGAAATTGCCTGAAGCCGCCCCGGCCAACTGGTCGGCACGGCGTGTATCCGTTCCATAGGTGGAGGATGCGCCGAAGGGCTGGGTATACGTAAAGGCGCAGCCCAACGCATCGGAAATCTGGACCTTGGCGGCAACACTGGGAATCCAGTAACTGTCACTAAAACTACCGTCGGATGATTTCGATCCTCCCACCGTGTCATATTTACGCCCCGGCGAGACGAAGACAGCGCCAGCGCGAGCCTTGACCTTCCCATCCTCGTAAAGAATGTCGGTATCGGCCTCACCTCTGGAAAAGCCGCCTGCCAGTGCCGCTGTGCTGGAAAGCGCCGCCGCGATCAAAGCCAGAACGCCCCGCGTAATTTGTTTTTTTGACATGTCCCCTCCAAACATTGGAATTTTGTTGAATGAAGCCTAACCTATTAAAATTAAATGACAACTTCACGAAATACGATTGCGGCGCACCATATGGATGGAACGTTTTACGTAAGGTCTTATTAACGCCGTAAAATTGACAAATTGAAAGGAACGTTTTGCGTCAAACCGGGATTATCCCCCAATTTACGGAATAATATTTTACATTTCTTCACAACCGTTGCGAAACAGCAACGCGACCTCAATTCATTATTCCTGAGATTTCTATGGTATTTTTTGCAGTGCAAAAACGGCATTCCCGCTGGAACACCAGATCGCAGGAGTAAGCGGTTTTAACATCGAAAAAACCCGAGGGTGTTTCCACCTTCAGGCGCAATCACAACCCAAATGATTTCGGATGGCGCTACAGCGAACCTTTGTGCGTTTTAGATCGCACACGGCCATGCAAAACCTGTCTCGTTCAGATTGAACCAGACAGGTTTTGATTTTTCAGATGATCGTTTGTTTTGCCGGGAAAAGCGGATTTCACTTTTCGCGGAAATGCCCCAAGACAAACTCCAGGGGGTCAACCGGCCTCGTTGACCCGTTGCAGAGCCACAGCCAGCACGCCGCGCTGCTCTTCCAGTTCGGCAAGCCGTTGACGCTCAGCGGCGACGACTTCCGGATCGGCATTGGCGACAAACTTCTCGTTGCCAAGCTTCTTGCGGCCCTTCTCGATATCCTGATCGACCTTGCCGATCGATTTTTCCAGACGGGCTCGCTCAGCACCAAGATCGATCAGGCTGCCGAGCGGCAGGCAGGCCGTCGCCTCGCCAACGATGACCTGGGCAGAACCCTTCGGCGCCTCCGGGGCATGGCTGATGTCACCCACCCGCGCCAAACGCTTGATGGCGGCTTCGTGATGCTCCAGCCTGGAGCGGGTAACGCCATTGGCGCCAACGACGGTGAGCGGTGCAACGGCAGAAGGCGGCACATTCATTTCCGCCCGGGCCGAGCGAATGCCGCTGACCAGATCCACCAACCAGTTGATATCGGCAGCCGCCTGCTCATCGCTGAAGGTCAGAACCGGCCAATCGGCATGGCACAGCAGTGTTTCGCGCTCGACACCCTCACCTGCGGTATGGGCCCACAGCTCTTCCGTCATGAACGGCATGAAGGGGTGCAGCAGCTTGTAGGTCTGCTCCAGCACATAGGCAGCACAAGCCTGGGCTTCAGTCTTGGCAACGTCGTCTTCACCGGCAAAGACCGGCTTCAGCAGCTCCAGATACCAGTCGCAGAACTGGTTCCAGACGAAGCGATAAAGCGCGCTGGCCGCATCATTGAACCGGAAATGTGCGATGGCCTCCGTGACCTCGCGTTCAGCCCGCGTCAGTTCCGTCAGAATCCAGCGGTTGATGGCCAGTGTGGCCGCTTCAGGCAGGAAGGATGGATCGGACTTCACGCCGTTCATCTCGGCAAAACGGGTGGCGTTCCACAGCTTGGTGCCGAAGTTACGATAGCCCGCAACCCGCGCCGTATCCAGTTTCACGTCGCGGCCCTGGGCAGCCATGATGGTCAGCGTGAAGCGCAGCGCATCCGCGCCATACTCATCGATCAGCTCCAGCGGGTTGATAACATTGCCCTTGGATTTCGACATTTTCTGACCGTTCTTGTCACGCACAAGGGCGTGGACATAAACGGTTTCAAATGGCTCGACGGGATTGCCCGCTTCATCCTTCATGAAATGCAGGCTCATCATCATCATCCGGGCAACCCAGAAGAAGATGATGTCAAAACCAGTGACGAGCACATTGGTCGGATAGTAGCGCGCCACTTCCGGGGTTTTTTCCGGCCAGCCAAGCGTGGAGAACGGCCAGAGCGCCGAGGAGAACCAGGTATCGAGCACGTCTTCATCGCGGGTGAGGATTTCGCCCGGCTTGAAGTTCTCGATCTTGTCTTCCACGAAAGCCTTCATCGGCCCTTCATGCGACAGATAATGCTGAATGGCGGCGTGAAGCGCTGTTTCCTCGTCCTTTTCGACGAAGACCTGACCATCCGGCCCATACCAGGCCGGGATCTGATGTCCCCACCAGAGCTGGCGTGACACGCACCATGGCTGGATATTCTCCATCCATTCGTAATAGGTCTTGTCCCAGTTCTTCGGCACGAATTTGGTGCGGCCTTCGCGCACGCTGTCGATGGCGGGCTTAGCCAGCGTCTTGGCGTCCACATACCATTGCTCGGTCAGGCGCGGCTCGATCGGCACGCCGCCTCGGTCGCCATGCGGCACTGTGTGTTTATGCGGCTCGATCTTGTCGAGCAGCCCTTCCGCCTCGAAGATCTCGACGATCTTCTTGCGCACGAAGAAGCGGTCCTGGCCTTCCAGCTCGGCCCAGACCATCTGCTGTTCGCGGCTCGGGGTCAGCCCCTCCAGGAAATCGTCATTCTCGACAATGGTCACCGTCGCATCGATATTGAGGATGTTGATCATCCTCAAACCGGCACGCTTGCCGACGTCAAAGTCGTTGAAGTCATGAGCAGGCGTCATTTTTACAGCGCCGGTGCCGGCCGTCGGATCGGGATATTCGTCGCCGACAATAGGAATTCTGCGGCCAACGATCGGCAGGATCACATGCTTGCCAATGATCGACTGATAGCGCTCATCATCGGGATGAACGGCAATGCCGGTATCGCCCAGCATGGTTTCCGGGCGGGTGGTGGCGACCACCAGGTAGTCGCGGGTCTCCCATTCCGTCGCCTTGCCGTCTTCATCGAAGGCAACAGGATGCTGATAGGTAACCCCCTCCTCCAGCGGATAGCGCAGGTGCCAGAGATTGCCATTGACCTCATGCTGTTCGACTTCCAGATCGGATATCGCCGTCAACAGCTTGGGGTCCCAATTGACGAGACGCTTGTCCTTGTAGATCAGGCCCTGCTTGTAGAGGGTGACAAAGACTTCCAGAACTGCCTCGGACAGGCCTTCGTCCATGGTGAAGCGCTCACGCGACCAGTCGCAGGATGCGCCAAGCCGCTTCAGCTGGTTGAAGATCAACCCGCCCAATTCGTCCTTCCACTCCCAGACCTTATCGATAAACGCATCACGGCCCATCTCGCGGCGGCCCGGCAGCTGCTTTTCCATCAATTGCCGCTCGACCACCATCTGCGTGGCAATGCCGGCATGGTCCATGCCCGGCTGCCACAGCACATCCTTGCCGCGCATCCGCTCGAAGCGGATCATGATGTCCTGCAAGGTATTGTTGAGCGCGTGGCCCATATGCAGCGACCCGGTCACATTCGGCGGCGGGATGACGATGGTGAAGCTTTCCGCACCCGGCTTTGCATTGACACCGGCGCGGAATGCCTCCGCCTCATCCCAGGCCTTGGCGATTTTCGGTTCTACGCTTGCGGAATCATAGGTCTTATCGAGCATGTTCTGACCAGACATTAAGGCCCTACCGGTTCACGGGAACGCGGGTGGACGTTGGATTTCATTGTTTTCGTCAATCACGTGGTAAAGCGGACAGGTCGCGCAGTGTCAAGAAAGGAAAGCAAAAAGCCGCCCATTCACAAGGCGGCTTCCGATTGTTCCAGTTCGACGTTTTCATACACACGCTTGCCGAGAGCAGCCTGCGGTACCGCCCTCTTAGCGGCGCGGACCACGTGCAATACGTTCGATTTCTTCGCGCACCAGACGCTCAACCAGGGTCGGCAGATTGTCGTCAAGCCAGTCCTGCAACATCGGCCGCAACATATCCTGGGCGATTTCATCCAGCGACCTGCGCTGCTGGCCATCGACGACAGCTGCCAGCTCCTCAAAGGACTTGGCCACCTGCGCACCGGCCTGCATGGACAAAAGCGCGCCTTGCCGATTATAGGCCCGGTTATCGCCCTGCATATCCGCCTCTTCGGCCTGCTCCTGAGGCGCGACCTCAGCCTGAGCCACAGGTTCCGACTGCAACAGCGCTTCAATATGGCGCTGGCTGGCGCTCATGGCTTCCGGTTCGGCGATTCGCGCCTTTGCCAGAGGCCGGACCTGCCCCAAAGGCCCCGCTTGCTCCGTAGCAATCTCGCGAAAACCACCAATGGTGTCAGACATGTAGGAAGAGACCCCACGACCATCGCGCGATTGCGGCTCTTGCTTGGAGAAAGCGGGAGGAAATTCAGAAGGAAACTCGGCAGCGCCGGGCTCTTCGCGCCGCTCGGACGTGGCACGCACCCGGGCTGCCAGATCGGCAAGCGACACCGGCTTTGCCGTATGCCTTGCGCCATCTGCTATCTGCTGTCCGCCAAGACCAGGCTCACGGCTCAAATGGTCACGGCCCTGATCGCCTGCATCCTCGGAGAAACGGTTTGCAGCAGATGCCGCCAACTGAGCCGGACCGGACTGGTTGGCCGCAACCGGCAGATCCATCGGCACAGCCTCGACGGAAAATGCATTACCGGCAATATCCAGTTCGTCCACTTCACTGTCATAACCATAGGCATCATCGAAAGACCGGGCGGGTGCCGGCTCATTGCTTTCGATAATCCGGCGAATGGAGGCCAGGATCTCTTCCATGGACGGTTCACGCGATACATTCGGCTGGGCCATTACATTCCCCATTTGGCTTCAAACCCCATCGGCTTTTGCCATGTGATTCGCTCGACCTTAGGATACCCCTTTGCTCGAGGAAATCGCCTTCAAAAGCTTAAAGCCCAAAATACACAGCTTTATGGGTTCAATCGAGGATTGTTTCGCCAGCCGGGCCGAATTATCCGCAATGAGAGACCTCATACCAAGGCGAGAAGACGACCACGCATCGTCGGCTTGAAGGTATTGCAAATATCTCAAACTCATCACTCGCTTGAGATATTTGCAAAGGGTATACCAACAGCCATTTTTAATGACCCATGGCTTACTTGCCGTTGGCAGCCCGCAATCCGAACCACTTGTCCTTGACGGCATCGTAATGCTCTTCTGCCTTATATTCCGCCACCTGCAATCCCTGGCTCCTGACCGTCAAAGTGCCAGTTGCCGCCAGCAATGAGTAGCTGGCCACCACTTCATTGCGCTGTGCGTTCACGAGGCTTTCCTGCGCGTCGAGTGCGGTCTGCTGCGAGTTTAAAACGTCAAGGGTGATCTTCTGGCCGACATTGCGTTCCTCGATAACGCCCTGCAAGGCGAGCTTTGCGGCGGTAACCTGCTTGCGGCCCGAGGTGATGGCCGCAGTTGCGGCTTGCATCTGGGCAAAAGCGGTCATGATCTGCTTTCGCACGCTCAATCGGGCGTAATCGACTTTCAGTTCCTGCGCACCAACGGTTTCCTTGGCTTTGCGGATCTGGCCATATTCCGAACCGCCCTGATAGAGCGGAATTTTCACCTGCGCTGTAATCGATGCCGCAGAATAATCGCGGTCGGTCGACTCGCTTGGATTATCCGTATTGTGGCGATCAAGGCTGCCCTGAAGACTGACGCCCGGAAGCAGGCTGCCTTCGGCCGATTTCACCTGATATTGCGCCGAGGTTACCGCATGCAGAGCGGCAAGCACGCTGGGATGCTCCCTGATGCCCAAAGCAACGGCCTTGTCCAGATTGGTCGGCATCGCCTTGGTGGCGCGCACCGGTTGGCGCACATCCTTCGGCATCTCGCCAACCACCTGCATATAGGATGCTTCGCTCTGTCTCAGTTGGGCGATAGCGGAGGCCAGCAGACTGTCGGCACCCGCCAGTTGCGCCTCTGCCTGGCTGACATCGGTTTTGGTGCCTTCGCCCACCTCCAGCCGCGCATTGGCAGCTTTCAGCTGTTCCTGAAGGAAGCTCAGGTTCTGGCGGCGGATACCGACAATCTGCTGGTCCCGCGCCACATCGGCATAGGCCTGGGCTGCACCGAGCAGGATCTGGATCTCATCCGCCTTCATGCTTTCCCGATTGGAAAGCACGCCCGCTTCTGAAGAGCGCACATTGTTGAGCGTCTGGAATCCATCGAAAATCTGCTGGGTTAATGTCAGTTGCACGTCGGATTTATAATAATCCGCCGAATATCTATCCGCTGGTAGAGTGCCGATGGCAGTGCCGTTGAAATTGCCAAAGGAAGACTGCGTGCCGGAGACGGAAAAGCCCAGTTGCGGCCTGTAGCCAGCCTTGGCAATCGTCACGCTCTCATCCGTTGCCCTCAGGGCGGCACGCACCGAGTTCAGATCAGGATTGTTCTTATAAGCCTTTTCCATGGCGCCGAAAATGGTTTCGGCATGCAGCACGGCAGGTTGAAAAAACAGCGGAAGAAATGCTGCGGCATAGGCCACGTTACGAAGGCTCGACAAGGATACATCTCCCAACTTTAATTAAGCCAAGGCCCATTCCATCATGGAGGGGCCGGCCCCGGAGGACCGCCTGAATTTTACCAGCACTCTCATGTGAAGCCGATTCTCTCCAACTTGTCACCAATATTGGAAACGGCTCTCACCCTTCCCCCGCATTGCTGACAAGATGGCAATAAACTCACCATCAAACTGCGACAGCCCTTATTCTAAGGGCCTAGATTGCGTGAAGCTGACCACAAATCATCCTGGGAGAATTCATAGGCTGAGCCCGCAGATTTACAGAGTTTTGACAAGAGCCTGACAGCTTGCATTTCATGCTGCAAAAAAATCACTGATATAAAGAATTGAACGAAAACAACTTTAAAACAAGAAACAGCCACTCGGTCATCCACAACCAAAATAGCCATACATAAAAATTGCAACCATTTTAGGAAAATGGATGCAGAAGCCATGCCTAGAATACAAGGCTTGCAAGAATACCAAGGCTTGAAGGTGGGAGCCACATCCTCGCCTTGAAGGCATTTTGAATATCTCAAATGCGCCAAGGGCTTGAGATATTCAAAAATCCAATACGAACGATCATTCACATGACCGTTCGTAAACCTCGTATCGATGATCAGAATACGAATTCGCGCGCTTTTTCAAAGCCAGGAAGCGGCTTGATCGAAGCATTGAACAGTGAGCTTGTCGAAACCGACCCACCGGCCTTGACGAAGACATGTGCGCGGACGGCGCGGCCGCTACCGACGACGCCAATCAAACGACCACCGTCACGCAATTGATCGAACAGTGCCGGTGGCACTTCCTCGACCGACCCACTCAGGAAAATCAGATCGTAAGGAGCTTCCTTGGCATAGCCAGCCTCCAGCGGACATTGAACGACCGTGACATTCGCGGCACCCAGCTTTTCAAGATTGGACTTGGCAGCGCTGGCCAGTTGCTCATCGCTTTCAACGGCAAAAACCGCCCCGGCCAGACGTCCGAGCAAAGCCGAGACATAACCGGTGCCCGCTCCGATTTCCAAAACCAGTTCACTGCGGCCAATTTCCGCCAGTTGCAAAAGCTTGGCAAGCGGCGACGGATCCATCAGATAGCGACCGGGAGCGACCTGAATATCTTCATCGATATAAGCCAGGGCTTTCAGATTGTCCGGCACAAAGGCTTCCCGCGGTACGGACAGAAAAGCCGAAAGCACGGAATGAGAGGTTACATCCGTCGTTCGAATTTGGCCGTCCACCATTTTCGCCCGCGCTGCTTCAAAATCGATCATATCGTTGCCCATTTTACACCGGTTGCGTTTGCCGCGGGACACCGCCGGCAAACAATCCAAAGCCGCCGCCCCGACATGTTCCGAAGCGGCTCCATATCACCGCTCGCCGCGCCTCCGATGACCGAAAACAACGCCGTAGAACCTGAGAGCTGCCATTGCCAAGGGTGCCATCCCATAGGGATCACACCATTTGCTATAGCGTGTTTAATCGGCGGCAACGCAGCTTTCAAGCCATGTCGGGCAAGAGCCTCTAAAATCTCTTCCTGCAATGGAACAAGACCCGCAAGGCCTATACAGCGCAGTGCGTTTTATAAAACGCACAAAGGTCGCTTTAACACTTTAAATCTGCTGCATAATTTCCTCCTTAAATCGAGCTCGATTCAAGGCATTATGCAGTCGCTTTTCCAACCCGGATCTGAACCGTTCATAGTCTGATAATATTGCATGTGGAAACATGAGACCTGCCGCAATGCAATCCGCATTGAGCACAAATCAACCCAATATTGGTCAATCTACCCCTAGTAATTCAGTGTATTTTTTTGAATTCTAGATTACGAGTCAATTCGTGGGGACTGAATTAAATCAATACCGAGATCAGGCAGCAGGTTCAGCGTATTATGACGGCACGATAACATCAAATTTGATGGAAAGTGCTGCGGATACACACTGCGTGAAATTCACCATATCGAATTTGCTGCGAATTGTGCCTCCCACGCCCATATCACATGAAATTAACGTTGCAGACGGCGCGACCATGATAAAACCAAGAGACATCGTTGGAAGTTCAATCAAGGAATTGGCCTTCTGCTCACAATACATGCATATAACGTTCTCCAATCACTATCGGCTGACAGCATCACTTGCCGCAATCTTGGGTGATGAGCCGAAGGAAAAATATGTCGGTGACATCATCCTGTCCGTCAACGATTGCGGCGAAGGCATGCTCATCCGCTTCCTGCGGCGCTGGCCATTGCTGATCGGCGCTCCTGACGAGGCAACAACAAGCCCCGCCATCATGACGCTGCGCCACGGATCAGAAGCCTTGACCTGGCAATTCGAACACCAGGATGCCGAGATTTAAGACGGAGGTTCATTGAAAATGCCAGTCCGTCTTTTTGCGCATGGATGTTATCGTTCAGTTGAACGAGACATGCGACAGTATAAATCGCTCTATCGAAATAATTTGCGCAAAAATGGAAATAGCACCGGCGGCTCCTGCCCTATGGCTCCATAGCCTGACCTGGTCAGCGAAAACAGCTTATCCTCTCCCCGCTCCGAGCGTGTCATATAGAGCATGTTCAATGCTTGCAGGATCGCAGGCGTCATCCCTGTCGACCAAGGCAAATCCTTCGCATTCACGTCCCGGCCACCGGCATCGTAAAGCGTCTGCAAGATATAGTTGAGATCACCGTGCGTCATACGCCATTGTTACATGCCGGCGCTGATTTGAACAGTCGCCGGTCCCAACAGATACGCATACAGATGGTTTGTTACAGCACATGAACACCACCAATCCACACGCCTTGCCAATCCGATTGCATCTTGCCGGCCGTTGATGTTCACGATCCAAGCCGCCTGATGCCGATCGCAGTGATGCGACGATAGCCATACCAGTCATGTTGGATAGCGAGTACCGTTAGATCGGCGGTCAAGGCCGATTCATCGTGTAGGGGTCGTTGCGAGGAAGGACGCGCAGGGCTTAAACGCTTCCCCTGACTGCCTCCGCAGCGGCCTCATCCAGAAGCGGAATCCACTCAATCAACGTCATTGCCTATGACAAACCATTATCGGTTTTATGATCAAGAATCCTTCGCGCTTTAAACTTCACGTCATCCTTGGGACGCGAATCATTCACCTTCTGCATCACAGCACAGACAATTAGCGTAAAATAAAAAAATTGAATAAATAGCGAAAAGAATATGACTTTAAAAAAATTGTCCAAAGTGAATTGCAACGACGAAAATGTGTAGACGGCGAACGAAATTATTAATAAAAACATTATAAAAAAAGCGCGAGGTGCATAGATCAATTTTTGAAAATCAAAATACCTCTTCTCAAACTTAAATAATGAATTTATTGCATTTTTCATTTCGACCCTCTTGGTGAGATATGCTTGAGCAATGCAATTAAAAATTGAATTTCTATTTTCATTCAATTTTTAATTACATAGCTTTTACAAAACTTAACAAACCAATCCTGACAAAACGCCTCACCTGGGCTGATAAACCGCGTCTTTACACGAAAAATATACTTGATCTGCAGAGAGCGAACTGGTGAAATTCGGCTCTCATCCTGCAAATGCGCCCAATCTCTCCTGGAATCGGCATCATCTCTTTGAACCCCGAAGAGGCGCTCGTACTACAAAACGAGCCTTATCCAGCACTCCAGCGCGCAGCAGTCGGAATCGTAATCGACACCAAGCCTTTTGCGCGATTTACAGAAACCATTGAGAAGCCATCGTTTAGTCACTGGGGAACTAAATCTGCCACACGCTCAAAACCGCTTGGCGGAGCCGCAAGCGAAAAACTGCCATACGCTGAAAATAACGTCGGCAAATCAGAGATTTACATATGGGAGAAGAAGGGAATGGAGGCCTCGCCCGGAATCGAACCGGGGTGCAAGGATTTGCAGTCCTCTGCGTAACCACTCCGCCACGAGGCCATTCCATAACTTAAAAGCGTGTGGTGACGGGCATTTAGAACGGATCGAAAAGAAGCGCAAGAGGAATTTCCGAAAAACCCCGTTCTAAAATTTCTGAAATTATATTCGAGCCGGATTTCGCAGGCATGATGAGACGGAAAGTCTAAAATTTGTCTCCAGTTCGGCATGCCCTGTGCAGAAACGATGGAGCCAAACATCATCCTTGACTCCTCACAGTCAAGAACATAACAAGAACAATGTGGCGTTTTGATACGCTGAAAGTCTGCTTTCACAGGAGATCTTCGATATGTGTTCAAAGCCTGAATCGCTAGAAGCCGACCGGATTGCTCATCTTATTGAATGGCACGACGGCGATGCAAGAGCCGCCATTGCCACGCTCCTGGACGATGTTCATCATTTGCGTCAGCAATTGGCAATTGCGTCGAATGCAATCAGTCTCGGCTATACCAGAGGATGGATACCAATCGAGGAGGTGAACTGTATGAGGGATATCATCGGCGCCGCCACACAGCCCATCCCCATGGCAGATCACTAAGCGACTGCATAATTCCTTAAGCCAGTTACGGTTTAAGGAGAAAACTATGCAGCGGATATGCAGAGTTAGTTACAGCATCCTTTGTGCTTTTGCCTCAGGAAAGTCGGGCTCCGCTTTTCCCAAGATAAATTCTAGGCCTTCAGCTTGTAGCCGGTGCGGAACATCCAGGACAGCACTGCAAGGCAGAGGGTCAGGAACAGGCCGATCATGGCCAGACTGATCAGTGGATTGATATCCGCCTCACCGAAGAAGCTCCAACGGAAGCCGCTCACCAGGTAGAAGACCGGGTTTAAGTGGCTGATCATCTGCCAGACAGGCGGCAGAGCGTTGATCGAGTAGAATGTCCCACCCAGAAAGGTCAGCGGCGGGATGACCAGCATTGGCACCATGCTCAATTGCTCAAAATTCTTTGCCCATATGCCGATGATGAAACCCGCCATGCTGAAGGACATCGCCGTCAAAGCCATGAACAGCAGCATCAGCACCGGATGATCCACCCGGATATCGACGAATAGCGTCGATGTGGCCAGAATGATCAGGCCGACAATCATCCCCTTGGTGGTCGCCGCCCCGACATAGCCCAGCAGAACCTCGCCCAAGGCAATCGGCGCCGAAAGAATTTCATAGATGGTGCCGGTGAATTTGGGAAAATAGATGCCATTGGCGCCATTGGATATGCATTGCGAAATCAGCGTCAGCATGATCAGTCCCGGCGTAATGAACCCACCATAGCCCACCTCAGTCCCGGTCTGCATTTTCGTGCCGATCGCCGCACCGAACACGATGAAATAAAGCGCGGTCGACACGACAGGAGAAATCAGGCTCTGCATCAGGGTGCGGCGCATACGCTGCATTTCGGCCCGGTAAATGGCCCAGACTGCGGTATAATTCATGATTTCCCCCCGGTCAGCGAAACGAAAATATCCTCGAGCGAGGTTTGCCTGGTGGAAATGTCAACCACAGCGATGCTCGAGGTTTCCAAAGCCGTCAGAAGCGCCATCAAGGCGCCGGGCGTTGCCTGCGGCTCATAATCGTAGACGATCTGGCGGCCTTCGCCAGCAAGGCTGAGGTGCCATTCGTCCAGCCGTCCCGGCAGGCTTTTCAGCGGTTCGGCCAGATCCAGGATCATCTGCTTGCGGCCAAGCTTGCGCATCAGCGCCACCTTGTCCTCCACCAGCAAGACCTCGCCCTGGTTGATGATGCCGATACGGTCGGCGATCTCCTCGGCCTCTTCGATATAATGGGTGGTGAGAATGATGGTGACGCCCCGGCTGCGCAGATCGCGCACCAGGTTCCACATATCGCGGCGGAGCGCGACATCGACCCCCGCCGTCGGTTCATCCAGAAACAGCACGCGCGGTTCATGGGACAGCGCCTTGGCAATCAGCACACGGCGCTTCATGCCGCCGGAAAGCTCCCGCAGCACCGCATCGCGCTTTTCCCAGAGCGACAGGGATTTCAATATTCCCTCAAGATAGGCGGGATCGGCCTTGCGCCCATGCAGACCGCGCGAAAAGGCCACGGTGTTCCACACGGTCTCGAACTGATCCGTGGTCAGTTCCTGCGGCACGAGGCCGATCAGCGCCCGGGTTTGGCGAAAATCCTGAACGACATCGTAACCATCGACGACCACCGTTCCGGATGTGGGATTGACGATGCCGCAGATGATGGAAATCAGCGTGGTCTTGCCCGCGCCATTGGGGCCGAGCAGAGCGAGGATCTCGCCCTCCTCGATCTCCAGCGACACATCCTTCAATGCCGAAAAACCGGTGGAATAGGTCTTGGTGAGGGACTTGATCGATACGATAGACGCCATTCGTGCAGACATTCCTGAACGTCCGCCTCCTTGACTGTCGAGACAATGCGACAACACGGACCTTCCCATGCGCCCCACCGGTCTCCACTCCCGGAAACGGACTGTGAGCAACAGAGGCGCCTATATAGCACGCCTCCTTGCACCGGCCACCGCTATAGGAGAAATCTTTTGTAAAAGAACAAATTCACACACCTGAAAATCGTCGCATCACGCTTCAAAGGGGAGCGTTACGGCCTTTGAAGGCGCAACGGAATGGTCGCAATAGACACGGTTTCGGCCGCATTGCTTGGCCAGATAGAGATATTGATCGGCCGCATGCAGATAGTTGTCGAAAACTTCGCGCCCACCTACTTCCGCCACCCCGATGGAAACCGTGACCGTCACGTTACCGGTGTTCAGCATCACCTGTCTGTGTGAGAGATCGACACGCAATCCATCGCAAAAGGCCGCAGCCTGCTGGCTGTTAAATCCCGGCAAGAGAATCCCGAATTCCTCGCCGCCGAGCCGTCCCAGCAGCACCGGCGATCCATGGGCATAAACCGTCATGCGATCCGCAATCTGTTTGAGCACCCGGTCGCCCGCTTCGTGGCCATAGGTATCGTTCAGCTTCTTGAAATGATCGACGTCGAGGATGGCCACGCTACAGGGCCTCGCATTCAGCAGGCATTGCTCTACCAGAGACGGTCCTTCACTGAAAAAATAGCGCCTGTTGAACAGCCCTGTCAGGTAGTCCTTGAAGGCGGCGGTGCGCAATTGGTGGATCTGTAACAGCGCCCGCACATGCAGGTTGATCCGGCACTGCAATTCTTCGGTGACATAGGGCCGGTAGACGAAATCGCAGGCCCCAGCCTTCAGGAAACTGGCCGAAAGCAACCGATCCGCCGAGGACGAAATACCGATAACCCGCAGATCGTCGCTGGAATAGATCTGCCGGATCGACCGGGTCAGATTGTAGCCGTCCATATCCGGCATATGGTAGTCGGTCAGAACAAGCGAAATGTCTTTCTCTGCCGCCAAAAGATCGAGGGCCTGCCTGCCGGTTCTGGCCTGAAATACCTGGAACCCCTGGAGCAGCAGGATATCGACCAGGCCTTGCCGTGCGTAGGCGACATCATCAACCACCAGAACCTTGAAATTCCGGTTGTCGAGCAGGCGCTCGACCGATTGAAGCACCATATCCAGGGCACGCTCATTGTCCTTGACGATATAATCGGCCACGCCACGCGCTACGATCTTATCGCGTAAATCGAGGCTGAAGGTGGCGGTAAACACCACGGCGGGAATACCGAGAGCAACGACCCGGTCCAGCAATTCGCCATCCATCGCCCCCGGCAGATTGAGATCGACAATTGCGACATCGAAATGGCAGTTGTCCTGCGATAAAACGTCATGGCATTCGGCAGCGGTGAGACAACAGATCACCTCAACGCCAAGGGAGGTGATCATCCGATGCTGCAAAAGCCGGGAAATCGACCGGGAATCCTCGATCAACAACACCCGCAGCTTTGCGGCCGTCCCAAGGGCTTCGCTCATCCCGGTGGCAACTGACTGCGCGCAAAACGCCATTTGCTGCTCCATACCATCTCCAAGATTATCGCCTCTCCAGACGGCGGCATCACTGCCTCCTTCACCCTGCCCGCGCTCCCTTGGAGCACGAACGTGCATTCTCTAAATTTGGGGGGAGAAAAATCGATGGCACCGCAGCACGCGGCGAAAATCAAAATACAGGCGGCATTCTCAGGCCACCGATAGGAAAAGGGTCGGCAAACCAAGCGCGCCGATAGCAGCGGCGAAAAAGTATAAAAACCTTATCGGCCCGATTGCCTTAGAGCATCGTCCAGAAAATTGGATTCGGCACAATGCTCTAACTTTTGTTTCCGCATTGGATTTGTCCGAAAACCGGTTCCCACTTTTCGGTCCGATGCTCTAACTCATACGCTTACGTTCAACTCTCAGAAGGCCATTCTGACGCAAAGACGCGATATAAGGGTTAGAAATTTCCGCGTAATTTTAATTTCTGTCCATTCAGCGGACCGCCCTGAATGCTCGGTTTATCAAACCAGCCGTCCGTCGCGTCTAATCAGCCAAGCCCGGTCTCAATCATGTTTTGAGGGCTGGACGGAGGACGCATTCCGCCCTGCCCTGACAGCATCGCGGTTTTCCGCGATGCTGGAACACGTCAACTCTGCGGGATATTTTCCTTAAACCCGGCTGGATTTAAGGGGCCATGCGGGACGATCAGGCTGCCGCCTGGTTTCTCTTGCGCCCGGCGCGGATCTGCACCAGCGTATCGAGGTTCTGATTGACCCGGCAGTAGAATTCTTCGTCGATGAATGGGCGCAGCATGAAATCATTGCCGCCAACCTTCAGAAAACGCGCAGACAGCAAACGGTCCGACGAGGACGACACGCCGATGATCCGCAGTTCATGCGAGCCGCGCACAGCCCGGATGCGCCGTGTCAGTTCAAATCCATCGATATCAGGCATGTTATAGTCGGTCACGACCAGACCGATATCGGCATTGCTCTTAAGGAGTTGCAGGGCCGTAGCACCGTTATCCGCCGTGCTGACGCGGAAATTGTAACGCTTCAAGCGGCTTGACAGCAAAGCGCGCGCCGTCGGGCTATCGTCGACGATCAGCACGTGGTGATTGTGATTGGTGAGAAAGCGGCAGACGGACTCGATCAGCATTTCAACCGCAAAGATATTGTCCTTGAGGATATAGTCGACAATGTCCTTGGCCAAAAGCTTTTCACGGGTTTTCTCGTGAAATGTGCTGGTAAAGACGACAGTTGGAATGTTCAGATCGGTCAGATATTCCAAAGCCTCGCCATTTTCGGCGCCCGGCAGGTTGATATTGGAAATCGCCAATGTAACGGGCTCATCAGAAAGCTCATTTGCGGCCATCAGATCTTCATAGGTGCGGCAGATTTCCGCATCAATATTGAAAATCTCCTTCAAACGCTGTGTGATCATGGACGAAAAGACATTGGAGTCTTCTGCGACGATAATACGTGCGTCCGGAAATTTTTCGCCGGAATATTGCATTCCTGAAACGCCAAGATAGGTCATGACACGCCTTTGAACAAGAGATCTTGCCGCAATATAGACATGACCGATTGCTGAAATATTAATCGAAACGGGGTGTTATACCTTCTATGATTAATAAGAACAAAAAGGCGGCCCGCAACAGGCCGCCTTTTTGGATAGATTCAGCACGTCGTTTATCGACGGCCAGTTTCAAACATTGCAATACAGCCCCTGTTTAGAAAACAGCAAATATTTCCAAACACCTGATCAAGCAATATTTGGCTCCAGTTTGCCAATCTCAAGCCCTGAGAGCGGCATTATCAGGATCGAACGGGCTTTCACCCACAACCACCGCGTCATAGAGATCGCCCAGGATCTTGATCTTCAGCTTGGTGCCTTCAGTTGCATAGCCGGGTTGCAGCATGGCGAGCGCGATGGACTTGCCGATGCGCCAACCATAGGTGCCATTGGTAGCACGCCCGACCAGATCGCCCGCTTCATTATAGATCGCTTCCGAGCCGCGAGCGTCAACATCCGCAACCCCTTCGACAAGCAGCGTGGCGAAATTCCATTTCAGACCCTTCTCCTTATAGGCAACCAGAGCCTCCTTGCCGATAAAGTCCTTGTCGAGCTTGATGAAACGGTCGAGCGCCGATTCGTAGGCATTGTATTCGATCGACATTTCGCGCGGGATCAGTCGGTAGGATTTCTCGACCGACATCGACAGCATGGCGCGAATACCAAAAGGCTTGATGTCGAATTCGGCACCGGCTTCCATCAGCTTGTCGAAAATATAGGCCTGCATCTCGATGGGGTGATGCAACTCCCACCCCAGTTCCCCAACAAAGTTGACGCGCAATGCATGAGCACTCGCCACGCCAACCGAGATTTCCTTACCGGTCAGCCAAGGGAAATCCTTGTTATCAAGGCTGGTTCGGGTCAGTTTCTGCAAGACCTGCCGTGACTTTGGCCCGGCCAGAACCAATACGCCGAGCTTCTGGGTGATCTGCTGAAGCTTGACCGATCCGTCGGTCGGAGCCAGCTTGCGCAGATAATCATGATCATGGGCCTCATAAGCGCCAGCCGACACCAGATAGAAACGGTTCGGAGCCCATTCATAGACCGTGAATTCGGCACGAACCCCACCATGCTGGGTCAGCATGTGACAAAGCGCGATACGGCCACGCTTCTTTGGGATCGCATTGGCAAAAAGGCTGTCCAGCCAGGCCCGGGCACCGGGACCGGAGACTTCCATCTTGGCGAAAGCCGACATGTCGAGCACGCCCACATGCTCATTGACATGCTTCACCTCATTGCCGACATGCTCGAAATAGTTCGAGCGGCGGAACGACCATTTCTCCACCACGCGGCCATCCTCGGTCGGGGGCGCGTAATTGTGGCTGGTGATGACATCGACGCCAACGCCAAGCTCACTCTTGGGCACTTCATAGCCTTCCGGCGCAAACCAGTTGGCGCGCTCCCAGCCATAGACGGAGCCGAAGACAGCGCCCATCTTCTTCAACCGGTCATAGACCGGCGTGGTTTTCAACGGACGGGCGGCGGCGCGCTCCTCATCCGGGTAATGCATGGTGAAGACATTGGCATAGGCTTCTTCGTTCTTGGCGATCAGATAGCCTTCTATCGCATAAGGGCCAAAGCGGCGCGGATCGGCGCCCATCATGTCGAGGGTGGATTCGCCATCGACAATCCATTCCGCCAATTGCCAGCCAGCCCCGCCAGCCGCGGTGATGCCAAAGGAATGGCCTTCGTTCAGCCAGAAATTCTTCAAACCCGGTGCCGGACCGACAATCGGATTACCGTCAGGCGTATAGGCGATGGCGCCGTTATAGACTTTTTTGATGCCGACTTCGCCAAAGGCCGGCACACGCACCATGGCCGTCTCGATATGCGGCATCAGCCGATCCAGTTCTTCCTGGAACAGCTCATATTCACTCTCATCGGACGGACCATCGACATAACAGACCGGCGCGCCAACTTCGTAAGGCCCGAGCAACAGGCCACCATTTTCCTCGCGCATGTACCAGGCGCTATCGGCCTCGCGCAGCACGCCCATTTCCGGCAGGCCCTTGGCTTTGCGCTCAACAATGGCTGGATGCGGCTCGGTGACGATATATTGGTGCTCGACCGGAATGACGGGAATGTTGATGCCGACCATTTCACCGGTCTTGCGGGCAAAATTGCCGGTACAGGAAATCACGTGTTCGGCGGTAA
The DNA here is from genome assembly GCF_037039395.1 of Agrobacterium vitis. Lineage (NCBI taxonomy): Bacteria > Pseudomonadati > Pseudomonadota > Alphaproteobacteria > Hyphomicrobiales > Rhizobiaceae > Gillisella > Gillisella vitis. The sequence continues at coordinate 3,347,172 of NZ_CP146242.1, read as the reverse complement.
TCTCACCCTTGTCGGTGGTGATCTTCCACAAGCCATCCGCCTGCTGCTCGATCGCCGTTACCGTGGTGTTGCGATAGATGGTCGCGCCACGGTCACGTGCGCCCTTGGCCAGCGCCTGGGTCAGGTCGGCGGGCTGGATATAGCCGTCGTCGGGATGCTGGATGGCGCCGAGCAAGCCTTCGGTCTCACAGAGCGGCCAGATTTCCTTGACCTGTTCAGGCGTCAGGATGTTGACCTTGACGCCAATGGTTTCGGCAATCCCGGCATAATACATGAACTCGTCCCAGCGGTCCTTGCTGCGGGCGAGACGGATATTGGAGACCTTGCTGAAACCGACATTCATGCCGGTCTCTTCCTGAAGTTCCTGATAGAACTTCACCGAGAATTTGTGGATCTGGCCAACCGAATAGCTCATGTTGAACAGCGGCAGCAGACCGGCGGCATGCCATGTCGAGCCGGATGTCAGTTCCTTGCGCTCGATCAGCACGCTATCGCTCCAGCCCTTCCTGGCCAGGTGATAGAGCGTGGAAACGCCGACGACGCCGCCACCGATCACCACGGCCCGTGCATGAGATTTGATCGACATGGAATTTCCCCTGTTCTGCTGCGAGCGCAAGGCGCAAACGACCGGATGACGCCGCAAGATTGATACCGCGACTATGATAAAGACCCGCCCCCCTGTGCCGCCCGTTTGCGACATGGGCATGGGCTGACGCGACCTGCGGATAAAATCTGCTGATGTCACGATCCTTGATCAATCGCAAATCGTCAAACGCAGAGCAAGACCTGCTCATGGCTCCTCTCGTGGACATGCTTTATTGCGGTATCAGAAAGACCAGCTTGCAGTCCGGACGGTCGCAGGGACGGTAGTTGAACTGGCGAAATCGCAGCCTGCCCCGATCAGGAGAAACCAGTTCACGCTCTCCGCCTTCGCGGTCCAGCACCGTCTGCTCGCTCCACCCTTGAGCAAAGAGCGGACTGTCGCGCTGCAACTGTTCGATCAGCGCACGGACCGTCGCATCGCGCAATGCATGACTGTAATCGGCGCGAAACTCGGCCAGCAGCCGCAGCGCACGTATTTCCCAATCGACAATGATCTCGCGGGCGCCGGGATTGAGGAATACGTAACGCAGCAGGTTTCTATCCTTGCTGTGCTCGCCAAGCCAATCAGGAAACAGGGATGCGGCCGCAGAATTGAAACAACAGGCATTCCAGTTGCGATCAAGCGCATAGGCTGGATGCTGCACCATGCTGACTGCCGTCACCAGGGACGCAGGCACATCATCGATGGCGTCTCCGTCTTCCTCATCAGGGTCGCGACGGGCTGCCAGCTCAAACAGATAGGCGCGTTCGGCCCGGGTCAATTCCAGGGCGCGCGCCAGCCTCGCCAAGGCCTGCGGCGAGGCCTGCACCTGACGCCCCTGCTCTATCCAGGCGCACCATGTAGCGCTGATACCCGCCCGTTCGGCCAGTTCCTCACGCCTCAGGCCCGGCGTGCGGCGCCGTCCGATCCGGTCCGGCACCAGTTTTTCACGGTGGGTACGTACGAACTCACCCAGCAAACGTCTCTGTTCAACATCCAGCATGGCAGCATTTATAACAGGATAACTGCTCCTCTTGTAACAGCATATTGTTGGCGTCATGCTGTTTACACCAAGCGACATCACCATGCCCCTTGGTCTTCTTATGGCGACGATTTCAAGCCTTTGGCCTATTCGAGAGAAGCACAACTCCACCCACCGAGGATGCCTCCACATCTTCGATGCCTTGATACGATGCGGACAGCTCATGCAGCGGGCCTGAGCGGATTGCCAGGCACAAAAGAACGATGCGCTACACTCCAGACATGGAGTTGCAACGCTGAATTTCAAGCGTTTCATGATCTGAACCGGGATAAGTCAGTTTAACAGGAACAGTCACATGCCAACAGCAACCAGCGAGAAAAATACAGTGAGCGAAAATCACGACCACCACGTGCAGCAGAATTTTGGCCCAAGGGCGAGCGCCTATGTGGAAAGCGCTGTCCACGCTTCCGGCGCCGATCTGGTTCGCCTGGGCGACATCGCCCGCACCGCCAATGCCAGCCATGGCGTCGATCTGGGCTGTGGCGGCGGCCATGTCGCCTATGCCATCGCACCGTATATGACAACCGTGACCGCCATCGATCTTTCCGCCGATATGCTGGCCGCAGTCTCGCAAACCGCAACGGAGCGCGGCTTGACGAATATTGCGACAATCAGGGCTTCAGCCGAACAATTGCCCTGTGAAGATGGTCAGTTCGACTTTCTCGCCTGCCGCTTTTCCGCCCATCACTGGCACGACGTCCATGCCGGTTTGCGGCAGGCCCAGCGCGTGCTGAAACCGGGCGCCCCAGCAATCTTCATCGATGTGGTCTCGCCGTCATCGCCATTGCTGAACACGCATCTGCAAGCAGTCGAGCTGCTGCGCGACACCTCGCATGTCAGGAACTATACGCTGGGCGAATGGACGCACATGCTTGGACAGGCTGGCTTTGCGATAAAAACCTGTCAGACCAGCCGGTTGCGGATGGATTTCAAGGTTTGGACGGACCGCATGAAGACACCGGATGCCATGCGCACCGCCATCCGCCTGTTGCAACAGGATGCCGCCGCTGAGACAAAAGCGCATTTCGAAATCGAAACCGACGGCTCTTTCATGCTCGACGTCGCGCTGTTTGAAACCCACCGGATATGACGAACCCGGTTCGTCGCAGGCTGGTTTGCCTGCGACGAGGCCGTTACGAACCGGGCGCCGGTAGTGGCGGCGGTTCATCCGCTGCCGCTACATCCGCCACGGCTTCTTCCTTCAGAATCACGCCTTCGGCCTTGAATCTTTCGAAAATCCCCAGTCTCAACTCGTTGCGCACCGCAAGTCCGTTCAAGACATCGCCGACAAAAACGCGGACTTCAAACTCAAGGTCCGCTCCATCGAATTTCTTGAAGACGACGACCGGTTCGGGGGTGCGCAACACACCCGGTACCTCGCTTGCCACTTCTCTCAGCATGCCCATCACATGGCGCGGATCATTGACCGCCTTGGCGGCAATCTCCATGTCGATCCGCCCCAGCTTGTTGCGATGGGTCCAGTTTCCGACCGAAGCGTTGATCAGCTGCGAATTCGGCACAATAATCGACTGACGCTGAAAGGTTTCGATTTCCGTGGCGCGTACCGAAATACGCCGCACAAAACCTTCGCTCGTCCCCGTCGCCACCCAGTCGCCAACCTTGAAGGGCCGCTCGAAAAGCAGAATCAGGCCTGAGACGAAGTTGGAAATGATATTCTGCAAACCGAAACCGATACCGACCGACAAGGCACCGGCAACCAGCGCCAGGCTGGACAGGTTGATACCGGCCGCCGACAGGCCCATGAAACCGGCGACAATCGCGCCGAAATAGCCGACGGAGGTTTTGACCGAATTGCGCACGCCCGGATCGACCTGCGACCGCGCCATGACATTGCCGTCCAGCCATTTCTCGAACCAGCGCGTCAGCACGACACCAATCAGGAAAATGGCGATCCCGCTGAAAATGCCGACGATGGAAATGCTGATGCCGCCGACATTGATCTGGATGAACAGGTTATAGAACCATGTCTGGATATCCGGCGGCTGGAAGCCCCAGGACATCATGATCAGGGGAACGCCGATCACGAAAACGAAGCCGTAGATCAGCAATCCAGCGGCAATACCGAACTGGTCGAGCGCGACAGGCCCGAAATTGAAGCGGCGCTGCAGGAAACGGCCAACGATCGTCTCTGCAAACCGGTCACGCTCGGACACAGCCCGGCCTGAACGGATGCCGATATACATGGTGGCCGCCACGCCTCCCGTCAAAATCAGCTGGCTGGCGACGAAGCGGGCCAGGCCGATATAGCCGATCAGGCTGGTGAAGATCAGCCAGACGCCGCAGACCCGAAGAGCGATGGCTGTCCGCTTCGACCACGGACGGCCACCCGTGGCGGCTTCATCCTCGGATTTCGGCAGAAGTGGACGAATGAAGGAAACCCAGAGCAGGATGAGGCCAACCAGGCTTGACGACACCATCCCCTTCAACACCGAGAGTTCGACCGGCGATCCCAATGTCTGCGCAATACTGGACAGGGCATAATCGAGACCGTTGATCACCGTCATGGCCACGAAGGCCGCGACCAGCTGGCGGCTGCCCCGGTCGGACACATGCACGAGCCGCCATTTCGGCGCCCATGGATTGAACACGGCGATTGCAAGCCGCGACGAGAAAAACACCAGCCAGAACACGCCGAAAAACGACGCGATGATCGGCTCGATGTCCGGCCGCATGACGCTGAAGGTATCGAGAAAGAAATAACTGGAAATCAGGAAGAAGCTGAAGGCAAAGGACGGCATGATCGTCGCCCAGAAGGCCACCGAAAACCGGCTCATATAGGAGGGATTTTCCTCCAGCTTGCCGCGCTCGATGATCGGCCCCAGAATCCGCTGAAGAACGAGGCGCAATCCCAGCGCCATGGCGAGCGATAGAACCATGGCCGAGACCAGCGAAATTTTCTTGAAGCGCCAGGCGAAGCCCGCCCACCCTTCGAGCATATCGGTAAAGCGGCTCGCTTCCGTGCCGTAGGACAAGGCGGCATCCGTCATACTGTCAACGGAAATGTCAGTATGAGCCAGCAATTGCCGTGTGAACAACTCCCTGCGCGCAGCGGTGACCTTGATAGACAAATCGCTCGCAGACTTGCTGACTTCGTCGATCCGGTTCAGGACCGAAGCAATCTGTGCTTTCTGGGCATTGAGTTTGTTTCGCTGCTGGGTCACGTCAGCCGCTTCAGCAGGCTGGCCGTCCTTCGGCGGATCGCCGAGCTCCTTCAAGCGAGTGGCTAGCTCATCCTGACGCGGCCCGATCAGCAGCTTCATGGCCTGCAATTGGCCGACGGTATCGTCCAGGCTGGATTTGGCTTCCATCAACTCGCGGTCGTTGTTTCCAGCCTTTTGCGGGACGCCGGCCAGCGAGTCGATTTTCTTTTGTAACTGGTCGAGCGTCGCAGGTGCCTTGGCAACCGGATCGTCATCGGCAAAAATACTGTCCTGCGCCAGCGCCAGCCCGACAAAGCCCCCAACAGAACCATGAGGCCCGGAAGAACCTATCCCGACAGCAATCAGCAGGATGATCGGAAATAGCGCTAGAAATTTCTTCAGGCTCTGCAAATCACTGTCCTTTGTCCGTATCGATTACAGCGGCGCGCAGATGACATGCTGCACGAAACCTGCTGTAGCATTCCAAACCCGCTGCATAATCCCTTAAACCGCATCAGGCATCAGGATTTATGCAGGACAGTCTGTCAGTTTTATATTGACCCAAACAGACCATCGTTTTTTGTTTTCGTTTGTCTTTTCGGGAAAACCGGTTTCCGCCGATTCCCCTGACAAACTCCCGACGCTGCCATGCTGGCCTGCCGCATATTTCAGGCCAATCGATGACCAAACTGCCTTATGCACAAGACAGCAGCATAACCAAGCAGGACGGCAGCCCGTATTACAGCGCCGTGCAGGTCTAAATACCCGATTCCCCGCGCCTTCAAAACAAACAGGAACGGCAAAAAGCCGCCGGAGAGTTCCGGCGGCTGAGTAAAGCTCTACAGCTTTAGACGCGAAGATACGATCGCCAGATTGGCGCTAACCGGCCCTATCCCGGCACCGAACCCCGATATTGGGAGCGCAATTGCTCGAACAGGGTGACTTGCTCGGCGATCAAGGTCTTTTGCACATCTCTGCGCACGAAGATCTTCAACATTGCAGCACCTTCGCCATTCATGAACCACACCGAAAGGGAGCGTCGACCATGAAATATCCGGTCGACAAAGGCGACGGAGCGGCAATGGTCGATACGGATATGGCCGCCAACCGGACTATCGCCGTGAATGTTGAACCAGCCATGACCAATGGAGCCCGGCGGCAGGGCGCCGACCACTTCCAGCACAACATCTTTTGTGTGGACGATGGTCAGAACATCGCCCCAACCTGACAAATGGGTCCAGATCGGTTCAAAAGCCTCTGACGGCGCGATGGTCACGCAATCTGGCGGCAGAATGGCCAGAATCTCGGCGGGCGTTACCCCCGCCTCGGTTGCAATGGTTTCCACCACGCCATCAGGTTTTTCGGCAAGCGCCGCTTTGGCAACCTCAAGCGGTGAAAGGCGGGCAGTATCGACAGCAGCCATGATCGTCTCAGGCAGCCTTGGAGCTGCGCGTACCCTTGCTGTCTTCATGAAGGATCACTTCAAACCCTTCGAAATGCGGACCGCCAAGATATTGAACCTTGCTCTGCCCGGCATTGGCATGGGCGGCGCGGAACTGCTCGGACTTCGTCCAGGCAACGAAGGTTTCATGGCTTTCCCAGACCGTATGGGACACATAAAGCGAGTGATCCTCGCCCTTGGGGCCTTTCAGCATATGAAACTCGACATAGCCCGGCACTTCCGCCAACCGGCCCTGACGATCACGCCACTGAGCTTCAAACACGTCCTCGAAACCGGGAACGACACGAAATCGGTTCATTGCAATATACATAGTCTGCTCCACACGTTGGCTGGAAAAGCAATGCTGCATAATTCCTCAAGCCGGAATTGGGTTGAGGAATTATGCAGCAGATATAAAGCGTTACAGCATCTTTGTGCATTTGACAAAACACAAGGCGCTGTAACGCACCTGTCCTGTTGCGTCATTATGAAAACTTGTGCATTATAGTCAAGTTAAAATCCAGCCCTCTGCTGTTCGTCGTCATTCGTCACGTGAAGACCGGACCCGACGCCCGCGAAGGGGCTCGATTACGATACACAATCCTGCTCTGAAAACGCATGAAATGGCGTTGCTTGGGCAACCTTCAGGACGATACCCTTGATGAGACCTTCTGCTCTTTTGACCTCGCTTGCACTTTTCGGTCTTGTTACCCTCCCGCCTCACCTCCCTTGGCCCATGACCTCAGCTGCTTTCGCAGCGGACAGCTTTCCCCAGGCCAGCCGCATCGTCTCGATTGGCGGGACGGTCACCGAAATTCTCTATGACCTGGGTGCCGGGGAACGGATCGTTGCGGTCGATTCCACCAGCCTTTATCCTCCTGAAGCATCGTCAAAGCCCAATGTCGGCTATATGCGCCGCCTGTCCGCCGAGGGCATACTGGCCCAGAAACCCGATCTCATCCTGACGGAAGCGGGCTCCGGCCCGCCCGATGCCCTGGCCGTACTGGCGCAAAGCGGCGTGGCGCTGGTCAACATCCCTCAACAGCCTTCGGCGGAAACCGTCGCTCCCCGTATCCGTGCCGTGGGCAACGCAATCGGCAAGGGTCCAGAGGCAGAGGCATTGGCAAGCCGGTTCGAGACGCAATTGGATAAGCTAAAGACTGATCTTGCCCACCTTCCAGCAGAGAAGAAGCGGGTTCTGTTCGTGCTTTCCATCGCCAATGGACGTATCATGGCCGCAGGCAAGGACACAGCCGCCGATGCGATGATCCGGCTTGCCGGCGCCACCAATGCGCTGGCCGACAGCACGGGCTATAAACCACTTAGCGATGAAGCCGTGATTGCCGCAGCACCCGACGTAATCCTCGCCATGGACCATGGAGCGGCCCAATTGTCCGCCGCACAGGTTTTTGCCTTGCCAGCCCTCGCCACCAGTCCGGCAGCCCAGGCCCAGGCCTTTCTCAGCATGGATGGGCTCTACCTGCTAGGCTTTGGACCACGCACAGCCGACGCAGCCAGGGAGCTGGCGTCCAAGCTCTATCCAGAGGCGACCATCCAGTGACGATAGCCGCAACCTCATCAACAGTGCCACTGGCATCGACGGGCGACCGCTCGCGCCGTGGCATAACAGCCGTGTTGCTGTTGGTGACATTGCTTGTGGCAGCCTGCTTCGTCTCGCTGATCAGCGGGCCGACGGGGGTCGGCTTGAGCGATCTGGTTACATATTTCTCTGGAAAGAGCGCGCTGGCGCAGCAAGACCGTATCGTGCTGGAGGCCGTACGTCTGCCCCGCACCTTGATGGGTGTTCTGGTGGGCGCAGGTCTCGGGCTTTCCGGGGCGATGATGCAGGGCCTGTTTCGCAACCCGTTGGCCGACCCTGGCATTGTCGGCATCACCTCCGGGGCCAGCCTTGCCGCAGTGGCGGCCATCGTGCTTGGCCCTGGCCTGCTTTTACCGCTGCAAACGGTCCTTGGAGAGGAATTCCTGCCGATCATGGCGTTTTGCGGCGCCCTGCTCAACACCGCCCTGCTCTATGCCATCGCCAGCCGTGGCGGCCAGACCTCGACCATTGCACTGGTGCTATCAGGCATTGCCATCGGCGCCCTCAGCATGGCCGCAACGGGCCTGCTGATCTTCATGGCCGACGACCGGGCCTTGCGCGACATCACCTTCTGGAACCTGGGATCGCTGGGCGGGGCGACCTATGCCAAGGCCGCGTCAATCGCACCCTTCATTCTAGGTGCGCTTGCCGCCGTCCCCTTCATCGCGCGTGGACTGGACGCACTCGTGCTGGGCGATGCCGCTGCTTTTCACATGGGAATTCCAGTGGAGCGGCTGAAACGCGTCAGCGTACTGATCGTCGCCGCCGCCTGCGGGGCCGCTGTGGCCGTGGCTGGTTCGATTGCCTTTATCGGCATCGTCGTCCCGCACCTGCTGCGCATGGCCATCGGCCCATCGCACCGTTTCCTTTTACCGGCCTCCGCACTGGGCGGGGCAAGCCTGCTGCTTCTGGCCGACAGCCTTGCCCGCACCATTGTTGCACCGGCGGAACTGCCGATCGGCATCGTCACCGCCCTGATCGGTGCGCCGGTTTTTCTGCTCCTGCTGCTCGGCAGAAGCGGACGCGGCATGATGCAAGACTAAAACCTGCTCAATGAGAATGCCTGGGGATACGTGCCATGATAACCGCAGAAAATCTGACGCTGCACCGCCACGGACGCTTGCTGCTGGACAGGATCAGCCTGCGCCTCGTGCCGGGTCGCTTCACCGTCATTATCGGTCCAAACGGCGCGGGCAAGTCAACCTTGCTGAAACTGCTCTGCGGCGACCTGAAAGCCGATGAAGGCCATATCACGTATGACGGCCACGATATCACCCGGCTGAAGCCGCAACACCTCGCCCGCAGACGCGGCGTGCTGCCGCAAAGCACGAGCCTTTCGTTCCCGTTCACAGCCCTGGAAGTGGTGCGGATGGGCGCCATGGCCTCAGCAACCGCCCGCCCGATGCAGGCTGCAAGACAGGCGTTGGCGCGGGTGGGTCTCTCAACATTTGAAGCGCACCCCTACCATGCTCTGTCCGGCGGCGAACAACAAAGGGTGCAATTCGCCCGCGTCCTGGCTCAACTGCCGACAGCAGTCGATGAAAACGGCCCACGCGCCCTGTTTCTCGATGAGCCAACGTCAAGCCTCGATCTTGCTCACCAGATTTCCGTACTGGAAACTGCCCGCACCTTTGCCGCCGATGGAGGCATGGTTCTTGCGGTACTGCATGACCTCAACCTTGCAGCGGAATTCGCCGACAGTCTGATCGTGCTGGATGGTGGACAGTTGATTGCCGAAGGTCCACCGCACACAGTCATCCGCGACGACATCATCGCCTCCGTCTATGGACTGAGTGGAACGGTCAGCCGCGCGCCGACCCATCTCCCTTTCGTCCTGCCGCAATCAAGGCTGACCGTCTCGGCTTAATCAGCCGGAACGAGCAGTTCCAGACAAAAGTTATCCACAGGAATCCACAGCTATTTTTGGATGAATATGAGGAATAAATGCGAACATAACGAGAAAACAAATCGCCATGTGAGAACATAAGCGGATCATAGTTTTATTTTGAAAAAAATCGTCTGGATGAGTTTAACTGCGTCCGCCAGATGTCGTTTGACAAACTCTACACCTGGAGAATTGCCTGGATATCCGAGGCAAATGAGTTCATTTTGAACTTCAATAAAAAGAATGGTGGGTGATGTAGGGTTCGAACCTACGACCCGCTGATTAAGAGTTATTTCAAAAATGACCTAATACAATGGCTTGTGGGTGTCAACGTGCGACGAAATGTTTCTTTCAGTCTATTTACCGATAAACCATTTCAACCCGCTGACAATCGTTTCAGAGATCGAATATAGCCACCCGGCAGCCGCCAATACACCGCCACCAACCCAGAGCAATTTCTGCCCGAGCCATCCCGCGCCGGCGGCTTTGGCTTTCAGATCCTGATATTGCTGGAGTGTCATGGTATGGCCGGTAATGGACACTTCCACCGCGCCCACCCGGACATTGATCAGCGCCAGCGCCACATCCTGCTCATTCAACTTTTCCCATGTCCGGCGGCCACGCTCGGAACCTTCCTTCGAGACATCGTCGATGCGGCGATTGATCTGCGCAAGCTCACGCAGGATGAGGGCGGAAGCGTCCATGACTTACTCCACAATAACCAGCACATCGGGGTTTGTCGCCCCAGCCAGCGTAACGACAATCTCGCCTGAGGTTTGAAGCACGAGCTGCTTCACCACGTCATTGTTGCCGTCCACCTTGGAAACGGTCAGCTTGGCATTCGGCACGGGCGTTTCAATCGTGACACCATCCACCGGCGAAAGGTCGAGAGACTTCGAAGATACGGACAGCGTGCCGCCGCCGAGGCTTCCCGAATATTTCAGCATCCGGTATCCCGCATCAATGCGGCCGGAGACACCGGTGTTCCACGCCGCATTGGCTTGCAATCTTTTGATAGGCATCTCACTTCCCTTTCCTGCAAAGCTCGTCTTTGCCGCATTGCATGTTGTGCGCCACCACCTGGCGGGCAAAGCGTTCATCGTGGTTGACGATCCAGGCGGCCGTTTCCGGCGCGGGTGTCAGCGCGGCATAGCCAGCACCGTCATTCACACTGCCCACTGTTCCACATCCGGCCAAGAGCGCGGCACAGGCCAGCACCATCCATCTGCTCAATAACGCCATCGATCGTTCCTCGCTCGTTCAGCTGCTCGATCAGCTCCTGTTTCGCCGCGTCGGCCGCCAGCGCCTTGCCATCCGCCCGGCCTTTGACATATGCAAAGAGAATGGCGAGCAAGACGACGCCCGTCAGAACGCCAAGCGCGGCCGCCCGCCAATGCTTCTTGATGAAGACCAGCACGGCCAGCGCCTCGGTAATCATGTCGCTGCCCCATTCACCGCCACATCAACGGCCTTGGCCTTGCGCTTGGCATAGATGCTGTAGGCAATGCCGCCGATTGCCACCAAGGCCCCGGCAACAGTCAGGAAAGCGATGATCTTGCCAACCAGCTCGATATTGGAAAATGGCGCAAGCTGCTGGGTGGTCTGAGCCAGCACCGCGCTGGCACCGCCCACCGCCGTGGCGGCTTCACCAGGCGCAGAGGAAGGCGCAGCCTTGACGGCAGAAACCGGAGCCTTGGCATCGCCGTTTTCGTGATAGACCGGAGCCGGACCGACATCGCCGCTCGCCCACGCCTGACCGACATCGAGCACATGCTTGAGGCGGTTGGCCCAGCCGTTCTTATTCGCCTCCCAGTTCGAAAGCGTCTTCATGAAGGCAAGGCGCTGGCGTATCATGTTGGCAATCAACGCATCATGGTTCGTATGCGCTTTGGCAGCGGCAATTGTAGCCGGACCAACCAAACCGTCATCCGGCACGCCAAGCGCGCGCTGCAACCACTTGGCGCTTTGCGCAGGACCGGAATTCACTGCACCGTCGAACACCACATAGGAGACGCCAGCGGGCAGCTGATCGGCCTTGACCAAAGCCCAGTAGCGGCCACGATAAATGTTCTCGGCTTCCGCCCGCACAAGGAACTTGACGGATTGCGGTTTGGCACCAATCGACCGCCGATACACATCATAGACCGCTTGCGTCACACCCAGATTGGTGGCCCCGCCCGGATCATCCTTTTTCGAACGGTTCGAGTATCCGCCCTCAGAGCCAAGCACCTGCGCCACACTGCGCTTGAATTCGTCCGCCATAAAAAAAGCTCCAGCTTGATTTGCTGGAGCCATTTTAGGTTGATGCGGATAGCGTCAAATGCGCGCTTACCCGAACATAGCAATCAAACGATCATACATATTAAGCGTGCTGTTCACCCCGATCAGCACCCACGCGATGAAGACAATGCCCACACCGAAGCCGCGAACTATTTTCAACGTATTCATTTTGGGTGTAGACCGGGCTGGTTTGAACAACCGCATGATGACCCTTACCGCTCCCTTCGCAAGGGCGATGACCCAGCGGCAAAGCATAAAGAGCACAAGTCCATACCAGCACAGAAACTGCAAAACAGTCATGAACCGAAAGGAGACATCAACATCGCTAAGGTTTATCTGCCGAACAAGATGTTCACGGATGATGTACCACAGAAAATCAACCATCAGAATGTCCTCGAAATTTCACGGAAGACACTTCCTGTAAACCGCCTGAATTTGATCATTCCGCCATTCGGCATCACGGCATTGGTCGCGCCCTTAAGGATCATTCCTGAATTATGCTGGATTGTCGTGTTAGCGTCGTTCGCCATGACGGTGAATTCCTGACCGACAAAGCTATCCGTAAAGTTTGTGATCGTCGTTGCAGTTGTATTTGCGGTACTGAAATACCCCCAGATAGAACTACTAACGGACGGCGTTGCGGAATTGGCAGCAAATGCCTCTTCTCCGCCAGGCCGCATCCCCTGAAAATCGTTGCGCAAATGGTTGCTCTTGGCGGTCGCGAACGACACCGCTGGAGAACCGATATTGACGATATCTTTAAAGACATTGTCATCATTGCCTGTGCCGCTGAACGCCACCATCGTATCAATGGTACCAGCGCCAGGGCTTTTCCGAAACCCGGTAAACTTGTTGTAGTCATTGCCGCCCGCCAGTTCCAGACCCCAGAAGTTTCCAGAAGCACCGGTATTTGCCATCAGGATGTCGTCAACCTGCATGCCATTGCAGTTTTCCATTTTGATCCCCCTGAAATCGGCAGTTGACCCGCTGATCTTGTAGATATCGACATGCTCGACAAAGCCAACATGCTTTGCGTAGAGATCAATTCCCACCTGATAGGCATTGATGTGGCCGTTGCGCAATTGCGACCCAGCTTCCGCTACGGCGGTCCGATATTCGATGCCCTTATTGCAAGACAAAATCGTGAAATCGAACAGGCGGATGCCCTCATCATCGCCAGTGCTCTGGCCAAATTGGCAGCCGATCCCGTAGCCGTGCAGCCAGATGGAGCCGAAAGAACTATCCGTGCAGCCCTTTGTGCGGATACCAGCCGTTCCGACAACCTCATCGCCAGCGGTCAGCGTCCGGCCAAAATCATAGAAATTGTGGACATAGGAATTCCAGCAGTTTTCCATATCCAACGCGATGTTCCAGCAGTCGTTGAAGACGTCGAGACCCATCATTTCGATATCTTCGATAACAGGCCCGCGCCACAGCGAGGACGATAACGCAGGCATCACGATTTTAATGCCGGTGCCAGTGCCTTTTCCGCTTGAATACATGCGGAAACTGCGCAATCCAACAGTACAGATTTGGTCAGTAAACGTGAAATCGAGACCGGGATTAGCAACGGTGTCAGGCCAAACAAATGACGATACGGCCCGACCATTGCCAAGGATAACCACATCCTTGGTCCCCGAGTATGGCACTCTATCGGACATTAAAAATTTTCCATCAGCTTTAACCGGGACACGGCGGTTTTGGGAATAGGTAATAGCATCTACAAGCGCGTTTGCCGCATCCTGGCTGCCATCATTGGCTATTCCAAGGTCCGCGCACAACCGAATTTCTCGGGCGTCGGCGCGGATAAATGCGCCGCCGCCGATGGCAGGCGCCCATAGTCCACCGTCGCTGGTGATCAACGGCTTTGTATCCCCAGCGGCGGCCTTGGCTTGAGCCAGCGTGCCATAATCATTGGCCGAGACGATATCGCGGAGCTTGGCAAGCAATGAACGAGTTGTCTGGCCGGTTCCCCCAGCCGTAAAAACAGAGAGCGCCTCAACGATAGCCTGCGCCGCTTCCGCTTGGGTTTTTGCAACGATGGCAGCATCCCGTGCCGCTTGGGCCAGTTCCGCATTTCCTTGCACGGCCTCAATGGTATCCGCGCTCGGCCCCGGCACCAGCATGGTGCCGAGCTTCATCAACAGCTCGCCATCGACAACCGAGGAAGAAACCGTCAAACCAACGCCCGCATCAAAATCGGTTTTCAGGGCCCGGTCGCGGTCACGCGCCAGTTCCTGCAAGATCGTACCGATTTTGGTGATCTCCTTTTCCAGCGCGTCGGGGCTCAGCTGCACGCCTTGCATCAGGCCCGCCGTGCGTTCATGCACCCGAGCGGAGATCACCTTGATTTTCGTGGTGTTGGGAATATTGCCGGCAAAGGCAATGGAAAATGCGTCGAACGGCTCATCACTGGCTTTGGTGATAGTCACCGCTTGCTCAGTCCAGACAGTTTCGCCCGTCGCCTTGGTGTAGATCAACACATCGGCGCTATCGAAGATTTTCAGCCCGAACGGCCCATAGCTCGAACCGCCATCCCCAAGGAAAATCGCTTCTTCCCGCGTCTCGCGCGAAATCGGATAGGGTTGCGCCATGGAAAAGCCCCGCCTGAAAATCAATCTCAGGCAAGGCTAATGGATGATAGGGGGTGTTCACTGCGGCCCAGCCACCGTTCCCAGATCCGGCAACCGCTGGGGCGTCAACGTACCGGGCTCCCACCAGGCGCTGGCTTTGCGCTTTTGCATCTTGAAGCTCTTTTCCGCTTCCGGGTCGAGCAACCATTGCAGTTGATCGACGAACATCCGCTTATAGGCCGCCCGAGTAAATGGATGCGAGGAGAGAAGCGGCGTATAGCGCCCAACATATTTCACCGCAGCACGGCCCGCCTTGCTGCGGTCGAGCTCTTCCGGCAGCTCGCCGCGCGCCAGATCCGCACCAGCCCCCACCACATCCTGAATGCCGCGCAAGGTCAGATCCAGCGTATCACCAATGAAAGCCCCACCAATGCCGCCCAAGGTCTGGGCAAAATTCTGACCGAAACGATTTTCAGCCTTGTCGACGAAATCGGCAAACAGGCCACCGCCGCCACCTTTTACAAAGGCCTTGCCCCAAAAAGCCGGGCTGGACATGTCTTCCGGGTCTTTTCCGTTCAACACATTGAGGATCTGAGTGTAAGCCGCCGCCCCCATGGTCAACGGAATGGCCATGGCCGCGAAATAGCGCCCTCCCCGTGCGATCTTTCCAGCCCGGCTATTTCCGAGCATGGAATAGACATAGATCGCTTCCAACTGCCGCGCCGTGAACGACATGCCGAAACTCATGAACTGGGAGCCGAATTCGGCAATCTCACCCAGCACCGTGCCGCGCTCGACTTTGCCGGTCAGCACGCTTTTCACACGCGGATCGCCAGCCGGAACACTGCGTTCCGTCCATTGCGTAATCATTTCCGCATATTTTTCCGCAAGGCCACGATCACCGGTTTTCTCGAAAACACCGCCCGGATCGAGAAAGCCCAGCTCATCCACCCCGGCGCGCATCTTGTGCCAGTCGTCGGCGGTAAAGCCAAAACCTGTCATCGTCTTTTTCAAAAGCGGATGCAGGTCTAACCAGTCGGTGCTTTTCTCGGCAAAGCCGCCAAGCGTTTCGTGCCAGGCGCTTGCCTCGACCCGCTTGCGCGCATCTGTAAGCGGAATAAGGGCGTTCCACGTCAACGCCCGGTCGACAATATACTTGCTCCATTCGTTCGAAAACATCTGATCGACAAACCGCGCCTTGTCATTCGCCACGAACAGAAAGTCATCCCAGATCACCGCACGACGTGCCATCGCCCGCTTGTCGGTATCGCGGGCAAACCGTTTGACCATATCGATCAGCGTCGAGGTGACAGGCAGGCCCGCCAGCCGCCGCGCCGCCTGCGATACAAACGGGTCCGTCATCGCCGCCAGAATGCCGGTCCCGCCCAATGCGGCCGAGGTGGCGAGATTGCGGATATCGCCGGAAATCTGCGCGGCGGCCGAGGATACGGTTTCGCGGCCGCGAAGCGAACGCCAAAGGCTATCGATCCGGTAGTCAGCCACTTTCAACGCCGAAATACCCGGCACCTTCATTCCCTCGATGGTCAGCGCGCCGGATTGCCGCTTGCCGATATCAACCTGTATGGCCTGCTTGATCCATTCCACCGTTGCATCCGGGTTCGGCCCGAAACGCTCCATGGATGCAATGTCGCGGGCAACACCATTGATATGGCCGAAAATCGATTGGATCACGTCTTTCTGCCCGAAGCGCTCGTTATAGGTCAGCCAGCTTTGAGCATCGTTGAAAATCAGGAACCGGCCATCCTGATAGCGGCTGGCAACCTTGCCCTTGCCAAACCGGCGACTTTCCGGCTTCCGGTGCGCCCAACCATCCGACATGATGCTATCGAACACATAATCGAGCGAGGAATTCAGGCCGTCTGGGCCAATTACTTCACCCGTGTTCGGATTGGTCATTTCCTCGGCATTCAGCAGCGGTGCAATGAAGGCCTTCCACTCTTCCCGCGCCTGATCGATGGAGCCGCCCAGTTTGCGAATGCGCGTCTTGTCATGGCTGTGGGGAATGCCCCAGTCTGCCCGCTTGGCGATATTGCCGCCGGCGGCATTGAAGCGCTGGCGCAGATCTTCCAGCACGTTGGTAATCGCCCCGGCCATGGTTTTCGCCTCGACATTCGCCACCGGCTCGCCATGCATGGCCTTGATCAGGTCAGGCAGGTCCACCGTGTTCTTGCGCAAGCCAAGCCCTTTCGAGCGTCGGAAATGATACATGACATTCGAAAGGTCGCGTTGCGCCATGGCGGTAATGGCATGCGCCCGCCCCACCATGGAAAACGTGCCTTTGTAACCGTTGTGGATCATCAGCGACAAAGCAGCGTCCAGCTGATCGGGCTTGCCCTTTTCATCACGGTAGGTTTCGATGAAATCAGCGATTTCCTTGCGCCGCGCTTCCGCCAGCAACACTTGCCTGCGGTTTTCCATCGCTTCATCCCGCAAGGCTTTCACCACTTCGTCACGCGCCGCCGAGGCCGCTTCCCGGTCTGTCATGCCCGGCCGCTTCTTTTTGAACCGGGCTTCATAATAACGGTGCAGTTCTTCCGCCTGGCGGGAATTGATTTCCTTGGCGGCAACGGCGGCATTCAAACAATCACGAAGGCTCATAGCTGGCAGGTCTCCAGAATATCGGCAAGAATGTGAGGCTCAGACGCAAGCTCAAGGGCTTCCCGCGTCGAAATCCATTTCTGATTTCCATCGCCGTCTTCAAACGGCAGGTAGTCCAGAACGCTTTCCGGGTTGCCATTGGGATCCACACGCGGTTCGACAATTTCGCCCGCCTGCTTTTCAGCCACACCCATCGCCTCAAGGGTCGCTGGCTCGGCGGTTTGCACCGGGCGAATGGTCTGCTGTTCGATGGACGTTTCCGGGATATCAGCATCCGCCCGCGCGGCCTGCCCTTCCACTGGCACCGCTTCTCCCATCGCCGGAACGGTTTCATCGATCTGGCGGGCGACCCCATCGATCTGCCGCGCCGCCTGCCCTGCATCTTCACCGAAAAACGTATCGCGGATATCATCGATCGCATTGGCGTCGCCACCATAGGCGCGCTCGTATTCATCGGCGGAAAGCGTGCGCAGCGGCCCGGCCTGTTCATCGGCAAGCATCCGCTCAACCACTTCCGGCGGCGGATGATTGTCAGGATCTTCCGCATAGCGCATGGCCGCATCGAGCACACGATGTTGTTCGGGTGGCGCATCGGGCGCAATCATCACATCGTCAAGAACCTTATCTTCAAACGAGCGGTTCAGCATGTCGAGCTTTTCGGGCGAAAGCTCGACATTCATCGCTTTCGCTAGCGCCTCGACATCGCCGGGCTGCGGATTGCCATCGAGCACCCGCGCCGCGATCTCCGCGCCGCCGTCGCCCATCCGGTAAATCCGGGCCAGTTCGCCAGCGCCTTGCACCGTTCCGCCAAACAGCGAACCGAATACGGCGGAAACGCCGATATTTTTCAACGCGCTTTCCATGCCGTATTCCAGCCCGGCGTCACGGCGGCGCTGCTGGCTTGCCGCCTGCAAGACTGCTTCCTGCCCACCATTCAACAGCGCTTCCATCATCATGGTGCGGCCGATCCGCGCGGCAACCGTCGCGCCTTCGCTGGCGCCAGCCCCCAGCATCGCCATGCGCCATTGCGCCGGATCGCGGGCTGCACCTTTCAAGCCACCGACAATCTGGGCCATAAACCCGCCAACCGCGCCAAGCTCGGGCGAACTGGCGGCCAGCTGCTGTTGCCGCTCGGCTTCCCGCATCTGGCGGTTCTTCACATCGGCAATCGAGCCGGACAGCACATCATTGACCGCCGGATACTGTTCGGCCAGGGCTTGCGCCTTGGTGTTGAACTCCTCTTCCTTGGATTTGGCGTAGTCCGGCCTGATCCAGTTGCCGTTGACCATATCGCCGCCCGCCTCGCCCAGCAGCATCTGGGTGGCGGTTATCGCCTGCATGTCCGTTTCGCTCGGCACCCGCATGGGATTATCCAGCGTCTGGCCGGTAATATCGCGGATCTTGGCAATCCTATCATCATAGGCCCGCTCCAGACCGGCATCATCGGCATTCATATTGTCCACGGTCGTGGTGACGATATCCGTGGCCGTCGCCAGCTTGCCAAAGGCTTCGCTCCAGCTTTCCGGCCCTTCTGATACCTGTTTCGGCAGATCGTCGAGTGTTGCCAGCCTCATTTGAACGCCTCCGGCACCCGCTTTTTCAGGGCGTCCATATTGCCGAGATCAAGCAGGATCGGCTTGCCATCTTCGCCAGCAATAAACAGTGGTGTGGACGAGGCCGGATCACCGAGCGCAAACACATAGCCGCCGTCCACGGCAACCGGCATGGCCTTCTGGAAATCCGCCGCCGTCCAGGCGCGCCCGTTCTTGGCCTTGACGCCGCCAAGATCCGCGTCGGAAATCGCTTCGATCACAGTACCGAACCGATCCGCCCGCACGGTCGGCGGCACCAGAACCTGCTTTTCCCGGTAGAACATCCCCCGGTCATATCCGGCAAACCCGCCATATTGCACCGATCCGGCAAAGCTTGCGCCCGCCGCTTCCTGAAAGGCCCGCTCATAAATCGGCTTGGCATCCGGCGTTTTCGGGTCGATACCAGCATCATACAGACGCTTGCGGGCAATGGCGGCGGCCTGAGCGTCTAGGCTGTTGACCTGATCGGGCGAAAACACCAGCGCGCCACCGGCGATCTTTTGTGCCTGCGGCACCCGCGCCGTCACCTTCATGTCAGGATAGGCCTTGCCGTCAGGCGTCTTGCCATATCCCGCCAGCAAATCACGCGCCGCCTTGACATTACCGCCCAGCGCCATGATTTCCCCGGCGCCGGAAACAGCTGGCGCATCCTGCCCCAGTTCGCGCAACACCTGCGGGGCATTGCGTCCGGCAGCATCCACCAGCCCGGCAGCAATCGAAACGCCACGTTCCGGGTCTGTCGTCACGGTCTTTTCAATCTGATCGATTTCGCCGGGCCGGAAATATTTCGGTTGCACGCCAAAATGCCGGGCCACGGCTTCCGCCTGATTGATCCGTTCGGAAAATGCGCCGGAAACCGTGGATGGATCTGCATCGCCATCGATGGGCAATCCAGCCGAAGGCGGCAAGATCCCGAAGCGCTCGGCAACACCAATCGGATCGGTCTGCAATTCCTTGCGATGGCTTTCGATCAGCTTGCGGGAAAAATCACGATCATCCGCCGTAGCCTTTTCACCCAGCAGCGACGGAAGCCGTTTTTCCACCTCCGCAATCGGCAAGGTGCGGATCGCGTCGGAAACCTTCATGCGGGTCAGCGTCGATCCGACGATTTCCGAGCCTTTCGGCGCGGTCGCCGCATCCAGCTGGAACCGCGCGAATTCATCAGGCGAAACCGGCATGCCCCGCGCAATCCGGCTGGCGAAGTCTTCACCCCGCTTTGTCAGGTCCTTGTCGGCCTTTTCATCCTGCGTTCGCCGCGCCCGCTCGGCGGCTATCATCCCGGCGTCGATCTTGTCCCAGCTATCGGCGTCAACACCGTCCAGCTTTCCGGCGCTGTAATCGGCCGTCATGCTTTTGCGCATGGAAGCGATATCGTCGGCAGGCAAGGTTTGGGCTTGCTTGGTGTAAAACGTCACCATCATATCGCCACGGCTGGCGCGCTTCGCCCGCTCCGCATCAGGGGCGGAAATCACCCCTTTTGCCACCGCCGTGTCGTAATGATCGTCAATTGTCGCCTGCAAATCCGCCAGCCGCGCCGGCGCGCTATCGCTCTTGAAATCGATACCGGCCATAGCCCGCGATTTGGTATCCTCAAGCGTTCCAACGCGCCCGAGAAAGTCGCCCCGGTCCTGCTGCTTGATCCGCGTCTGCTGCGCATCCTGCGCCTGGCGCACAAGGCCATAGGCCCGTTTGTTGTAAGCCGCCGTGTAATCCGCTTCGATTTCAGGGAAAAGATGCTCCTGCTTATGCGCCTGCAACAGCTCGCCGTAAGCCTTTTGCAGCATGGCAGGATCATCCTTGTATTTGTCATACACGGCGTCCTGATCCTGCAACAACGTCAATTCGAGTTGCTGGATATAGGTTTTCTCCCCAGCAACATTATAAGCCCGCGCATAGAGCGTATCGCCCTCCATGGGCCGGAATGTTCCGGCCTTGCCCGGCTCGATTTTCACCGGTGCGGCAGGCGTCACGGAAACAGGCGCAACGGACGAAGCGGAGGGGATGGACTTGTAGGAGCCTGATCCGAACTTGCTCGTCCACTTGGCCGCAAATTCGCCAGCCGTCATGCCGTCCGCGCCGCCATTCAGGGACACGGCCTCGCCACCCACCACATCGGCGGCACGGGCTGAAGGATTGGAAAGCAGCTTGATAGCCCCTTGCGCGCCCTGTTGATGGGCAAGGTAAAGCTCGCCCGCAGTCGGATCGCGGCCAAGCGCCGATTTCAGCGCGGCGGAATTGTCCTTCGCCAGCCGTGCGGCTGCATCGGCAGCTTGTGCCGGGTCGAACCGATCGGCAAGGCCGTATTGCTTGGCCGTCCCATCGATAAATTGAAACAGGCCACCCGCTGAAGAATTCGGGTTTTTCGCGTTCGGATCGAACCCGCTTTCAACAGATGCGATTTGCATCAACGCGTTCGGATCGACCCCATGCCGGGTTGCCGCCTCCGAGATCACACCGCGAATATTTTCCGGTGCAACGGCAATGCGGGTTCCTGATTGTGCAGGCGCAACCGCATCACCCGTTACCGTCGAAGCACCCGGCGCACCCGCCTTCGCATCCGCTTCACCCGCCTTTTGCCCGGCCGCCACAGCTTGCCGGTCCGCCTGTTGTCCAAATTCATCGGCCATCCGGGCAAGGCCAGCCGCCACTTTGCGCTCCAGCTCACCGTCATCGCGCGGACTGGGCAGCACCCCTTCCTGCAAAATCGGCTGCACACGAAAAGGCCGGTATCCAACCGGCTGGGGCAATCTGTTCGCCATGGTCAATATCCTCGGGCTTTGATGCTGGAACCGGTGCTGAACAGGCTGGTAGCGGCACTGACCCAACCGCCGAGGCGGGCCTTTCCGGCCATTTTGCGATAGGACTTCTCACGGTCGGACAGCTGCGCTTGTGTCGTCTGTTCGGTTCCCACCTGCGTGGCCGTGCCAAGATCGGCTTCCCGGAAGGCTTCCTTGCGGGCTTGTGTCGGCGTTCCGAAAGAAAGATCGGTTCCAGAGGCGGCATAGGCCACGTCCTGTTGCCCGACCTGATCCACCATCGCCTGCTTGATCGAACTTCGCCGCGATATCCCTTCCAGCGTCGTGAGCCGCTGGTTTGATTGCGCTTCCGTGGCCGCTTGCTCATAGCCTTCCGCCTGCGCATTCCCGGCGGAAACTGCTGAGACGGCGCTCAGCACGCCCGCCGTCCCCTGCAAAATCGAGCTGATGGAAAGACCACTGGAGACAGCCCCAACGGTTCCACCAACAGTACCCGCCGTGCCGACAGCACTGCCAACCGCTCCAGCCGTGCCAGCCGCAGCCGTCCCGCTACCAAAAAGCCCGCCCAATGCGGAAAGCGCTGCTGTCACCATCAGAGTTTGACCTTCGGAACATAATCGCGGAGCCGCAGCCGCCCCGGCCGCGTTTGTGTGATGGTCAATGTTGGGCCAGTTTTCACCCCGTTCAGTCCGGCAATGATCAGATGGCCGGTATAGCCGCTCCAGGGCGCAGTCAGATCGTCTGTCATCCGGCTCAGCGGGATGTTTCGGGCGGGCCGCCCGTTCGCACCGATGGCAATGCTATCGGTGTCGATCACGTAGAAATCAGCCGCCTTCACCTGGCCGGGCCGCCGCACAACAGTATCGTCCTGATTGACGCGTACATAAGGCATGCTCTCATAAACCGGCGGTTCCCAAAGGCCGACTTTCAAGGATGTGCTGGGAAAATCCGTGGTGATCTGCCCGCCAGTCACGGTGAAAGGCCCGTCGAAATTGCGATTGGCCTCAATCCACACGGTCTTGCCTTCCAGCACGCCGAGGCCGGAAGCCACGCCACTGGCATTCGTCGAAACGGTCAACGTTGCCTGAAACACCGTATCGGCGGCTTCCGCCAGAATTTCCATGCGGGTAGCGCTTCCGCGCTTCACCATCACCCAAACCTGTTCGCTGCCATCGACGCAGTGGCCGAGGATGGTCCCGCCGGCATGCACGCCCCATTCCGCCGCGGCGATCATCGTCTGTTCGTCGGCCAGCATCTTGTTGACGATGATGCAGGCCATCCGGCCATCGTCGCGCCGATGCCAAATCCGGCTGGAGGTCGATCCGGCAATCTTGCGCTGCACCGTCTGGTTGGCAATATTGCGCACCAGATCCTTGCTCAGATCGTTTTGCCGGGTCGGATTGTAGCTTTCCGAAACTGCATCATAGGAGACCGAGTAAAGCGCACCGCCGTCTGCGGAAACAAAAAACACCATTCCGTCAATCGAAACAGGCTTACAGTTCTTCTTGGAACCGATTTCGGAAGCGCGAACCCAGTTCATCGCAGCGTTGCGTTCCACTGTGCGGTTGGAAGCAAACCATTCCGCCTGATCGGTAAAAATCACCAGATAGGTATTGTCAAGCATATGCAGAATGGTTTCGGAACTGGAGGTGCGCAGCGCTTCCAGCCGCGCCCCGGTATCGGCTGTATTCTCAATGTTGAGGTTGAAATATTCCCCGGTCTGGCTCATCGCCACGGAGGCCTGCTTGGCCTTGGCGGCGATGTAGATGGCGCGGTCCTGATAAATGCCCATGCCGCGAAACCCGCCGCGCGACGCAGAAATCAGCTGTTCGCCCGCCGTATCGCCAATCTGGGTATGCACAGGCAAGGCCGAGGCCGAGGACGTATTGACCACCGACACGCTGAAATCATATTCCGAGCCGGACAGCACCCCGCCGAATACAACCGTATAGACGGCAAACCGGCCTTGCTTCGCATCCGCCGAGACCGTCACTCCGCTTTCAAACCCGCTCAGCGATGCGATAGCATCGCGGATACGGGTGGCAAATCCAGCCCAGTCCGCCGTTGAACTATCCGGGTCCGCCACCACACCCGAACTGTCGGTCAACGAGACGGAGCCGGTTGTCTGCCCATCGACCTTGATGGACAGGGTCAGTGCGGTCACATCATCCACCCAGCGCAACATGATCTGCCAGGCGTCATCCGTCTTGGCATAGGTTCCCCCGAGATCCACATCGGGGATATATTCCCAAGGCCAGTCGCTCAGCGTCCAAATGCTATCGTTGGCGCTGTTGCGCAGCAACCGATAGCCCTTGCCATTGTTCAAATCCTGATGAAAAATACCAAATGTGTTGGCCTCTCCGAAAAACTCGAGATCCGGCACCATGGCGCTGGTAATCGCCGCAATGGCAATTTCCGCTACTTTCACCCGGTCATAACGCCAGATATCGACATAGCCGGGCGTAAACACCAGCGTGTAGGACAAGCCCACCTGCACCTTGAGCACCCCGGCTTTCAGGATATCCGAACGCAGGGCAGCAATGTCGAAGCTACCGGGCAGATTGGCAAAGCCGGATTGCGGAATGGGTTCGAACCCCTTCATGACCAGCGCGCCGGAGTAATATTGCTTCAGATTGACCTTACCGGCCAGATCCTCGGAAAGCTGTCCGGCATTGGCCGAGCTTTTGAATGGACCGCTGATCGCCGCCATTTACCACCTCCCATACCAGGCGTCACCAGCACCGCCAGCACCTTGCGGGCGCACAGTGGTCAGCGGACTATCGTCGGCCATCGGTTCACCCACCGGGCGCGAGGTCTTGTCCTGCGCCATCAACCGGCCAAACAGGCCGCCGCCGCCCTGTTGCGAGGGCGACCCGAAGGCTTCTTGCAATCGCGCATCCCGCAAATTCTCATCTTGCCAGACAGGCACGGCCAGATAGCCCCCAAAAGCCACCACAAAAGCCGCCCGAAAATCCGGCGGCCAGATATCTGGGGACACCAGAAACTTGCACAGCGACCACGTTTGGGTGCAATTGGCAAAGAGAAGGCCTTCTTCAATGGTAAATTCGCGCAACGGTCGCGGACTGGCCCCGGCCTGATCCATGATTTTCAGCGGATTGCCGATCCGAACACCCGGCAAATCGAAGGCGTGGCGCCAGCCGTTTTCCGGCTCTTCCTCCCGCAAGCGATTTTTGAAGGTCTTGAGCGCAAAGCTCCAATCATGCAGCCCGAAAACTTGATCCACAGTCCGTTGCCAGACCAAAGCGACATTTTCCGAAAGCTCTGATCCGTCATCGACCGAAAACACCGGACCAACACCGATATCAGCCAACGTCATATTGATGATTGTCGGTTTGTCGATTGTCATGGCAACCACCTGAAACAGAAAGGGACCGTGGCAGATTAGCCGCCACGGCCCCTTGTTCAGTGCATCTGCCCCACCAGTTCGGCGGATCAGTCCGCCGTGGTGTCGCCGGTCACATCCGTCACGGTGACATTGCCGGTTGCCGGCACAGTCGCCACCTTGATCCGCACATATTCCGGCGTGCCGTCGCAATCGACCACCGCGTTGATGATGGAATGCGGCGTCAGATCATCCCGGCTGGTATTAAAAAAGCCAGCCGTCAACACTTCCGCTTTGGTGTGGTCGGTCGCGTAGTTCAAAAACTTGATGATCCGCGTGTTGCTCAGCATCACCGGGCGGCCTGCCGAAACGAGGTCATACTTGATATGAGCCATGGTCCTGTTCCTGTTGAATGGAGAAGAGAAGCAATCCGGGCCGGACAAGCCAGCCAGGATCAGCGCTTATTCGTTGATCTTGACGGCCTTGTTGATCGCCAGCATGCGAATGCGCTTCACGCCTTCCGGCAGAATGCCCACCGCCGCCGCCGAAAGCTGGACCTTGCCCAACCAGGGCGAACCCTTCAGGGTCGGAACCTGATCAATGGTCATGTTCTCCTGATCCCACTCCACTTCGCAGCCCATGCTATCCTTGGTCCAGGCAAAGGTATCGATATAACCCGTGCCGTTGAAAGGCAGACCATTGGAGCCACTTCCGTAAGCACCCGTGCCGAAGGTGAAATATTCGTTCGGCAACGTCACGAAATGCGTGCCTTGGAACGTCTTCTTCTTCATCTTGCTGGCCTTGGCAAAAGGCAGGTCAGCAGGGCCGGTATAATCGGCATTGGAGAAATGCTTGTTGAAGCACAATTGTGTCATCCAGACCTGCGGGATACCGCAGAATGATTCCTCATCCGAACCAGTCCCCGCAATGCTGTCACCGACATAGGCCGCTGCCTCAACATCAAATCTTGCCGTACCGTCACCGATGGTTTCCACAGTGGACGGCGTATCGGCCAGGGTGGACGTGGCATTGGCGAAATTGTTAAGCGCCGTCAGCTTGATGGTGTCGCGCTTCATGCGCACAGCCTGGGTCAGCAGTTTGGAAATGCCGTCCTGCTGGCTTGGCCCCATCTTGCGTAGATCCTGCTGGAACCACGTCGCCGCCGCCTCATAGTCGGACAGGGACAGCGTGATGGTGTCCATATTTACTTCGCTGGGGTCGATATCATGCAAGGCGCGGGAAATCAGATACATGGGAATGCGGCCGCCAAGAACCGGGAATTTAACGACACCCGCGCCGCCGTCGCCCCGGATCATCGTATCGTCGAGATAGCCGCCAAGCGCCATATAGCGCACGCGCACCATGTCGCGGATTTTTTCTACAAACCAATTCGGTGCAGAAGACATGAGAAACCCTCAATGTTTGTGATGGACGAAATCACCGTGAGGGCCGATTAGCCGGAGCTTGCGGCGGGTCCGGTAAAGGATAGCCGCCGCGTCGTCCAGGTCGCTCCCGTCCGGTAGCAATTGCATGTTGCCACCGGGCGGGAACCGTTCAGTGCGTCAGCCGATAAGGCGCTGATAATCCGCTTGCAGCGCGTCATGGCTGGCCTTGTCGAATTTCGGGCTACCGGGTGTATTTTCCGGCAATGCCGAACGGCGTGACAGTTCCGCCCGCGCATCATTGCCGCCGCCAGCACCGGGCAGACCCATGGCAGGCCCCTTGTGACCGCCAGAACCTTGCGCCCGAAGGAATTCGATGAATTCATGCCCGCGCGCGCTATCGCCCAGCATGGCCTTGGCAAAATCACCGGCTTCCTTGGAAAGCCCGCCCTTATCCTTGCCCATGGCCACCATCTGGTCGACATAAGCGAAATTTTCATTCATCCGCTTTTCAACGGCGATCTTCTGCTGCGCTTCCGGTAGATGCTTTGCATTCTCCGGCACCAGGGCTTGCCGTTCGGCCACCACGTCAATAGGCGGTTCCAGCAAATTCATTTCAGCCGAGACAGAAAGGAAACTCTGCACCATCGCCTGAAAGGCTGGCACCGATATCTTATGCTCCAAAGCCTTGTCGCTGACCCGCTTGAACAGGTCATCGTCTTTCAGCGTATCCAGATGGACTTTGATATTTTCGGGAACCTCCCCCGAAAACTCGCTATACGCCTTCGGATCGTCCGGAATTTTCGCATCCGCATCCCGCGTGCGATAACCGTCGAGCGCCTTTTTCATGTTGTCGATGGTCTGCTGATCGTTCGCCCCCAGCATATGATCAGGCAGGCCCTCGGGGCGATAGATCGAAGGAGCGGCGGCAGGTGACCCGTCCGCCACCGCCCCTTCTGCTGCACCGGGTGGCGATGGAGGCGCGCCCGGCGTTGCATCGGCAGCGTTCTGGGAGGAGGAAGAACCCGCCGAAGGTGTTGCGGCCGCACCGGCGGCCGGAGCGTCACCGCCCCCGCTACCAGCGCCGTCCGCGTCAAAGAAAATCTGTGGCATGCCACGCAAAAGATGCTTCATGATCCAGCTCCATTCTGGGATTGTTTACGGGTGGAATTGATCTGGCTTCCCTCGGCAATCGCCTTCAGGATCACCTCGGCAAATCCGTTGATGCCTTGGCGCGTTGCGCCCATCAGGGCGCTTTGCTCAATGGTTGCGCCGGTAATGCGCAAGGGCTGGCGAATGGAAATATCCATCATCCATTCGAACATCTTTCGGCCCTGTACGGTCTGGGAAAGACCCCACATGAATTCGGCCAGTTCGTCTTCCGGCTTCAATTCGTCTTTCGGGCCATCCATGTTG
This sequence comes from Agrobacterium vitis, assembly GCF_037039395.1. NCBI lineage: Bacteria > Pseudomonadati > Pseudomonadota > Alphaproteobacteria > Hyphomicrobiales > Rhizobiaceae > Gillisella > Gillisella vitis. The sequence goes on along the minus strand of NZ_CP146242.1, from coordinate 3,319,499 downwards.
AACAGGCTTTCCAACCCGTCCCAGCCATTCCCAGCCATACCCTGTTCCAGAAGATCAAGCGGCTGCGCCTCCCGACCCGCAATGAAAGGCCCGCTCATGCTGCTGCCCTCATATCCTGCGCCGCCGCATCCCCAAGCACTTTAGGGGCCTGCTTGGCGGCTTCCTGCGCAAACATTGCAGCCATTTGCTGTTGCCGTTCCTTGTTGATTTCATCTGCGATCTTCTTTTTCTGGTCCTCATCGGGGATCAAATCCTTGTCGATCTGCAATCCTTCACCGATCCGCTCCATGATTTTGTCCATGTTCTCATAGAGCCGCGCCTTTTCCGGCCCGACGAAATTCGCCACGAGATCATGGTAATTGGCGATGGCATTCAGCCGGTCAGCATTCAGGGCCGCCTTCATGGGCGAGCGCACCGAGATCGCAATCAGCAGATCGTCCACATTGGCAACCATCGGCAGAATGCCGAACCCGGAGAGAATTTCCGCCACACGCGGCACGATCACAGGCATGATCTCATTCACCAGCCGCCCGAAGGCACCGATATGGATGTTTGCCCCTTGCTGCATCCGCCCGGTCATTTCCGAGGCAGAACGCGGCGTGCCTTGATATTCCGGCAGGCGGTTATCAAACGTGGCCTGCTTGATCTGGCTTTGCAGATCGCCCACCAGCACATTCGCCACATTCATGTTGCCGGGCGTATCCAGCCGCGAAACATCCGGCCCCATCATGCCGCCGGTCGATTGCATCGCCCAGAATTCACCAGGCCCCATTCGCACATTGTTGGGATTAAACGTCCCGCCCGACCGGTAAGCCCAGATACCCAGCATCGAAATCGCCGCTGTTTTCAGCGCCAGTTCCTGCACCTTGTTCAGCGTTTTGATGGTCGGCAACGCCGTCAGGATCACGCCCCGGCCATAAGCTTCACCTGGCACACGATAGTAGCGCGGCACGGCAATCGGCTGGGTGCGATAGCGTTCATGCCGGATCGGCACGGCGCTCTTGTCGACATAGGCGACGAAATGCCAGCCGCCGCCGGGCAGGCTGTCAGCGTAGAAATCCTGATAGAGCGTCGTCTCATCGGAAGCGTTGGATTTCGCCTTTTCCCTCACATCGTCAGGGAAATCCCCATCCGGGAACGCGCCCACCAGCTGCTCGTATTCGATCTGCTGTTTCCAGCTGACGTAATTCACCCGGCCAAAGGCATCGACACCAATCGCCAACTGGTCGAACGGAATGGCGCAGAACATCACCGGCTTGTCGGGCGTTCCCTTCACTGGCAGAATGGCACCGGTTCCCACCGAAAGATCGACGCACATTTCATGAACCGCCGTATCCCAGTCACCCGCCAGAAAAAACGGATGGATCAGGGTCGAGGTCTCGTAAAGGATGCGGTCGAGCTGCTTACGATCCGGGGCGGAAAGCTTCATGGCCGCCAGTGGCCCGGTTTCGAGCACAAAGGCAGGCTGACCCGCCGGAAACAAGCTGCGCTGTAGGTTGCCCGCGAAATACATGGCCGACATCGGCGCGGTCATATCGAACAATTTGTCAGCGTATTTCAGCTTACCAGCGCCACCAGGGCGGCGCATCGGCACGGCAAAATCATAGGCTTCCTGATAAATCGACGTCCAGGGCGCCCGCTGGCCCCAGATTTTATCCTTGCGCCGGATAACGGATTTCAGATCAAAGGCCGCCATCAGGACAGAACCGCCGTGGCACCGGTCGAGCCGCCATCTTCGAACAGCCTGCGGCCACGCGGCGTGCGCCGGGTCGCAAGGATCTTGCTGTCACTGGTGTTCAGCGATTGCAATTGCCGGTCGTTCGCCACCTGCTGGAGCTGCTGGCTCTTCTTCGCCGTATCGTCCTGCTTGCCCCCGAACAGACCCTTCACCGCGTTTGTCATGCTTCCCGCTCCACTTCCACAGCGTCCCGCCGGCGGGCGTAAAGCCCACAAGGCGCGCCATGCGCGAACCGGTCTTGTTGCCGTCCATCACATGGCAGATGATCACGGCTCCAGTGTCGGCCAGTCGGGCGAGCGTTAAGTGGGCGAAGCGGCAGAGTTCCAGCATCCTCTCGCGTGCGCGTGCGCGTAGGGCCAGCGCGAATTCCCAAGTGCCGTCCTCACGGCTCACGAGAAAGGCCATCGCCAGCAGCCCGTCATCATCGAAAATTGAAATGCTATCGCCGTTCTGATGCTGCCAGAGAAACACCTTCCGCGTCACCGACCACGGCCCCGCCATGTCAAGGCAATCCGTCAGCAGCGAAGGACTTTCGAACCTCAAACATCCCATACCGAGAAATCCCGTTTCGGGCCGGTGGAACGGTCTTGCCGATGGCGATGCAGGTTTTCGACATTCGACGGCAAGGTGGATTGAGCCGCATGGGCCGTCAGAGCGGCAATGCCGAGAACGCCGAGGCAGCGATATTGCTCCGCGTCATGCGGGTGAGAATAGGGGTTCTTGTCGACAAGCCCCTTGTCCGTTTGGCTCGACGAGGTTTTTTTCGTAAACTTGTAGTGGGCGGCAAACCCACCGCGAACGACTTTGCAGCTGGGATCGATGATATAGCCGGGCGTATTGTTATCGAGGCGAAGCCCAAGGAAATGCTTGACCGCTTCCTGTCGGATTGATGGCTCATTCGACGGTGCTGGATTAATTTGAAAGCGCACAACGCTTTGCAATGTGTTGATCCAGTGGAACTCCCCGGTGGCACTGTCCGCGCCATACCACGCCGATGGATCGCCCCACGCATGCACAAAAGCCGCTCCGGCAAAGCGCCCCATCATAAGCGACAAAATCATGTGACCAAATCGCGTCGGCCCTGTTCCCGGATCTGCCGTCAGCTCAGCCAGCAACCTATTCTGTCCGCTCGGAGACATCTGCCCGAATGTCGCTGCTGGCGAGCCGCCTGCATCTATACCGATGGTTAGGCCAAGCTGGGGTACAAACTGAATTTCCTGATCGGCGCAATGAAATTCAACAGAGAAATCATCCTCATAGACTGGCTTTCCATCCTTCGCGTAGGCAGGCAGCGAATGGACCATGCGGCGCACGACGGCCTTGTCTTTGGTCGTCGCCTCTTCCTTTTGGTACGAGCTTCGCGGTTTGCCCGCCCTGTTTTCAGCATGGGGAGACAAGCCACCGGGCTGCCAAAATCCGTTCCAACCCGGCGTGATATCCTGCACAATCGTTCCGGGCTTGCCGTCCTGCCCGAAGGGGATCGTATAGGCTGGATGATCCACATCAGGCGGGTTCATATCCCCCCATGCGATCTGGGGAACGACAAGCTCAGTGTCGGAAATCTCCAAACCCATGCGGCGCATTTGGGTCCGTCCGTCTCTCGAAACCCGCTCCAGCTCGGAGGGCGCAATCATTTCCATCGGGGGATAACGGCCACAACGGCCGAGAAACAGCGGCAACGTTTTTTCCGGCATCAGGTCATATTCATTGACCCATGCCATTGAAATTTCGTAACCTTTAGCAAACTCCTCAAGATCGTTATCACCAACAGCACCGGTTTCCATGATGTATTCGACCTTGACCTTTTCCCGGCCACGGTCGGCAATCCATTGCAGCTTATGGACAACAGGGCGATCCTGACCGCCTTCATGGCTTACCTGCCATTCATGCCCGATGGGAAACTTTCCGTACCAGCTTTCCAAGGCCGTCTTCGCAAAGCTCCGATAGGTATTTCGCACGCAGAGCGTTTTCACGCGCACCCAGCCATCCTTGCAGACTGGCATGTACTGCGCCGCAATCATCGGGCCTTTCATCACAGAACAGACTGTTTTACCCGATCCACCTGGCCCCATAATGGTATCGATAGGCCCGCGCGATTTCAAAAACGCCGCCCCAATCGGTCCCGGTGGCCGATAATTCGTGATGCCTACACCCATACCCGCAGCCCTCCATAAGCCGCCAGAACCCGCGCGCCCGCGCCCGCTCTGTCGAAATAGAGATTAGGTCGGCCACAAATGGGTTCACTGGCAAAGGCCGGGGCGACCCGGTGTGTGTGAGCCGCCCGGCCCGGGGTGGGGTGGCGCGCGCGGATTTTTGAAGCGCCGCCGCCCGCGCCTGCACGCGCACGCGAGGGGGACCCCACCAGGCGCGACCACGCGGCGGGCGCTCGGCGGGGAAATGCCCGCCGGTCGAAACTGCCCTAATGATTTATGATTATTGCGATATCGAATTATATCAACGGCTTAACAACCGTGCGACATGACCGCACCAATGTCGCACGGCTAACGCCTTGAATTCATTATCACGGCGCAGGGAATTTGGTCAGGTCGAGGATATCGCTCTTATCCGCCTTCGGTGCTTCCATCTCACCGATGACCATGATCCCCATGACCGACTTCTTGTCAACATTCAGCTTCGTCGGGGCCTTGCTCTCGAAATACGGCAACAGCTCGGCGTTGGCCTTGAGGACATAACCCATGGCACTGTCCATCAAGCCGATTGCCTGATCACGGCTGATCCTGCCCGCGTCGACCATCGCCCGCAACACGGCAAGCGGTTCATGCTCGCCACACTCGAACCCCGCCAGTTCGAGCGCCAGCGCAGCCGGATCGGCGTTCGCCATGGCGGCGAGGTTGAGGCCAGGGTGACGGTAGCCCATGCGCTGCAACACATCGGCAAATTCCCGGCTGGACTTGTTCTGGCTGCCTTTTGGCCTCCCTCTCCCGCGTCTGGCGATATCGATTTGGTTCGCCACATGGCGCACCGGCCCGGAGAACAGCGCCATTTGCTCGTCCATCTCATCGAGCATCAACGATGGTTGCTCGGCCTCGTCTTCCTGCCCGGTCAGCCGCGCCGCCAGATCGCCCATGGCATCGGCAACCGCCGCTTTGACCGCGCCAACCTTGGCCGCCGCAGGATTTTCGCCCGGCGTGTGTGCCCCAAAAAGCCCCGAATTCTCGCCTTTTCCGTCATCCATCACTATCACCCGATTTGTTTATTCGGTTGGTGGCCTGTTACAACGATGCTACACAAATGATACAAAATTTATCAATAAATTCATATTTGTAGCAAATGTATCATTGTATCATCATCAATTTCATACGCATACGCGCGCGCGTATGGGGATATGTTTCCTTGCTACAATGCTACAAACTCATATCTCCATGATTTTATTGGTTAATTCTGTAGCATTTGAATGCTACAACGTTGCTACACTCTTGTAACAAATCCTTCCCCGCACCCTGCGAGTGGCGAAACACTCCGCCAGAGGCCACCATTTCACGGCCTTGGCCTCGTTAGTTGCCTGCGCCTTATCTTTCGCCAGCGCCAGGCGGATCGCGGCCACAAGGCTGGCAATGAAATGGGAGGATGCGCCGCGAACAGGCCGAATGCGGCGAGCGGCCAATGTGCTGATTATCTCGTGTCGCCTATCTCCGCTCGCAAAACGCAGTTTTGGCGCAGGCTCCGCTTTCAATCCCTCCGGGGCGGGGGAAAGTGTCAATTGCGGCGGCGATTTTATGAGGATTGATGACGCAATCTGAACAGGGCGTGGGCTGCGACAAGCCTCTTGAATGATGACGGAAGGGCGTGTATCGTCGCACTGCTTCACGAAAAAGGTGAAGTCCAGAATGGAAAGCTGGTCCGTAAACCGAGGCGTCCGACGCGCGCAATGCGCGTTTTTTTATGGTCGGGCGTAATGGGAAGCCGTGAGGCTTGCCGGGACCTCGGCCCGGTCTTTCCAACCCGTTATCGCCCGGCCACCAGAATGGAAAGCTGGTGACAGGGTTCAAATCGAACCGAGGAACCGTGATGACCACAATTACCCAATCCATGCACAATCTGGAAGACAAGCTTGTCGATCTGCGGGCACTGATCCGCCTGGGAATTACCGTCTCAGAGCACGCTGACGCCGACGCAATTGCCGGAATGGTCAGCGAGCTGAATACGCTGTTCTGGATGATGCTGGACAAGGTCGAGGCTTGCGAGCAGACCAAGACTGAAATCCTCAATACCAAATACATCACTGTCGAAGGGAGCAGGGTTCAATGACAGAGCATCCACTGAAAAAAGCATCGCTTGCAGATAAAATCGCTTATGTGCGGCTCATTGCTGAAATGTATCCTGGATACAGAGCCGCAAAAGATGTGATGGATGTTTTAGGGATCAGCGTTAGTCCATTGCTGGAAGAACATAGAAAAACCAAGGTAGAATAAGAATAATAAAAAGAGGCGGGATTTCCCGCCTTTTTCAATCCAGCACGCTAGAACTGCCCGTTACAAAAGCTTCATACGCATCGAAATCAAAAACGATGCATCGCTTTGGTTCGTTTCCGACCCGCACCATCGGCGTGTCTTTTGTCACTAGATAATCAGGTGCTTGCCTGAGCGCTTGGTTCCAGCCGCCACTTTGATAGTCTGTGCCCTCAAATATCCTCGAAAGACGATTATCGCGCACGGGAACGGCTATTCCAAAACCATCAAACGGTTTGCCAGGTTGAGTGATCCCCAGGCCAACATTACCCAATGCTTTTCTGACATTACTTAATTTATCAACTCCTTGCTTGGCATCGCAAATCCAGTCGTGAACTGAATTTTTTTCACCGCCTCTCCAAAGCTCTGGGCTGCTCTCCAAGACATGACCAATCACATCCTGCCACTTTTCCGTCTGTTCGGATCGCTCGATGGCGGTCGCCTGTTTCAGCAGGTCGATGGCGTGTTCGGGATCGTCGGCCGGAAAGCCGATATCGATCATGCCTTGTTCACCCACCAGCAGCTCGGCCGTCGCCAGCAGCGTGCCATAGGTATCGATCTGGCGTGCATCGAAACCAGCCTCATGCAGCAGCCGACGCCAGCGGGGCAGCACATGCATGTCAAAATCGTGCCAGCCGTCCATGATCTGCCGCAGCAGCATCCGCCCGGCCACATCGGACACCACAGGTTCGCCCTTGCCGTCATTTTCCAGCGTCTTGAGCTGCAAAATCGCCATGCGGCTCTTGTCCTGCACGGCAAGCGGCGGATGCATGATGGCCGAGAACATGAAGGCCGAGCGCAGCTCGAATTCAACACCTTCATGGTTCGCGCCACCGCGATAGAGCTTTGCACCGGAATAGGCCTGGCGCGCCAGTTCGATAATCGCCTGTTCCTTAAAGCCGCTGGCCTTGGCCTCGAATTCGTCGATCGCTACCGGGCGGCTGTCCTGGCCGAGATTTTGATAGATACCGGCGGCTGTGGTGTTGGCCGTGGCATAGAGCGTCTGACCGAAAATCGCCTTGATGATATCGTGCAGAGTGGATTTACCCGTGCCGCGTCCGCCGGTGATAAAGATGATCGGCCGGGTTTTCAGCGCCGCCCCCATCAGCGACGAACCAATCCAGCCCAACAAAAACAGCGGATCGAGGCTGGGCCGATGCCAGTTCCATGTGCCGAAATCCTGCAACAGCTGATGCGCCGGGCTATCGCGCCAGCCAATCGGGCTTTTCCACGGCTGGAGAATATCACTGTCCTGGCGGTAATACATGCCGCCATATTCGCCGGTCGGGGCGCGCTGCAAATTCCAGTCGGCGGTCTTGCCGTCTTTCTGCTTGGTTTGCACCGTCCAGATATGGCGGCCGGAATGCCAGATGAATTGTTCTCCATCCTTCCAGCCGCCCCGACCGCGCACATTGTCCTGCGGATCGAAGATACCGCGACGGCCCGCCTCGCTGATAATAGCTTCCCAAGCCTTGTCGCGCTCGACACGCTTCACCTTCGGCGGCAACGCCTCCCCGGTTTCCGGGTCGGCTTCCGCCTTGCCGAACGCAGGCCAGGCCCAGTGCAGATAATTGATGTAGGGCGAAAACAGCTTTAGCAGCGTTGGATAATCGAACCGGCTGATTTCGTGCAAGCCGCCGGTCGCGCCGACGCAATAGACCACCTCGCCTTTCATCCCCAGTACCGTAACGGGGCATTTTGGCGGCATGGCATCATGCGGCGCGCCGGGCCACTGGCCGGGACGAATGCCATCGCGGGCAAGGTTCTTGTCCGGGTCGATAATATCCCGGCCTTCCCCCACCTCTTCCAGCGCATCGAGAAAATGCGCCCTGGCACCGGCAACGCCACCCTGCAATTTTGGTTTCTTGGTCATCTGCCCCGCCGCGCACCGTCATGAGATAAAAAAACGGCGCGCCGGATCTCTAGCGCGCCGGGCATGGGTTTTAGGCCGTGACGTGTTTCACTGCCCACATAACCGCTTCTTCGGTTTTGGTCTTGGCGATGGACAGTTCGCGGCTTGCACCGCACTCATTGATGATGCTCAGCAATTCTTCCCCGCAGGATTTGATTGCTGCCATCTGTTCCTTTTCCTTGTCGGAAAGAACCTTGTACTGGTGTCGCATCGTATTGTTTACGGTGCGCTGGTCGCTTGTGCTGTCAACTTTGTCCGTCATGCTCATAGTCTCCTGTTCGCTTGGGGTGAGGTCAGTAAGTCGGCGTAAAAAAGTCATCCGCCGGTTCAAAAATCGTGTCTTCAATCGGGGTCGGCGCGGGCGTTTGCCGCTCTTCCTGCGCCTTGGCCTGCGCTTCCCGCTCGGCAGCAATGAAGGCGTCCAGATCAAGCAGGGTCTGGATATAGGCCGTCAGGGCGATCCGCTCGGGCGTGGAAATCTCGGCACTGTCGCGCAGCTTGCGGATTTTCAGATGTTGGGCCAGCACATCGGCGGTAGCGCGCCGACCGATCTTGCGCACGAAACCGGCCATTTCCCGCGCCATTAAGGTGCTGGCCGGATGCGGGCCGCATGTCAGCTCAGCCCCGGCAAGCTTTGCGGCAACCGCCTGGCCGACAGCAATCAGCGCCTGGTAGGCCCCGGCTGCCGCAATCATCGGCATGGCCTCCGGCTCCAGTGCCGCGAATTCGCTGTAGCTCATCTGCGCAGCAAGTTCGTCGGCAGAAGCATTGCCTGCCGTATTTGGTTTTCCAAGCTCGCCTGAACTTCCAACATCAGGACTTGATCCCTGATCGTGGCGTTGATCGCCAGCGGTTCCACCTGATCCTGCATTGGCTTCCCCCTCGGAAACCAGCCCTTTACGTCCCACAGCTGTTGCGCCCTCGCCTCCGCTATCGCGTCCAGCAGCCGATCCGTCATTGCCTCCGGCGTCTGCCCCGCTGGAACCGTCGATGTCACCGCCTGCTTCCTGTGGTGCGGCAGACCCTGTTTCGCCCGCAGATTGTTCGCCACTTGCTCCCGTATCGCTTGCTCCGCCTGCATTCGCCGGCGTTTCGTTTCCAGTGGGTGTTCCATTGTCCTCATCCTTTCCAATCGCCCCCGCCAATGCGGCCAGCTCTTCCGGTGTTTTTTCCTTCGCCATGGTCTTTCTCCTGTTGAAATTAGCCTTCCGGCGGTTCCTCGATCATGCCGAGGGCGTGCAGATAGGTGTCGAGGATCAGATCTTCCTCGAGCCTCTCTTGCTCATCCTTTCGCCGCAGATGGATCACCCGTTTCAGGATTTTGGTGTCGAAGCCCATGGATTTGGCTTCGCCGTACACATCCTTCTTGTCGTCGTTGATGGATTTGATCTCTCTATCGAGCCGCTCGATCCGCTCGACAAAGGCGCGCAGCTGGTCACGGGCAATGCCATGGGCATCAGTGCCGGAATTGTGGCCAGCGCCGGTCATGACTTCGAAGTTTTCCGATTGAAATACGCAGCGGCGATCTCAAGGCCACGTTCCACATTTCCTTCGTCGACACCGTCGCCACCACTTTCCAAGACAGCATCGGCAACCTTGTCAAAGAGACGATGGACAGGCGTCGTGCCGTCTTCCTCTTCCCGGCGCAACTCTCTCGCGACTTCCCGCGCGAAATCACGAATGTCGTCGACATAGAAGTTCTCCGGCCAGCTCTCTTGTGACTGGACAGCATGAGAGAGGAGAGCGATGCCAATAGAAATTGACAAAATCCCGTCTTTAACTTCTACTTTCAGTTGCTGCTTCATGTTTTCCGGGCGCTCACCCATCACTCTTCTCCTTGCATCAAATCGTTGAAATCCTTGCCGATATGGCTTTTCTTCGCCACCACGGGTTTGCCAAAGCTTTCCAGCTTTGCCATTTCATCGGCAAATTGCTTCTGCGCCTGGGGCTTGGCCCAGTCATTGTCCTGGCAGATCAAGGCCCACTCTATGCAGGGCAGTTTGAGCGGCGCGCCTGACAGCATCGAGAGCGAGCCGACAGCGGCGGCGCGGGCCATGTCGCCATTGGCGCGGGCTTGGGAAAGGGCGTCCTCTATCCCCTCGCCAAAGATCGCCGGATGCGGCTGGCGGGCTTCCCAGACCGGAAGGTTTTCCGGCCCATGGCTTACCCAGATCATCGCGCCCGCGCATTCAAACCGCATCATCTTGGCGTTTTCGTTGGCCGCCACCGGCAGCTTTTCCGGGCGCACCGGATCGAGGAACGTGTGATGCACGCCCGTCACCTGCCCTGTGGGCGTGCGCATGGCGGATAGAATGCAGGGAAAGCGCGGCCCGGCCTTCACCTTCACCGAACGGCCGCCCTCATTGCGATAGGTCGCCCGAGGCCAGAATTCGAGGCTCGGATGAAACCGGAAGGTGTCGGCGGCCAGATTGGGAATGTCATCGAGCGGAATTTTCCGGCCCGCGAAATAGGCCAGCGCATGGGCTTCCGCCGCCGTGCCGCTGCCATAGGCATCCGCGCTCATGAACAGATCATCGGCCCATTTGATCCGCTGGAGACGCTTTTCCTCCGAGATCCGCGCCGCATCCGCCATGGCCTTTTGCGTATCGCGGGCAAAGCGGTCACGCTCTTCCCGGCTCATCTGTCGCAGCCCAAGGAAATCGCGCGCCCAGTCCATCGCCCCACGAAAATCTGTGGCGTTCAGATAGGCGATCAACCCGATCACATCGCCCTTTTCACCGGTGCGATAATCCTTCCACGCACCAACATCCCGCGTTAACGCCACCTTGAATTCCGGGGTCTGGGAATAGTCATTTTCAATCGGATTGTGGGCCACCCAGAGCCGCCCATGTCGCTTGCCATCCGGCAACAGACCCTCGCAAAGCCCGACAATCCGGCCTTTCAGGCCTTCCTTGATTTGCTCGGTTTCTTTGTTGCGGGAGTTCATCGACCGGCCCTCACATCACGGGCAGCATGAATGGTCCGATATACTGCATCTTCTTTCAGCGTCAGCATGCGGGCGATATCGAGCGTATCGAAAAAGCCGCTATTCCAAAGGATAATCACAGCCAGCGCCTGGTTAACTTCAAGTGGTACGGCCATGGCGGCAGACATGGCGGCGGAACGGTTGCGACACAGATCCCAATCATCAGTCATCACAAAAACACCTCCTCAACCGCGCCGATCATCGTCTGAACCTGCGCATCGCCGCGCAGATCCTCCATGTCTTTCAGCATGCCGCAGATGGCAGCGCGCGACATGCCGGCAGCGCGGGCAAGATCGGCCTGCTTGATATTCAGTTCAACATTGGCAATGTAGATGGTGATCCGGCGCAGATGGGCGGCCCGCATCCATTCCGCATCCGCCGTGGCCCGCTTGGCCGGATCGGCGGCCAGCACTGGGCCAGGCGGCACATCGGCAATCGTACAGACAAGCCACAGCAGCAGCCGGTATTGTGCCGTGATCGGATCATGCCGCGCGAGCGATTTGCCAGCCACAGCGGCCTGCGCACGGCTGGCCGCATATCTGTCATTCGTGGCTTTCGCCTTCTGCAAATCGGAAATTGCAGCACACATCCGCTCATATGTCTTTCTGGTCAAAGGCCTACGGCCTGCGCGGATATCGGCAAAATATCGTGAAGCAAGTCCGGCCTCCCTCAACACAACGCTTTCCGACAACCCAAGCCGATACACACGCTTGTCGAGGTCGGAGATAAATTCATCAGGCATCCGCATTTCAAACCTCGAAAGCGAGAGCCGTACGCAATACAAATCGGCGGGGAATTTCAGGGGCGCGCTATCGTCAACATGACTTCCGCGTAGGTATTCAAAGGCATAGCGCCAAGAGCGCGCGGTGCGCGCATCCGGGACAGTTCCCATTCCAGATACACAACACCATCGAAAAACCCGGCAATTTGCAGCCGGTTGCGAATGGTCATTTCATACTTGGAAAGCACCATCAGCGGGCAGGTCAGCAGCCACACCGCCCGCTCCTGATGCGTCCGGCAATCCGATAGCTGCTGGATTTCATCAACAAGATGCAGATCCATCACGCCACCGCCTTCTCGAACAGATCTTTCCAAGCCCCAATCAGCACGTATCCCTGTCCAAAGCGGGTTTCGATACGCACCGAAAGCGGCAACTTTGGACGGATTTTGCAGATCATGACGTCAAGGATCTTCACGTCAGGCGCGTCGTCACTGCTGCCATAGGTCAGATGAAGAAGCGCTTCCTTGGACACGACAGCGCCTTTCTTGGCGGCCAGCGCCGAAAGCAGCGCTCGTTCCTTGGGCGTAAGGTTGAGATCGGCGCGCAACTCAACGTCTGGAGCAGACAGCAATTTCCGCGTCTGACGGGCGGCCTCCTCGGCAACCTCATGCAGTTCAATAGTGCGGCGACGCTGTTCGGCCTCGGCCAGCTCACGCGCCTGGCGCTCCGCTTCGCGGTCGGCAGCCAGCACGGACGGCGGCTTTGCCTGGATACGCGCCTTTCTTGCCGGGTTGGTTTCATCCGCCCAGTTGGGCAGGACGATTTCCAGAGTGGTGAAGTCGATCTTTTCCCACTGGCAGGCCACAGCCTTTTCCGCGCGGTCCACAAATTCCGGGCGATGCCCCAGAGACAACTGAAGGAACCGAGAGCCATGGGCTGCAACGCGATCCACAACCCGGATTTTCCCGGTCTTGTTCTTTTGCAGCCGGATCATCCCGAAATCATTATCGCGGCCAACCAGCAGCACGAAACGATCATCCGGTGAAAACCCGAGCGTTTCCCAGGCATCACTCTTGATGCTCACCTTCATCTTGGCCTTGGATTTGCGCATCTTCGTCAACCCAACGGACACACCCGTATGGGCCGATCCACTCACCTCGACAACAATATCAACCTCTTCAAACGCCATCACGCACCTGCCTTTCGCGCTTCGGCACGGTCGAAAATCTCAATTTCCGCCAACAGCAGCGCAGCAGCGCGCACAAGGTCAAACCGGCGGTCTTTCGGCTTGAACCAGCCGCAAATGTACAAGCCCGGCAGCTGAACAACCTCACATTCTCCGAGCGCATAAGCAGCCGCCAAGCGTGCCAGTTCGCCGCCCGTGTGCTGATCGTCATGCTCGGCTGACCAGCCCTTTTCATTCTGCTGACGTAGGCGCTCGTTCATCACATCGATCAACGCCTTGGACTGATCGTCCGGATTGATCCAACCGGCTTCAATCGCCGCATCATACGGGCTGTCGTCACCGTCACCCCATGCTTCATAAGACATCACGCCACCTGCCTTTCTGCTTCGCGCGCCCGGCGCTGCTCTTCTCGAAATGCTGCCAGCCGTTCCAGCGTCAACGCTTCCGTTCCCGGCACGATTTCAATCGCAACCCGGTTATCCGCACGGCCGTAATGGGAAAAATCAGCGCCCGCCCAGCCCTGCCGCGCCACTTCGCAGGCCAGATCGTCGAGCAAGCTTTGGTGAAACACCCGGTTTTCCGCGATATCCAGCGGAGCCTTGCCACCGTAGGCGATGAGATAAGCGCCGCTCATGCCGCCACCGGTCGGCTTCCCCAAGGGGCAGGCGCTTTCGTGAGCATGTGGCGGAACTGGTCAAGGCGGCGTTCGTCGAGCGGCTTAAAATTTCGCGCCGCAAACCACCACTCACCTGACGGAGGCTGATATAGCGATGTTGGAACTCCAAGACTGGTGAATTCCACGAAGGTCAAGCCGATCATTTCGATATCATTGGACAGTCGCCCAATATTGGCTGTGCGAATGGTATAGACCTTTCCCTTTTCAGGAACAATTGAGCATTGTTCGCGGCTTTCAAAGTAATCCGCCACACACACCACGCGCCGCCCCGGCTGATAGTCCGCCCAGTTCATGACCGCCGCTCCAAATCTTCCCGTAGCGCCACGCCGCGCTCCCGCGAAATCCCATCGAGCGCAACCCGCAGCTTGCGCAGAATGCGCGGCGTCGGGTCTTTGCCGCCGGATCGGGCGCGGGTCAGCGTCGAGGGCGAGACATCCGCAAGGCGGCACATCTCGTTTTGCTTGATGCCAAGCCGTTCGCGGCGTTCATCAATTTCAGAGAATTTGTCCATCGAAACCTCAAATATGCAAATCACTCTTGCTTTTGCACATTTCGGCGTGATTTAGTTTGCAAAGTCAATAGCAGTTTTGAGTTTTGAACATGGGCCTTCACGTTGCTTTAAGTATGCGCATGACAGATTTGCGCGATCAGCAACTAGCGTGGCTCGACCACATCACCCAGACGGCGAAGATGTCGCTGACTGAAATCGCGCGCGCCGCTGGCCTTACGCCATCGACACTCACCCGGTTTCGGCAAAACGACGCCATGGGACATACGCTCACCGCCAAGACGGTTCGCAAGATTGAGGATGCCACACACATCCCCGCGTATGAGACCAAGAACATTCCGAAGATCCAGTTTTTCTCCGAGAATGAAGCCGCGCGCTACAGCATCGGCGCGGACAAGGATGACGTGGTCAACGTCGCTATCGACAGCCTGGTGAAGCAGACCCCGACCATGGATGCATGGGTGTTGAAAACAAACGCCCTTTCCGCCCTTGGCTACCTTCCAGGCATGATCGTCATCATCGACCGCGAGGCCCAGCCGCGCAATGGCGACGCCGTTTGCGCCCAAAAATACGACCTGCGCCGAGGAACCGCCGAGACAATATTTCGCGTCTGGAGAAACCCCTATCTCCTCTCAGCATCCGCCGCTGGCGAACCGACCGCCCCGGAAATCGTTGATGACGAAAACGTCGCCATTGCGGGCGTTGTGATCGGCGGGTTTCGCACCCGCAACTGAATGTCGCAAAAAGAACAGAGCGCACTGAATTTTAGAGCGCTCTTTTTTGTCGCTCCTGCTCTTCGGTTTATCCACAGGAAGATTGACAAAAAGAGCGCTCTTTCTTTGAGCGTCAGGCAAGACCCGCCATCCAGGTGTCAAAAACTTATCCACAGCTAGAATGACAAAAAGAGCGCTCTTTTCTGTGGACTAGCAAACCGCCCCAAAATTGCTTTTGCAAAAAAATGCAAATTATTATTTGCAAATCGCAGAAAGTATGTGCATTCTTCTCCCGTAAGCATTTTAGCAAACGGGAGCTTTGCAAATGATCCCCCTGCATCAGCAGACAATAGACGCGGCAGAGATCGCCGCCGCTTTGGGGTACACGTCGAGTTATTTTCTGCGTCTCGTCTCGTCCCTCACAGACCGCCACGGCATGCCCCAGCGCCTGCCCGGCCGCAAGCGCTGGTCGCGCCCCGCTATCGAGCAATGGCTGAAAAGCTACGGCGCCACCGCCACCGCCACCCCGGCACAGACCACACTGCCCCCCACCATCGCCGCCCAGCGCCTGGCGCTGCATGAGGCTTACGCGGAGGCACGGGCATGACCGGCTGCCGCTGCGGTTCCGTATCGATCGACCACGACCGGTACAAGCGTTTGTCTTGCGTACAGAAAATGTCCTTCTGGATGGAAGCCCACGCCTGCGGCAACTGCGGCGGCGTGGCAGCAGGGCCGGAGGTCATTCCGCCCGCCGTGGTCACAGCCAGCGCCTATGAGCGCTGCATGGGCCGGGAGGTGCGGCCATGAGCATCCCTCTTTCCGAAAACCCGGCCGTCACCAATCCGCGCAAGGCGCTAACACCTGCCCAGCAGGACGCGCTTTGCGCGCTCCAATTCTTCAAGTTCAACACCTGGCAAGGCACGCGCGGCTGGCGGGTTGGAAACAAGCGCATCAGCCTTGGCGTCGCATCGAAGCTGGAAGCATTCCGGCTCATCCGCCGCCAGGGAAAATCTCTCTCCATCACCGTGGCCGGTGAACTGGCCATTGAAAAACTCCAGGGCAAAACCCCATGACCAATCGCAATGAAGAAGCCCGCAAGATCATCATCGAGCTGGACAACATGTCCAACCGCCAGAAATACCTTGCCGACAAGCTGGTGGGCCTTCTGGCTGCAAAGGACGTTCTCCAGTTCGAGGACTTCGACACACTGCGCAACAGCGCGTCACGGGCGCGCAGCGAAAGCGTGAACTTTGTCGTCACCGCCGCAACGATCAACGGCGAACAGGAAAACGGCTGCACCACGCGCCAGCTCTTCCGGGATCGCCGCCCCATCCTGCGCGTGGTGCAGTGATGGATTGGCTGTCCTTTTCCCTTGGCATAACGCTCGGCATCATCGCCTGCGCTTTCGCCGTGATCATCGTCTGCCTCATCCTGGCCTTCTGGGTTCACAAGATCGACGAGAACGACACGATCTATTGATCGTCGCAGGTTTCGGCCCCGCCGCCTCCCGGGCGTGGCCGTGAAAGCAGCGGGCCGGCTCATCCCCATCGATCATCCACGATCTGGGGATTGGTGGCGGACCACCGGCCCGCTGCATCCCTTCACCAGTACCCCCAGGCGCTGTCCGTTTGCCCGGCCAGCGCACCACCTGCCCGGCGACGATCTGTATCGTGTACGCCGCCGGGCTCTTTTTATCCGGAGATAAGAATGTCCAGACCATGGAATAAAGGCACACCGGCGGCGCATCTACAGCCGATCATTCTCGGCCAGTTCGATACGTTCAACGATTGGGTAGACCACGCTCAGCGCGCGCTGACCGGTTTTAAAGGAAGCGTGGGCGAAGAGCTTAAGCCGATCTGCATCGATAATGTCGGACGGCGTTGCAATGTCGGCAAGGACTTCATGCGGGCAAGGGACGAAGGAGCGTTCCCCGTTCGATATTTCGTCGAAATGGAACCGCGCGCCGTCATCGCCGTGGAATGCGGCGGCGAAGCACCGCCTGTTTATGTTGTGGAAATGGAGGAAGCGCCATCCACCGCCCTGAAAGTGTTGGGCGTTGTTCAAGTATGCCCAATTTGCGATATCGCCGGTTGCCATCATCTGCGCTCCCCTACACCGGAAGCGACTGCCCTGCCGCAGGTCGTGATCGATCTCGTCATTGCCGCCCGCGAATTCTGGGATGCCCACAACGACTTGAGCAATGAAAGTCATGCACTCGATAAAGCTCTCGAGCCGTTTTCGGCGCGCGTGCCTTATGAGAATGAGCCGGACGCTCAGGAAGCCGCAGCGGGGCCAACCAATGACCCCTTGTGATTTCCGCACCGAGCGTGAATGCGCCTGCCAGCCCGACCAGTGCCAGCAGCAGCACCCTGCCTATGACCACGGCACCCACCGAAAGCCCGTGCCGCTTTACATGCCGTCCCTGCGCGACGGCCTGGCGCTGGCCGCCATGGGCCTCACCCTCTTCATCAGCGGCGCGCTGCTGCTGGAAACCAACCTGAAACGGCAAAGCCTGATCGAACAGGAAAGCCGGGCAATCGTGAGGGCTGGGAAATGATCACAGCCATATCGATCATCCTCTATTTCGTCGCGCTCATGTTCGAATTTGCCGTGGGGTGCCAGACGATGGACCCACCCGGTGACAAGGCCTTGGGAAGGATATTCCTAAGCGCCACCCTTTTCTTCTTCACCCTTGCAGCCTGCCTGCAAATATTCGGTTGAGGGCCACGAAATGACCACCACCATCAAAGCCGAAATCGAAATCAGCAGAACGGGCCGCCTCACCGCGCGCATTCTCGACCCTAAAATTCACTTCACCGGACATCAAATTGGCGAAGACAACTGGGGCTTGTTCACGGTGCACAGCATCATCGACGGCAAACTCCTATGCGTCAGCGCCACACGCGAACAGGCAGAACAGGCCATCGCCATGGAGTGGCTGGCCTTCGCCGCCGCCCACAAGCCGGAAACAAGCCGAGAGCATGCCGCACGGTGGGATAGCTTCCACAAGTTCGGACAGAATGCCGCCGAGAATAATCTACGAAATCTCTTGGCCAAGGAAGCCTTGCGCCCTCTCCTGAAACCCGGCGACCGCCTCCGCGCCACAAAGGCCGAATGCGGCAAAAAGGAAGCCAGCTTCATCTTCTCCCATTGGAGAGACGGCTGGATCGTCTCGACCGGCGGCAGCAGCATCGCGCCCGGATCGGTCTACAGCATCAACCACGAAATCTTTCGGATCTAGTCATGGTAAAACCATCCACCCCGAAAATCCGCTATGTCGCTTGGCGCAATGGCCGTCCGCGTTTCAATCCATCGGAGACGTTGCGCGCGCGCGGCCATGCCGGGCAGGATCTGAAAGACGAGGCGGGCAACTGGCTGAAAGAAGCCGAATGCCACGCCTGGTCGCAAAGCTTTGCGCGCCAGCTGGAGGAGGAAGCCCGCCAGAACCGCCGCAAAAAGCCGGGCCGTCCGCGCGCCGCCACAGAAGCCGCTCCAGCGCGGCGCGGCCTCACGCTGGAAACCCTTCTGGAAAACTGGCTGAACACCGCCAGAAACCCCGACATGGCCGACCGCCAGCCCAATACCATCAGGGACTACCGCCAGAAGATCGGCGTCATCGAAAAGCGCGCACCGGATATCTGGTATTCGGCGGCCGAGGCGTTGAGCAAACAGATCTGCCTGGGCCTCTATGACAAGCTGCGCAGCGAATGCGGGCTGCACACCGCCCATGCCGTGCTGCGCGTGCTGGGCATCGCCCTGCAATGGGGCATGGATCGCGGCCACCTGCCCTCCATGCTGATCAATCCGGCCCATAAGTTGAAAATGAAAACCCCGCCGCCGCGTGTGCGCGCAGCAACGAAAGCCGAGATTGTCCATTTGGTCAATGTTGCCGACGCCATCGGCAGACCGGAGCTTGGCGATATGATTACGTTGGCCGTATGGTCCGGCCAACGACAAAACGATCGACTGGAGTTTACCTTTGCTGGGCGGGAAGCCGGACGGATCAAACTAAAGCAAAGCAAGACAAATGCATTAGTGTCAATGCCAGAAGCCGAAGCCATCAAGAACCGTCTCGATGCCGCCGTGCAGCGCCGCAAGGAGGCCGGCATCATTTCTCCCTATGTCATACTAGATGAAAGACGCTGGCAGCCTTTCAAACCGGATTATTACCGGCATCTATTTGAAGATCTTCGCCGCCACGCAACCAAGTCCATGCCGAGCCTCAAAACCCTGCGCGATCAGGATTTACGCGATACAGCTGTAACTTGGCTCAGCAATGCGGGATGCACCCCCCAGGAAATTTGTAGCATCACAGGCCATAGCTATCAAACAATTCACGAAGTTATGAAGCACTACAATGCCATGACGGAAGAACAGGCCGACAATGCCATGGCGAAAATGGTTCGCTGGCATGAGGGAGAGAGCAAGTGAACGACAATCGGTATTACGCCCGCTCTGCCAGCGACAGGACAGACGAATGGCCATTCTGGTTTGTTGCTGATCAGCGTCATGGCGTCCTGAATGTCACCGGAAGGCTATTCGAAAAGTTGACCGGTCAGCCTGCCAACGGCGCCGTATTTACGGATAGAGAATATGCCGAAACGCTCGCTACACAGGCAAACAATACTCTGCATGAGGGGGAGAGCAAGTGAGATATTTCGAAAGGCTGCGAATTGAGTGGATCGTCGAAAGTATTGAAATTTTCGGGTTCATCAATCGCGCTCACGTCACAAGAAAATTTGGCGTTACAGCACAAGTTGCATCGAGCGACTTTTCAAAAGTGCAAAAACTTCATCCACGTCTCATGAGTTACGACACAAGTCAGAAGAGTTATTTTCTAAGGGAGAGCATTGATGAAAACCGCAACTAAAATCGCAACTACTTTCAACCTCCGTCGCCACCGCACCAACCAAATCATAGCTTTATTCATGCGTGAGTTGGAGGACAATATCGCACCCAAAATGCACCGAGAAGTATATTACGCCCTCAACAATGCTCTGGAAGCAATGGGAGCCGAGCTTGTCACAGACGAATGCCGCCGACAGATCGGTCTACCACCAAGAGATCAAAATGGCTGGACGGCAGACGAACTGATCGCGCTTGAACACTTCCGCCTTATGATGCTCATAAAACCACTCCAGATCAATATCCCGAAACCGGGCGATAATGGCAAAGATCCCGAATGACCAACCAACGCATCATTGCCGCGCGAGCTTGACCGTCACGTACCCCATAAACACACCTGCCGCTACATTCAGAACCGACCATATCTCTCTGGTCAGATGCAGCGGCAGCAACGGATTGAATATAAAGGCCACCACGAAAAGGCCGATAGCGATATTCCTATCCCGCTCGAGCAGCTGAATGCCCGCGTACAGCGCCGCCGCACACACCACCAGGCGAAGCAGCGAATAAAACCCGTAGGACCACGGAGCCAACGCCGCGAACAGCAGTAGCGCCGCGATACCGGTCCCAAATTTTGCATAATCTCGTGCCGTCATGATTGCCCCCAATCCTTTACCGCCTGACATAGCCCTTCTGCGCAAGGCAGGCGTCAAACACCAAATTCACATTCAAGGAATGTATGGCGCGGTCCCGCTCGGTGGACGTGAGCGCGGCTTTGGACGCCTCCCCATCACATATCACCCGCGCCTGCTGAAACTCTGCAAGAAGCTGCGGATTGGCATCCACCCGCTGGCCATCGCTCACACGATGGAAAAGGCCCTTGGGCGCGGTAACGCACCCCGCCAGACCAACAATCACCATACCCAAGACAAACGTTCGACCGCCCAGCATCATACCCCCACAGCGCAATACAAGATCGCGCTATCCTACAGTTCTCGCTAAAGCAGGCAATGGGTGAAAAAACCCGTGCGACCGTACGACAAAGCGACCAAGTCGCACGGTCGCATAACCGGCGCAAATTGGTCGCAAAAATCTGCTAAATTATTGAAAAATGGTGGGTGATGTAGGGTTCGAACCTACGACCCGCTGATTAAGAGTCAGCTGCTCTACCAACTGAGCTAATCACCCGCCCCGCAGCGCTTCGTTTGTGCTTCATCGCTGCCGTGAGCGGGGATATAAAGGGGTTGCCTCTGCTTGTCCAGCACCGTTTCGAAAAAAATGCCATGAAACAGCAAAAAAAATCAAAACTCGAAAAAACCAAGGAAAATCAAATGTCGAGCATGCCGGAAGCGATGCGTACGGCGGTGCCACCGATGCGGGCGCGGAAAACTTTGGCTTCCTTGGTATCGATATGCAGATGGATGAATGAGGGGCGCCCCATTTCCACGCCCTGCTCTATCAGCAGCGGGTGGTGGCCCTCCGGTAGCGCGTCGAAATGCTGGATAGCGCCGGAAAGCGCTGCCACAGCCGAGCCTGTGGCCGGGTCCTCGATGCCCATGTCGGGGGAAAACTTCCGGGCGTGAAAGTCAGCCGCGTGGTGAACACCGCCACGGCAATAGACATAGGCTGAGGTCAGCGCGCCGTCGCAGAAAGGTGCCGCCCGCTCCCAGAGCTGCGGATCGAATTCGATGCTTTCGACATCCCCCAGAGTGCTGACCGGAATGAGCAGGAAAGGCACGCCAGCCGACCAGATCGACGGCAGATGATTTTCGAAAAGCAATTGGTTCGGCTTCAGGCCAAGCGCATCGGCGATGCCCTGGCGGTCGAGTGGCAGCTGTATCTGGGTGGAGGTTTTCGGCAGGTCAAATTCGGCAAAACTCGCCTCACCCGGCCTCAGGCTGACGGCACAGCGCACCGGGCCGATCTTTTCGTCGATCACCGAAACCAGATCGAGCGGACCCTCGCGGTCCTGATGAGCCTTTTCCGCCAGGCCGATCGCCGTGCCAACCGTCGGGTGGCCGGCAAAGGGAAGCTCGCGACCGGGGGTGAAAATCCGGATGCGCGCCACATGTGCGACGTTAACGGAGGGAAAAACGAAAACCGTTTCCGAGAGATTGAATTCCCGCGCTATCGCCTGCAACGCATCGTCATCGAGATCCTCGCAATCGAACACGATTGCCAAAGGATTGCCGCACAGCTTCTTGTCGGTGAAGACGTCGTAAATGCAATAGTGTCGAGCCAAACAAGCCTCCAGTCGCCGTTACAATGCCAGCAAACTGCACGAGCAGCGCCAGCCATGCAAGGCGAACCAGCCGCTTAGCCGGGAAAAATCCAATCCAACAGGGGATACATGTCTGGCGTGTAATCATGCGCCTTGCGATCCGCCGAGCGAATGGCCACGGCGCGGGCAATTTCCTGTTCTTCATCAACAGCCATATGGGCCGCGATTCGCTCGAAAATCGCCTCAGTGGTCAAGGCCAGGCGAAACACCCGAAACAGCGTGACCCGACGGCCACGGCGATAGCCGCGCAATTGCGGATCGATCACCGCATCATCCACCGACAGTCCGGTTTCTTCCTGCACTTCGCGGCGCATATTGGCATCGACATCGACCATCGCATTGACGATATCCGAAGCATCGAGCGAGCCGGCCGGACAATAGACCCGCCCTGCATTGGCGGTGTGAGCGGCCATTTCCACCGCGATCAAGGCGCCATCGGACGAAATCAGCACCGGAAACCCAAACAGGTGATAGCCGCTCTGCGGCTCGGCCTGACGACGCCAGAACAGAAAGCTGGAATAGGGGATCAGATGTCCCGCGCCGGTCACAACGCCACCACCGATCTGCAATTCGTTGAACAACACCATGGCGCCATCGAACAGAGCGGGATTGGCCGCCGATTCCGCCTGCCAGTTTTTGCGAATTGCATCACGATGCGCGCTGTGAAACGGATGATCTCCAGGCTTGACCTGCAATTCCAGCCGGTTCACATCGAATATTTCCCCATCCGCCGGCCAGGACAAATGATCGTCAATGGCTTGCGGCAGAATGGCTTTTGCTTGGGACAGCATGGATGAAACTTTCTTTTCCAGTCTCTGGCTCTTGCAGCACCTGCTTCTTGCAGTTCACGGCACTCGCAGGTCAAACAAGACAGCAGATCGCTCTTTATTCGCTACGATCAAGGCACTTTGTAAAGGTATCAAAGCGCAAAAAGATGACGGTCCCATCACGTCTTGGCGTTTTGCCCATGTTTAAACTCGCAAACACAATCCAAGGAAGCAAAAAAGAACCGCGCGCCCGGATAGCGCGCGGCACTGTCTTGAAGAGCGATATGCGACTTTGTCGTCAGGCCGCGCGAGAATAGGATGACGAGGAGCCAGTCGTCGTCGTCTTGAATTGCGCGACCATCTGGAACAAATCGTCGACATCCTTGGCAAGGGAGAAAGCTGCGGCGGTTGTTTCCTCGACCATGGCTGCATTCTTTTGCGTGGACTGGTCGATGACATTGACGGAACTGTTGATTTCCCGAAGCGCGGTGGTCTGTTCCTTGGAGCCTTGAACGATTGCCGTGACATTGGCATCGATGGCGCGGATCTGATTGAGAATATTCTCCAGTGCCGTGCCGGTCTGGGCGACAAGGTCCACACCACGGCCAACCTGCTTGCCGGACGTGCTGATCAACTGCCGGATTTCCTTGGCTGACGAAGCCGAACGCTGGGCCAGTTCGCGGACTTCCTGGGCAACAACCGCAAACCCCTTCCCGGCTTCACCGGCGCGGGCCGCTTCGACACCGGCATTCAGGGCCAGAAGATTGGTCTGGAATGCAATCTCGTCGATCACACCCAGGATGCTGGAGATTTGTCCGGAAGACTGCTCGATCTCGTTCATGGCAACCACGGCATCCCTGACGATGACACTGGATTGCTCGGTATTTAACCGGGTCTGCTCCATCAATCGTCCAACTTCCTCGGCCCGCTTGGCGGAGTCGGCAACCGTTGTCGTCACCTCTTCCAGAGATGCGGCGGATTCCTCCACGGACGCAGCCTGTGCTTCGGTACGGCGCGACAGGTCGTTGGCAGCCTCTTTGATTTCATTGGTGCTCGAGGCGATGGACCTGGCGCTCAGGGTCACACCGTCCATTGTCTTGCGCAAATGGCTGAGGGCTTCGTTGAAATCGACACGCAGTTTTTCCATGGTCGGAACGAAGGCATTGTCCAGCGTGCCGGTAAGATCGCCAGCTGCCAGGGCCTTCAGTGCGGTACCCAGATGGGCAATAGCATCCATCCGGCTCGAGACATCGGTTGCAAACTTCACCACCTTGTAGACTTTGCCGCGCGCATCGAAGACCGGATTGTAAGATGCCTGGATCCAGACATCATGGCCGTCCTTGGCGAGACGCCGGAACTCATTGGCCAAGGTTCGTCCAGACGCCAGATCGCGCCAGAAGGCTACGTAGTCTGCGGAAGACGCATAGGCCTTGTCACAAAACAGACTGTGGTGACGTCCGACAAGTTCCGTCAGGCTATAGCCCAGCGCCCTGCAGAAATTGTCATTGGCGGTGATAACCCTGCCATCAGGGGTAAACTCGATGACCGCCATCGACGTCGAAATCGCCTTCAGCTTGGCATCGTCCTCTATCGCCTGCAATTTAACGCTGGTGATATCCGTTGCGTATTTGACGACCTTATAGGGCTTATCACCCTTCATTACCGGATTGTATGAGGCTTCGATCCACACTTCCCGACCGTCCTTGGCAATACGGCGATATTGGGCGCGCTGGAATTTACCCTGCCGCAACCCCGCCCAAAAATTCCGGTAATCGTTGGTCTCAACCTCGCTGGCATCGACGAACATGCGGTGGTGCTTGCCTTTGATTTCAGCCAGACTGTAGCCAAGCGCCCGGCAGAAATTGTCATTGGCATCCAAAATGATGCCGTCCAGGCTGAATTCTATGACGGCCTGCGACTTGCGAAGAGCCGAAATTTCCGATTTGGCGTCAGCACCCAGTCCAAAAATAGCCATGTCTGAATCCTTCAACCTTTAACCTGCAAGCGCGTCTCATTGCGCTTTTAATGACATAAGTGTCGCACAAAAAGATATACAATCAATTCCTAAATTAGGGTTTTTCTCTCAGAGTTGTATATTATTCAAACCAAGTAAATGCCGCGTTATCCCGGCCATTTAAATACCCCTAAATATTAATGGTGAAATTGCTAAGTGGTTTATGAAACCACAGAAATAACCGATGCCGTGAAGAAAATCGGCCAGTCGGACACAGCGCATACGGCCCATCGGAGTCTCGACAAAATTTTCGTCCCCGCCCTGAGGAGGGCGCTCTGCCGACTATCCAAACATAGACAAGAAGTTCGATTTGCAATCGCATCGTCTCTTGCGTATATTCTTTGTCACTACAATAGAAATAGGGCGGCGAGCTATGAAGGAGACCTATTCGCTTCGTGAAGTCGTGAATGAGACCGGCCTGACGAAGCTGGTCCTGCATGCGTGGGAGCGCCGCTATGCGGCAATCGTGCCCAAACGCACCGAGACTGGCCGCCGCATCTACCGGCATGAAGATCTTGTCCGGTTGCAACTGCTAAAGGCCTGCGTCGACAATGGGCAAAGGATCGGCTCTATTATCCATTTATCGACTGAAGAGCTGAAACGATCCGTGATGAACCAGGCGCGGCTGGACGACCTGGAGCATGTTTTTAAGGCCGTGGAAAACCTTGACGGAGAGACATTGGACCGGCTGCTGAGCACCCGCTTCATTGCGCTTGGGCCTGTCGATTTTTCAAAACACGTCGTCCTGCCATTCATGGCGGAAATTGGCCGACGCTGGGTGGATGGCCAGCTGTCCATCGCGTCGGAACATCTCGCCTCATCCTCGGTCAGGGAACTGTTGAACGGCGCTTTCAAATTTATGGCATCGCCTCGCAGTTCGCACAGAATAGTCTTCACCACGCTTGAAGGCGAATTACATGATATCGGCGGGCTGGTGGCGGCTCTGATCACCCGCAGCCATGGCATCCACACCACCTATCTCGGCGCGCAGCTTCCGGCCAAGGATTTCGATGTAATGGCAAGGCAGTCCGGCGCGACCGTCGTGTGCATCAGCGGGGCCTTCAAGCGCATCCGCAATTTTGAGCTACAGATCAGGGAGATCCGGCAGGCCTTACCGCTGGATGTCCCGCTCTGGTTGGGCGGAGCGGCCTTCATGGATCTGCCTCCCATCGAGGGAGTGTCTTATTTTCAGCAGATGGAACGGTTCGAAGAAGCGGTGATCGCTCTGCGTGACGAAAGCGTCTGACACGATAAAGCGCCGCATGTCGGCAAACACGCGGCGCTTCATCGTTTCGTTGCGAACCTTGTCAACCAACTGGTTCTTGGCGATCCCCCGCAATGCCGGAGGCACGCAGGCAAGAAAGCTTGGATCGCCAAGAGCATTCGAGGTTAATTAGTTGCGAGCCTTGTCAACAAGCTGGTTCTTGGCGATCCAAGGCATCATGCCGCGCAGCTTGGCGCCGACTTCTTCGATCTGGTGCTTGTCGTTCATGCGGCGAATGCCCTTGAAGCGAGCGGCGCCAGCGCGGTATTCCTGCATCCAGTCCGAGGTGAACTTGCCGGTCTGAATGTCGTGCAGAACGCGCTTCATTTCAGCCTTGGTTTCAGCAGTGATGATGCGCGGACCGGTGACGTATTCACCCCACTCAGCCGTGTTGGAGATCGAGTAGTTCATGTTGGCGATACCGCCTTCATAGATCAGGTCAACGATCAGCTTCACTTCGTGCAGGCACTCGAAATAGGCCATTTCAGGCGCATATCCGGCTTCAACCAGCGTTTCAAAGCCAGCGCGGATCAGCTCGACGAGACCGCCGCACAGAACAACCTGCTCGCCGAACAGGTCGGTTTCGCACTCTTCCTGGAAGGTGGTTTCGATAATGCCCGAACGACCGCCGCCAACGCCACAAGCGTAGGACAGAGCCACTTCAAGGGCGTTGCCGGATGCATTTTGATGAATGGCAACAAGGCAAGGCACGCCGCCGCCCTTCTGGTACTCGCCACGAACCGTGTGGCCAGGGCCCTTCGGTGCGATCATCACAACGTCGACGGAGTCTTCGGCTCGATCAGGCCGAAGTGAACATTCAGGCCGTGGGCGAAAGCGATAGCAGCGCCATCACGGATGTTGGCGGCGATGTCGGCCTTGTAGATATCAGCCTGCAATTCGTCAGGAGTTGCCATCATCATCAGGTCAGCCCAGGCAGCGGCTTCGGCAACGGTCATGACCTTGAAGCCATCGGCTTCAGCCTTGGCAATGGTGGCCGAGCCAGCCTTGAGGGCGATCACGACGTTCTGTGCGCCCGAATCCTTGAGGTTCAGCGCGTGAGCGCGGCCCTGGGAGCCGTAGCCAATGATGGCGACTTTCTTCGCCTTGATGAGGTTCAAATCGGCATCACTATCATAATAGACGCGCATTGTGTAATCCTTCCCTATGCTTTGTCTGATGTTGAGTATTTTATCCCTCGCCAGGATTTACGCTGACGATGTCTTGTCCGTGCCGTGCAACACAAGAAAGGCGGACACAGCCTTGTGCGCACGGGCGTCGAATTTTCGTGGTTCGGGTTTTTCCCCCAGAAGCAGGCGAACATGAAGATCGGAAACGATCAGGCCGTAAAGCGTGCGATAGGCATCTTCGCCGTCCTCAAACCGCAACAGGCCATCGCGTCGTCCGGCATCCAGCAGCGCCCTCGCCCGGCGGTCGATCTGGCGGCGGCCACGCTCCAGCAGCATTTGCCCTAGTTTCGAGCCGTCGCGACTGGTCTGGCCAATGGCAAGCCGGTTCAGCGCCAGCGAGATTTCACCAGACAGCACATCCAGTAAATCGCGGGCAAAAACCTCCAAATGATCGGCCAGCATCTGCGGTGTCAGGCGCTCGCCAGCGCGCTCGAAGGTGCGCACCTTGCTGGCCTGATAGGAAATCATCGCCGAAAGCAGACCGTCGCGATCCCCAAACCATTTATAAAGGCTTTCCTTGGAGCAATTGGCCGCCCGCGCCAAACCGGCCGTGGTCAATGCCTTGTCGCCGCCTTCGACCAAAAGGCGCAGGGCCTCCGCCAGAACCGCGCTCTGGCGTGCAGAAAACTCTGCTGTTGGCATGGCATTGGTCGACACAGTGAAAGCCCTTCAATCTAAGTACCGTACGGTACGGTTCTTGTTAACGCGCTTCGCATTGCGCGTCAAGCGCCAGAGTGACTGATAAGGCTGAAGAACGCAGCGATGACGTGAAAAGGGGAGAATTTCAGGCAAAAGTGCCAGGCCGTCTTGCCAGCCGGAAGATTTTGAAAAGGTATAGTGGGAGCATTTCCGCGCTTCACTGAAAAGCGGAAATGCTCAATAATCTCAGGCGAGACGCTGAGAAGGCAAGCCGGGAAACTGCCGCCTTCAAGAGGCGAAACGTCTTTGGAGGACTGTTATGCCACGGCCTGACGTTTCGGCAGTTTCCAATTTGGCCGCGGAAAATGGCAGGTATAGCCGTTTGGAATGCGCTCAAGATAATCCTGATGCTCCGGCTCGGCCTGCCAGAAATCACCGACAGGCGCCACTTCGGTCACGACCTTGCCAGGCCAGATGCCGGAAGCATCCACGTCGGCGATCGTGTCCTCGGCAGTTTTTTTCTGCTCTTCACTCGTGTAGAAGATTGCCGAACGATAGCTGACGCCGACATCATTTCCCTGACGATTGGGCGTGCTTGGATCATGGATCTGGAAGAAAAACTCGAGAAGTTCGCGAAAGCTCGTCTTCGATGGATCGAAGATAATTTCAATCGCCTCGGCATGCGTTCCATGATTGCGATAGGTCGCGTTCGCGACATCGCCGCCGGAATATCCCACTCGGGTGGCAATCACCCCGGGACGCTTGCGGATCAGGTCCTGCATGCCCCAGAAGCAACCGCCTGCCAACACTGCGCGTTCACTCGTCATGGACGTAACTCCTATGGTTGGAATGCACCCTATGTAGGAGCTATAGCGCCCTGTTTCCAGCGGCCAATCGGCATAGTAACGGCCTTGCTGGCCATGGCGGCGGAATAATCCACCCGCCCCTGCCCGACAAAAAGTGGAAACTCATCTCCTCAGGTAGCTTTTCGTGCCGCTATCGGTAAGGCAGAACCGTCCACCCCGGGGACCAACGCAAAAGCTGCCGGAACGGCATGAGCAAGATCCTTCCGAAGCTGGAGCCAAAGATGGGTCCATGGGTGGTGTCAGGTTGAACGCAGGACTATCCGTCCGACCTTCCGTTCCCCCCATAAATCTCGAGCATGACTTCTTGCTGGCGCTGATTGAGCCATCGTTACAGACAAAAAGCTCGCCGCGACACATAGCGATGCCTGCTTTACGGCCACTACAGGGGCGATTTTCAGCATGTAAAAGGGTTGGCAGCACACAAATGGCGACCGAAAAAACCGCCAATCTCATGAAAAGGCCAGTCCGGTCTATGGGGCGAGAACACCTTCGTCGGGGCGCAGTTCCAGTATATCCATAGACGGCGTTCAGGTCGCGCCGCCACCGACGTTCCCATCCCCGGCCTAAACCAGCTCTATATCCCATGAAAATGGCCACCCTGATCCCCAAGGTGGCCATAATATCGTATTTAAGTGGAATTTCACATAACGTAAGTCATGGAAATCTTGCCTCGCAAATGCCTGGGACGATTAGTCCTTATGCGCAGGCATGTCCTTCAGCTGATCCTTCGTCCATGTGGTGACGGCATGGACGTCGCCATCTTCATCCCGCATGAATTGCAGATCCGACAGCGGAACGCCGACCGGCTTTGCACCGATACCCAGGAAGCCGCCGACATCAATGATCGCAGTGCCGCTGGCACCTACACCATGGACGTGATCCAGCTTGCCGACCTTGTGGTCGTCAGCACCATAAATGGTTGCACCTTCGAGCACGGCAGGGGTGAGTTCAGCAGTGGTGAGACGAACGTGATTGGTATGATTCATTGGGTTATCCTCCTTGTTTGTACTGTAGAGGTAACCAGCGGGGCCGGTGTTTGTTCCCTGCTTAAAAAACCAAAGCGTGTGCAGAGAGTGAGGATCGAAAACCCCGGCGCTTATTCGCACCCTACCAGCAGAGCCATCGCCCAACGCGACTATTGCACAATTTTACATCACATTCATGCCCTCTAAACGCCTCTACGCATCAAAAGGAAGTGAGACTGCCGAGAGCAGACCTGGCAGGGCTACAATCCGTCGATGCAATGCACGTAATACGCTGATTATGCTAGGATTTTACAATCACAACTCGACAAGGGACATCAACGCATGCCTGCAATGCTTTTTCTGACAGGCGCGCGCCGTTGCAAAGCACAGCAAAAGCGCCCAGATTTCAGGCATCGAACCAAATAGTTCGACTTAATTTTATCCACTTGTAAAGTTGGAGAGATCCATGAAGACCTTTATCGCAACAGCCGTGCTCGCAAGCCTGATCGGCGCTTCCGCATCGTTTGCCGCAACCACGACAAAGACCACCACCCAGCCTGCCCAGACCAGCGCATCCACGCAAACGGCGGCACAACTGAACTCGAATGACAGCAGCCAGCAATCGTCCAGCAGTGAATGGCAGTTCAAGGCCCCCACCAAGAAGCCGCATCACCGCAACGAATTTAACGGCTGATTGCCGCGACCATCCCGGTCGGGATGAATCATTGATGCGAGGCGCCGGTCTTTCGGCGTTTCGCCTGTTGTCACACAGCATAATCGACCGGTACCGCGGAGCCGCTTTTCATCGTCTCCATTGAAATAGAGGCGGACACATCGAAAAGCTCGATACGCCGCACCAGCCGACGATAAACAACATCGTAATGCTCGACCCGTGGCAAAACAATCTTCAAGATATAATCATGGTGCCCCGTCAGGCGATGCGCCTCGACAATTTCGGCTATATCGGTAATCGCCCGGCGAAATTCCTCGGTCCATTCATCGGTATGATGGGCGGTTTTTACCAAGGCGTATACGGTTGTCGGCACGCCCACCTTGTCGCGATTGAGCACGGCGATCCGCCGCTCGATATAGCCCGCCTCTTCCAGCTTCAGGATACGGCGCGAACAGGCCGAAACCGATAGGGCAACCTTGTCGGCCAGATCGCTCACCGCAATGGCCGCATCCCGTTGCAGCAGATCCAGAATCTTCCTGTCTCTCTCGTCAACCACGCCTTAATACTCCGCCTTTCAGGATGAACACGCAAATCATACGCGCATTTCAAATTTTTCTCGCAATTTTTCTGCGGAAGTTTTGGTGATTTTCAAGAAATTTGCAAATCAACCGCTTCAATCCACTGGCATAGTTCTGTTCATCACCACCAAAGACACTAGGGGAACACGACAATGCGGATGATCGGCTTGATTGGCGGAATGAGTTTTGAAAGCTCGGCAGTTTACTATCGGCTTATCAACGAAGCGGTTCGCCATCAGGTGGGCGGCTTGGCATCGGCTGAAATCGTCATGCGGTCGGTCGATTTTTCGCAGATCGTTGGCTACCAGAAGGCAGGCCGTTGGGATCTGGCGGAAAAGGTGCTGGGCGATGCCGCTGCGGCCCTGGAGCGTGCCGGTGCCGAATGCGTGCTGATCTGCACCAATACCATGCATCTGATTGCCGATGCCGTGGCAGCGCGTGTTTCCGTACCGCTCATCCATATTGTCGATGCAACGGCCCAGGCCATCAAAGACGCTGGCTTCAAGCGACCCCTGCTGCTCGCCACCCGCTACACGATGGAGCATGGCTTTTATACCGATCGCATGCGCGCCCTCGGCCTGCTGCCCATGGTGCCATGCTCAGAGGATCGCGGCATTGTCCATGATGTGATTTTCGACGAACTCTGCGCGGGCCGCGTCGAAAAGCAGTCGCGGGCTGCCTATCTGGCAATCATTGAAAAGGCCAAGGCAGACGGCGCCGATTGCGTCATTCTCGGCTGCACCGAGATTTGCCTTTTGCTCAATCCAGACGAACTTTGCCTGCCGGGCTTTGATTCCACTGCCATTCATTGTGGATCTGCGGTCGAGTTTTCGCTCACTCCGCAAGAGGTTAAGAAGATCGCCTGAAAGCATTGACTGCGGTTTATTGATCGCAGTCAATTTTTTGCTTGATTTGGAAACGATCGTTTCCTATTGTATAGCTATGATGAACCAGCAAACAAAATCCGGCAGACCAGCGGGTCGCCCTCGGGAATTCGACACGGACGTGGCGCTGGACGCCGCCTTGGTGGTGTTTTCGGAGCGGGGCTACCAGGCCGCCTCGATCAGTGAGCTTGCCGAAGCCATGGGGTTGACGGCTGGCAGCATCTACAAGGCCTTCGGCGACAAGCGCGGCGTGTTTCTGGCCGCCTTCGATCGCTACTGGTCGGTGCGCCATGCGATGATTCTCAAACGCATGGCACCGCTTGCAACCGGTCGGGAAAAGCTGTTTGCCCTTTTGCAGCATTATGCCGACCACGCCCATGGCGCGGCAGGCCGGCGCGGCTGTCTCATCGTCGGCGGCGCCAATGATCTGGCACTGCTGGATGCGGAAGCCGCTGCCCGGGTGGGGCTCGCTTTTACCGCCAACCAGCAACGCCTGAAGGACCAGATTGTCACCGGACAGGCCGATGGCTCGATTCGAGCCGATCTCAATGCCGATGTCATCTCCAGCGCCCTGCTCTGCCTGACGATGGGCATGCGCGTGGTCGGCAAGACAGGCCGGACAGAAGACGAGATGCAGGCCGTGGCGCAAACGGCGCTGCGACTTTTGGACTGAGCCGTATTTCAGCCCTTACAGCGGCGTGCAGCAGCATGGCGCGGTGAGGTTCGCCGTAACACTTCCTATTCGCTGAACCATTCAACAGGCACTCACTCACAACAATACCATGGCATCCTCCCAAGACCATGGCGCCCCAAGCCGAGAAGCAACCACCATGACCCTTTCCAGCCCGCTCTTGCGGCACGATTCCGAACACGCCCTGTCGCCAGCCCTAACCTTTATCTTCGCCCTGGCCTGCGGGCTTATCGCCGCCAATCTCTATTACGGCCAGCCGCTGGCCGGACCGATCAGCGCGGATTTGGGGTTCTCACCCCAGGCGACCGGACTGATCGTCACCCTCACCCAGCTTGGTTACTGTCTCGGCCTGTTGCTGCTGGTGCCGCTGGGTGACCTGATCGAAAACCGCAAGCTGGTGATCATCCTGATTGGTCTTGCCGCGCTGGCCCTGCTGGGCGGGGCGCTTTCGACCTCGCCGGGCCTTTTCCTGCTGGCCTGCCTTGGCATTGGCCTTGCCTCCGCAGCCGCCCAGGTTCTGGTGCCCTTTGCCGCCAGCATGGCACCGGATGCCTCACGCGGACGGGTTGTCGGCAATGTCATGAGCGGGCTGCTCTGCGGAATCATGCTGGCCCGGCCCATTGCCAGCTTCATCGCCGAGGCATCGTCCTGGCATGTCATCTACGTGCTTTCGGCGGTTGCCATGGTCGGGCTGATGGTAGTGCTCGGCATGACCCTGCCCCGCCGCCAGCCGCATGCGCAGATCAGCTACGGCGCGCTGCTCTCCTCCATGGCCCATATGGCGCTGACCAACCGCGTGCTCCAGCGCCGGGCGCTTTATCAGGCCGGCATGTTCGGTGCCTTCAGCCTGTTCTGGACCACGACGCCCCTGCTGCTGTCGGGCCCGCATTTTGGCCTGAGCCAGAACGGGATCGCGCTGTTTGCGCTCGCCGGAGCATCCGGTGCCATTGCCTCACCCATTGCCGGACGGATGGCCGATCGCGGCCTGACCCGGCAGATTTCCATCGGCGCTATGGTCATGGGCATCGCTGCGTTTCTGCTTGGCCGCTACGCTATCGAAACCTCACCGCTAACCGGCGTGATCTGCCTGACACTCGCCGCCATTACCCTGGATTTCGGCGTGCAAGCCAATCTGATCAGCGGCCAGCGCATCATCTATTCGATGACCGCCGCCCATCGCAGCCGGCTCAACGGCATTTATATGGCGACATTCTTTCTTGGCGGAGCGCTTGGCTCAGCCATTGGCGGCTGGGCCTATGCGACAGGCGGATGGTCGCTGACCGCCTGGATCGGCCTCTGCTTTCCCGCCGCCTCGCTTGTCCTGCTGCTGACGGAAGGGCGGCAAACGGCCTAAAGCATCGGACCGAAAAGTGGAACCGGTTTTCGGATGAATCCGAGCGTAAACAAAAACTTAGAGCATCGTTCCGATTCCTATTTTCGGTCCGATGCTCTAGAATCTAAAGGGTCTGATAGAAAGCGCCGTGCGTTTTATAAAATGCACGGCGCTATACCGGTTTAATTTATTGAGCTTTTTAAAACTCGCTCCACCCGCCGCCGGATTGGGATGCGACGGAACCCGCCACCTTCGACATCAGCTCCCGCGCTGGCGAGGTCGTGGGCCGATGAGCTGACGTCGCAGCGCCAAGCTGGCGTGACGAAGGCCGCATGCCGGTTCCACCCAACTGGAATTTTTCAATCAACTCACGCAGACGCGCCGTTTCCTGGGCAAGCGATGCACCGGCAGCATTTGTCTCTTCCACCATCGCCGCGTTTTGCTGCGTCACCTGATCCATCTGGTTGACAGCCGCATTGACTTCGGAAAGCCCGGTGGCCTGCTCGCGCGCCGAACTGGTAATGGCTTCCATATGTTCATTGACCGCAACAATATTCTGCTGGATCGTCCGAAGCGCCTCGCCCGTTTCGCTCACCAGCCTTACCCCGGTGCTGACCTCGTTTGAAGAATTGCGGATCAGTTCCTTGATTTCCTTGGCTGCCTGGGCAGAGCGCTGCGCCAGTTCGCGAACCTCTTGCGCGACCACGGCAAAGCCCTTGCCCGCTTCACCAGCACGAGCGGCCTCGACACCGGCATTCAGCGCCAGCAGATTGGTCTGGAAGGCAATTTCGTCGATCACCCCAATGATATTGGAAATCTGATTGGACGAGTTCTCAATGCGCGACATCGCCCCAACCGCATCCTCAACCACCTTTGAAGAGCGTATCGCATTGTCGCTGGCTGTGGATGCGGAATGACGGGCTTCCTCTGCCCGCTTTGATGCATTCGAAACATTGACGGTAATTTCGTCAAGCGCCGCAGCGGTCTCTTCCAGGGAGGCGGCCTGCTGCTCGGTCCGCTTGGACAGATCTTCTGCGCTCTGGCTGATTTCGCGCGTGCCATTGTCGATCTGGCTGGTTGAATGCGACACCGCGCCAAGCGTGTTGCGCATCTGAAGCAATGCATCATTCATCGTGCGACGCAGTTCTTCAAAATCCGGCGCAAACGGAGTATCCAGAGTGAAGCTCAGATCACCCTGCGCCAACCGCGTCAGGGCAGTGCCAATCGCATTGACCGCATTCACTCTATCGGTGACATCCGTGGCAAATTTGACGACTTTTGTGACCTTGCCCTTGGCGTCCAGGATCGGGTTATAGGCAGCATTGATAACCACCTTCTTTCCATTCTTGCCGTAGCGAATGAACTCTGCCGATTGAACTTCTCCGCGGCGCAAGCCAGCCCAGAACTCCTGGTACGCGGTGGATTTTGCGTATTCAGGGTCAACCAGCATGCTGTGGTGACGACCCTTTATTTCGTCCAGTTTATAATCAATGGCTTTGAGGAAGTTTTCGTTAGCGCTAACAATTTCCCCGTCCATGGTAAACTCGATAATGCCTTGAGAACGGCTGATCGCCATCATCTGCCCCTGATAATCCAGGTTCTGCAATCGCTCCTTGGCATCGGCCCATTCAACAACGAAGCCGGTCGTTTTTCCACTTTCGCGCAGCGGCGTGACGATGAGATCGAACGCGCGGTGGCCAACCCAGATCGTCGCCCTGTGCTGCGTTTTGAGAGCAGCCAGCATATTGCGCTGATGGGAAGGGTTTTTGTGGAAAATATCGATATTGCTGCCAATGAGCTTATTGAAATCGAAGCGCGGAAGTTCTTTTTTAAGGTCGGATTCAGCTTCCTTGAGCAGCTCCATGACGGACGTGTTCATATAGCGAATATTAAGATCGACATCCGAGATCATGATATTCGCTGTAATCAGCTTCAAAGACTGGGTCTGCATCCGAGCGATACTAGAAATTCCAAACATCAAGCGTAGTCCCTTTCCGACGAAATGAGGAAGGCACGAGAACAGGCTCTGTTCTGTATAGAGCGTCACGGATGCCAACCAAAAATGATATTGCCAGCATGAAGTGTAGCCCTAATCCCCCTATAATCTATTAATAAATTAGATAATGCAAAACCTACAATGTATGGAAAAGTTTCTAAAATCATAAAATTAAATCAAATACTTATGCAAAAATTCCTTGATAAAACGCAGGACACCGTGCCATTCGCCCACGCATGATGGTTGGCTCTTTTTTTGTCCAGAACCAGCCTGGCTCGCGTCAATGCCTGGCGTTACCGAGGAGCCAATTCGGCATGGTCTGGCCGTGCGCCATATTTGGCGCACGGCGTTTGTCGCTCTTTATACTCGCAGAATAATTTTCTCCTTAAATCGACGCCGATTTAGGAAATTATGCAGCAGTTCAGCCTCAAACATTCTGCCTATCGAATCGTGCCCGGGCCTCGACCACGCGGGCATGATTATCGATGGCAAATTCCACCAGATGTTTGAGCGAAAACACCAGCTGCTCACCCATCTCCGTCAGACCATATTCAACGCTGGGCGGCTTGGTGGGAAAAACCTGCCGGTGAACATAACCGTCGCGTTGCAGGTCTCTCAGGGTCTGGGTCAGCATGCGCTGGGAAATATCAGGCACCAGGCGTCGAAGCTCACCGAAACGATAGGGCTTTTCGGCAAGCGATCCGAGAATCAAGGTCGACCATTTGTCGCCGACATGGGAAATCACCGAGCGCACCGGGCAATTGTCTTCCGCCCGCTTGCTTTTGCTTACCCCACTCGTCGTTGTCTGCGAAGGCGCCCGCTGCGTGGCATCGTTCATGATAGTACCCTTTCTGTAACCAAAGGTGCTAAAACTGCCTTCTTTACAGCAGTTTCAAAAGGCTGATTATAGTGCTGGTCTCAATTTGAGAGCAACAAGATAATAGGGTATGAAGCTTTACAGGACGTGCGTTTTATAAAACACCCGACAAGCCTGTAATGCCTTATATCCGCTGGATAATTTTTCCTTCAACCAATTCCGGTTTAAGGAATTATGCAGTAGCTGGGATAGGGAAATATGACCAAAATTCTGATTACCGGAGCCTCCGGAAAGCTTGGAAGACTTGTCATCAACCATTTGCTGGAAAGCCAGCATGTTGCCGCCGCCGATATCGTCGCCGCCAGCCGCAACCCGTCGGGTCTGGCAGATCTTGCCGCAAAGGGCATCGAAACGCGGCGAGCCGACTTTACCGATCCGGCATCGCTTGACCAGGCCTTTTCCGGCATCGAGCGGCTGCTGATCATTTCCACCGATGCCATCGGTTCCCGCATCGAGCAACACAAGGCAGCGATTGCCGCCGCCGCCAATGCCAAGGTCGACCGGATTTTCTACACATCCATGCCAAATCCGGACACATCCAAGATCCTGTTTGCCCCCGAACATGCGCAGACCGAACAGGCCATCAAGGCTTCGGGCCTCGCCTATACGATTTTGCGCAACAACTGGTACATGGAAAATCTGTTCCTGACGCTACCATCGGCGCTGGCCAGCGGCCAGTGGTATACATCCGCCGCAGAGGGCAAGACCGCCTATATCGCGCGGGAAGACATTGCCCGCGCCATTGCCAGCGCTCTGGCCAAGCCTGTCACCGAAAATATCATCTATACGCTCAGCGGCAGCCGCGCCTATACCAACAGGGAAATTGCCGCCCTGGTCGAAAAAGCCACGGGCAAGCCGCTTGCCGTGGTCGACATCACCGACCAGCAGTTGGAAGACGGCATGGTCGCTGCTGGCGTTCCCAAACCCGTAGCCCCTGTATTCGCCTCAATCGATACAGCCATCCGCGCCGGTGACCTGGATGTGATAACCGATGACGCGCAAAGCTTGTCGGGTCATCCATTGCTGCCGCTGGAGACCTTCATAGAAGCAAACAAGACCTCCCTTATCGGCTGATCGATCCATATCGACCACCGAGACAGGCTCTCTTGACCTCAGAATGACGCCAGGCAATCTCTGATCAGCATGGCGTCATCCTGGATGGCACATCTGGAGTATGTAGATCTGGATAAATGACGCGTGGACTTCAGACCAGCTCGCCACAGGCCCGGCGAAAACGCCGGACGGTTTCGGCCATGCCGAATTCCAGCGCGTCCGCCGTCAGCGCATGACCGATAGACACCTCGGCCAGGAACGGGACCCGCTTAGCCAGCGCCGGAAGATTGGCGACCGTCAGGTCATGACCACCGTTAACGCCCAGCCCCAACGCATGCGCCGCATCAGCCGTAGCGCCCAGAAGCGCAAGTTCACTGGCCGCTTTTTCTGGCGCATCGTAGCAGCTACCATACGGCCCCGTGTAAAGCTCGATCCGGTCGGCGCCCGTCGCCTTGGCCGTGGCAACCGCCTGCGCATTTCCATCGCCATCGGCAAACAGTGAAACCCGCATGCCAGCCGTCTTCAGCCGCGCAACGACATCTGTCAAAAACGCTTGATGCGCGGCGAAATCCCAGCCATGATCCGAGGTAGCCTGAGACGGATCGTCCGGGACCAAAGTCACCTGCTCCGGCTGCGCTTCTTCGCAAAGCTGTAGAAAATCTTCGCTGGGATAACCCTCGATATTGAACTCGGCCTTTGGAAACTCGTCATCGATCAACGCCCGCAGCAGCGGCAGGTCGCTGAACCGGACATGCCGCTGGTCGGGCCGCGGATGAACCGTCAGGCCTTGGGCGCCCGCCTGAAGCGCAAGGCGACCGAAATGCCGGACATCCGGCCAGGGAAGATCGCGCCGGTTACGCAGCATGGCGATGGCATTCAGATTGACGGATAATTTTGCTGGCATTGGCGAAACCCGTTTTCTTACTGCGGCGCTCTACGTCCGCACCCAGACGGTCATCGCCGTCCACCCACTTCTGTAAAACCTTGGCGCAGAAAAGACCAACGAGATTATGCAATAAATCGATGGAAATTGATGATCGGTCACGACTGCATAATTGTTTAAACCGGAATCGGTTTGAAGAGAAAATTATGCAGCAGACATAAAAAGCGACAGCGCCGTGCGCCATATATGGCGCATGGCGCTGTAGAAATTACCGGATAATACCAAGGTCATTGAAAATGCCTCTTGGTATTCCCTTTGCATACGCCTTCAAGACGAGGATGCGTGAGCATCTTCGATGCCCTTGTATAAAACAGGGACTTGCTTTGCTTGCTTCTGTTTTGCGCAAACCGAACCGTAAATCCATCTGGTATGAACAGCACGGACAAAGCTTGAAGGCGCATTCGAATCTCCACGCCAGGAAAATAATCTCGAAGAAAACATCCGAAGCCCTAAAAACCAGTGGTTTGAATTTTAGTAAAACTGATGATAATATTACAAACAAGAGTTTAGAGCGAGAATTTTTAGGTCGGACATCATCACGTTTTGGAAATTCTTTGGCGGGGGCCTCAAGTATTTCCAGGTTTCGAGCATCAGGCAATCACCTCTCCTGGGTAGCGCAACAGAATATTGCAACCCTTGGATAGATCAACCGAGAACGATATTGGAACGAATTGAAAATATTTCCCGACATTATCGGGACAAGGGGGACTTATCGCATGGCAGGCCAACCCGACTTTCTTGACGTTACCGGATCCATCACTCCCACCCTGAAAGCAGGTCTTGCCATGATGCCGGATCTGCCTTTGCCCGAGGATCTACCACCGGAGCCGGTGGCAATTTCCGAAATGGCCAATCTGTTTGGCGTCACCCACAGGACCCTGCATTTTTATGAGGAAAAAAATCTCCTCTCCTCAAGCCGCATGGGGCTGATGCGGGTCTATTATCATCGAGACATTATCCGCATGGCCCTGATCAACACCTGCCGGGAGATCGGCATGCCGATTGCCGCCATTCAGGACCTGTTTGCCGAATTGAACGGCACCCTCTCTCAGGCGCAGGCCAATGAGCTTCTCAACGCGGCGCTGGAGGCACGAAAACGGGAATTGATTGCATCGCAATCGATGATGTTTCGCCAGATCGAGCAGATCAACAGCCTTCTCACCCGTGAAGATGACCAGAGCGAGACAGAGATGCCGCCACTGCGCCATGGCATAGATCTGACCGAACTGGAGCATCAATGCCTGTCGCTGATGGCGGAAGGCTATACCCAGGTGCGGGTGGCGCGAACCATGCAAATGACCTTTGAAGCCGTGATTGCGCTGGAAGCCAGCATTATGCGCAAGGTCCAGGCGACAAACCGGTTCCAGGCAGTGGCAAAAGCGGTTCTGCTGGGCATCGTCGCCAATTAGAAAAGCCGACCGCTTAGCGCACGCCCCTTACCGTACGCCCCTTACCGGACAATGGTCAGCGTCTCCGCCGCACGGGTTACGGCGGTATAGAGCCACCGTTCGCGCGTATCACGAAACGCCCAGCTTTCATCAAACAGCACGACATTGTTCCACTGCGAGCCCTGGGCCTTATGCACCGTCAGCGCATAACCATAATCGAACTCGTCATAGCGTTTGCGCGTCGTCCAGGGAATTTCAGTCTCGACGTCTTCGAAGGCTGCTTTCAGCAGCTTGATCTTGGCCGCACCGCGATCCATGTCGTCGTCTTCCGGCTTGATCAGCAGGTTCATGCCGGGTTTCACCGTCTCCCGCGACGAGGTCATCACCTGCCAGAGCGAGCCGTTCAGCAGACCCTTGACCTGATCGTTGCGCAGGCAGACCAGTTTGTCGCCCGATTGCGGGTAATCGGCGGTAAAGCCCTTCAACTCACGCAGCCGCTTGTTATAGCGCCGCCGGGTCTTGTTGGTGCCAACCAGAACCTGATCGCAATTCAGCACCAGATCCTGGGTCACCTCATTCTTGGAAATCACCCGCGCCGTGCTGCCGTAATCGCCATGCATGATTTCCTTGCCTTCGCGGATCTGCATGGCGAGCTGGATGATCGGATTGTCACGCGCCTGGCGATGAATATCCGTCAGCAGATAATCCGGCTCCTGCTCAGTAAAGAACCCGCCGCCGGTGACTGGCGGCAACTGGCCCGGATCGCCCAGGACAAGGATCGGCGTGCCAAAGCTCATCAGGTCACGGCCAAGCTGCTCATCGACCATTGAGCATTCGTCGATGACGATCAGGGCGGCCTTGGCCACCGGGCTTTGCCGGTTGACGGAAAACATCGGCGTCATCGAGGTCTTGCCGGTTTCCTCGTCCGACACTTCCTCTTCGCCTCGCGGACGATAGATCAGCGAGTGAATGGTGCGCGCCGTCGTCGCCCCGCGCGAGCGCAAGACCTGCGCCGCCTTGCCGGTAAAGGCTGCAAACAACACATCCCCATCGACATTCTCGGCAAAATGCCGGGCAAGCGTAGTCTTGCCGGTTCCGGCATAGCCGAACAGACGGAAAACCGGTGTCTTCCCCTCCTTCAGCCATTTGGCAACGGCCTTGAGAGCTTCATCTTGTTGAGGTGCAAATTCCATAGCGAGGAAATGCGCGGATTCGCAGGGCAAAAGCAAGAACAAAGCGTTTTATGCCAGCATAGGCCACAGGCTTACGACCAGCAGCAAGGCCATGGCGATATTGAACCACTTCAACCGCACCGGATCGGACAGCCATTCCCGCAGCACTGAACCGAATCCCGCCCAGGCCGAGACGCTCGGCACATTTACCAGCGCAAATACCAGGCCGACCAGAAAGACCGTGAACCAATAGAATTCCGGATTGGTATAGGTCGCCATCGCCGTGACGGCCATGACCCAGGCCTTGGGATTGATCCATTGAAAACCCGCTGCGGCGAGAAAGGACATCGGCGCGGCCTGCGCCTTGCCTTCGCTGAGGCTGCGTGATGAGCCGATCTTCCAGGCAATCCACAGCAGATAGAGACCACCGGCAATTTTCAGCCCGTGATACAGCACGGGCACTGCTGCAAGCAAGGCGCCCAACCCCAGGCCAACGCCAATCAACAGCGTGAAAAAGCCAGCACCAATGCCAAGCATATGCGGCACAGTCCGCAGAAAGCCAAAATTTACCCCTGACGCAAACAGCATCATATTGTTCGGTCCCGGCGTAATCGACGTGGTGAACGCAAAAAGGATCAAGGCGACAAGCGTTTCGGGTGTCATGAAAATGGTTCCGGTTCAACAGTAGGTCAATATAGCTGACCTATCATCTCCGTCCATCAGCAGATTGTATCGGTGACATCATTTACAGTTCCCAACTTGCCCGTTCCAACCACGCTGCTATCCTGACCGAACACTTTGGGAGAACGATCATGAACGATACCCTTCCGACGATTACCCTGCCTTCCGGCCAAATCGTGCCAGCACCTGGCCTTGGCACCTGGATGATGGGTGAGAATTCGGCCGCGGAAAAAGATGAAATTGCCGCCATAAACCATGCCCTCGATCTCGGCATGACAGTGATCGACACCGCTGAAAAATATGGAGATGGCAGCACTGAACGCATTATCGGGCGAGCCCTGAAAACACGACGCAACGAAACCTATCTGGTCTCGAAAGTCGCGCCATGGAACGCCAGCCGAGAGGGCACGATGAGCGCTTGTGAAGGGAGCCTCAAACGGCTCGGCACCGACTGCCTCGATCTCTATCTGCTGCACTGGCGCGGCGAACACCCGTTGGCGGACACGGTCGATGCATTTGAGACATTGAAACGTCAGGGCAAAATCAAAGCCTGGGGCGTCTCGAATTTTGATGTCGATGATATGGAGGAATTGTTTGCCGTCGAAAATGGCGCAAACTGCCAGGCCAACCAGATCCTCTACAATCTGAGCCGCCGTGGCGTGGAATATGATCTACTGCCCTGGTGTCAGGAGCGCGGCATCGCCATTATGGCATATTCGCCGATTGAGCAGGGACGACTACTCAAACACCCCACGCTGATCCAGGTGGCAAAGGCCAATCAGGCAACGCCTGCCCAAGTGGCGCTTGCTTTCCTGCTTGAGCGCGACAACGTGCTGCCGATCCCCAAGACTGCAAACCGAACCCGGCTG
Organism: Agrobacterium vitis; assembly: GCF_037039395.1. NCBI lineage: Bacteria > Pseudomonadati > Pseudomonadota > Alphaproteobacteria > Hyphomicrobiales > Rhizobiaceae > Gillisella > Gillisella vitis. Next base: position 3,276,624 of record NZ_CP146242.1, on the reverse strand, counting down.
GACGAAAATCTCGGCTCTATTGAAATCGAACTGACGGACGAAGATCTGGCGCGGCTCGATGCTGCATTTCCACCGCCGCAACGCAAGCAGCCGTTGGAATTGCTGTGAACTGCGCGGTTTTTCCTATCAGCCCTTCAAACAGGCCTGCAAGCTTACCTGGCTGGCGGCCTCACCATCTGAACCATAGGCATCGTAGCAATCCAGCGCCCATTCGCTAGAAGCATCATCGCCGAGCGCGCTTTGCTCGTCATGGGGCGCCTGATGCTCGAGGGGAAGACGCGAGGTCTTGGGTAGCTTGATCTCCATGAAAGGAGAGTCCGTCTCCGGTGATGCACTGACAAAAGACGCCGAAGGTATTTGGCGTTCAACAAGTCCCTTTGCCGCAAGACCAGCCGGAAGAGACAAGGATGCGATAAGAATAATGACTGTTGCTGCTTTCATGGCAGGCTCCCGTGTTTGGTAAGCCGTTAACGCGCCATTAGCACTTTTGTTCAAATCAGGGCAGCGAACTTAAAATCACATTGCCGTGTATTTCAGATCTACCAGCAAAGCCGATGGTAATACCGGTTTGCGACCGCTCGATATCACTTCATCTCGAGCGGTCGGCAATTTGGCTTTGGCGGTTACATGCCCTGCGAACCACGGTTCATCGCGGCGATGCCAGTGCGGCAGACTTCGTTCAGCCCCAGCGGCTTCATGATCGACACGAACTGATCGATCTTCGAGGATTTTCCGGTGATCTCGAAGATGAAGTGATCGACCGTGGCATCCACCACCTTGGCGTGGAAAGCATCGGCCAGCCGTAGCGTTTCGGCCCGCATTTCGCCGGTCGATACCACTTTGACCAATGCCACTTCCCGCTCGATTGGCCGCTCCTGGCCGAGCTGGCGGGCGCGCACCGTCAAATCCAGCACCCGGTGGACCGGTACGATCCGCTCCAGCTGCGCCTTGATCTGCTCCAGCACCAGTGGCGTGCCACGCGTCACGATGGTGATGCGCGACAGATGCGCCTCATGCTCGGTTTCCGAGACGGTCAGGCTTTCGATATTGTAGCCGCGCCCGGAAAACAGGCCGATGACACGGGCGAGAACGCCCGGCTCGTTATCGACCAGCACCGAAAGCGTATGATTCTCGACGGCCGCAGTTTCCGGGGAGATGAAATAAGCCGAACCGGTCGGTTGTAGGTGTGCGTTCATAACTCTTGCTCCTCCTGGGGTTAAACGAGCTGACGGCCCTTGGCATCGATGGCCGTTGCCACCGCATCGTCCGTCGCCTCGTCCGGCAACAGCATTTCGTTATGCGCCTTGCCCGATGGGATCATCGGGAAGCAATTGGCGAGGTTCGCCACGCGGCAATCGAAGATGACAGGCTTCTTGACGTTGATCATCTCCAGGATCGCATCATCCAGCTCATCCGGCTTTTCACAGCGGATGCCGACCGCGCCATAGGCTTCCGCCAGTTTGACGAAATCAGGCATGGCTTCGGTGTAGGAGTTGGACAGCCGGTTGCCATGCAGCAGCTGCTGCCACTGGCGCACCATGCCCATATACTGGTTGTTGAGAATGAAGATCTTCACCGCCGCGTTATATTGCACGGCGCAGGACATTTCCTGAATGCACATCTGGATTGAGGCATCGCCGGCAATGTCGATGACCAGGCTTTCCGGATGGGCGATCTGCACGCCAATCGCCGCCGGGAAACCATAGCCCATCGTGCCGAGACCGCCCGACGTCATCCAGCGGTTCGGCTGTTCGAAACCGAAATACTGCGCTGCCCACATCTGGTGCTGGCCAACCTCTGTCGTGATATAGGTGTCGTGACCCAGCGTCAGCGCCGACAACCGCTCGATGGCGTATTGCGGCATGATCACATCCTTGGACGGCGTATAGGAGAAGGACTTGCGCGCCTTCCAACCGGCAACGCTGGCCTTCCATTCCGCCGTCTGGGCCGCATCCGGCTTTTTCGCCAGCGCCCGCCATTGACGCACCATGTCTTCCAGAACATGGGCGATGTCGCCGGTGATCGGAATATCGACGCGCACCGTCTTGTTGATCGAAGACGGATCGATATCGATATGGATCTTCTTGGAATTGGGCGAAAACGCATTGAGACGGCCGGTAATGCGGTCATCGAACCGCGCGCCGATACAGACCATCACGTCGCAATCATGCATGGCCATATTGGCTTCATAGGAGCCGTGCATGCCCAGCATGCCCAGCCAGTTCTCGCCCGATGCCGGATAGCTGCCCAGGCCCATCAGGGTCGAGGTGATCGGAAAATCGGTGAGGCTGACCAGTTCGCGCAGCAGCTTGGAGGCTTCCGGGCCGGAATTGACCACACCGCCACCCGAATAGATCACCGGACGCCGGGCGCTGGCCATCAGCTCGACTGCGGCCTGGATCGCCTTGGAATCGCCCTGCATTTTCGGCTGGTAGCTGCGCTGGATCGTATGGTTTTCCGGCGGCGTATAAGTGCCGGTGGCAAATTGCACGTCCTTCGGAATATCGACGACGACAGGGCCGGGACGCCCCGTCTGGGCAATACGGAAGGCTTCATGAATGACCCGGGCCAGATCGTTGACGTCCTTGACCAGCCAATTGTGCTTGGTGCAGGGACGAGTAATACCGACCGTGTCGCATTCCTGGAACGCATCCGAGCCAATCAGCGTGGTCGGCACCTGGCCGGACAGGCAGACCAGCGGAATGCTGTCCATCAGAGCGTCCTGCAAGGGCGTGACGGCATTGGTGGCGCCAGGGCCGGACGTGACCAGCATGACGCCTGCCTTGCCGGTGGAGCGGGCATAGCCTTCGGCTGCATGGCCTGCACCCTGCTCATGACGCACGAGAATGTGCTGGATCTCGTCCTGCTGGAAGATTTCGTCATAGATCGGCAGCACAGCGCCGCCAGGATAGCCGAATATATGCTCGACCCCATTATCCTTCAGCGCCTTCAAAACAATTTCCGCGCCGGTCATCCTGTTATCTGTGCCAGTCATGTCTGCTCCCGATATTTCCCGAATGCTGCTGTTATCGTGATTTTGGCCATAAAAAAAGGCCCCTGGAAGGAGCCTGTCTGTCGCGCATGGGAGGCTATTGCCTGACGGTCACACCGTCATGCCCATGCGCGTACCCACCACGAGAAGAATGTTAAAATTGATCATGGGCAAAGTGATAGCCAGTCTGACAGCAAGCGTCAACGGCAAAAAGCCTGCAAATGCGGCAGGAGGCGCACATTTTCGAAGCATCTGCGCCCGTCTTGCCGACAAGACGATATACCGGATCTTAACAGCAGGCGGCTACCATCGCTGGTCGGTCCCTTTGCCAACCGATCTTTTGCCAGCCCAATCTTTTGCCGTCCCCGGTCCATCACAGATGAGCGCCTTTTGCAAAACCCTGATCTTCCATTTCCTGGCTCCGCTCTTTCCACCCCATCCGCCGGGCAGGATCGCCGTGACCAGATGACCCCCGGCAATCGTTTTCTTGGCCGTGTGGTTGCCTGCAATGGCGCACGCGCCACGATTGCCGCTACCGCCCAGGAAGGCGGCACCGACCTGACGTCGCTCTGGTCTGTCGGGCGGCTGATTTCCATTACCGTCGAGGAAAACCGTGTCGTCGCGCTGGTCTATGCCATGCGCACCGAAACCGGCCTGTGGAGCGAAGATAAAGATAACGGCTTCATCGTCGATGTCGAGCTGATGGGCGAGGTCTGCCGGGGGCCGGATGGCAGCGAAGTTTTTACCTCAGGCATTACTCAATATCCCTATCTTGGCGCCGTTGCCCACCGCATCCGCGTCGCCGACCTGAAGCGGATCTACGATTCGAAAGAAGGCGGCAGTTGCAAGATCGGGCGCTTGAGCCAGGACGATTCCATCGACGCCACCATCCATATCCCTTCCATGCTCTCCAAGCATTTCGCCGTGGTCGGCTCTACCGGCGTTGGAAAATCCACCGCCGTGTCCTTGCTGCTGCATAAGGCAATTGCCGCCGATCCCAAGCTGCGGGTGCTGATCCTGGATCCCCATAATGAATTTGCCGCAGCCTTTGGCAGCCAGGCCGTGGTGATCGACACCGACACGCTGGACCTGCCCTTCTGGCTGATGCGTCTCGAGGAACTGACCGAAGTGCTCTACCGGGGCAGACCCGCCGTGGTCGAGGAACTCGATGTTTTGCGCGACCTGATTCCGGAAGCCAAACGCGCCTTTAAAGGCACAGAATCAGGCCTGACACGCCGCAGCGAGCGGGCTGGCTTTACCGCCGACACACCTGTTCCCTACCGACTGTCGGACCTGCTGGCCGCCATTGACGAGCGGATCGGCAGACTGGAAGGCCGCGACGAAAAGCCCGCCCTGCGGTCGCTGAAAATGCGGATCATGTCGGCGGTCAACGACCCGCGCTATCGCTTCATGTTCTCCAGCAACACGATCAGCGATACGATCATGGAAACCGTCGCGCATATCTTTCGCGTGCCGGGCCATGGCAAGCCGATTTCCACGTTCCAGCTGGCCGGCATCCCATCCGAGATCGTCAATTCCGTCGCATCGGTCCTTTGCCGCATGGCCTTCGAGCTGGCGCTCTGGTCGAACGGCGCGATCCATATGCTGGTGGTCTGCGAGGAAGCGCATCGATATGTGCCAGCGGACCCCAGCCTTGGCTTTTTCCCGACCCGGCAGGCCATTGCGCGGATTGCCAAGGAAGGCCGCAAATACGGCGTCTCGCTCGGCATCATCACCCAGAGACCGGGGGAGCTGGACCAGACCATCCTGTCCCAATGTTCGACTGTTTTTGCCATGCGGCTTTCCAACGACAGCGATCAGGCCATCATCCGCAAGGCCCTGCCCGACAGCTCAATCTCCGCCACCAGCTTCATTTCCTCGATAGGCAATGGCGAAGCGATTGCCTTTGGCGAAGCGATTGCCGTGCCGATGCGCATGCGGTTTGATCGGGTGGACCAACGCCACCTGCCCAAAGCCAGCGGCAGCACGCTGGCTCCCTCTGAAGACATGCCAGATAATATCGACCTCAGCGAGGTGATCTCGCGGATGCGCGCCAGCGCAGAACCGGATATTTCAGGCTTTCAACATAGCTATCGTGTAGCGGAGCCGGAAGCGTACAGGCCGCCCGTTCCCAATCCTGAGCCGACCATCACCACCCCACTTGCCGAACCATTCCGCGCCCCGACCTTCGAGCCGCCGGAAGCGCCGCGCCCGATCCTGCCCAGCCCGCCCATCGAGCCCTACCGGCCCGACATGTTGCCCGGCACAGAGCTTGGCACCTCACCCGCTGCACCCCGCCCCGAACCCGCCTCCGGCTTTCGCCCTGCCAGCGCCTATGCTGGCCTGCGCAAACCGGATGCCCAAACCCTGTTTGCCGCTGCCCCCTCACCCGCCGTGCCGCCACGGCGCGAGCCGGGCATGAGCTTGCGCGAGAGTATCCTGAAAAAGCCGCTGGGCGGGTTGAAGGATTGAGTGTGATCGCCGACCCAGCGATGCCACCACACAGGTATTGACAGACACCATGTTCGAAATTATCAATCCCGTGTCAGACGCTCTGACCGTAAGCGTATAACGTGAAGCAACGCACTATCGATCCTCGGTGATCGGAGTGCGTTTTTTTGTGCCCGAGCGACCGAGGATAGCCAGGAGAAAGTCATGGCTTTCCAAAAGACACGCGACCCTGCGCAGGGTCGCCTTTTCATACTGACAAGCGTCCTCTTCATTTCCTATCTCTGCGTGGGAATATCGCTGCCAATTATTTCTATTTATGTGACCGGCCAGTTGGGCCTCGGCAATTTCTGGGCCGGTCTTGCGGTTGGCATCGCCTTCCTCTCCACCATTGTCAGCCGGAGTTTCGCGGGCAGGTTTTCCGATATGCGCGGTGCAAAGCCCGCTGTCAGGCACGGGCTCACCTTCTATATCGCCGGAGCGCTGATATCGTTACTGTCCGGCTTGCTATCGTCCATGTCGCTTTGGTCATTCGCCATCCTGATTGCCGGACGCATCGTGCTGGGACTGGGCGAAAGCCTGGTCGCCGTCGGCATTATTGCCTGGGGCATAGGAACGATCGGCCCCGCCCGCTCTGGACGGGTTTTAGCCCTGGTCGGTGCGGCTATTTACGGCGCGCTTGCCATCGGCGGTCCAATCGGCCTTGCTCTTTTCGAGTATCTCGGCTTTGCCGGAACAATGGCAATCAGCGCTGTATTGCCATGCCTCGGCATTGTAGCAATCACTCCGCTTGCAGGTATTGCCGCCCATCCAGGTGCAACACGCACGTCATTCCTGAAACTGCTCGGCCGGATATGGGCGCATGGCTCAATCGTTTGCTTGCAGGGGATAGGTTTTGCCGCTATCGGCGCATTTTTTGCCCTGCATTTCCGTGAGCAGTCCTGGGCCTATGCTGGGCTAGGTCTCTCGGCCTTTGGAGGTGGGTTCGTGCTCGTTCGCATTTTCTTCGGCCACCTGCCGGATCGCGTCGGAGGTCTGCCCGTCGCCATCGTGTCGCTGCTCGTCGAAACGGTCGGACAGCTATTGATCTGGTCCGCGCCGGACCCGCTGCTGGCGCTCGCCGGTGCGTTCCTGACCGGGCTGGGCTGCTCAATGATTTTCCCCGCGATGGGGCGGGATGTCGTGCGCCTGGTGGAGCCGCATCTGCGCGGCACCGCACTCGGCGGATTTTCCGCCTTTCAGGATCTCGCCTATGGCCTGACCGCACCGCTGACCGGCATTCTTGCCGATCATGCTGGCTACCGTAGTGTCTTCCTGATCGGCGCACTCGCCGCCGCCATGGGCCTCTTCATCGCGCTTGTGCTGATCAGCCAAAAAAAGACCGCGCAGGTCTGACCCATCACCAGAAATCCTCTGTCCCGCGCAGGCTATCCCATTTGTCGGGGCAGAGGAGTTTTATCGTTAGACGCCGCCCCGCTTCGCTGCATCAGCCAGCACGCTCAAGTGTCGCTCGATCAGCGTCAGGAAGGCAATCGTGCCGCAGACCAGGGCTGCAACCAGAATACCGCCCAAACCGCCGATGACAGCACCGGGAATGGAAAGCTCACCGGTATAATAGATGCCGCGCGTGGCGCCGGATGCGGTCGCTATGGTGATGATCAGCAGGGCAAACAGGATGTTGAGGGCGGACAGGGTTCTGGCGAGAAAGTGGTTCATAGAAGCTCCGATGATCGATTGTTTCGCAACAATGAAATCACGGTTCCACACACCGAACAAGATTCGGATGTCACCGCAGATCACCTCAGCCTGAATGGCTCGCGGCAGGATCGACCCTTTCCCAACTCTCATCCATCTGGTTGCGAAACCAGGTCATTTGGCGCTTGGCATATTGCCGGGTAGCTGCACTGGCTTTTTCGATAACATCCTCCCGGCTCATCTCACCCTTCAGCATGGCGGCGATCTGGGAGACGCCGATGGCCTTCATGGCGGGCATGTCTGGCGCTAAATTCTGGCGCAGCAGTGCCTCGACCTCTTCCACCGCGCCTTCGTCCATCATCGTCGCGAAGCGCCGGTTGATCCGCTCATGCAAAACGGCGCGATCCGGCAGGACGACCAGTTTTCTGGCCCGTTGCGGATCGATGATTATTGGCCCGGAGCGGGTTTGAAAGACAGAAATCGACTGGCCGGTGACCTCAAGCACCTCCAGCGCCCGGATGATCCGTTGGCCATCGCGAGGGTCGAGCCTTGCCGCAACGGCGGGATCACGCAGAGTCAGGTCGTGATGCAGGCTTTCCGCCCCTTCCAGTCTTTCACGCTGGCGCAGGGCCGCGCGCACCGCCTCGGGTATGGCGGGCATGTCGGACAAGCCGCCGGTCAGCGCCTTGAAATACAATCCCGTGCCTCCGACGATCACCGGCAACCGGTTTTGCACCCGCAGATCTTGCAGCAACACAGTCACGTCGCGCAGCCAGTCGCCGGTCGAATAGGCAGCACCCGCCGCCACGTGACCGTAGAGGCGATGCGGCACGCCCTGCATATCCTCTTCGCTCGGACGTGCGGTCACCACAAGCAGCGTGTCATAGACCTGCATGCTGTCGGCATTGATCACCACGCCACCTGCCTCGGCCGCAAGCCTAAGCGCCAACGCGGACTTGCCGCTGGCGGTCGGTCCGGTTATCAGGATGCCATCAAAATTGTCATCAAGGTTGTTCATCATGGCTTTCGTTGCCACGCTTATTGCCAATCCGTCAAATCCTGTTCTGACCCCGGCCCTTGCCGAGCAAGCCGCAGAAGCGGTTTCGGCCTCCGGCCTCTATTGGTTGGCAGATGGCATAGCTTGCGATATCGCGCTGAAAGATGGCAGCGATCTTGACGTTACGGAAGAGACCTTGCGCAAGGTGATAGCAGGTCACCCCATTGATCTCGCCATCCAACAGGCCGACACACGCCGCAAGGCCTTCCTGATTGCCGATATGGATTCGACGATGATCGGCCAGGAATGCATTGATGAACTGGCCGCCGAAGTCGGCCTGAAGGACGAGGTCTCGCAGATCACCGCCCGCGCCATGAATGGCGAAATCGCCTTCGAACCGGCGCTGCGCGAACGTGTCGCTCTGCTGAAAGGCCTGCCCAGCCGCGTGGTCGATGAGGTGATCGCCAAGCGGATCACGCTCACCCCCGGCGGGCTGGAACTGATCGCCACCATGAAGGCCAAGGGCTATTATACCGCGCTGGTCTCAGGCGGGTTTACCGTCTTCACCTCGAAAATCGCCGCGATCCTGGGCTTTGACGAAAACCGCGCCAATATCCTGCTGGAACAGGATGGAGTATTAACCGGCGAAGTCGCCGAACCCATCCTCGGCAAACAGGCCAAGGTGGACGTATTGCTGGATATCGCCAACTGTCTCGGGATTTCGCCCGATGACACGATAGCCGTCGGCGACGGTGCCAATGATCTTGGCATGCTCGGCGTCGCCGGTTCGGGCGTAGCGCTGCATGCCAAGCCCACGGTGGCGGCCCAGGCGAAAATTCGCATTGACCATGGTGATTTGACGGCATTGCTTTATCTTCAGGGCTACCGCAAAACCGATTTCATGACTCGATGAGTTGAGCCGATGATTATCCTCGAAACCGACCGGCTGCTCCTGCGCCGATGGAAAGATAGCGACCGCAATCTGTTTCGGGAAATCAATGCCGACCCAAAAGTCATGCAGTTCTTCCCCTTTCGTCGCACCTATGAAGAAGCGGACCTGATGATGGACCGCGTCAACACACTGATCGATGAGACCGGATTCTGTTTTTACGCGCTGGAACTAAAGGAAACTCAGGAGCCCATCGGCTTTTGCGGATTGTCGGACGCGATGATGCCGGACATTCTGGCTGAAGGCACGATAGAAATCGGCTGGCGTCTCGCCACCCGCTTCTGGGGCCATGGCTATGCGACGGAAGCCGCACGCGGTCTTCTCGGTTACGGTTTCGAGGTCAAAGGCTTGAACGAAATCGTCTCCTTTGCGGTCGCCACCAACCACCGCTCCACCGCCGTCATGCAGCGGCTGGGAATGGTCCGGGATCTGAACGGCGATTTCGACCATCCGCGTGTCCCGGACACCCATCCGCACCTGAAACCACATGTGCTTTACCGGATGACAAAGCAGCGTTGGGCTTCTCAACAAATCACTTGAAGCAGCGGATTCAAACTGTGAACCCGCCGCCATAGTCATTTGAATCGATTCCGCAAATCGACGGCCGCCTTATTCCAGCGGCACGGCTACGAAGCGCAGATCACCCTGCGGCGTCGCCACCATCAGGTGAATGGCACGCCGACCATCGGATTTCAGCTTGTCGATCTTCTCGGCCATGGCCTCGGGTGTGGCGACGAATTCCTGCGCCACTTCCACGATCACTTCACCGACTTTCAAGCCCTTCTGGTCAGCGGCGGAGCCCTGCTGCACATCTGTTATCAGCAAGCCCTCGACGCTCTTGGCAATCGAATTGGCGGCTCGCTTCTCATCGTCCAGCGCCTCGACGCTCATGCCAAGCACCATGCCGCTGGCCGCTTCATCCGTGTCTTCGCTGTCGCTGGCCTTCGGATCTGCCTGTTCGCTGTCCTTGGCTTCCGTCGCCTTGTCGTCAGGCAATTGCGCCAGCTTCACTTTCAGTGTTTCCCTTTTGCCGTCACGAAACACCACGACATCGATATCCTGATCGATGGGGCTTTCCGCCACCGTGCGAACCAGATCGCGGCTTTCGGCAATATCCTTGCCGCCGAAGGAAATGATCACATCACCGGTTTTGAGCGGACCCTTGGCCACCGGACCGCCTTCAATAATGCTGGAGACCAGCGCGCCCCGGCCCAGTTTAATTCCTGCCGGCTTGGCAAGATCATCCGGCACCGGCTGAATGCGCACGCCCAGCCAGCCGCGCCGTGTCTCGCCAAAGTCGCGAAGCTGCTTGATGACGTTTTCGGCCAGTTCCGATGGCACGGCAAAACCAATACCGATGGAGCCTCCACTCGGCGAAATGATCGCGGTATTGATGCCGATCACTTCGCCATGCATGTTGAACAACGGGCCACCGGAATTGCCCTTGTTGATCGCCGCATCGGTTTGAATGAAATTGTCATAGGGACCAGCATTGATATTGCGGCCCCGGGCCGAAACGATGCCGAGCGTCACCGATCCGCCAAGCCCGAAGGGATTGCCGATTGCCATCACCCAATCGCCGATCCGCATCACTTTCGAATCGCCAAATTTGACCGCCTTCAGCGGCTCGGTCGGCTCGACCTTCAACAGCGAAAGATCGGTTTTGGTGTCGGTACCGATCAGCTTGGCCTGCAATTTCGAACCATCGGAGAAAATCACTTCGATATCATCGGCATTCTCGATGACATGGTTGTTGGTAACGATATAGCCAGCGGGATCGATGACAAAGCCGGAGCCGAGCGAATTGACCTTATGGTTGCTGCCCTTGCCCTCGCGATTCTTGTAGAAATCCTCAAACAGATCCTCAAAAGGCGACCCTTTTGGCACCTGTGGCAGCGGCGCAGACTCGTCATCATCGACATTCTGCGATGTAGCGATATTGACCACCGCACCGAGAAGCCCCTCGGCAAGATCGGCGACGGGTGCCGGGCCGCCCTGCGCGGGTCCAGGTGTTGCGGATGCACCAGGGCCGGAAGCAGGCGGCGACGGGGGAATCGGCGCTGCGGTCTTGACCTGCGCGAAGGCTGCCGTGCTCGCGGCCACAGGCCCAAAGCTGACCATGCCCCCGACGACAACAGAGGTCAGAAGGCGGGTGGCCGGTCCGCAACACTTGATCATAAGCTTCCTCATCGTGAGTTTCATTCCTGCTCGCATCCGACCGATCATAGGACGCATGGCTACAAACCGAAACCGCCTTGCCGGGTTTGTTCACGCTATCTTGAGTATAGGGCGGCGTCATGGCGCGGAGTTCCGCTTAATATCAGGTCCTGAAAATCCTCAGGCATCGTTGTTTCGAAGGATTTCGGCAATCTCAAATGCAGGAAACGCCTGAGATTTTTGAAAACCAAGTACGAAAAAAGGGGCCGGAATGACCCGGCCCCTTTTGACTTTGAAGTTATGCCGATCAGTTGGCGGCAGGTGCTGCGGGCGTTGTGGCCCCAGTTCCAGCCTGCGAACGGAAGAACTTGAAGAATTCCGAATTCGGCGACAGCACCATGGACGTCCCGGTCGTGCCGAGCGATGCCTCATAGGCTGCCATAGAACGGTAGAATTCGAAGAAGGACGGATCGCGCTGATAGGCATCCGCGAACACCCGGTTGCGTTCAGCATCACCCTGACCGCGCAGGATTTCCGAATCGCGCTGCGCATCCGCCTGCAACTCGACAACCTGACGGTCGGCGATGGCCCGGCGACGCTGGCCTTCTTCATTACCACGCGCCCGGATCAGTTCGGCTTCGGCCAGACGCTCGGAACGCATCCGGGCATAGGTCTGTTGCGAAATCTCCTGGGTCAAGTCGGTGCGGCGAATGCGCACGTCCTCAATGGTGATACCAAGGTTTTCCGCATCCGATTTCAGATCGTCGGCAACCTCCTGCATCATCTGCGAACGGGCGTCCGACAGGGCGGCCTCAAAGCCGCGCAGACCGTAGACCCGACGCAAGGATGCATCGAGACGGGTGCGAAGCCGTGCTTCCGCCAGATCGCGATCACCACCCGAAACGATCCCGATAAAGCGGCGGGCATCGGTGATCTTGTAGATCAGGAAGGCATCGACCTCATACAACTTGCCGCCGGAAACCTGGACACGGATATTGTCGAGATCAAATCGCAGGGACTGATCCGAAATGATCTGCACCTTGTCGGCGCCAGCAAAGGCGAAGGGCATTTTGAAGTAAAGGCCAGGCTCGCTATAAACCGCCTTGATCTGGCCGAAGCGCACGACGACGGCCTGCTGGCGCTGGTTGATGACGAAAACCGAAGAGTAGATCAGCAGAAGCACGATGGCTAAGCCGATCAGCACGGCAGGAAGACGATTGGTCATCTTACTTGCCTCCCTGTGCTGGCTGGGTGCCCATGCGGCCGATTTCGTTCAACGGCAGATAGGGAACGACACCCTGGCCCTGCTCATCGACGATCACCTTGTTGGATTTCTTCAGGACCTGCTCCATGGTTTCAATGTAAAGCCGCGTGCGGGTCACGTCCGGCGCCTTGGTATACTGGTCGTAGATCGAGATGAAGCGCTGCGCCTCACCCTCGGCTTCCTTCACGACGCGATCCTTGTAGGCAGCAGCCTCTTCCCGCATCTGCGCGGACTGACCACGGGCCTGACCAAGCTTCTGGTTGGAATATTGGTTGGCTTCCTCAACGAAGCGGTCCTCGTCCTGCTCGGCACGCTGCACTTCATCGAACGCATCGGCGACTTCGCGCGGCGGCGCCGCATCCTCGATAGCCACCGAATTGATGGAAATGCCGGAACCGTAGTTGTCCATCGTGCCTTGGATTATGTTACGCACGTCGACAGAGATAGACTGACGGGCATCACGGAAAATTTCCTGGGCCGGGCGACGTCCGACGACTTCGCGCATGGCGCTCTCCGCCACCTGCTGCAAAGTCTGCGGCGGGCTTTCGAGATTGAACAGATAGGCCTTCGGATCGCTGACCGTGTACAACACGGAAAACTGCACGTTGACGATATTCTGGTCACCGGTCAGCATCAGGCCAGCCGTGGAATTGGAGGCAACCTTGGCACCGATATTCTGTTGCTGTTCGGTAACCTTGACCTTCTCCACCGTTTCAAACGGCCAGAGATGGAAATGCAGACCGGGGGCGGAAATTTCGTCCTTCGGCTTGCCGAAACGCATTTCCACGCCGCGCTCATCCGGCTGCACGGTATAGACGGCCTGGGTCAACCAGAGACCGGCCACGGCGAGCACGACGATCAGGCCCATGCCTCCGCCCAGACCACCGGGAACCAGGTTCTTGAACTGATCCTGTCCGCGCTTGATAATGTCTTCCAAATCCGGCGGCTGCTTGCCACCGCCGCCATTGCCGCGAGGCCGGTTCGGTCCCTGACCCCACGGTCCTCCATTATTGTTATTACCACCGCCGCCGCCCCACGGGCCGCCGCCGTTCTGATTACTCCAAGGCATCAAAACCTCTTTTTCTGAGAATGCTCCCAACAGCGCCATGGAGCTCGTAAACCCGGCACAACGCTGCAAAACCTCTAGTCTCCTGCACAATCCACGCCAAAGACTATTTCAGTCCATAACTGTTGTGCAAAGGCCCGCAACGGCGCCATCAAAAAGGCATCCACCCGGATTAATCCCGTTATAGGGATCGCAGCGGCCCCTTTCAACGAAAAGGCCCTAACTTCTTCGATTTCTATGGAAATAAACGGTTATAAAGCCGGTTTTCGCCGATAGATCGTGTAGCGCGTCGCGAAACTGTCGCGTTCGCCCGCCGCCACGGCCTCTTCATGCAGTTTTTCAAACTGTGACGGATCGATTGCCGGAAAAACCGTATCGCCATCGGCAATCTCCGTCTCCACATGGGTGACATGCAGGATATCAGCCAGCGGCAAAGCCTGCCGGTAGATTTCACCCCCGCCAATCACGCAGACCTCCTCGACCCCCAAATCTCCGGCGATCTGCCCTGCGCGCTCAAGCCCCGCCTCAAGGCTGCGCACGGTTTCCACCGAGGGCATGGCGATATCGGCATGACGGCTGACGATCACATGCGGGCGGCCGGGAAGCGGCCGGGAACCGAAACTCTCGAAAGTCTTGCGGCCCATCACCAGCGGCTTGCCAAGCGTCAGCGCCTTGAACCGCTTCAGATCGGTGCTCAGCTTCCAGGGCATGTCGCCATTGCGACCGATCACGCCGTTGTTTGAGACGGCAACGACAATGGAGATTTTCGGCATGATCTGCTTTCTTCTTTTACCGGGCGGAGTGGTGTCACAAGCCACCGTAAACGTCCATAAAAAAGCCGCCGTCACCAGGACGGCGGCCCGAAACCCATTCCTTACAGGCAGACTATTCCTTGCGCATCGCCGCATCGACGCTGAGCGGGCCAGGGCCAGCAAAGACGATGTAGAAAAACACGAAGCAGAACAGGATAGCCGGCTCGCCGTGATTGTTCATCGGGTAAAAGCCCATCTGGGCATGCACGAGGAAATAGGCAAAAGCGCACATGCCCGACGCGATGAAGGCGGCTGGGCGCGTGAACAGGCCGATGGTGATCAGCGCACCGCCAACCAGTTCGATGCAACCGGCGATCCAGGGCAGCGACATCACAGCCGGGTTCATATCCGAGGGCGGAAAGCCCAGAAGCTTGCTCATGCCATGTTCAAGAAACAGCAGGCCCGCAATAATGCGCAGGATGCTGAGGACGGTCGGAGCCCAAGGGCTCAGTCGAGTGAAGATCATGAAACCTAAACCTTTTTAGGAAGAAACGATGAAAGAGCGAAACCACAGCTGCGGCATTCTGTCACTGAAATTCTCGGTAACATTGTCGTGACCAACACCGAAAAATTGTATCACACGAAGGGCCATTGAAAATGGCAGTTGGTATTCCCTTTGCAAACATCTCATACATTTTCTGCATTTGAGATATTTGCAATGCCTTCAAGGCGAGGAAGCGTGAGCATGTCAGAGACGTGGTATCACACGGCAATCGGCGCCTTGATGACAGGATCGGCACTATAGTTTTCCAGGCTGAAGTCCTCGAAAGTAAAGCCGAAAACATCCTTGACGTCTGGATTGATCCGCATCACCGGCAAGGGTTTCGGCTGCCGGCTCAATTGCAGCTGTGCCTGCTCAAAGTGATTGGCGTAGAGATGCGCATCCCCCAGCGTATGAATGAAATCGCCCGGCTTCAGCCCCGTCACCTGCGCCACCATCATGGTCAGCAGCGCATAGGAGGCGATATTGAAGGGCACACCGAGGAAAATATCGGCGGAGCGCTGGTAAAGCTGGCAGGAGAGCCTGCCATCGGCCACATAGAACTGGAACAGGCAATGACAGGGCGGCAACGCCATGTCGTCCACCTCGGCCGGGTTCCAGGCTGAGACGATATGGCGACGGGAATTGGGGTTGGTCTTGATGCTCTCGACGAGATTGGCGATCTGGTCGATATGGCCACCGTCGGGCTTTGGCCAGGAGCGCCACTGCGCACCATAGACCGGTCCGAGATCGCCATTTTCATCGGCCCACTCGTCCCAGATGGAAACGCCGTTTTCCTTCAGATAGGCGATATTGGTATCGCCCTTCAAAAACCACAGGAGTTCATGGATGATCGAGCGCAGATGCAGCTTCTTGGTGGTCAGGACCGGGAAGCCCTCCGCCAGATCAAACCGCATCTGATATCCAAACACCGAGCGCGTGCCGGTGCCGGTGCGATCGCCACGGTCGGAGCCGTTTTCCATCACATGCTGCAGGAGATCGAGATATTGCTTCATGGTCGGTGCCTGCCGTTTGTCGTTTGAAACAAGCTTTACCTCTGAAACCACTGTCAGAGAAAGTCGAAACAGCATCGAACACCGTCATATCCCAGCATTTCCAAGGGTATTATCCGCATTTGTCACGAACCCGTTAAATTCAGCAGGCGCCGGTCTTTTCATCCGCGTGGAAAACACCTATATCCCCCTTGCCGGTGCTTGCATCGGCTATGGCAATAAACGGTCGGTGAAATAAACCTATTGGACCCGGGGGCGGTACCCGGCGCCTCCACCAAAAACCGGTCGGTCTTTGTGACCGGCTTTTGATGGGGGCGAAATAGGATCGACAAGGGCGTAAAGATCGAACTTTTGCTCGGCATGATACCACCGTCATCGGGTCACAAGTGTAGTTGCAAATGACAACAACGCTCAGGGTTACGCTGTCGCTGCTTAATCGCGGTGCCAGAAACCCAAACTAAGTCCTTACGGGTAGCACCGTAAGGCGGGGTTCGGAGGTACCTGGCAACAGAAACCTCCACTTTCTCCCTCCTTTCATATCGCTTGCCACAGCCCGTGCTTTGACAGCGGGCGGAATGGCCTGCCATCTGATGCTCCTTGCGCATCCAGCAACCGCTGTGTCCTGTCATGGCCCTGCCCTCGCCCCTACCCTCGCCCTTGAGTTTGATTTATAGTGATATAGATAGATGCGGAATCGGGCTTTGCGCCAAAGCCTTGCATGGCTTATAAACAACAGACCCGCGCATCATTCGTGATGCACATGACCGGACGCAGAAGAAAGACAGGACCATATGGGGCAGGACCACATCCGTTACGACATTCTGGCTCAGGACGCATTGCGCGGCGTTATCCGCAAGGTGCTGACCGAAGTCGCCGCAACGGGCCGGCTGCCGGGCGAACATCACTTTTTCATCACCTTCCTGACGGGCGCTCCGGGTGTGCGCATCTCCCAGCACCTCAAGGCCAAATATGCCGAGCAGATGACCATCGTCATCCAGCACCAGTTCTGGGACCTCAAGGTCACCGATAGCCTGTTTGAAGTGGGCCTGTCCTTCTCCGACACGCCGGAAAAACTGGTCATTCCTTTCAACGCCATTCGCGGCTTCTACGATCCTTCGGTGAATTTCGAACTGGAATTCGACGTGCCGCAGGTGGAAGAAGACGAAAACTCTGCCGAAATCACCGCCTATCCGCTGGCCGCCGAATCGGAAAAAGCCGAGGATGGCGCCGCCGACAAGCCGGAAGGCGAAAAGAAGGAAGGCTCCGTTGTCTCCCTGGATGCGTTTCGAAAGAAGCAGTAAGGCGGGACAGCCAAGGAAAGCAGCGCATGTCGGGCGAAGTCGTTAATCTGCGTCAGGTCAGGAAAGCCAAAGCGCGCACCGAAAAGGAAAAGATCGCGGACCAGAACCGCGTGAGTTTCGGGCGAAGCAATGCTGAGAAAAACCTGACCAGCGCACTGAACGACAAGGCCCGCGCTGCTCTCGACAATTCAAAGCTGGAGCCGAAACCAGCCAATCCTGCGCCGGACGAGCCGGGCTGAGAGCAGCTTTTGGTCCTATTGCGCCAGCCAGCATTGTCCAAGCCAGCATTTTCAAGCGAGGATGCGGACCTGCCAAGCCACTTGCTTGCCTTATGATGTTCCTTGAATGGCGCACTCTATGCCGCTGATCCGCAAACATTCTATTTCCCTCCATGGCCATCGCACCAGTTTTTCCCTGGAAGATGCCTTCTGGCAGGAAATTCGGGCGATTGCCGAAAGCCGCAATGTCCCGATTGCTGCATTGATTGCCGATATTGACGGCAAACGCCCGGCTGATTGCAATCTCTCGTCGGCTCTGCGGCTCTATGTGCTGGAATGGCTCAAACAGGCAGGTTCCGATTCGCATTGAAATGCGCTTCCCCGTAAATGGGCCAGTGATTCGCCAAAGAGACAATTTGGGCATTTTATATGCCCCACCAAAAGGCCTGTCGTATTCCAATTTACTGCCTGGTTAGCCAAGCTGGTCCGTTTCAGGGGCCTATGAAGTAAAGTTATGTTAATCCGACCGACATCTCGGATAAAGGTTATGCTGAATAACGTTTCATTAGGGAACGACTACTATGGTCAGGCTGCGCTGAAAGCTGCAGGACGCCCGGGAATGGTGCAGAATTTCTCCACCCGATACGCCCCCTCCAACAGCGCTAATTTCATTTGAAAAGGATTTCAAATATGGCAAGCGCAGTTTCTTCCCAGATGTCCATGCCGATGATGCCGCCTATGGGCCGCATGCAGAAGCCAAGCGAAGAGCAGACCACCACCGACGCGACAGCATCGACCAGCACAACAGCATCATCCACCAGCACCTCTTCCGAGACATCGACCTCCGCCGAAGGTTCCGCACCTGAAGGTTTCGAAGGCTTTGAAGGCAAGTTCCCGAATTTCGGTGGCGGTAACATGGGTGGCGGCGCGATGCCTCCGTTTGGCCAGCGCGAAGCCTTCCTCTGAAATTTTCTGATCGATCTCTATCGAGACGCAGCACCGCTCTGCCATGATGGCATAGCGGTACTTTTTTGTCTTTTCGCCAGGTGGCAAGTTCATAAGGCCGCAAGGGTGCGCGCAGCAAAGTCATCAGTCGGTAAGCTGCCGTTATGCACTCCCGTTATTGCACGTAAATTATTGCACCCCGGGCAAATCCTGCAACTCCAGTTTAAAACCGTTATTCGGCCCATCGCGCGGTGTTGATGGCGCAGCATTGCCAGCACCACGATCCGCCGCTCTCGCCGCCGCCTCCGCAGCCCGTGCCGCGGCATCGGCTACCGCCGCAGCCTTGGCCTGCGCCGCCGCACGCTCCGCTGCAAGGGCGGTATAATAGGCCACTTCACGCCGCAGCCTTTGCTTTTCCAGCACAGCCGCTTGCAATGTTTCCACCCGTCGGCGCTCACGCTCAAATGCCTGGAGCGACAGGTAGCTTGCCATTTCGCGGACATCCAGCTGCCGCTTGGGCGCAGCAAGCGGACCATTCAGCAGCAGGTGGACGGTCGGCGCGGCATCTCCCGCCGTTGCCTGCTCAACACCCGTCTGCACTACACCAGCCTCCCCGGGCGTAGAGACTGCCGTAGCCGGATCGAAGGCGATCTGGACATTGGCATCGACGTCACCGGAGGCGACCGTCACGACGGCCTGCGTCTCGATAGCGGCATCCTTGGCAGGGACTTTGACGCCCTGCATCCGGGCTTTACCGTCACTCAGCGTAAACGGCATGGTCACGTCGCCCAGCCGGGCTGGCGCGCGGGCCAGCAGGGGTGTCAGCGCTGCGGAGACCTGCTCCGGCGTTACCTCACTGGTCGCCCCCCCAAAAGCCGCCGAGAGTGCCGGAAAGCTGGAGAGGTCCAGATCCGGGATAGTCAAGGCTGAGAGATCGACCTGGCCGGAACCGTTGACCGATCCAAGCAGGCCTTGGGCGCTGCTACCGCTGCCTTCCGCCATCACTTGCAGCCTGGCTTGACCGGACAAGCCGCTGTCAGGCCAGATCTTACCCAGGTCGGCATTGGCAAGGGACACTCTGCTGCGCAGGAAAGCCGTGCCCTGGTTATTGGCGAGCGACATGCGCCCGGACAGAGCACCGCCGAACAGCGTGCCGGACAGATCCTCCAGCGCCATGCCGCCATCCACCAGCGTCAGGCGTGCTGCAACATCACGGGCAGCGGGCAGCGGGCCAAGATCGAGTGTGCCAGACTTGAGGGCGATGTCCATCTGCATGTCACCCCAGACGGGCGTCTGCACCTTTACCGCCGACAATGTATCGGATGCGGGGTCCTTGACCGGGCCGATCACGGTCGATGCCAACCACTCGAGATCAAGCGTATCCAGGACAACAGCACCGCCGATTTTAACTGCGGAAGCGGTCGGCTCCAGCACCAGCGTGCCGGACAAACCGTCGCCCGCAACCGCGCCTTTGATATCGCGCAATTGCGTCTTGTTGTCGCCCTGCCGCTCGATTTCGCTGGTCAGGGACATCGGCAGACCGGTGTCGATACCAGGAAGACTGACTGCATTCATGATCAGCAATGGGGCAATATCGTCGCTGGCCAGCTCCACTTTGCCCTTGCCCTGCAAGAACAGGTCCGCACCGAGATTGACGGTGCCGCTCACCCCAAGCCGGGTCGCCCCAGATGTCAGCGACATCTGGCCTTGTGCTGGCGCGGTGCCCTGCTGTTTCAACTGCAGGGTCAGTTTCGCACCGCCATCCATCGGCACCGGCAGCGGATCAAGACCAAGCTGACCCAGCAGCGCCGAAGGCTCTCCATTGGCAGCGGTCAGCGAAAAGCTCTTTTCAGAGTCGTCGAACACATCAAACAGGCTGTCCTGCCGATAGGTGGCATCGACCGCCGTGCCATTGGCCTTGCCCTGTAGATCGACCTGCAAGCCGCCATACTGAGCATCCCCGAAACGGGTATTTACCACGATGTCGGCATCGGAATACCATTGCCCGCTGGGAGCCAGCCGGGCCAGCAGCGGGTGCTGCGGCAATTGCTGATGCAACATCGCCAGAAATCCGCTGATGTCGCTGGCATGCAGCATGACCTGCGCCTTGCCGCTATAATCCGCAAGCGAGCCGGTGGCTTCGCCCGTGGCCTTGATACTGGCGCCGGCAAGATTGCCGATATCCAGCTTGCGCACCGAAAACCCGCCATCCTTGTAGGTAAACAGCCCGTCCACATCGCGAGCCGTGATGCCGAATGCCGAAAAGGCATCGACCTTGATGTTCCCTGCGATCTGGTGGCTCAGCAGCGCATCGTCGCTGGCATCACCAGACACCAGCGAGGCCAGCGCCTTCGTTGCATCGAAGTCGAAGGCATTGCCCGAGAGATCAAAGGACAGGCTGGGCATAACGCCATCAGCCGATTGCCGCTCAAGACGGCCATGCAGGCTGGCTGGCCCGATCGCCAGTTCCAGCTTTTCGAACCGTTGCAGGTCGGAGGTCAGGTTGACGTTGGCGGAAAAGCCCGCCGTGCGCAATTGCCGGATGGCCGGATCGACATCGCCCGACAGCCAGGAAGCCAGCCCGGAAGGCTGGCTGGAGGCCACCAGCAGCGAACCGTTGAAGGAGGCCTGACCTTTCAGTTGCAGCCGTCCCGCGGCTTCCGCCTGGGTGCGGCCCGGCAGGGTGGCAACCGCCTTGTCCACCTGCCAACCGGTTCCGGCAGGCCGCAGATCCAGGGTAATATCCCGGATAACGGTATCGCCTGCGACAATCGCCGGCAGTTTCAGGCTGGCGCGGCCCGGCATGGCAGGAATGGGTATGCGGTCTGCCAGCGCTATCAGCGACTGGATACGCTGGCGGGCGGAATTCTGCATCTGCCGGCCGGTCTTGCCCTTGGGCAAGGTGGGCGTCAGCTTATCGACGTCGATCTGCTGGCCCTCGGCTGTCAGCAGAAATTCCGGCGCCTTGCCGCTATCCAGCGTCGCCTCGCCGGTGATGATGTAGGGCTGGTCGCTGGCGCCGATTTCCATCCGGTATTCCGGAATCCGCACCCGATCATTGGCCAGTTCGAACTTGCCCTTGATGCGCGGCGGCAGCACCGGATTGCCCATCGGTGCGCTGACCTGACCGTCCTCGGCATTGGCGCGCAAGGCCGCCAGGAAACTTCCCTGCAATGTCGGGCGCTTGTCAACAAGCGCGAGATCGCCGGACAGGTCGATATCGACGGGCGTTGCATCAGGCGCGATATGGATTTTCACCGGCACCGCCCCCTTGGCCGGGTCCGGTTGCAGGCTGGACAGCGAGAAATTGCCGGACTGGCCATCCAGCACCCCCTGCCCCAACACCGTCCAGGGACCAGCCAGCGAGCGGGCCGTCATATCGGCATTGAGCCCGCTGACCTGGCGGGTGCGACCTGTCTGCTGATCGACCAGGGTCAGAGCACCATCAACGACCGTCACTTTTTCCAGCACGACATTGCGACCCGGCAGACTTGGCTGGCTGCCCTGCAACCAGTCCAGCGAACCGTCCGGCAACAATCTCAGCCGCACATTCGGCTGCTCGATCCGCATGGCGAAAATCCGCGCCTCGCCTGACAGAAACGGCGCAAGCTCGGCATCCATGGAAAACCGCGCCACATGCGCCAGCGTCTTGCCATCGGTGCCCGGCCCGACCGTGACGTCATTCATCGTGATCGACGGAAACGGCAGGATACGCGCCTCGACAGCGCCGTGGACCACCACCTTTTTACCGAGAAGACGGCTGGCCTGATCCTCGAAATCCTTGCGGAAATCCGTCCAGTTGACGAAAAGCGGCGCCAGAAGCGCGGCAAACAGCGCCACCACGACCAATCCGCCAAACGCGATGAACAGTCTGCCTAGCACTGCGACTCCCTATGTTGTTTCATATTGTTGTTTCATGCCCGTTATCATAACGGCTTACTCATTATCGTAACGGCTTTAAGCCTGCGGATCAAAGCCGGAAGATCTTGCCCGGATTAAACAGATTGTCGGGGTCCAGTCCACGCTTTACCTGCCGCATCACGTCGAGCGCTCCGCCAAGCTCTGCTTCCAGATAGGACATCTTGCCCTGGCCAACCCCATGTTCGCCGGTGCAGGTGCCATCCATGGCCAGTGCCCGCTCGTTCAGCCGCGCCATGAACGCCTCTACCTTATCGACATTCTCAACATCCTTGTCGTCGAACAGGATCAGCAGATGGAAATTACCATCGCCGACATGGCCGACGATGGGCGCTAAAAGTCCGGTCTCAGCAATATCGGCCTGGGTTTCCGCCACGCATTCCGCCAGTTTGGAGATCGGCACGCAGACATCGGTGGACAAGCCCGCCAGTTCCGGGGCCAGCGCCCGGCCAGCCCAATAGGCGTTATGACGTGCTTTCCACAGTTGGGCGCGCTCCTGCGGATCGGAGGTGAAACGCAGATCTTCGGCGCCATACTCCTCGGCGATGGCGGCAAATTGCTCCGCCTGCAAGGCCACCGTCTGCTCCGTGCCATGAAACTCGAGAAACAGCGTCGGCCTTTCCGGCAGGCTGAGGTTGGAATAGGCATTGCAGGCCCGGACCTGCATAGCGTCGAGCAACTCGATCCGCGCCACTGGAATGCCCATCTGAATGGTCATGATCACGGCGTCGCAGGCCGATTTGACGTCAGCAAAGGCGCAGACCCCGCCGCCGATCTTTTCCGGGATGCCCTGGAGTTTGAGGGTGATCGAGGTGATCACGCCGAGCGTGCCTTCGGCACCGACGAACAGCCGTGTCAGGTCATAGCCCGCCGAAGATTTTCGGGCGCGGTGCGCGGTGCGAATCTCTTCGCCATTGGCGGTCACCACCGTCAATGCCATGACATTGTCCTTCATCGTGCCATAGCGCACCGCATTGGTGCCGGAAGCCCTTGTCGAGGCCATGCCGCCGATGGAGGCATTGGCGCCGGGATCGATGGGGAAGAACAGGCCGGTATCGCGCAGATAGGTGTTCAGCGCCTCGCGCGTTACGCCGGGCTGGACGGTGCAGTCGAGATCCTCGGCATTGACCTCAAGAACCTTGTCCATCCGGGTGAAGTCGATGGAAATACCGCCATGCGCCGCATTGACCTGCCCCTCCAGCGAAGAGCCCACGCCGAACGGCACCATCGGCACCTTATGCTGGGCGCAGGTCCGCACAACGGTCTTCACATCCTCGGCGCTTTCGACGAAAACCACCCCATCGGGCAATTGCGCCGGCAGATAGGTGGTGGTGTGGGCATGTTGCTCCCGGAAGGATTGCCCGGTCTGGAACCGCTCGCCGAAGGACTGCTTGAGCAGGCCTAGAACGGTTGCGATCCCATCCTCGTTGCGCATTCCCGCCACGACATCCTTCCTGCTCATGCCCGTCTCCCTGCATCACGAGAATCTGTCAGGTTCAGATTGAACCAAACAGACTCTCGATTCTCTCGTTTCGTTTGTTTTTTCGGGAAAACCGGATTCCACTTTTCCCTGACAAACTCTAACCATTTTTTCAATTGGTTGCAGGTATGGCCAGACCAGACAGGCTTGTCCAGTCATTGCGGCAGGAATTGCCAATATCCTGTGAGTGTCATCCCCAAACGATCAGCCGAACCGACCAGTCACATAATCGCTGGTACGCTGGTCGCCAGGGGCGCTGAAAATCACTTCGGTGCGGTCAAATTCCACCAGTTCGCCCAGATACATGAAGGCGGTATATTGCGAGATGCGCGCCGCCTGATGCAGATTATGGGTGACGATGGCGATGCAATAGGTGGACCGCAGGGTTTCGATCAATTCTTCCAGCTTGCTGGTCGAAATTGGATCGAGCGCCGAGGCAGGCTCATCCAGCAGCAGCACGGACGGTTTGACGGCAATGGCGCGGGCAATGCACAGGCGCTGCTGCTGGCCCCCGGAAAGACCAAGCCCGCTCTGGTGCAGCTTGTCCTTCACCTCACCCCAGAGAGCGGCTTCCTGAAGCGCTGCTTCAACGCGATTATCCATATCCGGCTTGGAAAGCTTTTCATACAGGCGGATGCCGAAAGCGATATTCTCGTAGATCGACATCGGAAACGGCGTCGGCTTTTGAAAGACCATGCCGATCTTGGCCCGCAGCCGGTTCAGGTCTTCTGATGGGTTGAGAATATCGCGTCCGTCGAGCAAAACCTCGCCCGTCACCTTCTGCCCCGGATAGAGATCGTACATCCGGTTGAAAATCCGCAGCAGGGTCGATTTCCCACAGCCGGACGGGCCGATAAAGGCGGTGACCGTACGGTCACGCAGGCCAAGATCGACATTTTTGATCGCCTGGTAGCCATTCTGGTAATAAAACGACAGCTGCTTGGCCTCGACCTTGATGGGGCGACCAATATCGGATGGATTGAAGGCTTGCAGAGGTGCGCGCATCAGGGGCTTCCTGGTACCCGTGTCAGACATTTGCATCTATCTTTCCTTCTTTCCGAACAATAACCCCGCCGACAGGCTTCGTGCGACGATATTCAAAACCAGGATCGTCACCGTGATCAGCAACGCCCCGCCCCAGGCCAGCCGCTGCCAATCCTCATAGGGGCTCATGGCGAACTGGAAGATCACCACAGGCAGATTGGCAATCGGCTGGCTGAGATCGGCGGTCCAGTATTGATTGTTGAGGGCGGTAAACAGCAAAGGCGCCGTCTCGCCGCTGATCCGGGCGACAGCCAGCAGCACGCCGGTCAACATGCCGGAGCGGGCGCTGCGCCAGATCACCGAGGTCATGATTTTCCAGCGCGGCGCGCCAAGCGCCGCCGCCGCCTCACGCATCGCATCCGGCACCAGTGCCAGCATATCCTGCGTGGTGCGGTTGATGACCGGAATAGCAATCAACGCCAGCGAGGCGGCTCCGGCATAGCCGGAGAAATGCCGGAACGGCACGACCAGCAGCGTATAAACAAACAGGCCGATGACGATGGACGGAGCCGCCAGCAGGATATCGTTGACGAAGATCGCCACCATGCCAAGCTTCGTGCCGCGCCCGTATTCTGCAAGATAGGTGCCGGCCAGGATACCAACAGGCGTTGCCACCACGGTTGCCAGCAGCGTCATCATGAAAGAGCCGTAGATGGCATTGGCAAGACCGCCATCGGAACCCGGCGGCGGTGTCATCTTGGTGAAGAGGTCGAGCGTGATCGCTTGCAGACCATTGCTGAACAGCGTCCAGAGGATTGCCGCCAGAACGGCGAGACCAAGAATGGCCGAGGCCAGCGACAGGCCAAGGGCGATGCGGTTGACGAGATAGCGGCGGGAAACAATCGACATCGGCTGGCCTCAAAAACTTTCGCTGCGCCCGATCAGCCACTTGGCAAGCGCCAGCACTGCAAAGGTAATGAAGAACAGGATGAGACCGAGCGCCACCAGACTGGAGGTATAGAGATCCGACGTCGCCTCGGAAAACTCATTGGCAATCGAAGCGGAAATCGTCGTGGCGGGCGACAGCAGCGAGGTGGCGATCCGATGTGAATTGCCGATCACAAAGGTCACAGCCATGGTTTCGCCCAGGGCCCGGCCAAGACCCAGCATGACGCCGCCAATCAAGCCGCGCCGCGTATAGGGAATGATGATGTGGAAGACGACTTCCCAGGTGGTCATGCCCATGCCATAGGCCGATTCCCTGAGTAGCACCGGCACGGTGCCGAACACGTCGCGGGTGACGGAGGTGATGAACGGAATAACCATAATTGCCAGCACGATCCCCGCCGTCAAAAGGCCGATGCCATAAGGTGCGCCGCTGAACAGCAGGCCGATAACAGGCACATGGCCGAAGGTGGCGATCAGCGCTGGCTGCACCACGGATTGCATGATCGGCGCCAGTACGAAGAAGCCCCAGAGCCCGTAAATGATGCTGGGAATGCCCGCCAGAAGCTCGATGGCCGTGCCGATGGGCCGTTGCAGCAGCGGCGGACACATTTCAGTCAGAAAAATAGCGATGCCGAAGCTGACGGGAACGCCAATCACCAGGCCGATAACCGAGGTAATCAACGTGCCGTAAATCGGTGCGGCGGCCCCGTAAATGTCCTTGGCCGGGCTCCAGCGTTCGTTCCACAGGAAGGATAGGCCGAATTCCCGCCAGGTGGGCAGAGATTCGATCAGCAGCGACAGGAATACCCCGAGCAATGCGACCATAACCAGCATGGCGCAAAGCCAGGTGGCGCGGATGAACACTGCATCGGCAAAGCGCACCCGCCTGGCGGCAGTGGACCTGGCTTCGTCCTCGCTGATGGTCGGTGGGTGGATGGCGGTCATGCAGGGCTTTCCGAAGGGACAAGGCAGCGCAGTGTTTTAGATATGCAAACAGCGGGCGATGACCGTCCGCTGTTGTTGTAGAAGAAAGACGAGTGGCAATTACATCGCCTTGAAGACCGGCTTGCCGTCCTTCTGGATGCTGTCCCAGGAATTTTCGATCAGCTTCACCACCGGCTTCGGAATAGCGACATATTCCAGCGCCTTGGCTTCACCGGTGCCATCCTTATAGGCCCAGGCGAAGAACTTCAGCGCGGCTTCGGTGGCGTCCTTGTCGACAGGGTCCTTATGGATCAGCACCCAGGTGGAAGCGGCAATCGGCCAGCTCTTTTCGCCGGGCTGATTGGTGATGACGACGTTGAAA
The DNA here is from genome assembly GCF_037039395.1 of Agrobacterium vitis. Classification (NCBI taxonomy): domain Bacteria; kingdom Pseudomonadati; phylum Pseudomonadota; class Alphaproteobacteria; order Hyphomicrobiales; family Rhizobiaceae; genus Gillisella; species Gillisella vitis. Next base: position 3,249,650 of record NZ_CP146242.1, on the reverse strand, counting down.
TTCTTGGCGCCGGCCCAATCGGCATTGGCAGCCGCAGCAGCAAAGCTGTCCAGCGAAGGCTCGACCACCTTGCCGGCGTCGTTCTTCATCTTGGCATAGCCAAGCTTGTTCTGGATCACATAGGCATATTCGTTATAGCCGATGGCGCCAGCCGTCTGCTTGACCGTGTTGGCAACGCCTTCAGACCCCTTGGCACCGATACCAACCGGCCATTCGACAGCGGTGTCGGAGCCGATCTTGCTCTTCCACTCGGCGGAAACCTTGCTGAGGTAATCGGTGAAGTTGAAGGTGGTGCCGGAACCGTCGGCGCGATGCACGACAACGATGGCCTGGTCGGGCAGCTTGACGCCCTTGTTGAGGGCTACAATCGCCGGGTCGTTCCACTTGGTGATCGTGCCCATGTAGATGGCTTCGAGCGCCTTGCCGTCCAGCACCAATTCGCCCGGCTTGACGCCTTCGATATTGTACATCGGCACGATGCCGCCCATCACCATCGGAAACTGGGTCAGACCGTTCTTGGTGAGTTCCTCGTCACTCAACGGCTTGTCGGTGGCGCCAAAGGTCACGGTCTTGGCTTCGACCTGCTTGATGCCGCCGCCGGAACCGATGGACTGATAGTTCAGGCTGATGCCAGTCTTGGCCTTGTAAGCCTCACCCCATTTGGAAAACACAGGGTAGATGAAGCTGGAACCGGCACCGGAAATATCGGCGGCAAAAGCCGCACCGGTAAAGGCGACCGAAAAGGCGGCAAGCGCCGCACCCGTGGCGATCTTTTTCATGAAAGTCATCGGAATAATCCCCGTGTTCGTCGAGCAATCTCTTAAAGCCCCAGCGGCTTTTCGAGCGACACTGGAATTGGCCTAAGTCGCTTCCATGAAGCTTTCGTGACAGGAATCCGCGCAGCAAGTCTTCTCACGCGCCTGTGATTGAAAGAGATTGACCTCAGGCGTCCACGCGTTGCCTCGACCTCCACCCCCAGCTTTTGAGGGAGCGATCTTCGCCAGGCTTTTCTGTCTGATTTTCCAGAATTTGGATTGCGCTTTGCCGGGATTGGAATGAAACAAGAACGTTTTCACTGGCCTTTCGAGGTAGAATCACTACATTGAAGGGCATGAGCAACGGTTTTGACGATATTCCCTTCTTCGACGAAGAGCCTGCACCCCGGACCTCCGCAAAGGGAGCGAAAGCCACGGATGCGCCTGCGCAGCAGCAGGAAGGCAGCCCTATAGCGAGCGCCAAAGCTGGCGGCGGATTGGGCATAGCGGCGCGTGCCATGGCCGCGCGCGACCAGAACCGCAACCCGGATTATCTCTCCGGCCTCAACCCGGAACAGCGCGAAGCGGTTGAAACCCTTGACGGTCCCGTTCTGGTACTGGCGGGTGCCGGCACCGGCAAGACGCGGGTTTTGACCACCCGTATCGCCCATATTCTGGCCACTGGCCGCGCTTTTCCAAGCCAGATCCTTGCGGTGACCTTCACCAACAAGGCGGCCCGTGAGATGAAGGAGCGCGTCGGCGTTCTGGTCGGCGGCGCTGTCGAGGGCATGCCCTGGCTCGGCACGTTCCACTCCATCGGCGTCAAGCTCTTGCGCCGCCATGCCGAACTGGTCGGCCTGACCTCCGATTTCACCATTCTCGATACCGATGACGTGGTGCGGCTGATCAAGCAGATCATCCAGGCCGAAGGGCTGGATGACAAGCGCTGGCCCGCCAAGATGTTTGCCGGAATGATCGACGGCTGGAAAAACAAGGGCCTCGACCCGGCACAAATCCCCGAAGGCGACGCCCGCGCCTTTGCCAATGGTAAGGGCCGCGAGCTTTACGCCGCCTACCAGGCCCGGCTGAAAAGCCTGAATGCCTGCGATTTTGGCGATCTGCTTTTGCACCCGATCCGCATGTTCCGCGCCAATCCGGATGTGCTGAAGGATTACCATCAACGGTTTCGCTATATTCTTGTCGATGAGTATCAGGACACCAACACCGCGCAATATATGTGGCTGCGGCTATTGGCGCAGCGGCCAAGCAGCAGGACTGCTGACGGCAAGGTCACAAACGGCACAGTAAACATCTGCTGCGTTGGTGACGACGATCAGTCGATTTACGGCTGGCGTGGGGCCGAAGTGGACAACATTCTGCGCTTCGAGAAGGATTTTCCGGGCGCGAAAGTCATCAAGCTGGAGCGCAATTACCGCTCGACGGAGCATATTCTCGGCGCTGCCGGGTTCCTGATTGCCCATAACGAGGGGCGTCTGGGCAAGACGCTGTTTACCGACCGGGTCGATCCGAACGATGAAAAAGTCGTGGTGCATGCCGCCTGGGATTCGGAGGAGGAAGCCCGCGCAGTTGGCGAGGAAATCGAGCAACTGCAACGCAACCAGCATAAGCTCAACGACATGGCCATTCTGGTGCGCGCCTCCTTCCAGATGCGCGAGTTTGAAGATCGGTTCGTGACGCTTGGGCTGAATTACCGGGTGATTGGCGGTCCGCGCTTCTACGAGCGGTTGGAAATCCGCGATGCCATGGCCTATTTCCGCATGGTCTGCCAGCCCGCCGACGACCTTGCCTTCGAGCGGATTGTCAACACGCCGAAGCGTGGGTTGGGCGACACCACGGTGCGCACCCTGCATGACTATGCCCGCACACGAGATATTCCGATGCTGGCGGCGGCGTCGGAGATTATCGATACCGATGAGCTGAAGCCGAAGGCGCGCAAGGCGCTGTTTGACGTAGTGACGGATTTCCGCCGCTGGCAGGATCTGCTGGAAAACACGCCGCATACCGAGCTTGCCGAACAGATCCTCGACGAGAGCGGCTATACGGCCATGTGGCAGAACGACAAATCGGCGGAAGCACCGGGGCGGCTGGAAAACCTGAAGGAACTGATCCGCTCGATGGAAGCCTTCGAGAGCATGCGCAGCTTCATGGAGCATGTCTCGCTGGTGATGGATGCCGAGACCAACGAAAATCTCGACGCCGTATCGATCATGACGCTGCATTCCGCCAAGGGGCTGGAATTCGAAACGGTGTTCCTGCCCGGTTGGGAAGAAGGCCTGTTTCCACATCAGCGCGCCCTGGACGAAGGCGGACGTGCCGCGCTGGAGGAAGAACGGCGGCTGGCCTATGTTGGCCTGACGCGGGCCAAGCGCCGCTGTCACCTGTGGTTCGTTTCCAACCGGCGCATCCATGGCCTCTGGCAATCAACCATGCCGTCGCGCTTCCTCGATGAACTGCCGCCCGCCCATGTGGAAGTGGCGGAGGTGGAAACCAGCTATGGCGGCTATGGACGCGGCGGCTACGGCCAGTCCCGCTTCGACAAGCAAGAACCTTTCACCAATTCCTACTCCACCCCCGGCTGGAAACGCGCCCAGGCCAACAAAACCGACGCCACCCGCGAAAACTGGGGCAGCCGCTCCGGCCACGCCGTCGAACGCATCGGCTACGGCGAAAGCGGCCCCCGCGGCCAAACCATCGACGGCCAGTTGGTCGCCAAATCCACCAGCAATGAACCGTCAAAGTTCACAGTTGGCGACCGGGTGTTCCACATCAAATTCGGCAATGGAAATGTGTCTGTCGTTGAGGGGAATAAGCTGACGATCGATTTTGACCGGGCGGGGCAAAAGCGGGTGCTGGACGGGTTTGTGGAGCGGGCTTAACGATGAAAGAGGAAAGTAATTCTCCATATTGCAAAGAAAACGGAAGACACGGTATAATTTTTTGTAAATTTATCAGAGGTTTTTAATGTATTTCATCAGTTCTATTGACTCAGGCAACAACGTTAACTCAGATGAGACAAAATCATCATCATAATTGTCGTAGGGCCATACAACTTTTCTCGTAATAAACTGCTGCCCTTTGAGCATCTGGACGATGTATCTGCCGCCGATGCAGCCATCTTCGTCAGTTTGAACAGCCTTGTTTTTATCGACCCTGATTGAGGCGTGTCTGCCTGGAAAGTTGTGGCCTATAACACATATGCTGACTGGCCTGTTCATTGCCTTGAAATCAATGACAATGTGTTCCAACCCATCATAGATCGCGCAGTTTTTTGCGTCATTCATAATGTCTATTTTGCATTTAACCAGCCATATCTCGCCATTCTTGGCAATTGAGGCACTATGGTCCGGCAAAATACGATATTCCGCGCCGCTCGGAGTTTTTCCAGTACGGATGCCATGATCAACTGTTCGTTCATTTGAATACCAACTTCCAGCCATTGCATTACCAGCCCATAGCAGGGCAAATAGAAATATCGTGATCTTCATTGTTCAAAGCCCACAATAAGCAATAGTATTGTCCCCACTATAAGGTGACTTAATATGAAGCGTCCACCCATTTTCAAAACGCGCCCCGACGCTCCTCATTTGAGAACCAGCCCCGGCACAGAAATTGCGGGCTTCGCTTGCGTTCATATCAACGGTAATTGTTACAGTTTGCCCGTAACCGCTGACTTGGCAAGGGGATGACATAAGACCTGTATTATCCATAGCACGGCACATGGCATAAGCACTATTTACGCTCTGATCATCCGCCATGGCAGAGCTAGCCACAAAGGTGGCAGCAAAAGCGATGAAAGCTGTTTTCATTCGAATATACCCCAATACGTTATTGCGCTACCGACAAGATATTGAACCGGCAATCGGATAACATTCCCATCTATTTCATGTTAAATTTTATTATATGTCGAACACCCATCCCATCTTAAATATTTATATTTAATTCTATTTTGATATTTAAATGGGTCGCGCTCCCATAAATCAAAATAATACACCAGCACAAGATGAATTTACAACCAAAATACACATCAATAAACAATCAGCTGCATTTAAATAAAAATAATTAATTTTAATATAAAATTAATTATAAATAGAAAATTAAAATAAATATTAAATACAATAAAGCATATAAAATTAGACACTCTTCATTCTATTGCAAAAAAATCGATTATAGCTGCTGCACCTCCTGGAAATGAGGCATCTCACCGCACAATACATCTTACCGGCCACCACGGTCGAGAAGTTCAACGCCACCCGCGAAAATTGTTTCAGGCGCCCTTGCTACGCCGTAAAACGCCTCAGCTAAGCAACGCGCCTTCGATCTTGTACCACGAAAGGCAATGCGCTATATGTAGGTACATCACTACATGGAGTATGGGCGATGGGAACATCCAGCCTAACGAGCCGAGAACTCAATCAAGACGTCAGCAGGGCAAAGCGCGCTGCTGAGACGGGGCCTGTTGTCATTACGGATCGTGGCAGACCTTCGCATGTGCTGATGACCTATGAGGATTTTGAGCGGTTGACCGGCAAACGCCGTAACCTTGTTGAGGCGCTGTCCATGCCCGGCTTGTCGTCCATCGATTTCGATCCGCCGCGCGTCATGGTTTCGGGCCGCGAGGTCGATTTGTCTTGAACTATCTGCTGGACACAAATGTCGTCTCGGAACTGCGCAAAGTGGGAGATGGCAAGGCAGACCGGAATGTGACGGAATGGATTGGTGCGCAGGATTCTCGCACCCTTTTCATTTCCGCGATCACCATCCTTGAACTGGAGCGCGGCATATTGAGCCTTCAGCGGCGCGATGCGGCGCAGGGTTCTCGTTTGCGGACATGGATGGATGGTCGCGTTCGTCCGGAATTTGCCGAGCGCATTCTGGTTATCGACGATGCGGTGGCGACGCGCTGCGCCCATCTGCATATCCCGGATCGCCGTAATGAGAGTGATGCGCTTATCGCGGCGACGGCCCTGGTGCATGGGCTAGCAGTTGTGACACGCAATATTCAGGATTTTGAAGGAACCGGCGTCGTGCTGATCAACCCTTGGGCTGCGTGACGTGATCAGTCATCCTTGATGACCCTTCACATTACCCCAGCGCTTCTTCATTCCGATGCAGCCACATCAGTTCCATCTGCACGGCGTCCTGGAAATTCATGATCTCGCCGCGCATCACGTCTTCGGGGCAGCCGAGGTCGAGGAGTTCGGCGCCAAGCTGACGGCAGGTGGCGCGCCAGTAGATGGTGGCATCGTTGCCTTGCAGGCGGTCCAGCGTCACAGCGGCGCCACGCACCATATCACGGCGGCTGGCCAGCGGGAAGAAAGCCAGCGTCGAGACGACGGGTTCAAGCTTGGCGGCAGTGTTGGGCATACGAACCATCCTTTATACTGATGATTCGTTTTACGGCTTCATGGTTAAGGTTTGGTTGCCGTAGCGGAAGGACATTTGAATCAATTGTTTCAAAAGAAGACCCCTCCCGGTGAAAACCGGAAGGGGCTGGATGTTTGGAAAGCGGTTAAGGTCAGTGCGTACCGCCCCCTCACCCCGCTTCCGCTTCGCTCAGCGGACTGACCGGGGCAGAGCCACGGGTCTCTGCCCGTCCTTCGGACCCCCGCTGGGGAGAGGAGACAATAGGCCTTTTGCGGCTCCTGCCCTCTTATCCCCAGCGGGGAGAAGGTGCCGGCAGGCGGATGAGGGGGGCGAAGCCAAACCTGGCACTCAATAGTACCAAGGCTCGAAGATGCACTTGCACTGACTCTTCGTATAAGCCCCCCCTGAACTCATTTGAACTCAAGAGATTATGTCGTACCTTCCATGATTTACGGCAGCGTATAGGCGATCACATAATCCCCCGGCTTGGTGCCGATTGAACCGTGGCCGCCAGCAACCATGACAACATATTGCTTGCCGTTCAGCTCGTAGCTCATCGGCGTCGCCTGGCCGCCCGCCGGAAGCCGGCCTTCCCAGAGAACCTTGCCGGTGGCGAGGTCATAGGCGCGCAGGTAATTATCGACGGCCGCACCGAGGAAAGCCACGCCGCCCTTGGTAATCATCGGCCCGCCAATGCCGGGTACGCCGACCTTGAAGGGCAGCGGCAGCGGTGTCATGTCATGCACGGTGCCATTGCGGTGCTGATAGGCGATCTTGCCGGTCTTCAGATCCACAGCGGCAACCGTTCCCCATGGCGGCGCCTGACAGGGAACGCCGATGGGCGACAGGAACGGACCCATCTTGACGGCATAAGGCGCGCCGTCATTGCGGTTCAGCCCCTGTTCCGAGCCTTTTTCGTCCTGGCCCTTGGCCGGAACCTGATCACGCGGCACAAGCTGCGAGGTGAAGGCCAGATAGGTTGGCATGCCAAACATCACTTGGCGTTCCGGATCGACAGCAACCGAACCCCAGTTGAACGTGCCGAAATTGCCGGGATAAATAATCGAGCCCTGCAACGATGGCGGGGTATATTGCCCCTCATAGCGCAACTGATGGAACTTGATGCGGCAGGCCAGCTGATCGAGCAGCGTCACGCCCCACATATTTCGCTCTTCGAGCTTTGGTGGGCGGAAGCTCAGGCCCGAAATCGGCTGGGTTGGCGACGCATGATCTTCTGGAATAGTGCCGCCGGGCGCCGGAAGCTCCTTGATCGGAATGATCGGCTGGCCAGTGCGCCGGTCCAGCACATAGAGATCGCCCTGCTTGGTGGAGGCAACGAGCGCCGGGACAGTGGTGCCTTCGCGGGTAATGTCGAGCAGCACGGGCTGGGCGGGAACATCCATGTCCCAGAGATCGTGATGGACGAATTGCTGTACCCAGCGGTCGGCACCGGTATTGAGGTCAAGCGCCACGACCGAGGAAGAATATTTCTCCACATTGGCGCTGCGGTTCATGCCCAACTGGTCCGGCACCTGATTGCCGAGCGGGATATAAACGAGGCCCAACTGTTCATCGACCGAGAATACCGACCAGCTATTCGGCGAGTTGGCGGTGTAAGTCTGCCCTTCGGGCAGCGGCTGGGTCTGGCCCGGATTGCCACTGTCCCAGTTCCACACCAGCGCGCCGGTCTGGACGTCGAAGGCGCGGATCACGCCGGATTGTTCCTTGGTGGAATAGTTGTCGTTGACCGCCCCACCAATGATGATCTTGCCGGCGGCAATCACCGGCGGCGAGGTCGAGTAGTAATAGCCAGCCGGATTATAGGGCATGCCCTGTTCCAGATGCAGAACGCCCTTGTCGGCAAAGCTCTCGCAGATCTTGCCATTGGCGGCATCGAGCGCGATCAGCCGCGCATCCGAAGTCGGAAGATAGACGCGGGTGGCGCAGGGCGCACCAGCTGTAGCGGCAGGATCGGCATAATAGGTGACGCCACGGCAGGTCTGGTGCTGGCGATCCGGGTTCAGGCCGACATTGGGGTCAAATTTCCATTTCTGCTTGCCGGTTGCTGCATCAATGGCGATGGCCCAATTGTGCGGGGTGCAGAGATAGAGTGTGTCGCCCACTTTCAGCGGCGTTACCTGATAGGTGGTCTCGCCGACATCGCCGGGCAGTTTCACATCGCCGGTCTGGTAGGTCCAGGCGGTCTTCAGCGTCTTGACATTGTCGGTCGTGATCTGGGTCAGCGGCGAATAGCGCTGGCCGTAGGGCGTGCGGCCATATTGATGCCATTCGCCGTCGGCCATGTCGCCGCCATAGGAGGGCGTTGCGCTGGCCACATCCATTGGCAGTGTGCCGGGCTTGTCATAAGGGTCCTGGGTCATCGAATAACCGGCGACAACGAGCGCGACCAGCACCGGCAGCGCCACTGGCCAAGCGCTGGCGGCAATGCCGCCTTCGCGACGATGTAGCGGCCCCAATCTGCGGCGGACAGCTGGCAACAACAGCACAAAGCCGAGCACGATCACCAGACCACCGCGGGTGCCGAGCTGCCACCAGTCAAAGCCGACCTCCCAGACCGCCCAGCCCAGGCAGAGGAGAATGAACAGTCCGTAGATCCACAGCGCCCCTGCCTTGCGCATCGCCAGCAACAGCGCCACGAGAACGAATGCAAGACCGGCAATAAGGTAAAACGGGCTACCGCCGAGCGACAGGAGATAGCCGCCCCCGCCGCCGAGCGCGAGCCCGATGACGGCGAAGACGACCGCTGTAATGATAAGGATCATGGGACAAATCCGATGCATGTTGAAAATTAGCTGGGTGCGTCAAAAATTTACGCATAGGTGAATTGCCAACGCATGAGCGACCGTTAGGTTCCTCCCGATCTGGCTGCCAATTTAAATTTTGGGGCCAATACTGTTGCGCATACCCTTGCGCGCATTGATCCACCTTGCCATGGTCTGGCGCAAAACCAGCAGGAGGGATCATGACCAAGGCGCTGCTTCTCATCGATATCCAGAATGGCTTTTGCCCAGGCGGCAATCTGCCGGTGGCAGAGGGCGATCAGATCGTCCCCATCGCCAATGCCCTGATGACCAGCGGGGCCTATGACCTGATCGTCGCTTCGCAGGATTGGCATCCAGCCAATCACGGCAGCTTCGCCTCCCAACACCCCGGCGCCAAGGTTTTCGAACTGGGGACGCTTTCCGGCAAACCGCAGATGATGTGGCCGGACCATTGCGTACAGGGCACAGATGATGCCGAGTTTCACCCCGGCCTCGACCTCTCCCGGATCAATCATGTGCAGAAAAAGGGGCTGAATCCGCTGGTGGATAGCTATTCGGCGTTCCGCGACAACGATCAGTCTGCACTGACCGGCCTTGGCGCCTGGCTGATCGATAAGGGCGTCACCGAACTGGATGTCATGGGCCTTGCCACCGATTACTGCGTCAAGTTTTCCGTGCTGGATGCGCTGGACATGCTACCGGGCGTAACCGTGCGCTTGATTCTCGACGGCAGCCGAGGCATCGATCCGCAAACGGTGGAGGCGGCGATTGCCGACATGCAGGCTCACGGCGCAAGGCTTATCACCAGCGCGGATGTCCTCGCCTAAGAAACATCTGCACCTGCAAAAAGAATGGGTTCGGGAGGGCCGCCATGGAGACCATCAATACGATTGCAGCCCTGCGCCAAAGGCTCGACGCATGCCGCAGGGCTGGAAAATCCATCGGCTTCGTGCCGACCATGGGCTATCTGCATAAGGGTCACCTGACGCTGGTCGAACAGGCCAAGGCTGAAAATGCTGTGACTGTTGTGTCGATCTTCGTCAACCCGCTGCAATTCGGCAAGGGCGAAGATCTGGAAAAATACCCCCGCGATCTCGCTCGCGACAGTGAAATGCTGGAGGCGGCGGGCGTCGATTTTCTGTTCGCGCCTGGCGTGGCCGACATGTATCCGCACCCGATGCAAACGGTGGTCGATTTGCCGGAGCTGGGCGGCGAGCTGGAGGGCAAGGCCCGGCCCGGCCATTTCGCGGGCGTAGCAACCGTCGTTACCAAGCTGTTCAACATCGTCCAGCCGGATGCCGCCTATTTTGGCGAGAAGGATTATCAGCAAGTGGCGATCATCCGCCGCATGGTCGAGGATCTCGCCATGCCGGTGCGCGTCGTGCCGGTGGCAACCGTGCGCGAAATCGATGGCCTCGCCTGCTCGTCACGCAATGTCTATCTGACCGACGAGCAGCGCGCTGCCGCCGTCATCGTGCCAAAAGCGCTGGAGGAAGCGGAACGGCTCTACCACACCGGTATGCGCGATACAGCGGAGATGGAAGCAGCCCTTGCCGCCTTCATTGCCCGGGAGCCGTTGGCAAAGTCCGACGTGGTCGCCGTGCGTCACCCCGATACGCTCGCCACCCTGCCCCATCTGGACCAGCCGTTTCTGGTGCTGCTTTACGTACAAATCGGCACGACCAAACTGCTGGATAACCGGGTCATCACCATCAAAAGCAACAAGGAAGCCGCCGAGTGAGCGCCCCGCCCCGCCAGAAACGCCTGACGCCCACCAACATTGTCGCGCTGAAGCATCAGCGCCCTATTGTGTCCCTCACCGCCTATACCACGCCGATGGCGCGGCTGATGGATGCCCATTGCGATCTGCTGCTGGTTGGCGACAGCCTTGGCATGGTGCTGTATGGGCTGGACACCACTGTTAGCGTCACCCTGGAAATGATGATTGCCCATGGGCAAGCGGTGTTACGCGGAGTCAGTCACGCCTGCGTCATCGTCGATATGCCCTTCGGCTCCTATCAGGAATCCAGGGAACAGGCCTTCCGCAATGCGGCACGGATCATGAAGGAAACCGGCTGTGACGGCGTCAAGCTGGAAGGTGGCACGGAAATGGCCGAGACCGTGGCTTTTCTGGTGGAGCGCGGCATTCCGGTGCTGGGCCATGTCGGGCTGATGCCGCAGCAGGTCAACACATCAGGCGGCTACCGTTCCAAAGGCCATGATGAAGCGGAAGCAGACAAGATCCGGGCCGACGCCACCGCCATTGCCAAGGCAGGCGCTTTTGCGCTGGTCATTGAAGGCACGGTGGAGCCTTTGGCGCGAGACATAACCAAGACCCTCGCCGTCCCCACCATCGGCATCGGCGCCTCACCTGCCTGTGATGGCCAGATCCTGGTCTCAGACGACATGCTGGGCCTGTTCAACGATTTCAAGCCGCGCTTTGTCAAGCATTATGCTGAACTGGCCGGGGTAATTTCAAAGGCTGTGGAAGACTATGCGACAGAGGTCAAGGCGCGGCAATTTCCCGGACCAGAGCATACATTTCAGCCGCGTAAATCGTAACCGCCAAAGAGATGTCAGCACCTCGCCCCCTTGTCCGGGGCGCGAGGTGCTGCTGCTATTTGACGATGACAAGCAGGCCCGCAATAATCAGCAATGTGCAAAATGACAGGACCAGGGTACGCTCATCGACCTTATGGGCCAAATGAACGCCCGCTGGCACGCCCAGAAGTCCTCCGATGGCCAGCATGGAGCCAAGCACCCAGTCGACATGGCCGTAATAGCCATATTGCATCAGGCTGATGCTGCATCCGGGCAGTGCCAGCGCCAGTCCCAAGCCTTGCGCCCGGACCTGTGAATGCCCGTAGAACATCACAAGCAAGGGAACACCCAGCATGGCGCCGCCCACTCCAAACAGGCCGAGCGAAATGCCACCAATCGCGCCTGGCAGAAAGGCCCAGCGATAATCAAGGCCATGCGAGACGAATTTTATGTTTCGCGTGACGGCGACGAAGGCCGCAAGCAACATCAAAAACACGCCGTACCAAAGCTTTAATGTCTCGCTCGACAGCGACAAGGCCCATAGAGAGCTGATCGCCGAGGTGACGCTGCCACTGACGGCCAGCACAAGGGCCGTCTTGAGATCGAAGCTGCCCTTATTGCGGTATTTCACCAGGGCATAGAGAACATTGGTGACCACCATGACCAAAGCTGTCCCTTGGGCCAGCTTCTGGTCATAGGCCGCAAACAAAACCAGAAGCGGAATTGCAAATGTCCCGCCTCCGGTTCCCAGAAAGCCTCCCGCCGTCCCGAGCAACGCGCCGAAGGGAACGCCTATGACACTCATCAGCATGGTGTTTGATCCTATGCCGCTACACTGGTGTGTTCGTATGCCAGGCAAAGGATGGTCGGCGCGGATGATCCATGTGCATTTGGTGAAGTCGCTTCTGCTCGGCCACAGATAATACGAGAGTTTGACCCATCAATCGGGTGCCAATCACCATGAATGTCGTAGTAATCATCAATTCCGTCTAAAAAAGACATCAGATTGCATTCCCCCAGCGCAACAGCAGGTCAGACGCGCCGATAATCGCCATGCGCAAAATACTCGCAAGAGCTGCATTTCCTACAGGGTGCGCTTTAAGTTTCTAACAGCGCCAAGTCAATGAAAAACACTCCTTATAAGAGCAATACACCAAGTTTCTATCAAGCAAATTTATTAGAAAAACACGCCCGCCATGGCGCAAACCTCAAGACACCATCGTCCGCTCCAATTGATAGATCCCGTCATTGAAGCGATCGATCTGCTCGGCCAGCAGGGTCTGGGCGTCGGCAAGGCCTCTGTTGTAGAAATGCACACCAACCGTCCCGGCCAGAAAATCGATCAGACTTTCGACCTCGAACCGTCCAAGCTCGACCTCATGTTCGCTCGCCAGGTGTTTTTGCAACCGTGAGACCAGCAGGGCCAGTTCTTCTTTTGAAAAATCCGCTTTCACATCATCGGGCTTCGGCATTCACGATGTTCCTTTTCGACAAGAATGGTCGGCTGGAATAGGACATGACTATGGGCACGCATCAATGGAAATCAACGCAGGATCACTCCTATTGATTTGCTCGTTGCGCAATGATGTTCTAATCCACCCCTCATTCTTGGGAGGAAAAACAAGGGCTGGCCCGAAAGACAGGCCGTCCCAAGACACATGTCACACCAAGACATATGCCCAGTTAGAGCATTTCCGCGTTTCATAGAAACGCATAAATACTCTAACTGTTTGTTTCAACACATTTCCAGACGCAAAACCGCTAGGCACTTTGCTGGAAATGCTCTAGGAAAAGACGATGTCAGACTTTACCGATGGCGCGCGCCAAAGCGTTCCCATCACCCTTTCCACATTGCCCTTCGCCGCCTTGTTTGGTGCAGTCGCTGCAGCCCATGGCCAATCGGTGGCTGAAGCGACACTGATGAGCGCGACGATTTTTGCAGGCGCCAGTCAATTGGTCGGTATCGATCTGTTTGGCAATGACGTTCCGGCCTGGCTGATCGTGCTCTCGGTGTTTGCCGTCAATTTCCGCCATATCCTCTATTCGGCGGCCATTGGCCCTTATTTCCAACGGCTGAGCGGAATGCAAAAGGCCGTCGCCTTCTTCTTCATGACCGATCCGCAATTTGCCGAAACCGTCAAACATTCCGAAAATGGCAAATCCGTTTCCTTCGGCTGGTATATGGGCTTTGCGCTGGCCATCTATCTTCCCTGGGTCGGATTTTCGGCGATTGGCGCATTGTTCAGCAGCCTGATCGGTGATCCGAAAGCGATCGGCCTCGACGTGTTGCTGCCCGTCTATTTCATGGGCAGCGTACTTGGCTTTCGCAAGCGCCCCAACTTCCTGATCGTGGTGGCCGTCAGCGCAGTGGCCGCGGTTGTCGCCATGCATGCCGTTGGCTCACCCTGGCATGTCAGCCTCGGCGCACTGGCGGGCATTGTTACCGCAGCCCTGCTGCCGCCGAAGGCGCAGACCGCCACCCTTGAGGATCGACCGGAGGCGGTACAATGATGGATCTAGACCCCTCTATGGTGGCGATCATTCTGGCCGCCGCCCTTGCCACCTACCTTACCCGCGCCGGCGGCTATCTGGTGATCAGCCGTTTCAAGACCTTGCCACCCAGGGTCGATGCGGCGCTGAACGCCGTTCCTGCCGCCGTGCTGACCACGCTGGTCGCCCCGGCCTTTTACGCAGGTGGGATGGAGGTGAAATTCGCCATGTTGCTTGGTCTCGTCGTTGGCCTGCGCTTTTCACTGATCCCCATGCTGTTGACCGGTTGGGGCGCCGCCGTGCTGATCCGCCAGTTCATGGCTTGATAGCGATCCGCTTCACCCTGCGGCAATCACCTCGCCAAAGCCTCTGAAACTGGGGCGAGGCTTGTTTTACAGTTAGTATCTCTTATTCAGCTATATTTAATATAAATAACCTATGGTAGAACTCCGTCGTCGCAACCGCTTGCCTTGCCGATTCGTCTCGTAACCACGTGAGGGCAATCTAATTGATGGCGCCATGCGGCAAAAAGGCGGAATGCATTGAGAGGGTTTTTTAAATGGGTCATCAACGTCATCGACTGGAACTGATTGCCGGCGGCAAGGAACCGGCAGCGAACGCCCATTCCATCCATCAGATTGCCGAGGACCTGCAAAAGCTGATCAAAGCGTCGGAAGCGGCTCGTTGCGAGATGTTGAGCTATCTGCTGGAAGTGGCGCTGGATGAGGCCATCCGCGAAAGCGAAGAAAGAGGGCGCTAATCACCCTCCTTCCACCTCTATCGTTTTTCAAAACGAACATGCCCAAAGCGAAGATGCCTATGCATCCTCGCTTTTTTACCTAAAGCGCCGTGCGCCCTCTATGGCGCACAAAGGTTCGCTGTAGCTCTTTATATTTGCTACATAATCTTCTCTTTAAACCGATTTCGGTTTAAAGAATTATGCAGTAGCAGACCGCGCCAATGGCTCGGTTGCCCGGATCAGCCAGTTTCGGGCATCGTCTCCCTCTACCAGCGGCAAAAGCTGCTCTCGCGTGCGGGCATGGTAATCGTCCAGCCAGCGCAGTTCCTCACGGGTCAGCATGTCCTCAACGATCAGGTAGCGATCGATAGGCGCAAAGGTCAGCGTCTCGAAGCTCATCATATCCAGGTCGCCGCCGTTCACCGGCTCCAGATCACGCACATAGACCAGGTTTTCGATCCGAATGCCGAAATGGCCCGGCCGATAGTAGCCAGGCTCGTTGGAGAGAATCATGCCTGGCAGCAATTCCTGGGTGGAGAGCCGGGAAATACGTTGCGGTCCCTCATGCACCGACAGAAACGAGCCGACGCCGTGGCCTGTGCCGTGAGCGAAATCCGCCCCGGCCTTCCACAGGTTGATGCGCGCCAGCGGATCGAGATCGCAGCCGCGCGTCCCCTTCGGAAAGCGCGCCGTGCTGATGGCGATCATGCCCTTCAACACCAGCGTAAAAAAGCGTTTTTGATCGTCCGGCACTGCGCCGACGGCAAGCGTGCGGGTTATGTCCGTGGTGCCGTTGACATATTGGGCGCCTGAATCGACCAGGAACATTTCTCCTGCCCGGATTGGCCGGTCGCTTTCCGTCGTCACGCGGTAATGCATGATAGCGGCATGTTCGCCTGCGCCTGCAATCGTATCGAAGGATACATCCTTCAGCGGGTTCTGCATCCGCTCGCCCACCTTGGCGCGGATGGTTTCCAATGCCCGCGTCGCACTGATCTCCGTCGCGCTGCCCGCCGGTTGCCGGTCGAGCCAGCTGAGGAATTCGACCACGGCCACGCCGTCCTGCACATGGGCGACGGCAGAGCCGTTCAGCTCAACGAGGTTTTTCACCGCCCGCCCCAGCTTGGCCGGATCGCCGCCATCCACCACCTTGCCGCCCCGGCTGGACACCAGACGCGCCAGTGCCGCTGGCGAGAGATCCGGGTCCATCAGAATGCGGGCACCGGTCTGCGCCAGCATTGCCAATTGCAAAACGAAATTCTGCGGATCAAGCCGGGTGGCAAGACCATCGAGATAGGTCTCGACCTCAAGATTCGTCTTGCGCCGGTCCAGAAACAGCTCGGCCTTGCCATCGGCGTGGATGATTGCGCGCGACAACGGATGCGGCGTGTGAGGCACATCCTGGCCACGAATATTGAAGATCCAGGCCACCGACGATGGATCGGTGATCACCACCGCCGCTGCGTCTTTTGCTGCGAGACCATCGGCGATTTTAGCGACCTTCTCCCCTGCCTCGACCCCGGCGGCTGAGATCGGCTGGATCGACACAGCGCCCAGCGGCTCGGCAGGACGGTCAGTCCAGACCGCATCGAGCGGATTTTCATCGACCAGCACCAGCGTGCCACCGATCTCGTTCAGCGCCTTTTCCAGCCGCGACACCTGCGCCACCGTATGCATCCATGGATCGATGCCCAGCCGGAAGCCCTTCGGCGCATGGGCCGGAATCCACTTGGCCGGAGGCTCATCGATCAGGTCGCCCGGCGTGAATACGTCGAGATCCACCTGCTGGCGCACCTGCGTGACATAGCGGCCATCGACAAAGACCACGGCCTGGCTCTGCGTTACCAGAACTTCGCCCGCCGAGCCGGTAAAGCCGGTCAGCCAGGACAAGCGTTCGGCTGAAGCGGGCACGTATTCACCCTGATATTCATCGGCCCGCGGGATCAGAAAACCATCGATACCCAGCCCCGAAAACCGGTCGCGCAGCGCCGCGACGCGGTCGCGACCGAATTGAGGAGTAGAGGTAACGTCAAAACTTTGGAACATGAGACCTGTCCGACACTGTCAAAAACTGCTGCCAACCTATAACAGCGGCGCCGAAATGACACCCTTTCCATCAACTTTGCCCCGCTTTTCGCCCTGCCCCGTCCGCCCGGGGCAGATTGTGACGGTTTTTTGACCACAAAGAGTCTGACAGCATCATAATCGATGCGCTGAGCGCATGGCTCCCATGCCAGCAAAACGCTGTCGCAAATCAGCTAAACCGATTAGAAGCACCGCAACGCAACATGCTAAACAAAACCGAAGAGACATCCGATGACCAGCCCGATCCGCACCTCTGCTCCGACCCGCGCCATGCCGCTCGGCCGTCAGATTGGCCGCAACGGTCTGACCGGCGCCTCTTCCCTTTCGCGTGACATTCTGGCCGGCGAAACTCGCACCGGCACCGTCCGCAACGGCTCGGTTCGCGCTGCGATCTAATATCATCCTTGAAATGGCCTATGCGACGCCACCGCTGTGGAGGCGTGTCTAGCGGCCATTTCACCTATCGAACACAGTCCCGGCTACGGGACCCGCTTGAGCCTCTCCTCCCAGGGTTCGCGGGTTGATCAGGGAAACCTGATCTAGAAAAGGCGGCATGGCGGTGCCGCCTTTTTTGTTTTTTGTGAAAAGCGACATTTCTGAAAACGCCAGTTTGATGACACAAGTCTGATGGCTATTGGCCAGCTCAAGCCATGCGCGCTATTCACTGCTGCACCGCACACAATCGTCGTAAGCTGAAAACCTATTTCAGGTGGGCCTATTGCAGGTGAATGGTGACCCAGCCATTGCGCCAGATGGTGCGCACATGCTTCACCCCCGCGCCATTATAGGCGGCGATCACTTTCCAGCGTTGCGATGCCAGAATGCCGGAGAGGATGACGGAACCGCCCGGAGCCAGATGAGTGACGAGCTGCGGCGCCATCTTCATCAGCGGACGGGCAAGAATATTGGCAATGATCAGGTCGAAAGGCCCGAATTCACCAAAAGCCGTTGAATGGAAGCCCGGCGCGGTGCGCCATTCGATGCCGTTGGGGACGCCGTTGCGCGTGCCGTTTTCCTTGGCCACCCGCACCGCGATGGGGTCGATATCTGTTGCCAGCACCGGAACATTCACCAGCTTGCGCACAGCAATGGCCAGAACGCCGCTGCCGGTGCCCAGATCCAGCGCATTGCGGGGCTTGCGGGCGCGCACCACGCTATCGATCATTTCCAGGCAACCGGCCGTCGTGCCATGGTGGCCGGTGCCGAAGGCCTGACCGGCATCGATCTCGATGGCCAGATCATGGGGCCGCACCTTGTCGCGGTCATGGGACCCATGCACCAGAAACCGCCCTGCCCGGACAGGCGTCAGGCCTTCCAGCGATTTGGCGATCCAGTCGATATCGGGGATGACTTCACGCTCGACCGGCAGATCCGGAAATTCCTCGACCAGCGCCGTCTTCACCCGCGCAAGTATATCATCTTCCTCATCGAACATAAGGTAGATCGATGTTTCCCAGATATCGCGTTTTTCATCGACCTCCGTAGTAGCAATCGCATAATCTTCTTCGCCAAACTCCAGGCTCAGGAGGTCGAGAATGTGATTGGCCTGCACTTCGGTGGTGCTGGTGAAAAAACGAAGTTCGCTCACGGTCGATATTCCCTATGGGGCGGGCTGATTGAACGCCCACGTTCCTGCCGCTTCCGGTACAATGCCTGACGCGCCGTTGCAACATCAAAGCGGGAAAGGCATGGCATCCGCCGCTCATACGCGGGCGATCAGCCCTTCATCAGCTTTTGCAGCTTCTGGACGGCGGTTTCGGGGTTTTCGCCATAGGCAATCGTGCCTTTGAACCGGCCCTCGGCATCCAGGAGAAACACCGAGGCCGTATGGTCCATGGTGTAATCGCCATTCGGATTGGCCTCATCCACCGGCACTTTCTTGGCATAGACACGGAAGCCCTTGACCATCTCCATGACCTTGTCGGGCGCGCCGGTAATGCCGGTGATCCGGTCCGAAACATTTGAAACATAGGTATTGAGGATCTCGGTCGTATCGCGCTCGGGATCGACGGTCACGAAATAGGCATTCAGATGGCCGCCCTGCGGATCGACCTGTTTCAGCCAGCCATCCAGCTCGAACAGGGTGGTTGGGCAAACTTCGGGGCAATGGGTGAAGCCGAAGAACACCGCGCTCGGCTTGCCGCGCAGCACCTGCTCGCTGACCGCCTGTCCCCGCTGGTCGACCAGCTGGAATGGCACACCATAGGCCGCCTCGCCCACCGTACGGCTCGATTGGCCGATCTCAAGCGTCAGATAACCCAGCAAAGCTGCCGAGGCCGCCACCAATATCCAAAGCCCGATCCGCAGTCTCTTCATCGCTTCACTCAATATTTCCAAAGCCCGGCAGCTGTTTGACCGTCGCAGGCGCCGCCCGGTCCACGCTCTTCCATACAAGCCGAGGGATAGGCAAGGCAAATCAAACAAACCGCAAAGCTGAAAAATCCGATGCCGCACCCCCGAGACATATCGTCGCCCGCAACCGTCCTGCGGGCTTATGGCGATGACCCAACCGAGGGTGTTGTGTGGCTCGGGATAGAATTAAATCATCAATCGGGAATAGTATTAGTAGAAGCTTAATAGTCTTGAGAGACAGTCAACCTGCATGTCGGCCTTACGCCGTCAGGACATGATGTCCTTGGAGGATTGCTGCAAAGATCGCCGACCGGCAAAGGGCTGGACGTGAAAGATGCGGCGGTTTCAGCAATGACAGCAGCCCTTCCTTGGCGGAGAGCGCAGTCCTTCTAAACTCCTCACAGCATGTTCCATAGGACCGACCCGGTCACGTCAACTGAGCCATGCGGGGATATTCATGAGCAACGCAATTTCCGGCCGAAGCCTTTCCGTCGGCCAGCGCCTGATGACCTTGGGCGGTGCTGCCACCTGCGCCATCGCGGCCATGCTGGCCGTCGGCTATTATGAGAGCAGCCGGTTGGATCAATCGTTGCACCGGGCGGTAGAACTCAAGAACAAGCTGGAAACGGTCAACGAATTGCGGCTCGCCAATGGCGAAATTACCCTTGCGGCCATGGATACGATCATCGACCGTGACGAAGGCAAGGTACAGCCGGATCGTCAGGAAATTTTCGACAAGGCTGGCCTGGCGCTTACCAATGGATCTGCCATCGTAAAACAGGTGGCTGCTGATGTCGGTCTATCGGCAAACGTTGCAAGCTATGACAGCGATGTTCAGAAAATCCGCCAGGAAGTCACCGTGGAACTGAAGAAACTGGTGGAAACCCAGGCGCCGGACGAAGCCTATGCGCGGATCGACGATGTCATCGATGGCGCTGGCGGTAAGCTGAGCGACACCCTGGCCGATCTTTCAGCCGCCGCGGGCAAACTGGTCGAAAGCCGCGTGGCCGAGGCAACCGAGGCGTCCAAAAGCGCCATCACCATGCAGATTACCATCGGACTGATTGCATTTTTTCTGGTTCTCGGATTGCAGATCATTCACGCCCGCTCGGTTGTCAGCGGCATCCGCAATGTTCGCACCAGCCTCAAGGATATTATCGAGGGCAATTACGACCGCGAAATCCTCGGCTTGGAGCGCGGCGATGAAATCGGCGACATTGCCCGATCCGCTGATATTTTCCGTCAGGCAGTCATCGACAAACGCACGCTGGAAGCCGAGGCTGAAGATAGCCGAAAGAGCCGCGAAACCGAGATGCGCGAGAGCGAGGCCGCAGCGGCGGCCGAGCGCGACCGGATGAAAGCCGCCGTCGATGCCTTGGGCAAGGGCCTGAACCGACTGGCCGAAGGCGATTTGCAGGCAGCGGTCGATGAAGCTTTCCCGCAGGAAGTCGAACGCCTGCGCACCGATTTCAACCTGGTCACCACCCATCTGCGCAATGTCATGGGCGAGATCTCCATCAATTCCAGCTCCATCCAGGCCAATGCCAATCAGATGCGCTCCGCCGCCGACGATCTGGCCCGCCGCACCGAACAGCAGGCCGCATCGCTGGAAGAGACGTCAGCAGCACTGGCTGAGATTACCGAAACGGTCCGCACCAGCACGCAGCGCGCTGAAGATGCCAGCCACATGGTCGATAATGCCAAGACCTATGCCGAACAGTCCGGTGCCGTCGTCTCCGACGCCATGGCTGCCATGGAACGGATTGAAAGCGCCACAGGCGAAATCGGCAAGATCATCAACGTCGTCGACGAGATCGCCTTCCAGACCAACCTGCTGGCGCTGAATGCCGGTGTCGAAGCAGCCCGCGCTGGCGAGGCCGGCAAGGGATTTGCTGTCGTCGCACAGGAAGTCCGTGCCCTGGCAGGCCGGGCCGCCGACGCCGCCCGCACCATCAAGGATCTGGTCACGAAATCCAACGACGAAGTGCGCACCGGCGTAGAGCTTGTGACCGCAACCGGCGAGGCTTTGCATAAAATAGGCGAAGATGTGCTGCGAATTAACGATCACGTTAAGTCGATTGTAACCTCGGCGCGCGAACAATCAGTTGGCCTGAGTGAAATCAATTCCGCCGTCGGACAGATGGACCAGGTCACGCAGCAAAATGCCGCCATGGTCGAACAGACCAATGCGGCAAGTCATACACTTGCCAGCGATGCAGACAATCTTGGACAGCTCGTCGGGCAATTCAAGATTGGCGGCGCAGGTGAGACGCGGCCAGGATCACACCAGGCGCGACCGACATCAAGCAGACCTGAGCCGGCAAGACCGACCTCAGCACCGACACAGTCACCCGCAAAGCAGCTCATGAGCAAGGTTGCGGGGGCTTTCACCAAAGGCAGCGGCTCCGCGCCAGCCCGTGCAACGGCAGCCGCCCCATCAACCGACCACTGGGAAGAGTTCTAAACCATGTCCAATGCCATCAAGCAGTCCGGCGCCTACCTCGAAATCGTCTCCTTCCATCTTGGCGATCAGGAATTCTGTATCGACATCATGGCAATCCGTGAAATTCGCGGTTGGGCGCCCGTCACCCCGATGCCCCATACTCCTCCATACGTCCTGGGCCTGATCAACCTGCGCGGCGCCGTCATCCCGGTCATCGACATGGCCTGCCGGCTCGGCATGAGCATGACGGAACCTTCCGAGCGCTCGGCCATCATCGTCACCGACATCGCCGGCAAGCTGGTCGGCCTGTTGGTAGAACAGGTCTCCGACATGATGACCATTCGCGGTGAAGACTTGCAGCCTGCCCCGGAAATCATCCCGGAAATGCAGCGCGCCTTCTGCCGCGGCATCGTGGCGCTGGAAAAATCCATGGTCTGCTTCCTCAACCTCGACACGGTTATTGCCGACGAGCTGGCCAACGCCGCCTGATCGGGCCAAATGGCTGGTCGGCCGAGTGTAAAGCCGGTTGAGCAGCCTAAGAAACAAGAAACCGCTGGTTCGGACGTGATGGCACCGAACCGGTGGTTTCGTGCGTTTAAAATTGTGATGGTGTGAGGGCTGAAATTGCCGCTATCGGCTCTCTATATGACTTAAGAGGTCGGCACGCTGTTCGCAGTCATGAAACGCGGGGTTCCGCCGCAAAACGGCCTTGGAGTTTTGCGCGACATGGCTTGTTTGTGCATATCGTGATCGCAAAACCGCTGCACACTTTGCGACCACGATATGCCAGTATGGAGAATGATGATGAAAAAGCAGATTTCGGCACTTCTAATCGCAGCGAGCCTGGCGATAGGCTTTACATTGCCAGCAATGGCGGGCGAGCTTACCCTCCCCGACATCCTGTTCGGCAAGCGCTATAATGACGGTGTATCGGTGGAGCGTATCTACCAGCATCCGCCCGGCCACGGCAATGATCTGCCGCTTCTGGTCCGCTATCCCTCGCGCCAGATGATCGAGACGTCGCAGGCCGAAGTCAATGGCAGCCCCGCGTTGCGCGAGGCGATGAAGGTTCGGGGCATTTTGGTGAAAAACGTCATCTGGGTGCAGACCGCCGCCAATGGCGGCAAGGTCGTCTACGTCAAGTAGGTCAAACAAGGCTGGCACACCGGGACGCCAGACAGACTGGCAAACCTGTCTGTCCAGCTGGAGCATACAGCTCAGAGCTCACATTAAAAAACGTGGACCTGATTTTCGGGGAAGACAACCGAGAGCAAAACAATCGAGAGCCTGTCTGGCTCGATCTGGGCCAGACAGGCTCTCGGATATAGAAGTCCACCCCGGTGGCATGGAGGCGACTTTCAACATCTCCAGACTGGTGATCCCAGGAGAAGGATCAACGGCCTTGGTAGACAAGCGGTAGACCACGAGCTTCATAACAATCGTCACGTTTTCGCAAGCGCCCTCAAGCCGGTAACGGCTCAAGAAACAGACGATCCGCAGACAAAAAAGTGTTACAACAAACCCATGACGCTGCAACTCCCCAGCGCCCCCGCTGGACAGCAATCTGCACCATATGGGCTCGCCAATAAAGCCGCGAAGCGCCCGAATTTGCTACCCGCTTGGCAGGAATTCTGACCTTTTTTGGTATTTGCCTTGGCATTCGTCAAAGGCAAGCCACACAATCAGGGCTTGCCATTCTTCCAGGTTACGCTCTGGTTGAACAGCGGCACGGTCGAAATCGCCATTTTGGCGGAGCCATCCACCACCTGCCGGGAGTGGATGAGATAGACCAGCGTGTCATTGTCCTTGTCGTAAATGCGGTTGACGACCAGCGTCTTCCAGATCAGCGACCGGCCCTGGCGAAACACTTCCTCGCCACCTTTCGACAGATTGATATCGCCGATCTCGATCGGCCCGGTCTGGCGGCAGGCGATGGAATTGTTGGAGGGGTCCTCGAACCAATTGCCCTTATGCAGCCGGTCAATCAGCGAACGGTCGAAATAGGTGACATGGCAGGTAATGCCTTTCACCTGCGGATCGGCCACCGCCTCGACCACGATATCGTTGCCCACCCAGTCGACACCGACCTTGCCGACCACATCGGCCATGGCAGGCGCACCAAAAAGTCCGGCGAAAGCCGCAGCCAGCAGCAGCTTGGGTGATTTGAACATAACAGCCTCCGAGAAATACTCAGTCAGAGATATGCTTTCGCCATCACGTTACAAGATGCGCGGCAATGCCATGCCAAAAACCGTCAAGCAGAAATCCGTGCGGGTTTGCGCACCGAGCAGGACTGATACCCGCCCGGAAACAGTCGTCCGATGGAAAGACCCATCATGCCAGCAAGCTCGCCCAGGTGCTGCGCGCCCCGGCGCTCCATCATCGCGATCACGGCTTGTGCGCAAACCGACGCATCTTCAGCTGCATTGTGATGCCGGAAGGACAATTGCAGATGTGCCGCCAACACATTCAACCGATGGGAGGGCAGATGCGGCCAGACCTTCTGCGCCAGCTTGACGCTGCACACGTAAGACAGACTTGGATAGGGCTGGCGATAGAGATCCGAACATGCCCGCCACACGGACAGATCGAAGGCGGCATTATGCGCCACCACCATCGCGCCAGCGAAATCATCGGCGAACTCGTCCATCACCTCAGGAAATTCGCCCGCATCCTCGACATGATCAGGCCTGATCCCGTGAATGGCGATGTTGAAGGAGGAAAACCGCATGGTCTTCGGCCGGATCAGCCGCTCCTCCACCCGCACCACCTGACCGTTCTCGACAAAGGCCAGCCCAACCGAACAGGCGCTGCCCCGCTCTTCATTGGCGGTCTCGAAATCGATTGCGATGATTTTGGGCTGCAATGGCGTTGACATCGATCCCCTTTATGGTGCGAGGGCGATTCGAGCAATGTGAGGAGGGACGAACATGTCGAAAATCTCCGGATTCCACTGCGAAATAGATGGACCGAATGAAACCGGCAGCCCAATCGTCATGCTGCATGGCAGCGGCCAGGATGAAACATGCTGGGGAGACATTCCGGCACGCATCGGCCCCGGCTCGCCCATCGTCCGTGTGCGCGGCAATATCATCTGGGAAGGCAAATACGCATTTTTCCGGCGCAATCCGGACAGAACGCTGGATCTGGCCGACCTCACGCGCTCCGCCAGCGAAATCAGCTTGCTGCTCGAAAGCCTGACGCAACGGTTCGCCGGGCGAAAGCCGATCCTGATCGGATATTCGAACGGCGCAATTCTCTCCGCAGCCGTTCTTCGCGATTTTCCGGATTTGATCGAGGGCGCCATCCTGCTGCGGGGTTTATCACCGGCTCCGGCTTCACCCTTTCCTCGGTCCGTGACCTGTCCGGTGCTGGTCATATCAGGCGAAACCGACAGCCGTCGCACCCCGCAGGACGGAGCAATCCTCGCGTCGCAACTCGTGGCGGCCGGGGCACCGACCTCCTATCATCTTCTGCCCTGCGGCCACGGCTGGAACCCGCAGGAACGGGATCTGGCCTTGCAGGACTGGCTATGTCAGGTGACGAGACGCACCGTGTCCGGTTCCTGATCGGAGCTGACACGCAAGAGACAAGGATGGGACAACCAAGCGAGCGGACCGCCTATCATGCCGCCCGATCACGCCGCCCCGTCGTGACCCCACCTTGCCTGTCAGCCAGAAGAAAGCGGTCGACGAGCTTTTTCAAACCTTCGGCACTGTCGCTCATCGTGTGGGCTGTGCCGCTACAGGCATTGGCCAGATCTGCATTTTCATGGGTCATCTGATCCATTTGCCGGACCATGTCGGTCATGTCCTTGAGGCTGGCGGATTGTGATGCGGAACTATCGGCTATCGCCTCAATGCCGACGGCGATCCCCGTGATCCGGTTCTGGATTTCGCTTAAGGATTGCCCGGTCCGCCGAACCAGTTCAACACCCTGCGTAACCTCCGCGCTGGAGGTCGATATCAAGGCGTCAATTTCCTTGGCAGCATTGGCAGAGCGCTGCGCCAGATCGCGGACCTCTTGCGCCACGACGGCAAAGCCCTTGCCCGCTTCTCCGGCCCGGGCTGCCTCCACGCCGGCATTCAATGCCAGCAGATTGGTCTGGAAGGCAATTTCATCGATAACGCCGGTGATTGAAGCAATCTTGCCTGAGGCATCCTCGATCCGAGACATAGCCGCCACCGCCTGCTGCACCACGGTGGCCGAACGTTCCACGGCACCACGCACCTCAATCGTCTGGCCTTTGGTTTCGGCACTCCGCGACGAATTGACATCCACATTGCCGCTGATCTGGCTGATCGCCGCAGCGGCTTGCTTCAGGGCCACAGACTGGCTTTCGGTTCTCTCGGCAATCGAGGATACCTGGTTGTAGAGATCAGCGGAGTTGGCTTTCACATATTCCACCTTGCCCAGGATATCCGCGACGGTCGCCTGGAACAGTCCGAGAGACTTGTTGAGATTGAGCCGGAGCGGTTCGAAATCATCGGCAAAGGAATGATCGAGCGTCATGCGCAGATCGAATTGCGCCAGCCGCTCCAACGCCGCGCCGAGATCGTCTACGACCTGCTTGAGCGCCTTGGCCTGCACAGCCTGCTCTGCCAATCGCTCCGTCCCCTGTTGCAGGTCGGCTTCGGCGCGCATCCGTTCGGCTTCGCGCATCCGCCGCCGCTCGATAGCGGCTTCGCGCAGCACGGCACCGGCTCTCGCCATTTTTCCGACTTCGTCATGCCGGTTCAGGAACGGTACAGTCAGATCGAAATTCCCCTCCGCAAGCACCGTCATGAACCGCTGGAAGTCCTGCATCGGCCCGATGGCGGAGCGGCGGAAAGCATAGAGACCGACGCAGAGAACGAGGATGGAAACCGCCGTCGCCGTGCCGGCAAGCACCTGCCAGGTCATGGATTTAGACGCTGCCTCGCGTTCCACGGTCTGCAGATCTTCATTGGAGGCCTGCACCAGCTTTTCTACCGCAGCCTTCTGCGCCAGAAAGAGCGTGCGCAGCTTGACCAGACTTTGCCCGGCATCGGCAGCGCGATCCGCTTTCAAGGCCGGGAGCAGAACGGTTTCCACTTCCCGCCAAAAGATGGCGCTCGCGGGTTCCACCTCATTGCGCAGCAGATTGTCCAGTTCCTTCGGCAGCGTCACGCCGTGCCAGAACGCAATACGCGTGTCAAAGCTTACCCGCAGCCGCGCCAGTTCCTCGGCGTTGGCCTGAAGCCTTTGCGGCTCGGCGCCCGCATCCACTGCCGCCACATAGGCCTCGATGACGAAAAGCGGCGGCGGCAGGATATCGGCGATCATGTCCTTGGCATACACAATCCGCTCATAGACCGGCCCATTCACTTTAAGTGTCACCAAGGCATAAAACATAATGCCACTGGACAGTAAAAGCCCGAGAAACAGGCTGGCTCCGAAAAGCGCAAGGCTGCGGGAAAGGCTCAATCGTGCCATGCTGTCTTACTCCATCAATAGCCAAGCGAGGACATTTGCCGTCTGTGCAATCTGGATGATTGAGCGGATGCGAACGCTAATATACCCGTCAATTTTCGAGAAGAGCTATTTAAATATTGCTAATAAATGTGTCGTTTAAATTGTAGATCGAAGAGAAAAACGTCTTTTCGTATCGATGCCTCCGGATGTCTTGACATGCGTCATGTCGTGCGGGACAATCCATGGCATGATCGCAAATCGCTCGACCCATCTGATGACCGTCCACACCACCGTTCCGCAGGGAACGTGGGGCCGTCGTCACATCGTTACGATGTAAAAGCGATCATCCCACAAACCCTGCCGAGTAGAGCAGGGTTTTGAAAGCGCCGCTGCTCCCTCGCCTCACCTGGAGATCAGCCGTGCCGGACAATGCCTCTCTTGCGCCACCCGCCTCGCCCGTTGCTGCAAATGCTTCTTTTGCCGCAAACGCCCTTGTGACAGCAAATGCCCCTGTGGCCAAAAATGCAAGCTGGCCGGATGGATTACTCATTCGCGCCCAATCCCCTGATGATGCCGTCGGCATTGCCGCCCTGCAAAGCCTGCCCGGTGTGCGCGCCGATACGCTGCGCCTACCCTACCCAGTAGAACAGGATGTCCGCAAATATATCGAAAACCGCCAGTCAAACGGCGTATCGCTAGTCGCTGTTATGGATGGTATCGTGGTTGGCAATGCCGGTTTCATGCAGGGCCAAGGTCGCCGCAGCCACACAGCCAGTCTCGGCATCGGCGTTCACGATGCCTATCAGGGGCGTGGAATTGGCCGGGCGCTGGTGGGCGAGCTGGTGGCGATTGCCGAGGACTGGATGGACATTCGTCGCCTGGAACTGACGGTCTTTACCGACAATGCCGCCGCCATCGCTCTTTATGAGCGCCTCGGCTTTATCCGTGAAGGCACCCCACCGCGCTTTTGCTTTCCGCGCAGGCGTCTTTGTCGATGCCTATGCGATGGCCCGGGTGCGCGTTTGAAACGGCGGATGATGGGGGCATGATCTGCCCCTCTTCACCATTTCACCCCTTTTTCCACCGTCCCCCTGTACTTTCCGTGGTTTGGAGGGTAGGAACAGCCCAAACATGCCCGCAATCGGCGGGCGTCGTGCTTTTTGCGCGACCTGAAGACAGACATTTCGAGAGATGACCCCCATGACTGATTATGACGGCATCGTCCCGGCGATTGCCGAGGCCTTGCGCAAACGTGGTTATGCCACCCTCACCCCCGTTCAGCAGGCGATGATCGATACCGATCTCGAAGGCCGGGATGCGCTGGTTTCGGCTCAGACCGGCTCCGGCAAGACGGTGGCTTTCGGCCTGGCGCTGGCCCCAACCCTGCTGGGTAGCGAGAACCGTTTCGGTCGGGCCGTCAAGCCTTTGGCGCTTTGCATTGCGCCAACCCGCGAGCTGGCCTTGCAGGTGCAGCGCGAGCTGGAATGGCTCTATGAAAACACTGGCGCGATTTTCGCTACCTGTGTTGGCGGCATGGACATCCGCAATGAGCGCCGGGCGCTGGAACGTGGCGCGCATATCATCGTCGGCACGCCGGGCCGCTTGCGCGACCACATTACCCGCCGCGCCCTCGACCTCTCCGGCCTGCGCGCCGTGGTGATGGACGAGGCCGATGAAATGCTCGATCTCGGCTTCCGCGAGGATCTGGAATTCATCCTGAAGGAATCGCCGGACGAGCGCCGCACCCTGATGTTCTCGGCCACCGTGCCGCGCTCCATCGCCGATCTGGCCCGCAGCTATCAGCGCGATGCCAAGCGTATCGAGACTGTTTCCGAACAGAAACAGCATATCGATATTGAATACCGCGCCATGCTGACCGTGCCTGCCGACAAGGAAAACGCGATCATCAACGCGCTGCGCTTTTATGAAGCCCGCAACGCCATCGTGTTCTGTTCCACGCGCGCCAATGTCAACCATCTGACGGCCCGCCTGCACAATCGCGGCTTTTCCGTCGTGGCCCTGTCTGGCGAGCTTTCGCAGAGCGAGCGCACCCATGCGCTGCAAGCCATGCGCGATGGCCGCGCCCGTGTGTGCGTCGCCACCGACGTTGCGGCCCGCGGCATCGACCTGCCCGGTCTGGAGCTTGTCATCCATGCCGATCTACCAACCAATTCCGAAACCTTGCTGCACCGCTCGGGCCGCACAGGCCGCGCCGGTAACAAGGGCGTCTCGGCGCTGATCGTGCCGATGAGTCAGCGCCGCAAGGCTGAACGTATTCTGGGCGGCGCCAATGTACAGCCCGCCTGGGTCAAGCCGCCCTCCGCCGATGAAGTGATTGCCCGTGACGATGAGCGCCTGCTGGCCGATCCGGTGTTCAGCGAGGCGATCAGCGAGGAAGAATCCACCACCATCGCCCGGTTGCTGGAAGCCCACGGTGCCGACAAGATCGCTGCCGCCTATCTGCGCGCCTACCGCAGCACCCGGTCCGCTCCGGAAGACCTGATGGAGGTCAAGATCCAGGCGGAGCGTCCCCGCCGCGAGAATGACACCTATGAGCCCAACACCCCGCCGCGCCCACGCAGCGAGTTTGGCCCCAGCGTCTGGTTCTCGCTGTCGGTCGGTCGCCGCCAGAGCGCCGAGCCGCGCTGGCTGATCCCGATGCTATGCCGCAACGGCAATATCACCAAGAACGAAATCGGCGCGATCAAGATGCAGCCGGAAGAGACCTTCGTGGAAATTGCCCAGGCCAATCTCGACCAGTTCCTGACGGCTCTTGGCCCCAACAAGACGCTGGAACGCGGCATTATCGTCAAGCAATTGCCCGGCATGCCTGATTTCTCTGCCCCGCCGAAGGAACGTGCTGCCCGTCCGCCACGCGATGACAGCGACTTTGCCGAACGCAAGCCGCGCGCCGCCCAAGGCGACAAGAAGCCCTATGCCGCCAAGGCCGAAGCCACCGAGCGCCGCCCCTACAAGGACGATCTGGCCAAGGCCGATGACGATGTCTGGGGCAACCCCAAGCCTGCGTCTTCCTTCAAGAAAAAATCCAATGCCGCTGGCGACACCCGCAGCTGGGACAAGCCCAAGGCCGATTGGGCGGGCAAGCCTAGAGGTGACAAACCAGCTTATGCGGGCAAGAGCGACAAGCCTGCCTATGCAGGCAAGGGCGAGAAGCCCGCTTATGCAGGCAAGGGCGACAAGCCCGCTTATGCAGGGAAGCCAAAGGGCAAGTTCGAAGGCCCGGCTGGCGGCGCCAAGAAAAGCTTCAAGCCGAAAGGCTGATGAGTACCAGCCATTTTGATAGGTCAGCAGCCCGGAAATCAGACATGATTTCCGGGCTGCTGCGTTGACGGCTGGTTTTTCGAGAACCGCACACAAGTGCGAGATAAGATATTACAACCAAAAATAGTCCATCCTTTCCGTCCATCAAGAGTTGACGGGGAATTTCAGACACCTCATGATTACCGCCGGAGGTTGCAATCTTGTGCTGCTTGCTTGACGCAGAGCGCAGGAGAACCCTCGAAATTTCTCAGAAAATCTCATTCTCCTTTCCATGAAGGAAGGGGCTCTTTTTCCGATCGAGCCGACCTTGAATCATGACGTTCCCGGCCGCTCGCCAACCTCTCTTCAATGACAGGATTGCGATGTCTTACTCGATTTCCCGCCGCACGTTGCTGCGCGGCATGACAGCACTGGCCGGTTCTTTTGCGGCTCCGTCTCTCGTCACCGGTTTCAGTAACGCCCAGGCGGCCTACCGGACCAGCAAGCCCAATCTGCCGACCGGTTTCGGCAAAGGCAAAAGCGTCGCCATCCTCGGCGCGGGCGTTGCCGGGTTAACGGCTGCCTTGACGCTGGCCCGAAGCGGCTTTTCCGTTCAGGTCTTCGAGGCCGACAACCGCTATGGCGGCCGCAGCCTGACCGTTCGGCCGACGAACGAGCACTACAAGAGCTGGTGGTTCAAGAACTATCCCGGCACCCAGGAGTTTTCCGAGATGTATGTGGACCGCTATCAGGAGACAGCAGACAGTCCGGCACCTGACCTGCAAATTTGCCAGTTCATGGACGATGCCTGGGCCGCGAAGAAATATGCGGGCAAGCCTGTCGAGCTCTACCTGAATGCGGGTCCGGGCCGCATTCCCTCCAACCATGTCAATCTGATCGCTCTATGCCAGGAAATTGGGGTGTCGCTGGAGCCTTACTTCTTCCAGTCGATGTCCAACCTGATGCAAAGCAAGGATTTCAACAACGGCGTGCCGGTATCCTTCGCCCAGGCCACATTCAGCCTCTATAGTGAAATGGCGGCGATGATGTACAAGGTGACGAAAGAAGGCGTGCTTTTGCAGGGCGATACCAATGCCGTGACCCGCGAAAAGCTCAAGGATCTCTACCGTGTTTTCGGCGACCTGACAGGCACCGGCGAGATCCAGACAACGACCCGCGTCGGCTTCAGCCATCTGCCCGGCGGCTGGCGCGATGCGCCAAAGACGCGGGACGCCATCGGGCTCGAAAAAATCCTCGATTCGGGCTTCGTTGGCGATCCCACGGCCAATCCGGAATTGACGCCCGGCTCCTTCCTGTTCAACAGTTTCAACACGGACTGGCAGCCAAGTTTGATGCAGCCGGTTGGCGGCATGGACCGGATCTGGCAACAATTGCTGCTTCAGGATGTTCCGACCACGGCCGTATGGAAAAAGGGCAGCAAACCTCGCCACCCCAAAGTCGGCCATCTGGTGATGCTCAAGACCAAAGCGTCGAAGATCGCCTCCGCTGGTGAAAAAGTGGTCGTGACCTTTGAAACGGCTGGCCGGAAAGCCGAACAGGCCCAGTTCGATTTCTGCATTTCCACCATGGCGCCCTCGCTGCTCAACACCATCATTGGCGATTATCCGGTCCCGCCCGACTTTCGCAAAGGCCTCGAAGCCTTTTCCAAGACCGGCAACTGGAATGATAAGACCCCCAATCTCTGGACGCCCGCCATCAAGGTCGGTTGGCAGGGCAAAGATCGTTTCTGGGAAACCGACAGTGAAATCTATGGTGGTATTTCCTGGACAACGGATATTATCGGCCAGATCTGGTACCCTTCCGAGGATTTCACCGCCCATACCGGCGTGCTGACCGGCGCCTATAACCGTGGACCGCTGGCGGTAGACTACGCAAAGCTGAACAATACCCAGCGCGTTGAAACAGCCCGCAAGGGGCTTGGCCTGCTGCATCCGGGAAAGACCGACCAGGTCTATCGCGGCATCTCCATTGCCTGGCAATATATGCCACATCAGGTCGGCGGCTGGGCTTCGGATACGGCAACGACAGACAACGAAGCCTATCAGCAGATCACCACCTTCGAGAAGAACGGCCGCTTCTTTTGCGCGGGCGATACCTGGAGCTACCTGCCCGGCTGGCAGGAAGGCTCCGTCACCTCAGCCTATTGCGCCGTCAACGCCATCGCCCGGACCATGGACCCGGCCAAATACAGCGACTGCGCCTGCTTCCAATAAAACGATGGCCGCCGGGACCATGTTCCCGGCGGCCTTTCATTCGCTCAATCACCTTTTGATTGATTATCCTGCCGATAAGTATGGTTGGGCTTCGCAACATATTTTTTCGCCTGATCGGTCAATTCCTTGCTGTGATACAGATCGAGGCACTTCAAGAAATCGAATTTCACACCTTTGACTTCCGATTCAGCGAGTGGGTTGCTGTAATTTTTGGTCAGGAATTTTTCGATCAAAGCCTTCATGTCATCAGGGCTTTTGTCCATATCGTAATATGTCCAGTCCCTCAGCGCGCTCACACTGCTCCCCGCGTCGGCCGATGCGCCCTTATCCTCTTTATAGGCATTGGAAATGCAGGTGGCCAAAACCATGTCCTTGTAATTCTGAAGATAGGTGCGACCAGCCGCTTGGGACCCGTTACCAACACCCAAATCCTTGGCCATCGCGACCTCGGAATTAATACAAAGACTGGCCAAGCCTATAAGAAGCAACCGGTGCATCATTGCAAACTGTTCCATTAAAAAGCGTTGCATGGCCCTGCGCGTCGCTCCAACCGGCCCCATATCTAAGTTCAGAAATTTTACAATAATGTCGCAATCGAGATAAGGCGACAAAATTTAAGGGCAATCGTCTATTCCGGAATTAAAATTTCCAAAGCAAAAATGCTTGCGGCAAACAGCACATGCCAATAAAGTTGCACCATGCAACTAACATGGAACTGGTATGATGCAAGACCATTCATACGTCGAAGCTATTCGCGCCTCATCGCGCCAACTGGTTCGTGAACTCGGCTTTATGGGAGGAGATTTTGCTGGAACTGATCTTCCTCCGTCAGCCGTGCATGCCTTGATAGAGATTGATGCGTGTCCTGATATCACCGCCCGCGACCTTGGGCATAGTCTTCGCCTTGAGAAATCAAGCGTCAGCCGAATGCTCCGCAGGCTCATTTCATCGGGCGATCTGTTGGAAGAGGTGGATAAGGACGATTCTCGAATCAAGCGGCTGCGCTTGAGCGAGAGCGGGCTGAAACGAACCGAAACCATTCATGCGTTTGCGCGTCATCAGGTTTCAAATGCTCTGGACCGATTGAGACCCAACGACAATCGCAGAGTTCTTGACGGGCTTCGCCTGTATGTTCAGGCTCTTGCCAATCGGGGCGACGCGACCGCACCCGAAATTGAAATTGTCCAAGGCTACAGACCGGGTCTCATTGCCCGCATCACGCAGATGCATGCGCTCTACTATGCGCGAATGGCAGGCTTCGGGCTCAATTTCGAATGCGTTGTCGCCACTGGCCTCGCTGATTTTTGCAATCGCCTGGGGAATTCGAAAAATTCCATCTGGCTGGCCATGCAAGCGGGTGAAATCGTCGGCTCCATCGCAATCGATGGCGAGGACCTGGGAGCCAAAACAGCCCATCTGCGATGGTTCATCATCGATGACGGCATGCGCGGCGGAGGCATCGGGGGTCAATTGCTCTCCGCTGCCCTCGCTTATGCGGATGAGAAAGGTTTTGAAGAAACGCATCTTTGGACGTTCAGCGGGCTGACGACGGCGCGGCATCTGTATGAAAGCCACGGTTTTGTTTGCGTCGAGGAACGCACCGGCAATCAGTGGGGAAGCGAAGTGCTGGAGCAGAAATTTGTTAGGCCCCGGCAGTGGTAGAGTCTGCCCGGTTCAATTTGAACCAGACAGACCCTGTGTCCTGGCAGAGCAGAAACCGGCTTTGCATCCGGATTTGGCTACTATCAAGGAGATAGATGGCTCCTCAACTCAGTTGGCGCTGAGCACAAACTGGCCAAGTTTGCAAAGATCGGCCTTGCTCATCAGGTCGTAATAGCCGGAATCCTGCTCCATCTCGCCCAGCACACCATATTTGCAGGTGCCATCGTTAGGGACGGAGACAACGCGGCTCTGGCCCTTGCCAACACTGTGGCCGTTCAAGACCTCCACCTTGCCGCCCTTGCCGTCCAGAGAACGGAAGGTCAATCGGACGATTGCCGACTGGGTCTTGTTGACGAACAGAAAACGATGGCTGCCGGAAGCCGCAGAAACAGTCGAGGCCATAGCAATAGCGGCCACGCCAAACACCAAACCTGTCAATAAACGCATAATGTCCCCACGATAAACATGCCGTGTAAAACCGTCGAGCGACGTTACAAGTCGGCATAACAGATCAAAACCTCAAGGCGCCCCGTCCCGATACCCCTCGGCGGAAGCAACCCTGGCACAGATTTTCTGTGTGCAATGAGAGACATGCACCCGGACAAGGGACATTGCAACAAGTCTGATCGAGCAATTTTGGGGCCTGTTCCAACACGGTAAATACCCAATCCCTGATAGCCGGGAGGATCAGTTTTACCCACCAATCAACGCCAGCCACTCATCCTCGGTCATGACAGTCACACCCACCTCACGGGCCTTGTCCAGCTTGGAGCCGGCACCAGGGCCAGCGACCAGATAATCGGTCTTTTTCGAAACTGATCCGGCCACCTTGGCGCCGAGGCTTTCGGCCCTGGCCTTGGCCTCATCACGGGTAAAGCGCTCCAGTGAACCGGTGAAGACCACTGTTTTTCCAGTCACGGGGCTATTGCTTGCCGTCACGGCTTCCGCATCCCGTGGAGTCACTTCCTTCAACAAGCGGGAGACAACTTCGAGATTGCGGGGTTCCTTGAAGAATTCAACCATGGAGGCGGCGACCACTTCGCCGATGCCATCGATGCTGTTCAACTCATTCCAAGCCTCGCCGAATTTCGGGGCGGCCTCCTGCATGGCCTCGGCAAACGCCGCGTAGGAGCCATAGGAGCGGGCCAGCAGCTTGGCAGTGGTTTCACCGACATGGCGGATGCCGAGCGCGAAAATGAAACGGTTTAGGGCAATCTCGCGGCGTGCATCGATGGCATCGAACAGTTTGCGCACGCTGACCCGGCCAAAACCGTCGATATTTTCAAGGCGAGTCAGCGACGAGGCTTCCTGCCTCTGCTTGAGCGTGAAAATATCCGGCGCGGTGCGGATCATCAGCGCTGGGTCTTCACTGTCGAAGAAGAAATCCACCTGTTTGGTACCCAGCCCTTCAATGTCGAAGGCATTGCGGGATACGAAATGCTTGATGTGCTCCTTGGCCTGCGCCGAGCAGACAAAGCCGCCCGTGCAACGGGTCACGGAATCCAGCTTGCCGGTCTTCTCGTTCTTTTCGCGCACCGCATGGCTGCCGCAAATCCGGCAGGTTTTCGGAAAATCGTATTTCACTGAGGTCTCAGGCCGCTTTTCCAGCACCACATCCAGCACCTGCGGAATAACGTCACCGGCCCGCTGGACGATCACCGTATCACCGATGCGAATGTCATGGCCTTCTTCTCGGATACGCTCGCCGCCATTGCCGATACCCTCGATATAATCGGCATTATGCAGGGTGGCATTGGTCACGACCACGCCACCGACGGTAATCGGCTCCAGCCGCGCCACCGGCGTCAACGCGCCGGTGCGGCCCACTTGGATGTCGATGGCTTCCACTTTGGTAAAGGCCTGTTCCGCCGGGAATTTATGGGCTGTCGCCCAGCGCGGCGAGCGTGACCGAAAACCGAGCCGGGCCTGCAAATCCAGCCGGTCGACCTTATAGACAACGCCATCGATATCGTAATCCAGATCGGCTCTTTGAAGGCCGATCTCACGGTAATGGGTGATGATCTCCTCGACAGAGGTCAAACGACGAGTAAGCGGATTAACTGGGAAGCCCCAGCGCTTAAAAGCCTCGACCATGCCCGATTGGGTCTCGGCAGGCATGGTGCTCATCTCGCCCCAGGCATAGGCGAAGAATTTCAGCTTACGGCTGGCGGTGACCTTCGGATCGAGCTGGCGCAGCGACCCGGCAGCCGTATTGCGCGGATTGACATAGGTTTGACGGCCCTCGGCCTCCATCTGGGCGTTCAGTGCCAGAAAGTCGCTTTTCGCCATATAGACCTCGCCGCGCACCTCCACCACATCAGGGGCATCAGCGGGCAATTCGGTCGGGATTTCCTTGATGGTCAGGATATTGGCGGTGACATTTTCGCCCGTCGTGCCATCGCCGCGCGTCGCCGCCGTCTTGAGTTTGCGGTTCTCATAGCGGATCGACATCGACAGGCCATCGATCTTCGGTTCGGCGGTAAAGGCAATGGAATTATCCGGCATCACGCCCAGAAAGCGATAAACCGAGGCCACAAAATCCGCCACATCCTCATCGGAAAACGTGTTGTCCAGCGACAGCATCGGCCTTGCGTGGGTGATCTGCGTGAAAATCCCGGCGGGGGCGGCGCCAACCCGCTGCGAGGGACTATCGCTGCGCACCAGCATCGGAAACCGGGCCTCGATGGCATCGTTGCGCCGCTTCAGCGCATCGTATTCGGCATCGGAAATTTCCGGCTGGTCGTTGCCGTGATAGAGCGCATCGTGATGGGCGATGGCAGCAGCCAGCCGGGTCAGTTCTTGCCCAGCCTGCTCTTCGCTGAGGTCTTCGACCGGGATCAATGCATCCACCATGACTGTCTCCTGAATATAGGCTTTGTCCGGTCTTAAATGAAAATTTCCAGATTAGAAGCTCTCATCCGACAGCTTCTACCGCCTTGTCCAGATCAATCCACGCTTTCAGCGGCAAGTGGTCGGAGGCGAGACGGGCCAGCGGACTATCATGCACCTGCATGTCGGCAATCAGGCCCGGGCGGTTGGTCATGATCCGGTCCAGCGCCAGAACCGGCAGCCGGGCCGGAAAGCTGGGGACCGGCGGTGGCAGCGGGCCAAACAGCGGCTCCAGCCGGGTCAGCGCCGAGCCCGGCCCGACCCGCCACTCGTTGAAATCCCCCATCAGCACGGTCGGACAATCGGCCCGCTCGCGCATCAGCTTCAGG
Organism: Agrobacterium vitis; assembly: GCF_037039395.1. Classification (NCBI taxonomy): domain Bacteria; kingdom Pseudomonadati; phylum Pseudomonadota; class Alphaproteobacteria; order Hyphomicrobiales; family Rhizobiaceae; genus Gillisella; species Gillisella vitis. The sequence continues at coordinate 3,212,269 of NZ_CP146242.1, read as the reverse complement.
ATGAAATCCGCCTGCTGGCGGCGCGCCCAGCGCAACAGGCCAAGATGGGCGGCAATGATCCTGAGTTCACGCCCGCCGCTCAGTTCGATTTCCGCCACCACGGCGCCGCGCGGCTCCAAGCCCGGCAGCACGAAGGGATGCACATCCCGCACCACCCCTTCGCGAAACAGCAGTACATTGCCGCGCCAGCCATGGCTTTTCGTGAGGCCAGCGACCGGGACGCGGGTTAAGCCCGTTTCGCCTTGCAAGCGGGAAAGGTCGAGAAGCCCGTTGCGCTCGCCAAAACGCTGGTCCGCCTCCTGAAGCGCGATCACGTCAGGACCGATTTCGCGGATAACATGCGCAATCCGTTCCGGGTCGAACCGGCCATCGACGCCGACGCATTTGTGCACATTGTAGGAGGCCACCAAAAGCCCGGGCGTCTCCGCTTCCCGCCCACCCGCGGTGGACGTCAGGGGACGGCTGCGGCGATTGCGCAGCGAGGTCAACATTTGCGTTCGTAGCGAATGGGTTTGCTTTTTCATGCTCACTCAAAAAATAGGAGGCGGAAGGCCGATGTCCACCCGCGTTACAAAGCCAGCGAGCCCAGCCACAGCACTCTTTGCATCAGTTTCAGCAGGAAAGGACGCGCATGCAGACTTTCCAGCGTCACCTCCACGGCTCCTTCCAGGCTTTCGTCCATCCGGCTCGCCACGAAGCGGGCAAAATCATCGTCATAGACCTCCAGATCAATCTCGAAATTCAGTCGCAGCGACCGGGCATCGAGATTGGACGAGCCGACAAAGGCCCATTTATCGTCGATCACAAGCAGTTTTGAATGATCGAACGGCCCTGTTGAGCGAAAGATCCGGCAGCCATCCCGAATGATCTGCTCAAATTGTGCGTTCATCGCATGGCTGACGACAGCCAGATTGTTTTTCGAAGGTACGATGATTTCCACCGCCACCCCGCGCCGGGCCGCCGTCGCCAGGCCAGAGAGAAAAATACTGTCCGGCAGGAAATAGGGCGACAGAATGCGGATGGAGCGCTCGGCGACAGAAAACGCCCCGGTCAGCACCCGGTGATTGCTCTCCAGATGCGCATCCGGCCCGGACACCACGGCGCGGGCATAAGGTGTCTCACCGGCCTCACCGGCAGCAAGATGCAATTGCCAGGCTTCGCCGTTCAGGGCCTCGTCAGTTTCGAAATGCCAGTCGTCGGCGGCCACCGAAAACAGTTCTGCCACGACCGGTCCGGTGACGTGGAAATGTGTGTCGCGGGCTGCATTCGGCCCTGCAAAGGCCTCACGGATATTCATGCCGCCGAAAAAGCCCACCGCGCCATCCACCACCAGGATTTTCCGGTGGGTGCGCAGATTGGCATAGGGCAGCCTCAAGCCGACAATGACCTTGCCGTTGAAGGAAGCGACCGTGATGCCGCCATCGGCGAGATAGCCGACAATGCTCGGCACGCTGTAGCGCGCGCCGACCGCATCGATCAGCACCCGCACCTCGACGCCCCGCTTGCTCGCCGCGATCAGGCAATCGGCAATCCGAAGGCCCACGCTGTCCCTGTCGAAAATATAGGTTTCCAGCAAGATACTATACTGCGCCGCCTCGATGGCCGCACACATCGCGTCATAGGCCTCATCGCCGCTGGCAAGCGGTGTCAGGCGATTGCCCGATGTCAGCGGGTGGCGGGTGACACGCTCGCCCAAATGCCGCAGCGCTTCCAAACGCCCGCCGAATTTTGCCTTAACATCGCCTTCCGGCACGGCGTAATGGGCCAGAATGCCTTCCATCTGGCTCCGGCGCAGCGCCCGGCGCGCCATATAGGAAGCGCGCCTTATCCGGTTTATTCCGGCGACTGCATAGATCAGCGTGCCGATAATCGGCGACAGAATGATAACCCCAACCCAGGAAATCGCCGAACGCACATCACGCTTGGTCATCGCCGCATGCACGGCGGCCACCGTGCCAATCACCGTGGAAAGCACAGCAAGAAGATGCGGCCAATAATGAGAGATAAGGTCGAGCATCACTTACCGGTATGGAGGGGATTGAACCGCGCGAACGCGCAGTATTCGACGAAACGAAGATTGGCGCAAACGCCTGACTCAAGGAATTGTTCCTCCTCTAGGCCCGACGAGACGACAGGATCACAAGATCCATTGGCAATCCGGCGGCGTCAATGGTCCCCGGCGAGAAGCTTGGCGGCCGCCGCTCTTGCCTCATCCGTCACCGAAGCGCCTGCCAGCATACGAGCGATTTCTTCGCGGCGATGGTCGGGGCCAATCATCGCAACTTGCGTGGCGATCTTTTCCGCGTTGCCGCTGGCCGGTCCCTTGGAGATCAGCAGATGCGTGGCGGCGCGTGCGGCCACCTGTGGCGCATGGGTCACCGACAGGACCTGGACGCGCTCCGACAGCCGTTTCAGCCGCTGGCCAATGGCATCGGCCACAGCCCCACCAACGCCGGTATCGATTTCGTCAAACACAAGTGTCGGGGCAGAGCCTCGGTCGGCCAGCGCCACTTTCAGCGCCAGCAAAAACCGCGACAGCTCGCCACCAGAGGCCACTTTCATGATCGGGCCGGGCCGTGTGCCGGGATTGGTCTGCACATGAAACTCAACCAGATCGATACCGTCGGCAGTCGCGTTGTCGGCATCTGCCGTGACCTCGACCATGAAGCGGGCGCGCTCCAGTTTCAGCGCAGGCAGTTCTTCCATGACGGCTTCGGCCAACGAAGAAGCTGCATTCTGGCGCTTCTCCGATAGGGATTGCGCATTGGCGAAATAGACAGCCCTGGTCTCGGACACGGCTTTTTCCAACGTGCCAAGCTTTTCCTCACCGGCATCGAGATCTGCCAGATCGGTGATCATCTTTTCGGCGAGGGCCGGAAGATCGGCCACAGCGACCGAATATTTGCGGCCAGCGGCCCGCAGCGCAAACAGCCGTTCTTCGACCCGCTCCAGCTCGCGTGGATCGAACTCGGTGCGGCGCAGCGCCGATTCGACCTCCATCTGCGCGCTCGACAACGTATCCAGCGCCGTGCCCAACAGGCTGACCGTGTCCTCCAGCAAGCCGGGGGCTTCGCCGCTCTTGCGCTCCAGGCGGCGCATCAGCGAGGCGATCATCGGTACGGGAGAAGCATTGCCATTCAGGAATTCACTGGCCTCGGCGATATCGCCAGCGATCCGCTCGGATTTCTGCATCCGGGAGCGGCGCTCGGCCAGATCCTCTTCCTCGCCATCCTGTGGGCTAAGGCCTTCCAACTCCTCCACCGAGGCGCGCAGATAGTCTGCCTCGCGGGCAGCAGCCTCGACCTTGGCCTTGTGGATCTTGAAAGCGCGCTCGGCCTCACGCCAGCGGCGATAGCTGTCGCCCAGCGCCTGCGCTTCTTCGGTCAGTCCGGCAAAGGCGTCCAGCAGCAGACGGTGGGCGGCGGTATCCACCAGCGCCCGATCATCATGCTGTCCATGGATTTCGACCAGATATTGCCCGGCCTGGCGCATCAGTTGCACGCTGATCGGCTGGTCGTTGACATAGGCGCGGGTGCGGCCATCTGCGGATTGCACCCGGCGGAAAATCAGGTCGCCATCGTCATCGATGCCGTTTTCGCGCAGCATGAGGCGGGCCGGATGGCTCATGGCGACATCGAATACCGCCGTCACCTGGCCCTTGTCCTCGCCATGGCGCACAAGGGAGCCATCGCCGCGCCCGCCAAGGGCCAGCGACAGACTGTCGAGTAGAATGGACTTCCCCGCCCCCGTTTCGCCGGTCAACACAGACAGACCGGCCGAAAAGCCAAGGTCGAGCCGTTCGATCAAGACGATGTCGCGGATCGAAAGCTGGACGAGCATGAGTGTTCACATCTCTCCGAAGGCGACGGATAAACCGTCTGGAAAATCAGGATGAGCCCAGAATCTTTTTACCGGCTCTGGAAATCCAGCTCTCCTGGGCTTCCCGCGGCTCAAGACCACCGGTTTTCAGCAGTTCGAAACTATCCTTGTACCATTTGCTGTCAGGATAGTTGTGACCCAGCACGGCGGCTGCCGTCTGCGCTTCCTGCACCACGCCCATGGCATAATAGGCTTCCACGAGACGCGCCAGCGCTTCTTCGATCTGGTTGGTCGTCGGATATTGCTCAACCACATTGCGGAACCGCTGGATCGACGCCAGATATTCCTTGCGCTCCAGATAATACCGGCCGATCTGCATTTCCTTGCCGGCCAGCTGGTCGCGGGCAAAGCGCATCTTTTCCTGGGCGTCGGACACATATTCGGACGTCGGGTAGTTCTTGACCACCTTGTCCATCGCCTCAAGTGTCCTGGACGAGAATTTCTGGTCCTGGGTCACGTTGGGGATCTGGCGCCAGTTGGACAGACCGATCAGATATTGCACATAGGCCGAATCCTTGGTCGACGGATAAAGCGTCATGTAGCGCGTACCGGTCGAAATGGCCTCGGTATATTTGCCCTGGCGGTACTTGACGAAGGTGCTCATGACAAGCGCCTTCTGCGACCAGTCAGAGAACGGGTTTTGCTTGTCAACGGCATCGAACTTGCGCGACGCTTCAGCAAGATTACCAGCCTTGATGTTGGCCAGACCCTGATTATAGAGGGTTTCCGGCGGATCCGTCTCGGCGCCGAGCTTGGTAATGTCGATATCCTTGTCGGTATTGCAAGCGCTGAGCAGCGGCGCAACGCCGGCGACAGACAGGCAAACGGCAAGCATCCGCGCTGATTTGTTGATCATGGAAGACTTCACTTCACTCATACGACAGATCCCGATTGCAGCGCTGCTTCTAAAAAGCCATCGCTTCCGCTTGGCGTTTTAGCCATAAAGATAACGATAGGGCAACGCAATGGTGATGTTTTAACGCATTTTTATGGCGTAACGCCACAATCTGCTGTTTTATTTTGGACAATATAGCATCGAGCAGAAAACCGGAATCAGGACGATGCGATAGCTGTTTGCTTTCCCATCGGATTTATCCGAAAACCGGCTCTTAACTTTCGCTCCGATGCTGTTACATCAGATGAAATGCCCGAAACCAACCACACGAAAACGGCGCCTTCCGGCGCCGTTTTAATTCAACTGATTCTATCGACCACTTCGCCAAGCACAGATCCCCGCGAAATGATGCCGCGAATCTTCAGGCCGTCCAAGGCGCGAAACCCGGTGCGTTGATCGCCACGAATTCCCGCACTCTTGCCTTGCCGCTACGTGCGCCGGGCGCTTCCACCACTTCATAGGCCGAAGCATCCGACAGCAAAGCTTTCAACGCCAGCGAGTTCATCTTGTGACCGCCGCGATAGGAGCGGTAGCAGCCAATGAACTGCGCACCGGCCAGAGCCAGATCGCCGACAGCATCCAGCGTCTTGTGACGGGCGAATTCGTCGGGATAGCGAAGACCCTCGATATTGACGACCTTGTCGTCATCGGAAATCACCACGGAATTTTCGAGCGACGAACCAAGCGCCAGGCCTGCGGCCCACAGGCGCTCCACATCGCGCATGAAACCGAAGGTCCGGGCGCGCGACAATTCCTGTTTGAAGCTCTGTGGTGTCAGATCACCCTGCCAGGACTGGCGGCCGATCAGCGGGCAATCGAAATCGATTTCCACTTCAAAGCGCGTTCCTTCATAGGGGCGAAACTCCGCCCAGGACGCGCCATTGTCGACCCGAACCGGCTTCATCACCCGGATATAGCGGCGCTTCACACCAAGGCTGACAATACCGGCCTGCTCGATGGCGTCGATATAGACGGCGGAGCTGCCATCCATGACCGGAGTTTCCGGTCCATCGACCTCAACCACCAGATTGTCGAGACCGAGCGAATAAATGGCGGCCATCACATGCTCGACGGTGGCCACCCAATGGGTTGGCGAAGAGCCCAGAACGGTGCTGAGATCGGTATTACCAACCTGGGAGGCGACAGCCTTCAGCTCGGTAACGGAACCATTGGCATGCTGGCGGTGGAACACGATGCCAGTTCCGGCTTCGGCAGGCAGAAAGCTCATGGTAACAGGCTGACCGGAATGCACGCCGATCCCCTTCAGGGTGACCGGTTGAGCGATAGTCGTCTGGAAGCTCAACAAACCGATTGCCATTAACATTCACCTTTCAAGTCTTCAAATCCGATCCGAGGCCTTGAAGGCTGGACCGGCTACTCATCTGCCAGTCCATACCCTTGCGTAACCGCCGGGCCTCGTCGCTTCTGAAGCGCCAACCAACCACTCATCGGTCTGCCTGGCACTCTTCGTTATCAGGGATATACGTTTGGAAACGCAACAATCCAAATCAATGTTTCTTTCCGATTGTTACGAAACCGAATCCTTGAAAAAACCTTGGAAAACTGTGGATTAACGGCACTGTCTCAACAAGAAATCAGCATCTGAAACAGGCATTAAGAAAACAGAAACCCGGATCGTTCGATCCGGGTTTCCAAAACGCATCTCTGGCGAGAGACTCAGGGTCCGGCGGGTTCCAATTGAACAAGCCAAACTCCCGATTTTTGCTATCGTTTGTCTTTTCAGGAAAACCGGGCTCCACTTTTCCTAAGGCAAACTTTAGTTCGACTGGCGGCGCAGGAAGGCTGGAATTTCCAGCTGGTCGTCATCATGCGCGGCACGAGGCTGCGGCACCTGACGGCCCTGATCGTCCAGATTGCCGCGGCGCGGTGCGTAGAGGCTGGCTTCCGGCGACAGCGGACGGCGCTGCTGAGAGGCGGCTGCCGGTGCTGGTGCAGTCATATCGGAAGCAACATTGTCTTCCTGACGGCCGAGCGAGTTGGTGATGCGGCGCAGCAGCCCCATCGGACCACGATCCTCGGATGCCTGCTGGGCGGCAGGCTGGTTGCGATGATCCAGCTCCGCCTGCACGACCGGCGAGAAATCCTCGACCTTCGGCATGCGGGACTGTTCGGGCTGGCGCATGACCGGCGCGGCAGGTTCCTGGCGCATGACAGGAGCAACGGGCTCCTGGCGGAAGGCTGGCTGTGGTACAGCAGCGGGCTGCATGGCAGGCGCTGGCTGCGGCGCACGGGCAACCGGCTGTTCCGGAGCGGCGAACGAGGAAAACAGCTTGCTCTGCGGACGGAAATCGTCAGCAGGCTGGGCAGCGGCGGGCTGCTGCACCTCAGGCTGGGCGTGCATGGCGGCCTGGCGGGCCACAGCGATTTCCAGTTCGCGTTCCATTTCAGCTTCAGCATTGCGGATCTGCTCGGCGACCGGATCAAGCGGGCGCGTTGCAAAGATCGACGGCGCTGCGGCAACCGGAGCTGGTGCCGGAGCAGCGGCAACAGGCGCTGGCTGAGGTGCCGGAGCGGCAGGAGCAGGCGTAAAGGCGGCGGACGGACGAATCGCTGGCTTGGCAGAGATCGTGCGCATTTCAGCACCGCGTGCTTCCAGCGCATTGGCGGCGCGGTCGATGCCGGTGGCAACAACCGATACGCGGATCAGGCCTTCCAGCGCTTCGTCGAAGGTGGCGCCGAGGATGATGTTGGCGTCGGCATCGACTTCTTCGCGGATACGGGTTGCGGCTTCGTCGACTTCGAACAGCGTCAGGTCGCGACCACCGGTGATGGAGATCAGCAGGCCCTGGGCGCCCTTCATCGAGGTTTCGTCGAGCAGCGGGTTGGCAATGGCGGCTTCGGCAGCCTGAAGCGCACGGCCTGGGCCGGAAGCCTCGCCGGTGCCCATCATGGCGCGGCCCATCTCACGCATCACCGAGCGAACGTCGGCGAAGTCGAGATTGATCAGGCCTTCCTTGACCATCAGGTCGGTGATGCAGGCAACACCGGAATAGAGAACCTGGTCAGCCATCGCGAAGGCGTCGGCAAAGGTCGTCCGGTCGTTGGCAATGCGGAACAGGTTCTGGTTCGGGATGACGATCAGCGTATCGACCGACTTCTGCAGCGCATCGATACCGGCTTCGGCCAGACGCATGCGGCGCGCGCCTTCGAAATGGAAGGGCTTGGTGACGACGCCAACCGTCAGGATGCCTTTGTTACGGGCAGCCTGGGCAACGACCGGAGCCGCACCGGTGCCGGTGCCGCCGCCCATGCCGGCGGTGACGAAGCACATGTGGGTGCCGTTCAGGTGATCGATGATCTCATCGATGCATTCTTCGGCAGCAGCGCGGCCGACTTCCGGCTGCGAACCGGCGCCGAGACCTTCGGTGACATTGGCGCCGAGCTGGATGATCCGCTCTGCCTTGGTCATGGTCAGGGCCTGGGCATCGGTGTTGGCAACAACGAAATCCACCCCCTGAAGACCAGCGGTGATCATGTTATTGACGGCATTGCCGCCGCCGCCGCCGACGCCGAACACGGTAATGCGCGGCTTGAGTTCGGTAATATCCGGCTTGTTCAGATTGATGGTCATGTTACCCGTTCCTTCTTTCCCTGGCCGCATCGCCACGCTGGCCATGTCTTGTCTCTTGATCGCGCGCCCCGAATCGATTTTTCACCCGCAAGGCGCAGGTCCTCAAAAACTCTCTTTCAACCATTGTCCCACGCGCATCATGCGGCTGTTGCCGGAGCCAGAGGAGAACAAGCCTCCCTGCCCCACGGCGATCTCCTGATCGGCCACCTGCGGATAGATCATCAGACCTACCGCAGTGGAGAAAGCCGGTCCCTTGGCCGCCACAGGCAGGCCAGAGACCCCCATCGGGCGGCCAATCCGGACATTGCGGGCGAGCATCCGCCGCGCGACTTCCGGAAGACCGGTCAACTGGCTTGCGCCACCGGTCAGAACCAAACGCTTGCCGACCACGGGGCTAAAGCCCGATGCGTGGATTCGGTCGCGAATCATCTCCAGAGTCTCTTCAATACGCGCTTGAATGATTCGCGTCAGCAAAGAACGTGGAACCTGGATCGGTAAATCGCGATCGTCTTCGCCGATTGGCGGAATTGCAACAACATCGCGCTCTTCAGAGCCATTGGCAAAGGCCGAACCATGGACGACCTTCAACCGCTCCGCATCCTCGATGCGGGTCGAAAGACCACGCGCCAGATCCGTGGTGACATGATGGCCGCCAATGGCGATGGCATCCGTGTGAATCAACTTCCCCTCGGCAAATACCGAGATCGTCGTCGTGCCGCCGCCCATGTCGATAGCGGCGCAGCCCAGCTCGACTTCGTCGTCCACCAGAGCGGCAAGGCCGCTGGCGTAAGGCGTCGCCACCAGGCCCTCGACCGTCAGATGGGCGCGGTTGATGCAAAGCTCGAGATTTTTCAGCGCCGGACGTTCCGCCGTCACCACATGCATGTCGACACCCAGCGTATCACCGAACATGCCGAGTGGATCGCGGATACCGCGCTCGCCATCCAGCGAAAAGCCAGTCGCCAGCGAATGTAGCAGCACCCGGTCACGGCGTTGCGACTGGTGGCTGGCAGCAGACAGAACCCGCTTGAGATCGGCGCTTTCCACTTCCTGGCCGCCAAGATCGATGGTGGCGGTATAGACGTCCGAGCCGATCCGGCCAGCCGAGACATTGACGATCAGACTGTCGACGGTCAGGCCCGCCATGCGCTCGGCGGCATCCACCGCAAGCCGCACGACGCTTTCCACCGATTCGATATCGGAGATCACGCCGGACTTCATGCCACGCGAACGCTGGTGGCCAATGCCGATCACTTCGACATGATGGGTCCGGCCCGGCAGGACATCGCTTTCCTTGCGCGGCGTCAGCCGGCCGATCATGCAGACCACTTTAGTAGAGCCGATATCGAGAACCGAAACGACATGGCTGCGCTTGTGCGAGAGAGGTTTCATACGGGGCAATCCGAAAGAGGAACCGAAGACGCTCATGTCTCTTTCTCCGCCTTGGCGAGGGCCTTGGCGCGAGCCGTCACCGCAGCCTGACGGCGCACCAGCGCCTCAGGCGTCAATTGGACGGTCATGCGGTCTGAAAGGCGCAGGTCGACAGCAGCGATGTCGCGGTCCAGCAATTGGTGATCCGCTTCCATCTTCGCCAGACGCGCCATCGCGCCATCGACATCGTCTTCCGGCAACTTCACCACGACGCCATTGTCGAGATAGAGATCCCAACGACGGCTGGCGACGCGAACATAGGCTTTGACGCGACCGGTAATCTGAGGCCAGGTCGCAAACTCTCCGGCAATGTCCTGGGCTGCCACTTCGGCATCACGGCCAACGAACAGCGGCAGGGTGGCAAATTTATTGTCACGCAGCGGCGCGATGATGCTGCCGCTCTTTTCGATCAGCGACAGGTCGGTGCCATGCTGCCAGATACCATAGGCCTCACGTTCCTTGATATTCACCTCGATGGTGCGCGGATAGATCTTGCGAACCTCGACTTGCTCTACCCAAGGCAGGCCCGCGACCTTACGGCGCGCGTCATCGGCGTCGATGGCCACCAGAGAGGTCGCACCATCCAGACCCAGCGATTGCAGCACATCGATTTCGGATGTGTGAACATTGCCCGACAGCTTGACGTCTTCAACTGCAAAACCCGCAGTCGAGGTCATCGCCTCGGCAAAGTCCGGCCAGTGACCGCCCTTGACGATGCCGTAACCACCGACGGCAAGGATATAGGCCGCAAAAGAAACCTTGCCGAGATGTTCCGGCACAGCCACCCTGCCTGAGCAGAGAGCGACGACGAACCGCACCAGCCGGCGAGCAGGGCGCGGCAGAGCCATCAAGCCGTCATCCGCCAGGCTGGGCGCGCGATAAGGTGCAGCCTTGCTGCCCTTTGCCGATTTTTTGGCGCTTACCGTGAACACGACGCGTCCTCCACCATCCAGCTGACGAATTCACCAAAGGAAATGCCCGCATGCGCAGCCATTTCAGGCACAAGCGAGGTTGGCGTCATGCCCGGCTGGGTATTCACCTCCAGCCAGATCAAGTCGCCATCTTCAGAAAAACGGTCGTCGTAACGGAAGTCGGACCGACTGACGCCACGACACCCGATCGCGTTGTGGGCCCTGACGGACAAGTCTTGTATTTTTTGGTAAATTTTCGGTGAAAGTTGCGCCGGAATGATATGGGCCGAGCCACCTGCGGCGTATTTAGAGTCGTAATCGTAGAATGTATTGGCCTTGGCGATCACCTCGGTCACGGCCAGCGGCCTGCCATCCATGACACCGCAGGTCAATTCGCGGCCAGCCACGTAGGATTCGACCATGACGGTATCGCCATAGCGCCATTCCGACGAGCCGAGGACCTGCGGCGGATGCGACTGATCTTCCTTGACGATCACCACGCCGAAGCTGGAGCCTTCCCGCACCGGCTTGACGACATAAGGCGGCTCGATCGGATGGACATTGCCGATATCAAAGCGCGACATCTGACGGGCAAAAGCCACAGGAATACCTGCTGCCGCCGCCACGATCTTCGCCTGCGCCTTATCCATAGCCAGCGCCGAGGCCAGCACACCGGAATGCGTATAGGGGATGGAGAGGTATTCGAGGATACCCTGAATGGTGCCGTCTTCACCGAAAGGGCCATGCAAAGCATTGAAAGCCACATCAGGCTTCAACTCCTGAAGCACGCTGGCGATATCGCGAGTGACATCCACCCGTGTCACGCGGTAGCCGTGCTCCTCAAGCGCCGATGCGCAAGGGGCGCCAGAGGCCAGGCTGACAGGCCGCTCCGACGAAAATCCACCCAGCAATACGGCAACATGCTTCTTAGCCATTCACGCACCCAAACAAAACAATTGCGGTTTTCCGCCTTACCTTTGCGCCCGACTTGCGGCGCGAATCGCGCCGGTTCATGCACCTGACATGATAAAACGCCATTAAGGTTAACGAACCGTTTACAGGTGTTAACGACCAAAAATTACTTTTGTTTTTCTGGGAGTTATCGTTGGCCGCCCGATGGGTTCGGCCCCGAGAAACAAGGCAAAGGCCCGTATTGAAGAAGGTCGTGCCGATAGGTGAAAACGGAGACAGTCCGCTGGCTACCGGCAGCGACATCATGGCCGGAACAACAAAAAGCCGTGCCAAGGGAAAGATGAGATCCCTGTACGGCACGGCTTCGAATTCATCACACCACGTAAACCCAGAACGCAAACACTGGTGGGCTCAGGCAAAATCAAGGCTTGCAAGGACATGCGCCGCCCAACATCGAAACGCGATTTGACACGTTTCGATCAGAGGCAGCACATCCGTATCAGGGTTCCACAACGCCTGGAACTCGCCGTCCGTCAGGAAGCCGGCAGCTGCATGGCGCGCCGGGCGGCAAAGGCCTGCGGACCGGGCAAACCAAGGGTGGCATGCCCCGGCGAGGCGGCGGCGCGACGCAGGACGGCGGTGGCGGCATTGCCCCCGGACCGGGTGGCACAGGACCTGGACCTGGTGGTGGCGGCGGAACTTGCGCAATGGCTTGTCCCGCCATCAGCACGATAGAACAGGCAAAAAGAAATCGTTTCATGGAGCCCCTCCGGAAGCCGCATCGGATAAACCCTGACCATCGAAGGCCGGAAATACCGGAGCAGTCTATTGACGGCCGCAAGCCCCACAGATTGCACTTGCGAGCACAAGAAATTGATAAATATCTTATAAATAATAACAATAATGGATGTCAATTAAAACTTCTGCCGACAAAATTCCGGTTGGGCAAAAGCACGCAGAGATGAGCCGCCCTCTCCTGCCCACGGTCTAATGCGGATTTCGATCGCCATTCATCCCCTGACAGCGAACCGGGCAAAAGCCGTTTCTAAAGTCGTTTCTATTATAGGAATAAGGGGAACAGGTTGAAATTACGCGTGTGAATGCGTAAAGCCAACGCCTGACGACAACTGCCGGATATTCTTTGGACATGCGGCATGATTGCGAAAAACCACCATTGAACTCAAATTGGACCCCATCACCATGACTGATGCGATACGCACCGTATCGCCGTCCGCCGAGCCGCTGGCACCTGTTGCATTGAATTCTCCTGCACGAGTCCTGACGGCAAGCCTGGTCGGCACCACAATCGAATTCTTTGATTTCTACGTCTACGCAACGGCGGCCGTGCTGGTTTTCCCGGCGCTGTTCTTCCCCAACAGCGATCCGATGACGGCTCTGCTGGCCTCGTTTGCAACCTTTTCCATCGCGTTTTTCGCCCGTCCGCTGGGCGCTGTGGTGTTCGGCCATTTCGGTGACCGTATCGGCCGCAAGACGACGCTGGTGGCGGCTCTGCTGACCATGGGCATTTCCACCGTGGTGATCGGCCTTCTGCCAACCTATGGGCAGATCGGCGTATTTGCGCCGTTGCTGCTGGCGCTGTGCCGGTTCGGGCAAGGCTTTGGTCTTGGGGGCGAATGGGGTGGAGCCGTATTGCTGGCCACCGAAAACGCCCCGGAAGGCAAGCGCAACTGGTATGCGATGTTCCCGCAGCTTGGCGCACCGGTCGGCCTGTTTCTGTCGTCGGGTATTTTCTGGTTGCTGCTGCATGTGATTTCCAAGGACGACCTGCTGGCCTGGGGCTGGCGCGTTCCGTTCCTGGCCTCGACCCTGCTGATCGTCATCGGTCTTTGGGTGCGTTTTTCGATTTCCGAAACGCCAGCCTTCCGCAAGGCCATGGAAGCCCATGAGCGGGTGGCCGTGCCGGTTGCCGAAATCTTTGGCAAATACAAGCGCAGCCTGTTCCTCGGCACCTTCGTGGCTCTGGTTACCTTCGTGCTGTTCTACATCGGCACGGCCTGGCTGCTGTCCTACAATATCAAGGTCTTGCAGATCCCCTTCATCGACGCCCTGGAAATCCAGATCATGAGCTCGGTGGTGTTCGGCATCTTCATTCCGCTGACGGCCAAGGTCGGCGACAAGATCGGTCGCCGCAAGGCGCTGATCGGCATCACCGTGATGATTGCCGGTTTCTCCTTCCTACTGCCGGTTCTGCTGACCGCAGGTGAGACAGGTGTGGCAATCTTCGCCGCGGGCTCCATGGCCTTGATGGGCATGACCTATGCGCTGATCGGGGCTGCTCTGTCTGCCCCCTTCCCCACCAATGTCCGCTATACCGGCGCTTCGCTGACCTTCAACTTCGCAGGCATCGTCGGCGCGTCGCTGGCACCCTATGCCGCCACCTGGCTCCAGGCCAATTACGGCATGGCCTATGTCGGCTACTATCTCGGCCTTGCCGCCGTGATCACGCTGGTCTGCATTCTCGCATCCCGCAAGGGCGAAGTGTAACAATCTGGCCAAGTTGAATCAGATTCTGAACAACAAAAAACGCCGCCAAGTGATTCACCTGGCGGCGTTTTTTATAAATAGCCGTTTGGCTTATTCGCTCGTCGCGCCCATGAAGGGCCGCACTTCGCTGCCGGGCATGAACAGGCCAAGGCGCTTGATTTCCCATTGCAGCTTGATGCCGGAGTGTTCGAATACCTGACCACGGATCGTTTCGCCCAGATATTCGAGATCGTAGGCCGTGGCGTGACCAACATTGATCATGAAATTGCAATGCAGCGACGACATTTGCGCGCCGCCGATCATCAGGCCGCGTCCGCCGACTTCATCGATCAATTCCCAGGCGGAATGGCCCTCCGGATTCTTGAAGGTCGAGCCACCAGTCTTTTCCTTGACCGGCTGTACGGTTTCGCGGTGCTGACGCACGGCGTCCATTTCGGCCCGGATCACAGATTTCTCCTGGGGGAAGCCTTCAAATAGGCCGCTGATGAAGATCAAGCCTTCCGGTGCCGAGGAGTGACGGTAGCCATAGCCCATGTCAGCCTTGGACAGCACATGCAGATTGCCCTGGCGATCTACGGCCTCGACCTCGACGACCCGCTCTGCCGTCTCGCCGCCATTGGCGCCAGCATTCATCCTGAGCGCCCCGCCAATCGAGCCGGGAATGCCATAGTAGAAAGCGAAACCGCCAATATTGTTGTCCATCGCCATGGCGGCGATATGCTTGTCGGGGCAAATAGCACCAGCGCGGATGCGGTTTTCGCCTGCCAGTTCCAGGCCGCCGAACCCCTTGGCCGACAGGCGGATCACCACACCGGGAATACCGCCATCGCGCACCAACAGGTTGGAGCCGACGCCGACCACGGTCAGCGGCACATCATCGGGCAGCAGCTTCAGAAAGGTGACCAGATCGTCCCTGTCATGCGGCTGGAACATCAGTTCCGCCAAACCGCCCGCCTGGAACCAGGTCACCCGGTCCATCGGCGCGTCAGGCGTCAGCCGTCCCCGCAGCGCATCCACACCCGGCCCCAAGCGGGCCAGCAGCTTTTCCCCATCCACCTGTTTCATTCCGATTTTCCCGAAAGCGCTTGCAATTCTGAAGGCAGCGCCGCTGCCCATTGTGTAATATTTCCAGCCCCCAACAGGACCACAAAGTCACCCGGTTGCGCAATGGCCGAAATGATCCCGGCCAGCTGATCCGGCGAGGCCAGATAGCGCACATCCCGATGACCGCCCGACCGGATGCGCGACACCAGCGCCTCAGAATCGATGCCCTCGATGGGATCTTCTCCCGCAGCATAAACTGGCGACAACAGAATACTATCGGCATCGTTGAAGCAATTGGCGAAATCCTCGAATAGACTCGACAAACGCGAGAAGCGATGCGGCTGATGCACGGCAATGATCCGGCCCTTGCAGCTCTCGCGCGCCGCCTTCAACACCGCCTTGATTTCCACCGGATGGTGGCCGTAATCGTCAAACACCTGCACGCCGTTCCAGGTGCCGGTCAAGGTGAAGCGCCGCTTGACGCCACCGAAGGTGGACAGGCCCTTGCGGATTGCTTCCTCGGAAATATCCAGCCGGTTGGCCACCGCAATGGCCGCGCAGGCATTGGAGATATTGTGGCGGCCCGGCATCGGCAGGGTCAGGTCTTTGAAGCTGAAAACCCGGCCCGTGCGGCGACGGCGGATCTCCACATCGAAAATCGACTTGGTGCCTTCATTGCGAACGTTGGAGAAGCGTACGTCGGCCTGTGGGTTTTCACCATAGGTGACGACCTTGCGGTCCTCGATCCGGCCAACCAGCGCCTGCACTTCGGGGTGATCGAGGCACATGACCCCAAAACCGTAGAACGGCACATTCTCGACGAACTGACGAAACGCAGCGCGCACGGCGTCGAAATTGCCGTAATGGTCCAGATGCTCCGGGTCGATATTGGTAACAACAGCCACATCGGCGGGCAGTTTCAGGAAAGTGCCGTCCGATTCGTCGGCCTCAACCACCATCCATTCACCCTCGCCCATGCGGGCATTGGTGCCATAGGCATTGATGATGCCGCCATTGATCACGGTCGGATCGAGCTGGCCCGCCTCAAGCAGCGCTGCCACCATCGAGGTGGTCGTCGTCTTGCCATGCGTGCCGCCGATGGCGATGGCATTGCGGAACCGCATCAACTCCGCCAGCATTTCGGCGCGACGCACCACTGGCAGCAGCTTTTCACGGGCGGCCACCAGTTCAGGATTGTCTTTCTTGATGGCGGTGGAAACGACAACGACCTCGGCATCACCCAGGTTTTCCGGCTTGTGGCCGACAAACACCTCGATGCCCTTGGCACGCAGGCGCTGCACATTGGCGCTTTCCGCCTGGTCCGATCCCTGTACCCGATGGCCAAGATTGTGCAGCACTTCGGCAATGCCGCTCATGCCGATCCCGCCGATCCCGATGAAATGCACCAGACCGATGCTCTTCGGCATTTTCATGCTTTCACGTCCTTCATAGTCTTCACGTCCTTGCCTTCGGCAATAGTCTGAACCAGATCGGCAAGCAAGCCTGCTGCCTGCGGTTGTCCCGCACTTCGTGCCGAAGCCGCCATATGGGCCAGCTTAGCCGGGCTGGTCATCCAGTCCTTCAACAGTGCCGACAGCTTTTCCGGCGTCAGATCCGATTGCGGCACGACAACCGCACCGCCCTGACCGGAAATCGCCGCCGCATTGGCGGCCTGGTCGTGATCCAGCGCATAGGGATAGGGCACCAGCACCGCAGGGCGACCAATCACGCCAAGCTCCGATACGGTAGACGCACCGGAGCGGGAAATCACCATTTGCGATGCGCCGATCCGTTCGGCCATATCGCCGAAGAACGGCAAGACCGACGCGGGAACCTTCAACTTCTCATAAAGCGCCTTCACCCGGTCGGCATCTTCAGGCCGTGCCTGCTGCGTTATCCGCAGGCGCGCGCGCAACACATCGTCCAGAATGCAGATGGCGCTCGGCACGGCATTGGAAAAATGCTGGGCGCCCTGGCTGCCGCCAAACACCACAAGCTCGAATGGATCGCCATCGCCGGACGGCTGATAATCCGTCTCGGAGGCTGCCAGCACGGCAGGCCGCACGGGATTGCCAGTCACCACGGTCTTGTCGGCATATGCACCGCCCGCTGGCAAAAAGCCACCGGCAATCGCCTTGACCCTGGGTGCCAGAAACCGGTTGGCCCGGCCCATCACAGCGTTCTGCTCATGGATAACAGTGGCAACGCCAAGCGCGCGCGCCGCCAGCAAGGGCGGGATGGTCGGATAGCCGCCAAAGCCGATGACCACAAGGGGTTTCAGGCCTGCGATCAAGGTACGGGCAGCACGGTAGCCGCGCCACAATGTCAGCAGCGCTTTCGCCACGGCAATCGGATTTTTCGAGCCAATGGTGGCAGAAGGCACGACATGGATGGCGTCGGCTGGGAACTTGCCCGCATAGCGTTCGGCGCGGCTGTCAGTCACCAGATGCACGCTATAGCCCCTGGCTCTCAGACTCATGAGCCAGCGCTTCGGCCGGAAACAAATGGCCGCCGGTTCCCCCGGCGGCAAGAAGAATGAGACCTTTGGTCATGATTTACTCCGCTGGCCTATTCTGCTGGAACACCCTGGACCGACCTGAACAAGCGTCGCTCCTGCGAGCGCTTTTCCGGCCGGTGGCGTGTCAGTGCCAGGATGAAGCCCGCCGTAACGCCAATCGCCACCATGGAAGAACCACCATAGGAGATCAAGGGCAGCGTCATGCCCTTGGCGGGCAGAAGTTCCAGATTAACGCCGATATTGATCATCGACTGCACGCCGATCTGCAGGATCAGCCCGGCCACCGCAAAACGGTTGAAGTCGTTGCGCTCGCGAAAGGCATGGCCAAGGCCGCGAATAACCAGGAAGGCAAAGATCGACACCAGCAGCAGGCAGAAAATGATGCCGAATTCCTCGGCAGCCACCGAAAAGATGAAGTCGGTATGGGCATCGGGAATGATCCGCTTGACGATGCCTTCACCCGGACCAACCCCGAACCAGTTGCCGCGAATGATCGCCTCACGCGCCGTATCCACCTGAAACGTATCGCCCTCGCCGGTCAGGAATCGGTCGATACGGCCAGCCACGTGCGGCATGGTATAATAGGCAATTGTCGAACCGGCCCCACCGACCAGGGCCAGCACGATGATGAAGATCCACGGCACGCCCGCCATGAAGAACATGCCGCTCCAAACCACCGAGGTCAGAATGGTCTGGCCGAAATCCGGCTGGACCATCAACAGCGCCACGACGACCATGAACAGCAGGATAGCAAAGAAATTGCCCGGAATATCCGGCTGGCGGGCATGTTCGGCAAACAACCAGGCGCAAACCACCACGAAGGCGGGCTTCATGAATTCCGAAGGCTGGATCGACAGGCTGCCGAAATTGATCCAGCGATGCGCGCCCTTGACCTCCGGCCCGAAGAACAGCGCCAGGATCATGAGGGCGATCGAGGCAAGCAGGATGAGGACCGCGGCGCGGCGCACCTGCCGGGGCGACAGGAAGGACAGGCCGACCATGGTCGCCAGGCAGGGAATGGTAAAGGCGGCCTGACGGCGCACGAAGTGGAAACTGTCCAGCCCGATGCGCTCGGCCACCGCCGGAGACGCGGCAAAGGACAGCATGAAACCGATGCCCAGAAGCACGATGAATGTTACCAGAAAGAGCCGGTCAATGGTCCAGAACCAATCCGCCAAAGCTCCACGTTCTGCACGGCTTACCATGTCATGTCTCTCCTGAAGCCTGTTGGATCAGCATCGTCACATCGTCAAGCCCGGCTACCAGCGAAACGAAGGCTTCGCCCCTGACTTCAAAATTCTTGTACTGGTCGAAGCTTGCGCAAGCCGGGGAGAGCATCACCGCAACCTCACCGCCATTCATATCGTCTTGCGCATCGGCGCTGGCATGGGCAACCGCCCGGTCCAGCGTGCCGGATATCTCGTAAGAAACGGCATTGCCGAGCGTCGCAGCAAAGCTGGACGCCGCCTCACCGATCAGATAGGCCTTGGCAATACGTGGAAACAGCGGCGAAAGGCTGGCAATCCCGCCTTGCTTGGGCAGGCCGCCAGCAATCCAGTAGATCCGCTCATAGCTGGACAAGGCCGGTGCAGACGCCTCGGCATTGGTCGCCTTGCTGTCATTGACGAACACCACATGTCCCCGCCGCCCAACCGGCTGCATCCGGTGCTTCAACCCTGCAAAGGACGACAAGCCAGCCTGGATCTGCTCTTTCGATAATCCGACCGTCAGGCAAGCGGCAATGGCCGCTGCCGCGTTCTGGGCGTTGTGGCTGCCACGCAGCGTAGCGATCCCGTTCAGGTCGGCAATCAGATCGTCGCCACGGAAAATACGGTGATCCCGGTTATATAAACCATCCTGGAGATGTGTGTGCTGTGAAATGCGGATGACGCGGCGGGCGTTAGCCCCCTCATGATAAGCCGCCGCCCGCACACGCTCCTGCCGCTCGGCAATCGCCTCGCAATAATCGTCATCGACGCCGATGATCGCAACACCGCTACCCGAGATCAGCCGCTCCTTCACCGCCGCGTAATTCTCCATGCTGCCGTGGCGGTCGAGATGGTCGGGGGTGAGGTTCAGGAGAATGCCTGCCGTTGGATTAATACCGGGGGCAAGATCGATCTGGTAGGACGAGCATTCCACCACATAATAACGATCAGGTGCGGGTGGCTCCAGGGTCAGCACCGCCGTGCCGATATTGCCGCCCATCTGCACGTCATAGCCGTTGTGGTGAAGAATATGACCGATCAGCGCCGTGGTGGTCGATTTGCCATTGGTGCCAGTAATGGCGATGAAGGGGCAATCAGGCGCCTTCGCCCGACGCTCGCGCACGAAAAGCTCGATATCGCCGATGATCTCGACGCCTGCTGCCTTTGCCAGGTCCACCGTCCAATGCGGTTTGGGATGGGTCAGCGGTACGCCCGGCGACAAAACAAAGGCGGAAAGTCCGCTCCAGTCGATCTGGCGCAGATCCCGCGCTTCCAGCCCTTCCACCCGCGCCTTCTCGACGCTGTCGGGATTGTCATCCCAGACCGTCACCGCCGCACCACCAGCCACCAGGGCATGGGCAGTGGCAAGGCCGGAGCCGCCAAGCCCGAACAGGGCGACGCTGCAATTGGAAAAGCTGGTAACCGGGATCATCGCGCCCTCACCGCAGCTTCAATGTGGCAAGACCCAGCATGGCAAGGCCGACCGCAATGATCCAGAACCGGATGACGACCTGGCTTTCCGTCCAGCCTTTCTTTTCGAAATGGTGATGGATCGGCGCCATCAAGAACACCCGCTTCTTGGTGCGCTTGTACCAGAATACCTGGATGATGACCGACAGGGTTTCCATGACGAACAGCCCGCCGATGATTACCATGACGATCTCGTGCTTGGTGGCAACCGCCACCGTGCCGATCAAGCCGCCCAAAGCCAGCGAACCGGTATCGCCCATGAAAATTGCCGCTGGCGGCGCATTGAACCACAGGAAACCAAGCCCGGCCCCGATGACAGCGCCAAGAATGACGGCCAGTTCGCCGGTGCCCGGCACGAAATTGATCTGCAAATATCCTGAGAACACTGCATTACCGGCGAGATAGGCAATCAGCCCGAAAGCAGCCGAGGCGATCATCACAGGCACGATGGCCAGCCCGTCCAGCCCATCGGTCAGGTTGACGGCATTCCCGGCGCTGACGATGACGAAGCCACCAAACACGATGAAGAAATAGCCGACATTGAGCAGCGCATCCTTGAAGAACGGAAATGCGATGGAGGTCGCCAGATGCGGGCCTTGCGGCGCGGAAATCTTTGCCGCTTCCATCATGAAGAATACCGCGATCCCGGCAATCAGAAACTCGATGGCCAGCCGCGCCTTGCCGGAAAAGCCCTTGTCCGATTGCTTGGTGACCTTGAGGTAATCGTCGTAAAAGCCGATGGCGCCAAAGCCCAGCGTCACCAGCAGCGTCGCCACCACATAGACATTGGAAAGATCAGCCCAAAGCAGTGAGGAACCGACAATGCCCGCCAGAATCATCAGCCCGCCCATGGTCGGCGTACCGGATTTCTTGAAATGGGTCTGCGGCCCATCGGCACGGATCGGCTGGCCCTTGCCCTGACGCACTTTGAGAGAGGCGATGATCTTCGGTCCAAACAGGAAGACGATCAAGGCTGCCGTGAACATCGCCGCCCCGGTCCGGAAGGTGATGTACCGGAACAGGTTGAAAAATTGTACGTGGTTTGCGAGTTCGACGAGCCAAATCAGCATAAAGGCACTTTCCAACGGCTATCCGGCCCGCACATGCAGTGTCCGGCAATAGAGTGTCATTCTGGGCGGCGGGTGTCGTCCAATGGGGGATACTTGTCAAGCAAAGCCGCGACAATCTTGCCAAAACCGATGCCGAGCGACGACTTGACCATCACCACATCGCCACCGTGAACAGAGGCGACGGCAAAAGCGGCCAGATCTTCAGCGGTGTTGAAAGCCGCAACCGAAACGGTCTCCGGCAATTGCGCCCGCAATGCCGCCATGGCCGGTCCTGCCAGCCAGACATGATCGATCCCGGCAGCCAGCAGCGGCCCGGCCAGATCTCCGTGCAATTCCTGGGAAAACTCACCCATTTCCAGCATGTCGCCAAGCACGGCGATGCGGCGGCCCTCGCCGCGCGGCTGGGCTGCGGCCAGGACAGCAATAGCAGCGCGCATGGAAGCCGGGTTGGCGTTATAGCTTTCATCGATCAGCGTAAAAGGCCCAGAGGCACAGCGCAGCCGATGGCGCTCGCCCCGGCCCTTGACCGGCGACAAGTGGCTGAGAGCATCGACTGCACCATCGAGATCGGCGCCCAGAAGCCGCACGGCGCCCAGTGCCGCCATGGCATTTTCAGCAATGTGACGGCCCGGCGCGGCGATCATCACTTCACGGGTCTCGCCGTCGATGATGGCCCAGGCAGTCGAGCTTTCGGCAGCACCGTCGAATTCCGCCAGCCGGAACTCCGCCTTGGCGTGCTGGCCGAAGGAATGGATGTGGGTGATGCCCGCTTCCTGCGCCTTGTGTTCCAGATATTCGAAATAGGGATTGTCATGGTTCAAAAGCACGCCACCATTGGCAGCGACACCGGAAAAGATTTCCGCCTTGGCATCGGCGATCTCGTCGACACTGGCAAAATTGCCAAGATGGGCAGGCGCAATCGTGGTGATAACAGCCAGATGCGGGCGGACCATCTGAACCAACGGGGTGATTTCGCCGGAATGGTTCATGCCGATTTCAAACACGCCGAATTGCGCACTGGCAGGCATCCGCGCCAATGTCAGCGGCACGCCCCAGTGGTTGTTGAAAGAAGCGACGGCGGCATGCACTTCACCTGACGGCGCCAGCACCTGACGCAGCATTTCCTTGGTCGTCGTCTTGCCGACTGAGCCGGTCACTGCAACAATCTTGGCACGTGAGCGCAGGCGGGCAGCGATGGCAAGCCTTCCCAGCGCCTGCAACACATCGTCAACGACGATCATCGGCACAGTCAACCGGCCAAGGGCGGGCAGCTTGGCCTCATTGACCACCATCAGCGCCGCGCCATTGGCCACAGCAATGCTGGCATAATCATGTCCGTCGACCCTATCGCCCTTGATGGCGAAAAAGGCTTCTCCGGGCTGGATGCTACGGCTATCAATGGAAATGCCAGTAATGCCCGATGGCATGGTGCCGACCGGGCGTCCGGTCATGGCCGCAACCAGATCTTCGATGGTCCAGAGCAAGGTCAAGGGTGAAACTCCTCCATGGCTTTGCGGATTTCGGCGTGATCAGAAAACGGCAGCGTCTGCGCGCCGACAATCTGGCCCTCTTCATGGCCCTTGCCGGCAACAATCAGCGTATCGCCGGTCGCCAGCATTGCCACACCGGCACGGATTGCCTGGGCGCGGTCACCGATCTCAATACCTTTCGGTGTCGCGGCCATTACCTCACCGCGAATGGTGGCGGCCACTTCCGAACGTGGATTGTCATCGGTGACGATGACGATATCGGCCAGCCGGTCGGCGATCTCGCCCATGATCGGGCGCTTGCCCTTGTCGCGGTCGCCGCCGCAGCCAAACACCACAATAATCCTGCCGCTGGTAAAGGGCCTGACCGCCGTCAACACCTTTTCCAAGGCATCCGGCTTGTGAGCGTAATCGACATAGGCGAGCGCACCGCTTTTCGCCTGCCCAACCAGTTCCAGCCGGCCCGAAGCGCCTTGCAGCTTTTCCAGTGCTTTCAGAGCAACCGAGGCCTCGACGCCGGTTGAAATGGCAAGACCTGCGGAAACCAGCGCATTGGCAATCTGGAAATCGCCTGCCAGCGGCAGATCAACCTCATAGATCGCACCCTGATGATGGATTTCGGCAATCTGCTTATGGCGAAAATGCTCAACCCGTTTCAGGCTGAGGAAATCCCCGGCCCGGCCAACGGTGCGCACATCATGACCCGCCTGCCTTGCCACCCGGATTGCTTCCGCCGACCATTCGTCATCGGCAAAGATCACCGCCGGAGACCCCTTGGGCAGCAGGGTGTCGAACAGGCGCATCTTGGCGGCCATGTAATCGGCAACAGTCGGGTGATAATCCATATGGTCGCGGCCAAGATTGGTAAAGGCGGCAGCGGCAAGCCGCACACCATCCAACCGGCTCTGGTCGAGACCATGGCTGGAGGCTTCCATGGCCGCGTGGGTCACGCCCTCTTGTGCAAGGTCTGCCAGCAATTGGTGCAGAGCGACCGGATCGGGCGTGGTCAGCGAACCGTAATCGCTGCGGGTTGGGGAAATCACCCCGGTCGTGCCGATCTGCGCACTGGCAAGCCCGGCAAACGCCCAGATCTGGCGAGTGAAGGAGGCAACCGATGTCTTGCCAGCCGTGCCGGTCACCGCCACCATGGTTTCCGGTTGACCGGAATAGAAGCGGGCGGCAAGACGCGCCAGCGCGTGGCGCGGCTGTTCGGTAACCAGAGCCGGAACGGCAATATCCAGATGAGAACCGGAGAGCACGGCAGCAGCGCCCCGCGCCACAGCATCGGCAACGAAACCCGCGCCATCGGCCTTGACGCCCTGCAAGGCCACGAACAGCATGCCGGGTTCAACCTTGCGGCTGTCGGCGGTTAGGCCGGTGATTTCAACGTCGCCAACCGGCCCATCCAGTGGTCCGGTCAGATCCCCAAAATCGCCGCTGGCGAGATCTCGCAGTTTCATCGTCTACCTGTCCCCTGCCTCGCAGCAGGAGCAGAGCCCTGCGGCAACGGCGAATCAATCGTCCTCAATATGAGACGAGCATATCATTGCCCACCTGACCGTAATTGGGTTCTACACCGAGAATTGGGGCAGTTCTGCGAATAATGTCGCGCACGATCGGCAAAGCAGTGAAAGCAGAAAGCGTCCCGCCACCCTCACCGGTCAAAGGCTCGTCGATGAAACTCAGCACCACATAGCGCGGCTTGCTCATCGGGAAGGCCCCGAGAAAAGCATTAAAATTGAGGTTGTGGTCGTAACGGCCACGCACCACCTTGTCGGCTGTTCCCGTCTTGCCGCCGACATCAAATCCCGGCACACGTGCGCCGCGGCCGGAGCCGTTAAGTCCGTTATATTCAAAGAGGTAGCGCATATCAGCACTGGTGGATGGCTTGAGCACAGCCTCGGCCACCTCGTTAGCCTGGTCCGCAGTGCGCGGCAAGAAGGTCGGTTGGATCAACTTTCCGCCATTGACGAGTGCTGCACCGGCGACTGCCGTCTGCAGCGGCGTCGTCGCAACGCCGTGACCGAAAGATATGGTGATCGAGACTGATCTTCTTCCACTCGCCCCGTGGCTGTGACGGCATTTTCACTTCCGGCAGTTCCGTCTTCATCTTGGTCAGAAGACCGAGACGGTTCAGGTATTCCCTCTGCTCGGGAATGCCGACCACGTCGATAATTTTCGCCGTACCGATATTCGACGACCATTTGAAAATATCGGGAACGCTCAGGAATTTGCTCTGGCCGTGAAAGTCATGGATGGTAAATCCACCGATTTTCAGCGGATAGCGTGCATCGAACACGTCGGTCAGCTTCACCCGACCGGTATCGAGCCCCATCGCCATCGTGAAGGACTTGAAGGTCGAGCCCATTTCGAACGTACCGTTCGACATCCGGTTCAACCAGCCCTCCTTGGCGCCTTCCTCGGGCTTGTTGGGGTCGAAATCGGGATAGGACGCCATGCCCAGCACTTCGCCAGTCTCGACATCCAGCACCACGGCACCTGCCGATTTGGCCTTGAAATTCACCTGGGCAGCGGTGATCACGTCATGCACGATATTCTGGACGCGCAGGTCGATGGAAAGCTTGACCGGCTCCAGCCGCGCATTGCTGGTCATGCCGAGATCGGCCAGATCCGCCAGACCCTGATTGTCGATATATTTCTCCATTCCGGCCATACCGCGATTGTCGATATTGACGAAGCCGACGATATGGGCAGCGGTGGAGCCACCGGGATAGAAACGGCGAATTTCCGGCCGGAAGCCGATGCCGGGAATGCCCAGCGCCAGGATCTGGCTCTGCTGCTTGGGCGTCAATTGACGGCGAAGCCATTGGAAATGCGATTTCGACGAAAGTTTCTTGTAGGTATCCCGGCTGTCGAGGTCGGCCAGCACCGTTTGAAGCTTTTCGACGGCTTCATCCACATCGACAATCTTGTGCGGTTCTGCAAACAGCGACACAGTCCTGATATCGGTGGCCAGAACCTGGCCATTGCGATCGAGAATATCGGGACGCGCCGCCATCAACCGGTCTGGCGGCATGATGCTGGAGGTGCTTTCGGGATGGGCATAGCCGTATTGCACAAGCCGTCCGCCAATCACACCATAGACCAGCGTGAAACCGAGGATCAGCAGGCCGACGCGGCGCTTGGCCATATCGGCCTTGCGCTTGCCAGCGCCTTCGAACGCGCGGCCCTTGCCGCGCACGGCGCCACGGCGCACGTTGGTGGAAAAATGGGCCCGGCTTTTCAGGAGCATCATGCGGGAAAGAAAAGTCATCAGCGTTTCACCGATCCGGTTATGACCTTATCCATCGGCACGGGGACCGGTTTACCATTCACCATCTTAATGCCATCCGCGATCTTGGGACCGCCTGTCTTTGCCGCGGGGGCCTGTACCACTGGCACCTGGGATTTCAGCATTGGCAATTCATTGGCTCGCGCCAACTGGTTGGGATCGGTTTGCTGGAGCTTCAATTCCTGACCGAAGGTATTGGCCAGTTTTTCGAGACGATTCGGCTGGGTCAACAAAGCCCAGTCGGCCTGGAGAAGTTCGATCGTATCCTTCTCCAGCTTGATCTCGGCTTCAATGCGCTTCAGATCCTGCACTTTCTCATCGGTATTGTGCTTGATCTGATACGTCACGGCTGCCGCTGCCGCCATGGCGCCGATCATCACGATGTCAAAGGTTCGCAGCATGGTTCAGGCCCCCAACCGTTCGATTTCCGCAAGATCCGGCAAATCGAAAATGGAAAAATCGGCCTTCATGGCTGGATGTGCGGTACGAATGCCCGCGCGTAGTTTTGCAGAACGGGCACGAGGATTGATCTCGGCCTCCTCTTCTGTCGCTGTCACCATTCCCTTACCAACCGGCTCGAAGGTTGCCGGACGCTCGAACGCCATGGGCATATGGCGCGAGCCGGCGGCCTTGCCGGAACGGTCTGAGAAGAATTTCTTGACGATACGGTCTTCAAGCGAATGAAAGGTGACGACAACCAGCCGTCCGCCCGGCTTCAAGGCCCGCTCGGCGGCAAACAGCGCCTCGGCCAATTCGCCAAGCTCATCATTGACGAAAACCCGCAAGGCCTGAAACACCCGCGTCGCCGGATGGATCTTGTCCTTCGCCTTGCGCGGCGTCACAATCTCGATCATGCCAGCCAGATCCCGTGTGGTCTGGAAAGGATGATTGACGCGGCGCTTTTCGATGGCGCGGGCAATACGGCCGGATTGCTTTTCTTCGCCCAGAAAGCCGAAAATCCTGATGAGGTCACCAACCTTGGCCCGGTTGACGACATCGGCGGCAGAGACGCCCGCGCCGGACATCCGCATATCGAGCGGCCCGTTGCGCTGGAAGGAAAACCCACGCTCGGCCTCATCGATCTGCATGGAGGAAACGCCGATATCGAGGACGACGCCATCCAGCCCGCCCTCGGGAGCAAAATTATCCAGCGTGGAAAACCGGGTGTGGTGAAGAGTGAGATGACCGGCGCGATTAGCGACCATGGCTTGACCGCCGGCAATCGCGTTTGGATCACGGTCGAGCGCGATCACATCGGCGCCAGCATCGAGAATAGCTGATGTATAGCCACCCGCCCCAAACGTGCCATCCAGAATGACCTTACCGGCAGAAGGCTCGAGAGCATCTATGACAGGCTCGAGAAGAACCGGAATGTGACGGACCGGTCCGCCTTCGGCTTCAGCATACCCTCCGCCAAGATCCGTCACCATTCCGCTTCTCCGTCTCAAACTATCTCCACTTTTCTTTGAAAAATGGAGATAATCTACATCATTGCTTTTACGCATTTCCGGACGGAAAACCGGTTTCCACTCTTCCTGGAAATGCTCTAACTGGACCCCGCCCTCTTCAGACCGAGTCCCCTTCTTGCCGCCGCCTGCGCCTCGTGAAACGCCTGCGGCTGCCACACTTGAAAATGATCCGAACGACCAACAAAGGTCACATCGGACGCAATACCCGTAAAGTCGCGGATAAAATCCGTGACCATCAGCCGCCCCTCGCTGTCGAGGCGCATGAAAACGCCGCCCCCATGTACGAGAAGCGACATTTCGTTGGCAACCGGCGAAAACGGATCTTCGCCGACAATTTGCCGTTCGTAGCGCTCCAACAGATCCGGACCACCGATACTGATCGCCGGAAAAGTGAAATCCTGGAAGCAATAAAGCTCCTGGATGCCCCGCTCCACCAGAACAGCACGAAACGCCGCCGGAACGGAAACCCGCCCCTTCGCATCGATCCGGTTCGTCGCATTGGACAAGAAGCGGTTCATAACGCTTTACCGCCGCCCCTTTTCTATCCACGCGGCCCACACATCCGCATTTCCATTGATACACCCGAGCAGGCACGCCCTTTGCCGCAAGGTCGAAACAGGAAAAATAGCCCTTCCGGACCTGCTTCGCAGTTTCGCATGTCGGGGCCGTTAATCGCCCCTCGGCAGTGCAATTATGGGATAACATGGGACACCATGGGCGTCAATGGGATTAGGGTTGGCAAACCAGTCTACTGCATCGGAAATTTATAACCCGTTAAGATTAATGAATGGTTATTATGGCTTGAGGGCAGCAAGCCATCCATATCCGCAGCCGTGCTTTTCAAGGCTTTGAAGATAAACATAAATTAGCAAAGCAATGCAAAAATGACGCAAGTGCGCCTTTGCTTTTTCAACCCGAAGCGACACCTTTGAACGGCCCGCGATAAGAAAGACCAGTCGGCCTGTAAGCCGGGTTCTGTATGGCCCCGGTTTCCCGGAACGTGGCAGCCATTCATCTGGGACGATACTTGCGCACCGCCTCTCGCAACCCACCCGGATGACTGGCCCGAAAACCGGCTGTAGCGCAACTTGCGTTGCACCCGCGTCATCCCTATTCGGTCTTGCTCCCGGTGGGGTTTACCATGCCGTCCCTGTCACCAGCGACGCGGTGGGCTCTTACCCCACCCTTTCACCCTTACCCCGATAAACGGGGCGGTCTGCTTTCTGTGGCACTTTCCCTGAGGTCGCCCTCGCCGGACGTTATCCGGCACCGTGTTTCCGTGGAGCCCGGACTTTCCTCACCCTACCGCCTTTCGGCATTGGTAAAGCGCGGCTGCCCGGCCGACTGGTTCGGCGTGATTAACGGAGACATCTGGAGAAAGCCACCGAAATCATGCGCTCAAACGAAAACAGGTGTGAAATCGGCATCATAACCCTCATGCGCAATCGTGCCGCGCAGGATCAACTCAGCACCCAACCGGCCAATTTCATCCGAGCTTTTCGCCGCCGCCCCGCAGCCGCCAGTCAGCACCGCGATGCGCGGGCTGTCGCTAAAGCCGATGGCCGGATAGCCACTGCCCGTAAAGGACGTCACGCAGGGCGCCATCGACACCGGCGCCTGGGCCACGCCCGGCACCAGCGATCTGGCAATACGCGCCAGATGATCGCGGGCGCTTTCGCGACCGCCGCCCCTGAACCAGGCACGGATTTCGGGCTCCGTCTTCAGGCTGACATCATCGGGATCGCCGCCGATCTTGATATAGGTTTTACCGTCAGGATAGCGCACCGGCGGCAGCAGATAGATATGATCACGTGGATTGGACGGCTCGTGAATGAGCGACGGCATGCCGTGATAGGCATGCAGATCCTGATCGGCGATTTCGAAAAAGGTAACGGTACGGGCATAAACCGACAGATCGATCCGGCGCGGCAACAGCGTTTTGGCAATGGAAAACCCGCCCGTGGCAACCAGCAGCTTTTCGGCTTTCAACGTCTTGCCGCCTGCGGTCGTGACCACCGCATGCCCGCCCTCGTCACGAATACCAATGACCACATCGTTGATCAGCGTTGCTCCCGCCCGGGCAGCCAGCAGCGACTGGGCCTCCACCAACCGGCGCGGATTGACGTAGCCGGCGTGATGCGACTCATAAATCCCAACAGAAACAGGCTCGAAACGGAAATAACCGAAGCGCTCGGCAAGACTGGCATGGTCGAAGGACTGTGTTGAAACGCCAAGCCCTTCGGCAGCGCGCGTCGCCTTGTCGACATAGTCGGAATGACCATCCGGGCTCGTCCCGACAATCAGGCAACCGGCTTCGTGGTAAAACCGGATACCGCTCTGCTGTTCGATTTCATTGTAGCGGGCAATCGACGCATGCGCGAGCTTTGCCCAGACCGGATCGCTATCGATGGTGCGGGTGATTCGCGCTTCGTCGTAATGGCTGGCAAAGACGCCTTCGTGGCTTTGCTTGTCGGCGGGCTCATCCGGCCCGACCAATGCCACGCCATCCGCTTGCAACGCCAGATGCCGTGCCGCCGCAGCCCCCATCATACCGCGCCCGATAATGAGATATTTGAAGACCTGATCCGTCATGCCGCTCGTCCAGAATGATTTGCCAACTGGATAGCATTATCAATCAAACTTGCCATTCAGTTTGATTGATCTGACGCAAGAACCGGCAGAAACTGCGGTTCTTGCGTGATCGTCAAACCCTCTCACCCCACAGGATCGGCAGAAGGGACGTTGTCAGGTTTTCAGCTGTTTTCAAGCGCTGCTTCCACCTGACCGCAATATTGCTTGGAAACCGGGTTCATGCGGGTCGCGCCGTGGCCGGCATTGTAGCGCAGAATGGCGCCGCAGGTATCGCCGCCGCCGAGCTGGTGGGCCATGGCGAGATATTTCATCCCGTATTTGAGATTGGTCGATGGGTCGTAAAGCCCGGCAACGGTGCCGGTATAGCCCATGGCGCGGGCGGTGGCGGGCTTGATCTGCATCAGGCCGACTTCGCCATGCGTGCCGCGCGCTTTCGGATTGAAGCCGCTTTCGATCTTCACCACGGCGCTGGCCAGCTCCACCGGCACGCCATATTGCTTGGCATAGGAGGAAATCAGGGCGTGATAGGGCGCTTTGCCAGCGGACCCCTGCATATCGGCCCTCTGATCGTCAGCGCCGGTTTTATTCGAGAGCCTGGTTTTCTCCAGCGGCTTGGCAAGGTCGGCTTGCTGTTTATTGGCACGCAACATGTCCATCAGGGTCAAGCCCTTGCCGGCATCAGCAGCCTCGGCGTGGGAAACAGCAGACATAGAAACGGCGATGCATGCCGCGGCAGCGAAAAGCGAGGTTTTCATGAAAAAAGTCAGTCTCCAGACAAAGGGGCGGACACGGATGCCAGCAAAGCGCACTATTTACCCGTCCACTGTCCAGCAAAGGACAGCAATGTTCATCGCCCTCATCGTTGATATTTGCGAAAGACTTCCATTTCGGAAATCAAATTCGCTGTTCATCTCAACCGCTGCCGAGGAATACCATGGCTGCGACGGCTGCTGTTAGACAGACTCAATAAGGAAATCCTATGGCATGGTAAAAAGAGATGGTTTTTGACCCTGCCGAAAGCCGTCTGCGGACCATAACGGCCCGCAATTCTCAGCTGAACCGTGGCAGCGCCGCCAGCAGGCGATGCAGGGTGTCGATGGTCGAATAATCAGCCACGCCATCGACCTTGAAGGGGCGGAAATGCAGCTGGAAACTTCTGACGACGCCCTCGGTTTCCGCATCGAAATTCCCACTGATTTCAACAGGATATCCATAGAGTGATAGCATGGACTGCAACGCTTCGACCGGCTGGCCGCGATCGCCTCTCTGGAAGAACCGGCCACCGGTGATCGGGGTTGGTTCCACCCAATGCCCTACGCCCAGGGCGTGCAGCCGGTTCCAGGGGAAATGTTCGCCCGGATCGACCTTGCGAACCGGCGCAATATCGGAATGGGCCAGCACCCGCTCCGGGGCGATGGACCAGCGACTTGCACAATCCAGACACAATTGCGCGACGGCATCGATCTGTTTTTCGAGGTAATCCGGCAGGGAAGGATGTCCGGCATTGGCAATCTCGATGCCAACAGAGCGGGAATTGATATCGGTCACGCCCGCCCAGAAACTCTTTCCGGCATGCCAGGCCCGGCGACTTTCCGGCACCATTTGCACGACCTCACCATTTTCACGCACCAGATAATGGCTGGAAACCTGGCTCTCCACAGTGCAGAGCCAGGAGAGCGCCGCCTCTTCGCTGGGCATGCCGGTATAATGCAGAATGATCGTGTCAGGGGCCGCGCACTCGATGCGCTCACCGTGGTTGGGGGATGGCACCACCACGGCGTCTGGATAATCGGCGATGAATGCAGTCATGCGGCCCGGCGTTCCTTTTCAATCGCGGCATAGGCCGCGTTGAAACTGGCCATCCGTTGATGGGCGGCGGCATGCATTTCCACCGGCAGGCCACGCGCATGCAGCCGGTCGGGGTGATGCTCGGAGGCCAGCGCCCGGTAGCGTTTGCGGATCGTGCCAAAATCATCACTGCGCGATACACCGAGAATGCCATAGGGATCATGGTCGGGCGCGAGATGACGGGCGGAAATCTGTTCGAAGCGGTCCTCACCAATCTCGAAGATTTCAGCGATGCGGGAAAGAAAGGCCAGTTCCTTCTCGTGGATCAGCCCATCCGCCGTGGCAATGTGAAACAGGGCATCGACAATCTCTTCGAGCACCGGGCACCCTCTGGTGCGCGAGCCGCAGAGATTGGCCAGCTTTTCGGCATAGGCTTCGTAACCGGCAATATCCTGCTTGGCGAGATTGTAGAGGCGCGCGACATTGCGGGCCTCTTCCGGCGGAAAATCGAAAATGCTGCGAAACGCATTGACCTCGGCCTGCGACACGACACCGTCCGCCTTGGCCATCTTGGCGGAAAGCGCGATGATCGCCACGGAAAAAGACACGCGCCGGCGCGTTTCCGGATCGCCTTCAAAGACGGTGCGGATTGCTTCGACAATCGACGACAAGGCATTGCCAGCCGCGTCGCTGACCGCGCCGAGCAGCCGCTCCCAGAGTGACGACAATTGTTGGCAGGCGAAATCGAAAATCATTTTGACAGATTGACCAAATTATCACTTGAAATGCAAGGGAAGCACCCCATTGTTTCGGGTTAAACTTTGTTCACTTTCCAGGTTGTGCCGCAGTCCGGAATCAGCGGATGCTTCACGTCGCCCCCGGCATACCAGCTTTTCCACAAGCCTCGCGCTCACCGCTTTCCATTTGAAACGATTATATTTCCGTGGCTGATGACAATTCCACGAAACTGCGGATTTTGTTCGATTTTTCGCTTTACAGCATCCGGCCTCTGTCGCATCCATTGGCACCATTTCGTAAACGTCTGCGGCGTTTTGTCCGCAAGAAGGAGGATTTGATGGCCAAGACCAAAGTCGCGTTGCTGACCGCCGGGGGCCTGGCGCCCTGCCTCTCATCGGCAGTGGGCGGATTGATCGAGCGCTATAGCGACATCGCGCCCGATGCAGAGATCGTCGCCTATAAATCCGGCTATCGCGGTCTGTTGATGGACTACAAGATCGAGATCAACCAGCATATGCGCGAACAGGCCCATGTCCTGCATCGCTATGGCGGCTCGCCGATTGGCAATAGCCGCGTCAAGCTCACCAATGTCGCCGATTGCGTCAAGCGCGGCCTGGTGAAGGAAGGCCAGAATCCGTTGCAGGTGGCCGCCGAGCGGCTGGCCGCCGATGGCATCACCATTCTGCACACGATCGGTGGTGACGACACCAATACGACGGCGGCTGATCTCGCGGCCTATCTCGGCGCCAATGGCTATGACCTGACCGTCGTCGGCCTGCCCAAAACGGTCGACAACGATGTCGTGCCGATTCGCCAGTCGCTCGGCGCCTGGACGGCGGCGGATGTCGGCGCCCGCTTCTTCGACCATGTTTCCAACGAGCAGAGTGCTGCCCCGCGCACCCTGGTCATTCACGAAGTCATGGGCCGCCATTGCGGCTGGCTGACCGCCGCGACCGCCCGCGCCTATATCCAGCGCATCAAGCATAATGAATATGTCGAGGGCTTCATGATGAATGAAGAACTGAAGACCATCGACGGTCTTTATCTGCCCGAGACCCATTTCGACATGGAAGCCGAGGCCGAACGCCTGAAGGAACTGATGGACCGCACCGGTTTCGTCACCCTGTTCGTCTCGGAAGGCGCCTGCATGGATGAAATCATCGCCGACCGGGAAAAGGCTGGCGAAGAAATCAAGCGCGACGCTTTCGGCCATGTGAAGCTCGATACCATCAATGTCGGCGGCTGGTTCCAGAAGCATTTCGCCAAGCTGCTGGATGCTGAACGCTCGATGGTGCAGAAGTCAGGCTATTATGCCCGTTCGGCCCCAGCCAATTACGAGGACTTGCGGCTGATCCAGAGCATGGTGGACCTTGCCGTTGAAAGCGGCCTGAACGGCGTCTCCGGCGTCACCGGCCATGATGAGGACCAGGGCGGCAAATTGCGGGCCATCGAATTCCCTCGCATCAAGGGCGGCAAGGCTTTCGACCTCTCCACGCCATGGTTCAAAGATGTGATGGACCATCTGGGCCAGAAATTCCGCCCGGCACATTGACCTCGACGGCGAATGGTGGCTTCTGTTTGCAGGCAGTGCTGACGGCATAATTACCGGAAGCATGCCTGCATGACTGTTCGGACCCACCTTGGGTTTTCCTAACGGACATGACAGACTATTTATTGAGACAGCGCCGGTGCCAATGGCATGCGGCGCTGCTATGTTTGTATCGGAAGTGCCCGGGCCGGGATGAGGTTCACCACATCCCGCCACAGGCTTACCGAACACGGAGGCAGGCCCATGACATTTCAGGATTGGCTGTTGTTTTCAGCAGCAAGCGCTGCCTTCCTTGTTGTGCCTGGACGCAATACCAAGCGGATCATCGCCTGCCGGCAGGCGGGCGGCGGTCGGGCCGCGGCCCTCTGCGTGCTGGGCAGCATGACAGGCTATGGCATTGCCGCGTGCCTAGTGTTCGGCATGGCGCAAGCGCTGAGCAATATCAACGCCACGGCACTCTCTGCCCTGCGCTGGCCGGGCATGGCCGTGTTAATGGTTCTGGCGCTCAGGCTCTGGCGGGCGCCGCTGCATATCGGTCCGGTGGCCGATAACGACAATCTGGCCGACCGGCGCGCCATGGTCATTGTGTCGCAGGCCGTGATCGGTTCGGCTCTGGATGCGCGCACGCTCGTCTTCCTTTTGGCGATCACCACTCAGATCACATCGGGCTTTTCGCCGTTCAGCGGTGATTTTCTGGCCATGGAACTGGCTTTCATGGCTCTCGCGGCTTTTGTCTGTGGGCTTCAGGCAATTTATGCACACGCTTTCGACCGGATGATTCGCCGCCGCTCGGCACGCCGTATGGTGCAGCCGAAGGGCAAATCCATGCTGATTTCCGCCCGCTCCGTCAGCGCCGGTTATCGCCGGATAGCCGCCTGAACCAAGGCCTTTGACAGGTTATCGCATTTTATACCAAGGCTCGAAGATGTGGACCACATCCTCGCCTTGATGACATTGCAAATATCTCAAATGCATCAGTGGCTTGCGATATTTGCAAAGGGAATACCAACGGTCATTTTCAATGATCGTTGGCATTAGACTTCAAGGGGGCTGTCAAATTTGTGAATCCGATGTTAATAGTTCGTGCGTTGCCTGCGGGCAGCGCTCGTTTCAATAGCCGACGGACATCTGCATGACAGCGAAAACGGACCGCACGATTGCCATCAGCATCACTGCTGTCATCGTCGCAGCCCTTTCCAGTTGCACCAATGTAAATGACAATTCCAAAGCCGATATAGCGCCCAAGCCTGCATCGGCGCATCAAGCCGTTGCCGCCGCAGCGCAGCCGGGCACTGGAACTGGCACCGCAACACCGGCAAATGGCACCGTAGCAACAGGCGCCTCGACCACTGTGGCCGCTGCAAACGGCACCATGACGACGGTCGCTCCTGGCACGCAGGCCGTGACGCCACCATCGCAATCTGCTGTCACCGCGCTTGCCAATACCGCGTCGGGAAACAATGCGCTGGCCGCCATAAATGGCGCCTCGGGCACAGGCCAGACGGTCAATCTCGCGACTGGCCAAGGCCCCTATCCTATTCAGAAGCCAGGCCTGACGCAGGTCGCCTCGCTCGGACCAACCGTCAGCACCGTACCGTCTTCCGCCAATGCACCAGCCCGGATTTCGGACAACGAACCGATCGGCCTTGAAAACGAAGCGTTGCAGCCGGATGTGATGGCCATGCATTCCGCCGTTCCCACGCCGCGCCCG
Organism: Agrobacterium vitis; assembly: GCF_037039395.1. Classification (NCBI taxonomy): domain Bacteria; kingdom Pseudomonadati; phylum Pseudomonadota; class Alphaproteobacteria; order Hyphomicrobiales; family Rhizobiaceae; genus Gillisella; species Gillisella vitis. The sequence continues at coordinate 3,176,208 of NZ_CP146242.1, read as the reverse complement.
GGTTCGGTTGCCTCATCGTCGGTTGCCTATGCCTCACCGGCAAAGCCGGTCGTCAAATCTTTTGCCTTGCTTGATGCACAATTCGATACCAGCGCCCCCGGCCCCGTGCCGAGCGCCACGCCGGAAGCATCCAAAAGCTCCGCTTCTGACGCAAGTGAAACGGCAAGCCGCGGCCCGACGGTCATCAACGGCCTGGTCAATAAATATGCTGCCCTATACGGAATGCCATCCGCGCTGATCCACCGGGTCATTCACCGCGAAAGCCGTTATAATCCGTCGGCCTATAGCCGCGGCAATTACGGACTGATGCAGATCCGCTATAATACGGCCCGTTCTCTCGGGTATGAAGGTCCGGCAGAGGGTCTGTTCGACCCGGAAACCAACCTGAAATACGCGATCAAATATCTGCGCGGTGCGTGGATGGTGGCCGAGAACAACAATGACAACGCCGTTCGCCTCTATGCCCGTGGCTATTATTTCGATGCCAAGCGCAAGGGCCTGCTGGACGAAGTGCAGTAAACCACTTCGTCCATACCGACACGGCCCTTTGTCCCCTGCGGTCGCTTTTCTTTACGGCATTGCGTCCAGAACCGCCTTCAGCAGTTTTTGCGGCCTGTAGTTATCCCAGGAAGGCGTCAGCCCCATCCGCAGCACAATCAGCTTGCGTGACGGGACAATCGCAATTGTTTGTCCATCATGGCCCTGAAACCAGAGGGTTTCTTCGGTAATGCCGAAGGTGGAATCCGGCGCCAGACCCGGCCCGCTCCGCCAGATCTGCCCCTGCCCGTAGGTGCCGCCGGATGACTTTGTCGGGGTCGCCATGGTCTTTACATAGCCTTCCGGCAACAGACGCTGCCCCTGCCAGACGCCGTCCTGCAACAGGCATTGAGCAAGCTTGGCCCAATCGCGGGCATTGGCATAGAGATAGGACCCACCTGCCAAAGTGCCTGTTTCGTCGGCCTCCAGCACTGCACTGGTCATGCCGAGCGGCTTAAACAAGGCGGTTTGGGGATAAGACAGCGCCTGTTCCGGCGGCAAGCTGTCCATCAGCAGGCGGGCCAGCAGCACGCTGGTACCGGTCGAATAGTGAAACTGCGTACCGGGCGTCGCGTCCAGCGGCTGAGAGGCGACGAATGCCGCCTGATCCGGCTCCAGAAACAGCATGCGCGTTGCATCGCTGACATCGCCATAATCCTCGTTGAACCGCAGGCCACTTTCCATGCCCATTAATTGGCGCAGGGTGATTGCCGCGCGCCCGTCGGTCCACTGAGGCAACAGATGGTCCTTGTCGAGGTCAAGCCCGCCCTCCCCCATCCGCTGGCCGATCAGCATGGCCATGACGGTCTTTGTCATTGACCAGCCGATCAGCGGCGTATCGGCGCCAAAGCCCGGACCATAGGCCTCACCAAGCAATTCTCCATCGCGAATCACCAAGGTGGCCCGCATCGATGGCCCGGTCAGGGCCGGATCGGCAAGAATGCCCGCCAGCACTGGGTCGGTATGCGATGCGCCCGTTCCATCCGGCCAGGGTGCTGGGTTTGGGGCTGGGTTTGAGGCCGCTGCAACGGCAAGCGGCTGCGGCAGATGCACCTTGCGAGCCGCATCGATTTTTCCATCGGGCACGTTAGCGCAGCCCAGACCGGGCCGGGCAATGGCCGTGCTGGGTGCAAAAGCCCCGAACATATAGGCCGTGACCATGCCTGCATCCCGATCGACATTCAGCCGCAGGAAACGCAACAGCGGATGACCCGGCGCCTGCACATCCTCAGACAAAACCTCCATCGGATCACGCTTGGCGATGAACACATTGGAGCAGACTATTTTGGCGGCGTAGCCTGTCCCAACCCTCAGCAATTCCGGCGGCGCCAGCCAAAGCCACGTGGCAGCCCCGACGATAACCACCAGGACAGCAAGCAGCAGTCCTTGGACAAACCTGATCAGCAAACGCATGCGATTTCCTCCCGCCCCGGATGGTGTCGCGGATCGGGAACTGTGAACCGATATCCGGAAAATCCGATGCTTAAACAAGAACCTGGAGCGGAAAGGTGATTCTGTTTCACAACCCGCCACACGAGGTCCGCATGCAAGCATGATTACAGCGGGCATGAAAGGGTATGACGGTTGAAAAACCACGGGATTTTCACCGGGCGCACCGCCCGGCCACTGGTCAACAGGCCCCGTCATCAAACTGTAGTGGACAACCACTATTCCGATAAAAACTTCAGAACGGGGCACCCTTCACATGACAGAACTTGTTCCAGATGCCGGATTCCGCAAAAACCAGAAGCTGAAATCGGCGCTGCTTCAACATAATGCGCTGTCACGCAAGGGCCTGTCGGAGCGGTTGTTCGGCCTGCTGTTTTCCGGCCTCGTCTATCCGCAGATCTGGGAAGACCCGGATGTCGACATGCAGGCCATGCAGCTTGGCGCTGGCCACCGCGTCGTCACCATCGGCTCCGGTGGCTGCAACATGCTGGCTTATCTTTCGCGGGAGCCTGATAGTATCGACGTCGTCGATCTCAATCCGCATCACATCGCCCTCAACAAGCTGAAGCTGGCTGCCTTCCGGCATCTGCCCGATCACACCGCCGTGGTGCGCCTGCTGGGCACCGATAATGCCCGCAGCAATGCCGCCATGGTCGAGCAATATGTGGCACCGCATCTGGACGCCACCACGCGGCGCTACTGGAGCCGCCGCACCCTGACCGGGCGCCGTCGCATCCGGGTGTTCAACGGCAATTTCTACCGCACCGGCCTGCTGGGCCGCTTCATCACCGCCACGCATCTTCTGGCCCGCCTGCACGGCGTCAAGCTGGAAGAAATCACCCAGTGCCGGACCCTGCGCGAACAGCGGCAGTTTTTCGAGACCCGTATCGCGCCGCTGTTTGAAAAGCCTGTTATCCGCTGGCTGACCAACCGTAAAAGCTCGCTGTTCGGCCTCGGCATTCCGCCGCAGCAATATGACGAACTGGCCAGCGTCTCGGAAACCGGCACCATTGCACCGGTGCTGAAAGGCCGGCTGGAAAAGCTCGCCTGTCACTTCTCACTGCGGGATAATTATTTTGCCTGGCAGGCATTCGCCCGCCGCTATCCGAAATCCCATGAGGGCGCATTGCCGGATTATCTGCGGGCCGATTATTACCGCACGATCCGCACCAGCGTCGACCGCGTCAATGTCCATCATGCCAGCTATACCGAACTGCTCTCCACCAAGCCCGCGGGCAGTGTCGACCGGTTCATTCTGCTCGATGCCCAGGACTGGATGACCGACGAGCAGTTGAACGATCTCTGGACCGAAATCACCCGCACCGCCGCCAAGGATGCTCGGGTTATTTTCCGGACCGCTGCCGAAAAAAGCGTGATCGAAGGCCGGATTTCCCCGGCGCTTGCCGATCAATGGTCCTATCTGAAAGAGTTGTCCGTGCATTTCAACGCGCTCGACCGCTCGGCAATTTACGGTGGCTTCCATATCTATGAGAAGACGGCATGAACGATGCCCGTATCGGTCAGGACCATTCCGGCCCGAACCTGGACCGGCAGCATGCCAGCAAGATGGATCAGGTCTATCGCAGCCAGCGTCATATCTATGACCTGACCCGCAAATATTACCTGCTTGGGCGCGACACCGCCATTGTCGGGTTGGACCTGCCGAAGAATGGCAGCCTGCTGGAAGTGGCCTGCGGCACGGGCCGCAATCTGATCTGCACCGAGCGGCTCTATCCGATGTCGCATCTCTACGGTCTCGACATTTCCAGCGAAATGCTGGTGCAGGCCAGGCGTAATTTTCGCGGTCGCCCCCGTCAGCCGGATCTGCGCATCGCCGACGCTTCGGCGTTCACCGCCGCTGATTTTGCCATGACCGGTTTCGACCGAGTCCTGATCTCCTATGCGCTGTCGATGATCCCTGACTGGCAAAAGGCGATTGCCTGTTCGCTTGCCGCCTTAAAGCCCGGTGGCTCGCTACATATCGTCGATTTTGGCCAGCAGGAACACTTGCCAGGCTGGTTTCGAACAGGCCTGCATGCCTGGCTCGCCCGGTTTCACGTTACGCCAAGGCCCAACCTGCGCGAAGAACTGGTCGCCCAGACTGAAGCCGCAGGCGCAACACTGAGCTTCTCACCACTCTATCGTGGCTATGCTTGGCATGCCATTATCCGCCGCCCGGCGGCCTGACAGATCACCGTTCTTTCCGCTCAATAGGTCGGTATTTTTGATCTATCGATATGAGCGATTGAAAATAACCACATTTTAACGATGATGAAGCAAAGTCAGGCTGGAGGTTTTCCAGTTCGGCTTCGTCGGGCTGGTTATCTCTAGTTCTTAATTTTCCGCGTCTTTTGATCTTGCCATGGGCATGCGCTGCCCTGGCATAATAGCTGAATGAATGGGTTTTCGATGCGGTCGCTGGTCCTGGCACTTATTCCGGTTTGTTTGGCGATGGCGTCCTGCACCTCGACGAGCTACGACTTCATGGAAACCGGCTCGATCCAGCCGAAATTCCAGGACAAGGACCCGCAGGATTTCGGCATCAATTCCCCGCATCGCCATCAGGTCCACGGCATCGACGTGTCGAAATGGAACGGTAATATCAACTGGATGCAGGTGCGCCAGTCCGGGGTCTCCTTCGCCTTCATCAAGGCCACCGAAGGCAAGGATGTGATCGATCCGAAATTTGCCGATTACTGGCAGCAGGCCAATGCCGCTGGCCTGCCGCATGCGCCCTATCATTTCTACTATTTCTGCTCCAGCGCCGACGAACAGGCCGACTGGTTCATCGCTAATGTGCCGAAAGCCTCGATGGACATGCCGCCTGTTCTGGATGTCGAGTGGAACCATACCTCCAAGACCTGCACCAAGCGGCCCCCGGCCGATGTGGTGCGCAGCGAGATGAAGCGCTTCATGGACCGGTTGGAAGCCTATTATGGCAAGCGTCCGATCATCTATACATCGGTCGATTTCCATAAGGACAATTTGCAAGGCGCGTTCCAGGATCATTATTTCTGGGTCCGGGCCGTCGCCAAACACCCCTCGGAAATCTATCCGGACCGCCGCTGGGCCTTCTGGCAATATACCTCGACCGGCGTCATCCCCGGCATCAAGGGCGATACCGACATCAACGTCTTTGCCGGCACCCAGCAGAACTGGCGCAAATGGGTACAGGCCGTCTCAATGCCCACCCAGCAGACCGCCGCAAACTGAGCGCTCTACAGCGCCGTGCGCCACACATGGCGCACAAAGGTTCGCTGTAGCACTATAAATCTACTGCATAATTCCCCCCCCCTTAAATTGATAATTATTTCAGGGGGAAATTATGCAGTAGACCGAAGTTTTGCGTCATGCCGGGTAAAACCCGGCTCCTCTCCATGCTTCTGTCACAAAGCTTCGGCAGAGCGGGGCATGTTCTTTTCATATCCGGGGGCTTTATCCATGCATATCCTGTCTCGCTTCACGCTCGCAGCCGCGTTGAGCGGCCTTATGGCCGGCACGGCCTTTGCCCAGGCACCGCAATGCGGTGGTGATCTCACCGCTTTCCTGGCTGGCGTCAAGGCGGAAGCCGTCGCCAACGGCGCCTCGGCCGAGGCTGCGGACAAGGCGCTGGCCGGTGCGCAGATCGACCAGAAGGTGCTGGGCCGCGACCGCGCCCAGGGCGTGTTCAAGCAGACCTTTACCGAATTTTCCACCCGCACCGTTTCCAAAGGCCGGTTGGACCAGGGAAAGCAGAAATTGCAGCAATATAGCGCGGTCTTCGACCGGGCCGAAAAGGAATACGGCGTTGCCCCCGGCGTGATCGCCGCCTTCTGGGCGATGGAAACGGATTTCGGCGCTGTGCAGGGCGATTTCAACACCCGCAACGCGCTGGTAACGCTGGCGCATGATTGCCGTCGCCCGGAACTGTTTCGCCCGCAATTGCTGGCGCTGATCACCATGGTCCAGCACGGCGATCTCGACCCCGCCACCAATACCGGCGCCTGGGCCGGTGAAGTTGGCCAAGTACAGATGCTCCCCAAGGATATCGTTGCTTTCGGCGTCGATGGCGACGGCGATGGCCATGTGGCGCTGAAATCCAGCTCACCCGATGCGATCATGACGGCAGGCAAATTCATCCAGCATCTCGGCTTCAAGCGTGGCGAACCGTGGATTCAGGAAGTCACCGTGCCGGACACCCTGCCCTGGGAAAAGAGCGGCTTCGATAGCGGCATGAAGGCGGGCGACTGGTTCAAGCTTGGCGTCAAGCCGCGTGACGGCAACACCAAATTTGCCGATCTGGAAGGCGAACTGGTGCTGCCGCAAGGCCGCAAGGGACCGGCCTTCATCACCTATCCCAATTTCGGCATCTATCTGGAATGGAACAAGTCGTTTATCTACACGACCTCTGCCGCCTATTTCGCCACACGTCTCGAAGGTGCCGAGGCTTATCTGAAGGGTAATCCGGAACAGGGATTGACCGATGTGCAGATGAAGGAATTGCAGACCAAGCTGAAGGGCCTCGGCTATGACGTCGGCGAGATCGACGGCATTCTGGGCGGCGGCACCCGCGACGCCGTGCAGAAGGAACAGCTGAAGCGCAACATCCCCGCCGATGGCTGGCCAACGCCAGCACTTCTGGCAGCGCTGTAAGATATAAAAAAGCCAGAGGCTGTGAGGCCGCGCATCCGAAGGATGGGCGGCCTTTTTATGCCCATGTGCCGTAACGAAGAATACGAAGATCCGCTTTCAATGATTTATCGTGTTGCCCATTACGCGGCGACAGCATCTGAGATGCGCTTGACTAAACGGGCGATGCTGTTAGCTCCGTTTTTGCCTCGTAAAGATCAACAATCGTATGGACCTTATGACCAAGGCTTTCCAGAGCCTCGACACCGGTGTCGCCGCGCCGTATCGCGGCGGCAATGCCAACCACCGTCGCATCCTGGCGTGCCAATATATCAAGTGCCCTTCGCATGGATGCGCCGGTACTGATCACATCATCTATGATACAGACCTTCTGGCCCGATCCAATGTCATGATTTAGCAATCCGACATAGCCATGGGTCTTTTCGCGGTCGCGGATCATTGCCACAGGAATTGGGCGCGCCGTTTCAACACTCAAAACACTGATTGCGCCGGCAAGACAACACCCGCCCATGGCAAGTCCGACAAGATATGTCGCGTCCGTCCGTTGAACGAAATCATGCAATATTTCGCTGCACAGCCGAAGAATTGCCGGGGATGCAAGCAGCTTGTGACTGTTAAGATAACGCGGCCGCATAATGCCATTGGAATCGCACAATGGCGTCGCACTCATACTCTCAGTGATGGCCACCAAAAGCCTTTGACGGTCGCCGTCACGCAGCATCATGCCCTCGCATTAACCGTTCAGCGATCTGCGACAAGGATGAGAAGACGCTTCCTCCCGCGGCTAGAATCGCAGCCGTCTCCATTTCCGCGCGATCCACACCGATAAACGCAAGGCCTGCATCGCGTGCGGCCTGCATGTCCTTGATGCCATCACCAATGTAGACTGTGTTGGCTTTATCGAGATCAGGAAACTCGACAAGCATTTCATCAAAAACCCTACCCGAAGGCTTGTGAAACTTGGTGTCAAAACAGCCGTAAATTCTTGCGGGTTTAAGAGTGGAAAGCTCACTTGCAGCGAGTTGTCGCTCAATCAATTGCCGCTCGCAGGAGGAGACGATGATGAGCTTATACTTCGTTTGCAACCATTCGAGGGCGGATTTCGCTTCCCTGTGCGGGATCAAGGGAAACTCGCTATCCATGGCCGCATACTGCGAAAGGGCGGCGTCCAGCTCGGAGCCGGAAATGGAGAAAACGGTTTCGAAAAGCGCTGTGTGGGCAATTCCCCAGTGCTTTTCAATCTCCTGTCGCGCAATGTCACGGCTGAACATTCTGCGACCGAGTTCCACGATGGCAGAGATCTTGCATTGGCGTGTCTGCATGACGGTGTCGTCGTAATCTAAGACACAGTAACCACCGCCTGTGAAATCTAGAAGCATTTGGCATTTCCGATATAGGTTTCAGGAGACAATTCCGCCAATTTCCGTTTAATGTCCTCGGAAACTGTAAGTCCTTCGATCCAATGTACGAGTTCAGCCCGACCGATTGACGTGCCTCTCACCAGATTTTTCACAAGATCGTAGGATTGAGGAATGCCCTCTGCACGAAGGATGGTTTGAATACCTTCCGCAACCACGACAAAATGTCTTTCAAGATCGGACGCGATATTCGCCTCATGGGCGATAATGCGTGACAGCCCCTCGCCGATATTCTTCACGGAAAGCAACAGATGCGCCATCGGCACGCCTATATTGCGCTTCAGTGTGTAATCGGTCAGATCGCGCTGAAGCCGAGACACCAGCAACTTACGGCTCAGAAATGAAAAAATCGCTGAGGCCATCTGAAGGTTCCCCTCTGCATTCTCAAAGCTGATTGGGTTGACCTTATGTGGCATGGCGGAAGAGCCTACTTCGCTCTTCTCAGACCTCAAGGTCAGCAAACCAAGCGAAAGATAGAGCCAGACATCCTGCGACAGGTCCTGCAAAATCGCGGCGATTCGTGACAGGCAATCAAAGATCCGTGCCAGACCTTCATGGTTGTTGATCTGGGTTGTCAGCGCGCTTTTGACAAGGCCAAACTCGTCGTGAAGGAACTCAGCACCAAAGGTGACCCAGTCAATATCCGGGTAAACAAGAATATGAGCGTTCAAATTGCCAGTTGCACCGCCGAATTTGCCATAGTGGGGAATAGCTTTGAGCAGATCCAACTCACCACGCAGGCGATTTGCAAACACGCGAAACTCTTTTCCGAAGGTACTTGGTGAAGCGGGCTGACCATGCGTCCGTGCTATGAAGGTCACGAATCGCAACGTTTCCGAAAGCCCTTCTATCGAAGCGGCAAGCGTTTCAAGCTCCGGTACAAGGATATCGGCAAGCGACAGCCGCAGCAGGAACGGAATAGCGACATCGTTGATGTCCTGAGAGGTCAATCCGAAATGGACCAACTCAGCCGCCCGGCTTCCCAACAGCGTTGATATACGCCGCTTCAGGAAAATTTCCACCGCCTTTACATCGTGCCGAGTTTCCCGCTCTATGGTCTGAATTTCCTCGTAATCTTCGAGAGAAAATCCATCATGGTACTTCCGCAGGCTGGCAGTATCAGCAACTGACAATGACTGCTCGCCGTGTCCAATGGCATGCCATAGACGAATGAAATACTCAATTTCGACCTTCAGACGTGTTTTCACCAACGCAAAGTCTGAAAAATATCGGCTCAGATCTCCGACCTTTTGAAAATAACGACCGTCGATGGGGCTGATTGCCGTTGCGTGGCAGAATTCGGTAATCATTGGCAGGTCCAGAAGAGAAGCAGGGATTTACACCAAACAATGCAATGTCGCGGTTCGAAGCACAGCATGTGCAATCAAATTCTTTTTGCCAATTCGTATAATTCCTGCTCCTCGCTGTCGTTAAGGTAGTTAACAGAGGCGGATGCGAGATGGGCAAGTTCCGTGGCCATCATGATCCGGCGCACCTCCGCCACCATGCTATTCAGGCGATGATAAGCCTGAGAGAGACTGGCGCCGTAAGTGGTAATGCCGTGATTGGCAAGGATGAGCGTGTTTGTTCTCATGATTGCCGCCGAGGCCTGGGCAGCATCGACCTCAACATTCAGTTCCGGTGGAAAAATCTCGACCGGAGCACCCAGAATGGCCGCCGCATCTGCTGAGATAAAACGGAAGCGACGTTGATAAAATAGCGAGAAATAGGCAATCAGCTCGTCAGCGTGAACATGTATGACCGCCATCACATCCGGGCGGCACAGAAAGATTTCCCTGTTCAGAGCGTGACCGATGCTTGGAAGCACATCGCCAAGATAGAGCCTGTTGGATTCCAGGCCGATCGCGATGATGTTGTCACGGGTCATTTCCTCAAGTGAAATGCCTTTATGTTTCGTCAGGATCAGGCTTTCAGCAAGTTCGTCCTGTTTTTTTGAGCGAAGGGCGATGTTGCCCAATTGATTACAGACATAGCCTTTTTTCGAAACCAGGTCGGCATAGCGCATCAACTCGACAATTTCCTGTTGAACATGGCTGCCTAACATGATGCCTCCTGAAAAACGATGTTAACAAATGCCTGAGCATTTCCAGGAAAAATTTGGAACGGATTTGCCAACTGGAAATGCATAAAAACAAAGAAATTAAGAGCTTCAGTGCCTCCCCGAGGTGCTGAAATTCATTATAAAAAAACATCTTACCTTTTGTCGGCGCGACAATTAGTTGATTTTTTTATTTTGTCAATCTAAGGATGCAGCCGTTGCAAAAGCGGCGCTTTATAGCGCACATAACGTTGCTACAGCCGGAATGGATGGGCGAAACCATCCAGAGGTGATCTTGATACTTGCGGACGTGTACGTTCGCAGATATGCATCCTATGGACGCAAGCAACAATTTCAGAGCAGAGTTTATTATTTTTTAGAGCGCAAAACGTGGCCGTGAATCCGAAAATCCTATCCCTCACCGCCGCCCTTGGCTCGGGTGGCCTTTTGGCCGTGATGGCGCATTTGAATGGTGTGCTGACAATGCACGGCGGTGCCGTGCTCGCATCCTGGATTGCCCATGGCAGCGGCACAATAACAGCACTGGTGTTTATGCTCGTGTTCGCCGCCTTTGGCCGGAAAGAACAACTCAAAGTCACCTCGCAGGCTCCGGCATGGGCTTACCTTGGCGGCGTATCCGGATCTGCCACGGTTATTCTCATCAGCCTTGCAGTAAACTCACCCATCGCGCTTTCGGGAACGATTGCCCTAACGCTTGTAGGACAAGGGCTTTTCAGCCTCGCCGCAGACTGGTGGGGATTGTTTGGCTTGTCAGCGCGGCGGGTGGCGTTCCGGGACGTGGCAGCCATGATCCTGATTGTCGCTGGCAGTTGCCTCATGGTTTTCTATGGAAAATAAATTATGATGGTTTCAATCCTTTTTGCCGCAATCGCCGGCGTCCTCATTAGCCTGAGCCGCCAGTTGAATGGCAGACTGAGCCTTACCACCACCGCTCTCGTGGCGTCTTTCTGGAACCATATCGTTGGCTTTGCCGTACTAACTATATTGGGTCTGGCCTATGGCGAACTTTCGCGTCCAGGTGTTTTCGAAGCGCCGCTCTACGCCTTTTTTGGTGGCGCGCTCGGGGTGATCTTCGTGGCATCGGGCAGCTGGCTAATCGCCCGCATCGGGGCAACGGCTACAGCTATTCTAATCATTGCAGGACAGATGGGCACCGGTCTCATTCTCGACATCCTGCACGGCACAGAAATGTCCTACAGCTTCACCGGCCTGGGCCTCACCATGATACTGGGTGGTGTGGCGCTCATACAGCGGAAAGAGACTGAAGTAAAATAGAGCATTGAACCGAAAATTAAGAGCCGGTTTTCGGATAAATCTGATGGGTGCGTTAGCGGAGTTTGGGTCGGTGCATAAACAAAAGGCTGCTGAATAGCTCCTTAAAGAAAAATCGATTTAAGGATAAAATTATGCAGAAGGATGCGCGGCTTTTTCGTGCTCGACAGAGTGGACCGTATAGACAATAAAGATTGGCGTGATTTGTCCCATCCTCGTCAGGAAGCGGTATTTCGCCGAGGGTTTTCATCGCTAGACTGGTAACATCTTCAGCGATAGACACTCCCATAGAGGCAATGACCATGACACATTCCAACTGCGCCCTGCTGGCCAACTGCGCCCTGCTGGTTATCGATGCACAGCAATCCTTTCGCCACCGTCCCTATTTCCGCGAAGAAGCCTTGCCTGCCTATCTGGAGCGCCAACAGGCGCTAATCGATGGCGCCCGGAAGGCGGGCATTCCTACGGTGCAGATCTTTCATGTGGAAGAGACCGGCCCGTTCAGCGAAGTCTCTGGCTTCGTCACCACACTGTCGCCGCTGACGATTACGCCGGACGCGGTGTTTCGCAAGACCCGCCACAGCGCACTGGTCGGCACAGGGCTGGATGTCTGGCTGACCCGCAACACTATCCGCCATCTGATCGTCTCCGGCATTCGCACGGAGCAATGCTGCGAAACCACGACGCGCCATGCATCTGACCTCGGCTACAGCGTCGATTTCGTTGGTGAAGCCACCCTCACCTTCCCGATGACTGACGAGCAGGGTCGTGAATGGAGTGCAGCGGAGATCCGCGCCCGTACCGAACTGGTGCTGGCTGGCCGCTTCGCCCGCATTGCCACGGTCGAGCAGGCGCTTACCCCTGCGTCATTAAACGCAGCGGCATAACCATGAAGGAGCAGATCCAGCCACCGCGCCTGATCGACATGATCGTCGTCGTGCCGCCGTGTGCATTGCTGCTGGATCTCGCCGGACCGATGGAAGTGCTGCGCAAAGCCAATCTCGAACAGCAAGCCGTGCAGTTTGCTGTTCGCTATGTCGGCCCATCCGCGACCGTCACCAGCTCGATCGGAATCGAACTTGCCGGGATTGGCCCGCTGCCAGAAACCGTGCCTGATGGTGCGGTGATCGTTGTCCCCGGCAATGCCAGCCAGCCACTTGGCGCCACGGACGCTGCACACCTTCCCGAGGATCTGGCGCAGGAAGCGGCAATTGTCGCCTGGCTGCGGCGCGTGGTCCGGCCCGGCATCAAGCTCGTGGCGGTTTGCTCAGGCGCCATGCTGGCGGCGCGCGCTGGCTTGCTGGAAGGCTATGCCTGCACCACCCATCATGCGGCAACCGCCGATCTGCAACGGCTGGCCCCAACAGCACGGGTGCTGGAAAACCGCCTCTATGTCGAGGACCGGGATCGGCTGACCACAGCCGGTATTACCGCCGGGATCGACATGATGCTGGCGCTGGTGGCGCAAGAGGCAGGCCATGCAACAGCACTCAGCGCCGCCCGCTATCTTGTCGTCTATCTGCGGCGGGCGGGCGGCGATCCGCAGCTTTCCCCCTGGCTGGAAGGACGCAACCACCTGCACCCCGCTATTCACAAGGTTCAGGATGCCGTTTCAGCCGATCCTGCCCGGGACTGGACGGTGGCCAGCATGGCCTCAATCGCCGCCACCAGTGCCCGCACGCTTTCCCGGTTGTTCAACGACCAGACGGGGATGAGCGTCAGCGATTACGTCAACCGCGTCCGGGTGGCGCTGGCGCACCAACTGGTGACAGGATCGCGGCTGGATATGGAAACGGTGGCGGAACGTGCAGGCTTTGCCTCCACCCGGCACATGCGCCGAGCCTGGAGGAAACTGCATGGCGGAACGCCAACCGCGCTGCGAAATTCCTGACCTGAACCAAGATGCGATTCTCCCGTCCAGGATTGGGTCAGGTTCTTGCAGATGACGGCGCTGTCATTAACGATGAAATATTTCGTTATCACGCGATTTTAACAATATGTTTCCGTGCGTTACCTTTTCTTCCAATGGTTTATACAGGCAGGCTGCTGCAACGCAGCACAAATTTCGCTTTTCAAATGACACGAAACGGTCATATTCTTTAACTGTTAACGCAAGGGAGACCGAGATGGGACTGACACGTTCGTTCAACATCCTGGCAGTCGGAGTAGCGTTTCTTTTTGTCGCAGCGATGCTTTTCATCTGAGGACGACAACGACAAGAACTCCAACACCGTATGCGGCGGCGGCATGGACCGCCATAACACTTTTCATAATCAACGATGCTAAAAACGCCGTGCGCCCTCGATGGCGCACGGCGGTTTTTATTGAGCAAGAATGTTCAGTCGACCGGCTCATGAACGCATAGAAGTATCAGGCCCCGCACTGGTCCACGTGCTTAAGCGTCACGCTCAGGGGAGCGTCTGACGCTTTAGTTTTGTTTTATCGTGGTCGTTATCGCAAAATTGTTGCGCGCTTTACGCCACAACCCCTGCCGGACTGGAGACGACGGTATCGGAGCGCTGCAATCCCAGCCGTTCCAGCGTGGCATTGACCAGCGGGGCCCGGTTCATCGTATAGATGTGGAATTCGTCGATGCCGCGCCCCTGCAGGTCGGCGATCTGCTCGGCAGCCAGTGCAGCGGCAACGCTGGTGCGTTCGAAGGGCTTGTCGTCCAGCCCTTCGAAACGCTGGTCCAGTATGGCGGGAACGGATGTACCGCACATTCCGGCAAAGCGTTTCAGCTGCGTGAGGTTAAGGATCGGCATGATGCCTGGCACGATAGGAATGTTGATCCCGGCGGCCCGTACCTTGTCGAGATAGCGTTCGAAAATATCGTTATCGAAGAAAAACTGGGTGAGCGCCCGGGTCGCGCCATTGTCGACCTTGCGTTTCAACATGTCGAGATCCATGGCGAGATCGGCGCTTTCCGGATGCTTTTCCGGGTAGGCGGAGACAGAGATCTCGAAATCGCCAAGCTCTTTCAGGCCCTTCACCAGGGCTGCCGCGTTTTCAAAGCCACCTGGATGCGGTTGATAGGCTGAACCGACACCGGTCGGCGGATCGCCGCGTAGCGCCACAAAATGCTTGACGCCAACGGCCCGAAAATCCTCGACCACCTGGGTGATTTCCTCGCGCGTCGCACCGACGCAGGTGAGATGCGATGCGGTGGCGAGCGGCGTTTCCGCCAGCAAGCGGCGCACGGCGGCCAGGGTCGGCGCCTTGGTGGTGCCGCCAGCGCCATAGGTAACGGAGACGAATTCCGGCTCCCAGCCGGTGAGTTCATCGACCGTGGCCCAGAGTTGAGCTTCCATTTCCTCGGATTTCGGCGGAAAGAATTCAAAGGACAGCTTGAAGGGCCGCGCCTGATCTCTTTTGGAAGATGTATGTGCCATCAGTAAACTCCCGCCCGCGCGGCCTGCTGCGCCACGGATGCTGTGGCTTGACCATAGGTCGCCAGCCAGATTGTTGCCGTAAGCGCCTCCCCATCCCTGTGGTTTGGCGCAATATCGATTGCGTTTGTGACGTCAAAACCGGTTTTGACGAGCCAGCCCTCCATCAACTGATGGGAAAACCCCAGCCGCACATGCGCATGATCCTCGCGCAAATGCTCCAGTTTATGCGGTGCAAGATCGATGATCACCAGCCGGCCGCCGGGCTTCAGCATACGCGCCGCCTCGTTCAGCGCCAGTTCCGGCTCCACCAGGAAATGCAGTACCTGATGAATGATCACCACATCGAACTCGCCACCATCGAGCGGCAGATTGAGAATATCGCCCTGGCGCACAGCAGCCTTGGCCACACCAGCTTTGTCAAGATTGACCCGGGCAACCGCCAGCATGTCGCGGCTGGCATCGATGCCCACCGCCCGGTGATAGCGGCTTTCCAGCAATTGCAGGATACGCCCGGTGCCGGTGCCGAGATCCAGCAGAGCCTCGACTGTATCTTCGCCGATCAGCTTCACCAATGCATCCTCGACCTCGCGGTCATTGATATGCAGCCGACGCAACTCGTCCCATTCGGCGGCATTGCGACTGAAATAGGCCTGCGCTTTTTCCGCCCGCGCCCGTTTAACCGCTCCAAGCCGCTCACCGTCACGCGCCAAAACAGGATCGGACGTAGAGGCAACCGCCAACAGGTGACGCGCGAGATCGCCCGCAGCCCCCTCCTGTTTCAAACGAAAATAGGCCCAGGCACCTTCCTGGTAACGATCCACCAGTTCCGCCTCAGCCAGAAGCTTGAGATGGCGCGAGATACGCGGCTGGGATTGCCCCAGAATGTCGGTCAGGTCAGATACGGTCAGATCTCCCGCCGCCAGAAGCGCCAGCAGACGCAGGCGGGTTGGTTCACCTGCCGCCTTGAGAAGATCGACCAGACCGTCCAATGTAAAAGACATGCTCATGTCGCTTCCGTCAATCAAGATATAAACATATCTTTATGTGATGCGCATAATTTTCGCAAGCCCCAAATTGCCGTTCACTATCCTCCCTGCACGGTGAATCAACAAAAATCCGCCGGTGACTGGTGCCACCGGCGGCATTGAAAGCCCTGTCTCTTGAACCAAACAGGCATGGCATCGTTGTCTTTTCGGAAAAATCGGGTTCGATTTTTCCCTGACGAGTTTTAGGCCACCCGCTGGCGTGCGAAATCCGCCCGTCCTGCGGAGGCCGTAGCACGACTGGAGTTCTGGTGGCCCGTCTTGAAATTCGCCAGCAATTCCGAGAGCTTCGCCGCTTCATCGGCAAGCCCTGCCCCGGCAGCATTCATCTCTTCGACCATGGCGGCATTCTGCTGCGTGGCCTGGTCCATATGGTTGACGGCGACATTGACTTCGCCAAGCCCCACCGATTGCTCCTGGGCGGCTGTCGCGATGGCATCCATATGCTCATTGATCTCCTCGACCACCTTCGCGATGGCGCCGAGGCCCTCACCCGTATCATGGACCAGCTTGACCCCCTCGGAAACCGCGACTTCCGAATTGCCGATCAGCTGTTTGATTTCCTTTGCTGCATTGGCAGAACGCTGCGCAAGCTCACGCACTTCCTGGGCAACGACAGCAAAGCCCTTGCCCGCCTCACCCGCACGGGCCGCCTCGACACCGGCGTTCAGCGCCAGCAGATTGGTCTGGAAAGCGATTTCGTCGATCACCCCGATGATCTGGACAATCTGCCGAGACGCATTCTCGATCCGGCCCATCGCCGTCACCGCATTGCCGACCACATTGCTGGACCTGTCGGCACGGCCGCGGGCATCCCGAACGAGATCACGGGCCTGGCCGGTTCGCAGCGAGGTCGACTTCACATTGGCGGTGATTTCTTCCAGAGCCGCCGCTGTCTGTTCCAGGGAGGCCGCCTGGGTTTCGGTCCGCTTGGAAAGATCGTTGGAGGCATCAGAAATCTCACCGCTGCCATTGCGTACGCCGCTCGCGGATATGCCAACGGAAATCAGGACGGACCGCAACTGGTTGACCGATGTATTGAAGTCATGCCTCAAGGCTTCGAACTGCGGTGAAAACTGCTCCTGGATTTCGCAAAGCAAATCGCCCGCCGCCAGCTGGCGGAGTCCGGAGGCCAAGGCCCCGGTGGCGCGGGTGAGACGTTCGTTTGCCTCCGCCTCGGCCTTGGCCTGCATTTCCTCGCGCTCGATCTCGGCAAGACGGCGGTTTTCCTGGGCCGACCGTTCCAGTTCATCGTTGCGAAGCGCGGCCTGGCGGAACACCTCGACCGAGTGGGCGATGTCGCCGATCTCATCTTTGCGGTCGAGATAGGGAATAGCGCCAGCCTTGTCGCCCTCGGCAAGGCCGGTCATCCGGCTTGAGATCCGGCGAATGGCATTCGAGAGAACCCGCAGGACCGAAATGCTGAACACGGCGGTGATCAAAACCAGGATGCCGAGAGCCGTCACCATAAAATAGAAGGAGTTACGCGCGTCCGACAGCTGCGCATCGGCAAAGGCACCCAGATCTTGCGATGAGGATTTGATCAGGTCGGCAACGACATCCCGTCGCTTGGCCATGATCTTGTCCCAGGTGTCGAGATCGCCTGCCGCTGGGGTATATGTACGCCCCACGGACATCGCGTCGACGGCACTTTGGACAGGCACAGCATCGCTTCCTCGCCAGAACTGCTCGTAACGATCCATCAACGGCTTGGGCAGGAATTGCTGCATCGGCTTCATGTAAATCGAGGCCTTATTGAATCCGGCATGGAACCGGGCTGCCTCTTCGGGAGACAGCGTGCCCTTTTGCATATAAACTTGGCCGATCCGGTTGATGATCAGATAGGAATCGTTGACCTGCAACAGGGAATAATAGCCCTGGATACCTTGTGACAACAGGCGATCATCGACCAGATTGGCGGCACGACCGGCCAATTCCATTCCCATGGCGGAAATAGGCTGGAGATATTTCAGCGGCATGATCGGATCGACGCGATCGGCATCGACGGCAGAGCGAAATTCGCCAATCCTGGAGAAGGCGTCAACGAGCCGGTTGTTCAGGCCGTTCAGGATTGCATCATCATAGCCAGCGGCGATGGCGTTGTTATAGGCGCTCACCACTTTCGCATAGGCCGCATCCGATGTTGCCCGTGCCTCTGCCCTGGCTGCCGGCGACGCCGCGCCCTCCAGAGGCATGACCACCAACAGATTGCCCCCATCCCGTGCCAGTTGCTCCAGCGTCACGGCCTTGGACGTTTTCGTATAGTTATCCCAGGCCTCCCAGCTCAGGATCGCACCAAGCACGATGGCCGCCATCAATGGCACGATCCCAAGACTTGTTAAAAGCACCTTAAATGACAAAGCGGAAATAATTCGCATAAATACCCCCCGAAAATCACAGAATTCACCGCATAGAGCGGCAAAAACTCATAGTGATTTCCAATTTGCGAGAAATTGATTATTTTTCCGTAAGTAAATTAAAACAAACGGAATCAACTTGAGGCTGCGTATTTTCTTACTGCCCCTCAACTACAGTAAGCAGCAGATCACATAATTCAAAAATGCCATCGGAATTTTCCAGGCATAATTTTCTCAAGCTGCGGACGGGGTCTCCCCTTAAGCGGAAAAGCCCCGCATCTGAAAGATGCAGGGCTTTTTTGTATTGGAGAGGATTTCAGAATTCTTCCCAGGCATCCTTCGAAACGGCAACGGCGGCGCTGCCTCGGCTTGGAGCGGCTACCGCCCGGCTGGGGCGCGTGAGGGGAGCTGCCTGCCGCTCCATACGAGCCGGGGCTGTCGCAGCCGGTCGGGCGGATCGATACTGGCCAGCTGTCGGTGCGGGAGACAAACCGGCCTTTTGCTCGCCCGTCTCGAAATTCGCCAACAGTTCGGCAAGCCTGATTGCTTCACTGGCAAGGCCCGCCCCTGCCGCGCTCATTTCCTCCACCATGGCCGCATTCTGTTGGGTGGCCTGGTCCATATGATTGACGGCGGTATTGACTTCGCCGAGGCCGACCGACTGTTCCTGCGCCGCCGTCGCGATAGCATCCATATGCGCATTGATGGCCTGCACGAGTTCGGCGATTTCGCTCAGGCCCTTGCCGGTATCGTTCACAAGTCTCACGCCATCGCCCACCGCCACTTCCGAATTGGCAATCAACGCCTTGATCTCCTTGGCGGCGTTGGCGGAACGCTGGGCAAGCTCGCGTACTTCCTGAGCAACGACGGCGAAGCCCTTGCCCGCCTCCCCGGCGCGCGCTGCCTCGACGCCCGCGTTGAGCGCCAGGAGATTGGTCTGAAACGCGATCTCATCGATGACGCTGATGATCTGGGTGATCTTTGAGGATGCCTCTTCGATACGCCCCATGGCCGTGACCGCATTGCCCACCACCGCTCCGGAATGCTCGGCGCGTGTGCGGGTATTGCGCACCAGATCGCGCGCATCGCCCGTGCGCTGCGACGTTGCCCTGACATTGACGGTAATCTGCTCAAGGGCTGCGGCAGTCTGCTCCAGGGAGGCCGCCTGCTGCTCCGTGCGCTTTGCCAGATTGTCGGACGCCTGGGAGATTTCCCCACTGCCATTGCGCACCGCATGCGCGGCACTGCCGACGTTCAGCAAGGCCGTTCGCAATTGCTCGACAGAGCGGTTGAAGTCATGACGAAGCGCTTCAAACCGTGGAGCGAATTCCTCGCGGATTTCACAAAGCATATCCCCGGACGCCAGGCGCTTCAAACCGGATGCAAGCGAACCGGTTGCCCGGTTCAGGCGCTCCTCGGCCTCCGCTTCGGCAACGCGCTGAACTTCAATGCGCTCAAGCTCACCCCGACGCCGCATCTCCTCGGTTTCAGTCTCAAGCTGCTTGTTGCGAATGGCCGCCTCCCGGAAAATCTCGACCGAGCGGGCCATGGCTCCCACTTCATCCTGACGGATGGTGAAGGGGATATTTTTCTGCGTATCGCCATCGGCAAGGGTTCGCATGGACTGTGTAAGAGTACCGATGGGAGCAACAACGCGCCTTACGACAATCGCCATGCCTGCAATGGTCAAGATGATTGAGCCAGCGAGCAAGGCGCTATACAAAATAACCATGGAGAAGGCCGAATTAGCCAACCCGTTGGCTTTATCGTTCACAACCTTCATGGCCGTGACCACGACACCGGCTATGCTGGCCTGCGCTTTGGAACTTGGCGACAGCCATTTATCCAGCGTCAAATCCGTCGGCTCGCCAGCTACAACTTTTTTGTAAAGAGTGTCGCGCATATCCGCGAATGGGCCGGAAAAATACCCTGTCTCGGCATTGGCGAGGGCCTGCTTCAATTCCTCCAGCATCGTCGAATGATTGACGAGCGCGCGAACCTGAAGCCAGCCGGACATGATTTTTGAATGCTGGTTCGCGACTTCAAGCACATCCGGCATAGCAAGAGGTTTTTGCAGAGCGATAGCCTTGTTGAGCAGGATGTTTTCCGCACCGGCCGCCGAGCGCGCGACCCACGCATTGGTTCTGACCTGCAAAAGATCCGTCAAGCTGTTATCCAGCGTACGAATGGCAGATTCGGTGAAAACCGAGCTTTTTTCGAGATCGTCAAGCACGGTATCGCCATAGGAAAGCTGCTTTACATTCAAATCCTTATTGCGACTTTCCAGCGGAAGCGAAAACTGCGCATCAAGCGGCTGGCGCATCGAGACGATCGTGTCGTAATGCCCTTTGATCCTGTTCAACATCGCCGTGAATTCGGGGGAACCGACAACGGTGACCGCTGCGGTAAAATCCTGCATCGCCGCGTCCACCTTCTGGCGATCGACAGGAACATCCTTCGCAGTCGTTCCAGCCTTTTCAGGGCTTGTGATAAAGACGGTGTTGCTATGGCCGCGTTCCAGACGGTAATTCAGCAGAAAATCAAACAGCGCCTTATTGACCGCCGTCAGTTTTGCGACATCGCGGAACACGCCGAACTGGTTGTAAGCGACATAGAGCGATCGCGACACCATGGCGCCCAAGGCAATGCTGATAATAAGAAAGACTGAAACCAGAACGTTACGTATAGAAAACATAATCCCCCACAGGCGCTAAACCTCTGGATGAACTTCATCACACTAACATCTAATATACTGTTAAAATTATGATAACGAAAACCGACCCCAATATGGACAAAGCCATCCCGGGGCCGTCAATAATCAAGATTACCGGGTCAGGCGCTTGTAGCTGACGCGCTTCGGATTGACGCTTTCGGCGCCCAAGCGGCGGATCTTGTCCTTTTCATAGTCCTCGAAATTGCCTTCGAACCATTCCACGTGGCTGTCGCCTTCGAAGGCGAGAATGTGGGTGGCCAGACGGTCGAGGAACATGCGGTCATGCGAGATGATGATCGCGCAGCCGGCAAAGCTTTCCAGCGCATTTTCCAGCGCACCGAGCGTTTCGGTATCGAGGTCGTTGGTCGGTTCGTCGAGCAGCAGAACATTGCCGCCAGCCTTCAGCATCTTGGCCAGATGCACGCGGTTGCGCTGACCGCCGGAGAGATTGCCGACCTTCTGTTGCTGGTCGCCGCCCTTGAAGTTGAAGGCACCGCAATAAGCGCGGGAGTTCATGTCGAACTTGCCGAGCTTGATGATTTCGGCACCACCGGAAATTTCTTCCCAAACCGTCTTGTCGGCAGCCAAAGTATCGCGGCTCTGGTCGACATAACCGAGCTGCACGCTATCGCCGACTTTGACCGTGCCGGAATCCGGCGTTTCCTGGCCGGTGATCATCCGAAACAGCGTCGTCTTACCGGCACCGTTCGGGCCGATCACGCCGACAATGCCGCCTGGCGGCAGTTTCAGGCTCAGATTGTCGATCAGCAGACGGTCACCATAGGACTTGGAAATCCCGTCCAGTTCGATCACCACCTGGCCCAGTCGTTCGCTGACGGGAATGATGATCTGCGCATCGCCGGGACGCTGCTTGTCAGCCGCTTCCACCAACTGCTCATAGGACTTGATACGCGCCTTGGACTTGGCCTGACGGGCCTTCGGGCTGGATGCGATCCATTCCTGCTCGCGCGACAGCGCCTTCTGGCGCGACGCATCTTCGCGGCTTTCCTGCATCAGGCGCTTGGCCTTGGCTTGCAGATAGGCCGAGTAATTGCCTTCGTAAGGAATGCCACGGCCACGGTCGAGTTCGAGAATCCAGCCGGTGACATTGTCCAGGAAGTAGCGATCGTGGGTAATCATCAGCACGGAGCCGGGATATTCCCGCAGGTGGTTTTCCAGCCAGCCGATGGTTTCAGCGTCCAGATGGTTGGTTGGTTCGTCGAGCAGCAGCAGGTCGGGCTTTGACAGCAGCAGCTTGCACAGCGCCACGCGGCGGCGTTCACCACCGGAAAGGCTGGTCACATCGCTGTCGCCGGGCGGGCAACGCAGCGCATCCATCGCCATTTCGACCTGATTTTCCAGATCCCAGAGGTTCTGGCTGTCGATAATATCTTGAAGCTTTGCGCCCTCGTCCGCCGTCTCGTCCGAGTAATTCATCATCAACTCGTTGTAACGGTCGAGGACGGCAGTCTTGGAAGCAACGCCTTCCATGACGTTTTCGAACACGGTCTTATCAGGGTTCAGCTTCGGTTCCTGCTCCAGATAGCCCATGGTCGCGCCTTCGGCGAGCCAGGCTTCACCGGTATATTCCTTGTCGAGACCGGCGATAATGCGCAAAACCGTCGATTTACCGGCACCGTTCGGGCCGAGAATACCGATCTTGGCATCGGGATAGAAGGACAGGTTGACGTTCTCAAGGATCTTCTTGGCGCCATAGGACTTGTTAAGCCCGGACATGTGGTAGATGAACTGACGTGCCATCGGTAAAATGCTCCGCACGGGTAAATGGAATTGCCCGCTATGTAGGCGAAACCGCAAGCGGGGGCAATGCCGCCCGCGCAATTCCTTCAGGTCTTGCCCTGTTTACGAGATAGGATGCAGGCGCAATATCCGGTCTTAAAGCAGGCTCATTGCAGCCCAACCGGATCGACAATACCCTGGTTGCAATCGAACTTGGTTGAGCCTGCCGCCTGGATGCGCTCCTGCAGCGGCGTCCCGGCATCGCCATCGCCAAGTCCTATGGTCAGCTCCGTCACAATCCGTCTGTTGCCGTCTTGTTCACAGCTCATTTTCACCCGCCGTCCAGCACCCGTACCAAAGCTGGCATCAAACGCTGTCTGCACATCTTCCTGGGTGACCGTCTTGCCCACATTGGCGGCAAACAGACCGTTGACCGCCGAACCGTTCAGGGTCTCGATCAGCGCGATCGCCTCGGCAAAATAGTCTTGCTGACCAAGACCGGTGCAGGTGCCATGCTTGATCCATTCATGCCGTTCCAATGATGACTGGGTGCCGGGCATGACCCGGTCCAACGCCTGACGAGTGGAGGCAGACAGCGTCACCTCCGGCAGATCGGTCCAGCGGCTTTTCTTGTCGGCATCGATATCGGCCTGATCAACGCCGCAATAGTTCTGGCGCATCGGCCACAGCCCGTGCAGAGTAAAATGGCTGGCATCATAGCGGTCCGCCGTCTGGCTCTTGCATTCCGGCTTGTCCGGCTTGGTCTCGCAAAAACCCGGCTGCCAGCTGACGGCCAGAATGCTGGTCGTCCTGCCTTTTTCCGCTGAGAAAGACGGATGACAGGTCAGAAAGACCGCCGCAGCCAGACCCAGATAGTGAAAATGCTTCATGATGTTCTCTCCACCGAATCGCTTAAGGTCTTCATGGAACGGTTGAAACAGGCTTGCAACCTTGAATAACGGTATGAACCTGCCTTTCAGCAATTGCACTTGGCGGCAAAATCACGTCATTTTTCGGGGCAGAACGGGTTGAGACTCGCGATATACCATTCGCGTTCGGCACTATCGGGAGGACGGCATGTTTGACGAAACGCTTTACCTGCAAAGGCCGGATGGTGCCCGGATCGCCTACCATCATCAACAAGCAGAAAATGACGGCAAGGCCATTCTGCTCGTCAATCACGGGCTGATCGAACATTCGCTTCGCTATCGCCGCTTTGCCGTCTTCATGGCGGCCTCGGGCTTTCACGTCTATGCCCATGACCACCGTGGACACGGAGAAACCCAGGCCCCGAATGCGCCGCTTGGCCGCTTTGCGCGAAAGGATGGGGTGTCGCTGGTGATAGACGATGCCAAGGCAATCCGCGACCTGGCCATTGCCAACCATCCCGGCCTGCCGGTTCTGCTGTTTGGTCATTCCATGGGCGGGCTGATCGCGCTGCGCACCGCCACGCAATTCCCGGAGAGCTTTCAAGCGCTGGCGATATGGAATTCCAATTTCAACAACGGTATTGAGACCCGGTTCGCCCGGCTGGTTCTGAAGATCGAGCGCGCATTGAAAGGGTCTGACGTGCCAAGCCTGCTGATGGCCAGGGCAACCTTCGAGGCCTGGGGCAAGTCCGTATCCGGCAGGCGCACTTTGTTCGATTGGCTGAGCCGCGATGACGCGGAAGTCGATCTCTATGCCAATGATCCGCTCTGCCGGTTTCAGGCCAGCAATTCCCTGTGGATGGACGTGCTTGACCTGACGGCGCAGACGGCCACCCTGCCCCGCCTTGCCCGGCTGCGGACCAACCTGCCCATTCATCTGGTCGGCGGCGGGCAGGACCCGGCCACCAAAGGCGGCGAGGCCACCCGCGCACTGGACCGCCGCCTGCGGCAATCCGGTCTGACCGATGTCACGCTGACCCTTTATCCCGCCATGCGGCATGAAACGCTGAACGAAATTGGCCGAGACGAGGCCATGGCGGCGTTTCGGGATTGGGCGCGAAAGGCGCTGGGCCTAGAGGCCGTTCATTCCGGCTTGGAATGACCCTATAACAGAAAGTCACGTGCCGTCCGGCATGATGGACGGTATAGACAGACGATCAAAAGCGAGACAGTCCCGCATGTCCACTCCACCGCGTGCCACTTCAGGCACAACCAGCCAAGCGCCGTTGTTCTCCGGCGTCACGTTCGGACTTGGCATGATGGTCCTGTCGGTGCTGATCACGCCGCTGGTGGATGTGTTTTCCAAGCTGGCAACGCAAACCATGCCTGCTGCCGAAATCAGCCTTGCCCGGTTTTTCTTTCAGATCCTTTTCATGCTTCCCGTGCTGATGATACGCCGCACATGGTTGAAACTGTCCTGGTCCAACACCCGCCTGCACATGATCCGTGGCGGGGTGCTCTGCCTGTCGATGCTGACCTTTGTCACCGCGCTGCGCACCATGGAAGTGGCGGATGCCGTGGCAATCTTTTTCGTCGAGACCGATCATCCTGACGATCTTAAGCGGCATTATCCTCAAGGAAAAAATCGGCTGGCGCCGCTACCTCGCCTGTGGCACCGGATTTATCGGCGCCATGCTGGTGGTGCAGCCCAGTTTCCAGGAAGTCGGCGCTGTGGCCTTCCTGCCGATCATCGCAGCCTTTTGCATCGCCATTTTTGCAATCCTGACACGGCTATTGTCACGCCATCAGGACCCGTTCGTCATGCAGGTGGAAACCGGCTGCTGGGCCATGGTGTTTTGCACCATCATGATCGCCATAGGCCAGACGATGAACCTCGCCATGTTCGATCTGGTCCAGCCGGACCTGACCGGCACCATCTGGCTCATCTGCACCGGGGCCACCGCCGCGGTCGGCGGTGTGCTGGGCGTGTTTGCCTATCGTGCCGCGCCACCCTCGATGCTCGCGCCGCTGCAATATCTGGAAATCGTCACCGCCACCCTGTTTGGCTGGCTGGTCTTCCATGACCTGCCGGATGCGCTGAAATGGCTGGGCATCGCAATCATCATCGGCTCCGGCCTCACCATCATCTGGCGGGAGCGCAAACATGCATCCAGGCCTGTTTCCGAAAGCAGCGGGCCACCGCAACCTTAAATTCGGCCAAACCACATCCAAGGATCGCTCCATGAAAAGAACCGGCGGACAATTGATCGTTGAAGCCCTGAAGGCCAATGGCGTGAAGCGCGTCGCCTGCGTGCCCGGCGAAAGCTATCTGGCGGTGCTGGACGCGCTGGTTGATAGCCAAATTGAAACCGTCGTCTGCCGTCAGGAAGGCGGGGCGGCGATGATGGCCGATTGCTGGGGGCGTCTCACCGGCGAGCCCGGCATTTGCATGGTAACGCGCGGTCCCGGCGCCACCAATGCCTCGGCGGGCCTGCATATTGCCCGGCAGGATTCGGTGCCGATGATCCTGTTCATCGGACAGGTCGCCCGCGACATGCGCGAACGCGAGGCGTTTCAGGAAGTCGAATACCGCCGCGCCTTTACCGAATTTGCCAAATGGGTCGGCGAGATTGATGACGTCGCCCGTATCCCGGAATTTGTCAGCCGCGCCTTTGCCGTGGCCACATCGGGCCGTCCCGGCCCCGTCGTGCTGACCCTGCCGGAAGATGTGCTGGTGGAAGAGGCGGACGCGCCAGAATCCCGCCCCTATATGCCGGTGGATGCGCATCCCGGCCCTAGCCAGATTGCTGCGCTTGGCGCGATGCTTGAGAAGGCGGAGCGTCCGCTGGTCATTCTCGGCGGCACCCGCTGGGATGAGGCCTCGGTGAAGACGTTTGAAGATTTTGCCGCACAATGGAAACTGCCGGTCGGCTGCTCCTTCCGCCGCCAGATGCTGTTTGATCATCTGCATCCCAATTACGCGGGCGATGTCGGCATCGGCATCAATCCGGCGCTTGCGAAAGAGGTGAAGGAAGCCGATCTGATCCTGTTGCTGGGCGGTCGTTTTTCAGAAATGCCGTCATCGTCCTACACGCTGATGGACATCCCCTACCCCAAGCAAAAACTTGTTCATGTCTATCCCGACCCGTCAGAGCTTGGCCGGGTCTATCGCCCGGATCTCGCCATCTGCGCCAGCCCCAAGGATTTTGTCGCCGCTCTGGTAAGCCTCAAAGCACCAGCCTCGCCGGTTTGGGCCGAGCGGACAAAAGCCATGCATGCCGCCTATCTGACCTGGTCCACGCCCCCCAAAACTGGCCCCGGTGCCGTGCAGATGGGACCGATCATGGAATGGATCGAAGCCAATACCGCGAAAGACGCAATCTTCACCAATGGCGCCGGCAATTACGCCACATGGCTACACCGCTTCCATCGTTTCCAGGGCTACAACACCCAGGCAGCCCCCATCTCCGGCTCCATGGGCTACGGCCTGCCCGCCGCCGTGGCCGCCAAGGCGCAGTTTCCCGAACGCGACGTGATCTGCTTTGCCGGTGACGGTTGCTTCATGATGCATGGCCAGGAATTCATCACAGCGGTGCGCTACAATCTGCCGATTATCGTTTTGCTGATCAACAACAGCACCTATGGCACGATCCGCATGCATCAGGAGCGCGAATACCCGGGCCGCGTCAGTGCCACCGATCTGGTGAATCCAGACTTCAAAGCCTTTGCGCAAGCCTATTGTGGTCATGGAGAACTGGTGGAAAAGACTGAGGATTTCGCGGCGGCGTTTGAGCGCGCCCGCGCTTCTGGCAAACCATCGATCATCGAAATCAAGCTGGACGCGGAAGCGATTACGCCAACACGCACGCTGACTCAAATTCGCGAGAAAAGCTGATAACGCTTTGAAATGACAGCCATCACCCTAGAAGCAAAGCTTGGCAATGGTCTCTCCGCATCATGCTGGAGAGGCCATTGCGGCAAGCCGCACCAGCCAGCAGCGAATAACGGTTTCATCATTCTGCGAAAGACCGGTTATCAATTCATTTTCAAGGGCATAGACACGTTTCTTTGCCTCATTCAGACGATGATGCCCGATTTCGGTTAAATCGAGTTGCTGAATGCGTCCATGAATGGGATGCGGTCGCCGCTCCACAAGCCCTGCCTTCATAAGATTGGCGACGATCACGGTCATGGTCTGCGGTGTCAGCAGCGATAAGCGGGCCATATCCGCGCTGGAATGTCCGGGATAGGCAGCCAGCATGGTCAGGACGGAAAACTGCGGCTGGGTTAGATGGAGGTCATCCAAATCCTGCTCGACGCGGTTTCGATAGGCATTTGCCCCTTGGCGCAGCAGGTAGCCCAAATATCCATCCTCACCCCGTTTCCCTTGCCCAGCCTCAGGCAGGGCTGAATCGTTTTGCGTCTTGCACATTATAAGAGCCCTGATATGTTATTCGTACACTGATAATAACATTAAAATCGGGCCCACCCAATATGACAAATTCAAATGACCCAGAACCGCAGAACATGACCTATGAGCACTTTCGCCAGACGTCAGCGGCCGCCCATGCTGCGCTTTTAGCAATGGGAAAAGCCGTCGATGACAGCGGCCTCGAAAAGGAACTGACGGAACTGGTAAAATTGCGGGTGTCACAGATCAATGGATGCGCGTTTTGCACGCAACTCCATCTCAATGTCGCGCGCCGGATTGGCTTGGACATGCAAAAGCTTGATCTGCTGGTCGCATGGCGAGACGCAAGCGTTTATTCAGCCAGGGAAAGAGCAGCGCTTTTGTGGGCCGAACAGATCACAACCATGGCAACACACCGTACAACAAACGATGATTACATCGCGCTTTTCAGAGATTTCAGCGAAGAAGAAGCCATTAATCTCACTGTTGCCATTGCCAATATCAATGCATGGAACAGGATTGCAGGCGGACTGCATTTTCCACCACCAGCAGCCTAAATATACAAACAAGAAGGCCGGCTTCCACCGGCCTTCAAGGTTAAATGCAGGCCTTAAATCGCAGCCGTCACGATGAACTCGACCTTGTAATCCGGCGTCGCCAAAGCGCCCTGGCTGGTGGCGCGGGCTGGCGGGTTGGCGGGGTCGATCCAGGCTTCCCAGACAGCGTTCATTTCAGCGAAGGTGGACATGTCGGAGAGGTAGATGATGGTTTGCAGGATCTTCGACTTGTCGGAACCGGCAGCGGCCAGCAGGCGATCCACTTCGGCCAGCGCCGACTTGGACTGTTCGGTGACGCCAGTGCCTTCGCCGACCTGGCCAGCCAGATAGACGGTATTGCCATGGACGACAGCACCGCTCATACGCTTGCCGGGCTCGATACGCTTGATGGACATGGAATATCTCCTTGAGGTTGTGAAACACGAAAACGCTGCGGACTTTGCCGCAGCGTGGGAAAGTTTTTTGACCGCTTAACGCTGGCGCAAGCTGTGTTCGTAGGTCGCCGTAGAGCGGGCACCGGAACGACAATAGCCGAGCATCGGGCGCTCCAGATCATCAAGCGCGTCGACCATGGCGGCGACGGCATCCGGCGTGACCCCCATCGGGCCGACCGGAATATGGCGAATGGCAAGCCCCAGCTCTTCGGCCCGCGCAGCAATGGCGCCAAAGTCCGGCTGGCCGGGCTCTTCGCCAT
Organism: Agrobacterium vitis; assembly: GCF_037039395.1. Taxonomy (NCBI): domain Bacteria; kingdom Pseudomonadati; phylum Pseudomonadota; class Alphaproteobacteria; order Hyphomicrobiales; family Rhizobiaceae; genus Gillisella; species Gillisella vitis. The sequence continues at coordinate 3,147,047 of NZ_CP146242.1, read as the reverse complement.
CCGGGCGATGGCAAACGATGGATTTAAAGCCCAGCGCCTTGATATCATCCAGATCATCGAGACTGATCTGACCGCTGACGGAATATTCCTCGTTGATCGGCCTGATATTCATCGTCGCATCCTTTTCAAAACCGGCTTAATCGAAACCGGCCAAACATTTACGATGTGGATACCGGGGCGTCAACGCCGCAAGCGGATTCCAGACGCGCCAGTTCTCATACGAAGAAGAAATCCAGTCCGAATTCACGGCTCTCGCCAGGTGCCAGCATGTCGAGTTCGCCACCCTTGGCGAGATCGTCACGTCCAACCCAGCGATGCGTGACCGGCTCGATGCCCACCACATTGGCGGGTGCCTGCTGGTTGCGCCAGATTTGCAGGAATGGCAGGCTTGCCGTGTCGAAACGTACCACCAGCGTCAGCCCGCCAACCGAGGCGATTGGGCCAAGCCGAAACTCCGCCCAGCCATCCGCTCCTGCCTTGTCGCCGTTGGCGGCGACGCAGAACACCCCGCCCGGCTCCGCGCCGAAACGCCAGCCGAAATCGCCATCGTCAAGCATTGCGCCTTCCATCCGCACCGCGTCGTCGAACAGTTTTGCCGCGACATTCATGTGATACATCAGCATGGCGGGAAACGGCGCATGGCCGCTATTGGTGATCCGGTCGCGCAGCGCGACAATACCGGTTTGCGCATCGATGCGCCAATGTCGCTCCAGAAGCGACTGGCCGCCATCGGCATGAATTACCGGAATTTCAGCCCGGCACTCACTGTCGCTTTGGTGAAGGATCGTGGCTGGATGTGATGAAAACGAACCATGCAGCGGATAGCGACGTCCGCTGCCACCGCCAATCGGTTCCGGGTGCCGGATATGGTCAGGGCCGCAGGTGAAGAGAAAACCTTCAAGCGAATGGTCGATGCGCGGATCGCCATCATCCGGGATGGCGCGGTGCGGCGACAGATCGACACCATCGATGATCAAGGTGCGAATATCCATAACCGACGTCGGGTCCAGTTCAACGATTGGACCCTTGGCTGCCTGTAGCTTCATGATTCGTCTCCTCCTGCAATCCGCACAGCATTAGCGCGCCAATAGCGGCCTATGCCATGTCCTAGACCGTGTAAAAACCCGGCAGCCTAAGCTTTTCCCGTGTAAAACTCTGTTAATTCGGATGGACTACCGCATTCACGTCTTCCGCCCTATCATGCGCTAGATCATTGTTTATACATCGATTTTTGCAAGCTTGGTTGAGGCCTCCGCTTGGATAGAGGCACGGAGGTTTAACAGTTTCTTCACTTCGTTTTCATTTTTCCATATTAGCGTCAAAATTACGGTGTCTCAGCGCATGATAAGCAATTGTCCATGCTTTGGCGCAAGCGCCTCGATTTCCCCTGAACCGGATAGGGTTTGGGGCGTTATGCAAGAAACCAACCGGAAAGATCACCCGTGCAGCCGCTTTGGAAAACTGGTCTCATCGTCGTCGCGCTTCTCTCAACCGTGTCGCAGCCTGCGCTGGCGCGCAGCCCCTATACGGGGCAGAACGCGAATACGGTGCTGATTACCCCCTCAGGCGAGGTTCTGGATTTCGTACCCGAACAGGGCTCGGTGATGATCAGCCGCGACCGCATGGGCCGCACGGTGTTGATCGACCGCTCCGGCAATCTGATTGCGACTGAAATGCCTGCCGACATGGTTTATGGGCGCCCCAACCGCAACAGTAATACCAGTGACTACTATCCGCCTGCCCCATCCGGTGGCGGCTACGACGATGAAGACATGGCAACCGGCGGCATTCCAGAGGATCAGCCCGTTGAGCGCCAGCCGCTCGGCGAGGGCTATCCGCAAAACGTCAACCACGATCCGTCAGTGAGCGACGATGCCCTGGCACGGCCTGCTTCCCCCTCGACCGCAGCGCCTTCGACGCTTGGCAGCAGCGGCAAGGCCAAGCCGGAAATCACCGCGCTTCAGGTCTTTCTTGCCCGCGAAGGGTTTTCGCCGGGCGCTATCGACGGCCATATGGGCATGAATGTGCAAAAGGCGCTGGAGGCCTGGCAGCAGAAGACCGGCGAAACGCTGAACCCTAACGACACCGACGCCATAGTGGAGCGGTTGCGTATGAATGGCGGCCTGCCCTTCACCAGCTACACGCTGACCGCTGCCGACGCCGCTGGCCCCTATGTGGCGGAAATCCCTGAGGATTACAGCCAGAAGGCAGCGATGCCGTCGCTTGGCTATACATCCACGACCGAAATGCTGGCTGAGAAGTTCCACATGGATGAGGGGTATTTGAAAGCGCTCAATCCCGGTGTCGATTTCACTGTTCCCGGCAGCACGGTCAAAGTGGTCAGCATCGGCCAGCCCCATAGCGGACGGGTTGCCCGCATCGTTGCCGACAAGGGCCGCAAACAGGTTCTGGCGTATGGTGAGGATGGCCAGTTGATCACCGCCTATCCGGCCAGCATCGGCTCCAATGACACGCCATCGCCATCCGGCACCGTGCAGGTGCAGCGCGTCGCGTTCGATCCCGGCTATACCTATAATCCGAAGGTCAATTTCCAGCAGGGTGCCAATGACAAGGTGCTGAATATTCCGCCAGGCCCAAATGGCCCGGTCGGCACCGTCTGGATCGCCCTGTCCAAGCCAACCTACGGCATCCACGGCACACCGGAGCCCTCGAAAATCGGTCGCACCCAGAGCCATGGCTGTATCCGCCTGACCAATTGGGATGCAACGGAACTGGCCAAGATGGTGCAGCCTGGCGTTACCGTTGAATTCGTGGACTGATAGCCGTCAATTTTAAACACAAGAAAACGCCCTGCCGACAGGTGTCGCAGCAGGGCGTTTTTTATGGCTTATATCAATTACAAGTCTCAGGCGGCATCACCGATCAGCCGCAAAAGGCGCGGGCGCAGGCTTCGTACCACTTTTACCGGCAACAAATGCACGACTTCCGCAGCAAAGGCGCGTGAATTGTCCTGGGCCTTATCCAGATTGCTGACCTTGGCCGGGTCCATCGAATAGACCGTGCCGCCAGTCTCGAAAATATCCCGGAAAGCATTGCGCTCGGCAATCGGCGTATTGATGACATTCACCCCACGCGCCGCCAGCAGGCCCTTGATAGCAAGAAGCGCCCGTGTGGTGACCATCGAGGCGACCCGCGTCAGAACCACCGAATGCGGAATAACCAGATTACCGGCAATCCGCATCTGTTCGATCAGGTCGAGGATCTGGGCGGCCCCCTTGGCGTCCATGGCACAGCCCTGAACGGGAATCATCACATGGTCGGAAAGCCCGATCGCCATGGTAACGATGGCGTCACGCGCACCGGCCAGGTCGATGATAACGTAATCGGCGGTTTTGCGGCCTTCGCGGATATGGCCCTGCAATGATCCAACGCTGACTTCGGAAATGACTTCGATATTGTGCTGCAACCCGGCGGCTTCCGACCATTGGGTAATCCAGCGCTGCGGATCGGCATCGAGAATACAGATCCGGTAGCCCTGATGGGCAAGTTCTGTGGCAAGCAGCAGTGCTGCTGTGGTTTTACCCGCGCCGCCTTTGGCATTGGCAAATGAGATGACTGGCATTGGTGTCCTCGATGCTATGATTGAGCCACTCATCGCTCTGACAGGCACCCGACTGTTCATGGCGCCCGGTTAATACATCCTTGCTAAAAATGGTTAATAAATAGCAAATGACATATATCAGTTCTTGTGAATGAAATTCTAGGTTACCTTGCTTGCCGTAAGCTGGAGCCAGATTTTCAAAAACATTCCGCCAGCAATGCGGTGGTATTTTCCAAAGTCATCTTGACGGGGTTGCTCGCAGCACTTGCATCGCGGATCGCCATGGCGGCCAGGTCGTCCAGCCGATCACCCGGCACGCCAAGCTCACTTAGATTATGCGGAATGGCGAGATCCTCGCGAAACACCATCAGAAAATCATGGAAACCATCGAAGCCACCCTGGATTTCCAGATAGCCCGCCAATTTCTCGATCTTGCGCTCTATGGCCTTACGGTTGAAAGATACCACCATCGGCATGAGCACGGCATTGGTTGTGCCGTGATGGGTATTATAGACCGCACCGATAGGGTGCGACAGCGCGTGAATGGCCCCCAGCCCCTTTTGCAGGGCAATCGACCCCATGACCGCCGCCGACATCATGTTAAGCCGGGCTTCCAGGTCCACCGGATCACGATAGGCCTTAGGCAGAAACTCCTTGACCAAGCGCATCCCCTCAATGGCGATACCCTGGCCGAGTGGATGATAGACCGGTGAACAATAGGCTTCCAGGCAATGAGCAAAGGCATCCATACCGGTGCCAGCCGTGATGGATTTTGGCATGCCAACCGTCAGTTCCGGGTCGCAAATGACGATTGCCGGCAGCATTTTCGGATGGAAGATCGCAGTCTTGACGTGGGTGACGGTATTGGTGATCACGCAGGTGCGCCCCACTTCGGCACCGGTTCCCGCGGTGGTCGGCACTGTCACGACCGGCAGGATTGCCGACTCGTCGGCATCACGCCAGCCCTCGGTGCCAGCGGCGAAATCCCAGACAGACCGGGTCTGACCAGCCATGAAAGCCACGCATTTCCCGAGATCAATCCCCGACCCGCCGCCAAAAGCGACAACGCCGTCATGACCGCCTTGCCGAAAAGCCACCAGCCCGGCTTCCAGATTAAGCTCCGTCGGGTTGGGTTCGACATCGGCAAACAGCGCATGGTCCAGCCCAGCATCGCTCAGCGTTTCCTTCGCCACCCTGGTAATAGCCAGCGAGGCCAGCCCTCGGTCGGTCACCAGCAGCGGATTGCGCATACCCAGAGATTTGCAGGCTTCACCCAGCTCTTCTATCCGACCGCGCCCGACCCTGATGTCGGTCGGATAACTCCAATTCGCAAAGATTTTCATGATCGCATCACTCCTTCCACCGGAGGATCGAAGAGGGGATCGGAAAAGGCAAAAAGGAATAGCGAGGGTCATGCCGCTGCTCGCGTCCTGACCACAGTGTAAACCTCAGAAAATCTGAACCTCCCGAATGCGGGCTTTCCTCCTCACCCACGCAAGCCATGGTAGGGCATCTAATATAAATAACTACTAATCAAAAAGGGAAAATCACTGGCTTCGCCACCACAATTTCAAATTTCAAAAGAAAAACACCTCACGCTTTCCTTTAGTCAAAGAGAGGCCGCCGATCCGGGCGACCCCTCTTCGTATGAGGTCAGGCCATTCAGCCTTGACCGACAGCCTTTTCCGCAGCGGCAATTTCCGCCTGCCGTTTTGCCACTTCATCGCCAATCGGCGGCCCCTTGAAGCGGCGCTGCTCGAACAGAACCCAGATCAGCGCCGTCAGTGCCAGGAAGCCGACCGTGATGTACAGCGCCCACTGATTGGGTGGCTGCACGCCGATGATGAAAATGACCACCATGGCCAGGATGACCAGCAGGCCGACAAACCTGTAGGCGCCGATGCCCATGTTCCACGGCCCCATTTTTGGCCATTTCGCCGTACCGATCACCTTCATGCCGAGCACGATCGGAATGGCGAAGGACAGGAACAGGAAGATCACCGTGCAGGACACGACAATCGTATAGGCCGAGGCCCCGGCAATGGTAACAAGCGACGCACCCCAGACGAACAGCACTGACAGCACCGCTCCGACCCAGATCGCCGTGGCAGGGGTACGGAACCGTGGGCTGACGCTGGAAAGCGCCTTGGACGCAGGCAGGCCGCCATCACGCGAAAAGGCATAGATCATCCGTGATACCGAAGTGACGGTTGCCAGACCGCAGATGAACTGCGCAACGAAAATCGCCAGATAGAGAATATTGGCGACAACCGGGTTGGTGATGCTGTTCAGCGTCCAGAAAAACACGTTCCAGCCCTGGGCTGCGGCTTCATTCATATCGGGAATGGCCAGGAGGAAAGCCAGCAACATGATGTAGCCAAACAGCGATGCCCAGAAAACCGAGGAAATAATCCCCTTCGGCACCGATTCCGAAGCCTTGATGGTTTCCTCCGAGGTATGGGCGGAGGCGTCGTAACCGGTGATCGTATAGATCGGCAACAGCAGGCTGAGGGCAAAGATATACCAGACACTGCCGGTTTGCGGCCAGACCGGCGCATCGCCAGCCGGCGTGCCGGAATAATTGGTGAAGGTCCAGATCCGCGAGAAATCCCAGTCTTTCACGCCGATCAGGCAGACGATTGTCAACGCGATGGCGGTGATGAAGATCAGGTAACCCGAGAGATCCGTCAGCTTGGCGGTGAGCTTGATGCCGAGATGGTTGATCAGCGCCTGCACCGCCGTAATCGCGGCCACGAACAGGATCTGATTGGCAAAGCCGCCCGCCGTCGTCGTATCGACATTAATGCCGAACCAACCGGCAATCGAGCCAGCGAAAAAGCCCCAGGTGCCGACATTGATAGCACCGAGCACCGTGACCAGGCCGATCAGGTTGAACCAGGCCGTCACCCAGCCGGTGAACCGATTTCCGAGGATAGAGCCCCAGTGATAAAGCCCGCCAGCGGTCGGATAGGCCGAGGCGATCTGCGCCATGCCGAGCGCGAAAACGCCGGAGATAAGGCAGCCCAGCGGCCAGCCGATACCGATGGCCGCCCCACCGGCCCCGGATGTCGCCTGGGCCAGCGAATTGATGCCGCCGGACACAATACAAATGATCGAGAAGGAAATCGCAAAGTTCGAGAACGAACTCATGCGCCGCTCCAGCTCCTGCGCATAGCCCATGGAATGGAGGATATGCAGGTCTTCCTGCTTATCGACGTCACTATAACCGGTCATGATGACCCCCAGTTAAGCCGAGAAAACACACCTCGGCAGCCTTTGCCTTTTCGGTTTGCCGGTTGTTACCGTTGCAAACCGCACGCAGTCTTCGCTGCTCCCTTTGGATCTTGTTATTAAAGCCGGACCGGACTTATCCGGATGGCTTGGAAACCTGTCACGATCCTGTGATACAGGTCCCTGTTTTCAGTGTTTGCCTAAAATCAATTTCAGTCGAGAAAAAAATCAAACTCCAACCTTTCAAATGCCTATGCAATTCACATGCCTGTTCGCGCCATTCCCCAGCCTGCGACCGTCTTACTGACCGGGAGTGCTGGAAAAACACCTCATTAAGCCCGGCTCGGATAACAAAGCGCAGCCCACGGGCCAGCCTGCACGGGATAGCCACAGGGCTGGTTTTTTGAGACAAAAATCTTGTTTTCTTTTTTAAATCAAAGAGCTAACCGCCAATTTCCCGATGTTGTCCCTGGCTGAACCGGGAAAAGTCATTTTTTCCAGCCGGGGCAGATTGACTCGATGACCCTCTGTCGTCTTATCTTTGCGCAATAAACCGGCAAAGACCGGAGGGGAACAATCGACGCTTGCAGATACCTGTCATCTCAGCAGCAGCGCGCGCAAAATCCAGGGTCATGGCTTTTACCTGCTCGGCCGGTTCATCAGCGTTATCAGCGTTACCGCAGATTGTCTCCAAGAATACCGTTGCAGAAATACTTGCAGATATGCCCGTTATAGCAGTGCTCGCCCACCCTGTCCGTCACATAACTATCATCTGCGCCCCCTATGCAGTCGCTCGGCTTACCGCAGACAATCTTGCAGATCAAAGATTTGCAGATCCACAAGGAGGATACCCGTGAACATCCGTTTGCACCGCATTCTTTCCCTCTCGACCGCCATGGTCGTCGCATCGGCCGCCTATGCAAGCGCCGAACCGAGCGCCGAGCTGATCGCAGCTGCCAAAAAAGAAGGCATGCTCACCACCATCGCCCTGCCCCATGACTGGTGCGGCTATGGCGACGTGATCGCCGGCTTCAAGAAGAAATACCCTGAAATCAAGGTCAACGAGCTGAACCCGAATGCAGGTTCCGGCGACGAAATCGAAGCCATCAAGGCCAATAAGGGCAATACCGGCCCACAGGCTCCCGATGTCATCGACGTTGGCCTGTCCTTCGGTCCTGCGGCCAAGAAAGACGGTCTCGTTCAGCCCTATAAGGTTTCCACCTGGGATTCGATCCCTGCTTCGGCCAAGGATGCCGATGGCTATTGGTATGGCGATTATTACGGCGTTCTCGCTATCGGCGTGAACAAGGATATCGTCAAGGACGTGCCGAAGAGCTTTGCCGACCTGACCGATGCGAAATATGCCAATTCCGTAGCCATGCCTGGCGATCCGCGCACCGGCAACAGCTCGATGATGACGGTTTATGCTGCTGGCTCCGCAAAGTCGGGCAAGGCTGGCGCTGACGCCGCCACCGCCGGGATCGAGTTCATGAAGGCGCTTAAGGAAAAGGGCAATCTCGTGCCGGTCAACGGTTCGGCCCAGAACATGGCGCAGGGCACCACGCCGATCCTGTTCGACTGGGACTATAACGTGCTTGCCATGCGCGACAAGCTCGCTGGCAACCCGCCGATGGACGTTGTCGTTCCCTCGGATTCGGTTATCGCCGGCGTTTATGTCCAGGCAATTTCGGCCTTCGCACCGCATCCGAATGCTGCCAAGCTGTGGATGGAATATCTCTATTCCGACGAAGGTCAGCTCGGCTGGCTGGCTGGCTATTGCCATCCGATCCGCTTCAACGACCTGGCTGAAAAGAAGAAGATTCCGCAGGCCCTGCTCGACAAGATGCCGGATGCCGCAGGCTATGCCAAGGCGATCTTCCCATCTCTGGACGAACAGTCTGCCGCCAAGGCCGTCGTTGCCGCCGATTGGGCAAAGCAGATGGGCGCACAATAATTCAGCCCAGGGCTGAAACTTCACCTTACCTTTGCGCAGGCCGGTTTAAACCGGCCTGCGTGGTTCATGAAAAGGGAAAATTGGCATGACCGTTGCGGAGACCGGGCTTCACTCGCCATCCAGTCCACATAAGCCCAGTTTGTCCAAAGCCAGTTCGTCAAGACAGGCGCCACCACCCCGTCAGAAAATCCGGATGAATTGGGATTGGCTGGGTGTGCTGCCGTTTTTCCTGTTTGCCATTCTGTTTCTGATCGGCCCAATCCTTTATTTGATCAAAGGCTCTTTCCAGAATCCCGCCGGTGATTTCACACTGGAGAATTTCATCAGCCTGGCCACGCCCAATATCATGGCCGCCTATTCCCTGTCGCTGCGCCTGAGCCTGGCCGCCGCCTGTCTTGGCGCCATCGCCGGTCTTCTGGTTGGCTATGCCATTATTCTTGGCGGCTTGCCGCGCTGGGTGCGCACGGCCTTCATGACATTTTCAGGCGTTGCCTCGAATTTTGCCGGTATTCCGCTGGCCTTCGCCTTCATCGCCACCCTGGGCAGGCTGGGTCTGGTCACCGTTCTGTTGCGTGACATGTTCGGCTTCAACCTCTATGGCACGGGCTTCAGCCTGTTCTCCTTTTGGGGCCTGGCGATCACCTATCTGTATTTCCAGCTACCCCTGATGGTACTGATCATCACCCCTGCCCTCGACGGGTTGAAGGGCGAATGGCGCGAAGCGGCGGAAATTCTCGGCGCCACCCGCAGACAATATTGGCAAATGGTCGCCCTGCCGGTGCTGACACCATCCATTCTCGGCTGTTTCCTGCTGCTATTTGCCAATGCCTTCGGCACGCTGGTCACCGTCTATGCGCTGACCGGCTCCAGCTTCGGCGTCGTGCCAATCGTGCTTTACCAGCAGATTCAGGGCAATGTGCTGTATAATCCCAATCTTGGCTATGCGCTGGCGGTTGGCATGGTGGCGATCATGGCCGTCACAAACACGCTCTATCTTATCCTGCGCAGCCGCGCCGAACGGTGGCAAAAATGAAAAAGCCCTTTCCGCTGGTCTCGACCGTCATCGTCCTTATCGCCGCCGCCTATTTCCTCGTCCCGCTCTATGCGACCTTCCAGTTTTCCCTGCAAATGCTGCGGGGCCAGTGGAGTTTTGCCGCTTACCGTTCGGTGTTTTCCAGCGACGAGTTTCTGTCTACCCTCGGCTACTCGGCCTTTGCCTCATTGATGGCCATCGTGGTCGGTGCGGTCATCGTCGTGCCGACAGCCTATTGGGTACGGCTGCGGCTGCCGAAACTCCGGCCCATTGTCGAGTTCGTCAGTCTCCTGCCGCTGATCATTCCGCCGGTCGTGCTGGTGTTCGGTTATATCCGGTTGTTTGGTTCCAGTTCCTATCTGCCGCTCACCATGTCGGAAAACGGCACTAATATCCTGCTGGTGATCGGCTACGTCACATTGTCCTTGCCCTATATGTTTCGGGCCGTGGACAATGGCATGGCCGCCATTGATATCACCACCCTGACGGAAGCCGCCGAAAGCCTCGGCGCATCGCGTCTTCGCACCATTACCGAGGTCATTTTTCCCAATGTGCGCTCGGCCATTGTCTCCGGCGCCTTTTTGACCTTCTCAATCTCGCTTGGTGAATTCGTCTTCGCCAGCCTTCTCAATCGCCCGGCCTTCGGCCCTTATATGGTCAAGATCGGCCAGGACCGCGCTTATGAACCGGCAGCGCTTGCCATTCTGTCCTTTGCGCTGACCTGGGGCTGCATGGTCCTCATGCAATTATTCGCCAATAAAAAACCCGGACAGCGCTGGTTGCCGCGCAGTATTGCACGCCAGGCCCCGCTGTCCTCTTCAATGCCCCCAAGGAGTGCAACCCGATGAGTTTCCTCAGGATCGAAGCGGTCAGCAAGAGTTTCGCGGCCAATACCGTCGTCAAGGAATTCGATCTGCCGGTGAATAAAGGTGAATTCATCTCCTTCCTGGGACCGTCCGGCTGCGGCAAGACAACCGTTCTGCGCATGGTGGCGGGGTTTGAAACGCCCTCCTCCGGCTCGATTGTCATCGATGGGCAGGACGTCACGAAACTGCCGCCCAATCGCCGCCGGATCGGCATGGTGTTTCAGGCCTACGCGCTGTTTCCCAACATGAATGTGTTCGACAACGTCGCCTTCGGCCTGAAGATCGCCAAAAAGCCCAAGGCGGAAATTCACAGCCGGGTGATGGAAATGCTGAAGCTGATCCACCTCGATCATCTGGCCGAGCGCTATCCCTACCAGATGTCCGGCGGCCAGCAGCAGCGCGTGGCGCTGGCCCGGGCGCTGGCGCCAAAGCCGCAGGTTTTGCTGCTCGATGAGCCGCTGTCGGCGCTGGATGCCAAAATCCGCGTGTCGCTGCGCGAGGAAATCCGCCAGATCCAGCGCCAGCTCGGCATTACCACCGTATTCGTGACCCATGACCAGGAAGAGGCCCTGTCGATATCCGACCGGATCGTGGTGATGAACGGCGGGCGCGCCGATCAGATCGGCACGCCTTCAGAAATCTACAATCATCCCCAGACCCGTTTCGTCGCCTCCTTCGTCGGCACGCTCAACCTGATCGACGCCAAGGTGGTGGATACATCCACCAATACGATCCTGATCGGCGACCAGCAGGTGAGCCTGAAAAAGCCGCTGGGCAAGGCCAATGGCGAGACTGTTACCGTGGCTTTGCGCCCGGAAGCCGGATCGCCTGCCGAAGGCGCCAAGGGAGACGTGCGGATCAGCGGCAAAGTCACCTCAAGCCACTTTCTCGGCTCGGTCATCCGCACCCGGCTGGATGTCGGCGGCGTGACACTGTCCTTCGACATGTTCAACGACCCGGGCGTTACACCGGCAATGATTGGCGAAACCATCACCCTGAAATTTGCAGGGGACGACCTGATGGTTGTGGCGGATTAATAGCCAATTACAATGGCATAAGGTGTCAATGAGAGACGTTAAAATTCTAAGTCACTGAATTTTCAGTGTATTTATAAATATTTACCTGTTCTAAATAAAGATCAAATAACATACCTCCAACAGCAGGAGGCAGGGTTATGGGATTAATGTCACTTGGCTTCGGAAATGATACAAAAGCTGTTCTCGATGCTTTCAATCGTTCTCAAGCAATCATTGAATTTGACCTTAAAGGCAATATTCTCGATGCAAACGAGAATTTCTGCAAAGCGGTTGGCTATACGAAATCCGAAATCATCGGCAAGCATCACAGGATCTTTGTCGATCCTGAAGAAGTGAAAACCCAAGCCTATACCGCTTTCTGGGCAAAACTCGCCTCAGGCCAGTTCGATCAGCGCCAGTATAAGCGCTTTACCAAAACAGGTGAACCGATCTGGATTGAAGGCTCCTATAATCCGGTTTTTCGCGGCAAAACACCTTATAAGGTTGTGAAAATTGCCACGGACATCACGACTGTCAAGAACAAGACCATTGATAACGACGGCAAGATCGACGCACTGTTGCGTTCGCAGGCTGTTATCGAGTTTACGCCCTCCGGCCAAATCATCACCGCCAATGAAAATTTCTGCACAACGCTTGGCTATGAATTGGGCGACATCACTGGCAAGCACCATTCGATGTTTTGCGATCAAACCTATGTAGCCTCGCCCGCATACAAGGAATTCTGGCGCAAGCTGGGCGCCGGAGAGTACCAGAGCGATGAATTTCTGCGTATCGGCAAAGGCGGCAAGAAGGTTTATATCCAAGCAACCTATAATCCGATTTTCGATGAAAAGGGAAAAGTCATCAAGGTTGTGAAATTCGCTAGCGACGTGACAGGTCGTGTCAATGCCATTGCCGCCATCGGTGCAGGCCTGGAACGCCTGTCGAACTGCAATATCCGCATAACGATCGATGAGCCCTTCATTCCGACCTTCGAGCATCTGCGCAACGACTTCAACATGTCGATCGGCAAGTTTCAGGAAACCCTGGCCCAGGTTCTGTCGGAAACTGCTTCTGTCTCAAGCAATAGCAGGGAGATGCTGACAGCGTCTGGCAGTCTTGCCCAACGCTCTGAACAGCAGGCGGCAGCGCTCGAACAGACCTCTGCTGCGCTGGAAGAAATCACCGCGACGGTGAAGGAATCCAGCATCCGCACCAAGGATACCCGAAATCTCGTGCGCGACGCCCACCTGGCCGCGACCGAATCCGTCAAGGTGGTCAATTTCACCGTGGACGCCATGAGCAGGATCGAAGTCGCCTCAAAGGAAATCAGCAATATCATCAGCGTCATCGATGAAATTGCCTTCCAGACCAACCTTCTTGCCCTGAATGCGGGCGTTGAGGCCGCTCGCGCTGGCGAAAGCGGCAAGGGTTTTGCGGTCGTTGCCCAGGAAGTGCGCGAACTGGCCCAGCGTTCCGCCAAGGCCGCCAAGGAGATTTCGGAACTGATTGCCAAATCCAACAACGAAGTGAAGGACGGGGTCCGTCTGGTCGGGGAAACCGGCAGCGCGCTGACGAGGATCGAGTCTTTCGTGCAATCCATCGACGTCAATATCGAGGCTATTGCGACGGCATCGTCAGAACAATCCACCAGCCTTAGCGAAATCAGCACCGCGGTTAATGCGCTTGACCAGATGACACAAAAGAACGCGGGCATGGTCGGCAGCATGAATGCCATCAGCGAAGCGCTTTCCAGCGGCGCTGCCAAGCTGACAGAACTGGCCAACCGGTTCCAGTTGAATAGACGATCCGCGATCCGCGAGCCGGGAAGCTCCGCCGCGTTGCGCGGCAGCGACAGGCGGGACAGCAACCGCACGGCGGCCTGACCGAAAGAGCTTTCAGGCAGCCCGCTGCCTTTAAGCAACCCCACCTTTAAGCAACACATTGGCGAAAACATCGGCGGTGTGTTTGGTTTTCGGCATTTTTATTTTGCGGTCCGTGAAGCGATAGGCCAATTTTCGCGCATCTTCCAAGCTTCGGCTTAACGAAAGAGTGCCTATGTCTGCCAAGCCAGCCTTGACCAGCCCTGCCCTGGCCATCATCGACACGATCAGCGATCCGGGCAAAAGCGACCGCAGCAACGAGGACAGACTGGGATATAATGAGCAGGCCGCTTTCGTGCTCGACGGCGCAACCGGGCTGGGCGACGTCCAGTTCATGGAGGGTTACGGTTCCGATGCCGCCTGGATTGCCCAGTTTGCGGCAAAACGGCTGACCACGGAACTAACATACGACACCAATGTCACCGAGGTGATCCGCGCCATCGCTTTTGACGCCCACGAGCTTTTTACCGCAGCAGCAGGCGATCAGCCGCGCTATGCCTGGCCACTGGCGGCCCTGGCCGGCTTGCGGGTAACGCCGGATGGCGCAGAATTCATTGGCCTTGGCGATAGCGTGCTCTACCTTCTGCATGACGATGGCCGGGTGGAAACCCATATGGCTCTGCCGGATGCATTTGAGCGTGAACAGCAGGCCGCCCGCGCCCATGTGGAGCGCGCGGGCGGCATCGGTGCAAGCGGCATGGCCCACACAAGCGACACCGAAACATTGGAAAATTTACGCAGCAAACGCGAACAGCAAAACACGCCTGGCGGCAGTGTCTGGTCTCTGGGGCTCATACCCGATACCGCCGATCATCTGGTTCGCACATCCCTGACCATCGAGACCGGCGCCACAGCGCTGATCTGCTCGGATGGGCTGGCCGATCTTGTCAGCCTCTACCAAGCCTATGACCCTGCTGGTCTGGTCAAACGCGCCGCAACTGCCGGATTGAAGGCCCTGGTCACCGAATTACGGCATCTGGAACGCGAGGTCGATCCCGACGGGCTACAATTTCCGCGCTTCAAGCAAAGCGACGACACGACAGCGATCCTATGCCGGATCGATCGTTAACTCTGGCCTAATACCTCCCGCAAAGCCGCCAGTAGCCGGTCGCATTCGGCATCGGTGCCAATGCTAATGCGCAAAAAATCACCGATCCGAGGCTTTTGAAAATTTCGCACCAGGACCGATTTTTGCCGCAGCGCCAATGTGAGATCCACGCCGGTCCGGTCCGAATGCCGCGCAAACACAAAATTGGCTGAGGATGGCAGGACCTCGAAACCCAAATCCTGAAGACCGAGGGAGAGACGCTCCCGGCTGGCGATAACCAGATCGCGGTGACGCTCGAACCATTCCCGGTCCTCCCAGGAGGCAACGGCACCGGCGAGCGCCAGCCGATCGAGCGGGTAGGAATTGAAACTGTCCTTGACCCGCTCCAAGGCCTCGATCAACGCCCGTTGTCCGACAGCAAAACCAACCCGCAATCCGGCAAGGCCCCGCGATTTCGAAAAGGTCTGAACCACCAGCAGGTTCGGATAGGTTTTGACCAGCGGAATGGCACTTTCCGCGCCGAAATCCACATAGGCCTCGTCAATCACCACGACCTGATCGGGATGGTCGCGAATGAGAGTTTCAATCTGCGCCAGGGACAGGGCGATGCCCGTCGGTGCATTGGGATTGGGCAGGATGATCGCACCACACCGCTGCCGATAATCCTCTATCCGCACCCGCATGGCATCGTCCAAGGGCACCTCCCGGAAATCGATGCCATAGAGCCGACAATAGGTTGGATAGAAACTGTAGCTGACATCTGGAAACAGCAGCGGCTCATCATGGTTCAGCAGGGCCTGAAACGTATGTGCCAGGACCTCATCGGAACCATTGCCGACAAACACCTCGTTCGGATCGAGATTGTGGCTTTTGGCAATCGCATGGCGCAGCGGCAGGCCGGTCGGGTCTGGGTAAAGCCGAAGAGTGTCATCCACCGCCTGTCGCATCGCGGCAATCGCGTGCGGCGAAGGACCATAAGGGCTCTCATTGGTGTTCAGCTTGACCAGATCGGCGATCGCGGGTTGTTCGCCCGCCACATACGGCATCAGAGATTGAACGATCGGGCTCCAGAAACGGCTCATGGAAGTTCTCCACAGATGGGAGGAGGAAGAGAGGGTGGCGGCAATCAATTTTCATTTTTGATATCTCAGGCGGAGATCGATGCCAAGGCACCTGAGGCGCTCGTCCATCCTCACCAGGAGGGCCTTGAGCCCCCCGCGCATGGATCGAAACAGCAAAAGAGCCGCAAAAAAGACCAGCACTTTCTATTTCCAATGGTTGTTTGGGGGCAGAACTGAAAGTCGAGGGTAAGACAATCCTGCTCTCGCATTGTTCCGTTTTTTCGATAGTATGGGTCAACGCAAAGTGAAATCAGATAGGTAATGTAAAGACTATCAAAAAATGGGGGTAGAAATGAATGAAGACAATATATTGGTCAGTATCGATTCAACACTCTCCTTTCTATCAGATATCAAGCAAACAGAGACTTTTTTAGATCTTATTAATTTAACAAAGCAGGCCACATACCGATACGGCGTCAAAAATATCGTTATAGGATTTCCGCCAAAGCCCGGCATGCTACCGAGCCAGCAAATGCAAGGGATTTTACTTGCCGATTGGCCTGACGAATGGTCGCGCCTCTATTTCCGCGACAGCCTGGCATTTCAAGACCCGGCCATCCGTCACATCGTCAGATCTGAACCCTCATTTGTCTGGTCGGATTTTTCCAAAACACTGGCCATAAGCCGCGACGAAAAACGGGTGATGGATCAGGCCCGGGAGCTTTATGTCAGCAATGGCTTCACATTACCCATCGTGTCTCTGGATGGACGCTGCGCTGGCGTCACATTCGCCGGGGGCGACATCGATGATTCCCCACAGGCAAGAACCGGCATGGCGCTGATTGCAAGCTTCAGCTTCGCACGCGCATTGGAACTGCATGGCGCAAACCATAAACCGGCCACCCGGCTGACCCCACGGGAAAGAGAAGTTATCGGCTGGATTGCAAATGGCAAAACGGATTGGGAGATCAGCGTCATTTTCGGGGTCTCCGAAAAAGCGGTCACAAAGCATGTCGGCAATATCAGGACGAAGCTCGGCGCCGTTAGCAGATCACACGCCGTGGCAGAGGCTTTCAGGCAAAAATTGATATGCTGAAATCTGTCAAGGTGGCACTTCCACCACTACGTGGAATTATCTCTTTTTGTCACATTTAAAATATCCTATAATTAGATGGCCATACCCTCTCTAAATGACTGAGACGCTGCTTAAATCGATCCTTCCCTTAGATAAAGCACGCTACGATTTCCGTCGATCGAATGGTGATTTCAAGAAGTAACCACCATAGATAGCACACATCAAAAGAGTTTATCAGTCACTGATAAATACACTCTCGTTTTTTCACAGATTCGTTTATTGAAAAACATCGAATGAAACATGATATTATTTTCGTTGTAGTCTATTGAGATCGCCCATGACATTGCTCAAAAAAACATCCAACGTTCACGACTATAACATCCTGGCGGGTGAACGCTTGAAAAGCGCCCGAAAGAATAAGGGGATGAGCCAATCCGACGTTGCAAGAGAACTGGGTGTGACATTCCAACAGCTGCATAAATATGAAAAAGGCATCAACGGCATGAGCGCCAGCAGACTTGCCGCTGCAGCCACTCTCTTGGGAATGGACCCCGATTTTTCCTACACCGCCGATAATGCCGACGCATCGCCCGAGGATAGCTCAAGCGAGCTGACAGATCTGGTTAAAGCGACATCACGTTCAGACGCGCTTGAACTCAACACATGCTTTGCCAGCATCAAAAACCCCAATACGCGCAAAATCATTATTTCCATTATCGAACAGATTGCATCTGCGCGTTAACGCTACGGCCAGATCCGCGCGCGTCAGAGCCCGGTAGAATCCTAGGCGCCACCTCCTCCATACCCCCAATCACCTGCGACAACAGACCTGCATTGTGATGGCAATGCCGGGGCCTGAGCGTCGCCCATCTCCTGATCCTCCACTTGGGTGAGGCTTACCTCCTTCCACAAGAGTGCAGTATCAAAAATTTCAACTCAATATATCGATCTAAATTTGAACAGTATTGTCCTGAATAAGGAACATAACTGAGCAAATGACGAATTAGTTCATATCAGTTTTACAATATAACTAATTCTAGTCTTTTATAATCGAGGTATTTTAGATGAAGTCGATTGGTTCTGTATTGGATGAACATCGAGGCATTGGTCCGGGATTTGATTTTCTCAGAATTTTCCTGGCAGTCATGGTTTTACTCGACCATTCATTCCTGATTGCCGAAGGTGAAAAATACCAATTTTCTCAGCCCGGAATCACGGTCCTGCAGGCTGCCATCCTGCCGATGTTTTTTGCACTCAGCGGCTTTCTGATTACCGGCAGCGCCATCCGCCTTCGCCTGAAGGACTTTCTGCTCAATCGCGGCATCAGAATCGTGCCAGCCCTTGCGGTCGACATTGTGTTTGCGGCGCTGATCCTCGGTCCATTGTTTACCACGGTCAGCCTCCCGACCTATTTTCAGTCCTATGAATTCTGGGCCTATTTCGCCAATATTTTTGGCGTTATCCATTATGTCCTACCGGGCGTTTTCGAGCACAATCCCTTTCCATCGACCGTGAATGGATCTCTCTGGACCGTCCCCTATGAGATCGGTTGCTATGCCATCATGTCAGCGCTGATCATTTTTGGCTTTCTAAAGCGCCCGCTGGCAGCACTGGTGGCGACGGCCTGTGTCGCCGTGATCATCATCGCCCTGAAGGTCGAAAACATCAGCCCGTCGAGCATGGGCGGGCTATTTCCACCTGAAAGCTCCGGCTACACCCTGCTTAATCATTTCATCGGCCTGCGCGGCCTGATGCTCTATGTCAATTTCATGCTGGGATCGGTGTTCTTCCTGTTCCGCCGTTTCATTCCAAAACACTGGACGCTGGCGGTTATCTCCTGCATCGTTCCGATTGCCACCTCTTTCGCGCTTCCTCACGTCAGCGGCAGCACGCTCTGCACGATTTTTGCGCCTATGCTGGTCTATCTCACCGTCTATGTCGGAATGCTGCGCATTCCCCCCATCCCGATCTACCATGGGGGAGATTATTCCTACGGAATCTATCTCTATGGATATCCCTTTCAGCAGGCCCTGGTGAACCTGTTTCCGAAGCTGACATCACCCTGGCTGCATTTCGCCATTTCACTTCCGATAGCCACCGTGATTGCCATGGGCTCCTGGCATTTCATCGAAAAACCAATCCTGCGCCTACGGAAGAAATTCAGCTTCACCGCCCAGAAGGGCGATGCCAGAGAGGTCTTGCCGCGTGCGGAGGCGGTGATGAAATGATGTCTTTTAGAGCATTTCCAGGAAAAGTGTGAAGCGGTTTTCCGTCCGGAAATGCTTAAGAACAAAGATCCAGAGAATTTCTATTTTTCCCTGATGAACTCTAAGCCCCCGCCTCGATGCGGTAAACTTTGCAAACCAACCCGTCTGAAGAGCGATAGGTCCGAAAACCCATCGCCTCGTAATAGGCAAGCGCTACAGCGTTATCGGCCCCAATGGCCGCCTCGATATTCTGAACCGGAAATGCTTCTGCGGCCCGCACTGACGCTCGAAAAAGAGCCGAACCAACCCCTCGCCGTGCGGCAAGTGGGCTTACATGAGTGCCGATAATACCCCAACCCTCTGGGGTGCCATAGGGGTTATCTGCTGTCGCATATCGCAAGGATTGAAACCCAAGAATGCGGCCATCCTCTTCTTGCGCAACCGAGCACTCAATGCGGTTCTTGTGGTCGATATAATGTGCAAGCACCCACTCAGGGTCACCTGCACTCTTGCGTAGGCCCGCGGCAAATATCTCGTCCAGAGCATTGCTCATCCCCTGGGCGTCAAGGGAATTTGCTGGTCTTATCTGCATGTTCCCTCGACCTTCAGACGATCACGCCGCCGCATCCGTATCCACTGCCGCCTTCGGCACGTAATTCAGCACCGGCCCCAGCCAACGCTCAATCTCGCGCACGTCCATGCCTTTGCGGGCGGCGTAATCTTCCACCTGATCGCGCTCCACCTTGGCAACGCCAAAATAGTAGCTGTCAGGATGGCCGATATAGAGGCCGGAGACGGATGAGCCGGGCCACATGGCGTAGCTTTCCGTCAGCGTTACGCCTGTCGTGGCCGTGGCATCCAGCAGGTTGAACAGCGTAACCTTCTCCGTGTGGTCGGGCTGGGCTGGATAGCCGGGGGCTGGGCGGATACCGGCGTAGGATTCGGAGATCAGGTCTTCCGGTGCAAAGGTCTCATCTGCGCCGTAGCCCCAGAATTCCTTACGAACCCGCTCATGCATGCGCTCTGCAAAGGCTTCGGCGAAGCGGTCGGCAAGGGCCTTGACCATGATGGAGGAGTAATCGTCGTTGGCACGCTCGAACCGTTCGGCAATAGCCACTTCTTCGATCCCTGCCGTGACCACAAAGCCGCCAACGTAATCTTCCACGCCGCTATCAACCGGAGCGACGAAATCGCTCAAGGCAACATTCGGGCGGCCATCGCGCTTGGAAAGCTGCTGGCGAAGGGTGAAGAAGGTGGCTAGGTCTTGCTTGCGGCTATCGTCCTTGAAGAGGCGGATATCATCACCAACGCTGTTGGCGGGCCAGAAGCCGATCACCGCGCGGGGGCGGAACCATGTCTCGTCGATGATTTTCGCCAGCATAGCCTGTGCGTCAGCATAAAGCGCACGGGCGGCTTCGCCCTGCTTTTCGTCGTCCAAAATAGCCGGATAACGGCCTTTCAGCTCCCATGTCTGGAAGAAAGGCGTCCAGTCGATATACTTCGCCAATTCCTTGAGGTCATAATCCTCAAACACCTTGATGCCGGTGAAGTTTGGCTTTTTCGGCTTGTAGCTGGCCCAATCCACCTTGGCCGCATTGGCGCGGGCGCGGGCAATTGGCAAGCGTTGCTTTTCAAGCTCGGCGCGGGCATGGGCATCGGCCACCTTGGCATATTCTGTGCGCAAGGTTTCAATCGTGGTGTCGCGGGTATCGGGCGACAGCAAGGACGAGACAACGCCCACGGCGCGGCTGGCATCCAGCACGTAGACCGCCTGCCCCGACTGATATTGCGGGTGGATTTTCACCGCCGTGTGCACACGGCTGGTGGTGGCACCACCTATCAGCAGCGGCACATTAAAGCCCTGCCGCTGCATTTCAGCCGCGACATGCACCATTTCATCCAGCGATGGCGTGATCAGGCCGGAAAGTCCGATGATATCGACCTTTTCCTTGATCGCCACTTCCAGAATCTTGGCAGCAGGCACCATCACGCCCAGATCGATGATCTCATAGTTGTTACAAGCCAAGACCACGCCGACAATATTCTTGCCGATATCGTGCACGTCGCCCTTCACGGTGGCCATCAGCACCTTGCCAGCAGCTTCGCGCTCGCCAGTGCCGCCATTGGCGCGCTTTTCTTCTTCCATGTAGGGCAGAAGCACAGCCACGGCCTGCTTCATGACGCGGGCGGATTTCACCACCTGCGGCAGGAACATTTTGCCCGCGCCAAACAGGTCACCGACCACATTCATGCCCGCCATCAGCGGACCTTCAATGACATGCAGCGGACGCGCGGCCGCCTGGCGGGCTTCCTCGGTATCGGCATCGATGAATTCAGTGATACCGTTGACCAAAGCGTGTTCCAGACGCTTGGCCACCGGCAGCTCGCGCCAGGACATGTCCTGAACGCGGGCTTTCGCCTCGCCTGTACCGCGATAACGCTCGGCAATCTCCAGCAGCCGTTCCGTGCCATCTTCGCGGCGGTTCAGCACCACGTCTTCGCAGGCTTCGCGCAGCTCGGCATCAATGCTTTCATAGACTGCCAACTGACCGGCGTTGACAATACCCATGTCCATGCCCGCCTGAATAGCGTGGTAGAGGAACACAGCATGCATCGCCTCGCGCACCGGCTCATTGCCGCGGAACGAGAAGGACAGGTTGGAAACACCGCCGGAAATATGCACCAGCGGCATGCGCTGACGGATGGTGCGGGTCGCCTCGATGAAATCCACGCCGTAATTGTTGTGCTCTTCAATGCCGGTGGCGACAGCAAAGACGTTGGGGTCGAAGATGATATCCTCAGGCGAAAAGCCCGCTTCTTCGGTAAGGATCTTGTAGGCGCGTGAACAGATTTCCACCTTGCGCTCGTAAGTATCCGCCTGCCCCTGCTCGTCAAAGGCCATGACCACGACGGCGGCACCGTAATTGCGGATCAGCTTCGCCTGCGCAACAAAATTCTCCTCGCCTTCCTTCAGCGAGATGGAATTGACGATCGGCTTGCCCTGCACGCATTTCAGGCCGGATTCGATGATCTGGAATTTGGATGAATCGATCATCACAGGAACGCGGGCGATATCAGGTTCAGCGGCAATCAGGTTGAGGAATTCAACCATGGCCTTTTCTGAATCGATCAGTCCTTCATCCATGTTGATGTCGATGATCTGCGCGCCGTTTTCGACCTGATCGCGGGCAACCACCAGCGCTGCATTGAAATCACCAGCGGTGATCAGCTTGCGGAACTTTGCCGAGCCGGTGACATTGGTGCGTTCGCCGACATTGACGAAGGGAATGTCCTTGGTCAGCACGAAAGGCTCAAGACCCGAGAGCGACATGAAGGGGCGGTGCTCGACCGGCTGGCGAGGCGCCTTGCCCTTTACCGCTTCGGCGATGGCCTGGATATGAGCTGGCGTGGACCCGCAGCAGCCACCCACCACATTGACGATGCCTTCCTCGGCAAAGCCTTCCACCAATTTCGCCATATATTCCGGGCTTTGGTCATACTGACCAAATTCATTCGGCAGACCGGCATTGGGGTAAGCGGAGATGAACGTATCGGCAAGACCGGACAGTTCCTGCAAATGCGGGCGCATCGCATCCGCACCCAAAGCGCAGTTCAGCCCGATGGTGAAGGGCTTGGCGTGGCGCACCGAGTTCCAGAACGCCGATGGCGTCTGGCCCGACAGGGTGCGGCCAGAAAGGTCGGTGATCGTGCCTGATATCATCACCGGCAAGCGAATGCCCTTGGCAAGGAAGCGCTCCTCGCAGGCAAAAATCGCCGCCTTGGCGTTCAGCGTATCGAAAATCGTCTCGATCAGGATGAGATCGGCACCGCCATCAATCAAGCCATCGATCTGTTCGCCATAGGCAAGGCGCAAATCATCAAACGACACGGCGCGGTAGCCGGGATTGTTGACATCGGGCGAGATCGACGCCGTACGGTTGGTTGGGCCAATCGCGCCCGCCACAAAGCGGCGCTTGCCGTCTTCGCGCTCGGCACGAAGGATGGCCCGGCGCACGACCTGCGCCCCATGCTTGTTGAGATCGTAGACAGCGCCTTCCATCTCGTAATCCGCCTGGGCGATGCGGGTGGAAGAGAACGTGTTGGTTTCAACAATATCCGCTCCCGCCATGGCGTAGCGAAAATGAATATCTTCAATAGCTTCCGGTTGGGACAGAATCAGAAGGTCGTTATTGCCCTTCTGGTGGCAGGCGCAGCCAATGAAGCGCTCGCCGCGAAAGTCATCCTCACCCAGGCCAAGGCCCTGAATTTCAGTGCCCATAGCACCGTCGAGGATCAGAATACGCTCACGCGCCGCCTGTTGCAGAGCTTTGAGGATCTCTGCGCCGTCGCGGTTCGCTCCTTCACGTCCAAACAATTGATCGAGCATGAGCGACTTCCTTCCGTTCCCAGGGTTACGTACCCAATCACATAAAGATATGTTTATGTCAATATACGCGGCGTCATTAGATCGCGCCGTTCAGCCGGCACCGTGCCTTCCAAACGCATTGCGGCACAGTCTATCATAAAGGGTGAACGGAGCGGTAACACTCTATGGCTGCTGGATAATTTTCTCCTTAAATCGATTTCGATTTCGTCCATTATGCAGTATAGACACGGGCGATTTTGTACCGCGTGGAGGATGATATGTCGAACGTCAATCAAGGAAAACCGCTGGCTGACCAATGGAGCGGACGGCCTTACCATCGCAAATGGCTGCTGGATCAGGCCGATGGCCTGTTTGATTTCTTCCAGACGGCAGCGATCAACCCTAAGGGCGGCTTCTACGATCTTGCCCGCGATGGCACACCGTTGACGACAGACAATCCCGTGCGCGGCATCCATGCCAGCGCCCGCATGGTGCATTGCTATGCCATCGGCGATCTGCTGGGCCGTCCCGGCGCTGCCGATGTGGTAGACCACGGCATGCGTTATCTGTGGCGCAAGCATCGTGACGAAAAGAACGGCGGCTATGTCTGGCAATTGAACGACGATGGCGTCGCCGATGGCTCCAAGCAGGGCTATGGCCATGCTTTCGTGCTGCTGGCCGCTTCTTCGGCCAAAACCGTTGGCCATCCGCTGGCCGACCGGATGCTGGAAGACATTACCGAGGTGCTGGAAACCAAATTCTGGGAGGAGCGCCACGGCGCCATTGCCGAGGAATTCTCTCAGGATTGGCAGCCGGTACCCGGCTATCGCGGCCAGAATTCCAACATGCACCTCACCGAAGCGCTGATGGCGGCATTCGAGGCCACCGGCGAGCAGCATTATCTCGACAAGGCCACCCGGATCGCCGATCTGATCATCAACCGCCGCGCCCGCGAAGAAGCCTTCCGCGTTGCCGAACATTTCGATGAGGAATGGGTGGTGGACCGCAATTACTATCACCCCAATGAAATGTTCCGCCCCGCCGGCACCACGCCTGGCCATTGGCTGGAATGGGCCCGCCTGGTGTTGCAGCTCTGGGTGCTGACAGGCAAGCAGCATGACTGGATGCCGGAAGCGGCAAGCGGCCTGTTCTATCAATCGATGCTGCTGGGCTGGGACCGCAAAAAGGGCGGCTTTTATTACACGCTGGATTGGGACAACGTGCCCGCCAAGACCTTCAAGCTGTGGTGGCCGCTTTGCGAGGCCGCAGGCGCTGCCCATTACCTCAACCAGCACCAGGGCCGCGACCTGAACGAGGAAAACTACCGCAAGATCTGGAATTTCATCGCCAACCACACGATCGACAAGCAATTTGGCGGCTGGCACGAAGAGATGACGGAAGACCTTGTGCCGTCAAACAGCCTGTTCCCCGGCAAGGGGGATATCTATCACGCCCTTCAAGCCTGCCTCATCCCGCTGTTTCCAGCTGAAGGCAGCCTGACCAAGGTTATCCAGGACTATCCGCTGGACGTGTAATCCAAGAGCGACAATCACCTATTGTAAGCCCGCCTTCTGTCCGAAGGCGGGTTATCTAGACATTTACGCATTTCCGGACGGAACACCGCTTCACACTTTTCCTGAAAATGCTCCAAGTGTTTGTCTCACGCATTTCCGAACGGAAAACCGCTTCACACTTTTCCTGGAAATGCTCCAACTCTTTGCTTTTCGCATTTCCGGACAGAAAACCGCTTCGCACTTTTCCTGGAAATGCTCCAACTCTTTGCTTTTCGCATTTCCGGACGGAAAACCGCTTCGCACTTTTCCTGGAAATGCTCTATTTCATCGATTTGTCGATTTCGAAACTGGCTGTGAATTTCGTGCCTTTTTGCAGTGTGCCGGTGCAGGCCACCAGAAACCGGTCATTATTGATCTGACTGGTATTGCAGGCGCCATTGGCAGCGATCCGCTGCAACCCGCTCTTGGTGCTTCCATCATTGAGGATGACTTCGTCCAGCTTGAGCGTCTCAATCTGGCTCTTGTCGCGCGGCTTTTCCTTGGAGGGAATGCCGGTAAAGGTAATGATGTGCGTGGTGCCCATGAAAAAATAAAGGCCAGAGCGGCCATCGCTATGCAAGCTGCGGCCAATTTCGGAAGAGCAGGCCTTTGTCAGATCCTGATCACCGATGGAAACCCGCAGGCATCGCCCCTTGACCGAAGAAAACTGCGGCTGGGCCGCTTCCTTGGCCCCTGCTGTATAGACAAATGTTACAGAACCAATGGCAGCCACGGACAGCGCCAAAAACAACCGAGCCATCTTCATCGCCAACCCTTACGCTCGCCTCAACTTCGGACCATGAAGCGTGGTAGAAGACGAAACTGCCGCGAGCCTTGCGTGGTCATCGCGGCAGAATAAGAGCGGCCATTGGAAACGGCGCTGCTGGCACAGGTTACGTCAAATGTTACAGGCAGTCGGCAGGCCCCTGCACGTGGGAAAGACTGTCGATCACATGCGCTGCGGGAACGCCAGCTTTGCGGCAACGCAGGGCCAGATTACGCTGACGGGCCGCATCATCCAGCAGGACGGCAAACGCGCTGAGAGATACTCCGTCTGCCCGCAAGAGCTGACGGATCATTGGGTCCTTGAGAACTTCGGACATGGTCAGGTCAGTCATATCGTAGGTCACTGGTCTTTTCTCCCTTTGTCCGTGCTGTGCGTGCCGCGCAATCTTTGCCTTAGGCTTCTTTGAAGTCAGCAAACAATTAGGAACGCCGCAAACCGGATTTTGCTCCATGAGTTCCAAAAGTTTTTTATTCTCTGCTTATGGAGGAAAGCATAAAGCCAAGGTGTTACGATCTGATGTCGTGCAGATGGCGCAAACGTGGCAAGACCGGCAAGTTTTGGAGGCGTGCGGCACGAAACGGCACAACATAGGCGTGCACCACTCAGAACGGCACAGAAAAAACATCCGGAGTGTGTCAGGTTCAGATCGAACCAGACACACTCCAGCTTCTGTTGTTTTCGTTTGTCTTTTCGGGAAAACCGGGTTCCACTTTTCCTATGGCAAACTCTCTCAGCACCAGGGCTGTCGATGACCGGTCCAGGGCCTGACCAATCCCTCATCGACCATCATCGCGCCGAGTGAACGGCCATTGCGGCTCACCACGCGCAATTTTCGTCCATATTGGTCTTCATCCCGCATACCAAAGGGAGAAAGATCGAAACTGCCGGCGCTGAGCAGATCACGCAACCGTACCTTTGCGGCAAAGCCCCGGTCGCGCTCGGATTTACATTTTGCCTGTTCGGTTTCCGGCGCATCGATATCGGCAACCCGGATCTTGGTCTTGTTGACCCAGAAGGTGTCGCCATCGACAACGCAATTGTCGAGCCCGCTTGTGCCGCAATAATAGAATTTGCCGGACACCCGCTGCTTATCGACCCCGCGCGGCTGAAGGGAGGCAACGACCTGTCCCGGCACCAGCGTGGTGGCAGGCGGCAAGGGGCTGTCATCTCTTGATCGAGGCATCATGGAGGCGGTCGGTATCATCGTCGTGGCCGGTGGCAATGGCGTCGGATCGAGCCTGCGCGCCGTCGGCGTTGGAATGCTTGCGGGCGGAACCGGGCCAGTCTCGCTGCGGCTACTGGTTTCGCGGGGCGCATGGCCCTGCAATTGCGCGATATATTTGCCACCGGTACCGAACGTCTTGTCGATCAGTCCAGGCAATTCCTTGCGGTGGTCATAGGCCGAAACGCCGGCCACCACTACGACAAGCGCCCCAAACCAAGGCCAAAGGCTGCCGCCCGACCCTGCCCGTTTTGCTCTTGACCCACCGGATGCCCGGCGTTTGTTTGCGCCCCCGCGCCTTGCCCCTCCCGCTGCTTTTCTAGCCGCCATGTTTTACTCCTTATCGAATGGCGGCATTATCGTCGTTAAGAGTTTCTAAAAGGTTGGCGCCTTCAGGGGAAAACAGTCATCCAAAATGAAACAGCATGTCTCTGCATCAGCCCGCGATATCGGCATGAAAAAGCCCGCATCGCTGCGGGCTTATCACAAGAGGCACACAGATCACCGGCTGCCGATCAGGGCGTAACGGTCAGGGTGCCCTGCATACCGGCCTCGTAATGGCCCTTGATATTGCAGAACACCAGATAGCTGCCCGGCTTCAATGTCACCTTAAGCTTGCCATCCGCGCCGGGCTTCAGATCCGACACTTCGCCAAGGCTCTTCAGCTTCTTTTCGTCAACGCGGTGCTTGGCCTTATCGAGCGGGATCTTGGCATCCGGGGTCGCTAGCTTTACCACGATCATCTCATGGTCTTCCGACATGGCATCGTTGTGAACGTGGAACACCGCCGGACCAGCGGCAACCGTTGCAGGCTCCATCTTCAGCCCCATGGCGCCACCGCCCTCACCGGTTTCGGTGACCTTGATCTGGGTTTCAGCCGCAAAAGCCACCGATGCGGTAAGGCTCGTGGCAATAAGGGCTGCGTAAAGACCGGTCTTGAACATCATGATGCGAACTCCTGATTGGGTTTCTTCTGGCACCACCTATGATGATCGTTGCTGACATCGCTCTGAACGTGCCGCACCATTCACCGCAATTGCTGCAAACCCGCCTTCAATGAGCCAAGAACCCTCGCATCCATGGTTTGCGCCACGTTGAAACGCATGAACCGGCCCGCATTCTGCGACAGGCTGAAGACATTGCCGGGTGCCAGAATGACGCCATCCTTCAGGCAGTGGCGGGCCAGAGCGCCCGATTCGATCCCATCAGGCATTCGACACCACAGAAAAAGTCCCGCCTTCGGCTGGAGCCAGGGCGTGAAGCCAAGCGACGACAACTCCGCCGCCACAGTGCTGCGCGCTGCGGCCAACCGGGTTTTCAGCCCTTCAAGATGTTTGCGATAGCCACCATCCGTCAGCACGGCCAGCACCAGTTCGGCGGAAAGCCGCCCGCCACCAAAACTCGTGGCGATCTTCAAGTCGGTCAGTCCCTCGATCCAATCACGCCGGGCGGCGATATAACCGCAGCGCACCGAAGCCGACAATGTCTTGGAAAAACTGCCGATCTGCACCACCCGGTTCAACCCATCGAAAGCCGATAACCGCGCAGAAGGAACATCTTCGAAATCGGCAAAGATATCATCCTCGACGATGGTCAGGTCGGCCCGGTCGGCAAGGGTCAGCACTCGATGCGCATTGACCGCCGAGAGGCTTGCGCCGGTGGGATTATGCACGCCCGAATTGGTAATATAGAGCCGCGGCTTATGGGCCTCGACAATAGCCGCGAACGCCTCCAGATCCGGGCCATCCGCCAGATAAGGCACGCTGACGATGGTGGCGCGGTGCGCCCGCAGCAGGGCATGAAAGTTGAAATAGCAGGGGTCATCGACCAGAACGCAATCGCCCGGCTCCAGAAAAAAACGGCAGACCAGATCGATGGCATGGGTGCCGGATTCCGTCAGCATGATCGCGTCCGCCGCCACCGTCAGCCCATGATCGGCCATCCGCCGCGACAGCAATTGCCGAAGCCCCGGCAGGCCGAGCGGCGAACCGTAATCCGTCAGTACCGCACCATCGGCGCGGCCAAGCATGCGCAGCGCCCGCCGAATTGCCGCCTCCGGCAACCAATCGGGCGGCAGCCAGCCGCATCCCGGTTTCAGCAGATCACCACGAGTTTCCAGCGATTGGCGAGAGACCCAGAACGGATCGATCTCCCGCTCCAGCCGAGGCCCGAGATTGGTCAGGGACAACGGCGCCAAGGGTGCCGCCACGAAAAACCCGGAGCCCGGCCGCGCGCGGATCAGCCCTTCCGCCGCCAACCGTTCGTAAGCCTCCACCACTGTTGAAACCGAAACCTGCATGGTCTTGGCAAAGCCGCGCACAGAGGGTAGCCGTGCGCCGGTCGCCAGGCTTCGCGAGGAAATACGCGTCCGAATAGCCGCCATTACCGTGTCGATCCGGCTTATTCCCTGCGCGTCCAAATCGCTCACCATCGCCTCTGTATTGCTCAAACACCCATAACAGTTTGGCAAAATTGTATTGCACCGTCTCTGGCATAACCATCACCTCGGCGCAAGAACAACAAAAACAGGAGCATCAAATGAACAAGACGACGAGCGGGCTGATCAATGGTTTTCTGGGCATGCTGATCTTCAGCGGCTCGCTCCCGGCAACCCGGGCTGCGATCGGCAGTTTCGACCCGGTTTTTCTAACCGTCGCCCGCGCCAGCATCGCCGGCTTGCTTGGCTGCGGCCTGCTTCTGGTATTTCGCCCGGCAAAACCCAATCTCGCGGAAATCGCGGCCCTCGCCATGGTCTCGCTCTGCGTGGTGATCGGCTTTCCCTTGCTGACGGCCTACGCCTTGCAACATATACCCTCGACCCGTTCGCTGGTTTTCATCGCCTTGTTACCGCTTTCGACCGCCCTGTTTGCCGTTCTGCGCGGCGGTGAGCGTCCGCGGCCGATCTTCTGGCTGTTTTCCAGCCTCGGTAGCGCTCTGGTGATCGGCTTTGCCCTGTCCCAAGGGGTCGCCACCGCATCTTACGGCGATATGCTGATGATCCTCGCCATCCTGATCTGCGGCCTTGGCTATGCCGAGGGCGCAAGACTGTCGCGCCGGTTGGGCGGTTGGCAGGTAATCTGCTGGGCGCTGACGTTGGCTTTGCCCATCAGCATCGTGGCCGCCGCCCTCACCCTGCCCTCAACGCTCAGTGGCGTAACCGCTGGCGCCTGGCTGGGCCTTGGCTATGTCTCACTGTTCAGCATGTTGATCGGCTTCATTTTCTGGTATCGCGGCCTTGCCCAGGGCGGCATAGCTGCCATCGGCCAATTGCAATTGCTGCAACCGTTTTTCGGCTTGGGGCTTGCCGCCGCCCTTCTCCACGAAACCGTCAGCCCCTCCATGCTGGTCACCACCCTTGCCGTCGTTGCCTGCGTCACTGGCGCCAGAAGGGCGACCCAATAGCCGTCACCAAAACACCGGAAAGAGAACACCAAAGTGCTGAGCCTTCCTGCGCATTCCCTCGGCTCCAATAACTAAAAATTCATCACAAAAGCAGAATGCACAGGCTTTTCTCTGCCCTATCTGAGGGAAAGAAACAGCAAAAACCCGCGAAATTTGACAGTAAAACACTCGAATAAGATGTGTATTGGCCTCATTTGCGGAATTTAAAGCTCATAATTGCAGAAACCGTGGTATTTTTGCTACATACACGCAAATGAATAAATTATATCTCACTCACTCATTAAACGAGTGGAGACGAATATGAACAGAGTGACCCTCCTTGCAACCGCTGCAACCCTCTTCGTATCGGCAGGCATTGCCATGGCCGCCGATGCAGTTGATCAGGTTCCGACAGCTCCTGCTGCTGTTGAAACCCCCGCAGCGTTTTCATGGGCAGGCGGCTATATCGGTGTTTACGGCGGCTACGGCTGGCTGGATGCCACACTGTCGCAGGGCGGCGCATCGCTCTCGGATAATTTCGATGGCGGCCGCATCGGTGGATTTGGTGGCTGGAACTTCGATGTCGGCCACAACGTGATTCTCGGCGTAGAAGCCGACGTGAACTACGACTGGAACGAAAACAACTATTCCGGCGTCAAGGTGGGCATGGATGTCTCCGGCTCTGCCCGAGCCCGCGCTGGTTACGCCATCGACCGCGCCCTGCTGTTTGTGGCTGGCGGCTGGACGGCAGACCGAGACTATATCAAGTCTTCGTCCGGCGATTACGACAAGACGCTTAACGGCTGGACCATCGGCGCTGGCGTCGATTATGCGATTACCAATCGCATCTTTACCCGCCTCGAATATCGCTACAACGATTACGGCACCAAGAACCTTGGCGGCATCGATTTTGAAACCAAGCAGAATGTCGTCAATCTCGGCATCGGTATCAAATTCTGATAGACTGTTAGAGATCGGCCCCGGTTTAACGACCGGGGCTTTTTTTGTGATTGCTGGCTATTGCTCCAATGCAAAGCTGACATTCACGGTCACACGATAGGTATTCTCGCCTGCTGCCATCGGCGTTGGTGCGGGCGCCATATCCCGGGCCATGCTGGCTTTCATCATCATGCCCTGCTCAAAAGGCCGCGCTGCGTTTTCATTGATGGAAATGATTCGGCCAAGCTTGACACCCGCCGCTTGCGTCAGCACTTTCGCCTTGGCTAAGGCATCCGCCATGGCGGATTTGCGGGCCGCATCTATGGCCGTTTCCGGCTTGTCATTGGTGAAGCGGATCTCTCCACCCTGGTTGGCGCCAAGCCCAACGGACGTATCGATTACCCCGCCCAGCTTGGACAGATCACGCACCCGGATCGTCAGCCCATTGCTGACGGAATAGCCCTCGATCACTGGCGGGCGGCTATCGGCCTTGTCTTCTGGCTCCTGGCGATAGCGCGGCGTAATCTGAAAGCCGGATGTCTGCAAATCGCGATCCGCTAATCCCTTGTCCTTCAGGGATTTCAACACTTTGGCCAAAGCCTCGTTATTGTCCTTCAACGCCTGCGCGGCCTCGGCAGCCTCAGTCACGACACCCAATTGCATCAAAGCCATATCCGGCGCCAGACTGACCTCTCCTTCGCCCGACACATTGATGACCGCCTCCTGCCGGGACGCTTCCTGTGCCATGACCGGAGAAACCACAGCCAGGGACGCCAACA
This sequence comes from Agrobacterium vitis, assembly GCF_037039395.1. NCBI lineage: Bacteria > Pseudomonadati > Pseudomonadota > Alphaproteobacteria > Hyphomicrobiales > Rhizobiaceae > Gillisella > Gillisella vitis. The sequence continues at coordinate 3,115,084 of NZ_CP146242.1, read as the reverse complement.
CAAAGCCAATCCGTCCAAGATCCAAAACCGCACCCAATTTCACCATGCCGTCTCCCAAGCTCCTATTTCCGATTACGCAACCTCTCGCTAAACAACCTATTGCAAAACCATTGCGGCAAACACTTGTCGCACCCATCGTTTTCCGCTAGAGCGTCACCACGGATGTTGGAACCATTGCCAACCCCACCGCCGGCCCTCGCGCCTGCCGGGCCTGTAGCTCAATGGTTAGAGCCGGCGGCTCATAACCGCTTGGTTGGGAGTTCGAGTCTCTCCAGGCCCACCATTTCTGTTCATCGCCACATCAACCCGGACTGTTGTAGCTCGCTGTAGCTCGCCGCAAACTTCCGGAATTTTGACACGCAAAACCGGAAAAATGAAACTTGCAGTCCGGCGGTTGTCGACGATATCGAATCATCGGAGCAAAACCCTTGCTGGCTTCAAATCCGAGTATTTTTGAAAGACTTTTTAATTCTTTGAAGTCGGTTCAGAGGGTAACTGCAGCCCCTATAAGCACCGTTTCGCATTGATTTCCGAACCTGCGGTCATTGGGACGGAAGCTGAGTTAGCTACTGTTTGTACGCCAGAGTGAGCGTGGTACCGCCCGCTAAGAGCGATCACCCCTCAATGATCCAAACATCTCCGAAATACTCAGATCACCGGACAACTCCATATGCGACCGCTCCTTCCACTCGGCTTGCATATGGTCGGCGTATTGATCTTCACGCTCTTCGAACTCGGCGTTTGCCTCCTCGACCCGCCGGATCATCGCATCGACATCGACTCCGAGCTCATCGCGGAACACCTCCAAGTCCTCAATCAAACCATAAAACGCGTCACTCGAGCGACATTCGCCCAGGTCATCGGAGAAGTTCTGAAGCTGATACCTAGCAAAGCTTTCCCTAATCATGACCACTTCACGCCCCTCGTCCTGTATCTCGACCACGCCTAGAATTTCGCGCAGCTCGTCCGATCGACAGCCAGTTCGCGCTTCTTGCAAGACCGCATCGAGAACCGTGTTCCGCATGGATGTGATACTGACAGCAGACACCGACACCGCCGAGTCCATCGCGCGGATTAGGTTGACCGCGTCGTTGATCTGCGGCCGCTCGGTGCCCCACTCTTCAATTAGCCGCACATAGGCTGGTGTGATCAGCGCGTGGATCGCAGGTGCTCTGAGCCGCTCAGCCAGCTCAAATATAATCGTAAGTCTTTGTTCAAACGTCGGGCCGAAATAGGCGACGCCGCCTTTGAAGGCGAACCGCCGACATTGGGCCGCCAACCGGGCGATTGATGGGGCAATCCTGTTCGCATCGCGTTCGAGCGCAGCTAGGATGTTAGCACCTTGGTTGGCCTTCGCCAGCTCCCAAATTCGCTCGATTTGCTCGAAGCGCGCCGCCTCCTGGATCAGGTCGACGGCATTATCCGGCGCGTCGCGCACGACAGAATTGAGCAGATCGAGCACGGAAGGATCGATCACCTCAAACCCCTCGTTACCCCAAGGCTTGATGAAGCTATTTACCACTTCTCGGACGCCAGTCCTGAAGTCTTCAGGCCGTGTGGAGAAGCGGTAGCGCGCGGCACGATGCGCGTGGAGCGGTCCAAAGGCACCCTCTAGCATGCCTCCACCACACCGACCGCCAAGAGCTAGCATAGCAAGCAGCACCGAGCGGCCCGCCTCGGAAATTTCCTGCTCATAGGCGTGACGCCAGATTTCGGATGGATCGCGCAGGAGATTATTGACGAAGCCGCGGTAGTGCTCGACTGGCACATACGTCAGACGGCGGTAGGATGACAACCACTCGATCAGGCGCGGATTGAACTTCTCATGCTTTACGATCTGCATGTAAAATTTATCCCGCAACAGTTCGTCACAATAGGCGTTGGGCAGGTCGCTAAAGTAGAGATGGTTGTAGAGAATACGGGCCCGCTGCATCGTCGTATAGCTCGGCATGTTCAATGTGACACGTAGATCATCCAGCCCGGCGTGACGCAGCCGTTCTGAGCGACTCAACGCTTGGGAGAAGACATGCTCGCGGGTGGTAAGCACAAGTCGCGCGTCTGGCGTCGACCTAATCATGGAAATAAAATTGAGCAGCGCGCGATCATTGGAGCCGTGGATACGGTCCCCAGCGAAAGTCGCTCCCATGAAGTCGTCAAAATAAAAAATCTGCCGTGAGCCGGGCTGGAATAGCTTTTCACCTTCTTCGACGTCGCGCTGGATTAGGATAGCCTGGTAGCACTGCTCAAGGTGCGTATATAGCAACAGATCTGCGAGCGTCGTCTTACCGACGCCTGGTGGGCCGGCAATGATAACTACTCGTTGGTCTGCAAGCATCTGTAGCGCTGTCGGATAAGTATCGCTCGCTACGTACCGGCGCGCCTGTTGATAGACTTGGCGCGCCTTGAACTCGCTGCGGGTGAGCGCCGCATTGTGAATGACCCGGTCAAGGACGCCTCGGCTTGCCAACCAAAGCTTATAGTGGCGACCTTCAATATCGGAATGCTGGCCTATCAAATTATTGAGGTCTTCTGGTCCTATGATATCATGGGGTTTTAAATACTCGGTGCCGATGATCTCGACGATCGCGTCTTTATTCGCCGGCGACAGCGGAACAGAGGTTACAACGACGTACCGTGAGGGAGCCAAACGTCGGACCTTGATGGCTTCCGGCTTCAGATCACGCATCAGGCCCGTTAGGCCAGTACGGAGGTAATGCTTGACTTGGATGATGGTCTTCGACGGCCCGGCGGCATAACGCAGATCTATGCCGCCATCGCGGCCACCCTTGAAGCTTTCAATATCGACTCGCCAATGAGCCTGCAGTAGATCGCGAGTTAGAACCTCAAGATCATGTGGAGATAGTTGATGGAAGTCGTAGTCTGGCATATCTGGCAAGCAGCCCCATTCTTTTTTGGCAGTTTTGCCATTTATGCGCCTCGGTAGGTTACCAATACTACAGGCATCCCCACGACGACCTAAGTTGTCATTTAAAGTTGTACGAACCTTGTTCGTCAAGGTCACTCGTCTGAAACGTGGACGACGCCAGCTTTCGAACAATTTTCGAACTGCCTCGAACGAGAGACATGGAGGCGCAAAGCTGGCATCAAGCACCCGTCTCAACAGAACCCCTCCCTACCCCAATAAATCAACTCCCGCGCCTCAATCCCCTTCCCGCCTGACACCGAGTAGGACAACTCTGCCCCCTCAACTGGGAACCCTGCGAATATCTCCCGGACCTCTGGACGGTCATTTATGGACAAGATAAACCGCCCTTGAAGGGTCTTTAAGCGCCCTGCAAGAACCTCGAACTGATCCCGCTCGAACAGCGCCTTGCCGTAATCGTTCTCACACCCGAAGTACGGCGGGTCGAGATAGAACAGCACGCCCGGCCGGTCATACCGATTGATGAAGGCCAGGCAGTCCAGGTTCTCGATGACGACGCCAGATAGGCGCTCGTGGACATCTTCCAGGAGCGGAGCAAGCCGGGTTCCTCCAGCGTCGTCACCTTGCTCAAGGCATCAGCCAAACCATCGACGACAGGTGGGGTCATTTCCTTCCAGTCCTCGGCCGCGATCTTGGCAGCCGCCATATCGATCGCGTCCTGATCGCTCCCCGCCATCTGACTTTGCGCAGCGACTTTCGGCGGTGGAGCATCCTCCTGGTCAGACGATGGTGCTGGCGCTGCCGCCTGAGGAACGAGCAGCTCCTCGTCCGCGTCCGGATCCGGCAAGCCAAGCTTGATGATGTGGACACCCCCACCACTACCGCCGAGAATATCGGCAGGGACCAATCAAACGTTGGAAAGGAAACGGGATGTCCAGGCTGACAATCGGAATCGACCTTGCAAAGAATGTCTTCCAGGTTCACGGCATTGATGACAGCAGTCGTGTCGTGATCGCTCAGAAACTCCGGCGCACACACCTTCTTGCATTCTTTGCCAAGCTGGAGCCGAGTCTGATCGGCATGGAGGCGTGCGGCTCCGCGCATCACTGGGCTCGCGAACTGACAGGCATGGGCCATGAGGTCAAGCTGATGGCGCCGGCTTATGTGAAGCCGTACGTGAAGCGGGGGAAGAACGACATGGTGGATGCCGAGGCGATCTGCGAGGCTGTGACCCGGCCGACCATGCGGTTCGTTCCAATCAAAACCGCGTCGCAGCAGTCGATCCTGATGGTGCACAAGTCGCGTGCTCTCCTCATCCGGCAGAGGACCATGCTGGTGAACGCCTTACGAGGCCATCTCACCGAGATCGGCATCGTGGCGCCGGTCGGGATCGAAAGAACGGCAGAGCTCGTCGAGCGGGTGCTCGCACACGAGCCGACAGAGCTGGACGTTCCGCCGCTCGTGACTGACATTGTCGTATCCTTGGCCAGGCAAATCGACTCCCTGACCGCCGAGGTCAGGACACTTGAAGCCAAGATACGCGAATGGCAACGAACGAGCGAAGCAGGCCGCAGGCTTGCGACGATCCCGGGCGTCGGCGTCATCACTGCCACAGCACTGGCGGCGACGGTGCCTGATGCGTCAGTCTTCAGGTCGGGGCGAGAATTTGCCGCATGGCTCGGGCTGACGCCACGATCGAATTCGTCTGGAGGAAAAGAGCGCCTCGGCAGGATCACGAAGGCCGGGAACCGATATCTGCGAACGCTGCTGATCGTCGGCGCGACAGCCGTCCTCAGGCATGTCAGGCATAAGATGCACGGGCCGCTCATCGAGTGGGTCAGGAAATTGTTGTTAACGAAGCCCCCGCGCCTGACGACCGTGGCGCTGGCGAACAAGATGGCGCGGATCGCATGGGCCGTGATGACTCGGCAGACGGTATACACAAACGCCATCGCATAGAAACCGACGCACCAGCGTCACCGAGTTCGGAGGGCCTGCCAGACGATCGTGATGAATACCGGTTCCGCCGGGGATCAGGACAACCCGTTCGCGAGACTGCATCTGCAGAATGCGCTTTTTTGATTGGGACCATGATCCGCGGATTTCATCAAGGCCCGCGGCCGTTCGGCCGATCATCAGAGAGGCCGGACATATGCGAGCAGCCAGCCGGGTTCAAAAAGATCAGAAGAAAGGCTTGACCGAGGGGGTGTCCACATATGTCTCGCATGGTCGACATGCCGACCTTCAGCCCGAGTGGCACGAGCTTGACAACATTGGCAACGAGATCGTTGACGTCGGTTTCATCCGGCCGACCGATGCGGATCTTCGGGTATTTTTTGCGCGAGCCCAAATTGAGCGCGACCAGCGGAATGACGAGGTCGCGGTTGAGCGTCGAGGCCAGTTGCCGAGCATCGGCCCGCTCGATATCGTCACGCACGCCGTCATGCACCTTGCCGACGGCATAACCGCCAGCCTGCGCATCAGTCGTCGCGGTCTGACCAAGCACGAGCTTGGAGATCTGACGGTCGAGCCAATCGGCCCGCCGCTCATAAAGATCGATGCTGCCGGAGAGCTGAGCCTGCACGAACTCGACCGCCATGCTTTCCGGGATGGTGGCTGCAAAGTCTGCCGCAATGCTGCTGACGGCGCGCAGCAGGACCTCCTTGTCCTTTTCGGAAGCGCTTAAACCATATTTGCCGAGGCGCAACGGCTGCCCATACGCCTCACAAAAAATCGCCCAATCTGTCGCCGTGAAGGTCTTGAACAGATAGGCCCAGGCCGCCGACCGCGCCAAGCCGCCTCGGATCGGAAGGCCGGACTTGATCTTGGCTTTGTGGACGATCCACTTCGCCGGCCAGAGATCCTCATCGCCTGCAAGACCGCGCAGCCGGAGCGTCTCGCCATCGTCTCGATCAAACACGAACCAGCGCGGATCGCGCCATTTCAGCGCCTCGATCGTCCACTGGCCCTCGGACGTATCCCAGATGATTTCGGTGGCGGAAAAGCCTTTGCCGACCGCGTCGAGAATGTCGAACAGCTCGTCTTCAAGATCGTCGCGCCCGATGACGTCACGCACCAGATCGGCTGCCGCGACATCATCGGCACTATCGCTGGCGGCCTCGACTGTAATCTCCAGGCCCGCGACCTGGCGCTTTCGCACGCCAAGCACGCCAGCATAATGCTCGTTGCGCTCTTCCATGTCTTCGGCCAGTTCCAGATACCGCTCCGGATCGCCGTCGATCGATTCCCGAAGGATGCGCGCCAGCTTCGGTGGTGTCAGCCCCGGGGCCTGATGATTGCCGACAGGACGGCGAACACCGGTCACCGTAGGTGCCGCCTGCTCTTGTCTGATCTGGCCGCTGCTGATCGGATTGCCGTATTGGTCGAGGATCTGGGCCATCAATAGCCTCCACGTCTGTTGCGCATCGAGGAGACGCGGTAGGGCTCATCGTCACCCTGCTGTTCTGCGAACTTGGATGGTGGTGCCGGCGCTGGCTGATAGCCGTATTCACCCACGATGCCGTCGGCAGCATGGATGCCCAGGAACGCTGCCCAGGTGCGGTCGGCGTGATCGTCATCGCGCTCGGCCACAAAGCGAGGCGCACCGGTGGCAGACGCTACTTTACGCAGTTTGTGAAGATCGGCGCGCAGCTTCTGATCGCCCTGGCTGATACGCACGGTGCGATCCTCGAACCGCTCCTTGCCGCGTGTCGCCATAACCAGCTTGTTTGGCCCGGTGAACAACACGCCTTCGATCCGACTGCCATAGCGGATCTGGGCGTCTTCCGTGACTTTCTCGCCCATGCCCGTCTGGTCGATACAAGCCCGGCCGACGCGGTAGCGGGTCATGACATCATCGAAGGCTTCGTCCATTTCGGCAAAAGTGGCGCGCTTCTGCTCGATCCGTTCACGCTCCCAAAGCACATCGCCGATCTGCTCCCAGACCCAGATGACGTGCAGATCCTCGCGCCGACCGATATCGCGGCCGACGAAGCAGACATTGCCCTGATAGCCTTCCGGGTCTCCGGCACGCTCATCCTCGCAGGACGAAATCAGATCGTAGGACAGCCAGGCGCTCGCCTGGTCCAGCCACTTCAGCTCGAACTCCTGCGCCCAGCTATCCTCATCGGCAAGACCGGCGCGCAGCTCGTCGATGTCGCGCGGCAACCCGTCCCGCACCGCCTGGTAGATGTCGACGACATGGCGGCTCCAGGGATCATCGATCGGCCCGGTTGCCAGCTCATAGAATTTATTGCTCTTGCCGTTTGGCGTGGATGTCACCCGGATGTTCCAGCCCTTGGAAATGACAGGAAACAACGCCCGCCAGATCTGCTGGCTGTCTTTGTGGAAAGCGAATTCATCGAGAAAGACATTGGCGGAAAAGCCGCGCGCCGTGTCCGGATTGGCTGGCAGCGCCGTGATCTTGGAGCCATGAGGCAACGTGACCTCCAGCGCTTTATGCGTGCCGCTCTCGCCTTCCCAATCGAACTCAGCCTCCTGAAACGCCAGATCATAAGCCTTACAATGGACCTTGATGCCCTCGTTCATGGCTTCCCGCGCCTGGCGTTCACCACGCGACAGGATCACCCAGCGTTCGCGCTTGCCGGACACGGCCGCTTCAAAGCAGGTGTCCACAGTCTCCAGAGTCGTCGTAAAGGTCTTGCCGGTCTGGCGGGCAAACATGCCGAGCTTGAAGCGCGAGCGATCGAGCAGCCAGCGTTGCTGATAGCCATAAAGCGGAACGGCTGGGGATTTCATTTCTCGAAAATCCCGTAAATGTCTTCGCGGATCTTGCGCAGAACCTCCTGCCCATCAGGCTTGCCCTGGGCTTCCATCTGGTTGGAAACCGTCGCAAAGACCTTGTCGGCCTTTTGCTTGAAATCAGCCTCGACCTTGCGCCGGCGATCCGAAGACACGGTTTGCGCCTGGGTGGAGGCGCGCAGCGCATTGGCCAGAGCCATCGCGCCCTTCGGATCAATACCGCTTTCGCCCTTGCTGGTGAGCAGTTCGAAGATCAGCGTCTTGATCGCTTCGGCCGCGATCAAGGTCAGATCGTCGCTGGACTGGGCATCGAACTTGCCAGCAATCACCGTTGCGATCTCACGGGTTTCATCCAGCCGCCGGGTCATCGATGCCAGGCGCAAGGAATAGCGGTTGAAGGAGCTGAAGGACGGGATGCTGATCTCCAGCTCGCCACGATATTCCCGATCGAGCGCCTGAAGCTTGGCGACGAACTCCTTATAAATGTCGGTTTGCGTCCGGTCGCGGTCCTGCAGGGCCTCGGATGCCCAGGCAACGATCGGTCCGCATTCTTCCGGCAACAGTTCAATGCCACTTAAGCGTCCGCGCCCCATGATCAGATCCCCGGCCGACGCGGGCGGGCAACGCCCTCGATGGTGATTTCGCGATCCAGGTGCCGTTTGCCATGGTCGGACAAGGTCGCTAGCTTGATCTCGTCATCGATATCGATGACGGTCAGCGCGCCCAGGTTCCGCAGATATTCGATCTGCTGGTTGAGCCAGGGCCGATCTTGATAGATCGCATTCAGGCGCAATGCTGGAGCCAGCAAGGCAGACGAAAGGCTTTCGCTTTGCTGCTTTGCCAGCTCCTGGAGAATGACCAGGCGGGCTTTCTCCCTGGTCAGCTTTTCATAATCAACCGCGATGCTGCTCATTCTTTGCTTGCTCCAAAAGGACTTCGTTCAGCCGCTCGCCCATGGCCTGGATGGGGGCTAGTTTTTGCTCCATGGCCGAAAATCGACCTGCTTGTGCGACTTCGATCGTGTTGAGACGTCCGGCGATTTCCGCCATGGACAGTTCAAGGCGATGGGTCGTGCCGCGATCGGGTAGATCCGGCAGCTTCAGCTCCGCAAGCTCGGCCAGCGAAAACCACTCCTTCATGACCGCCCCCTGGAAACCAGCGTCACAGGGCGCGCACTTTGGCGGCGGATTTCCGCCTCGATGCGCTTGCGCTCCTGCCGCAGCCTGGAGATTTCAGCCAGCCGCGCCTCGTCGCCGATCAACACGGTCACGCCCTGAACAGAGGCAACCTCATCCCAAAGCCAGAGCGCGCCCGTGGCATGAACAAAGGCCGTGAAACGGATCAGCGTCACATCGTGACCATTGCGGCTTTCGGCGGTATAGGCGTCCAGCGTGGCTTTGCTGACATTCGGCAGGCCGAGATAGTGGGCCATGCGAGCGGCAATGGTGGGCCGGTCGTAGTCGCATTCGCGGATGGCGCGGGCCATCGCCCGTTTGATCTTGGCACGGTAGCGATCGATATCGACCTGCTTTGCCCCATCGCGCACCGGGAAAACCGGCTGGGCGAAAAAGTCGAGCTGGGAAGGGTCCGGCTTGCTCATTGGACAGCCTCTCGAACATCATCCACCAGACCGATGGACTGAAGGAAGCGCTGGCGTGTTGTCTCATCGGCCCCCTTCCAGGCCGTCTTTAGCTGATGAAGCACGATCGCCTGCTTGTCGGCCTCCGAGATCGGTGGTGCTGGGTCTTTCGCCCAGGCCAGAACCTTTTTGATATCCGGTTCCTTCTCCAGTCCGGCAACGATCCCCGCTTGCTTGCTCGGACCGGCTTTGGCGAGCTTGAGCAGAAGCGATTGATTGTCGGCGGCTGGGGTGCCGCGAAGCGCGGTACGAAGTGCGGGGGAAAGGCTTTGGGCAATCCTGTTGAGGCGCTCTATGGACCGCTTCGAAAAGCCGAGGCGTTCAGCCACATGTTCAGAGAAGCCTTGTCCAGCCTCTTCTTGAAACAGCAGTGCCAAATTTGCTCGATCACCGACCAAAGCGACAACTTGTCGCTTTGATTTCTGGTCACCGCCTGGGGTGATCCTCCCGTACTTCTGCTCCCACACATCGCGGTAGCTCTGCACGAAAATCGCCCGGTCGATCACCGAAAGCTCGTTGCGAAACAGGTTCTCGGTGATCTCAAGCAATTGCGCCTCGGCCTTGTCGGCCTCGACCACCATGGCCTCGATTTCGCTTTCATCATTCAGCACCATGGCTCTCAGGCGATGAGCGCCGGCGACAAGCGTATAGTTTCCGCCCTTGGCAGCCCTCGTGCTGCGCACGGTGATCGGGTTGAGCAGCCCATGTTCGACAATGCTCTGGGCAATCGCCAGGGCATGATCTTCCTCGACCGCCCGCAGGCGCTCCGGAACCACGATCTGGTCGATAGGGATGGTTTTGAACTCGGCCATCAGGCGGCGTCCTCCATGCGGGCAGTCAGCGAGGCGCGCGCCGCAGCCGCCATCCTGCAATAATGCTGTTCAAATCGTGGGGTCTGCAGGCGGCGGTCGATCGTTCGCAGCGCCCGGTTCACGGCCTCGCGGGAGCGTTCCTGATGCTCCACCACCCGTCGTTTGGGGATCAGAAACACCCGAACCATCAGGTGAATAACCACCTGCCGGGCCAGTGCCGCATCGAACCATTCATGTGGCGGGTCGATGATCGCCTGGACTGTGAGATGCGGAAAACCGTCATGCACAGCCATCACGCAGGCATGAAACGCCCCGTCATGCAGCGACGCCTGGGAGTGGAGGTTCAGCATGAGCACCCCCCCATTTTCGCGGTCACCCGGTAACCCAACCGGCTATTTTGGTCAGGGCGAATCAGGGGAGCATAGCGGTCTCGGAGCTGCCCAAACGCAGCCCCGAGACCTGTCATCAACTCGCAACGAAGATACGAGGAGACGATTCGAATGAAGAGAACGAAAGAAGAGCGTATTGCAGCGATCATGAAAGGTGTTCGCGAGGCCGATGCTCGGCTTTGGCGGCATCCTTTGGCCGAAGCGACAGTGAGCCTTCTTAAAGACGGCACGCCAGTCACGGTAGAAAACCTGATTACCCGTCTCGAGGTCACCGGAGAAACCGGGGCCGCGATACTCAGACGAGAGGTGTCAGAGGCGGCCATTGAGCGCCTCCGCGAGATTGTCGTGAAGAAGGATTGACGACAGAAGCTGGGCGGCGATCACTTCGTCCTGCTTGTAGGGCAATGCTTCCAAGGCAAGGTCAACAAGCCGTCCAGTTGTTTCGTCCTCACCAGCTGCAGCGATCAACTTGTACATGACTGCGTCGGCGGCATCCGCCTTGATGGGAAGGGCTTTGGTGACAATTTGGGTGTCTCGATTTGTCATTGTTCAGCTCGACGTTTCGGGTGAAGATTTATGTGTGGAGCGGACGGCTGGACTGGACAGCCGGAACGAGAGCTCTTGCAATGGACGCTTTCTGTTCTGCCGGTGAAAACCCGGATGCCAAAGGCTAGAACAGCGTGCCGCCCGCACCACACCTCAGGCCGCCTCGCGGGCGCCGGAGCTTTCGAGGCGGCGTTTTTCCATGTTGGGCGGGCGCTGATAGTTTTCAGGCGGCTGCGGTGCGCGGCGTTGGCCATCAGGATGATACCGGCTGCGCCACAACAGATGCGGACGGGTCTTCAAGGCAGCGGCAATCGCCCGTTCGCCGGCCAGATTGGCCTGCTGCAACGTGTTCCCGGCCGTGCCGCGCGGCAAGCCATATTCCCGGTCGATCGCCAGCAGCGTGAGACCGGCCACATTGAGCCTGGCTTTTATGCGATTTATCTCATCAAGGCGCAGTTTCGCTGCCTTGTCCGTAACACGGCCACGGTGCATAATAGTTCCTCGTTGTGAACGGGGAGGCCCTGACTGGCCTCCTTTTTCATGGGTGATTTGATCTGTATTTATAGAGAGGATAAAGCGGATTTCCGTCTTTGTAAAGCGCTTTTCCGTTTTATTGCGTGTTACGATTTGGCAAGACCTGAAGTCGATCCAAAAACGCCCATGGCTGCGCGTCTCCGCGAATTTCGCAGAGCGATCGGAGATCCAGATCGTGAGGAGTTTGCTCGCTCTATAGGTGTCAGTAAAACCACTTTGGCGTCTTATGAACGAGGAGAGTCTGAGCCTACCGCCTCAGTGCTATTTGCCTATCGCAAAAAGCACGGCGCTGATGTTCTTTGGCTTGTTGGTGGCGAAGGCGAAATGCGCGGATCGCAGTTATCTAGCGCTGCCGTTGCAGAACGCGACTTCGTATTAATGCCACAATACGACGTCTGCGCTTCAGCCGGAATAGGCCGCCTCCCCGTCAACCAGATGCCAACCAGCGAAACAGCATTCGAGCGAAAATTCCTCCGAGATCTCGGCGGCGCCCCCGACCACTGTTTCCTCATGTGGTCCACCGGCGACAGCATGCTGCCCTCAATCCCCGACAACGCCCTCCTCATCGTCGACGCCAGCCAAACCACTGTCGACCACGGCCGCATCTACGTCTTCAGCGTAGGCAACGCCGTCCTGGTCAAACGGGCTAACTGGCGCATGGACGGAAGATTAGAGCTAATCTCAGACAACACAGCCGGGAAGTACCCGATCGAGACGTTTGACGCCAACCGGGTTGAGGATCTGGCGGTGGTTGGACGGGTGATTTTTGTGGGACATCCGCCATGAATTCATAAAATCATCCAACCGTCTGCCAAATAATAAAGAAGCATAACAGTTGAAATCGTAGAGTTAAGCTCTTCACATGAATTCATGTCTTTAAATTAAATCTGAAAAATCTAATCTAGCAGCAGGCTTGTTTTCTCCTACTTCAATTCTTTCTCCAGATTTCACATCAACATTGGCGAACTCTATACCATTCTTGCCATCCCAATGCATTAGCCTCAAAGCTAAACCAGCATTAGTGACATGCGTCCTCCACGCTTTTGCGCCGTCAAACGTCCTTACGTATTGTCCCGTTAAGCTGAATGGATTCACTTGACGGTTACATTTACCTGCAACAAGCTGACTGCAAAGCTCCCGAACGGCTGTACCATAGCGTCCATCTCCAAGGCACTCGACCCTTTCGAGGCTAGCCATAAATTCTGATCCCAACGCAAACTGACGCAATTTGGCAGAGCCAACTTCCTCTCCAGCATCACGAAGAAGAGATAGTGCCCCGAGAGTAATAGCGAAATGCAAATCATTTGCACAATTTGCCCGTCTCCATACAACGTCCGCAGTGAAACTGTCTATTAGATCCGAGAGCGAATTTAATGTCTGAATTTCTGCATCAAAATAAACTGGCAATGGACTACCCGGCGGCGTCCCAAGAACGTTTAGAAGCGTTGCCTTCACACCAAACAAAGTTGGGGCCGTGGAAAAAAAAGCAGACCCAAGCCTAATGTTTTGCCCCAATAACCGTGCTGACGCGGCGGATACAAATGCGCGCTTACTCTCATCAGCAAGAATCAGAGGTGCAACCGGTGGCAGTTCCGGCACACTTCCGAAATCGACCAGCTCAAGAACCTCCGGAAAGGTATCCGAGCTAGCTCGAGTGCAATTGGACACCTCGATTTACCGGTCGCAGTTGGCAAGATGGTGCCGTGGATGTATTTCCGCGATGAACTCGCGCGGATGATCGCCCATTTTTTGTGATGATTGCCGCATCTGCGGCATGCATTTCGGCCTTCCGGCCAGCTGCGCGTTATGCGGTCCGTGGTTTTCCAGTCAGCCAGACATAGCGAAGCATGTTGTAGGTGATATTGGCCATGCCGATCTTCACCCTCGCTCGGCTGATTCCGATGGTGCGCACGAAGAGCTTCATCTTGTCCTTCTGCCGCGCAAAGACATGTTCGATGGCGGAGCGGACCTTCGAACGACGGCCGTTGGCGCGCGACATCGCCTCCGGCATGGGTTTGCCCTTTGGCTTCTTCTGATGGATGTCGGACTTTAGGCCATTGTCCTGCAACCATTCCTCGTTGGTCTTGGAGCGATAGGCCGTATCGGCCCAGACCGTCGACGCGGTATTGTCTTTGGTCACTACGTTTCGAAGCTGGGCTCCGTCATGGGCGCTCGCACTCGTCACCGTCCATCCCCGGATAAAGCCATGGGCTCGGTCGATGCCTGCATGGTTTTTGTAACCAAACATTGGAATGGCAATATCGTGCTGGCCAGTCGTCGTCGACGTCGGCGTCTCCGTTGGCCGTTTCGCCTTGGAATACTTCACTGTCCATCGCGCGTCGCGGTCCTTCTGGGCCAGCCTGGCGGGTTTATCCTTCCAGTCCTCAGGGATTTCGCCGGCCTTGATCGCGTCTTTCTCGTCCTGGCTGTTATGTTGCTTGGGAGCCTGGATGATCGTGGCGTCAACGATCTGCCCGCCTTTGGCCAGATATCCGGAACGTGAGAGATGCTTGTCGAAACGGGCAAACAGATTATCAATGGCACCTGCACGCACCAAACTCTCTCGGAACAGCCAGATCGTCTTGGCATCCGGCACCTTCTGCGAAAGGGAAAGGCCAAGGAAACGCATAAACGACAGCCGGTCCTGGATAACAAACTCTGCTTGGTCGTCGGAGAGATTATAAAGCGCTTGCAGCACCAGGATTTTAAACATCAGAACCGACGGAAATGGTGGACGTCCACCCTTCGATCCGTCGGACCGCTTCAGCGCCTTCGCTAAAGGTTTTTCAAATATCGCCCATGGAATGATGCTGTTGAGCTTCTCCAGCGGATCGCCGACGGCACTCAGCCGTTCGTAACGATCATCCAAATCCCAAAAGCCCGGTTGCCCACGCATCATCCGCTCCCAGAAAATCACACTGGCCGGATTGAATCATGAAACGCGGAAAATGGGGAGGTTTTTAGAGGTGTCCAATTTCCAAATAAGATTTGATAACGCTGAACGAGGTCGTTTGCAGAATAGACATGCTTCAAATTCATTAAGTCAAGAAATTCTTCAATCTGGTGAAAGTCTGGACCCAAATTGGCGCACCAAAGAGTTTCTTCGGCCCTTGACGAAATAACAATTTCGACGGGAACATCATGCTGAGAAAGCTCCGAAAAATGAATAATTCTTTCGATAAGCTCTTGGCCTGATTGATCGTCAATCGCATAATTCGGCACTGCTAGTAGTGCTGTATCTAAATATATCGCTGTCATGTTAGTGCCTGCTCTTCGATCTACGCTTCGCAGCCGCTTTAAGCAACCTTGCGATATCCTTTTGGCTTTGATCAAAGAAATCCTTAGGCCAATTCTCGATGGCTCCGAATTCAGTCACCTGAACAGGCGTGATTACACTTTGTCCGTTTTCCTTTTCCGTGAACAGAATACTCAACAGCGGCCTGACTGCATCAGCATCCGAAAGTGCAATGCGTAACCGAAATCGATCTATTAGATATTCGCTATGAGTTTCAAGCAGCATCTGCTTTCCGTCCAAAGCAAGCGCCAAGAAAAAGTCCGCCAATCTTGCCTGCACACGAGGATGAAGATGCAATTCGGGCTGTTCAAATATTAGTAGGCTACCGGGCTTAGCTAACAAGGCAGTTACCACGAGAGGAAGCACCTGGCTAACCCCAACCCCAACATTAGTGAGATCATGCCACCGGTCTAAATTATCCGTAGCCACCTGCAATCGATTTCCAAAAACCCCGCTGTCAGTCGACTTAACTTCATCCGCTACACCGAGGTACGCAAGCCAACTGACGGTCGCGTCATGAAGGCTAATCGTGACTTTTTCTGCATCCGTAACATAGTCGAACTCGAAGCCTTCACCTGGAGGCTGATGCATGGATACAAATTTATCACTGTTTAATTGAAAAACTGCCGCAGTGTGCTCGCCACGATACCCAACATCCGTCGTGCTCTCCAAAGCCTCGAGGGGATAAACTGGCCTAGGAGCGTCCCGTAGAGGACCAAGATATCGAACACCTTGCCTAAAAAAGTCTTTCACGTAATCCGACGAGATACGAGTAATACGTGGGATATCCAGATCGTATGTTAAATTTTTTGTGCTTTCAACTAGAAGTGCGTCAGACAATAATGTACGAAGTAAGACAAAATCCTGTCTATCGCTCTTTTTTTGATCAACCAGAGAGCTCCAAGAAAAGATGTTACCTGGCAGCGACGATATAATTTGCCTTACATCGTTTGCAATGATTGAATCATTAACATCAATCACTTTAAAATTTTTCTTAGAAAGCCATTCATTCAGGACATTAATTACTACAGGTGAAATAACTTCATTTCCTAGATTGCTATGTTTAGCCAAGTTTGAATGAGGCGTACACAAAAAGGAAGCAAGTTCATTAGCTTTTTGAGCCGCCGCATCATACTTAAATAAAATTAAATCCGGTAAAAAATGACGCGCGATACCTGCTTCAATAGTTAGATTTGGTCTATTTGCGGAAATTTGCGCTAGGCTTTCGTCGTCAATTTCTACATTGAAATGCCGAAAAGGATTTGCCCCATAATCCGGATCAACTGGACCAAACGGCAGTGCTTTTGTCGTAAGCGTTATACATGCAGGTTCATTTAAACTTTCTGCATCGTATGTAGAATATAAGCTTGATCGCTGGAGAACTATTTTGTTTTTCAAGCCACCATCAGGTTCTTGCCCAAAAAATTGACGAAACTCTGCTTCAACAGAAATTGTTTGGAGACCAGTAGAACCTTGCGCATAAATTCTATCAAGACTTTGCCTAGGCCATATAGGAGCGCTCGAAGTTCCCTGATTAACATCTAAATCGAAAGCGATTGAAAGAGTTTCATTTTCAGCGTCGAAATTTCGAACATCGCTAAATTCACCCATCCGAAGCAGCGGCCCATTTAGAGCAAGGCTTCTATCCGGGGCTCCATATTGTATTGTTTGCTTTAAAAGCAGGATGCTTTGAATTATACTACTTTTACCACTGCTGTTCGCACCGGCAAGAATGTTGATGCTATTAAATTTCAATTCGGGGGGATTACGAAACGATTTGAAATTTTTAATGTTCCATTTTTTTATCATTCAATTCTCCGCCGATTTTTTTTCAAATTAAATGAAAATTCGTTAATTTCAACCTAAAGGATGACGTAGTAATGATATTCGCGCACGTAAATACTAGTTGAGTGTCAGATGAAGTGGCGTATAGAAGAAACAATTACCGAAGGATTGGTGTGCCTCACCAGAGTGTGCTTGGTATCGTCCGCTTTTCGGCTCAAAGTCGTTCTTGGGAAGCCGCTTGTATGGCAAACGCTTGCATCCTCTAAAAAGTCGCTTGCATCTCATGACTGGGGAGCCAAAAGTCGACATTAGAGTAAAGTGTCATCAAAGGATATTTAAGTTCAGATCTCCGCTTGAACAAATCTTTTACGCGTCGTCGTGACTGATTTTCTACGTGAGCAAACAATGTAAGAGAACGGGATTTTAGTCCGTGCCAACCAATCGAGAAAATATGTCTGAGGGTGCTGTTAGATATTACCTAAAAGAGGATTTTCTAGGTGGAGAGACATTTGAAATAAATGAAAGTCAATATGAAACACTAGAGCGCGCCCTAAATACGATCATTTCCTTCATTGATATAGAAGAATCTTTCCAAGTATTTGCACGCTCATTCATTAGATTTGAAAAAGATTCTCTAGATATAGCGTTCGAATACGCATACTCGGATAAAGGATCCGGTTTAGATGTATTTTTTTTCGACAGTGTTCGGTCACGTTTTAATGTCAACGTTATCACCATATTAACGTCTTACAAAAGCTATGACGATCATTGCAGCAAAATTTTAAAAAATTTGAAAACGCTGTCAGACGCTATACAATTCAACGAGAAAATACGGGTTAATTACTATAACACTCATTTAAGTTATCGAATTTGTGCTCGGCTTAGAGACTACGCACAGCACGGGGCACTACCGCTGGGCGGATTTTCAATCGGCGGCAATGCAAATTTTGCCCGCAATGATACTGGACAGCTTATTAAGCTGGATACAGGCTTCAATGTTTCTCCATGGCTAGACGTCAAAAAATTCACGGACTCTTCTCACTGTAAAGCCGATCTCCGAAGAGAACTAACTAGTCTCGCCTTTGAAAAAATCGACATGAAGTGGCTTATTCGCTCGTTTGCCTCAGTGATGTACAAACGTCATTGTGAACTTCGTGAATATTTGAAGCCACATATCAATTTTTCTCTTAATAAAATATTGGATGGTTATAAATTTGCTGGCTCCCTCAAAAAAAGTGAAGCGAGTTTTCTTGTATTATGTTCCAGCTCTCGAAGTATAAATATGAGAAATGATCTGGGGGATTTTGTCAATAGAATGTTTTCGGAAAATAAATCTCTGAATAGAGCCGAAAATATATTCATAACATCTAAAATAAATCATCAGGAAAAAATTTATTCTGGAAGTTCGGATTGACTTTACGTATTAACGCAATCCAGTTGCGGTTTATTGAGGCCATATCTGGAGGGTAAAAGCTCCTGCTGGCTGCCACTGTTCAGCCTTCTGTTGAGCCGGTTTTGCTTTCGTAGTGTGCGGCGTCACCGGAGAATTGGGCTTTTCAGTATCCAAATAATCGGGCGCGATGGCGTTGTACTGGACAAACGCAGAAATTAGCCTTCGATGATATGTTGTTTCTCTCTCCCGTCAGGGTTGGAATCTGGCAGGCGAACCCCGAACATAGTGTCCTGCAACAGCGCTAGACGGGCGAAGAAGAAATTCAGCTCGATGAGGCTCTTGGTTTACAGGAAGAAGCATGCACTACCGATGAATTGCAGTACGATACCGGCCAGCACGGTGATGTAAACGGCGGTGTTCTCGCCTAGATGTCGCGACTGTCAGATCAAGCGACCGACGAAATCGGCTCCAAAATCAGATAAGATGCAAATATGGAACATAGTGGCGCTGCGGTATAGCTTGAGCCCGCGGCCCCGCCCCGAAATTTTCTCGCAATGACCTTCGTCGAACAAGCCATTCATTTCAATGCATTTTTGGCTCGCAGAGGATAATTCCGGCACGAAATTTTTACTGTCTGAGTTGAAAGGCAAATCTGTCGAGGCTTGGCGAGCCACGCCGGGCAATGTTCCGGCAATATCAATTCTTTGAAAAACGTCACCCCTGTCCTGAATAGTTTTTGAAGGCCCACGTTAGGTTTGGTCATAAAATACGCTTACGCGCAGATCACAAGCCTGTCGCCGCGCATTTTACCAGGGCAATGGCTCGAATGGATTGGAAAATATCTTTTTGAAACACTACTCCCATCTATTCCCATGAAATTTCGGAAGTTCTCGCAAATTCCACATCTGAGTGACACACAACACTCGCTGTAGCTCGCCGCAGACTTCCGGAATTTTGACACGCAGAACCGGAAAAATGAGATTTGCAAACGACTCTTTGAACTCAGCGATTAATTACGAATGGCGACATTGATGCTGAGGCTGAAACTCGAGATTTTATGTTTCGTCAGGAGGAACCCCAATGAATGGCTCCGACGTCCGCTAATCGGACGTCTTTTAGCGCGAACGTTTCGGCTTTGCGGGAACTGCACTTGCCTCGCCTTCGCGTGCCGTAGGGATCACCTTTTTCGGTTTTACTGGCGCTTTGGCTGAGACAGGCTCAGGAAGCTTGGGTATTCCCATCCATTCAGCAGCGCGTTCCATTCGTATTTTGGCCAACCCCTCCCTGCTATGTGCTCGCTGCAACATCTCCTTATGGACCTCTAGATAAAATGTACTTTCGGGAGCCAGCGCGGGATAACCGGCTATTGCGTTTTTTCGTTCTTTCAGTGCGTTGCTGATCCAGTACCAACCCGGCTTTGGCGACTCCAACCAGGCATCCATAAATGCCACCGGATTCACGTACGCAAAGATCGGAATGTCCTCGTATTCCATAGTCGCGCTGCGGTTATTACAAACCATGTCGAAGAATTTCTGTCCGTCCGTTTTCACGGCTTCCAGCAAAGTTGGGATTTTGCCGGGGAGCGTGTCAGTCAGAGCGCTCGTCCGAGCCTTGACGAGATAGTCGAAAACATCCTGGAAGTCGGCTCGATAGGAATCAGTGACCCAATACATAACGCCGCCAGATGCGTCTTTAAACTCGTCGGTCCACATCCAGCCCGCCTTTCGCGGGGGCAGCCGATTCTCAGCCGCGAGATCATCGATGTAGAGCTTGGCATCGTTGGCGATTTCCTTCGGCGTGACCTTAAGGATGCCACGAGAAGCCATCATCATCTTTAAAGCGACAATGTGTAGGAAATCGCCAGAATCTGTTACCTGACGCTTGTCGAATTGCTCGTTAATCCGCGCCAATGCCGGATCAATGTCCTCATCATCAAGCTTGTCGAAGTTGATGACGATCTGCCACGGCGGCGCAGCCTCCTTCTGGATGAAGTAGGCGCTGCTGTCCAATGAGATACGGATTTTTTCCTCAGTGAAGCGACCATCGAACAGCATTTCCACCAATATCTCGTCGCTCAGCAATGTGCTTCCAATATCAACGGAGGTAAACTTTTGGGCTGCTTCGTATAGTCCGCATTTTGGTTGCTCTTCGCTGTTCGCCCGTGCAATCGCCATACGATGGGAAAGTATCTTATTTGCCCTTCTTGAAAGATCTTCCCGCTTGAGATTATTCGTCCTGATTTCTATTGCCAGAGCGGAAAACAGGCGGACTAACTCCACCATCGCGATGTTGTGTTCGAAATGGCGATCCTCAAGAGTCTCTGCCAGACGACTAACATCCTCAACAACATGACGAAGTACTCGCAGAGAAAATGTTCCCGATTGCCGGAAGGTGAAAAGTACCTCCCGCCAATATGGCTCAAGCTTGTCAAGCTTCTGCCGATCCTTGAAAAAGGCGACGAAATCCGCGAAAGCTGCCTCTACGCTCGGCTCAACGTTGAGAGTTTGGCCGAAGATCTTTTCCTTGGTATGCGCGAAATTCTCAACCAATTCATTGTCGTGCGCGATGACGATCACTCTGCAGCGATGATGTTCCACATAGCGATTGATCATTCCAAGCAGTACAGCGTTTTCGACGGTGCACCGTTCAAGGTCATCGAAGATCAGTGGGCGTGAACTATCGACCTCATTCTTGATGAAATGATTAGCCAGAATGCTCGCTAATCCACCACTGCCCACAGGTCCCAATAACGGGATGTCGACAGAGGTGCTATCCATCTTCTCGGCGAAGCGCTTGATAGCCGAGGCCCTAGGGAACATCTTGCTGAATATCTGCGCATCAATCTCGCTGGACGTATTGAGGCCGAAGAGACTGATATAGTGGGCATGTGTGGGTGGAAGGGCGTGCCGGACCTGATGGGTTTTACCTGTTCCCCATTCCCCGGTAACCAGTACAGCATAGCCCGGATTTGGCCGCCCAACATAATAGGCCAGATACTTCTCAAGGTGGCTTTTCGGCTCTATCGGCAGTGATACTATATCCGGGCGTTCCTCGGGCTTGACCGAGGTGGCATCCGGGCGTTCCTCGGGCTTGACCGAGGTGGCTTCTCCAAAACCAGTCCATTCAAATGGCATTTTCATCACGTCCCCCACTTCCCTGTTTTCAACCATGACGCGGTTGATACCAAAAAATACTCCCGTGCTGCAACGCTGGCCATCATTCGTCTCCACTGTTGAGGACAGGCAGCGCCGCCTCCTCCATGGCGTCCTCTTTTTTGGCTGAGTAGTTAGTGGCGTCAGGCGCAGGCGCGATATCGTCCGCAATGCGCAATAGGTCGGCCGTCTCGGTGATGGAATCGATCTGCAAGGACGGGATCAGACCATCGGCAAAATCGGCGCCCTTTTCGGCGACGATGAAATCCCGCATGCCTCGAATGGCCTTCAAGACCATGTCGAAGCCTGAGGTTGCCCGCATCTGGGCAACGACATCATCGAATGCGATCACATCCTCGTCGTCGGCAAATTCGACCGCCTTCAGGCCTTTGCCGATACGGCTTTTCAGCTGGGCATAGGACGGACCCTGCCTGCCTCGGGTAAAGCGGCTGTAAACCTCGGAATTGCCGACAACCGCCACCCCGCATCTGTAGACGTCAACGAAATGGCGCAGCTGGTTGAGCGCTTCGTCATTCAGATGCTGGCCCTCATCGACAATCAACAGGGTGCCGTCGCCGGTACGCTTCAGCTTGCCGCCGATGGCGCGGGCCAGTCGAGCGGGATTGTTCTCTTGAACGCCCAATTGCTCGGCCAGCTCGGTCAACATGCCATGCACCGTCTTGGTGCTTTCCGAGACGGTGGCGTGATAGACATGCGGGCGCGTGTTGGTGAAATATTCGCAGGCCGCCGTCTTGCCCATGCCAGCGCCCAGCGTGATCATCACCAGATCCGGGCAAATCTGCGCCCAGGTCAGGGTTTCCAACACTTCGGCAGAGCCGCGCAATTGCATGAATGAGGGCGCTTGCGGGATCATCGCGGCCACGCTGGCAGCGGCCTGCAGGGCATCCAGCCATTGTTCGATCATGGCGTTGTGGTTATCCAGCCGTCCTTCGTAACGCCCTGAGAACCACTGGCTGAACGTTGCGTCCTTCATGCCTGAACGGCGGGTGACCTCGGCCTTCGTCCAGCGAAACTGGCGGGCAACGGCAATCACCCGGTCGACCAGCTCCCACCATTTTTCGATATCGGCCTCGCTCTTATTGGCCGAGACTTCCGGGGCCTGCAATGGCCGCTCCCACGATCCGGCATTAAACTGGCCGGTCGGGGGGCTTGTGAAAGCATGTTTGTTCATCTAACTATAGCTCCGTCAAATAGCCCATTCGGGCCTGTTATCGGGCAGTCCTAGGACTGCCCTTCTTTTTTCCGGAACCGTACGCATTACTCTTCGGCTCGTTGTTCCCGGCGTCCGAAACACGCGACACCGGGCTATTCCCTCGCGGGAATTCAATGACCCCACCGCCCTGAACCAGGCCCAGCGCGCGGGAAAAACTGTCTTCGAAATGTTGATCTGAAATCGCCTCGACCGGCGCTTCCACCTGCTGGCTGCGGGTTATCAACCGCGTCACAGCTGGCCGGATCGGCTCTGGCGTATCCACCGGCTTGGGCTTGGATCCCTTGTAATAGATCTCGCCAAGCTGCTGGGCGCTGAGGGCTGCTTCCGCGTCGGCTTTGAGGCGCACCGCCTTCTTGTGGGTGCTGGCAAGACGGGAGTGCGCACGCGCGTCGTCCCTGCTGCTGAAGCCTGCATCATCCATGCAGCCGGCTTCGCAGATCAACCGGTTCTTCAAGTCATAAACCCTGATCGGCTTATGAAGGGCATCGGGGTCAAACCGGATGATGACCTGCTTTCCAGCCCATTCGTTCAGGGCCGGATCAAAATAGCGGTTCCCCTGGAAATGAATCCCGCCATTCGATTTCTGGGTCCTGATCGCCTCAGACGCCAACATCCAAAGCGAGGACTGCGCCTTGGATGGAACCCGAACAATTGTCGTCGGCGCAGCCATCGAGGCGGCAAAGGTCTCATCAAAACTGCGGCCTTTGCAGTTTTCGGCCCGGCGTCCCTCCTGCGCATTATGCTCGACAATCTGCGCCGCCACATGGGCGCGGAAATCATCGAGCGGAATAGCCCGCTCCATGTAGTTTTCCGGCTTGGCATCGGGCTTGTTACCGGTATAAACGAAAGCTGGCTCCAGGACTTCGAGCCGCTGCCGATCCGATAGAGGCTGCCGTACAGGATTTCGATTCCCGGAAAAGATAGGCATCCAATTATTACGATGCATTGTAGCTGCCCTTCTAGATAAAATCGATTTCCCGTCCGTAGTAGGGTTGCTATCTAGCGCCTCGAAGAACCAACTATGCTTGTAGAGCTGTGGCAGCAGCCTGAAGTTCCTGATTAGTCGCGTTCGCGCCGTTAACTGCAAAATAAATGCCGCGATCTGTGTCTCCTGGATGCTTACCTTCGCCAGTGCGTCGCGCGGCACGTCCGACATTATGGCGGATGTCGGAAAGCCTTCCAGGTCGAGCGGCTAGGCCGCAAGGATCTCGTCCTTTTCTCGTCATCGAGCGTGACAACACGGCGATAAAGCACATGTGCGCCCTTCAGCTAACCTTGTCATCAGCCGGAATATTGGAAGATACCAGGCGCACAAAGGCGATTGCCTTTCTGCGGACAGATTGCATTTGTAGTGGATATAAATGTTTGGAAATAAAGGCTGCGCGCTCAAACAGCTAGGAGAGCACTAGGCGGCTTGTGGTCTCATTCACTCAATGATTGGACCGAAAAGCGATTATCACTTTTCGGTCCAATGCTTTAGGAACAGATCGAGGTAGAACTGGCGATCAGAATATCTTCTCGCCTTCCACTCGAGCATGTCGACAAATTCGAGTTCAACTCACGGAATGCGTTCGTGCGTATCATTGCACTGAACGCGGCTCCGTTGTTAAAGCACGCTGACGTTTTCAGCCTTCGACTTCCCGGTCTTACGGTCCTGCCCGATTTCGAAGCTGACCTTGTCACCTTCTCTGAGCGAGTCACCGCGCTGCAGGGAAGACACGTGAACGAATACATCCGTTCCACCATTCTCGGGCGTGATAAAACCAAAACCCTTGTCGTCGTTAAAAAATTTCACAGTACCAGTAGGCATGACATTTCCTCTTGAATTCCCGTAGCCGTTTGACTCCGCGCCAGACTTTTATAGCGTGATCCCCTGACGATCAACCACCAACACGGATATAGAAAGCTAATTGGCAGAATTGATTGCTTCTTCCAGTTTCAAAATATGTCTTCAACACCGCTTCAACCTGGGTGACGTTGCGAAAATTATCGCGACATTGGTCATAGACGACGCAACCGGCCTGCAACACGGCCTTATCCAAAAACAGATCGGTGCCGCTCTGCTTCAGCTTGGCATTGCCCTCTTCCCACCGCAGTTATAGTGACGTGGAACACCTCGATGAACTCAAGAGTTCTGTGCCACCTCTGAGACCAGCCTTTCTCAACCGGACACAAATTTCCTAGCGCAATCAAGCGCTTCGGCGATGGAGACATCCATATCGAGATAGCGGAAAGTGCCGAGCCGGCCAACGAAGGTTACATTTTTCTCAGCTGCGGCCATTTCCTGGTAGCGGGTGAGATTATCCGACAGCCCCGTCAAATGTACCGGGTAATAGGGAATGTCCTTCTCCGTGCAGGAGCGGCTATACTCTTTATAGCAGATGGTTTTCTCATGCGTTTCCCAGGGCGAGAAATGCTTGTGCTCGGTAATCCGGGTATAAGGCACGTCAGACCCACAATAATTAACCACGGCATTTCCCTGAAAATCGCCCTCCCCCCGCAAGATTTCGAAATCCAGCGTGCGATAAGGAAGCCTGCCTTCGCGATAGTCGAACCAGGCATCCAGCGGACCGCTATAGAAGACATGGTCGAAATCATCTTTTTCCGCTGGCGAAAAGGGCCTGTTCAGGTGAACCTCAACGCCCTCAATATCCAGTATCCGCTCAACGATCTGCGTATACCCGTGCTTGGGCATGCCCTGGAAACGATGATTGAAATAGTTATCGTCATAATTGAACCGGACTGGAAGCCGTTTCAAAATACTGGCCGGCAACTGGTCCGGTTGCACACCCCACTGCTTGATCGTGTAGCCCTTGAAGAAGGCTTCATAGAGCTCCTTGCCGATAAATTTCAGCGCCTGCTCTTCAAAGGATTGCGGCTCCTGATCCATTTTCAGGCCCTTTGATTCGATAAAGGCGCGGGCCTGCGCTGGGTTAAAGGTCTTGCCAAAATATTGGTTGATCGTGTGAAGGTTGATTGGCAGCGAGAAGACCTGACCTTCGGTTATGGCCTTCACCCGGTTGGTATAGGGTTGAAATGTGTCGAACCCGGTAATGTAGTTCCACACGGTCTCATTGTCGGTGTGAAAGATATGTGGCCCGTAGACATGCACCATGACGCCGGTTTCCGGGTCTCGTGCCGTGTGGCAATTGCCAGCGATATGGTCGCGCGCCTCGAATACGGAAACCTTGTGTCCCGCTGCGGCGAGTTCGCGAGCGATGACGGCCCCTGAGAGCCCTGCGCCGACAATTGCAATTTCTTTCATCAACCCCGATTCCCCATTGCTGTTCAACGTGAATGGTAAATGATTGTGTTTGCGATAAGAAGGCCGCGATGTAAGCGCGGTCTCCGCCCCATTGGATTGGGTGTATTTTGAGGCTTGCTGCGTATGCGAGAAGGTTTCCAGTTTTATCTGGAGATTTGCATGGCAGATGATGGATTTGTTGGTCGCTACGAAGTTGTCGAGCCGCGCCGCGGTAACCGGCGTTGGCCGGATGATGTGAAGGCGCGGATCGTGGCGGAAAGCTTTGAGCCTGGTGTTCGTGTTGTGGATGTCGCGCGCCGTCACGGCGTTATAGCAAACCAGCTTTCCGATTGGCGACGTCAAGTGCGTGACGGCATTCTGGTGCTGCCGTTTGCGGCGGCAACGACGCCGTCGGAGCACGATGGTGTCGAGCCGTCATTTGTTCCTCTGGCAATCGCTGCGGAGCCGCCTGAGCCTGTCAATCGTTTGCCGCTGCCGAAGCTGGCCTCCGACGGGCCGAGTGTGCAGGTTTTGACGTTGGAGATTGGCTCAGACGTTGTGATGCGGGTTCCTAATAATGTGCCCGTTGAACGGGTCGCCGCTCTGGTTCACGCTGTGCGAGGAGCGTCATGATCGTCGCGGGCCAACGACTGCCGATCCTGATCGCAACCCGTCCGGTTGACTTCCGCTGTGGGCATCAGGCGCTGGCTTTGATGGTGCAGACCGAGTTGAAGCTGGACCCGCATTCCGGGGTGACGGTGATCTTCCGGTCGAAGCGCGGGGATCGTCTGAAGATCCTGGTGTGGGATGGCACAGGAATGGTGCTAACTTACAAAATTCTTGAACATGGAAGCTTTGCCTGGCCCAAGGTTCAGGATGGGACGATGCGTCTTTCCAGGGGTCAATATGAGGCTTTGTTCGAAGGTCTTGACTGGCGGCGGGTGATGGCGCAACGGGTGACCGCGCCGTCGGCGGCAGGATGATTGTTCGGCCGTCTTTCTATTGTTTTATTTGGATTTTTTGAGCTGCTTTGCTATAAAGCGGCATGTCGCAACCTATTGATCTCAGCCTGTTTCCGGACCTTCCGCCAGAGGTAGTCAAAGCCTTTGCGGCGATGCAGTTCGAACTGTCGGTCGAGCGTGCGGCACGCCAGCATGAGCAGGCGGTCGTTGCCGAAAAGGACGCGTTCATCACTGAGCTGAAGGAACTGATCGAGAAGCTTGAGGGGCAGGTTCACGACTACAGGCGCACGAAGTTCGGGCCAAAATCGGAAAAGCTCGATCCGGCGCAGATGGAACTGGCACTGGAAGACCTTGAAACGGCGATTGCCGAAACACAGGCGCGGATCGCCGCCGTCGAGAAGAAGATCGAAGCCAGCGCAGATGATCCCGAAAAGGCTGGCAATTCTGGAGAGGTTGGCGATCCGGACAAGGCCGTTTCTCGCAAGGAGCGCAAGGCCCGTGCACTGCCCGAACACCTGCCGCGGGTCGAGCGCGTGATCGAGCCCGATAGCATCGTTTGTCCCTGCGGTTGCGGCAACATGGTCCGGATCGGCGAGGACCGGACGGAACGGCTCGACCGGATCCCGGCGCGCTACGAGGTGATCGTCACGATCCGCCCGAAATACGCATGCCCCAAGGGTCGAACCGGCGTCGTCCAGGCCAGAGCGCCGGCGCATCTTCTGGAAGGGAGCTGGCCGACGGAGGCCCTTCTGGCGGAGATTGCCGTCTCCAAGCATTCCGAACACATGCCCCTCAACCGTCAGGCCGAGGTCATGGCGCGACACGGCGTGCCAATCGACCGCACGGTGCTGGCCGATTGGATGGGGCGCACGGGTAGCGAAATCGCACCGGTGGTCGACCACATGGCCAAACGGCTGCTGTGGGAAAGCACGCGCCTCTATGTCGACGAAACGACCGCCCCGGTGCTGGATCCTGGGCGAGGCAAGACAAAGACCGGCTATCTCTGGGCCG
The DNA here is from genome assembly GCF_037039395.1 of Agrobacterium vitis. Taxonomy (NCBI): domain Bacteria; kingdom Pseudomonadati; phylum Pseudomonadota; class Alphaproteobacteria; order Hyphomicrobiales; family Rhizobiaceae; genus Gillisella; species Gillisella vitis. The sequence goes on along the minus strand of NZ_CP146242.1, from coordinate 3,087,443 downwards.
TGCTGCGTGACGACCGCGGCTGGAATGGTTCTGCTCCGTCAGGTGTGGTGTTCCATTATCGGCCCGGGCGTAAAGGAGAATATGCCGCTGAGATCCTTGACGGGTTCAACGGCACAATCCAAGTGGATGCCTACGGCGGTTACTCTCATCTCGCTACGTCCGATCGTATCGGCGGCGCTCCGCTGAAGTTGGCTTTCTGTTGGGCACACGGGCGCAGAAAGCTGATCAAGGCCACGCCAAAGAGCGGATCGCCCATCGTCGACGAGGCGTTGGTGCGGATCGCCGCGCTCTACAAGATCGAAGACAGTATCCGAGGCTCAGACCCCGAACATCGCCGGGCAGTTCGACAGGACCTGTCCCTCCCGCTGGTGGAGGAGTTCTTCACCTGGCTGGCAGCCCAGGCCGCGCGCGTCTCACGCAAATCTGACCTCGGAAAAGCCCTGGCCTATATGCTGACGCGACAGGACGGATTCCGGCTGTTCCTGGACGATGGCCATGTCGATATCGACTCCAACCTGGTGGAAAACGCGATCCGCCGCCCGGCCATGAACCGCCGCAATGCGCTCTTTGCGGGGCACGATGAAGGGGGCCGCAATTGGGCTCGGTTTGCCAGTCTTATCGGCACTTGCAAAATGAACGGCGTTGAACCTTACGCCTATCTTTGCGACCTCTTCACCCGCCTCGCAAACGGCCACCTCGTGAAAGACATCGATGCCCTGATGCCTTGGGCCTATGCCACCCGCATCAAGGCCTCACAATGAGCTCGTCAGATACTCATCGGTGAGCTCACATCCGGCCCCCAGGCAAAACTATCAAGCCGCTGCAACTGAAAAATCAATGGGGCGTGGACGCCGCATACGCCGCGATCTACATCTCCACCAGATAACGCGGATTTCTGGAATTTGTTATTATCAAGAATCGATTTCCGAGAAACACATTCAATAAGTGCAATGTTTTTTGAGAATTGCACCGAGAGAGACATCAGGGAACAAATAACGTTGCTAGCAACAGAAGTTGCATCCTCACTCTAAAATCCCTCATTAAATGAAAATTAGTAATTCTTCGGGTACATATGATTGCATAGGTCAATCTCTCGTGCAGAACGGAGATGGACTATGTTAAAGGCAAATTTTGGCGAAACGACATGCACCTTTGCAACACGTTATCGTCAATTGACGTAGGATCAGAGCTTTTGTGAGCTCTTATGCATGATGCGCTCCTAACGTGCCGGCTCATCCGAGCCATGTCCTGAGTAGCATTTTCTCTTCTGATGCGATTTGATTCGACGGTACGACATGTCGTGACCCGATAGAATCCATGGTGGGAGGGTGATGTTGGCATTCCGTTAACCCAAGGGGCACATCTCAATGACTTCTATTGTTTCGTCGTTATCCATTACGCAAATCAAGGCGCTGTCCACCACAGCGATCGCATCCCTGAATACGGAAGATGCAGCTGCACTGTCGACCACTCAGGTGGCGGCATTGTCTTCCAAGCAGATCGCAGCAATCGAAACGGTAGACCTGGCTGTGCTGGACACAAACCAGATGGGCGCCATTTCCGCTACTGGCGTCGTTGGCCTGACGCTCAGCCAGCTGACCGCGTTGAGCTCGGGTCAGGAAGCCGCTTTGAGCACCAAGGCTGTGGCCGCATTGACAGCCTCCCAGATCGGCAATTTCGGCACGACTCAAACAGCCAATCTGTTGTCGTCGCAAGTTTCAGTTCTGTCCGCGACGCAAATCGCTGCACTCGGCACCGATGATATCGCGGTGATGACGTCCGACCAGATCCAGGCAATCAGCACCAAAGCGGTCTCCGGCCTGACCTCGACGCAGCTTAGCGCCTTGACCACGGACCAGGTCACGCAGCTGTCAACCGGTCAGATCTCTACTCTTAGCGCCAAGCAGCTTGCTGGCCTGACCACCGACGGAATTGCTGCACTTTCCAGCACCCAGGTTGCTGCAATCAGCGCCAAGTCCATCAGCGGCCTGACCACAACCCAGATAGCTGCGCTGGAAACCGCGGATGGAGCCGCCCTGACGTCGACACAGATCGCCGCATTGTCCACCGCTCAGGTCAAAGCCCTGTCTTCCGACCAGGTCTCGGCCTTGTCGTCCACGCAGATTTCCGGCTTCTCTTCGGCTCAGCTCGGCAGCCTCGACACGGCTGATGTCGCAACGCTCGACAGCACCGATCTCGCCGCCATCAGCACCAAGACCATTGTCGGCCTGACCACCACGCAGATCGCGTCCTTGTCCACCGACCAGGTCAGCGCGCTGTCGTCCGGCCAGGTTGCTACCCTCGGCGCAAAGCAAATCGCCGCCCTGTCCACCGACGCCATTGCTACCCTTTCCAGCACGCAGGTTGCTGCAATCAGCGCCAAGTCCATCAGCGGCCTGACCACAACCCAGATAGCTGCGCTGGAAACCGCGGATGGAGCCGCCCTGACAACGGCACAGATCGCCGCATTGTCCACCACACAGGTCAAGGCCCTGTCCTCCGACCAGGTCGTTGCCTTGTCAACAACCCAGGTGGCAACCCTGTCTTCAGCCCAGGTTGGCGTCCTCACCACCGATGCCGTAGCTGGCCTGTCAACGGACCAGGTCGCGTCGATCTCCACCAAGTCAATCGGCGGCCTGTCCACCAGCCAGGTTGCGGCTCTGACGACTGCTCAAGCGGAAGCTCTGACAACCAGCCAGGTGGCCAACCTCAGCTCCAAGCAGATCTCTGCGCTGGAAACCGCCGATATCGTTACCTTCTCCACCGGCGATATTGCCGCGATCAGCGTCAAGTCAATCGGCGGCCTGACAACTGACGATATCGGCGCCCTGACCAGCACGCAGCTGCAGTCGCTGACCACCACGCAGGTCCAGGCTTTCAGCTCGTCGCAGGTTGAAGCCATCATCCTTGCCTATCAAAGCATCTAACTGCTTATCGGCGCTGCTCTGGCCGCGCTTGTAAAGCCCTCGACAGCAAGACCAGATGCGGCGCCTCCTCCAGGCGCCGCATTTACTTTTTCAGGCTTCCATTCTGCCCAGATGCGATGTTTTGCCAGTGTTCTTGCCATCAATCCTTCGTCAAGCCCGATGCAAGCTAATGCCGCTACCAAGGCAAGGCATGACATCGCGGTCCCGTTTACCGTGGAAAAGTGTTATGCGTCAGGCCTGATGCCCATCGGCATATGCCTGCTGTCGTTACCCGGCCTTGTGGCCGACTGTTCCTGGGGTGGATATGGACACTGGCATTGTAACATCGACTATCGCTGCACCTTCTGCCGACTTCGTAGAGCAGGCACGCACCCAACAGCTCTCGCTGACAAAGTTGTTCGAAGTCGCCGAGCAATGCGCCAGGGCAGGTCGCGTCGATCAGGCCATGGAGCTTTACAAGGTCTGGATCGCCTATAACAGCGCCCATCCGCTGGTGCATATGGTCTATTTCAACTATTCCGTCACCTTGAGGCAGCTTGGCGATATGGCTGGGGCAATCAATGCTCTGCGCGCCTGCCTGAAGATTGACCCGCAATTCGGCGCCGCCCATGTCAATCTGGGCAGGTCTCTGGAAGACAGCGGGCTGCTCAACGATGCCCTGCAACAATGGCGCAGCTATGCCGAAATGACTGCGGATGTTTCGCCTGACCGGCTTGCCAATCGCATCATGGTGCTGGAACATATCGGTCGCGTGCTGGAAAACGCCGGTCTGATGGAAGAGGCTGAAGCCTCTCTGTGGAAAGCAATCGAGCTGCGGCCCGACAAGACTGAAGCCGGTCAGCATTGGTCCGCCATACGGTTGCGTCAGTGCAAATGGCCGGTCCTTCAAGAATCTCCCCATGTCACGATGCGCCAGTTGCTGGATGCAGTGTCGCCCTTGACGATCTCCTGCTATTCAGACGATCCGCTGTTCCATCTGGCCAAAGCCTATCGCTGCAACAAAACAATGATCGGCCGTCCGGATCTGAGCGCCGTACCGCCCCAACTGCCACGCCAGAAGACCGGAACCGGCCAGCGGTTACGTGTCGGTTACCTGTCGTCGGACCTGCGCGACCATGCGGTCGGCTTTGCGCTGCGCGAAGTGCTGGAATTACATGACAAGACCAGTATCGAAGTGTTCGCCTATTATTGCGGAGAACCGATAGAAACCGATGAAACCCAGCAACGCATCAAACAGGCGGTCGATGGCTGGCGCGATATTTTTGCGCTGAGCGATGTCGATGCTGCCCGGCTGATCGCAGCCGATGAAATCGACGTGCTGATCGACGTCAACGGTTATACGAAGCATGCGAGAACCCGGATTTTCGCCTATCGGCCTGCCCCGGTTATCGTCAATTTCTGCGGCTATCCCGGCTCCATGGCGAGCCCTTTCCATCAATATATGATTGCTGACAATCTTATCGTACCGCCTGAACACGAGATCTATTATTCCGAGAAGGTGCTTCGGATCGCCTGCAACCAGCCGGTCGATCGCAAGCGGAAAGTGGCGCCGCGCCCGACACGCAGCGAAGTGGGCCTGCCCGAAGACGCCTTCGTCTTTGCCTGCTTCAACGGCATGCAGAAAATTACGCAAAGCGGCTTCACCCGCTGGATGACCATCCTGCAGGCAACGCCCGGCAGCGTGCTCTGGCTGCTGTCCGGCAACGAAGAGGTCAATCAGCGCCTGCGCGATACGGCAACCCGATGCGGCGTCGATTCGGCTCGGCTGCTGTTTGCGGCCAAGGCGGGCAATGCGCAACATCTTGCCCGCATCGCTGTTGCTGATCTGTTTCTCGATACCTTCCCTTACGGTGCGCATTCCACCGCCGCCGACGCCATCAACATGGGCCTGCCGGTCCTGACTTTCCCCGGCAAGAGCTTCGCATCGCGCTTCTGCGCCAGCGTCGTGGCATCTGCCGGTGCGCCGGAGCTGATCTGCCAATCTCCGGATGACTATGTTCGGCGCGCAATCGCCTTCGCCCAGGACCGTCAGAGCCTTGTAGCCATCAAGGAAAGCTTGAGCCGACAGTTCGAAACCAGCGCCCTGCGTGACATGCCCGGCCTCGCCCGTCGGCTCGAACACTTGTTCTGGCAGATGCAAGGTGAATGCGAACGGGGCGAAACACCCAAGCCCGAACTGCTCAATATGGAGGCCTATTACGAGATCGGTGTTGAATTCGCCCTGGAGAATATCGATTTCGAGGACGATCAAACCTATCGACGGCGCTACCGGGAAAAGCTCACCAAGTGGAACAGGCACGCGCCTCTCCTTCCCGACACGCGCCTATGGTCCGGCATAGAGACCTGACACCACGGCGCTGTCGTGTGTGATGACAACGCCGCCCGCCAAATCTGGCGAGCGGCGTTGTCCTACTGCATAGTGTTACAACGTCCTTTGTGCATTTTATAAAACGCACGGCGCTGTATTGTTGCCGCGAAGACTGAAGGCCTCAGGGCCGGACCTGCTCCCAGACGCGCAGGAAATTGCCGCTATAGACATCGATGATCCGCTGCGTCGGCCAACCGGCGGCGACCATGGCTTCGGTGAGCTTCGGAAGATCGGCGCCGCTTTGCATACCTGTTGGCAGGCTGGAAATGCCCCCGTCGAAATCGCTGCCAAACGAGAGATGCTTCCAGGGGTCCTCGACAATGTTCATACTGGCAATAAGCTGCGCAAACGCTTCGTAATAGGCGATCACGAAGGCAATGTCGGCGTCCATGTCCGGCTTGCCATCGGCAAGATAGCGGTTCTGAAGGAAATATGGCGCCAGGATAATGCTGATACAGCCGCCTGTCCGGACAATGGCGCGGATGGCCTCATCACTCAACGCCCGGTCCAGATGGCGCGACAGCCTCTCCTCCCCGCCTCGTGTGACCGTGCGCGATGCGCCATGCGAGGCAAAGACCGGGACGTTGCGGCGGAGACAGATCTCGCAAGTATCCAGAATGCCCTGCGTCGATGTATGAGTGACGTCCACCAGCAGTCCGACATCGATGCAGCGCTCCACCACCTGCCTGCCGAAGGCAGACAGACCGCCGCCCTCGATCTTGCGCCATGGATTGACCGGCGCATAACCAGCCGCGGAGATATCGGTATGGCTGAAATGGTTGAGTGTCAGATAGGCGGCACCGGCCCTGGCAATCTCGCCCAACCTGTCCAGCCGCAGGGCCTGGCTTTTCGGCCCGCCCGGCCCCAGCATATGCGCGCCTTCCATGGACAGAATCGCGCATCGCGCCCCCTCAGCCTTGGCGGCGCGGACCTCGCTTGCATTGCGCGCCAGCCGCATCCGGCCCTTGCTCTGCCTGATAACCGCTTCCACATAGCGTTGATGATCCACCCAGTTTTTCCAGGGGTCGAGGAAGGGTGCCGGGATAAGGTTTTCCCACAAGGCATGGGCACTGAAACAAGCCCCACCATAACCGCCTTCCAGAAAATCCGGACCGCTGACATGTTCGGACAACGGCCTGTTGCGTCCTCTGGGCGAGGTTTTTCGGATCAACCACACCACGAGGGAGCGCCGATGCGCCTTCCAGTCTCCCTTCCAGAAATCATATCCGGCCAGTCGCGATAGAAATAGCGAATCCAGATGGGTGTCGATTGGATAGGCAAGCGCGTGAAGCGCGCTGACAGTGATATCGGTTATTTCGGAAACGGAATCTGTGGTGTTTTCAGAAGAAATTCTGTCCATTGAGACATATCTCCAGCAACGAATTTTAAAAATGACTAAATATAAATATTGATGTGAATGTTACGCGCATCCTGTGCCGGGTTTATAAAAACACAAATGATGCAGTAGGCTCTGAAATGCTTCGGCCAGACCAAGCGACACAGTCTATAACGTCGCAATGGCCCCTTATATCGATAGGTCGGTGCCTTTTGATCTGATCCGTCCCCATAGTCAGACGAATAGAACAATAAGTCCAGCGCGATTACAAATGCGCGTTCAGCGGAGCAACGTAAAACAGCGCGCGTCCTGTCGGGACGCGCGCCGTCAATCATTTAACAACATTCTTCAATTCAAGACCGGCTTCAGTCCGCGAAGGGGCAGCCGGGGCGGTTTGCGAGAACGACCCGATCATATTCGCCGTAGCGGATCCCACCGACAATCACGCGGCGCGGCGTGACACGCTCTATATTCGGCCGGCGCAAGCCATCGCGGCGGGCCTGACGGATCGCATCACCGGGCGAACACACGCCACCGTAACGCGGATCGGGACCATCCCAACGCCGTGGGGGCGGAGGCGGAGGTGGCGGACCACCCCACGGCGGCGGTGGCGGTGGTGGACGGCGATAACCGTCATCGCCCCAGGCCTGTACCAATTGCGGCGCATCGCCGCCGATATAGACGCCCAGGCGCACATCCGGCTGGGCCGCGGCCGGGCCAACCGTGGCAACCACCGCGCCGATCAAGGCCAGTCCAGCCAGAGCTGTTTTCGCAAAAATGCTTCGCATCGTTTTTCTCCTCGAAGGACGGCATGGGTTTCTCTTTGAAAAACCGGCTTACCGCCCCGAAAACCTTGTCTAATCATGGGTTTGATTAATCTGCAAAAAACTCAGATGCAGAAAAGCCAACCAAGATCTCGCGTCGGACAGCCCGTTTCCGTAAGCGATTGACTGAGAGATTAACGCCGCAATACTGAACGCCATCAGAAGCGTCCATTCAGTCTCGGTTCATTAGTTTCAGCTTGTGGTTCAAGAGCTTAGATGCATTACTACCTGGCGCATATGGGGTTGGTCGCGATGTTCGAACAGGTAAATACCCTGCCAGGTTCCAAGTAAAAGCCGCCCATTGGCCACCGGAATACCAATCGATACCTGCGTCAGCGCCGATTTTATATGGGCCGGCATATCATCCGGCCCTTCCTGACGATGGGTGATCCATGCCATGGACGGATCGGTGCATGGCGGGACCAGGCGCTGAAAAAACACCTTTAGATCGCGCTTCACATCCGGATCGGCATTTTCCTGGATAATCAGCGAGCAGGACGTATGGCGCACGAAAACAGTCAACAGGCCTTCCTGGGCCCCCGCATGCCTGACAAAATCATCGGCCTGATCGGTAAATTCATACAGACCCTGGCCACGGGTGGAAATCGACAGGCTGGTTTGCGGCATGGCATGCTCCTTGAATTGCGCTCCTTCGTCTTCAAGGAAATGGCCAATAGAATGCAAGCGTCAAGGGCTGCTTCCAGTTGCAAGGCTTGGGCGTTCCGGTTGCGAGAAACACGGCAAGTCTTCCAGGGGTGCCGGGCGGCCATAGAGAAAACCCTGATGCTTGCGGCATCCGGCATCCACAAGCCAGCGCGCCTGAACCTCCGTTTCAATCCCTTCCGCCACCACATCGATGCCGAGCGCCTGGGCCATTTGCAGCACGGCCTGAACGATAACCTGCCCAACCCGGTCATCCCCCACCCGGCCGATCAGGCTGCGATCCAGCTTCAACCACTGGATCGGCAGGCTGCTGAGGGAGGAAATATTCGAATAGCCGGTGCCGAAATCATCAAGCGCAACCCGCACACCGAGCCGCGAAAGTTCTGCAAGCTCACGCCCGGCCCGCAGCAGGTCCGACATGATCAGGTCCTCGGTAATCTCCACCACCAGCGCGGTGGCGGGAAAACCGGTTTGCTCCAGGATGGAGGCGATGACCATCGCTAGATTACCGGACTTGAACTGACTTGGGGAAATATTGACCGACACGTAGTTGAGCTTGCCAGCCTTGACCAGCGGCGCTGTTTGCGCACAGGCCGCGCGGGCGACCTGGGCAAACAACCGATCCAGAAGATTGCGCTCTTCGGCCAGCGGCAGGAAGACGCCCGGCAGCACGAGACCGCGATAGGGATGATGCCAGCGTGCCAGCACCTCCACCCCCAATATCCGCCGGCTGGCTCCATCGACGATCGGCTGGTACCAGGGCATGATTTCATGGCGGTCCATGGCCAGCACCAGTTCCAGTTCCAGCAAGCGGCGCTCATTGGCCTCGGCCCAGAGATCGTCGTCGAAACCGGTCGCCAGTGACAGCCCGGCTTTCTTGGAAACGTAAAGCGCCATATCGGCATGCCGCAGCAATTCGGTGGACGATGCGGCGTGATCCGGCAGGCTCGCATATCCGATAGACGCCGAGACCTCCAACCGCTTGCCATTAAAGAGAACCGGCTCCTGCAGGCTGGCGCGAAAGCTCGAGACAAAGGCATGATCGGCCGTCACATCCGGCAGGTGGTCGAGAATCAATGCAAATTCATCGCCCCCCAGCCGCGCCACCGTTCCAGGTCCAGCCGCAACCATCAGCCGGCGGGCAAATTCCCGCAGCACCGCATCCCCCGCTTCATGACCATAAGCGTCGTTAATCAGCTTGAACCTGTCCATATCAACAAGAACGACGGTGATACGATCGCCTCGAAGGCGGCTCTTTTGGCAAGCGTCTGTCAAAACCGCGGTAAAGCTGCGGCGATTGGCAAGCCCGGTCAATTGGTCCTGCTGGGCCAGCGCCATGGCGCGTTCGCGCTCCTGCACCAGTTCCGCTGTGCGCTGCATGACCCGCTGTTCGAGATCTTCCGCCTGACGGGCCAATTGGCAATTGGCCATATAAAGCTCACGCGCACGCGCTTCCAGCAATGTCTCGGCTTGGCGTCGGGCCTCGCGCTCGCGCTCCAGGCGGCGGGTCAGCCGGTCGATCCTCTCAGGATCGGAAACCTCACGTGGCTGGTTTACCATCACGATGCGCTCTCGACGATCACAAACAAAGTTGCCCCATCGTCGCGCGGGCTGCGTTCAATCGTAACGGTGCGGCCAAAATGCCGGGCAGCGCCCTGAATCAGGCCTTCCGCCAGGGCCTCCATGTTCCGCCCGGACCGATAGAGCATGGACAGGGACGTACCGTCCTGGCTGAGAATTTCAAAAGAAGGCAATTCCGCATCGGGATAGAACTTCTTCACCTCGACATGAATATGGGCGTCAATGCTGGCGAGAAAGCCGAAGAGACCGGCGCTACGGTCAAAAAAGCCTGGAAACAACACGGCGAAACGTCCCGCAAGGTGCAGTCCGAACCCCTGCATCAATGCATCGACATCAAGCCCGGAGCGCTGCGACAGCGCAGCCAGCAGCGACACCATTTCACGATGGTCATAGGTGCCAACGCTGGTATAGGCACCGCCACTGGCAAGCCCATTGGCAAGGATAGAGGCTTCGATAATGTCGTCGGCCATGTCTTCATTCCAGGTCGCGGCGACGAATTCGAGCATTTCCGTAAAAACAATCCCCTTCATGTCCTACCCCAACCTCCCAGCTATCGACGCGAGGCAACAATATGAGGAAAAGCTTAACAACAAGACGGATGGCCTCCGTCCCTAAGATCCCAATATACTTTGTGGTGAATGCAGTCTTACCGCTTGGATGCAGGCTTCTGCGCCATGGGCTGCAAGCGTTGGCGTGCTGCGGCAAGAACGCTTGTTGTCAACGGATCGAGTGCCCGGCCAAGCGCCCTGCTCCAGTGCCAATAAAGCGGCACGGCAAGCGGTTGATCCGGCATCAGATCCACCAGCGCGCCCTCGGCAATCAAGGGCGCCACCGCGACCGCCGGGTTCATGCCCCAGCCCAGTCCCAGGCACGCAGCGTCGATAAAAGCCTGACTGGAGGGCAGCCAATGGCAAGGCGGCGACAGACGGCATCCGGCCACCTGCTCCATCCAAGCGGTTTGCAATCCATCCTTGGCATTGAAGGTAAGACAGGGGGCGACGGCCAGAGCCTCAGCGGTCACCCCTTGCGCAAACCAACGCGCCACGAAATCCGGGCTGGCCGTGGCGCGGTAGGTCAGCAGACCAAGCGGTCGGCAATCGCAGCCCTGGACGGGCTCGGCAAGCGAGGTCACCGCCGCCCGCACCTCACCGCGCCGCAACCAATCGGCGCTGTGGTCCTGATCGTCAAGCACGAGATCGAACAATAGGCCCTCCACCGCGGCCATGGCCGGCACGAACCAGGTCGCCAGACTATCGGCGTTGATTGCCAGCCGCACCGTCACCTGCGCCGCCTGCGCAAGTCCGAGATCACCGATCACCTGGCGTTCCAGCAGGGCGACTTCCTCGGCATGACGGCACAGCCGCGCGCCCGCCAAAGTTGGCAAGCAGGGCTGGCCGCGAATGATCAGCGCCGTGCCAGATCGCTCCTCCAGCAGCTTGATACGCTGCGAGATCGCCGATTGCGTTACCCCCAACTGACGGGCTGCTTTTTCAAAACTGCCGCTGCGCAGCACAGCCACCAGCGCCGATAAATGTTCACCATCGAACATCATTAGAATTTCTTATGCCTGGTTATATTTGTTAATTTTTCTAATGAAGTCATTTGCATTAGTCAAAGGGCCACAACCTGGAGCCCTCTATGCAAAACGCCTATTTTTCCGGCCTGTTTCTTGGCCTGAGCCTGATTGTCGCCATTGGGGCACAAAACGCCTTCCTGCTGCGTCAGGGCTTGCGGCGCGAGCATGTCTTTATCCTCTGCCTGACCTGCGCCACCGCCGACGCCTTGCTGATCTCGCTTGGCATTGGCGCGCTGGCGACGGTAACCGCCCTTCTGCCCGCTTTTGAGCCGGTGCTGCGCTATGGTGGCGCGGCGTTTCTTCTGGCCTACAGCGCCCGGCATGCCCTGGCCGCGCTGAAAACTGAAAGTGGCCTTACGCCCGGTGAGGCCAAGCCCAGCACGCTCACCGCCAGCCTTGCCACATGCCTCGCCCTCACCTTTCTCAATCCGCATGTCTATCTGGATACGGTGCTGCTGATCGGCTCGATTTCCAGCCGCTTTGCGGATCACAAGACGGCCTTTGGCCTTGGCGCGGTTTCAGCATCCTTCCTGTTTTTCTTCTCGCTCGGCTATGGCGCACGGTTGCTTGTGCCGGTATTTGCGCGCCCCGCCTCCTGGCGGGTTCTGGATGCGATCATTGCCTTGGTCATGGCCTGGATCGCCATCGGGCTGCTCCGGCATTCGTAAGCGTCAATTCACCGGAAAACGCCGCGCCTGCCACTGGCTTTTCGGCACGGCGGCCCCGAGCGAAAAGCTGAAACTGGTGATCGCCAAGGTCTTGGCATCCGTTTCGCAATGATAGCCGATATCATACCATTGCCCCCGACTGCGGAAGGCAGCACCCGAAACATCCATCAACCGTGCGGTAATGGTCTGTCGCGTTGTCGGCGATCCCGTAATCACATCCGGCACGGCACCGGGAACGGCGCGGCGGATCTGTTCCAGCATTTCAATGCTGCACATCTGCACGATCCGGCGTTCCGGGGGCAGTGTGCCGAGCGCTTGGCGCACACGCGGATCGGACAGCGTTGCCTTGGAATAGATCCGCTTGGCAGGCTTCAACGCGGCAACAGGCCCGGCTTTCTTGTCCGCCGATGCAGGCGAAGGCAAGGCCTCGCGCTTCGGCTGAGGCTGCGCGGCGCTCTCTTCGTCCAGTGCAAAGCGTTGCTCCGTCACCAGCCCGCCGCCCGGTTTTTCCACCTTGTCCGGCGCTGGCAATTGTCCGGCCAGCCCGGCATCCGGCGGGGCCACATCCTTTGGCAGGGCGGGCGGCTGTGGCGGATCGGGTTTTTGCGGATCGCCTGCGGCAGACTTGTCCGGCCCGGCTTTTGGGGCAGCGGAAGGAGGTGACTGGGTTTGTGCTGCCGGCTCCTCGGCAGGCGGTGGCACGGGGGGCACATCCTCCTTCGGGGCTTCCTCGTCCTTCGGCGCGGATTCGAAGGCCTGGGGCTTATCCTCGGCAGGCTTTGCCGCCTGCGGTGGTGCGGGTGCAGGCGGCTTGGCTTCCTGCTTTTCCTCTGGCTTCTTCTCTTCAGCTTTGGGTGCGGGGGCTTTGGGTGCAGCTTCGGCAGGTGCCGGGGCTTCCTTGGGCTTTGCCTCCGGCTTCAACTCCAGCTGCAATTGCTTTTCCGGCTTGGTTTTCTCGGGTTGCGGCTTTTCCTCTGGTGGCGGCTCAATGGAAACCGACACGACCTCTTCCTTGGGTGCATCCGGCGCCGGGGTGGGCCAATGGGCCAGGAATGCCAGAACCAAAAGGCCATGCAGCAGCACCGAGGCGGCGATGCCCCAGACAAAGCGTTTATGCATCGGTTGCGGCTTTTCCTGCATTGCCCGATCCATACACGGGGCTGATGCCCGCCGCAAACCCGCAAGCCGCGTTTCGACACTTTCAGCCCGACACAATACTTTCAGACCGACACAAGGGCGTGCTAACAGACACATGTCAGCCACGCCATTGCGGAGCCACCATGTTCCTCAGCCCTACCGATCTGCACGCTCTCACCGCCATCCGCCACGAGCTTCATCGCTATCCAGAAGTCTCCGGAGACAGCCCGGCGGATCGTTGAGACATTGACGCCACTCCACCCGGATCGCATCCTGACCGGGCTTGGCGGCCATGGTGTGGCGGCGGTGTTTTCGGGTGCGGCACCCGGCCCGACCCTGCTGTTTCGCTCAGAACTCGACGCGCTGCCGATTACGGAAAAAACCGGCCTGACCTATTCCTCGACAATTCCGGGGAAAGGCCATCTCTGCGGCCATGACGGCCATTCCACCATTCTGCTGGCGCTGGCGCTTGGCCTGTCGCGCCAGCCGCCTGCCACAGGCCGCGTTGTGCTGCTGTTTCAGCCTGCCGAGGAAAATGGCGCCGGTGCCGCTGCGGTGCTGGCCGATCCGCGCTTTGCTGAGATTGCGCCGGATCTGGCCTTTTCCCTGCACAATCTGCCGGGCATTCCGCTCGGCCATGTGGCGCTGAAGGCAGGCCCGGTCAACTGCGCCTCACGTGGGCTAAAAATCACGCTCACCGGCAAGACTGCCCATGCCTCGCAGCCCGAAACCGGCCTGTCGCCAATGCAGGCGATCAGCAGCCTGATGCCAGCCTTGACCGCCCTCTCCCACAGCGCCCCACCGGCCACCGACTTCCGCCTCGCCACCGTGACCCACGCAACACTCGGCGAACCCGCCTTCGGCATCGCGCCCGGCGACGGCGAAATCTGGGTGACGCTGAGAACCCTGACCGATGAGGGCATGGACGCGCTTTGCAGCCAAGCCGAAGCCCTCGCCCAGTCCACCGCAGAGCAACACGGCCTTGGCCTGACCCTCACCTATCACGACATCTTCCTGCATTGCGAAAACGCTCCCGAAGCCGTCACCGCCCTCACCACCGCCCTCGATGCCGAAGGCATAACCCACGACGCCCGCGCCCTGCCGATGCGCGCCTCCGAAGACTTCGGCCGCTTCCGCACCACCTCCCCCGCCGCCATGTTCTTCCTCGGCGCGGGCGAGACACACCCGGCCCTGCACAACCCGGATTATGACTTTCCTGATGCGTTGATTGAGGTTGGAGCGAGGGTGTTTATGCGGGTGGTGCGGGGGAGATTGGGGTGATTGGCCGCAAGGCAACCGTCAATGATGGCTTCGTTGATCTCTTCGATGGAGAGAACGCGACCGTTGGTTTCGCCCTTGAGCAAGCCCTGGAGGTGATGGAATGATTTCGAGTGGACCTCGGCAACGGCTTTATCTTCACTCCACAGATTATCTACCATCATCAAGTTCACTGAAGAAACGAAAGGAATTTTTTGATCGCCTCGGTCAAAATAGCAATCGCGGCCTTACCCTGCTCAGTTGATGCAAGGGAGGACATATTGTTAAGGGAGGCAACAACACGCTCCCAGAAACCAACCTGCGTGAAAATAAATCGGCGTTTTGGCGTTACGTCCGTACCAAGACCTGAATCGGGGTTATTGGGCAATGAATCAATATCTTTAGCCCTTTGCAGACTGTCTTGCACGACACGTTCGAAACCGGGTGTAGTGCCTCCTATCAAATGCAGTTCCCCAAGCGCCTTGGCGGCTTCTTGCACCGGCTCCACAAAATCCTTGCCGCTCGCACGATCTTCGTCGATCTCGTTGGCAGCAATCACCTCTTCACGCACTTGCGACTTCGGGAAGTGAGTGACGAATTTTGAATGAAAGGAGAAGAAATTGTCAAAATATTCCGACAATCCATCACTCCAGATGCCGAACTCGCCCGATTTAACATCTTTCGTCAAAGAGCCTGCGATTGCCGAAAGCAAGCCAAGAATGGGCTTTGCCCCTCTGTCCCTCAGATGATCTCCATAAGCAATCAAAGAAGGCGCAATCGTCCTCGGGCAGTTATCAGGTAACGAACCTTGAATGATTGAGCAAAGGGCTCTTAAAGTTTCAGGCAAGTCCGGTAAATCCGCGTCATAGACCGCACGGTCATAAATCGCATTAGGAACAGCATCCAGCTTTCCATCGGCAGTAGGTACAACATCTGGACTCGATGTTTCGGCCAGTCGGCCACGCAACTTTTCTGGTGACCACAAAGCAGGATCACTGCCAATGGCCTCCAAAACGGCAACACGCCGCTCTTCGGCGCTCAGACCAACGAGTGACTTATAAACGATCTGGCGTGCTAGCTTGTTGAGCGGAGCTGGTTTCAACAAAAGCGGGACAAGTTTCCTGCCCTTACCAATCGGGTCCATATTATAAATCGCGGCCCATTCCGCGCGGCAATGGTCCGAAGCCACGTACTCAGGTGAAAGCAGTGCAATGGCCCTCGCCCCACGCTCCAAGCCCTCCTGCATCTCAATGACGAAGTTTGAGCCGACCGGGAAATCTTTGAATTGGGCTATAGTCGAGTATCCAGCCTGTTCGAGATACTTGACGATTTCACGGGCCTCAGGCTCATTCTTTGTGGAGTAACTGACGAAGAAACCTGCTCCTTTAGGAGTCAAGGCGGACCTGACACTAACACGAGAATCAACCGTGTCGTCTTCAGGGTCGATTCTATTGTCGCTATCTGCACTAAAACGACGGGAGAGCGCCTTCATAACCTCATCCGAATCGCGGTTCCAGAACCCATTTGATGATGTGGACACCCCCACCACTACCGCCGAGAATATCGGCAGGGACCAATCAAACGTTGGAAAGGAAACGGGATGTCCAGGCTGACAATCGGAATCGACCTTGCAAAGAATGTCTTCCAGGTTCACGGCATTGATGACAGCAGTCGTGTCGTGATCGCTCAGAAACTCCGGCGCACACACCTTCTTGCATTCTTTGCCAAGCTGGAGCCGAGTCTGATCGGCATGGAGGCGTGCGGCTCCGCGCATCACTGGGCTCGCGAACTGACAGGCATGGGCCATGAGGTCAAGCTGATGGCGCCGGCTTATGTGAAGCCGTACGTGAAGCGGGGGAAGAACGACATGGTGGATGCCGAGGCGATCTGCGAGGCTGTGACCCGGCCGACCATGCGGTTCGTTCCAATCAAAACCGCGTCGCAGCAGTCGATCCTGATGGTGCACAAGTCGCGTGCTCTCCTCATCCGGCAGAGGACCATGCTGGTGAACGCCTTACGAGGCCATCTCACCGAGATCGGCATCGTGGCGCCGGTCGGGATCGAAAGAACGGCAGAGCTCGTCGAGCGGGTGCTCGCACACGAGCCGACAGAGCTGGACGTTCCGCCGCTCGTGACTGACATTGTCGTATCCTTGGCCAGGCAAATCGACTCCCTGACCGCCGAGGTCAGGACACTTGAAGCCAAGATACGCGAATGGCAACGAACGAGCGAAGCAGGCCGCAGGCTTGCGACGATCCCGGGCGTCGGCGTCATCACTGCCACAGCACTGGCGGCGACGGTGCCTGATGCGTCAGTCTTCAGGTCGGGGCGAGAATTTGCCGCATGGCTCGGGCTGACGCCACGATCGAATTCGTCTGGAGGAAAAGAGCGCCTCGGCAGGATCACGAAGGCCGGGAACCGATATCTGCGAACGCTGCTGATCGTCGGCGCGACAGCCGTCCTCAGGCATGTCAGGCATAAGATGCACGGGCCGCTCATCGAGTGGGTCAGGAAATTGTTGTTAACGAAGCCCCCGCGCCTGACGACCGTGGCGCTGGCGAACAAGATGGCGCGGATCGCATGGGCCGTGATGACTCGGCAGACGGTATACACAAACGCCATCGCATAGAAACCGACGCACCAGCGTCACCGAGTTCGGAGGGCCTGCCAGACGATCGTGATGAATACCGGTTCCGCCGGGGATCAGGACAACCCGTTCGCGAGACTGCATCTGCAGAATGCGCTTTTTTGATTGGGACCATGATCCGCGGATTTCATCAAGGCCCGCGGCCGTTCGGCCGATCATCAGAGAGGCCGGACATATGCGAGCAGCCAGCCGGGTTCAAAAAGATCAGAAGAAAGGCTTGACCGAGGGGGTGTCCACATATGACTCGCGAGCTACATCAACAATCACCTCTTCCAGTCGATTTCCCAAATATTCAAACGGCTGATTACCTTTGCTGATAGCAGAATACCATTGGCAAACCAGTGACCATTCATCCCCAAGCATTGCAACACCCAGTGGAAACGCGGCCTCGTCATGCAAAATCGCTTTGGGTGCCTCGGTGCCGATCCAAAGACCTGATTGCAGTACAGACAAAACATTTTCATTTTGCAAGCTGCGCAAATCAGCACGTGTCATCGTCCAAAAAATAGGATCGTTGTAGGCATAGGCAGCAGCAGTGGCGGCATCTGCTGCATAATTCACACTTAATAGACTGTCCGCTACAGCAGAGCTTGCAGCAGCAGCAGCGGAGGCGGCGGCATCGGCAACCATACCTGAAGCGCCCGCAGCGGAAGCTCCTGAATAAGAATACCTATCGGCAGCTGATACAGCAGCCGATTCTGCGGCGTTACCCATTTCATAATTTGGAAAACTATGAATAGCCCAAGAGATTAGATTTCGACGAAAGATCGACACCGTTAATCTGGACTTCAAACTTCGAGAAACCTTATTAAGCGATAAAATTCGTGCCAATAGTGGCATTACCCTCAAGGAAGATCTCAACGCGATAAGCTGCGCCTCGTGGGGTGACCGTTTAGATAAATAAGCAGCAAGCTTGTTCCCACTGTCGATCTCATCAATCGTCGGCACCCGTTCCACCATCACGCCCCCTTCCCTTAGCCCCGACATCACCATGCACAACCGGGCCTTAGCCAACAAGGCAAAGTTGCTCCAAGTATCATTCGCTCCCCGTTTTCCACCGTAAAGCAAATGCAACGGTGGTTTCGCCCCGGAACCAACCACACTGCACCACTAAGAATGCTCGGAACGTTCCCAGTATTCCAGCAATTTGCCGCTATCGGCTCTTGTTACGGGCAGGAAAATTGGGTCGGCGTGGGTGTTGCCGGTGCCGTGGCTGTAGATTTGCACGGTCTGGTCATCCTGGCGGATGACGGTGTAGGTCAGTTCGGTGTTTTTATCTGCCTCGCTCCGTCGCAGGCGGTAGCGGAGCAGCAGCGCCAGGGCGGCCAGAAACACGCCCGGCGGGATCAGCAGCCAGAGGGCCTTGATCGCATCCGGCGAGGCGCGGAAAGTGGCGAGAAGGTCAGCCCAGATATCGTAAGTCTCCATTGCGGCGCTCCCTGTGAACAACACGAGCGATCACCGGAGGGTTTTGCCCTCTGGTGATCGGGGAGTTGGAAAGCCGACAAAAGAACGACCGTCCCGACCTTTAAGCAAAGCTCTGGACATACGCCGAGACCTCCCCGACCATAGAGAATGGTAGAGAGCGAACCGTATAGACACGGTTCACCGCCTCAGCCACAAACCTATGGCTGAGGGGTGTCTTTTTAACGGTCGACACCGACCGCTTTTGAAGGGGTTTCCATGCCCCAAGATCGGCGTGTTACAACCGATCTCACCCGATGTTTAGCGCATAAAGGGTAGTGATTGGAAGTGGGGCAGATGGGATTTTATTGGGCAGGGATAAAGGCGTTGATGCAGCAAGATCAGCCCCTTACCGCGCGGGATTGCGGCACGAGTTTTTGATAAAGCACATCCATGCGGCGAGAATTTCGCCACAGCACCAATTTTTGCACTGCATTATGGACAATCGATAAAATTATCTTTTTTCAAATCAGAATTTTCTCACGGGTCTACAGGATATTGGCCCGCGCCGGGCAAGCCCGGTTATTCTGGCGGGGCGATGACGGCCTCGCCGTCAACCGGACGACGCCACATGATACGGAAAAGGCCGGTCAGGAGAACAAAATGACATCTGCATCCGCCATAGCAGCCAGCATCCCACCAGCCCCCTCGCGGACGGGTTATTTGATTGCCGCGAACCCCGCGCCGCCCATTGCAAAACCCACCGTGGTCACCTCGTCTGCCGCCAGCATTCCGTCTACCATCGCCGCCCTATCCGTCCGCGATACGTGAGCATTCGGCAGCGCGAGTTTCAGGTTCATACAGTACGACGTAACCGTTTTGATATGCCGCTTGCCCCCTCATCCCCCTGCCGGGACCTTCTCCCCGCTGGGGAGAAGATGTACGAGGCAACGTTTTGTTCTTTCAACATGACAGCGGCGTACGTTTTATAAAACGCACGCCGCTGTAACACTTTAAATCCGCTGCAATTACGCAGTAATTTGAGGGTCAGAGCTATCAGCCCGGTCTCTTCTCCCCAGCGGGGAGAAGGTGGCGGCAGAGGCAAGAGGGGGTGGCGAAGCCCTAAAATCTTTGCGTCATGTACTGTGATATTGAACCAGACAAATTCTTGAGCACCCGCGATAGCTTGCAATGGAATAATATCCGCGCGCGGTCCGTAATATTGCCATAGCCCTAAAGCCTGGTTTTACGTGTTGGCTTGCCCAGGCACGGATCTGACAGAGCAAGATCTCCCCCTCTGCTCTGCCAGCCACCCTTCCCCACCCTTAAACGCAAAAAACCCGGCGTTTCCGCCGGGTTTTCAACTCTTGTCTCTTGGCTAAGCTTAGCTGTCCAGGAAGCTGCGCAGTTTGCGGCTCCGGCTTGGATGCTTGAGCTTGCGCAGGGCCTTGGCTTCGATCTGGCGGATACGTTCGCGGGTGACCGAGAACTGTTGGCCGACTTCTTCCAGCGTGTGGTCGGTGTTCATGCCGATGCCAAAGCGCATGCGAAGCACGCGCTCTTCGCGCGGTGTCAGCGAGGCCAGCACGCGAGTGGTGGTTTCGCGCAGGTTGGCCTGGATGGCGGCGTCGATGGGCAGCAGCGCGTTCTTGTCCTCGATGAAGTCGCCGAGATGCGAATCTTCCTCGTCGCCCACAGGGGTTTCGAGCGAGATCGGCTCCTTGGCGATTTTCAGCACCTTGCGGACTTTTTCGAGCGGCATGGCCAGCTTTTCAGCCAGTTCTTCCGGGGTCGGTTCGCGGCCAATTTCGTGCAGCATCTGGCGCGATGTCCGAACAATCTTGTTGATCGTTTCGATCATATGCACCGGAATACGGATCGTGCGGGCCTGGTCGGCAATCGAACGGGTGATTGCCTGCCTGATCCACCATGTCGCATAGGTGGAGAACTTGTAGCCGCGCCGGTATTCGAACTTATCAACCGCCTTCATCAGGCCGATATTGCCTTCCTGAATCAGGTCAAGGAATTGCAGGCCGCGATTGGTGTATTTCTTGGCAATCGAAATAACCAGACGCAGATTGGCCTCGACCATTTCCTTCTTGGCGATCCGGGCTTCGCGTTCGCCCTTCTGCACCATGGAGACGATACGGCGGAATTCGGCGATGGAAATGCCGGTTTCGGTGGCCAGATTCTGGATTTCCTGACGGATTTCCCGGATCGTGTTGTTTTCCTCGCGGGCAAAATCCTTCCAACCGCGGGCAGCCAGATTGCCGACCGACTTCATCCAGTTGGGATCAAGTTCCGCGCCCTGATACTGTTCCAGGAAGCTATCGCGCTTGACGCCATAGCTTTCAGCCAGCCGCAACAGGCGGCCTTCGTTCTGCATCAGGCGCTTGGAAATGTCGTAGAGCTGCTCGACAAGGCTGTCGATACGGTTCTGGTTCAGCGACAGCGATTTGACTGCCGTGATCAGCTGATCCTTCAGTTCCTTGTAACGCCGCTCCTGGCCGGATGACAGCGTGCCGGCACAGGCGAGGCGCGCTTCCACCTGCTGGTCCTGCAACTTGCGCAGCTTCTTATAGGTATCGGCGATCAGGTCGAGGGTTTCCATGACCTGCGGGCGCAGCTCGGCTTCCATGGCGGCCAGCGAAAGATTGGACTCGTCTTCGTCCTCTTCCTCTTCTTCCGGCATCTGCATGTCGCCGCCGACATTGGTGATGTCGTCTTCGCTGGAGCGGACCCGGCGGGTCTTTTCCTTTTCCTCGGCAGCCTTGCGGTCCGCCTCGATCTTTTCCGGGCTCTGGAATTGCGGCGCGGCCTTGGCCTCGGGACCGGAATAGGTGGTCTCGAGATCGATGATCTCGCGCAGCAGCGTCGTGCCTTCGTTCAGCTCGTCACGCCAGATAATCAGCGCCTGGAACGTCAGCGGGCTCTCGCAGAGACCGGCGATCATCGTTTCGCGGCCAGCCTCGATGCGCTTGGCAATGGCGATTTCGCCTTCGCGCGACAGAAGCTCGACCGAGCCCATTTCGCGCAGATACATGCGCACCGGGTCGTCCGTGCGGTCGGTCGGCTCTTTCTTCTTGGCTGTGGCAACAGCGGTATTGCCAGCAGGCGCCAGTTCGCCGCCTTCGCTTTCAGCTTCTTCGTCACCGTCGCTTTCTTCGGCAGCCGGATCTTCGGCGTCCTCGTCCTCGACAACGTTGATGCCCATGTCGGAAAGCATCGCCATGGTGTCTTCGATCTGCTCCGAGGTCACTTCCTCAGACGGCAGAACCGAATTCAGCTCATCCATAGTGACGTAGCCGCGCTTTTTGGCGGCTTTGATCATTTTCTTGACCGCGTCATCCGAAAGATCGAGAAGCGGACCGTCGGTCGCGCCATCGCGCTCGTTCTCGGCTTCTTCGTTTTCCTTGACCTTGGTTGCCATATGTCTCGTCGCTTTCCCTGACGCTTCAATTTTCCGCAGTGCTGTCACGCGCCAGATGGGGCATAGCCTTGCACCGACCACTGCGAATCACTGGTTACGACCTACAGTGCCATGCGTTGACCATACGCACGAAACGCTCTGTAAAACCCTAAATGTGCAGCATAATTTCTCAAACCTGATGCGGCCGAAGATAAACCATGCCCTAAATGCCGAACGATATACCAGCCTTGTTACGTTTCACACGCTCTAAAGGCTGTTACGCCGCGATGTCTAATTCCCGATTGACCACCATGGTTCCCGCCGATTGCAGTATAACTGCACAAACAGGCGACGAAGCCCGCCAGCATAGACCCGGCGCAACCTGCGTCACCTTGTTTTTTCGTTTGACCGTGATTCCCACAATTTATCGATACGTCAAGCCTTTTAAGGCGATTGTGCCTGTTGATATCGCGAAAAAACCATTCATCTCGCTCTACGCTCCTTATCTAACGCCTCCACACGCGCCACACGTGGCAGGGAGCCATTCAATCGTCACGTCATTAACCTGTCCTTTTGGAACATCCTTTCGGGACAGGCACGGCCTCGATCTCAGGAACTTCACCCGGTTTGAACTGAAATTTAGGCACTCACGCCGCCGATACAAGGGGCGCGTTCGGTATCTGCCATAACAAAGCTTGCAAAACCGTTATGAATTGTGACCATAGGCCGGTCCCTTGACGCGGCCCGACATCACGCCGAAGCCATCGATGATCGCTTCCTGGTTCTCCATCCGAACGATTTCCAGCTGCACTTCCTGCAAAACCGACATCAGTCCATCGATCCGTCCGGCATCATCAGCCTCGGTGGCTTCGGCAATCTCGCGTTCCAACTCGATACGCTGGCGGCGCAGCGCCTTAGCGCGCTTATGCAGGGAAAGCGCCTGGGTATAGCCTTCGCGGGCGTCTTCCAGCGCGGCCACCGTGGTTGCCGTCCACAGTCTGGCATTGCGGATCTGCTGGTCCAACGCTTTTAGCAGCGTATCGAAGCCACTTGCCGTCAGCCGTTCGGACAGATCTTCGCGGGTCAGCTGCGCCCCGGTTTGCGCAACCGCAGTCAGTACTGCTGGCCAAAGCCTTTGCAGATCACGGCTGTCGAAATCGATGCAGGAAATCTCGTCATAATCCTCCTGCAACAATTGCGGATGATTGACGATGGTCAGCGCCAGCACGCTTTCGCGCAGGCTGGGCTGGTCGTGGCTGCGGCTGACCATGCCCGACCGCGTCAGCCGGTCGGAGGCCACCGTGCTGCCGGGACGCTGGCCACCCGGCCCGCCGCGTCCACCCGCCCCGTTTTGAAAACGGCCATTGCCGGGCCGGTTGCCGGCAAAGCCACCACCACCCCGCTCAAAATTACCGCGCCCGGCGCGAGCCGTCCCCTGCCCCTGGAAGAACCCATAGAGTCGGTCGCGGACATTCTGCTGATAGTGGCGGCGCACATTCTCATCAGCAATGATATTGACGATCTGCTTTAACCGCGCCTCCAGCTCGGCACGCTGCTCCGGCGTGTCAAACCGGCCCTGGCCGGTCTCGCGCACCCAGACCATTTCATCCAGAGAGCGAGCCTCGGCCAGCACCCTGTCAAAAGGCGCACGGCCATCCTGCTTGACCAGATCGTCAGGGTCCTTGCCATCCGGCAGCATGGCAAAGCGGACGCTCTTGCCGGGCTTCAGATGCGGCAGCGCAAGATCGACAGCGCGAAACGCCGCCCGCTGCCCGGCACCGTCGCCATCGAAACACAGGACCGGCTGCGGCGTCATTTTCCACATCAGCTCCAGCTGATTTTCGGTCAGCGCCGTGCCGAGTGGCGCAACGGCATTTTCGACACCCGCTTGATAGAGCGCGATCACATCCATATAGCCTTCCACGGCTATGATCGTCTCTGCTCCATCGGCGCCCTGAAGCGTCCGTCGGGCACGGGAAAAATTATAGAGCACATTGCCCTTGTGAAACAGTTCCGTCTCGTTGGAATTGAGATATTTGGCTGGCGCATCCGGCGACATCGCCCGTCCGCCAAAGGCAATCACCTTGTCGCGGGAAGACAGAATCGGAAACATGATCCGGTCACGGAAACGGTCGTAGGAAACCGGAATATCCGGCCCATGCACCACCAGCCCGCAGGCCTCAATCTGCTCCTTCGGCACGCCTTTACCAGCCAGATGTTCCTTCAGCGCATTGCGGCTTTCCGGTGCATAGCCCAGCCGGAAGGTCTCGATGGTGCGGCCCGAAAGCCCGCGCTCCCGCAGGTAGGCCCGGGC
The DNA here is from genome assembly GCF_037039395.1 of Agrobacterium vitis. Classification (NCBI taxonomy): domain Bacteria; kingdom Pseudomonadati; phylum Pseudomonadota; class Alphaproteobacteria; order Hyphomicrobiales; family Rhizobiaceae; genus Gillisella; species Gillisella vitis. The sequence goes on along the minus strand of NZ_CP146242.1, from coordinate 3,063,332 downwards.
CTTGGCGCCCTGGGCTGCTTGCAACTGGTCCTGGAAAAACAGGGTGGCCATTTCCATGACGTCCTGAAGGCTGGTGCGCTCGCGCTCACGCTCTATGTCGCGCACATCCACCTTGGGCATGGCGATACCGGCCATGTCGGCAATCCGCTCGACGGCTTCCGGAAAGTTCAGGCCTTCCAGATCGGTCAGGAAGCGAAAGTGATCGCCGGACACACCGCAGCCGAAGCAATGGTAACGGCCCTTGCGATCCTCACAGTGAAAGCTTGGGCTTTTTTCGCCATGAAACGGGCAGCAGGCCCAGTAATCGCCGCGCGACACGTTGGTTTTCTTGCGATCCCACGGCACGCGCGCGCCAATCACGGCCGAAATCGGCACGCGGTCGCGGATCTCGTCGAGAAAGTCGTTTGAAAAGCGCATTGGGCAACCTTGAGGAATGATCTGGTTATATAGGAGGTATGAAAGGCAAGCGCCACGGCTTTCATGGGATGTACCCGCTATTCACATGTGCTTCCCCTTTGCGCCCTCCATGCTCCAACGTCTGCAGTCCCTTTCCGGCCTTTGGCCCAGTATTAAGGGAATTCCCAGCCCAAAATGAGGGAAATCCCCGGGCCTCAAAATGAGCCAACGACTCCCAAGGAGCAAGCGTTGGGATTGACAACAAGCCCAGGCTCGATATTTTATCGATAATTTTTCAAAATAGACATAAAAATTGGAGACGACATGGACATTTCCCTTCTTTCTCGAACCAATAAGAGTGCGCTTTATATTTTTATCGATAAAATAATCATTATTTCCGTCGGCGTGCTGTTGATGACCTTGGCGGCCAAGGTGCAGATCCCCTTCTGGCCGGTCCCCATGACACTGCATACCTTTGCGGTGATGGCGTTCGCGCTGATGCTTGGGCCGCAGATGTCGCTGACCATCTTCACCACCTATCTGGCCGTCGGTGCTGTTGGTGCGCCCGTGTTTTCCGGCTCGCCGGAACGCGGCATCGGGCTTGCCTATATGATGGGGCCAACTGGCGGCTATCTTACCGGATACTGGCTTGCGGCGTGGTTGACCGGCTTGATCGGTCATGGACGCGGGCTGGCGATGCGCCTTGTCGCCAGCTTTGCCGGTCTGGCATTGGTCTATGCCGCAGGCCTCGCCTGGCTTGCCTTCTTCGTTCCTGCCGCGACATTGCTGACCGTTGGCCTCCTGCCCTTTCTGGGTGGTGACGTGGTGAAATGTGTGCTTGCGGCGCTGATCGCCAGCCAGTGGCCACCAAAGGCAAAACGCCAGCAGGAGACGGAGCAATGAGTGGGGCGGCGGGCGAAATTCGCCATGACTGGAGCGTGGAAGAGATCGTCACCCTTCACAATCTACCCCTTCTGGAATTGATCGGCCATGCCAACGCCGTCCATGGCCGTCACCACGACCCGAATGCCGTGCAGAAGGCAAGCCTGCTGTCGATCAAGACCGGCGGCTGCCCCGAGGACTGTGCCTATTGCCCGCAATCGGCCCATCACCGGGAGGTGAAGCTGACGAAGGATCGCCTCATGCAACCAGACGGCGTGCTGGCGCTTGCAAAACGGGCGAAGGATGCCGGTGCCGAGCGCTTCTGCATGGGCGCTGCGTGGCGGCAGGTGCGCGATGGCAAGGAGTTTGACGCGGTACTGACCATGGTGCGCGGCGTTCGCGATCTCGGCATGGAAGCCTGCGTAACGCTTGGCATGCTGGAAAAGCATCAGGCTGAGCAACTGGCCAAGGCCGGATTGACGGCTTACAACCATAATCTGGACACCAGTCCGGAATTTTATGGCGAGATCATCACCACCCGCAGCTATGCAGACCGGCTGGAAACCCTGTCCATCGTCCGCTCTTTCGGCATCGACCTCTGTTGCGGCGGGATTATTGGCATGGGCGAAACCATCCGTGATCGCGCCTCCATGCTCCAGGTCCTCGCATCCATGCGCCCGCATCCCGAAAGCGTCCCGATCAATGCGCTGGTGCCTGTGGAGGGGACGCCGCTTGCCGCCATGCCGCGTATCGATCCGCTGGAACTGGTGCGCATGGTGGCGGCGACAAGGATCGTCATGCCGAGATCCACGGTTCGCCTGTCGGCCGGGCGCTCGACGCTAAACAGGGAAGCGCAAATCCTCTGCCTGGTCTCCGGTGCCAATTCAGTCTTCTACGGCGATACGCTGCTGACCACGCCCAATGCCGGAATAGGTGAGGACGAGGCACTGTTTGCCGCTATCGGCGCATTGCCACACGACGCTGCGCCACTCGCCGCAGAATAAAGAAAGCGAGAAGCTGCCATAGATATAAAGCGCTTTAGCGACCCGTCGTGCGCCATCTATGGCGCACGACGCTGTATACGGCGACTTCGGCCTTACTTGGTCAAAAGCTCTTTCACCACGCCGGAGGCCTTGGCGAAATCCATCTGGCCAGCATAGCGTTCTTTCAAAGCGGCCATCACCTTGCCCATGTCGCGCACGCCTTCGGCGCTGATTTCGGTGATGATGCCGGAAATCGCTTCGCGGACTTTATCGTCATCCATCTGCTCGGGCATGAAGGCCTTGATGATCGCCACTTCCTCGCGCTCCTGGGCGGCAAGCTCGGGGCGGGCATTGTCTTCGTAGATCTTGGCCGATTCCTCACGCTGCTTCACCAGCTTGGCCATCAGCTGAAGGATGTCGTCGTCGCTGGCCTCGGCCTTGCCCTCGCCGCGATTGGCGATATCGCGGTCCTTGATGGCCGATTGCACCAGGCGGATGGTGGAAAGCCGACGGCTGTCCTTGGCTTTCATCGCTTCCTTCAGTGCAGTCGTCAGATCCTCGCGTAGCATGTCTTCATCTCCTTGGGTGACTGTGGAGCCCCTGGCCGCCGTTCAAACGGCACCGTGGCTCGCTTCAGGCGTGGTGATACCCCTCCCGGAGGCTCCGCGCAATGCGGGGGTGTTTCAAGACTTCAAGGGAAAACACCTCTTTTACCTGAGGAACAATTGACCCGGCCCACGCTTCTCGTCTATGTACCATCGCCTGCACAGACATCGACATCAGGTTCCCGCACGCGCATCCTCTTGCTGCGCGAGGACCCTTGGCACAACTAGATACTGGCACACAAAGATAGCCACGCGCCGCCGGTTTGCATCGGCCGGGGCAAGCGGCTGGAAAAGGAACGGATATGACCGCAACATCGCCATTGCCCACCGCAGCTTGGACAACAACCAAGCCGACAGCACTTCTGGTTCTGGCTGACGGCACCGTCATCGAAGGTCAGGGCGTCGGCGCCACCGGCGATGTTCAGGCCGAGGTGTGCTTCAACACCGCGCTGACCGGCTATGAGGAAATCCTTACCGACCCCTCCTATCTCGGCCAGATCGTTACCTTCACCTTTCCCCATATCGGCAATGTCGGCACCAATGAGGAAGACATTGAAGACCTGACGCCCGCTGCCCGCCATGGCGCGGTTGGGGTGATCTTCAAGGCCGATATCACCGAACCATCCAATTTCCGTGCCACCAAGCACCTCGATGCCTGGTTGAAAGCACGCGGCATGATCGGCCTGTCCGGCGTCGATACGCGGGCGCTGACCGCCTGGATTCGCGAAAACGGTGCGCCGAACGCCGTCATCGCTCATGACCCGAACGGCAATTTCGACATTGAGGCGCTGAAGGCCAAGGCCAAGGCCTGGAGCGGGCTGGAAGGTCTTGATCTTGCCAAGGTCGCCTCCTCCGGCCAGTCCTCCACCTGGGGTGAAAAGCCATGGGTGTGGAACGAGGGCTTTTCCGAACTGGCTGACAAGGATGCCGATTATCACGTCGTCTGCGTGGATTTCGGCGTGAAGCGCAATATCCTGCGGCTGTTTACCGGCCTGAAATGCAAGGTCACGGTCGTTCCTGCCAATACCAGCGCCGAAGATATCCTGGCCTTGTCGCCCGATGGCATTTTCCTCTCCAATGGCCCCGGCGATCCGGCTGCAACCGGCGAATACGCCGTGCCGGTCATCAAGGAATTGATCAACACCGATATTCCGCTGTTTGGCATTTGCCTTGGCCATCAGATGCTGGGTCTGGCGCTGGGCGCCAAGACCGAGAAGATGCATCAGGGCCATCACGGCGCTAACCATCCGGTCAAGGATTTCACCACCGGCAAGGTGGAGATCGTCTCGATGAACCACGGCTTCGCGGTGGATTCGAAGTCCCTGCCGGAAGGCGTTGAAGAGACTCATATTTCGCTGTTCGACAACACCAATTGCGGCCTGCGCCTGACCGGCAAGCCAGTGTTTTCCGTCCAGCACCACCCGGAAGCCTCCCCCGGCCCGCAGGACAGCCACTATCTGTTCCGCCGCTTCATCAACATGGTGCGCGAGAAGAAGGGCGAACCGGCTTTGGCCGAGCGCTGAACCGCAGATAATAGCCGATGAAAAACATAAGCCGACCAATCACTTGGTCGGCTTATTTGATTCTCATGCAGAGCCTTATCATATGGGTAGAACGGCTTTACCGGTTCATCATCCGCATTTCGTGGCGAAGCCGCAGCCAGAACCGCAGCCCCATCATGACGGCGGCGCTGGAAAGCCCGATCAGGAAACCGAACCAGACGCCAAGACCGCCCATCCCCAAGGGAAACGCCATGAACCAGGCCAGGCCGAAACCAATTGGCCAATAGGAAATCAGCGCCAGGACCATCGGTACGCTGGCATCCTTCAGGCCGCGCAGCAGCCCGGTGGCAACCGCCTGCATGCCATCCACCAGCTGGAAAATACCGGCGACCACCACCAGCGGCGCTGCATAATCCAGCACCGCCGCCGCATCGCCCCGGCCCCGGTCGAGAAACATTCCGCTCAATTCATTGGAGAAAAAGAAGAACAGCAACCCGCCGATCACCGAGATCAGGGCTGCCATGCAGACAACCGTGATGGAGGCCCGTACCACATCGGTAAAATCACCGCGCCCATGGGCGACACCAATCCGCACGGTGGCGGCCTGCGCCAGCCCCAGCGGGATCATGAAGGCGATGGAGGCCAATTGCAGGGCAATGCCATGCGCGGCCAGCTCAATCGTGCCAATGCTGCCCATCAGCAGGGAGGCAGCCGTAAACAGACTGACTTCAGCCAGCACCGTCACGCCAATCGGCAGGCCAAGCTTGATCACATCGCGCAGTGCATCCCAATCGGGCCGCCAGAAGCGCACGAACAATTCGTATTTCCGGGTGACGCTGTTGAAATGCAGATAAAGACCCATGGCGATCATGGCGAAGACATTGACCGAAACCGCCACCCAGGCAGCCCCCAGAATGCCGAAAGCCGGAAAACCAAAATGGCCCAGCACAATGCAGTAAGCCAGGGCAGCATTCAGCAGCAAGGTAGCGATGGTGATATATAGAACGATCTGCGCCCGCCCGATGGCGCTGACCAGCGCCCGCATCACCGCAAACATCAGCGCGACAGGCAAGCTCAGCCACATGATGCGGATATAGCTCGAGGCAAGCTCGACCACCTGCGGCACCTGCCCCAGGGCCAGCAGCACATCACGCGAGTAATGGAAGAGCGGCCAGGTCACCACGCTATAGGCGAGCGACACCCACAAACCCATGCGAATGGAGCGACGGGCCAGGCGCACATCGCCCTTGCCATAGGCATTGGCCACCATCGGCATAACCGCGATGGAAAAGCCCGAACCGAAAATAAACACCGTGAAGAAAAACTGCCCGGCCAGCACCAAAGCCGCCAGCGATTCGGCTCCCAGACGGCCGACAATCACCACATCGGTCGTGTGGATTGCCAGTTGCGCCAGTTGCGCACCCGCCAGGGGAATACCCAGCGCCAGCGTGGCGCGAACATGGCTAAGCCAGCTTTCAATGGGCGCGCCAAGGCGCTGGGACGAGGCATAAGTCATGAGAACTTCCAAAACGAAAAAAAGCCGCTTCCAGTCAGGCTGGACGAGCGGCGGGGTTTCAGCATCGTATACCGGACATGGCGCATACAGGTCAGCTGCTATGCATATTCTCTTCTCAACCGCCGAGCTGTGTGAGGAAATAATATGCAATTGCCTCGGTACGTCAAAGCCGTGACGTTTTCAAGACATAAGCAGATGCTTCAGAAAAACTCGTCGTCCCATCACGGTTGTTGATGAGCGATCAACCGGGATCGCCATGCTGGCGGATATAATCGACGAAGACCCGCAGGGGTACGGGCATGTGGCGACGGCTGTGATAATAGAGGAAGGGACCGGAAAACTCGTCCTCCCAATCGGTCAGCACCCGCTCCAGCCGTCCGGCATTCAAATCCTCGATCACGAAGTCCTCGAATGTGCGCATCATGCCAAGTCCGGCCCGCACCGCGGCCAGTTCCAGATCGACCGTCTCGGCGATCAGCCGGGGTGGCGGGGAGACATTGATCGCCTCGCCCTCGCGTTCGAAATGCCATTCATTCACCCGGCCACTGTTGAAGCGATGCAGAATGGAGCGGTGATGGATCAGGTCGCGCGGACATTCCGGTCTGCCATACTGCGCAAGATAAGACGGTGCAGCCACGCAAACATAGCGCTGGCGGCGCGGGCCGATGGGAACCGCGATCATGTCCTGATGCAGCGCCTCTTCATAGCGGATGCCCGCATCGCAGCCTTCGGCCAGCACGTCGATCAAAGCGTCATTGACCATCACCTCCAGCAGAATATCCGGATAGGCGGCCAGAAAGCCGTTGACAACAGGCGGCAGCACACACCGGGCGACGATACCAGGCACATTGAGCCGCAACCGTCCGAAGGGGCGCTCGCGAAACTGGTTGATATCGTCAAGCGCCAGTTCGATATCGGCCAGCGTCGGCGATAACCGTTCCAACAGCCGCGCTCCGGCATCGGTGAGGGTCACGCTGCGGGTGGTGCGGTTCAGCAGCCGCACGCCAACCCGCGCCTCCAGCCGCCGCATCGCCTCGCTCAGCGACGAGGCCGAAACGCCGCGCAACTTTCCGGCTGCCCGGAAGTTTCTCAACCGGGCAATGGTGGCGAAGGCATCGAGATCGGCCAGCGGTAGATCGCTCATTGTGCATAAATCCAAACAACACATACGGAATAAATAGGATTATCGCACAAAGCCAAACAGCGTAAACCTGTTTTCAGACAGACAGCAGAAAAGGAAACTGGATATGCAAACGGTAAAACTTGGAAAATCCGGCCCTCAGACCTCGCGCCTTGGATTGGGATGCATGGGCATGTCGGGCATGTATGGGCCTTCCGACCGCACGGAAAGCCTCGCCACCCTGCACGCCGCCATCGATGCCGGGGTAACGCTGATCGATACCGGCGACTTCTACGGCATGGGCCATAATGAAATGCTTATTGGAGAAGGGTTGAAGGGCGGCCTGCGCGACAAAGTGCAGATCAGCGTCAAATTTGGCGCTCAGCGCGACCCTGCAGGCGGCTGGATCGGGTACGATGCACGTCCATCGGCCGTAAAGACGGCGCTGGCTTACACATTGCAACGGTTGGGCACCGACCATATCGACATTTACCGCCCGTCCCGGCTCGATCCCAATGTGCCGATTGAAGAAACCATCGGTGCCATCGCAGAGATGGTCCAGGCCGGGTATGTCAGCCATATCGGCCTGTCGGAAGTCGGCGCAGATACGATCCGGCGGGCGGCAAGCGTCCATCCGATCGTTGACCTGCAAATCGAATATTCGCTGATCTCGCGTGGCATCGAGGACAGTATCCTGCCAACCTGCCGGGAACTTGGCATCGGCATTACCGCCTATGGCGTTCTGTCGCGCGGGCTGATCAGCGGCAACTGGACCGCACCGACAGCGCCAACCGATTTCCGCGCCCATTCGCCACGCTTCCAGGGCGAGAATGCCGACCACAATCTGGCCCTCGTCGAAGCCCTGACACAGGTCGCGACCTCAAAAGGCATGACCACAGCGCAAGCCGCCATTGCCTGGGTGCTGGCCAAGGGCGACGACATCGTGCCGCTGATTGGTGCCCGCCGCCGCGACAGGCTTTCTGAATCTCTCGGCGCACTCAACCTCACCCTTTCACAGGAGGATATCGCCGCCCTTGAAACAGCAGTCCCCAAGGGCAGCGCCGCCGGTTCCCGCTATGCAGAGGCGCAAATGGCGCATCTGGACAGCGAGAAGTAACCGCCATCAAATCGGGCCGGAAAAGGTGTCGCAGGCATCCATCCGGCCCTGGTCATAGCCTTTCTTGAACCATGCCATCCGCTGTGCGGCGGAGCCGTGGTTGAAGCTCTCAGGCACAACATAGCCCTGGGACCGCTTTTGAATCGTATCGTCGCCGATCTGCCGGGCGGCGTTCATTGCCTCCTGCAGATCGCCCGCCGAGAGCAATCCCTGCTGATCGGCCTTCCGGCCCCAGATCCCGGCGAAGCAATCGGCCTGCAATTCGACGCGAACCGACATCCGGTTGGCGTCGGCGGCACTCATTGAGCTGCGCATCTGGTTGAATTTCGGCAGGATGCCGGTCAGGTTCTGCACATGATGTCCGACCTCATGGGCAATAACATAGGCCTGGGCAAAATCGCCGGAGGCCTGGAACCGCTTGGATAGCTCCGTGAAAAACGCGGTATCGAGATAGATACGGCGATCTCCAGGGCAGTAGAAAGGCCCGGTCGCCGCAGAGGCTGCGCCACAGGCAGAGGGATATTGACCAGAAAACAGCCGCAGCTTTGGCATTTCATAGGTCGCGCCGCGCTCTTGAAATGCTGTGGTCCAGACATCCTCGGTAGACGCCAGCACGCGGCTCACGAATACTTTCATTTCTGCCTGTTCTGGCGTGTCGCTGACCTGCTGCTGCTGCGAAGACGGCGCGGACCCACTGCCCTCCTCAAGCAATTGCAACATATCGATGCCCATCAGGCGAAGACCGAAATAGATCAGCACCAGAATGATGATGGTCGAAAAACTCAAACCCCGCCCACCACCGCCAAGCGGCAGCCGGATGCCGCGCCGACCGAAGCCACCGCCGCCTGATGCACCCCTGACATCCTCGAGATTTTCGGACTGACGACGCCCATCCAGTTCCATCGGTTCTCTCCCCAGCCGCATATGCAGAACGCACATGTTCAGCAAAAACAGCCGCCGTGCAACAGCACCGGCGGCAGGCTGGTAACGGCTTGAGCCCAACAGTGTTCCAAACACTCCTAAGCTCAACAGTGTTCCAAACACTTTTAAGCAAAACAGTGTTCCAAACACTGGGGGATGGAAAACAGCGCGATCAGGTCTTGGCGAACATATAAGCTCCGCCACGTTGCAGGGCGCGCTGATAGGCCGGCCTGGCGCGGATTGTGGAAAGATAGGCGCGCAGTGTGGAAACATCGCCGGTATCGCCGGAAATCGACAGCACCGATTCCACCGGGAAGCTCATGGCGATATCCGCAGCGGTAAAGTCAGGACCGGCAAAATAGCCATCCTTGCGCAATTCTGCCTGCCAGAAAGCCAGATGTTCACCGATCTGCGGATCGATCATCTTGCCGCAAACGCCATCGGAAATCCGCTTAGCCACTCCTCGCAACAGAAATGGCATTTGCCGGGACAGCCTTGTGAATACCAGTTTCATCACCAACAGGGGCATGGCCGAGCCTTCGGCATAATGCAGCCAGTAACGGTAACGCAGGAAAGCGACGCTGCCCGGTGCCGGACGCAAAACCGTCTTGCCATTGGTATCGGCGCCATAGGTGTCGATCAGATATTCGATAATGGCGCCGCTTTCGGCGAAGATCCGGCCATTGTCTTCGATGACAGGCGATTTTCCCAGCGGATGCACGGCCTTCAACGCCGCCGGTGCATGCATATCGGCGCCGCGCTTGTAGGTTTTCACCTCATAAGACAAACCCAGCTCTTCCAGCAGCCAGAGAATGCGGTGCGCCCTGGAATGCTCCAGATAATGGACGGTAATCATGGGCAGGTCTCCTGGCTCATATCGGTTGCCTGGGCAAATAGGCCCCAGCCAGAGCATTTCCAGGAAAAGTGTGAAACGGTTTTAGATGCGCAAACACGATGGATAAAAAAATGTCTCATGAAAATACCTTGGATTTTTAAAATCTGCTGTCATGTCCCTGGCATCTGCCAGAACCAGCCCCTGGCATCTGCCAGAACCAGCAAAGGACATGACGAAAGTCAGGCTGCACGCCTTGCCGTTGCAAGTCGATAGCCAATTTTGCAACCCTGACAGAGCGTTAAAAAATGCCATTTGCCTTGAAGGCGCCACTAAAACGGTGCAGCCAGGGGAAATGGTCGAAGACGATGCCCGTTTCCCATAAATTCCCATGGGATCAAATAGTTAAACAATCGTCTCGTTGAGAATTTCTAAAAAAATCCGACAACAAAGACGCATTGGGATGTCGCAAAACAGCGGCAGGCTATGTTTGCGAAAAGCATAACAATCCCATCGCATCGATCCGGAAAAGGCAACAGGGTTTCAGATTGCTCCGATGCGAAACGATACAATATCGTATTTCTTAGCAGTCATTTTTTTCAGTCGATGTTACGCTGCAATACGATCAGTTCTTCGAAATGCTTCATATCGTTAAAGGCACAGAAAGCCGGAGGATCAAGGGCTATATCCTCAAATTGCTCCAGGAGTTCTTCTCGCGCCGCCTCCAGCATGGCCTGCCACTGAAAAAGAGCCGCCTCGGAAAATGGCCTGACGACATAGGCAAAGGTGATATGAAACTCATAACTTTCGTGGTCGGGATGGCGATAGCCGAACAGATCCGCCAGCCTGTCGCGCCACTGCGCCAAGGCCCGGCGATCCGCCTCGCCCACCGGCTCAAGTCTTAGCCCCGTCGGCACCATCCGGGCAATCTTCATGCGAAAATCCGGTCCGGGCGCAAAATGTGTCAGCCGCTGCGCGAGGATTTCCGTCATGTCGTCGATTGGCGCATCCAGCGGCAGATCCTTTGGCCAGAAACCGGCGGTGCGCCGATGTTCGATAATGCCCTGAAACAGGGTCATATGCAGGCTGGAGGCAGGGGTAACGGCCAGATGGTCAGCCTCGGACATTTGCTTGTAGCGCTCCTGCAAGGCGACAATCGCCTTCTGGCTTTCACTTCCTTCGCGAAGATGGCAGACAATGGTGTTGCCCGGTTCGGGTAGGAAGTTGCCTTCCGCATCGAAACGGATGCCGAGATGTTTCGATGGCCCGGGGCGGCCAACAGCAGAGAAACGAATGAGGTCGGACGACAGTTGCGTCTGCGGCATGAGGGCCATCTCCTTTGAAACCGAACAGGTTTCCTACAGCGCCCACACAAATGGCATGTGACAAACCGGTCCATTTCTCACTGTAATGTTCCGGGGGAAATTGCAGGACCACATCGCCGCCGCGCCCGCCCTTCACTTATCCGTAGAAAAAGCGAAAACGGGGGTTCCGCTGATCGCCACAATTCCCTATAAGCCGCTTCTAGCCTGAAATACCATGGATCTGCGCCCGACCGGTGATGCCCCTCACCTTGGCCGGTTTTTCGCGCAGGTGAAGAGATCGGATAGAGACATGCCAAAGCGCCAAGACATTAAATCCATCCTCATCATCGGCGCTGGACCGATTGTCATCGGCCAGGCATGCGAATTCGATTATTCCGGCACCCAGGCCTGTAAGGCGCTGAAGGAAGAAGGCTACCGGGTCATCCTGGTCAATTCCAACCCGGCGACCATCATGACCGATCCGGGCCTTGCCGACGCAACGTATGTCGAGCCGATCACGCCGGAAGTGGTCGCCAAGATCATCGCCAAGGAACGCCCGGATGCGCTGCTGCCAACCATGGGCGGACAGACGGCCTTGAACACCGCGCTCTCCTTGAAGCGCATGGGCGTGCTGGATCGCTATAATGTCGAGATGATCGGCGCCAAGCCCGCTGCCATCGACATGGCCGAAGACCGCGCCCTGTTTCGGGAAGCCATGGCCCGCATCGGCCTTGAGACGCCAAAATCCATGCTGGCCAATGCCACCGAAATCAAGGACGCCGACCGCAAGACCCATGAAATCGCCCGTAACGAGGTGAAGGCCCGGCTTTCCGGCGCCGAACTCGATACAGCGCTGGACGATTTGGAAAACCAGTGGAACCTTGGCGAAACTGATCGCAAGCAGCGCTATATGAACCACGCGATGGCGGTGGCTGCCCAGGCGCTCGACGTCGTCGGACTGCCTGCCATCATCCGCCCCTCCTTTACCATGGGCGGCACCGGCGGCGGCATTGCCTATAACCGCTCGGAATTCTTCGAAATCATCGGCTCCGGCCTCGATGCCTCGCCAACCACCGAAGTGCTGATCGAGGAATCGGTGCTGGGCTGGAAGGAATATGAAATGGAAGTGGTCCGCGACAAGGCGGACAATTGCATCATCATCTGCTCCATCGAAAATATCGATCCGATGGGCGTCCATACCGGCGACAGCATCACCGTTGCCCCGGCCCTGACGCTGACGGACAAGGAATACCAGATGATGCGCAACGCCTCGATTGCGGTGCTGCGCGAAATCGGCGTCGAGACCGGCGGCTCCAACGTGCAGTTTGCGGTCAACCCCAAGGATGGTCGCCTCGTCGTCATCGAGATGAACCCGCGCGTGTCGCGCTCGTCGGCGCTTGCCTCCAAGGCGACCGGCTTCCCGATTGCCAAGGTCGCCGCCAAGCTGGCGGTCGGCTATACGCTGGACGAGTTGGACAATGACATTACCGGTGGCGCAACGCCTGCCTCCTTCGAACCGTCGATCGACTATGTCGTCACCAAGATCCCGCGCTTTGCCTTCGAAAAATTCCCCGGCGCCGCACCAACACTGACCACCGCGATGAAGTCGGTCGGCGAAGTCATGGCGATTGGCCGCACCTTTGCCGAATCCTTGCAAAAGGCGCTGCGTGGCCTGGAAACCGGCCTGACCGGTCTGGACGAAATCGAGATCCCCGGCCTTGGTCAGGGCGACGACAAGAACGCCATCCGCGCCGCCATCGGCACGCCGACCCCGGACCGGCTGCGCATGGTTGCTCAGGCATTGCGGCTCGGCATGTCGGAAGCCGAAGTGCATGAAGGCTGCAAGATCGATCCGTGGTTCATCGCCCAGCTGAAGGCAATCACCGATCTGGAAGCCCGCATCCGCGAGCATGGCCTGCCCGAAGACGCTGAAAACCTGCGGATGCTGAAAGCCAAGGGCTTTTCCGATGCGCGCCTTGCCAGCCTGTCGGGCAAGCGTCCAAAGGAAGTGGCCGAGCTGCGCAACGGCCTCAACGTCCGCCCGGTCTTCAAGCGCATCGACACCTGCGCTGCCGAATTCGCGTCACCCACGGCTTACATGTATTCGACCTATGAGACGCCGTTCGTCGGCGCGCTGCGCTCGGAAGCGCAAGTGTCGGATCGCAAGAAAATCGTCATCCTCGGCGGTGGTCCGAACCGCATCGGCCAGGGCATCGAGTTCGACTATTGCTGCTGCCATGCCGCCTTCGCCCTGAAGGATGCCGGTTTTGAAGCGATCATGATCAACTGCAACCCGGAAACCGTCTCTACCGACTACGACACCTCCGACCGCCTGTATTTCGAGCCGCTGACGGCGGAAGACGTCATCGAAATCCTGCGCGCCGAGCAGGAAAAGGGTGAAGTGGTCGGCGTCATCGTACAGTTTGGCGGCCAGACCCCGTTGAAACTGGCCGAGGCCCTGGAAAAGAACGGTATCCCGATTCTCGGCACCGCGCCTGACATGATCGATCTGGCCGAAGACCGCGACCGGTTCCAGAAGCTCTTGATGAAGCTCGACCTCAACCAGCCCAACAACGGCATCGCCTATTCGGTCGAGCAGGCGCGCCTTGTCGCCTCTGAAATCGGCTTCCCGCTGGTCGTGCGTCCGTCCTACGTGCTGGGCGGCCGGGCCATGCAGATCATCCACAATGAGAGCATGTTGCAGAGCTACCTGCTGGATACCGTGCCAGGCCTGGTGCCTGAGGATATCAAGCAGCGCTACCCGAATGACAAGACCGGCCAGATCAACACGCTGCTCGGCAAGAACCCGCTGCTGTTCGACAGCTATCTGACCAATGCTATCGAAGTGGATGTCGATGCGCTGTGCGACGGCGAAAGCGTCTTCGTCTCCGGCATCATGGAGCATATCGAAGAGGCGGGCATCCATTCCGGCGACAGCGCCTGCTCGCTGCCATCGCGCTCGCTGAGCAAGGAAACCCTTGACGAACTGGAACGCCAGACAGCCGCCATGGCCAAGGCGCTGCATGTCGGCGGGTTGATGAATGTGCAATATGCCATCAAGGATGGCGTGATCTACGTGCTGGAAGTCAATCCACGCGCCTCGCGTACCGTGCCGTTCGTCGCCAAGACCATCGGCGCGCCGATAGCCAAGATTGCTGCCCGGATCATGGCCGGTGAAAAGCTGGATGCGGCAATTGCCGCTTACGGCGCCAAGCCCGATCCGCGCAACTTGAAGCATATCGCCGTCAAGGAAGCCGTGTTCCCGTTTGCCCGCTTCCCCGGTGTCGATACGCTGCTCGGCCCGGAAATGCGCTCGACCGGCGAAGTGATCGGCCTCGACACCAGCTTTGCTCTGGCCTTCGCCAAGAGCCAGCTCGGCGCCAGCGTCGAGCTTCCCCGCGATGGCGCGGTGTTCGTGTCAGTGCGCGATGAGGACAAGGTCCGCGTTCTGCCCGCCATCAAGCTGTTGACCTCCATCGGCTTCAAGGTTCTGGCCACCGGTGGCACCCAGCGCTTCCTTGCAGAGCAAGGCATCGAAGCGGTCAAGATCAACAAGGTTCTGGAAGGCCGTCCGCATATCGAGGACGCCATCCGCAACCGGCAGGTCCAGCTGGTGATCAACACCACCGACAGCAACAAGGCGATCTCGGACAGCAAATCGCTACGCCGCGCCGCTCTGATGCAGAAAGTGCCCTATTACACCACGATGGCCGGTGCGCTTGCCGCCGCCGAAGCCATTGAGGCACTGAAAAAGGGCCAGTTGGAAGTCCGCCCGCTGCAAAGCTATTTCTGATAGCCCGCCCAATAATCGCTGCTGACCGTCTGCGGTCGAAGGGTGAGGCTTTTCGCCTGACCCTTCAAAAGCCAGGGATGCCGCACCACCCTGATGATGCTATGAAAAACCCTCGATCTGGCGAGGGGGCAGCGTGGGCAAAAACATCGTCATTCTATTTGACGGCACGTCGAACGAGATTTCAGCCAGCCGGACCAATATGGTCAGGCTGCTTGGCTGCCTGACCCGCAGCGACGAACAATTGGTCTATTATGAACCGGGCGTCGGCACCTTCGGCGCAGAAGACGACTGGCTACGATTTGCGCGCAAATCCGCGGAAGTCTGGGGCTTGGCGACAGGCTGGGGGCTCGACCGCAACGTCAAGCGCGCCTACCGGTTTCTCGTTGAAAACTACCGGGCCGCACCGCGCGGCGATGATGGCAATAAGATTGGCGAGGACGACAGGATCTATATCCTCGGTTTCAGCCGCGGCGCCTATAGCGCCAGGGTTCTGGCCGGTTTCATCAATAGTCTCGGCATCATCGCACCGAATTTTCTCAACCTGGTGGACTACGCCTACCGGACTTATAAAACCATTCCGGAAGGGGAGCAGCATAGCGAAACGGCTGACGTCCTCAGCCATTCCCCGCCATCCGCCTTTGCCGCCATGCGTCTTTATGAGCGCACGTTGCGCGGCTGCCGTCCAGCGATTGCCTTTCTTGGCCTGTTCGACACCGTATCGACGGTGATCAATCAGACGCAGAGAGGTCTCACCTTCCAGACCTTCCCTTTCACGACCCGCAATCCCAGCGTGGCCACGGTCCGTCAGGCGCTGGCGATCGATGAGCGGCGCACGATGTTCCGGCCGGTCTACTGGAAGGCCGATCAGGAGTTCTGGGGCGGCCCGTTCAAGCCACAGGACCCGCAGAAGATCAAGCCGCAGAATTTCAAGCAGGTCTGGTTTGCCGGCTCGCATGGCGATGTCGGCGGCGGCTATAGCGAAGCCCAAAGCGCCACGGCCAAGATTCCGCTGGCCTGGATGATCGCCGAAAGCAGGCCGTTCGGCCTGGATTACGATGAAGACAGGGTGCGTGACATCGTCTATGGCGAACGCAACGACAATGACCGCGTGAAGCTTGATCCGCTGGCCCCGCTCCATGATTCCATGACATGGGGCTGGCTGCCGCTGGAGATCGTTCCACGACGCGTGCCGTTTTCCTCCTGGCGTCACCGGCCGCCCAAAGGCTGGTATCTGCCGCTCTGCGACCCTCGCTATATCGAGGCGGGCAGTCTCATCCATCAATCCGTCATCGACCGGCTGAATGGCCATCCAATGGCAGGCCCCTACCGACCGCCCAATATACCGCCGGACGGCGACTATAAAATCGAACCATGGTGATCGCTTCGGCCACCCCATCGATAAACGGATGACCGCATGGTACAAAGCGGGACACACTTCGCCTCGCCGTTTACAAAATCCTATCCTTGACCGAAGGTTAATCCGCACCGGACCCGAATCATCGGTTAGACTCGCCAGCAAGAACCGGCGACAAACGGCAGAGATAATGACCCCAAGGATGAAATACCTGCTTCTGGTCTTCGCGATTTCGATTGCGATGTGGCTTGTCGCCATTGCCCTTGTTAACGACATCTGGAACCTTATATCAGCGCGGTGATATGGTTTGCGGCTGGATGGTCGTGCCGGATGGGCAGATTGAAAATACGTCCATTCGAAATCTCTGGAAATTGACTGTTACAGTCTGCTATAATGTCACGAGTTGGATATGTGGCTGGTTCCGTGGCTTTGCTTCGGAACCTGTTTTATTTTCATGGCCACGCCATGCGGGCATGAAAGGTGAAGGAAGAGGACATGGTTGATAAGGTACCGATGACGCAGAACGGATTCTCCAAGCTTCAGGAGGAACTGCGCTGGCGTCAGCAAGAAGAACGTCCTCGGATCATTGAGGCCATTGCCGAAGCGCGCGCCCATGGCGACCTTTCGGAAAATGCCGAATATCATGCCGCCAAGGAAGCCCAGAGCCATAATGAAGGCCGGGTCTCCGAACTCGAAGATCTGACTGCGCGCGCGGAAGTCATCGATCTGTCGAAAATGTCCGGCTCGAAAATCAAGTTCGGCGCCACCGTCAAGCTGGTGGATGAGGATACCGACGAGGAAAAGGTCTACCAGATCGTCGGTGATCAGGAAGCCGATGTGAAGGCTGGCCGTATCTCGATTTCCTCGCCGATTGCCCGCGCCATGATTGGCAAGGAAGCCGGCGACAGTATCGAAGTCGTTGCGCCCGGCGGCTCCAAGGCTTACGAAATTATCGCGGTCAACTGGGGTTGATCGCCAGCCTCTGCTGTTGAAAAAGGCGCGCCTTGCAGGCGCGTCTTTTTTCTGTGAGCAGTAACCTGCACTGTACAGCGCCGTGCGCCATATATGGCGCACAAAGGTTCGCTGTAACGATTTATATCTGCTGCATAATTTTTTCTTCAAACCGATTCCGGTTTAAAGAATTATGCAGTAGCCGTGATGACGAAAGGTACCCTGTGCGTGCTTGATCCTGCTTCAATCCTGGTGGTGGCTCCTCATTTCAAGCGGCGGCTTTCGGGCGTAACCTCCACCGTGGTGCAATTGATCCCGCAGCAGCGTCGCCGCGGACTGGCCATTGCCACGCTTGGTCCCGGCCTGCCGGACACCATGCCAGCCCTGTCTTTCGCACAAATGCCAGCCTTGTGGAAAAAGCCGCGCGGTGCCTCCCACCGCGTCTGGCATGCCCGGCGCAATCTGGAAATGCTGGCGGGCGTGGTGTTGCGCGATGTTCTGCGCATGCCGCTGAAACTGCTGTTTACCTCGGCGGCCCAGCGTCATCACAGCCGCTATACCCGTTGGCTGATCTCGAAAATGGATGCCGTGGTTGCCACCAGCGCCCGCTCCGGCTCGTTTTTGCAGGTGCCGCATAGCGTCATCCGCCACGGTATCGACACCGAACTGTTCCACCCGCCTCAAGGTGCCGAGGACAGGATAGCAGCCACAAACCTGCCAGGCGATTATCTGATCGGCTGCTTCGGTCGGGTGCGCCACCAGAAGGGCACCGATCTGTTCGTCAAGGCGATGGTTGAGCTTCTGCCACGCTATCCCGACTGGACAGCCGTGGTCTCCGGCCGCGTCACCCCGGAACACAAGGGTTTTGCCGAGGGACTGAAGGCGCAGATTGCCGCCGCCGGTCTGACCGAGCGGATCGTTTTTCTGGGCGAAGTCGAGGATATCAAGCCATGGTATCGGCGGCTGACGCTCTATGTCGCGCCCTCGCGCAATGAAGGGTTCGGCCTGACGCCGCTGGAAGCCATGGCGTCCGAAACCGTTGTGGTCGCCTCGGATGCCGGGGCCTATGCGGAACTGATTGCCGAAGGCGCAACCGGCGCCGTGGTCGCCGCTGATTCCTATGCGCCGCTGCGTGACGCAATCGAGCCTTATCTGGCCGATCCCGGTCGCGCCTGCCTGCATGGCAAGGCGGCCGTTGCCCATGTGCGGGAAAACTTTGCGTTGGCGAGAGAAGCGGCAGGGCTGGAGGCGGTCTATAGCCGATTGCTTGGCAGGCCGGTGATCGCGCCGCCTGCGCCCCAACCATAAAGCCGACGCCATGCAGGTGCTGATCATCAATCTCGACCGCGCTCGTGAGCGGCTGGCCTTCCAGCAAGCGCAAATGCATGCCCTTGGGCTAGCCTTCACCCGCATAGCGGCCTTGGATGCCGATCATCTTCCCGATCTTGACGAGGCCTATTGGAGCGGCTGGGAAAGACCGATCCGGCCAGCGGAACGGGCCTGCCTGCTTAGCCATCGCCAAATCTGGGAGACCGTTGCCGCAGGCACGGCCCCCGTGCTGGTGCTGGAAGACGATGCGGTGCTGTCCGACAAGGTGCCTGCTCTTCTGGAAACACTGCGCCATCGCAGCGATCTCGACCATGTGACGCTGGAAACCCGCAGCCGCAAGAAACTTGTTGCCCGCACAAGCCTCTCCGACCTGCCGCTTCGTAGGCTCTACCAGGATCGTTCGGGGGCTGCGGCCTATATTCTCTGGCCGACCGGAGCCGCCAAACTCCTTCAGCGCAGTGCGCGCCACGGCGCCATTGCCGATGCGGTAATCTGCGCGGCCTATGAGCTTGCCTCCTTCCAGGCCGATCCGGCGCTGGTCGTGCAACTGGACCGCTGCGTCCCCTATGGTCTGCCCGAGCCGATTGCGACCCAGTCATCGATTTCGCCCGCTCAATCAGAAAGGCAGCGCCCAGCGCTGGCCTTTCGGCTCCGGCGCATCAAGGCCCAGCTGCGAATGGGCCTGCGTCAGCTTTGTCATAGCCATGACGCGCAGCGGCGGCAGGTGCCGGTCCGGCGCGAGGATTTCGACTATCTGAAGAGCTTGGCCGTCACTCAGACCACCAGCCCGTCCTCCCCCGGTGATGCTGCGCCTTGAGGCGGGCAAAGGCGGTATCTTCCACCTGCAACCGGTCGAAGACGGTTTTCAGTATCAGGCCGACCGGGCCTTGCGCCATCAACCCGTCGAGCCGCCAGCGCATGTTGCGCAGGGTATCGTCGGTGCCAATGGTAAAGCAGGACAGGCCGGAAAACAGCGGAATCAACTCGGATTGCAGCCGTTCCAGTTTTTGCGCATCGGCCGGTGCCGGAGCTGTCGCCAACACCCGCTCGGTCTCATAGATTTTCACCGTATTGACCAGCAGCGACACCAGCATGGCGCGCGCCCGCTCCCCGGCATCCGGGTGATGATCGACAAAACTGTCAGCGGCAGAAACCAGCCAGCGTAGATTGAGGTTTTCGCAGAGGAACTCAGCCTCCGCCTCCCACAGTGCCTGCAATTGCGCGAATGTCTGTTCCACCTGGAATTCGCGGCGCAGCAGCACGATCAGCCGGGCATGATGCCAGAGCAATTCCGGCTGGCCAGCAAACTCCCGGCGCAGATTTTCCAGATGCAGATCAAGCGATTTTTCCGAGCCGCGCGTCTGCTGCGCAGAGTCACCCTCGACCATCTGATGTTTGAGCGTCTGGTAATCCAGATCCGCGACAGCGTGACGCGCCGCGCCCCAGCGCTTGCGATGCTGGTTGAGAGAAAAGAACCGCTCGATCCGGCTTTTCTTGCGTGGCCCGTTTTTCTTCCCGAACATGGATTATCCTGTCACGGAATAGCTGCGAAATCCTCACGACATCACAGCTTCCTGCTTCAACTCCCCTACCTCTATCCGATTTGAGGGGAACCGATCCAGCCCATAAAGCGACCACAGGAAATGAAGACGGTTACAGCCCTTGCAACTGAAATCCCGGCAGCAGAGAATTGGCAGCGCGACTGCGGACCGGACGGCTGCTCCCGATACAGCGCCTGGCAAGGATGGGAGCGAATCTCGCCCAGACTTCACCGCTGCGGATCTCCTCCGGTGTCCAATGGGCATAGGCGATATCGTAAAACAATTGCTCACGATCAGGCAAAGGCGGCTCGGCCACATCCTCGAGCCGCCTGGAGCAGATTGGCGCTGCAATGTTGAAGCGCGACAAGGTGATGACCGGCACGCCGGCCAGCAACGAATCCAGCGAAAACGACGAGGAATAGCAGATGGTGCAATGCGCCCGCTCCAGCTCGTCGACAGTGGAAAGCGAGCCGAGATCGGAGATCCGCAAGTTGGAAACAGTCGCAAGTTCGACCTGAAGCGCTGCGAAATCCTCGTTTTTCATGCCGGGATGCGGCCGCACGACAATCGGCCGGTCGGTTAGCCGGCGCACGCTGCGCGTCGTTGCCCCCAGCCACTGGCAGACGTCCATGCCCCGCATGGCGGCGTCGCCGGGGATCTGCCCGATGATCAACACATGTTCGCCAGCGCTGCGATAGGGTTTCAAGCGGATATTCAGCGCCGCACTCTGTTTTTCCCAGCGATCCGCCGGGCTTTTGGTATTGCAGAAATCGGCGTCGCCCGGCAGCGACCCATCGAGCGCAATCCGGTAGAAACTATGTCTGAATTTGTAGAAAGCGCGCCGATGCCCCAGAAGAGTGTGATACCAGTTAAATGACCGTTTGATGGTCTCACGCCCCCAAAAGCCCGTTTCGACGGTCAGCAGCGGCCCCTTGTGCTGGGTGGCAATCGCCGTTCGAAAGGCATGGACCGGCGTTGACGTCAGGCCGAAGGACCCGAAGAACACAGCCACGTCACATGGCTTGTAATGCGCATCGTCCACCACCGAAAAGCGAAACTGTGCAGACGTTTTCTCCAGGAAGGCCTGGAAGGGAAAGTCCGGTTTCGTCGCCCGAAACAAATTGACGCTGATCGCATCCGCTTTTTGCATTTCGGCCCCCTTGGTGGTCACAAGACGATTTTCAGGCCGAACAGCATGAACATTCGTCTCGCCGAATATATTCATGCTGTTGTCGCAAGGCCAAGCCGTTCCCACTTATGTTGATAGCGCTATCATCGTTGTCCCCAGATTTCCCAGGCAACAGCCTCCCTTGTGCCGCTTATCCCTCGCCCAAAGGCCCAACGGCGCTGCTGCCGCATGATTTTAAAAAAAGCACGGGGAATTTTTTAAAAAAGCACTGGCGCGAATCAGTAACTTATTGGTTACTACAATAACATGGGTTTATCCCAAATGCGCCGCTACTGGCGCAAATAAAGATGATATCAGCT
Organism: Agrobacterium vitis; assembly: GCF_037039395.1. Taxonomy (NCBI): domain Bacteria; kingdom Pseudomonadati; phylum Pseudomonadota; class Alphaproteobacteria; order Hyphomicrobiales; family Rhizobiaceae; genus Gillisella; species Gillisella vitis. The sequence continues at coordinate 3,041,698 of NZ_CP146242.1, read as the reverse complement.
ACGGATCAAGATGAACTTGATCCGAATGTCCATGCAGAGTTGTGGAGTTCCTGGGCCGGAAGCCGGCATCGGGGCTTAAGCTCTCTGCGGGAAACATTGAAACGGGCACCTGCGCCCTACCGACGTCCAGCGTTTTGGACGCGGCATTCACTCACAGGAGGGACCATGACGGTCGTTGCGCCCAATTTTGTCTTCGTACATGTTCCGAAATCCGCTGGCAGATCCATTACCAGGGTGCTGGGCGGCGAAACGCATGGCGTGCCGACCCATGTTCCGCACAGGAAGCTTTCCCAATTCGGCGTCGATGGCCGCTTTTCATTCGGCTTCGTGCGCAATCCTTGGGACCGGATGGTGTCGCTCTATTCGTTTCTTTGCCAGAAGCGGCTGCAGAGCTATGAGTGCCCGGTCTACCAACAGCATATCCGCGACATTGGCTTTAAGGCCTGGCTGCTCGAAGACGCCTATTATTCGAGACATGACGAACATTGGCCAGAGGAGATCCTGCCGCCGCTTCAGCGCCGCTCGCAAATGTTCTGGCTCTCCGGCTGCGATTACATCGGCACGATGGAAAATATCGATTCCGACTTCCGCCATATCCGCAGGAAAATCGGCATGAAGCCGACCCTGCTGGAAAGACTGCGGCTGAGCAATCCTGTTCCGAAGAAAAACCAGTCGAAGCGCGGCAATTATACCCGCTATTACGATGAGGAAACCAAAACCTTCGTACAGACGCATTTCCAGGAAGAAATCGAGCTGTTCAACTATAAGTTTTCTGCCTGACGGATAGATCCGATGCGGCATCGGCCTTCATCCATCCGGGTCGAAAGACGATGCCGCGTGCATTCAAAAACACTAAGTATACCCATGGCTTTGCGGCCACGCAGGGATGCAATATAACGCTGGGCTACTACATAATTTTCTCCTTAAATCGCTTCCGATTTAAGGAGAAAATTATGTAGTAGATTTAAAGTGTTACAGCGCCGTGTGTTTTATAAAACGCACGGCGCTGTAACCGCCGAATTTTCACCTTAATCAGCTCAGATTTAACGAACTATACAGTGAAATCTGTTTCTGGTGAAAATCATGGCGTCCACATTGAGGAGACGTCGCTTGCGCAGGAGCCCAACGTGACGTCTACCCCCGTGGCGCAGCAGCGCCAGCAAGTTGCCTGCATTGGTTTCTGGGCCGATTATGAAGACTATTTCTGGACAAAGGCCGATCCAAGCCGATTCGATGTTCAGGTCCTGAACGTGAAAGATGCCGCCCGTCACCGGCCTATCTTCAAGATCATGCCGCGCTTCGGCCGAAAATATCTCTATAACCGGATCATCGCCCAGCAGATCGCCAGCCAGCCGGATGCACTTTTTCTCGTCAACGAGCGCGAGGAAATCGTTGAATATCTGCACAAGGCCCGCCCCCGCGCCAGGATCGCCGTCGTGGTGCGCAATCCAATCGCCACCAAGACCGGCATGGGGCCGCTGCTGCAAGACCTACACGCCGCCGGCTATCCAGTGCTGTCCTTCGACGAGGCCGACTGCCAGCGCTACGGATTTGAACCCTACCGCCAGTATATTGCCGCCGTCGACAGCGTCAAATCGGTGCAGCCCGTCGTGGATTTTGCCTTTCTCGGCAAGGACAAGGGGCGCAAATCGCTGATTGAGGCGCTGAGCAGCGATTTGCGGCGCCGGGGCTTCACCACTTCCATCCGGTTTACGGAACTGAAGAAGGCCCGCAAAACCCTGGCCGACCGCTTCACCAAGCACACCGGCAACAGCCCTTACCCGGCCTATCTGGCCGAAAATCTGGCGGCCCGCTGTATCATCGACATTGTCCAGGACGGCCAGCAGGGCCTGACGCTGCGCCCGCTCGAAGCCACCCTCTATGGCCGCAAGCTTCTGACCAATAATGGTTCAGTGCGCACAGCGGACTTTTATCATCCGGCTAACGTCTTCCTGCTCGACAGCAAGGCAAACCTCGACGGCATAGAAGATTTCTTCCAGGCGCCGTTTCAGCCGGTCTCGCCCGAGGTGATGGCGCTTTATTCGGTCGAGGCCCTGATCGACAGGGTCAATAGCCTGCTCGACAAGCACAGCGCTGTGCGTTTTATAAAACGCACAGACGCTTTAACATTTTAAATCTGCTGCATAGTTTTCTCCTTAAATCCATGCCGATTTAAGGAATCATGCAGTAGGAATCAGAGAGGAATCGAGTCCAGCCGCTTGATCTGCCGGATCGTCAGCAGGGTTTTCACCGTATCGACATGGCTATTGGCTGTCAGCGTCTCGATAACGAAATCCTGGAAACTGGTGAGGTTTTCGGCAACGCAGTGCAGCAGGAAATCGCTTTCGCCGTTGACCATCCAGGCCTGGCGCACCAGCGGCCATTGTTCGGTGGCGGCGGCGAAGCTCTTCAGATTGGCTTCCGACTGGTGTTTCAGTCCGACCATGCAGAAGGCGACCAGATCGAAGCCCAGTTTGGGGCCGCTCAAAGCCGCATGATAGCCTTGAATAATGCCCGCCTCTTCCAGCTTGCGCACCCGGCGAAGGCAGGGCGGCGCGGAAATACCGACGCGCTCCGAAAGCTCGACATTGGTCATCCGACCGTCGCGTTGCAGTTCTCTTAGAATTTTGATGTCGATGGCATCCAATTCGGCGCGAAACACGCGGTCACCCTTTTATCAAACTCCATGCGCGCTTATGACCCTGACCGGGTTCCAACGCAAGAAAATGTCCGTTTGCCGCAGTAAAATTACGGTGGATGGAATTGCCCTGTTATAAACGCAGAGCTGCCCTTGAATAAATGCATGGAGCCTTCATAAATGAAATGAAGAAAAGGCGGGGCAGGCATCCTATATGCCGCACACCACACGTCCCTCGCCACGGAAAGGAAAGACCATGTCCGCCCGCCATACCAAAGTGCTGATCATCGGCTCTGGTCCCGCCGGTTATACCGCCGCCATTTATGCAGCCCGCGCCATGCTGAAACCGGTGTTGATCGCCGGCATGGAACAGGGCGGCCAGCTGATGATCACCACCGATGTGGAAAACTATCCCGGCTTTGCCGATCCGATCCAGGGGCCCTGGCTGATGGGCGAGATGCTGAAACAGGCAACCCATGTCGGCACGGAAATCGTCAACGACCTGGTGACCGAGGTGGAAACCACCCGCCGCCCCTTCACCGTCAAGACCGATTCCGGCACGGTCTGGACTGCCGATACGCTGATCATCTGCACCGGCGCCAAGGCGAAATGGCTGGGGATCGAAAGCGAACAGCATTTCCAGGGTTTCGGGGTTTCGGCCTGCGCCACCTGCGATGGCTTTTTCTATCGCAACAAGGATGTGATCGTGGTCGGCGGCGGCAATTCGGCTGTCGAGGAAGCGCTCTACCTGTCGCATATCGCCAAGACCGTCACCGTCGTGCATCGCCGCGACAGTTTCCGCTCGGAAAAGATTTTGCAGGAGCGCCTGTTGGCCAAGGCCAATGTCAAGATCCTGTGGAACACCGTCATCGATGAAGTCACGGGCATCCCGGCCAAGCCGCCGATGCCGCCATCGGTGACCGGCGTGCGGCTGAAGAACCTCGACAGCGGCATCGTCACAGACACCCCAATCGACGGCGTCTTCGTCGCCATCGGCCATGCCCCAGCGGTGGAACTATTCACCGGCAAGCTGAAACTGAAGCCAAACGGCTATCTGTGGACCGCACCGGATTCGACCGCGACCGACGTCCCTGGCATTTTTGCCGCTGGTGACGTGACCGATGATATTTACCGCCAAGCTATTACTGCTGCCGGCATGGGGTGCATGGCCGCCCTCGAGGCAGAACGTTATCTTGCCGCGGAGATTATCCCGGCTCAGGCCGCGGAGTGAGGGCATGATGCGAGGCAGCAGCAATATACCGCTGGATTGGGACAAACTGCGGATTTTCCATGCCGCAGCCGAAGCTGGGTCCTTTACCCATGCGGCAGATAAGCTGCATCTCTCGCAATCGGCGATCAGCCGGCAGGTGAGCGCGCTGGAGCAGGACGTGGGGGTGAAGCTGTTTCACCGCCACGCCCGGGGCCTGATTCTGACCGAACAGGGCGAATTGCTCTATCGCACCGCCCATGACGTGCTGCTGAAGCTGGAAACAGTAAAAATGCAGCTGACCGAAACCACCGAGAAGCCAAGCGGCAAGCTGCGCGTCACCACCACGGTCGGGCTTGGCCAGGGCTGGCTCACCGACAAGGTGCAGGAATTCCTGCAACTTTATCCCGATATGTCGATCCAGCTGATCCTCGACAACGAGGAACTGGACGTCAACATGCGCCACGCCGATTGCGCCATCCGCCTGCGCCAGCCGCAGCAATCGGACCTGATCCAGCGCAAGCTGTTTACCGTGCATATGCATGTCTATGCCGCGCCCTCCTATATCAATCGCTATGGGGAGCCGCAGACCATCGAGGATCTCGATAACCATCGGATCATCAGCTTTGGCGAACCGGCGCCCAATTACTTGCTTGACGTTAACTGGCTGGAAGTGGCCGGGCGCTCCTCCGACAATCGCCGCATTCCCCATCTGCAAATCAACAGCCAGACCTCAATCAAGCGCGCCTGCCTGCTGGGTATAGGGGTCGCCTGCATGCCCGACTACATCGTCGGTCGCGATCCGGGACTGATTCAGCTGCCGATCAATGCCGAAGTTCCGTCCTTCGATACCTATTTCTGCTATCCGGACGAGATGAAAAATGCGGCCAAGCTAAAAGTTTTCCGCGACTTCATCGTCAGCAAAGCGCGCAACTGGAATTTCTGAATCCGTCAGATCGTCTTATGCGCATCTATGCATAGGCCTTGCAATACAGTGGCGGCAAGGTCGCAGATCATCGTCAGATCGTTCTTCAATTGCGACGCAAATAGCAGACATGCGACATGCGCATGCCTCCTATGCACAAAAAAGCATTGTTCACTGCACAAAAAACCACCATATCGCTCATAGCTGATGCACACGGTGGCTTCCTCCCAGTTCCCACCGCACCAGCTGTTCCCCTCTGGAGGTTTTTAACCTTCACACTTTAAGGGCCCTGGAGTAATCCGGTGGCCCCTTTTTTTTGGCTTTTTTCTTTTTGGTTTTTTACTTCTGGTTTTTTTATGGGGGCCAAACTTTTGCAGGCGCCCTTGAAAACTCCCAGGATTGATCTATATGATTGCATAGTTGCGGAAGAACTATCTTTGGTAGTTTTTTGTAGCTGTTCCCCTCTGGAGGTTTGACAACCTTCACACTTGAAGCATCCGTTCGCGGGTGCTTTTTTTTGCGCTTCAAAAACCCCGGCCGCCTCTCTTGATATCGGATTTTTACGATCCATATATCGTTTATGGACGATACGAATTCTGACACGCTAGAAGACCTCGGTAAGCCGGACATGGATGACGCGCTGAAAGCGCTGTCGCATCCCGTTCGGCGTGAGATCCTTCAATGGCTGCGCGAACCGGAAAAGCATTTCAGCGACCGGGCTCATCCGCTGGAAATGGGCATTTGCGCGGGGCAATTCGAGCGCTGCGGCCTGTCGCAATCCACCGTATCGGCCCATCTCGCGAGCCTTCACAAGGCCGGACTGATCACCTCTCACAAGGTCGGACAATGGATTTTCTACAAGCGGGACGAGGCAGCCATTGCTGCCTTCCTATCCCGGCTGTCGTTGGAACTCTGACCTGCCCTCATACTCCACTCATTACCCTCAGAAGGACATTTCAATGGCCACTCTTTTCGACCCCTTGCAAGTTGGCGATATCGCCGTTGCAAACCGCATCGCCATGGCGCCACTGACGCGCAATCGCTCTCCCAATGCCGTCCCAAAGCCAATCACCGCCACCTATTACCAGCAGCGCGCCACCGCCGGTCTGCTGATCACCGAAGCCACGGCTATTTCTCATCAGGGCCAGGGTTATGCCGATGTTCCAGGCCTCTATACGCCGGAAGCCCTTGAAGGCTGGAAGGCCGTCACCAAGGCGGTGCATGAGGCGGGCGGCAAGATCGTCACCCAAGCTCTGGCATGTCGGGCGTATTTCCCATACCTCGCTTCAGCCGAATGGCGGCAAGCCGGTGGCTCCTTCGGCAATCGCCGCCAAGGGCAAGACCTATGTGATCAACCCGGATGGCAATGGCGCATTTGTCGACACCTCTGAGCCCCGCGCCCTGGAACTCTCGGAAATCCCCGGCCTGATCGAAGACTACCGCAAGGCGGCGCGCGCCGCCATCGATGCCGGTTTTGACGGCGTCGAAATCCATGCCGCCAATGGTTATCTGCTGGAGCAGTTCATGCGGCTGAGCAGCAATCAGCGCAGCGATGCCTATGGCGGCTCGATTGAAAACCGTATCCGCCTGACGATTGAGGTCGTTCAGGCCGTGACCCGCGAAATCGGCAGCGGCCGCACCGGCATCCGCCTGTCGCCGGTCACGCCTGCCAATGACGTTTCAGATCCGGATCCGCAGTCGGTCTATACCACGCTGGTGGAAAAGCTGGCGGCCTTCGACCTGGCCTACATCCACGTGATCGAGGGTGCGACCGGCGGCCCGCGTGATTTCAGCCAGGGCGACAAGCCCTTCGATTGGGATGCCTTCAAGGGCGCTTACCGCAATGCGGGCGGCATGGCTGTCTGGATCGGCAATAACGGCTATGACCGGCAGATGGCGATGGACGCCGTTGCGTCAGGCAAGGTGGACATGGTCGCCTTCGGCAAACCCTTCATCGCCAACCCGGATCTGGTGCGCCGCCTGAAGGAAGACGCGCCACTGAATGAAGCCGACCAAAGCACATTCTACGGCGGCGGAGAAAAGGGCTATATCGACTATCCTACGCTCGACGATTGATCGAAAACCTCGATACAGATCCCGCCCACCGGCGGGGTCTTTTTTACATCATTGCGGGGCAGTTTCCGATGCCATCGAGCTGCCTGCGCCAAGAGAACCCGCCATGGGTTGCAAGCAATTCAGGCTCCTCAGGGTCGCGGTCACCGCCACGTCCAGTGCCGTCCTTGGTTCTTCCCCAAGCACCTCGACAAGACGTCGGTTATCCATCGCAATGGGTTCGCGCCACAGGTAGCGCATTTCCAGCAATTCCCTAAACACCGGCAGGATGGGTGACAGCAGCGGCACCATCCACCAGGCAAAGCGCTTGAACCGGACAGAATCGCTGCCGCTTGCCCGCCGGATTGCCTGCGCCATGGCATATCCGTCCACATCGACATGGCCCTGCATGTGAAAACGGGCGAAGGCTGGCATATCAGGCGCGCATTCGAGCAGCCGGACAAAGGTTTCGGCGACATCAGGCAAATAGGCCCAGCTATGGCTGACGCCCGGCCTGCCCGGCAGGTTAACCCGGGTCACCGGCTTGCCGGGGGTAATCAACCCTTGAGCAAACCAGTTGTTTCCCGCCTCTGGCCCGAAGAAATCACCAGCCCTGACAAGAATGACCCGCACCCCCTCGCCTGCGGCCTGTTCCAGCCGCCGCTCCAGCTCTACCCGTATCCGGCCTTTGACGGTCTGAGGATGCTGCGGGCTCTCCTCACTGAGCAGCGGGAAGGCATCCGGGCCATAATTATAGATCGTCCCCGGCATCAGGATACGGGCACCGCTGGCACGGGCGGCGGCAATGGTATTGTCGATCATCGGCAGCACCAATGTCCCCCAGTTGCGATAGCCGGGCGGATTGACACCATGCAGGATAACCGAGGCGCCCCTGGCCGCCTGGAGGACATCAGCGCGGTTCATCGCATCGCCCTGCACCCATTCCAGTCCTGGCTGCCCCTCTTTCTGCCTCGCCGCCATTTGGGCTGCATCGCGGTGGAGAGCCCGCACATGGTATCCCCGACCGGCCAAAGCCCGTGCGACGGCACCACCGACGCCTCCGGTCGCCCCGAGCACGAGGGCAATCGGGCCGGGCTGCGGAATAGAAGCACTGATATCGTTTATCTCTGTCAAAGCAATCTCCAGACTTCTGCTGTTTCAATTGCCAATCATCTCTAATTACCCCTATATTCGAAATTGTATATTTTCTTATCCCTGCTATACAAAAATGCATGAATACTGAACGCTTGAGTTGGGACCTCTACCGCAGTCTACTCGCCGTCATCACGGAGGGTTCGCTGTCTGCCGCAGCGCGTCAACTGGGCCTGACCCAGCCGACGGTCGGTCGCCATATCGAGATGCTGGAACAGGCTTTCGGGACACCTTTGTTCCTGCGCAGCCAGCGCGGCCTGCTGCCAACGGAAACCGCCCTCGCCATGCGGGGCCACGCTGCCTTGATGGCTGCCACCAGCACATCGCTGGCGCGCATCGCCGCCGGGGAACAGGGAGAAGCAGGAGATGTGCGCGGACCGGTGCGGATCAGCGCCAGCGAAATGATCGCCGTGGAAGTGCTTCCCCCAATTTTCGCCCGCTTGCAGGAACAGTTTCCCGGGCTGGAAATCGAGCTATCGGCCACCGACCAGATGGAGGATCTGCTCCACCGGGAGGTGGATATTGCCGTGCGCATGGTGGCGCCAACCCAGCTTGCCCTGATCAGCCGCCATATCGGGGTGATTGGCATCGGCTTTTATGCCCATCGGCGTTATCTCGAGCGTCACGGCACGCCATCAAGTCTGGCGCAGCTTGCCGAGCACCGCCTCATCGGTTTCGACCGGCAATTGGCCTATATCAGGGATCTGCTGAGAACCCGCCCGGATCTGGATGCCCTGCATTTTCAGTTCCGCAGCGACAGCAATCTGGCACAATTTGCAGCCATCCGCGCCGGACTGGGGATCGGCATGTGCCAGCCCGGCCTCGCCCGCCGCCATGCGGATCTCATCGAAGTCCTGCCCGGAACCCTCAATATCGCGCTCGACACATTCGTGGTCATGCACGAAGATTTGAAACTCAGCCGCCGCTGCCGGACGGTGTTCGACGCCGTGGTCGAAGGATTATTGGCCTATCTGGGCGAATAACATTGACCGCGTAATGTTGTCCTGGTCCGCAAGCAAACCTGGATTACACAATCTATTCAGGCAGTGCGGGCCGTTCACGCGGTACGGGACTGGTCGTAGTGGTCGAGGATTTCCACCTCGGGCCGATCATCGCCATTGCTCATTTCCGCCCGCCACTTGCCGCTCTCATCCTGATAGACGATCCGCACGGGCTCGTCGGCCTGGGCGATTTCCTGCATGACGATTCGCGCCGCTTCCAATGCCTGATCATGCGTATCGAAGCGTTCGGAATAGGCGCCGTTCAGCCGATAGGCCCAGCCTTCATCATGCGGAACGATTTCATAGGTAACCTTGACCATGATGCATCTTCTCCCTGTGCAATGAATGATCTCCCTGTCGTCTGATACCAAGGTTCGAAGATGCTACTGCATAATTCTTTAAACCGGAATCGGTTTAAAGAGAAAATTATGCAGCAGATATAAAGCGCTACAGCGGACTTTTGTGCGCCATATATGGCGCACGGCGCTGTAACGCATCCTCACCTTGAAGGCGTTTCCAATATCTCAAATGCGTCAAAGGCTTGAGATATTCTCAAAAGGAACACCAATGGCAATTTTCAATGACCATTGGTGTAACTATCGCATCTTGAGGACGGAACTGCAAATTGCCCCAGCACGTTGCAGGTGCGAAAGAGAATGGACGCACTGCAATGGCGAATCGCTATACAGAAATCCATGTTCAGCCCTTGAATGGCTCTTGCTTGCCCGACTACCCTGCTTGAATGACAAATAATGCCGCGCCGGCGGTTTCAAAGGATGAAGAGACGTGACAGTTTTGCTCCGGGAAAAGTCCCTGCTGATCCCCATCGCATTGGCGATAGCCGTGTTATTCCTCGAACATTCGCTGATCGAAGCGGGGCCCACCATCAGCCTCATCGCTGCGGCAGTGCTGATTGGCGGCATATTGGTGGCGTCGATCCGGGTCGCGCATCACGCGGAAATCCTCGCCCGACGGGTTGGCGACCCCTATGGCACAATGATCCTCACCCTGTCAGCCGTGGCCGTGGAAGTACTGATCCTTGCCATCATGATGCAGGGCGAAAGCTCGCCCACCCTGGTGCGCGACACGATCTATTCGGCTGTGATGCTGGATATCAACGGCATTCTGGGCCTTGCCGCCCTGCTGGGCGGGCTGAAGCACGGCGAACAGCCCTATAATGACGATAGCGGCAAGACCTATGGCGTGATGATCCTGACGGCAATGGGCATATCGATGATCGTGCCGGAATTCATCCCCGTCGACAAATGGACCTATTATTCCACCTTCACCATCTTTGCCATGCTGGCGCTTTATGGGCTGTTTTTGCGCATGCAGGTCGGTCAGCACAGCTATTTCTTCAGCTATAGCTATACCGGCCGCGCCGTGCCCAAGGCAGCAACGACAGCCACAATAGCAAAGGCCCCCGCCACCAGTGTCGAAGCCACCAAAAGCGCCGCAGAGCCACAGCAGGTCCCACAGGAGGCCTTGCCCCATGACGAGGAAGACGGAAGCATCGCATCCTCCATCGCCGTCATCCTGTTTGGCGTGGTGCTGATCGGCGTTCTCGCCGAGTTCATGTCTGCCCTGATGACCGAGGGTCTGCGCGATACCGGCGCGCCTCCGACCATCATGGCCATCGTTGTTGCCACCATCTCGGCGGCCCCCGAAATCATGACGGCGCTGAGAGCGGCCCTGCGTAACCGCATGCAGGCCACCGTCAACATCGCCATGGGGGCGTCGCTGTCTACCGTCATCCTCACAGTGCCGGTCATGGAGGCCATCGCCCTTTACACCGGCCAGCCGTTCATCATGGCGATGACCCCGGTACAGACGGTGATGGTGCTGATCACCCTTGTCGCGGCGGCCATCAACCTCAACGATGGCGAGACCAATGCCATCGAGGGCATGACCCATTTCATCCTGTTTGCCACCTTCATCATGCTGTCTGCTCTGGGCCTTTGATCTCAGCGGGTGCAGGTCAAAATCCAGTCACAAGATTTTGATGCCGGAACCTTTCTTGCAAACATTCGTTGCGGTTATGTGATCGGATCGTTACCCGGTCCGCCGCATTGTCACCACGATGAAGGGCAAAAACCGACCTGCTGGGCAGGACGCGAACCGGGAGCCGGGACCTTGAAAAGATTAGATGTCCTAGACGGAATGCGGGGATATTTCCTTGTATTCATGATGTTGAACCACCTGATCTTCACGGGCGGCTATCTGCTGGTCGAGGTCAACCATCGCAACCTGACATTTGTCGAGGATGCGCAGGGCTTCGTGTTCATGTCCGGTCTGCTGGTCGGCATGGTCTATGGCCGCAAGATGCTGAAAAGCGGCTATGAAGCGGGACGCGAGCGGATCTGGGCGCGGGCGCTGGAGCTGTATCGCTACGCCATGGGCATTATTCTGCTGGTCCTCCTGGCCCGCTTCGTGTTGCCAGGTGCTGCCGGAATCTGGCATGACTGGCTGGGCGAAGTCTCGCTCGGCGATCCGTTGCGGCTCGGCTCAATTGCCACATTCCTGTTCCAGCCGACCTATATGGATATCCTGCCTCAATATATCATCTACATGGTGTTTGCGCCGGTCTTGATCTGGCTCTGCATTACCGGTCGCTGGGCAAGCGTCGCTATCGGCTCATTGGTCGTCTGGATGGCGGGCCAGCTCGGCCTGCACCGTCTGATCACCTATCCGCTCGATGCCTGGCTGGGCGCTGCCGAAAAGGAAGGCATTCGCGCCAGCTTCAACCTGCTGGGCTGGCAGATCGTGTTCTTCTCCGGCCTGATCGCTGGCAGCCTGACGGCGACGCGCAATATTGAATGGAGCAAGGTATTCAGCCCCGAGAAGACGCTGATCCCCAAGACCGCCCTTGCCGTGCTGCTGTTCTTCCTGCCATTGCGAATCATGACGGCCCATGGGTTGATGCCTGACGTCGTGCTGCAAAAATTCGGCACGATGGAAGTGCGCGCCGATTTCGGCCCCGTCTATCTGCTGAATTTCGCCGCCATGGCCAGCCTGGTTGCATGGCTGCTGATTGCCGGTCCGAAATATGACAGCGCTTTCGTGCGCAAGACAGCAAGCGTGGTCAACAGCGTCTTCAGTCTCAGCTTCCTGCAATTGCTGGGCCGTCACTCCCTGCATGTCTATCTCTGGCATGTGCTGGTGGTGTTTGCGGTGCGCTATATCGATGGGCGGGTCGGCCCCTTCTCGGAACTGTCGAAAACCATGATCGCGGTGTTCTGCGTTTCGCTTCTGGCTTTGCCAGCCCTCTACCGCGAACGCGACATCTATTTCGCTCCGGCTCCGGCACCAAAACCGGTTCCTGCACCCGTCCCGGCAGGCAAGCAAATGCAGAATGCCTGATCGGTGCTGCCGATGGTCGATGGATCAATAGAAAAAGGGCGGGATGGCATCACCATCCCGCCCTTTAGTTTTACTGGTATGCGAAAGCTTATTTGCAGGCCGCGCAGAAGCGCTGGATGCGCTTGCAGGCTTCTTCCAGTAGGGCTTCCGAGGTCGCGTAGGAAATGCGGAAGTTCGGGCCAAGGCCGAAGGCGGTACCATGCACCACGGCCACGCCTTCGGTTTCCAGCAGTTCGGTGACGAAATCCTCATCGCTTTCCAGAACCTTGCCCGACGGCGCGGTCTTGCCCATCAGGCCCGCGCAGGACGGATAGACATAGAAAGCCCCTTCCGGCGACGGGCATACGATACCCTTGGCCTGGTTGAGCATCGAAACCACCAGATCGCGGCGGCCTTCGAAGATCTTCTTGTTTTCCGGAATGAAGTCCTGGGTGCCGTTCAACGCTTCCACAGCCGCCCACTGAGCGATGGAGCAAGCGCCCGAGGTCTGCTGGCCCTGGATCATGTCCATCGCCTTGATCAGCGGCAGCGGGCCTGCGGCATAGCCGATACGCCAGCCGGTCATGGCATAGGCCTTGGAAACGCCGTTCATGGTCAATGTACGGTCATAGAGCTTCGGCTCGACTTCCGCCGGCGTGGTGAATTTGAAGTCACCATAGACCAGGTGCTCGTACATGTCGTCGGTCAGCACCCAGACCTGCTCGTGGCGCAGCAGCACGTCGGTCAGCGCCTTCAGCTCGGCCTCGGTATAGGCAGCACCCGACGGATTGGACGGCGAGTTGAACAGGAACCACTTGGTCTTCGGCGTGATCGCTTTTTCGAGATCTTCTGCCGTCAGCTTGAAGTTATTTTCCTGCGTGGTGGCAACGAAGACAGGCGTGCCGCCGCACAGCGCCACCATTTCCGGATAGGAGACCCAGTAAGGCGTGGGAATGATCACTTCATCACCGGCGTTCAGCGTCGCCATGAAGGCATTGAACAGGATCTGCTTGCCACCGGTGCCGACAATCGTCTGCTCCGGCTTGTAGTCCAGATTGTTCTCGCGCTTGTATTTGTCGGCAATCGCCTTGCGCAGTTCCGGAATACCCGAGATCGGCGTGTACTTGGTCTCGCCGCGATGGATAGCGTCGATGGCGGCCTGCTTGATGTTGTCGGGCGTATCGAAGTCCGGTTCGCCCGCGCCAAGGCCGATCACGTCACGGCCTTTCGCTTTCAGTTCACGAGCTTTCTGCGACACGGCAATGGTGGCGGAAGGCTTAACACGGGAAAGGGCGTCGGCAAGAAAAGCCATGAAATTATCCTGAAGCTGTTGATCGTTTGCAAACCTTGGTTTGCCCAAGGCTTCAGGTTACAGCTGTATGGCAATTCTGCCTGCCCGGATCAAGCGGAAACGGCCAGCGCCGATGCTTTTCTTGTCACCGTGACAGGAGCGCCCAAAAACCACCATCAAGGATGCTGGCCAGGACGACGGAACGCGCCGTTAACCGACCGGAACGCCCAAATATTAACGCGCCACAATATCGCCTCAATTTTTGCAGTGCAGTGCCGCAATTCGGTCCCTTTGCCGACGATTTCGACCGGCTTTTATCATCCTGTGGTTGGGCAGAAGGACGCGGCGAGATGAGACGGAACAGGACGGAAAATAACCCCTCAAAACCCTGGGATTTTGGCCGGAAACCCATGTTTGCGGCCTGGATTGCTCTGGCCGCTTTGACATTGCCGACCGCATGGGTTTCGGCGGCCCCCGCAAGCGGACAACAGGCCCCCTCAGTGGCGGCAAGCACAATAACCGATCAAACCCCGGTCGATACGATGGAAACCGGCAGTATCGCCTTGCCGATCACCCAGAAAGACCTGCTGAGCAATACGCTTGCCCGCAACAACGGCGTCGACCGAGCAGTCGCTGGCACCGTTTCCTCCGTTCATGTCCCCGGCTATCTCTCGGTATTGGCCGACCGCCGCGTTCTTGCCCTGCTCAGCCTGTTTGGCCTGCTGGTCGTCTGGCTCAACCGGGCACCGCCAAAAAACAATCAGGATCTGTAGCGTTTCCGTAGACACGTTTCGTATTTTTTGAAACACCTGAAGACAACCCCGGGATGGTTCAAAACAGATATCGCAGTTCTTGCGGCCATTGATGACGCCTGATAGAGCCACCGAATTGCCTGCGCAGCCGCAAGATGAGCCCCAGGGCAGGATCAGGATGTTTCAGTGACCCGCATTCAGGCAAATCTCCTTCTTCTTCTGGCTGCCGCCATTTGGGGCGGTGGGTTTGTGGCGCAGTCCACCGCCATGGATCATCTGGGCGCCAATTGGTTCAACGCCCTGCGATTTGGCATTGCGACGCTTGTGCTGCTGCCTTTCGCCGTGCTCGAAAGCCGGCGTAGCCGTGACAGATTGTCGGTGGGTGACGTGAGGATGTTCGTCATCATCGGCGTCCTGCTGTTTGCCGCCCAGACCGCCCAGCAATTCGGCCTGAAAACCACCACCGTCACCAATGCCAGTTTCCTCACCGGCCTTTATGTAGTGATCGTGCCGGTCCTGGCGGTGGTGTTTCTGCGGCACCGGCCTCATTGGATCATATGGCCTTCCGCTCTGGCAGCCCTACTCGGCATCCTCCTGCTCAGCGGCGGCAGCCTTTCGGCACTCAGTACCGGCGACGGACTGACTATTCTCTGCGCCGGGTTTTTCGCGGTGCAGATCCTGCTGACGGGCCGGATTATCCAGACCCTGTCGCGGCCCCTCGCCCTTGCCACCATCCAGTTTGCCGTGACCGCGCTTCTCTGCACGCTCGCCGCCCTCAGCCTGGAGCCGATCAGCCTTGCCGACATCGAGAACTCGATGACGCAAATCCTTTATGGCGGTCTGTTGTCGAGCGGCCTGGCCTTCAGCCTGCAAATCATCGGCCAGCGGTACACATCCTCTTCGCAAGCAGCGATTTTCATGTCATCTGAGGCGCTGTTCGGTGCGCTCCTGGGCGCAATTATCCTGCATGAATCCCTGACGCCAATCGGCTATCTCGGCTGCGCGCTGATGTTTCTTGCCATGCTGGCGGTGGAAATCGTGCCTGAATGGGGCAAACAGCGCGCTATTAGGCAATAAAATTTAACTCACGCCTTATTTTACAGCTTTGAAAAACTTTACCGCTACAACCGGCATATTCAGGATGAATTACATCGTCCACGATGCAGTTTTCGCAATTTTTGGCGAAATCAGCACAGATTTGGCCCGGAAAGACACGAATTGCTCCGGCTTGAACCATGCCAGATCATAGATTGGTAAAAAAACTTTTGCTTGCCAATTTCCCACAAACCAAGCACTCTTGAAGGGTTCGGGCAATTTAAAGGCGCGGAAAGATCTAAATTTCGACTGGCACCGGAGACGCAGAAGTTCCGGGCATCCATAAGGGGATACGACTGGCGTCGTTCACAGCTTGTGGCTGCGGTAACAGGGACCTTTCCTCACAATTTAAACTTGCTCGCCTAGACCCCTGCCTCGACCCTGGGCGGGATTGAGCAATGCTGTCCGCCGATCCCGGACAGAGACAAAAGGACCTGACGCATGGCCGAAACTGGCATTGTAAAATTCTTCAACAACGACAAAGGCTTCGGCTTTATCAAGCCGGACAATGGCGGTGCGGATATTTTCGTCCACATCTCCGCCGTACAGGCTTCCGGTCTGAACGGACTGAGTGAAAATCAGAAAGTAAGCTTCGATACGGAACCGGACCGCCGCGGCAAGGGACCAAAGGCCGTCAATCTGCAAATCGCAGGCTGAGACCCTCGTTCACACATTTCATTTCGCCCAGCGGCCCGGCAAGTTTTGCCGGGTTTTTTCTGCGATTCAAAGACCTTTTCAAAGGCCTTTCAGAAACGGATTGCTGCGGCGCTCGTCGCCGATCCGGCTGCCGGGGCCATGGCCGCAAATGAAACCGACATCGTCTCCGAGTGGCAGGACCTTGTCGCGGATCGATGCCAGCAATTGTTGATGATTGCCGCCCGGCAAATCTGTGCGGCCGATGGAACCGTTGAACAGCACATCGCCCAGATGGGCGAATTTCTGGACGCGATTGAAAAACACCACATGACCCGGTGCATGGCCGGGGCAATGCAGCACCTCGAACTCGTGGCCGGAAAAGCCGACGACATCGCCCTCTTCCAGAAAGCGGTCAGGCGTTACATTGCGCAGCTTGATGGGAAGATTGAATCGGGCGCTCTGCCCTTCCAGCGCATCCAGCAGCACCTTGTCATCGCGATGCGGGCCGATAATCTGGATGCCGAGCGCGTCCTTGACGTCTTCGGCGCCACCGGCGTGATCAAGATGGCCGTGGGTCAGCCAGATCTCCTTCAGAGTGATGCCGTTTTCCTGGACCATGCGCAGGATGTCCTCGACATCGCCGCCCGGATCGACCACCACGCCTTCCTTTGTCTCGCTGTCGAAGAAAACCGTGCAATTCTGCTGAAATGGCGTGACGGGAATAATCCCGGCCTGAAGCTGTCCCATACTTAACCTCTGACGATCGGCGTGCCGCGAACCAATGGCGACCTTTATACGTCATATACAGCATCAAACTGAAAAGTGGACAGCGGTCCTGCGGAAAATCCTATAGTAACCTCACATCAAGCGGCGTCTCAGACCATCGAAGATGGTCAGGGTACGGCGACCATTTCGGCTTCAGCCGAATGAAGGTTCGGCATCATCACATTGCCGACCAGAAGGGCTGCCACGGCGATTTTCAGGGTGAAAACCAGGATCATCACCGGCTTTAAGGTGTTTTCAACGGCTTGCGCGACAGGAATGTCGGACGAAAATTCCGGTGCGGTTTCCGACGCGAGATTTGATGACATTGCAGTCAGCCTCTTGTTCTACCATTGCATGAAAACGCCAAAGCATTCTCATCGCCTTGAAGGGATCGCGACTGTTTCCATCGACAACCGCCACCCCGTCCCCATCTATTGCCCTCATAAAGCCTTGAGCCGCGCTTTGGTTGCATGACCTTGAAAATATTTCTCAGGCAGAAGCAGCCTCTATTGACGGCATCTTTGGAAAACCGGCTTTTTTAATAGCGTTTTGATCGCACTCGTCATAGTTTTGCACCGAATTTCAAGTGCATGGACCACGCCGCCCGAGATGATCGGCCACAGATGACCGGCCGGACCTCCCCGAAACACCGCGGCGGCGTAAAGACCGGTAGAACAAGGAATTGAAACACGTGCAGAAAACGTCATCGGTAAGAACGGCGAAAAAGCAGCTGCCGGACATGCCGCATATCGACGATAAAAGCATCGATTTCGAAACGATCGAGGCCTTCTTCTTCGCCTACCGTGATTTCATTTCCGATCCGGACGAAATTCTGGCCAAGCTGGGCTATGGCCGCGCCCATCACCGGGCGGTGCATTTCGTCAACCGCCAGCCGGGCATGACAGTGGCCGATCTTCTGGGGTTGCTGCGCATTACCAAGCAGAGCCTCGCCCGGGTTCTGAAGGAATTGATTGACGAGGGCTATATTCGCCAGATGACCGGCCCCGCCGACCGGCGTCAGCGCCGGCTCTACCCGACATTGGCCGGGCGCGAACTGGCGCTGGCTCTGTCGGACCCGCAATCGCGCCGGATTGCCCGTGCCTTCGAAGGGTTTTCCGGCGAACAGAGACAGGCGGTTCGCACTTTTCTGGCTGCCATGCGCAGTGAGAGTAGCGCGGCAACCCCGCTAGATCAGGAGCCTTGAGCAGTATGAAGCGTATTGACCTGACCGACGATGCCCCGCACCTCCTTGTTGTCGATGACGATACACGCATCCGCGATCTCTTGCATCGCTACCTGACCGAACAGGGCTTTCGCGTCACCGTCGCCGCCGAAGCGCAGGAAGCCCGCCGCAAGCTGGCGGGCCTGGCCTATGACCTGCTGATCGTCGATGTGATGATGCCCGGCGAAAACGGCTTGTCGCTGACCAAGTCGCTGAGCGGCGAGATCAATGCGCCGATCATTCTTCTGACGGCCCGCACGGAGGCCGATTCGCGCATTGCCGGACTGGAGGCAGGTGCCGACGACTATCTTGCCAAACCTTTCGATCCGCGTGAACTGGTGCTACGCATCAACAATATCCTGCGGCGCAATACCAATGCCGATACGCCGAAAATCGAACAGGTGATGTTCGGCCCCTATACATTCTCCATCCTGCGCAAGGAGCTGAAAAAGGGGCCAGAGGTCATTCATCTGACCGACCGCGAACAGGATATCATGCTGCTGTTTGCCAACCGGGCCGGAGATACCATTCCGCGCCATGAGCTGGTGGGCGAAGATACCGATGTCGGTGAACGCACCATCGACGTGCAGATTAACCGCCTGCGCCGCAAGATCGAGGACGACCCGGCCAATCCGGTCTGGCTGCAAACCGTGCGAGGCATCGGCTATCGCCTCAGCCGAGATTAAAAGCTGCATCCGACCAGCAGCGGTCAACCATAACGGAACCGACCATGACGTTCAGGCAAGCCTTCAGCCGGCTGAGATACCGGCGCATCTCATGGATCGACCTGCGCTGGTTCAGCCGCTGGCTGCGCCGCCAGTTTCCGACCGGCCTGTTTGCCCGGGCCCTGCTGATCATCATCCTGCCGATGCTGATCCTCCAGACCGTCTTGCTGTTCGTGTTCATGGAACGTCACTGGCAGATGGTGACGCAACGCCTGTCCGCCGCCGTTACCCGTGACATTGCCACGATAATCGTATTGCTGGAAACCTACCCGCAGGACGCGGCCAACACCCTGAAACTTGCCAATTCCAAGCTGGGTCTAGTCGCCTCGCTGGAAAAGAATGGCGAATTGCCAGCCCCTCGCCCCAAGCCATTCTTTTCGATTCTCGATCAATTGCTGAGCGACGAATTGCGCAACCAGATCAAGCGGCCCTTCTGGATCGATACCGTCGGCGATTCGCCGCTGATCGAGATCCGTATCCAGTTGAATGGCGAGGTGCTGCGGATTTTCGCCCGGCGCAACCAGGCCTATGCCTCCAATACCCATATCTTCCTGCTGTGGATGTTCGGCACGTCGTTGGTGCTGATCGTTATCGCCACACTGTTTCTGCGCGGCCAGATCCGCCCGATCCTGTCGCTGGCCGAGGCCGCCGAAAGCTTTGGCAAGGGCCAGAAGCCCGCCAAGGACTTCAGTCCGCGTGGCGCCGATGAAATTCGCCGGGCGGGCCTCGCCTTCATTCTGATGCGCGAGCGTATCGAGCGACAGATGGAACAGCGCACCGCCATGCTGACCGGCGTCAGCCACGATCTGCGCACCATCCTCACCCGGTTCAAGTTGCAATTGGCGCTCGCGGGCGACAATCCCGATCTTGAACCGCTGAATGAAGATGTCGATGCCATGCAATCGATGCTGGAAGGCTATATGGCCTTTGCGAAGGGCGAGGCCGAAGAGAATTTCGGCCCCTTCAGCCTGAAGGACATGCTGGAAAAAATCAGCGCCGATTACCGGCTGCACGGCAAGACCTTCAGCTATATGATCGAGGGTGACGAGCAGATCCGGGTGCGCCCCAATGCCTTCTGGCGACTGGTGGGCAATCTTGCCGCCAATGGCCGCCGCTATGCCAATACCATGCATGTCGAGGCCCGCCACGGAGCCAAGTGGCTGACCATCGTCTTCGATGATGATGGTCCCGGCATTCCCGCCCAATCTCGCGATGATGTGTTCAAGCCGTTTTTCCGATTGGATGAGGCCCGCAACCAGGATGCGTCAGGCACCGGGCTTGGCCTCGCCATTGCCCGCGACATCGCCCGCAGCCATGGCGGCAATGTCACGCTTGGCGACAGCCCGCTCGGGGGCCTGCGCGCCACGATCCGCATTCCGGTGTGATAGAGCAGAAAGGATCGGCGAGAAACAGCCCATTCTACGTTTTTATCCGTTCCCTAAATATACTCATTTTCATTCCCGTCGGGCAGCATTAGCAGCCTGTTAAATTTGGCTGACTTTTTTAGGTTGAAAATTTTATCATGTTGCAATTTAAAATTGCCGACACTTTAATGCCTGAGGCTGATCGATTTGGCTTGCCATTTCATAGGGGATTAACGTGCAAGATTCTTCCATCACAATCAAAAAACACCATTTTCCAAGCAGTTATCGTACAGGATGGCTTCCTGATCCAGGGAGTTCCAGTTGGAAAAAATTTCACGAGCACGTAACAGAAGCCGTTACGGCCTTTGATGGCGAACTGGATCCAACGGTGCAGGATTTGCTAGACTTTCTAGCCAGCAATCCAGTTGTTTCCTATCTGATGGCCAATGCGTGCCGCCAAAATGAAACCATACGCAATACGCAGGATCTTGATACGGATGGCGTGCCAATTCCACCCATCCCCAATGCTGAATTCTTCGCTTCAGTGTGCAATTTTCTTCTAACCTGGTGGCCTCGCTACATTGATGACGATCTGGTCGGCTTGCCTTTCTCCGGCTTCACAGTTGGCATTGATCCTACTCTATCAGGGTCACAACTTCTGGGCCTTCCACAATTTAATGAAAAGATGGCCAGAGTATTGAACCAGTGGCATCAGTTTTTGGGGAGCCTGGCGTCTGCTGAAGGTTTCGCCGTGGAAGGGCAACAATGGTTGTCTGCGAAAGCCAAGGCATCATACCAATTCGATTTATGGGAAAAAGATAACCAGACGCTGCCTTATTGGAACTCGTGGAATTCCTTTTTTACTCGTAATTTCAAGAACCCCCATGAGGCGCGCCCGATTGCAGATCCGCAGTCGAATCAAACGGTCATCTGCCCAAATGATGGGTCTCTATTCCGCTGGGATTGGAATGTTGCTGCGGACAATACATTCTGGTTCAAGGATATGAACTATTCTCTACGCGACATTCTCAGCTCACCGATAGCGGAACAACAGGCGGTTATCGACAAGTTTGATCTAGTCGACATGTTCACAGGCGGGTATATCTTCCAGACATACCTCAACCCCTATAATTTCCATCGCTGGTGGGTGCCGGTCAATGGCAAGGTTCTGTTCGATCCGATATGCATTCCGGGTGCCTATTTCAACAAACTAGTTCTACCGGATTTTGGCGGGGCCACCACCGCATCTCTACCCTATTTGACCGAGGTCAATGCTCGCGGTCTCATCGTTTTCGAGACCGAAGACTATGGCCGGGTCTGCTGCATCCCGCTGGGCATGAGCGAAGTTTCAACGATCTCCTTCAGTGAGCAGATGAAAGCTGGGACAAAAGTCCACAAAGGAGAGGAAATGGGCATGTTCAACTACGGCGGCTCATCCTTCGTCGTGATTTATGAGAGCTTACCGAATAAACAGTTGGTCTTTATGGACGCTAACGGCAATCATTATCCACAGCGCCCTCAAACGGCAACCAGTAGCGCAGGTGCAGGAGGCAACGTAACCAATATCGGCGCACAGATTGGTGTCTGGTACTCTCGCTGACAGGCATCCAATACCTGGCCAAGACGGCGCATCTCAAGACTATGCCGTCTTGGAACAGCTCAGAAAACTTGACGAGATGCACCTATGAAAGCGATAATAAAACGGGCCATTTCATGTTGGCCAAACTTTTTCCATCACATCATCCGCTTGCCGTTCGGCACGCCGCGCTCCACCGAAGCCAGCACGATCGCTCCGGTCTCATCCTCGAAACCAAGGGTGAGGACCTCGGAGCGTACAGGCCCGATCTGGCGTGGCGGAAAATTCACCACGCCGAGCACCTGGCGTCCAACGAGGCTTTCCGGTGTGTAATGCACGGTGATCTGCGCGGATGACCGCTTGATGCCGATCTCAGGCCCGAAATCGATCCGCAGCTTGAAGGCAGGCTTGCGGGCCTCAGGAAAAGGCTCTGCCTCGATGATCGTCCCGACCCGGATATCGACTTTTTCGAAATCGCCGTAAGTGATCTCGGTCGAAGTCTTGTCGCCACCGCTCAAGAGGCGAGCTCCTCGGCCCGGCGTTTCGCGGCGGCAATCGCCGTGTCGAACAGCGGCTGCATGCCCTGGTCTGCCATCAACACGCCAAGGGCCGCGGCGGTGGTGCCGCCCGGCGAGGTGACATTCTTGCGCAGCGTGGCGGCATCGTCCGGGGACTGGTGCAACATTTCACCAGCCCCCGCGACGGTTTCCCGAGCGAGACGCATGGCGAGGTCCGCTGGCAGACCGGCTTTACGGCCTGCCTCAGCCATGCATTCGACGAGATAAAACACATAGGCCGGACCGCTGCCGGAAACGGCGGTCACGGCGTCAATATCGCTTTCGCTGCCCACCCACTCGACAGGCCCGGACACGGACAGAAGCGCCGTCACCCGCGCCCGCTGCGCTTCGCTGACGCCAGCATTGGCATAGGCGCCGGTGACACCACGTCCGACCATGGCAGGCGTATTGGGCATGGCGCGGACCATGGCCGCAACCCCCAAATGGGTCTCCATGAAAGACAGGGTCTTTCCGGCAGCCACGGACACCACAACCGTATCGGCACCCACCAGCGGCTTAAGCGGCGCAAGCACCGCTTCCATCACCTGCGGCTTGACTGCCAGAAACAGCAGACCAGCCACAATATCGTCCGGTGCCTGCGTGAGATGACGCACGCCAGCCTGAGCAAACCGGTCCTTGGCAGCATCACTCGCGCCGGGATCGATGACGATCACCGTCGACGGATCGACGCCATTCTTCAACCAGCCGGACAGCATGGCGCCGCCCATATTGCCGGCGCCGACAAGAACGATCGGACCTGAGGTCTGCGAAATGGCCATGGTCAGGCCTCTCCGACCGTGGTGAACAGCGCCGCATCCATGGCCGACTTGGCATCGATCCCCGACCAGACGACGAACTGGAACGCCTGGAAATAGGTCTCGCAGGCCTCGACCGCGCTGGACAACAGCACTTCAACCTGCTGGTTGGTCGGCTCGGCACCGCCGGCCAGCAGCAGCGACTGGCGGAAGATCACCACGTCTTCCTGCCGCCACAGATCGAAATGGCCCATCAGCACCTGACCATTGATGTGCGACAGAAGCCGGATGATCTCGTTGACTCTGGGTTCGGGTACCCTGATATCGAAGGCGCAGGCCAGATGCAGCGCCTCGCATTCCTCCATCCAGGAGAAGGACACGTGATAGGCAGCCCAGCGGCCATCCACGGTCATGGCGATTTCATCTTCGCCGGACCGCTCGAAAGACCAGTCATTATTGGAGGCCACATACTCGATCGTGTCGACCGGGTTGGATTGACGTTCAAATTGAAATTCCATTAGGCTCATGCCGCACCTTCTAAACCGGGAATGCCCTTGTGACGACGACAAGCTGACACCATCGACAAACCACAACGCACTGACCGGAAATACGCTTCGAATGACACCCGATAGCCCCAGAATGCTTGCGGCACCCTGCCCGAAACTGGTCGGGTTCGTTTCGAATCATCATTTAAAATCAGTGTATAGCGGGCACTCCTCCAAACCAGCCCCTCCCGACCGATTTCACGAGCGTCACTGTGGACAGCGCGTGTATCCACACCCCGATGCAGAGGCTTAACTGACTCATGGAATTGCCTTTTTTGGAACAATCCACATGTGGAAAAAAAACGTAAGCAATCATTAACCACAATGCCCGGTTAACGCTCCGATGACCCCATAGCGCACATAAAAAACGGCTGCGCGCGAGCACAACCGTCAGATAGCGTGATTATTGATTTGCAAGTCCATCTACGGACAATCAGGCCGATGGCCAGCCGATCCGTAGCTACCAGATGCTTTTCCCTATCAAGATGCCGGGTCGGTGGCCACAGGCACACTGCCGCCCGTCTGCTGTTCCAGCGCCTCGATACGGGCCTTGAGGGCTTCGTTTTCTTCCAATGCCTTCAACGCCATTTCGCGCACTACGTCGAATTCCTCGCGGCGCACGACGTCCAGGCTGTTCAGCCAGCGTTCGGCCTGGGCATGCAAGGCGGTTTCCGCTTCCTTGCGCACGCCCTGGGCGGCGCCAGCGGCATCGGTCATCAACTTGGCGAATTCATCCATGATACGGCTTGTTCCGGTGCTCATGATCGTGTTCCTTACGCTCCACCACAAGACGCCCGATTGGGGCGCGGCATTCTCTGGAGGTAGGGATTCGGCGCAGGCTATGCAAGAGAAAACCACGTGAAGAGCACCAGCCCCTGCACCCACCGCCTAAACAGCGGATGGGCCACGCCAAACGCGCCCAAACGCCACTCTTCAAAAAACCCTTGCCAAAAGCCTTTTCCCGGCCTTTACACAGATCATTGAGGATCTCACGTCTTTTTAAGCTCTCGGTGCAATTTTCACCTTAATCGGAGCGGATCAAGGCGGGTGGGCAGATTCACCTTGACCAGCGCAAGCCTGCCCGCCATTTTTCGGAGTAATCGAATGAAAGCATATCCTTGAACACAGTAGCCAGCCTTTTCGCCATTCTGCCCTATCCGCAGATCGACCCGATTGCGCTCAGCATCGGCCCCGTTGCCATTCGCTGGTATGGGCTGGCCTATGTTACGGGCATTCTACTTGGCTGGTGGCTGGCGCGCCGGATGATCGCCAATCTGTCGCTCTGGCCAGGCAACACCACACCAATCACCGAAAAGCACCTGGATGACTTTCTGGTCTGGGCGGCCATCGGCATCGTGCTGGGCGGGCGGATTGGCTATATCCTGTTCTATGATCTGCAACCGGTGCTGGACAACCCGGTGGTGGCGCTGGAAATCTGGCGCGGCGGCATGTCCTTTCATGGCGGCCTGACCGGCGCGACGCTGGCAATGATTGTCTTTGCCCGGCGCAACGGCCTGCCCGTGTGGATGCTGTTCGACCTCGTCGCCTGTGTTGCCCCCATCGGTCTTTTCTTCGGCCGGATCGCCAATTTCATCAATGGCGAATTGTGGGGCCGGATCAGCGATGTAGCCTGGGCCATGCAGTTCCCGACCGGCGGCCCCTTCACCCGCCATCCAAGCCAGCTTTATGAAGCGGCACTCGAAGGTCTTGTGCTGTTTGCGCTGCTGCAAGTGCTCGTTCGCCGGTTCCACGCGCTGAAAACCTCAGGCGTTATCAGCGGCGTATTTATCTGCGGCTATGCGCTGGCGCGTATCTTTGTTGAATTTTTCCGGGAACCAGATGAGCAGCTCGGCTATCTGGCAGGTGGTTGGTTAACAATGGGCATGGTACTCTCGCTGCCGATGCTGGCGCTGGGGCTGTGGGCTATCTGGCGGGCAAGACGTGCTGCGCATAACCAAGAGCCGTCAGGATTAAAGGGATGAATCGGGAAACGCTGACCATGACCACCACGCTTGGTGATAAGATCAAGGCGCTCATCCGGTTGAACGGTCCGTTGAGCGTTACGGATTACTTTGCTCTCTGCCTCGCCGATCCGGAATTCGGCTATTACAAGACCCGTGAGCCGTTCGGCACTTCGGGCGATTTCATCACCGGTCCGGAAATCAGCCAGATTTTCGGTGAGATGATCGGGGTTTTCATCGTCCATGCCTGGCAGCGCCATGGCCTGCCCGCCCCCGTGCGGCTGGCCGAAGTCGGCCCCGGACGTGGCACGATGATGAGCGACATGCTGCGGGTGATCGCCCGGCTTGCGCCTGATCTCTACCGGGATTCCACCGTGCATCTGGTGGAAACCAGCGACCGACTGCGCCAGATCCAGCGCAACAGCCTGGAACCGCATATCGAAAAGATTGACTGGCATGACAGCTTTGGCGATGTGCCCGAAGGCTTCGTGCTGGTGGTGGCCAACGAGCTGTTCGACGCCATTCCCATCCGCCAGTTCGTCAAGCTCGGTCCGCATTACCGCGAACGGATGGTCAGCCTTAGCGTGGACGACGAGCTGATCTTCTCGACCGGGGTTGCGACGCTCGATCCGGCTCTTCTGCCGCCGGGCGCCAGCGCCCAGCCTGATGGCACGGTGTTTGAATTTTCACCGGCCCGCCGCGCGGTGATGACCGCCATGTGCGAGCGGCTGAAAGCCGAAGGCGGGGCAGCACTGATCATCGATTACGGCCATATCTCCACCGGTTTCGGCGATACGCTGCAAGCCTTGCGCGCCCATGATTACGATCCGCCGCTGGCCAATCCCGGCATTGCCGACCTGACCAGCCATGTCGATTTCGAGGATCTGGCCCGCACCGCCCTTGCCGCCGGGGTCACGCCCAGTGGCTGCCTGCGCCAGGGCGATTTCCTGCTCGGCCTCGGCATCAAGGAACGGGCTGGCATTCTGGGGCGCGGCAAGGACGAGGCCACCCAGCTTGAACTGGCCGAAGCCGTCAACCGGCTGGCCGGCGCTGGCGTCGGACGGATGGGCGAATTGTTCAAGGTGCTGGCCCTGTCCAGCCCCACCCTGTCGCTCGCCCCGTTCCGGCCCCTACCCCAAGCGGACATTTGACCCAGGCCGACCTTTAGCTCAGGCCGCGTTTTGACCCAGGATTGACAGATTACCGCAGTGATGGTCACATCCGGCCAAATCGCCGGATCTGACCGTGCTGCGGGCAAAAATCCTGGACATAATTCCGATTGATTCGGATTAGAGCATCGGACCGAAAAGTGGAAACCGGTTTTCGGATAAATCCGATGCGCAAACAAAAACTGTTGATATCGTGCAGATTCCAATTTTCTGCACGATGCTCGAAGACATGCGAAAGGGACACCGATGCCGTCCTCGACACACGATGTGGCCCACCTTCAGCCCGAAACCAGACCATCCCCCTTGCAGAGCGCCCTTCTGGCTCCCTGCGAGTCGGCCGGGATAGTCCACGGCTTTTTCACCCGGCATGGCGGCGTTTCCACCGGCATTTACGCGGGGCTGAATATCGGGCTCGGCTCAAATGACGATCCGGCGCATGTGCATGAAAACCGCGCCCGCGTGGCTGGCTGGTTTGGCCGGGAAGAGGCCGATCTTGTCACGGTTCATCAGGTCCATTCGCCCAATGTGGTGACGGTGACAGAGCCTTTCGGGTCGCAAAGGCCACAGGTGGATGCCATGGTCACCGACCGGCCCGGCCTTATCCTGGGGGCGCTTGCCGCCGATTGCGGACCGATCCTGTTTGCCGACCCGGTCAACCGCATCATCGGGGCTGCCCATGCCGGATGGAAGGGCGCGCTGACCGGCGTGCTGGAAAACACCATCGAGGCGATGATCGCGCTTGGTGCTGCCCGTGCCAGCATCGTCGCCACGCTTGGCCCGTCGATCAGCGCCAAGGCCTATGAGGTCGGCCCGGAATTCGTCGAGCGGTTTCTGGCCCATGATCCCGCCTATCGGCAATTCTTCACGCCTTCGACCAAACCCGGCCATTCAATGTTCGATCTGCCGGGACTGACAGTGAAGCGGCTGAAGGATGCCGGAATTGCCGCCGACATGCTTGGCCTCTGCACCTATGGCGATCCGGAGCGGTTCTTCTCCTATCGCCGCACCACCCACGCGGGCGAGCCGGACTACGGCCGCCAGATCTCCGCCATCATGCTTCAGGGGCCTCGCGCATGACTTTGCATTTTTCAAACGCCGAATACGCCGCCCGGCTGGAACGCCTGACCGACAGGATGCGCGAACAGAAGCTGGATGCCATGCTGCTGTTTGCCCAGGAAAGCATGTATTGGCTGACCGGCTATGACACCTTCGGCTACTGCTTCTTCCAGACGCTGGTGGTGAAGGCCGATGGCTCGATGACGCTTCTGACCCGCTCGGCGGATCTGCGTCAGGCCCGCCAGACCTCGACCATAGACAATATCCTGATCTGGGTTGACCGTACCAATGCCGATCCGACCAGCGACCTGAAGGATCTGCTCAACGATCTGGACTTGCTCGGCTGCCGGCTGGGCATCGAATACGACACCCATGGCATGACCGGACGGGTCGCCCGGCTGCTGGACAATCAATTGCTGAGCTTCGGTGAATTGATCGATGCCTCGATGCTGGTCAGCGATTTGCGGCTGATCAAGAGCGCGGAAGAGATTGCCTATGTGGAAAAGGCCGCCAGTCTGGCCGATGACGCGCTGGATGCAGCCTTGCCGCTGATTTCAGCCGGGGGCGACGAAGCCGCCATTCTCGCTGCCATGCAAGGCGCGGTCTTTGCCGGTGGCGGCGATTATCCGGCCAATGAATTCATTATCGGCTCCGGTCAGGATGCACTGCTATGCCGCTACAAGGCGGGCCGCCGCACGCTGTCGGCCAATGACCAAGCTGACGCTGGAATGGGCGGGCGTCTCGGCCCATTACCATGCGGCGATGATGCGCACCGTGCTGGTCGGCGAACCCTCGCCCCGCCACCGTGAACTTTACGCTGCCTGCCGTGAAGCGATCCAGGAAATCGAAACCGTTCTGCGGCCCGGCCATACCTTCGGCGATGTATTCGAGACCCATGCCAGGGTGCTGGACGAGCGCGGCCTGACCCGCCACCGGCTGAATGCCTGCGGCTATTCGCTGGGCGCCCGCTTCTCCCCGTCGTGGATGGAGCACCAGATGTTCCACATCGGCAATCCCCAGCAAATCCTGCCTGACATGTCGCTATTCATCCACATGATCATCATGGATTCCGAACGCGAGACTGCGATGACGCTCGGCCATACTTATCTCACCACCGAAGGCGCACCCCGTGCGCTGTCGCGCCATCCGCTTGACCTGATCATCAAGGCGTAAACATCTTCGATGCCCTGACATCAAAGACGCATTTTCGTCGATAAAAGGCGACATGTACGTCGCGTTTGAAGCAAAATTTAACGTTTTAGGAAGATAATCGCGGGATTCTCATACGAACGCAGCCGTTAAGGAGGCAGCCAATGAGACGTCCCGCTTCCAGCATCGGCTCCGCGCTCGTTCTGGCCCTTGGTGGTCTGGCCAGCGCTGGCCTGGCCAGTGCCGGTCTGGCCGGTTGCAGCGTCTCCGACACGCTGACACCACCGCTCGATGTCGGCACCAGCGGCTCGATCAGCAAGCCGCTGACCGGGGAAGACATGCAGACGGCCATGCGCCAGAATGAGGATGTTCCCCGCCGCCCACACCGCCAGCGTGAGCAAGTACCGGAACAGGCCTATTCCCCCTATCCGCAACAGCAGGCCCAGCCACAAAATTCGCTGGAAGCCCAGGCTCAAGCTCTCCAAAACGGCTATAATCCGGTTGCCTCCGAACCACTGGACGGCCAACCCCGCCGCCAGCAAAGCTGGCAGCAGCCCGAGCGACAACAGAACCGGATGCATGAGCAGGCCGAGGCCGGATCATCGGTCAGCCAACCGGAGCCTGAAGAACAGGCCGCTCTCGCGCCGCAAACCGATGACGAAGCCGCCGCTCCTGCCTCGCCCGCACCCTCGCAGCAAGCCTCGCTTGCTCCGGCTGGCGATGCCGGACCAGACTCGATCCGCTTCCTGCCAATCATCGGCGCGCCGGTCGAGGCGGTCACGCCGCTCTCGCGCCAATTGGGGGCAGAGGCCCGCGCCAAAGGCCTGATGATGCGCAGTTCAAGCGGCGAACAGGCCCGCCATATCCTCAAAGGCTATTTCTCCGCCTATGGCGAGGGCGGCAAGATCACCGTCGTCTATGTCTGGGACGTTCTCGACGCCAGCGGCAACCGCCTGCACCGCATCCAGGGCCAGCAGACCGTGCCAGGCAAAGCCCAAGACCCCTGGGCCGCCGTCCCCGCCTCCGTCATGCAGATCATCGCCAACAAGACTCTTGAGGAATATGTTGACTGGCGTGCGAGAAATACAGGGTAGCAGAGTGCTGATTGGGGGGAAGTTGCTGTAGACTGAGATAGTCGGTCTTCACCTGTTGTTGCATTCCAACCACGACCAATAGTGGCCCTTTATTGACACCGGCCTGAAGTTTGAGGACGCTTTTCAATATCTTCAGGCTGCAACGGCAAGGTGGATTACCAAAAACATGGAAAACGAATGATCTACGCTGATGTACCGGGGGGAAGAGAACTATTGGCATGGTTTGGGGAGATGCCGAAATTTCATGACGCAGAGGTTCTTAGTCTGTCTCTTAGCAGAACCGGAGCCAGTGAACTGAAAATACATAGCTGGGCAGCCGAGAGCGGGGGTGAGCAAAACGGGTATAAGCACGCTATCGTGACTTTCAGCCTTGAAGGCATCATGGACCTCCAGCTGAATGGTTTTAGCGATCAAAATGTCATCGCGGGCCTTATCGTGCAACGTGCAACCGACCGAGGCCGATCTAACTATTACGCGATGGAGGAGGATATCAAAGACATCGAGATTGAACTCTTACCTTGCTACGGGTTGGATGGCTTCATTCGAGCCAAAAAACTGGCGATATCGATTGTTCCCGGACAACCAGATGGCGCTTGAGACTGCGATAAGGAACGAGACCATACCTCCGCTTATAGCCCTAAGCGGCCCACTTTGCGTTTTGGCCCTTTTGCGATCATCGGCTATAATTAACGACGTGGTTGCCAGCGATTGGACTGCTCGTCCAGGGGCCAAGGCTGTAACCTGCCTCGATGTCATTAAGCTGCATCTGAACCATGTCCTCCGGCCCAATTTGCAACGACTGATATCGTTCGATAACACCGAATTGCGACCATGGTGATCGATTGAAGCCATCTTCGAAATGGTTGTAATAGATTACAATTTCGCCAACCAATGCCACGACCCAGCAAGGGCCGTAGCCCTTTAGCTCCCATTCTTCCGGCATTCGCTTGATAACGTCCCACAGCTTACGCTGCTTGAAAGACATACGGCTCCAGCCATCATTGATATGGTCCCAAAGCATCTCCTCCGGGAAATTCATGCTTGTCCTCCTTAGCAACGCAGTCAATTGATTAACGTGTTTCTTAGAGAGGAACATCGCAACGTCCACAATTGATGTGAAATCGACTTCGCTCTACTCGTCTCCGCAATCTAAGACCATCACCGTTGGGTCATTAATACCATTATAGATGAAACATTCAGGAGATGGCCAAACCGGAATGCGGCTGATCCGAATATCTCCACCATTGAAGATGATCGTGTACCACTCTCTGGAACGAATTACCTGTTTAACGACAAGCGGGGTATCTCGAATGGATATGTTGACTTTGACTTCTGTCCAAGCAGTGATCCGCCCGTATTTAAACACAATGACGGTGTCGGGGCCATCTGGTAGGCGCTGAATCTGTTGTAGTTCCTAGTCCATTAACACTTCGGCAATTACGTCCATCTACTATTCCTTTCGCCATCCATAAATTAGCTCGAATGAATACCTTTTAGTAAAGGGCCAATCTTTGGCGCAGAATTGCCATGCACATCAAATCCGATCTTTAGCGCACTGAATACCGACACATATGAACCTTCACGTGCGGGAAAATCACTTCGTTTACGAATTTCCGTGAGAACTGTCGCAAACCACTTGCATTCAGGGGCAAGGGCGCTAAAAAGCCCGCATTGCAGCGCCGCGCATGAAACAAGTGTGCTGGGGTCGGTTGTAACAGTTTTAATCCGAGGCGGGATGCCCAGACGGGGTCGCGTAGCGGGATGCAAACAGGCGGGCACAAATGAAGGTCTTCGCAGGTAATTCGAACCGGCAACTTGCTGAAGCGGTCTGTAAATATCTCAATGTTCCCCTTGGAAAAGCCAGTGTTCGCCGCTTTGCGGACCAGGAAATCTTCGTGGAAATTCAGGAAAACGTGCGTGGCGAGGATATCTTCATCGTCCAGTCGACGTCGTTTCCGACCAATGACCACCTGATGGAACTGCTGATCATGATCGACGCCTTCCGCCGTTCTTCGGCGCGGCGGATCACAGCCGTCATTCCCTATTTCGGCTATGCCCGCCAGGACCGTCGCGCCTCTGGCCGCACACCGATCTCGGCGAAGCTGGTTGCCAACCTGATCACCGAGGCGGGCGCCGACCGTGTTCTGACGCTTGATCTGCATGCCGGCCAGATCCAGGGCTTTTTCGATATCCCGACCGATAACCTTTTTGCAGCACCCGTCCTCGCCCGTGACGTCAAGGAACACTACGACCTTGCCAATCTCATGGTCGTTTCACCTGACGTCGGCGGTGTGGTGCGTGCGCGTGCACTTGCCAAGCGTCTGGACTGTCTTCTGGCCATCGTCGACAAGCGTCGCGATCGTCCAGGCGAATCCGAAGTGATGAACATCATCGGCGATGTCGAAGGCAAGGATTGTATTCTGATCGACGATATCGTCGATAGCGGCGGCACGCTCTGCAACGCGGCTGAAGCGATGCTGAACATGGGCGCAGCCAGCGTTACCGCCTATATTACCCATGGGGTGCTTTCGGGCGGCGCCGTTACCCGCGTCACCTCCTCAAAGCTGCGCGAATTGGTGATCACAGATTCCATCCAGCCGACCGTCGCCGTCCAATCGGCCCATAATATCCGGGTGTTGAGCACCGCCACCCTGCTTGGCGAAGCCATCAACCGCACCAGCGCCGAAGCCTCGGTTTCCAGCCTGTTCGATTAATCGTCGCGGCACGCTTGCGTAAATCCCTGAACCGAAATCGGTTTCAGGGATTACCTGGCAGATTAACGTGTTACAGCGCCTTTTGCTGCCGTTTGTCTTTTCGGGGAGACGGACCGCGCTTTTCGCATTCCGATGCAAAACGGAAATACCCTATTCGTCGCACATGCTTTTCCGGCTGGCATGACGTCAGCACCGATCCGGTGTAAAAATCTCGAAAAATCCATAGAGCATTTCCAGGAAAACTGGACACCGATTTTCTGTCCGGAAATGCGTACAAACAAGAACGAGAGCGTTGCTGCGATTCCACGAAGAGCAGAAACGATCTGGTCAAAACAGAATGGTTGCAGATGGCTAATCCATTGATGAATGGTTGAGCTTCGGATACCCTTCTATTTGCATTGAAAAACTGGCCCGGAAACCATGACCTGCACGCAAGCTCAAGACGATATTCCAGCGCAGCCAACGAAACACCAGGCCATGCCTTTCACAGCCAGCGCCATGCTATCCCATCCTCGGATTCATCCGATCATCCGCGTGCAGGCGGAAGCCTTCTTGAAACGGTTTGAGGAGCGCCCTCAGATCGCAAGGGTTTTTGCCAGTCACCAGCGCTGGCTTCTCGGACAGATTGCCCTGATGCAATATTTCGAGGCGGGCCAGATCCTGCCCGCCCGCTATTTCGACTTTATCGAAGCCAATGGCGTGGCCAGCCGCAATACGGCGGACGCATTTCTGAAGGAAATGGAAGCCTACGGCATCGCCCGCGAAACAACCACCACCGACCGCCGCAGCAGGCCGCTGGTGCCGACCGAGGCCAGCCTTGGCAGTGCGGCGGGCTGGATGGAGATCCATCTGCGAAGCCTGGACGGGTTCGATGACGGCGCACGGCTGCAAAACTTCGAGGCCAATGGCCGGGACATGAGCAAGCTGCATCCGCTTGTCGCCTCCGCCTTCATGCAGACCCCCGAGCTACGCGAGCAACCGAAGATTTTCGATCCCTTCGTCTGGCTGAACAACGGCAATATCATCATTGACTGGCTGATCGCCAAAAGCCAGGATACCGACGCCGATGCAGAGCAGATTTTGATCGGCACGGTATCGATCCAGACCATGGCCGAGACATTTCATCTGTCGCGCTCGCATCTCACCCGCAAGCTGCTCGACGCCTCCGATGCCGGAACCATCGGCTGGAAAGGACGGCGCGGACGCTCGGAACTCTGGGTTTCCAACCTCTTTCGGCGGGAATATGCAAGGGCGCAAGCCATCAAGCTTGAAATCATCGACGCTGCCTGCGCCAAATGCGGCCTGCTATAGGACGAAATTTCAACGCTTCGGCGCAAGTGTTAGCGGGGCTAATCGTTAGCGGCCAATCGTTAGCGGGTAGGCAAGGCGCAGACCTCACCCCCGAACAGCTTTGAGCGGGTCAGAAAGCGCTTTTCGCGGCCATTATCCAGCGAAAACATGCCCCCTCGCCCCGGCACGACATCAATGATCAACTGGGTATGTTTCCAGACTTCGTATTGGCTCTTATGGATATAGAAGGGCACGCCATCAATCTCGCCCAGCTTCACATCGGTATCCCCGACGATATAATCATCGACAGGATAACACATCGGCGATGACCCATCACAACAGCCCCCGGACTGATGAAACAGGATCTGCGGATGATCCCTACGGATCTCACCGATCAAATCGATTGCCGCCGCTGTCGCGACGACCCTTGGTTCACCATCCAAACTCGTGTCCATCGCTACCTCGTTTCAAACAGAAAGAAGTCCGTCTCGGCTTCGCCCCCCTCATCCGGCTGCCGCCACCTTCTCCCCGCTGGGGAGAAGAATGCAAGAGCCGCAAGCCCATACGAACTTCCAAAGGCTCCGATCTCGACGGCTAAACCCGTCGAGATTCGCGGCTGGAGGTGGCGAAAATGGTTATGTTCGAGAATCGGAGCGGAGCGTACGTGAGCACCGAAAGCGCAGAACATGACCATTTGCAGCCCCTCCAGACGTGAATATCGGCGGGTTCAAATCCGATTGGAAATTCGCCCCACTGTGGCGAAAATGGCTTCCGACGAGAACCGGAGCGGAGCGTACATAGAGTACGTGAGCACCGGAAGCGCAGGCGGAAGACATTTGCAGCCCAGCGGGGCGGATTTACAACGGGTTTAGAAGAAGCCGAGGGCTTTGGGGCTATAACTTACCAGCATGTTCTTGGTCTGCTGATAATGATCCAGCATCATCTTGTGGGTTTCGCGACCAATGCCCGATTGCTTGTAGCCGCCGAAGGCCGCGTGGGCCGGATAGGCGTGGTAGCAATTGGTCCAGACTCGCCCGGCCTGGATATTGCGGCCAAAGCGGTAGCAGGTATTGGCATCGCGGCTCCAGACGCCGGCACCCAGGCCATAGAGGGTGTCATTAGCGATTTCCAGTGCCTCGGCCTCGTCCTTGAAGGTGGTGACGGAGACGACCGGGCCGAAGATTTCCTCCTGGAACACCCGCATCTTGTTATGACCCTTGAACACGGTCGGCTTGACGTAATAGCCACCAGCGAGATCGCCGGACAGGGTATTGCGATGGCCGCCGGTCAGGATTTCGGCGCCTTCCTGGCGACCGATATCCATATAGGACAGGATTTTTTCAAGCTGCTCGCTGGAGGCCTGCGCCCCGATCATCGTGCCCATATCCAGCGGATCACCCTGAACGATGGCCTCGACGCGCTTGATGGCTTTTTCCATGAAGCGGTCATAGATCTTTTCATGCACCAGCGCCCGGCTTGGGCAGGTGCAGACTTCGCCCTGGTTGAGGGCAAACATCGCAAAGCCTTCCAGGGCCTTGTCGAGATAATCATCATCTTCGCGCAGCACATCCTCGAAGAAGATATTCGGCGATTTTCCGCCCAGTTCCAGCGTCACCGGAATGAGGTTCTGGCTGGCATATTGCATGATCAACCGGCCCGTCGAGGTTTCGCCGGTAAAGGCGATCTTGGCGATGCGCGGGCTGGAGGCCAGCGGCTTGCCGGCTTCCAGACCAAAGCCGTTGACGATATTGAGCACGCCGGGCGGCAGGATGTCGCCGATCAATTCGGCCCAGACGAGAATCGATGCCGGTGTCTGCTCGGCGGGCTTCAGCACGACGCAATTGCCAGCGGCAAGGGCGGGTGCCAGCTTCCAGGCGGCCATCAGGATCGGAAAATTCCAAGGAATGATCTGGCCGACGACGCCAAGCGGCTCGTGGAAATGATAGGCGACCGTATCGTGGTCGATTTCGCCAATCGAGCCTTCCTGAGCGCGCACGCAGGCGGCAAAATAGCGGAAATGATCGACGGCCAGCGGAATATCGGCAGCCATGGTTTCACGTAGCGGCTTGCCATTGTCCCAGGTTTCGGCCCGGGCCAGAAGCTCCAGATTGCTTTCCATCCGGTCGGCAATGCGGTTGAGCATATTGGCGCGCTCGGCAACGGGGGTCTTGCCCCATTTGTCCTTGGCGGCATGGGCAGCGTCCAGCGCCAGATTGATGTCGCGCTCGTCGGAGCGGGCGATATCGCACAGCTTGCCACCGGTGACAGGGGTGGTGTTTTCAAAATACCGGCCGCCCACCGGCTCACGCCAGTCGCCACCGATGAAATTGCCGTATTTCAGCTTGAACGGGGTGCTCGCCGTGGTTTGAACCTGAATGTTCATCTCTCATCCTCCCTGATGAAGGGTCCTGTGGTGACGTTTGCCGTTAGGGGAAAACCGGTCCTCCACTTTTCCCTGACAAACTCCAGAACCGTAGGTGGAAGATGCGCCGGGCCGGGGCCGGATACCAGCCTCGCCACACAATGCCGCAGCGCACAGTGTCTCATCCCTGCGACACTGTTGCGTGTATTAGTGAATATTAAAACGTTTCATCTTGCGATGCAGGGTCGCCCGGCTGATGCCCAGCAATTGCGCCGCCTGGGAGACATTGCCTTTGGTGCGCGACAGGACCCGGCGCAGCGCCGCCCGTTCGGCTTCATGCAGATCGTCACCCTCTTCCCCGCGCTTTTCTTTCAAGGCATCGGCGGCAGGCAGACCGGCGGCGATGGCCTGATCGTCGATCTGCAATGCTACTCGAGCCGCCCGCGTTGCGCCCAGAACCAGGTCGTCACCGTCCACGGCCAACAATGCGGTGGGATTGGCAACCGTGGGAATCATGACGATCCGCGCGCCCGCAAAGGCCATGCGAAACAGGTTGACCTCGACGCGGAGTGCGGCATCGCGCACCGCCTGGGCAAGAATGGTCATCGACAGATCCGTCACATCATGGCGGCAGGTGGAAATGTCGAGCGCGGCGGCAATCTGGCCGCGATGGTCGCGGATTGGCGCCGTGGTGCAGCTCAGCGCGATATTGGCGGAGAGAAAATGCTGGTCGCGGTGGATGATGACCGGGCGCTCGTCAGCCAGCGCCGTGCCGATGCCATTGGTGCCGACACTGGCCTCGCTCCATTCCGTCTGTTGCCAGAGACCAAGCCTGTGGAAATCCCGGTCGTCGCCAGCCGCGCTACGCCGCTCAAGCACCACACCATGACTATCGGCCAGCACCAGGCAGCAGCCAGAACGCCCGACGGTCGAAAACAACCGGTCCAGTTCTTCGGCGCTGGCGGCGATCAGGTGGTCCATGCGTTGGCGCGCTTCGCGGAAGGCCGTTTCGTCCAAAATCCGCGGGGTGCCTGCCTGTTCAGGGTCCAGCCCATGGACATCGAGGCAACGCCGCCAGGAAGCGGCAATCGGTGAACTGGCCGCCTTCGATCCCTGCAACGCTGTCGAATAGACCGTATCGGCATGTTTGTAACCGACGCTCATATGCTCCTCCCAAAGCAAATTCACATCCCTTCGTACATCATGAACCTTTGCGTGCGACAAGGCAATCGTCGCCAAGCGGCGGGATTGCAGGACGAAGGTCGCAGAACCCGGCATTGGCGCGGGCAAAAACCGGCTCCCGGATTACCCCGCCGATGCCGGTCCTCACCGTAAACCCAACCGCATCTCAGGCCGACTTGTCGGCAAGTGGCAAATAGATATTGGTCTCATGGGCATGCGCGGGCGTATCATGATCAAGATTGAGATACTCGAAATAAACCGGGAAATCGCGTAGGTCCTCGCCGCTGAGCGGCAACCAGGAGCGATACAGATAATAGACGCCCCGGTCGATGTGATCGCGCGATCCCAGGTAATGCGCCACCGCGCAGCGCCCGCCGGGGATGGTCTTTGTGACGATCCCTTGTCGGTTATCAGGCACGTCTGTCACCACAGTCCCGCAAATATCAAAGCGAAACTGGTCCGGTGGCGTGAGTTCGGGACCGTGATAGGCAATGCCGAACGTCTTGTTCGTTGCAATCGGCGAAAGGCCGGTTTCCCTGCGCCAGCCGATGAATTGCTGCACCGAGGCCGGCAAAAGCCCCGGCGCGCCCTTATGTTCGAGCGCGGCCACAAGCATCGTTGGCTGGGTAACAATCTGAACGTCCATATCGCTTACTCCTTCACGGTGACGGTTTTGGAATTGGTAGCAGAGGCTCCATGCCCCCCATTCCGGGGCCTTGCGGAAATCGCTCGGGGTCTGGCCGAACACGGTCTTGAAGGCGCGCGCAAAGGCTTCCGGGCTGTCGAAGCCGGCATCGAGCGCGACATCGATGACGCGGGCGTCCAGATTGAAGACCAACCGCTGCGAGGCCCGCCGCAACTTCATCAACTGCACGTAACGACCGACCGGCACGCCGATGTAGTTGGAAAACTGCCGGTGGAAATGAAATTTGGAGAAGTTAGCGACCGCGCTCAGTTCCTCAACCGATATCGGCTCATCCAGGTGGTGGTCGATATAATCGAGAACGCGATTGAAGCGGCGGGCGTAGGAATGGGTTTTGTGTTCGGTCATCATGGACTCCGTTGAGTGCCAATCTGGCCAAAAGCGCTGGTCCTGTCCTGACGTATCTTGCTAACCTGCAATGAAAAAGGCCGGACGAAAAGGTCAGCCTGCCCTCGGTCGCATCCGTCGCGTTCAAGCGGAAAAAGCCGGTGCTCGCTTGCATTTCCGGCCCTTTCATACTATAGCGCCCGCGTCCGCCTAGACACCCTTGGAGGCAAGGTGGATGAAGCCGTGCGGTTTTACCGGCACCGTTTCCAGTTTCAATCCGGAATTTCAAAGACAAAACCGGCTGAAACTCTCCAGTAACATCGAAAGGAACTGCCATGAGCCACGCATCTTACGAGCTCAAGGCCGAAACGCGCGAACGGGTTGGTAAGGGGTCCTCCCGTGAACTTCGCCGCAACGGTCTCATTCCCGCTGTCATCTATGGTGACAAGCAGGCTCCCATTGCCATCACCCTGAACACCAATGAAGTCACCAAGCGTATTCACGCTGGCGGTTTCATGACCACGGTGGCGACCATTGAAGTCAACGGCGAAAAGATCCGCGTCCTGCCCAAGGACTACCAGCTGGATCCGGTCCGCGACTTCACCATGCATATCGACTTCCTGCGCGTTTCCGCAAACAGCCAGGTCACGGTTGCCGTGCCTGTCCGTTTCGTCAATGAAGAGAAGTCCGCCATCAAGACCGGCGCTGTCCTCAACATCGTACGCCACGACGTCGAGTTGCAGGTTCCGGCCAACAACATTCCGGAAGCCATCACCTTCGATCTGGAAGGCCTGAAGATCGGCGACAGCGTGCATATCTCTGCCGTCAAGCTGCCTTCTGGTGTGACCCCTGTCATCACCGACCGCGACTTCACCATCGCAACTCTCGTTGCTCCTGATGTTGACGCTGCCGACGAAGAAGCGACCGAAGAATAATCGATCCATTCAGTTGGAGCGATCGATAAACCCGCCCTTACAGGGCGGGTTTTTTTATGCCGTCAGATATCCGGTTCATGATAAAACTTTACGGCAAAAGCTATGACACAGGTCCGCCCCCTGGCCCGCCCCGTCAAATAGTGACATTTGCGCCCATAGCGGGTAGCATTGCACCAAAGTCGCAAATAACTTTGCGTAAAGTTGCAATTCTTCTTTGCGACTTCAGTCATCGTTAACGTATCGCATGGAATCCTGCCCTCAAATAAGAGAAGAACCAGGGGCCGTGGGGTTGTATTGTTTCATCCCTATTCATTTTCCAGCACCGCTCAGCAAATACGATGGAAAAATGTTTAATATCACATCTATTGGTTGCTATTTGAGTTTGCACACTGTCGGATGCGTTCCATGACCCGGTCCGTGGAACAGCGCTTCCTTGCGCTGGTGGCCGGAACGGTGTTCGTCTGCGTGGTGCCGCTGTTTCTGCTGTTTCTCTGGCTGTCGTCGCAGCGGGCCGAAACCGACCAGCAAAACAGCATTGCCATGCTGCTGGCGGCCAATGCCCAGGCACTCGCCAAGCCGCTTTGGGATTTCGATGCCGAAAGCGTAAGCCAGATCAGTGCAGCGCTGATTTCCGGTGGCGAGGTCATCAGGGTCGAGGTTTCCGACCTGACCGGCAATATCCGCATCAACATGCCGCAACCATTTGTGCCGGAAAAGACATTTGCCACCCTGGCGCAAACCATCATCTACCAGCATCAGGACGGACCGAAAACCGTCGGCACCATTACGCTTTCCTTTCAAAAGCATGGCCTGTTTGCCAGCATTCGCCGGACCGAAGGCGTGTTTATCGCCATTTTCATTCTTGCCATGCTGGTGGTGATCCTGGCGGCTATCGTCGGAAACCGGATGATGGTGATGAGACCGCTGACACAGCTGACCGCCGCCATCGAAGCGACGCGCAGGCTTGGTTCCCGCCGTTCGGTCGACTGGCATTCCAATGATGAAATGGGACGGTTGGCGCAGAGCTTCAACGCCATGCAATCCAAGCTCCAGCAGGAAGAAATCGAGCTGAAACAGGCTCACCGTCTGGTAACCGACATCTATCACGCCACGCCCGCCATGCTGTTTTCCGTCGATGCCGATGACCGGATTACCGGCATCAGCGATTACTGGGCATCGGTGACGGGCTATCACCGCGAAGATGTCATCGGCCTCACTTTTGAAAGTCTGATCACAATCGAGGCCCGACAAGCCTATCGGCAAGTCAAGCAGGATGGCGAAACCGGCCTGAAACAGCAATATACCACCAAATTCGTCTGCGCCGACGGACGGATCATGGATGTGCTGGTCGTCGAATCCGGCAATGCCACACCGATGACGCAGTCCAACCTTTCGCTGAGCGTCATGACTGACATCACCGCCCTCAAGCAATCGGAGGCACGCAACCGGCGCCAGGCACTGACCGATCACCTGACCGGGCTTCTCAACCGCCAGGGCTTCGAGAACGAACTGGATGCGCAGATCGAGGCAACGGACCGCCAGGGCGGTTCGCTTGCCTGCCTGTTCGTCGATCTCGACCGGTTCAAATGGATCAATGACAATCTCGGACATCATGCCGGTGACACGACCCTGAAAATTCTGGTGGACATGATCGTCTATCTCCTGCCGGAAAACTCGGTGGCTGCCCGGATCGGCGGCGATGAATTCGCCATCCTGCTGCGTGCCGACGATTGCGAAACAGCCGCCCGCGCCGTGGCCAACGATATTTGCGGGATTTTCGAAACCCCCTTCATCGTCAAGGGCACCGCTACGAGGCTGAGCGCCAGCATCGGCATCGCGCTGTATCCGCAACACGCCGAGACAGCGACGGAATTGCTGCAAAAGGCCGACATGGCCATGTATAATCGCAAGCGCGACGGAAAGAACGGCTTCCAGATCTTCGACGACAGCATCGGCAATACCACGCGCCGGCGCGCCGAAATCGAGCGGATGATTGAGCAGGCATTGAGCAATGACTGGCTCGATGCCTTCTTGCAGCCCATCATCGACCTGCAAAGCGGCAAGACGGTCGGCTATGAGGCCCTGATGCGCCTGCGCCACCCCGTTCATGGCATCATGGCGCCAACCGAAATCATCAGTCTGGCCGAAGAAACCGGCACCATTCACGATATCGGCAAGCAGGTGTTCGACAAGGCTCTCGATCACTTCACCCGGCTTTCCGCCCTCAGTGGCGACACCACCTCCTATCTGGCGCTGAATGTCTCACCAACGCAGATCGATGCCAGCCTGCTGGTCTGGCTGGGCAGCGCCGTGCATCTTTTCAACATCGACCCGTCGCGGATCATCATCGAGATCACCGAGGCGACGCTGCTGCATGACAGTCCGCATATCCAGACCGTCCTCCAGAAGATCGGCGATTTTGGCTGCCGCATCGCGCTGGATGATTTCGGCACCGGCTATTCCTCACTCAGCTATCTCAGCCGCTTCCCGGTCAATATCATCAAGATCGACCAGTCCTTCATCCGCTCCATGACCGGTGATACCCCGGATCTGCGCGAGC
Source organism: Agrobacterium vitis (assembly GCF_037039395.1). Classification (NCBI taxonomy): domain Bacteria; kingdom Pseudomonadati; phylum Pseudomonadota; class Alphaproteobacteria; order Hyphomicrobiales; family Rhizobiaceae; genus Gillisella; species Gillisella vitis. The sequence continues at coordinate 2,999,599 of NZ_CP146242.1, read as the reverse complement.
GCAGCCGCATGTTGATCGAAGGCATTGCTGCCATTTCGCACAAGATGAAATGCACCGTGGTGGCCGAGGGCATCGAGACCAAGGAACAATGGCGAGCGCTACAGGCGATCGGTGTGGATTACGGCCAGGGTTATCTGTTTGACCGGCCATTGTCCTTCGAAGACCTGCAAGCCCGTTTCGGGGCCAATGGCACGACGCCGCCGAAAGCCACGCCCATTGCCAGGATTGGGCAGCGGACCACGGGGTAGAATGAGAAAAAATACCGTAATTTCAGCAGGACAAGTACAACCAAACGCAACGTGAGGAGGCCGAAGATGGGCTGTCGAAGAAGTGCATTCCGCCTTGCCGTCCTATCCTGCGTGATGTTCATGACCACCACCGCCATGGCGCAAAACAGTATCGTCTTCACCACGGAAGACTACCCCCCTTACAATTTCAGGGAAAACGGCGTGGACAAGGGCGTCGGCTACGAGCAGGTCGTCATGATCATGAAGGATCTGGCGATCCCCTACACTATCGAGATGATGCCCTGGGCCCGCGCCATCGCGATGGCCGAAACCGAACAGATGACCTGCGTGTTTACCGCAGCCCATATTCCCGAGCGCGAAGGCCGCTTCAAATGGGTCGAGCCGCTGGCCATCGACCGCAATATCATCATGAGCCGCAAGGACTCCGGCATTCAGGTGCGCAATGTCGAGGATGCCCGCAAGTATATTGTCGGCACCCAGCGCGACGATTACACTCAGGCCCTTCTGGAACGGCATGGTTTTCCGAGGATAGACCTCGCTTCCAACCTCGACCTGACCATCAAGAAACTGGAAAGCGGCCGGATCGATCTCATGCCGGTCTCGGAAAAATTCTATCACAAACTGGTGGAGGAAGGGCATCCTCTGGAACAGCAATTCGTGCTGACCGAGCAGAAATTCGCCATTGCCTGCAACAAATCCCTGCCCGACGCCCTGATGGCGCAAATGCAACAAGCGCTTGATCGACTGATTGCCGACGGCACGCAAGCCAGGATTTCGCGAGAATATGGCCTGTTACAGCCGCAATAGCACGCGCAATCGGGGTTGACATGGTCCGCATTTCGCTGTCGTGAAGACCAACCGAAATACCGTTCGTGGAAAATGCGATGATCGTTCTTGCAGGGCTTGGCAATCCCGGCTCCCAATATGCCGGCAACCGCCACAATATCGGCTTCATGGCGCTCGACGCCATCCACCGCCGCCACGGCTTTTCGCCCTGGTCGAAGAAATTCAAGGCCGAAATTGCCGATGGCACGCTGGCGGGCGAGAAAGTTCTGCTGATCAAACCGCAGACTTTCATGAACCTGTCGGGCGAATCGGTCGGTGAAGCGCTGCGCTTCTACAAGCTAGGCCCCGAACAGCTGGTGGCGATCTATGATGAGCTGGATCTTCTTCCCGGCAAGGCCCGTATCAAGCTGGGCGGCGGCCATGGCGGCCACAACGGCATCAAATCGCTGGATGCCCATTGCGGCCTGAACTACCGCCGCCTGCGGCTCGGCATCGGCCATCCTGGCGATAAATCCCGGGTTCAGGCGCATGTGCTAGGCGATTTCGGCAAGCTCGACGCCGAATGGCTCGACCCGCTGCTGGAAACATTGGCTGAAAATGCCGACATGCTGGTGCGCGGCGAAGACAGCCAGTTGATGAACAAACTGGCGCTCGCCACCGGAGCCAAGACGGAAGAAGAAAAGCCCAAACCGGCAAAGCCTGCGAAATCCCACATTCATCAGGCCCATACTGGCGTGCAGCCGAAAAAGCTGCCGGAAACGGGACCGATGGCGGAGATGCTGAAGAAGATGTTTGGGCCTAAGAAGGATTGAGATGAGCAAACCACCCATCACGGTTCGAGCCGCCCGCCCAGACGACCTGGAAAGCCTGCTGTCACTCTACAAGGACTTAAGCAGCAATAACGATTTTACCGATGCTGAACGAGTGCATAACACCTATGCAGCGATTCTCTCCCATCCGGGTCTGACGGTATTCGTTGCTCTCGACCGTGAAAGACCCGTAGCAACGGCAAGTTTGCTGGTAACCCCCAACCTGACGCGTGGTTGCCGCCCCTATGCGCTAATCGAGAATGTCGTAAGTGCCGAGAGCCATCGAGGCAAGGGCTATGGCCGAGCGGTCGTTCTCCATGCCATCGACGCCGCCTGGAATGCTGACTGCTACAAGGTCATGCTGCTGACAGGCAGCACACGTCCCGAAATCCACCGCTTCTACGAAGCCTGCGGCTTTCTCCAGAACAAGACCGGCTATCAGATCCGCCGCAAGTGATGCCTATTCTTCCGGCTCAATGGTAAACAGCAGCGGAAACCCTGCTTCCTTGGCCAGATCATTGGCCTCAGTGGATTTGGTCTCGGCGATGTCGCGGGTGCAGACCACCACCACCGCTGAACCGAAGCGATGGGCGGTCATCATCACCCGGTTGCCGGTTTCCTCGCTCATCCGGAACACGGCTTTCAGCACGATGGTCACGAATTCGCGCGGGGTGTAATCATCATTGGTCAGAATGACCTTGTAGAGCCTGGGCTGCTCCAGCTTTGGCCTGGTTTTGACCTTTGGCTGCCCGACAATGACTTTTTGAGGCATTGGCAACTCCCATCGGCACACGCTCGCGTTACCATAATGCGAACCGCTCCCGGCTTCAAGCAATTGGCGCCAAGAAGCGGCAAAGCCTTGACCGGGCCGCTCCATTCCCCCATAGGCAAGGCAACAAAACCTTTACTGAGCACGGAAAACACCCATGGGCTTCAAATGCGGTATCGTGGGACTGCCGAATGTCGGCAAGTCCACCCTTTTCAACGCGCTGACCAGGACGGCGGCAGCCCAGGCGGCCAACTATCCTTTCTGCACCATCGAGCCAAATACCGGCGAAGTGGCCGTGCCCGATCCGCGCATGCAGACGCTGGCAACCGTTGCCGGTTCCAAGGAAATCATCCCGACCCGGATTTCCTTCGTGGATATTGCCGGTCTGGTGCGTGGCGCTTCCAAGGGTGAAGGCCTCGGCAACAAGTTCCTCGCCAATATCCGCGAAGTCGATGCCGTCGTGCATGTGCTGCGCTGCTTCGAAGATGACGACATCACCCATGTCGAAGGCCGGATCGATCCGGTGGGCGATGCCGAAACCATCGAAACCGAGCTGATGCTGGCCGATCTGGAAAGCCTGGAGCGCCGCACCGAGCAAACCCGCAAGCGCGCCGCCTCCAAGGACAAGGAATCGATGACGCTGCTGCCTGTCATGGATGGCGCGCTGAAGCTGTTGCAGGAAGGCAAGCCCGCCCGCCTGCTGTTGGCAAGCCTCGATGCTGAAGAACGCGAGGTGCTGAAAAGCCTGAACCTGCTGACCTCCCATCCGGTCCTCTATGTTTGCAATGTCGCCGAAGCCGATGCTGTGGGTGGCAATGCCCATACCAAAGCCGTCGAGGAAATGGCCAAGGCGCAAGGGGCGGAAACCGTGATCATTTCGGCGGCCATCGAAGCCGAAGTGGCGCAATTGCCGGACGAGGAAGCTGCCGAATTTCTGTCGGCGCTCGGGCTGGAAGAAGCAGGTCTCGACCGGCTGATCCGCGCGGGCTATCACCTGCTCGACCTGATCACCTATTTCACCGTTGGCCCCAAGGAAACCCGTGCCTGGACCATTCCGCGCGGCACCAAGGCGCCCGCCGCAGCAGGCGTGATCCATACCGATTTCGAACGCGGCTTCATCCGCGCCTTCACCATCGCCTATGATGATTACATCACCTACAAGGGTGAAGTCGGCGCCAAGGAAGCTGGCAAGGGCCGCGACGAAGGTAAGGAATATGTCGTGAATGACGGCGACGTCATCCACTTCCGCTTCAACACCTGATCCATATTTGCGACGGTCGAACTGTCAATCATAAGCGGGATGCTCTTCCAAAAGCATCCCGCTTTTATTTTGCCCTTTAAAACGGTAGCCAACTGGGCAATATCAACCTGTTGGAGCGGTGTGGGTTACCGCCTCCTGAAACGAGGGGAGTAAGCATGCGTTCGATGTCTGTGCCTGTGTTGTTTCTATCCGCTGTCCTGGTGCATGGGCAGGCAAACGCCGCCGATATTACTGCCAAGGGCGCCAAGGACCTCAAGCAGCAGCTCCTGTCCGCCCTGCCGGACGGCATGGTCAAGGATGCGAGCGCCATGACGGTGCGGGCCCGCAACAGCGCCTATGAGGTCCGGGTCAATACCATTGCGCTCTTCGGACTGGAGGCGATCAAATTCACCAAGGCCGTGGGCATCAGCCCGGTCGTTTCCCTCATTCGGCCGCTGGACGGTGGCCTGTGGCAAATCGACCAGGCAGGTGGGATAGACGTCAAAGGGCAGACCAAAGAGAAAGGCCCCAAGTCCAACTTTCTCTTTTCGGTTGATTCCTACAGCATGACGGGCATCTACGATCCAACCATCACCTATCTACAGTCCGGCACCTACAAGGCCGAGGACATGCGGCTGCGATTGCAGACGGGCGACAGCTCGACGGACATACGCCTGGATGCAGTCAATTCCACAGTTCAAGGGACGAAGGACGGTGATAATACGATCACGATTGCCAGCACCGGTTCCTATACCAACCTCGTCGAAGCCATAAAGGGTCCGAAAGCAGACCCTGTCGGTGTCCGCGTCGGCTCAGGCGAAAGCTCCGGCAAGATCGAGGGCCTTGCCTACGGGCCGCTCCAGAAAATGATCCCTATCCTGGTCAGGAGCTGGAACAAGCCGCCAATGGATGAGGCTGACAAGAACCTCTTGATCCAGCTGTTCCGCTCGAATTTCCCCCTTTTCAAGACCATGTCCCAGACCGTGGTCTATCGCGACATACAGGTCGAGACCCCGCAAGGGCCGTTCACCGCCAAGCGTTTCGGCATAGAGACGATGATTGACGGCATCAGCAATGGCGCCAGATTCGGCTTCGGCCTGGATCTCGTCGAGCCGCAGATGGTAGCGGGCCTTGTGCCAGCGGCCTATGTGCCGCTCATTCCGCAGACCTCGAAGATCAAGGTCATTGTGCCCACCGTCAACGCGGCGGATGGCATCAATTACCTGATGGACAATGTCGATTACGATCCCGCCCAGCCGCTGACACCGCCGCAAAAGAGCGAAATCAGCCGCCGCTTCTTTCCTGAGGGCATCGCCACCATTGCCTATGACGGTACCCGCCTGACATCTTCGCTCTATGATGTAACAATCACCGGCAAAACTACGTTTGCCCTGACCGGCAACGACAAACCGCTGGTCGACGTAACCGTAACAGCACGCGATTTCGACAAGACCATTGCCTATCTCCAGACCAATGCCAAGCAAACGCCAGAGCTTGGCCAGACAGCATTTTTCCTGCTGATGGCGAAAGGCTTTGCCCAGACACAGGATGATGGCCAACTGCTTTGGCACGTGGAAACGGATCGCACCGGCCAGATCAAGGTCAACGGCAATGCTTTCAGTATTCCGGGCACCGCTCCAGACCCCGCGCCAGGCACACCTCCGGCACCGTAATTGAAATTCTTGTATCTGCGCTATCAGGGTTCGGATACGCCCAGAGAGGATATCATGCAGACAGACAAATTATATTTTGAAGATTTTCCAGTTGGTACCCGCCTGCCGCTTGGCCCCGTTACGGTGGACTTAAATGACATTATCGAATTTGCCACAGAGTTCGATCCGCAGCCGATGCATCTCGATGCGGCAGCCGGTGAGGCCAGCATTCTCGGCGGCTTGGCGGCCTCCGGCTGGCATACCTGCGGGCTTTTGATGCGGATGATGATCGACAGCTATATCCTTCGCTCCTATTCCGAAGGCGCGCCGGGCATAGACTTCGTGCAGTGGAAAACGCCTGTTCTGGCAGGTGATACCCTGAGCGGCTTTTCCTTGGTTGAAGAGGCCCGTGCATTGCGCTCACGCCCGGGGATCGGTGTCATCACCAGCCGCCATGAACTGGTCAACCAGAAGGGCGAAACCGTCATCGTCGCCCGCAATGCGGCCATGATGCGCCAGCGCCAACCGGCAGGAGACGTGGCATGAGAATGGTCGACCTGTTTCCCTTCGAGCAAAAAGTCGTGCTCGGCACCCGCCATTTCAACGCGGAGGACATTATCCGCTTTGCCACAAAATTCGATCCGCAACCCTTCCATGTCGATGCGGAAGCGGCGAAGTCCTATGTCTTCGGCGGTCTCTGTGCTTCCGGCTGGCATACTTGTTCAGTGTGGATGCGAACCTTTCTCGACTTCATGGGCGAAGCCAACGCCAAAGCCATTGCCGAAGGCGTGACACCGCCACGGCTTGGCCCCTCGCCCGGCTTTACCGACCTGAAGTGGCTGAAACCGGTCTATGCCGGGGACGACATTACCTATAGCCTGACGGCACAAAACAGCCGTGCGCTCAGGTCGCGTCCCGGCTGGCACCTCCACGCCAGCGTTGCCGAGGGTATGAACCAGCAGGGCGAGCCGGTGCTGCGTTTCGTCAGCACCGTGCTCGAACAGGAGAATGACAATGAACGTTCATGACTTTTCAGCCAAGGATATTACCGGTCGGGAGCGCAAGCTTGCCGAATTTGCCGGAAAACTGCTCCTGATCGTCAACACCGCCAGCAAATGCGGCTTCACACCGCAATATGAAGGCCTGGAGACCCTGCAAAAGCGTTTTCAAGACGATCTCGTCATCATCGGCTTTCCCTGCAACCAGTTCGGCGGCCAGGAACCGGGATCGGAAGCGGAAATTGCCAGTTTCTGCGACCTGAATTTCAAGGTCAGCTTCCCGATGTTCGCCAAGATTGATGTCAAAGGCAACGAGGCCCACCCGCTTTACAAATACCTGACCCACGAAGTCCGCGGCATTCTCGGCACCGAAGCGATCAAATGGAATTTCACCAAATTTCTTGTTGGACGCGACGGCACCCCGATTGCCCGCTATGCGCCGATCACCAAACCGGAAGAAATTGCTGACGATATTGCCAAGGCGGTAAAGGGTTAAGGGCGATGGGCCGGATGCAGGACTTTCAGTCATTCCGGCCCAGCGACCCACGGCTTCGCGCCGTTTGCGCCCAAAGTAAACACAGATTTTCTCGACACACCCACGACGAGTTCGGCATCGGGCTGATCGTCAATGGCGGGCAGATATCGGCCTCTGGCCGGGGCCAGGTGACGGCTGAGCCCGGCAACATTATCACCGTCAATCCCGGAGAGGTGCATGATGGCGCGCCACTCGATGACCACGGCCGACATTGGCTGATGCTCTATATGGAGCCGGCGTTTCTCAACGACATGCAGACGGATCTAGGCGAGACCGGACAGGTTGAATTCGAAAGACCGGTCTTCGACAAGCCGGATTGGGCGACCCGGTTCTACCGTGCCTTTCAAGCCATGCGCGAAGGCAAAGGGTCAGCGGCAGCCCTGGCCCAAGACGAGACCCTGATTGACCTGCTGGCGCCACTGATCTCTTGGCGAAGCAATGCAGTGCGGCCGAAGAACGATCCGCCCATGGAGCGGGTCAGGCAGATGATCTGTGACGACCCGGCGGCAAATCCATCCCTCCAGGACTTGGCCACTGTCGCAAATGCCAGCCGATTCCAAACGCTGCGGGCTTTCCAGGCCATGACCGGGCTGACGCCCCATGCCTATATTCTGCAGCAGCGCGCCAACCAGGCCCGCCGCCTGATTCTATCGGGTAAGAGCAGCCTTGCCGACATCGCCGCTACCTGCGGCTATGCCGACCAGAGCCATATGACGCGAGAATTCAAACGCCGATATGGCCTCACACCTGCGGCTTTTCAGGCCTGAGAGAAACCTGCAATTCCATTCAAGACCGGACGGGCAAGCGGTGATCAAATGGCGCAAGGATCAACACAGCGCGGTCGCTCATCATGCCTCTCGATTTTTACCTGACATCCCTCATCATCGTTGCAACACCCGGAACCGGAGCGCTTTACACTCTGACTGTCGCACTGTCCGGCGGATGGCGAGCCGCAACCATTGCCGCCTTCGGCTGCACGCTCGGCATTCTTCCGCATATGGCAGCAGCCAGTTTTGGCCTGGCAGCGATACTGGCCGCAAATGAAACCCTCTTCCAAGCGGTCAAAATCGGCGGTGTCGTCTATTTGCTCTATATGGCAGCCAGCCTCTGGCGCGGCGGCGAAATCGAGATGAGCCAGGAGCAAAGCCAGCCGTACAATGCCTTGCGAATCATCGGCAAGGCCGTGCTGATCAACCTGCTGAACCCGAAACTCTCGCTGTTTTTCCTGGCCTTCCTGCCGCAATTCGTTGATGGCAAGGCCCCGCAGGCCATCAGGCAATTCGTCCTCTGCTCGAGCCTGTTCATGGCGATGACATTCATCGTCTTCGCCCTCTATGGATGGATGGCAAGCGGATTGCGCAAGCATATCCTCTCAAAGCCAAGAACGGTCAAAACGCTCTACAAAGGATTTTCTACCGCATTCCTGTTGATGAGCGTCAGACTGGCGCTGGCCGAGCGCTGACGCGAAGCAAATAAACAACGCTGGCTATTCGGCGGCGGCCAGTCTTTCACGGCAAACCATCTCTACAGCCGTCTGCAATCGTGTGACCGCATCGAACAGCCAGTCAAGCTCTTCAGAGGTCACCTTGTATTGGGTGGAATAACGCGCCTCGACATAAGCGCGATGCAGCCGGTCAAAACAACGACGTGCCAAGCGGTTTTTCGGCGACCAGACGTCTCGAAGACGGGCGTCATAGCTTTCAGCCAGAGGCCTGAGCTTCCGAAGACTGTGAAGCGGCGGGCTATAGAGAGTGAAAACCAGCATGACGCAGTGATAAAAGCGTTCCGTGGCCTGATGGAGGTTGAAAGCCGCCTGTTTGAGCTGCATGTCCTTACTGGCATAGCCCGCCAGTGTCACATTATAGACAGCGCTCGGAAACCAATCATCAAAATAGGCTTGCGCCCGCGCTTGTCTCTCTTCGGCAGTGATCGGCTTCGGTTCAGCAAAGCCATAACCCCGCACCTCGTAAAGAGGAATGCCATCGCTGATAACATCGACAAAAAACGGCAGTCCCTGGGCCAGCTTGTCGTTCACGTCATGAAGCGAATGGACGATGAAATTTACCGGGGTTTTCAGGCGCTTGGTGACCTGCTCTTCGCGGATGATGCGGTCATGGGCGGTGCGCCAGAATTCATCCTCGTCGGCAAAGGTCTCCGTGTTGACCACGATCAGTATATCGTAATCCGAGTAGTAGCCGCTGGCATGGTCCTCGACCCAGTTGCCACGCGCGTAGGAGCCGAACAGGAGGACCTTGAGAATTTGGCCGCCCTTGTTCTTGGCCGAAAGCCGACCCTTCTGTGCCTCGTCGAATTCCTCGAAGAGAATTTTCAAGACACGATCCAGCTCCCGCCTTTTGCGCAGCGGCAAATGAGCTAGAAGATCGTGATCCATCGCGGCATCCGTCGTTTCGGTTCAATAAAGATCAATGCCCGGAAAATTCCACCAGCGTGCGCACTTCAACACCTAGCGCTTCCAGCTTCTTGCGGCCGCCGAGATCCGGCAGGTCGATGACGAAGCAGGCGGAGACGACGTCGGCGCCGATCTGGCGCAGCAGTTGCACTGCGCCGACGGCGGTGCCGCCGGTGGCGATCAGGTCGTCGACCAGAATGACCTTTTCGCCGGGTTGGACGGCATCGATATGCATTTCCATCTCGTCCACGCCATATTCCAGGCTGTAGGCGATCCGCACCGTAGTATGCGGCAGCTTGCCCTTCTTGCGGATCGGCACGAAACCGGCAGATAGCTGATGCGCAACCGCCCCGCCCAGAATGAAGCCACGTGCTTCCATGCCGGCGATCTTGTCGATCTTCAACCCGGCATAGGGTTGCACCAACTCATCGACGGCGCGACGAAAAGCGCGTGGATTGCCGAGCAGCGTGGTGATATCGCGAAACACGATGCCGGGCTTCGGATAATCCGGAATGGAGCGGATGGCGGCGGAAAGTTCCTGGGAAATCTGTGTCATAGTCTGCCCGAAGTGACGGAATTCCTGAAGTCAGTCAGGTTCAGATGGAACCAGACAGGCTCTAGATTCACTTGTTGACGTTTGTCTTTTTGAGAAAACCGGTGACCATTTTTCCCTGACAAACTCTCTTTGCGCCGGACCCTACTGCATAATGTTTGAAATCGGAATCGATTTAAGACGCTGTCCAGCGGGAATATGATCGCGACGCAACTGTCTTTCTATTGATCGCCGTTACGGCCAACGAAAAAGGCGGCCCGAAAGCCGCCTTTTCGAAATTGCGTCACGCCAGGGAACAATCCCCAAGGGTCAATCAATGCCCCTTGCTGGCATAGACCGATTTCTTGGTCAGGTAGACCAGGCCGGAGAAAATCAGTAGGAAAACCATGACCATGAAGCCAGTGCGCTTGCGTTCTTCCAGATGCGGCTCGGCAGCCCACATCAGGAAGGCCGAGACGTCCTTGGCATATTGATCGACCGTCTGCGGCGTGCCGTCGTCATAGGTCACCTGCCCCTCGCTGAGCGGCGGCGCCATGGCAAGTGCCGAGGCGGCAGAGAAATACGGGTTATAATGGGTGCCTTCGGCCACCGTCACGCCAGCTGGCGGGTCCTGATAGCCGGTCAGCAGCGCGTGGATATAATCCGGCCCGCCCTCCTGATATTGCGTGAAGATATCAAAGATGAAGGTCGGGAAACCACGCTCGATGCCGCGTGCCTTGGCCAGCAGCGACATGTCCGGTGGTGCGGCGCCATTATTGGCGGCAGCGGCGGCTTCATGGTTGGGGAAGGGCGACGGGAAATGATCCGAAGGCACGGCCTTGCGGGTATACATTTCGCCTGACGCGTTCGGCCCGTCCTGCACTTCGTATTCGGCGGCAAAGGTCTTCACCTGCGCTTCCGAATAGCCAAGGCCTTCCAGCGTGCGGAAGGAAACCAGGTTCATGGAATGGCAGGCGGAACAGACTTCCTTGTAGATCTTCAGTCCGCGCTGCAATTGTCCCTTGTCATATTTACCGAAAGGCCCGGAAAAACTCCATTCCACCGGGGCTGGCTTATGAATGGGGTAATGGGGCGTTTCGCCTTCCGCATGTTCCTGCGCAAGCGCTGCGGAAAAGCCGAGACCGGTGGCGAATGCCAGCGACAGGAGGCTTGTGGCAAGCTTCTTCATTGAGTTTATCCTCTCCCTGCCTGTCTCAGACATGCGCTTCGGTTTTGCCGGCTTTGGCCAGAACAGCCTCGGTAATGGAGTTCGGCACGCGCCTTGGCGTTTCCAGCAGACCGAGCAGCGGCATGATCACCAGGAAAAAGCCGAAATAATACAGCGTCCCGAACTGTGCCATGGTGGTGAATGTATCCGTCGGCTGACGTGAACCGAGCCAACCCAGCAAAATGCAATCGGCGACAAAGATCCAGAAGAACAGCTTGTACCAGGGACGGTAAACGGCGGAACGCACCTTGGACGTATCCAGCCAAGGCAGGAAGAACAAGACGATGATCGCCCCGAACATCACCAACACGCCACCCAGCTTGGAATCGATGAACAGCACGTTGAAGGTAATGGCACGCAGCATGGCGTAGAACGGCAGGAAGTACCATTCAGGCACGATATGCGCCGGGGTCTTCAACGGATCGGCCATGATGTAGTTGTCGGGATGGCCGAGGAAGTTCGGCATGTAGAAGATGAACCAGGCATAGGCGATCAGGAAGATCGACACGCCGAAGGCGTCCTTCAGCGTCGCATAGGGCGTGAACGGCACGGTGTCGGTCTTTGACTTCACCTCAACCCCGGTAGGATTGGTCTGCCCGGTGACATGCAGTGCCCAGATATGCAGGATAACCACGCCTGCGATCATGAAGGGCAGCAGGTAATGCAGTGAGAAGAAGCGGTTCAACGTCGGCTGGTCAACGGCGAAGCCGCCAAGCAGGAAGGTCTGTATCCACTCACCCACCCAAGGGAAGGCCGAGAAGAAGCCGGTGATAACAGTCGCACCCCAGAAGGACATCTGGCCCCAGGGCAGAACGTAGCCCATGAAGGCAGTCGCCATCATCAGCAGGAAGATCACCACACCGAGAATCCAAAGGATTTCGCGTGGCGCCTTGTAGGACCCATAGTAAAGACCGCGGGCGATATGCAGGTAGACGGCGATGAAGAAGAAGGACGCGCCATTGGCATGCATATAGCGCAGCAGCCAGCCATGGTTGACGTCGCGCATGATCTTTTCGACGGAGTTGAAAGCAACAGTGGTTTCAGCGGTATAATGCATGGCCAGCACGACGCCAGTCAGGATCTGCACGACCAGCATCACGGCCAGCATGGCGCCGAATGTATAGGCGTAGTTCAGATTGCGCGGTACGGGAAAAGCAATGAAACTATCATAGACCAAGCGCGGCAAGGGTAGCCGCTGATCGATCCACCGTGTCAGCCCGCTCGAAGGCTGGTAACTGGAATGCCCACTCATCAATCTCTCCCCCTCAGCCGATCTTGATCACGGTATTGGATACGAACCCATAATTTGGAATATGCAGGTTTTCCGGCGCCGGACCTTTGCGAATACGGCCCGCCGTATCGTAGACCGAGCCATGACAGGGACAGAACCACCCGCCATATTCCCCGGCCTGACCAAGCGGTACGCAGCCGAGATGGGTGCAGGAGCCGATCATCACGATCCAGTTTTCCTTGCCTTGCCCCGCCGAGCGGGCAAGATCGGTCGCCTGGGCGTCGTCGCCGGCATTGGCGTTGCGCGCCACCGGGTCCTTCAGCTGGGCAATCGGCACGCCCTTGGCCTCTTCCACTTCCTTGTCGGTGCGGTTGCGGATGAAGACCGGCTTGCCACGCCACTTCACCGTCAGCGACATGCCCGGCTGAAGAGCCGAGACATCGACCTCGATAGAGGCCAAAGCCAGGGTCGAGGCATCGGGCCGCATCTGGTCGATAAAGGGCCAGGCCACAGCCGCGGCGCCAACTGCGCCCGCCATGCCGGTGGCGAGATAAAGGAAGTCGCGGCGCGTCGGCTCGCCCGCGCCCATGCCTCCGCTCGCAGTTTCAGTCTGTGTATTGTGTTCGCTCACGGTCAAACCATCCTCTTCGCATCGCCTGCGACAAACCGTTGGAGCGCCATGGGTCACTCTCACCCGCAAAGGACGCTCGATCATTTTTCATCCGCCGCAATACCCGTTCAACGAGCAGGTCCTACGGCAGCGGTCCCCCTGACGGCATCCATGACGCCACAAAATCGCCATGGATTCTCCGCCTCCAAGTCAATTTCTATGCGCGCTGGTGAAATCTGTCCAGTGTTCAACCGCATCAGAGGCAACATGTCGCGGAAAACTTTAGGAAAACCAGGGATAAAAATTCCCCTGCAATTGCAGGGATTTGCGCTTTATCAAGAGCCAGGACACGAGAAGAGCCCTGTTTTTCACGCTTTTCGCTGCAAACCTGATTTGAAAAAAGTCAAGACTTGTGCAATGCGCAAGTGACTGTTGCGCTGCAAAATTTTCGTGATCTGCATGTGTGATCGTTGTGAGTTGACCTCGGGATTCTGGCGGTCTCGTTATGAAGCCCCAAGGTGCAGGCTTGGTTGCCGGATATTGTCTTTTCGGAAATCAGGTTCCGTGCCATCTGACAGGCCGTATGCATGGCGATTGAAGCATGGGACGACAACCGGAATCGGTTTAAAGATAAAATCATGCAACAAATAGAAAGTGTTATAGAAGCGCAGTCGACACCCTATAGGCTGCATGACACTGCAATTCCGCAAAAGGCAAGAAGATGAAATCGATGCTGCTGCACATCATGGCAACCCTGCTCGTGCTTGCCCTTGGCGTCTTTGCCCTGCGTTACACGACCAGTTTCTGGGGTGCAGGGGTGATCTATAGCCTCCAGCTTCACGCCGGGCTGTCCATGCTGCTCGTGGCGCTGTTCTGCCTGGCGCTACGCCCCGGCCTGTTCACCATGACCCTTCTGGCCGCCACACTGTTCATCGCCGGTCATGCCGTCTGGATGATCTGGGCCACCCTGCCGCCAACACCCCGGATCGATCTGGCGCGCATGCAGCAGTTCAGGGTCCTGTCCTTCAACGTGCTGGGCGACAACCTGGAAAACGGCGGTGCGATCACCGATTACATTCTCGAATCGGGTGCGGATGTCGCCTATGTGATGGAGGCGGCCCCCGTTTCCCTGCATCTCGACCGGCTGGTGAAGACCTATCCCTACCGGATCGGCTGCGGTGAGCACACGCCGACCTGCGACCTGATGATCCTCTCGAAATATCCGCTTGAGATGATCTATGTCGGCAATCTCAGCGATCTCAGGCGCGACCGGTTCGCCATGGCGAAAATCCACGTCGGCGGCACCGCCTTGCATCTGGCCGCTGCCCATTTGAGCAAGCCCTATTTCGACGGCTATCACATGGAGGAACTGGGAGAGCTGGGCGATGTCTTGAGCGGCATCGATGGCCCTCTCCTGCTGGCCGGCGATTTCAACGCCTCGACGCTGGCGCCCGACATGCAGAAACTGCTGAAAGTCACCAGCATGACCACGACCGGGTTCGAGCCCGCCACCTGGCCAATCATCGGCGGCGCCCTCGGCGTGCCGATCGACCATATTTTCATCCGCAGCCCGCTGATGGCAGCGAAGCTGTCACGCATTCCCTCGAATTTCGGCTCCAACCATTATGGACTGATCACCGATCTGCTGCTGCCGAAGGGGTGAGGCCTAATAGTTCTATTGGCTTGTTGAAAGGCACTGCGGAATAATGAACTGCGACCCGGAAGGACGGCTCAGATTTTAGGTTCAGTAAATGGATTAGCAATGAACTTGCCGATCAGCATGCTCGCCGAGTAATTGTCCAGATGATAACCGAATTCGAGAGCCCGCACGCAGTAGAGATCACTCATTCCAAGCGCCTTGAGAGAGTAGATTAGTCTTTCTTCCTTGCGGAAAACGATCTTTAAAAAGGTAATCGCCAGCCTCCAGCGAAGCGTCCTCATTTTCGTGAAAGACCCCTTCGTTTTCGTCATCTCATACATGGACCAGCCTGATTCATTCGGCGTAATATTCGTATTACGAACACGCTATCTATAGATAGCGCTGAGCGTAAAGCGGACACCCCTGGAAGGCAATGACGAGGCCACCCTATTCCGCCGCCCGGTCCTGCTCCTCGCCGCCAATAAATCCCCCCGATTGGCGCGCCCAAAGCTCGGCGTAGAGCCCGCCCCGCTCCACCAGCTCGTCATGGCTACCCTCTTCGATGATCCAGCCCTGGTCGATCACCACGAGGCGGTCGAGGCTGGCGATGGTGGAGAGGCGGTGGGCGATGGCGAGCACGGTTTTGCCGGTCATCAGCTGTTCCAGATTGGACTGGATGGCGGCTTCCACTTCCGAATCGAGCGCCGAGGTTGCCTCATCCAGCACCAGGATCGGGGCATCTTTCAGCATCACCCGGGCGATGGCGATCCGCTGGCGCTGGCCGCCGGAAAGTTTCACGCCGCGCTCGCCGACATGCACGTCAAAGCCGGTTCGTCCGCGCTGATCGACCAGTTTTTCGATAAAGCCCAGCGCCTCGGCCTGGTCGGCGGCGGCGCGCAACTGCTCTTCGCTCGCCTCATCGCGGCCAAACAGGATGTTGTCACGGATCGAGCGATGCAGCAGGGCTGTATCCTGCGTCACCATGCCGATCTTGCCCCGCAGGCTTTCCTGCGTCACCTCGCGCAGATCCTGGCCATCGATGCGGATCGCACCGCCCTCGACATCGTAGAACCGCAGCAGAAGGTTGACCAGCGTGGTTTTGCCAGCCCCGGAGCGTCCGACAATGCCAACCTTCTCGCCGGGCTTGATGGTCAGCGACAGATGGTCGATGGCGCCCTTCTGCTTGCCATAGTGGAAGGACACATCCTCAAAGCGGATTTCCGGGCCGGTGACAGTGAGCACCTTGGCATCGGGCCGGTCCTTCAGGCCGATGGGCTGGGAAATCATCTCGGCGGCGTTCTGGATCGTGCCGATATTGCGCATCATACCGTTCAACTGGGTCATCATCCGGTTCAACAGCATGCTGAGGCGCAGCACGAGGCCAAGGGTAAACGCCATGCCACCCGCCGTCATCGCCCCTGAAAACCAGCGATCAATACAGACGGCGGCAATCATCAGGATCATGCCCCCCGACAGCAGCGCCAGCGAGGCGCGCACCCCTGTGATCAGCCGGGTAAAGGGCGCTTGCGCCGCCTGAAACCGCTCGAAGCCGGCGCGGATGTAGTGGTCGTTCTGCCGCTCACGGGCAAACAGTTTCAGGGTCTGGATATTCGCATAGCTGTCGACCAGCCTGCCGGTCAGCGCCGAACCTGCTTCGGCTGTGTCGCGGGCATGGCGGCGGATGCGCGGCACGAAATAGCGGGCCAGCACCGCGAAAACCAGCACCCAGACGGCAATGATCGCCGCCAGCACCCAGTCCAGTTGCGCCAGCAGCGCCATGGTGGAAATCGTATAGATCACCATGAACCAGGCGACCTGCAACAGCGACGTCAGAAGATCGCCCGTCGCCTGCCCGCCTGCCCAGACCTTGGTGGCAATCCGCCCGGCAAAATCATTATGGAAGAAGTTCAGCGATTGGCGCGCGACATGCACATGGCTTTGCCAACGCACCAGATTGAGAAAATTCAGCACCACGACCTGTTCTTCGACCAGCGCGCTCAGCGTGATCACCGCAAATCGCACGAAGACGACAACGGCGGCAATGCCCAGCAGTTCAAGCCCATGCGCACCGAGCAGCCCCTGCCAGCCTGCGGCTTTGGGGACGGTATCGATCAGATCCACCAGCCGCCCGACAAACCAGAACATGCTGGCTTCCATGACTGCCACCGCGCCACCAAATATAGCCATGGCAAAAAATGCCCACTTGGCTTGGCGCACGTAAAACCACACGAAAGCCGTGGTGCCACGCGGCGGGCAAAGATCCGCACGCTCGGTAAAGGGATCGACCCAGCGTTCGAACAGGCGGATGACGGCGGCAATCAGCATGGGGCGGGACCTCGATAGAGCCGAACGGGACGAGTCGGTTCTATCGCAAGTTAGGGCTATTGCGGACCGGGACAAAGGTGCTGATGTCGATTGGCCGGTTATATTTGCGTGATCAGGATGGTAACACCCTGGTTGCCGTGACACTAGAACGCCGAGCCGAAAGCGCCCTGAAGGGAACCCCAATATGAAGTTGATTGTTGAGATTGGGACGATAAAAGATGTTGAGCCGTGGGCGCAGCTTCGTACCGCGCTCTGGCCGCATCACACACTTGAAGATCATCGCGCTGAATTGGGCCGAACGTTTCTCTCGCAAAGTGGAAAAGCCATCGCGTTTATCGTCCGAGACACCGCGAATGAAGCGGTCGGCTTTGCTGAGGCCAGTTTGCGACATGATTATGTGAATGGATGCAGCAGTTCGCCCGTTCTATTCCTCGAAGGGATTTACGTCCGGCCCGCTGAGAGGCGACAAGGGATTGCAGGAGTGCTTTGCAATGCCGTTGCCGAATGGGGAAAGTCGCTTGGATGTGTTGAATTTGGCTCTGACGCGCCGCTAGACAATTCAGCCAGCCATGCGCTCCATACCGCTTTGGGCTTTGAGGAGACACAGCGCGTCGTCTTCTTCCGAAAGCCGTTATAGGCCCGTATAGCTTTTCAACCAGGATCTGCCGCCAGATCCATACCATCACCTTCATTCAAGACAGCAGTGGTATCAGATGCTCGACACAATGCCGAGCATGACGTCGGAAATGAGAGAGCGGCTGCCAGCAAACAATGGCGGCGGATCACTCCGCCGCCGTTTCCTGCACTTCGGTGGCCTCGTCTCCCAAGAACCCACCCGACTGGCGGTTCCACAGATCGGCATAGACGCCGCCATGGTTGGCGAGTTGATGATGGGTGCCGGTCTCGATGATCCGGCCCTTGTCCAGCACCACCAGACGGTCCATTTCGGTCAAGGTCGAGAGACGATGGGCGATGGCGATCACTGTCTTGCCCTCCATCAGCGCAAACAGGCTCTCCTGAATGGCGGCCTCTACCTCAGAGTCAAGCGCCGAGGTCGCCTCATCCAGCACCAGGATCGGCGCGTTTTTCAGGAAGACCCGGGCGATGGCAATCCGCTGACGCTGACCGCCGGATAGTTTCACGCCCCGTTCACCCACCTGCGCATCCAGTCCGACCCGGCCCTGCATGTCGACCAGGTTCTCGATGAAGTCCCAGGCATTGGCGCGTTTTGCCGCCTCGACCACTTCGGCATCGCTGGCATCCGGGCGACCATAGGCAATATTGTCACGGATCGACCGGTGCAGCAGCGAGGTATCCTGAGTGACGACGCCGATCTGGCCCCGCAGGCTATCCTGGGTCACGGCCCCGATATCCTGCCCGTCGATGGTGACGTGGCCCTTTTCGACATCATAGAATCGCAGCAGCAGGTTCATCAGGGTCGTCTTGCCAGCGCCGGAACGGCCAACAAGCCCGACCTTTTCGCCAGCCTTTATGGTCAGCGAGAAATCGTCGATCACGCCGCGCGTCTTTCCATAGTGGAAGCGAACCTTGTCATAGACAATCTCGCCCTTGGGCACGGTCAGTGGCTTGGCATCGGGCTTGTCGGTAATGTCATGGGGCTTGGTCATCATCTCCATGCCGTCATAGACGGTGCCGATATTTTCAAACAGCGCCGACACTTCCCACATCACCCATTGCGACATGCTGTTGACCCGCATGGCAAGCCCGATGGCAATGGCGATGGCGCCGACCTGGATGGAGGCCGTCAGCCACAGCCAGACGGACAGCGCGCCGATCATGAAGATGACCGTGCAATTATTGAGATAGACCAGAACCTGAAACAGTGTCACCTTGCGCATCTGCGCATGCACGGATTGCAGGAATTCGTCCATGGCGCCCTTGGCATAGTCCTCCTCCCGCCTGGTGTGGGAGAACAGCTTGACCGTGGCGATATTGGTATAGCTATCGACGATCCGCCCGGTCATGGTCGAGCGGGTATCGGCCTGGAGTGCGGCGATCTTGCGCAGCCTGGGCACGTAATAGGTGACAATCGAGATATAGATGCCGAGCCAGACCAGCATCGGCACCAGCAGGCGCAGGTCGGCAGAGGCGATCACCACCAGCATCGAGATGAAATAGGTGATGACGTAGACGAAGACATCCAGCACCTTGACCACGGTTTCGCGCACCGCCAGCGAGGTCTGCATGACCTTGGTCGAGACCCGGCCAGAAAACTCGTTGGCGAAAAACGTCATGGAATGGTTGAGCAGGAAGCGATGCATCTGCCAGCGGGCGATCATCGGGAAATTGCCCAGCAGCGTCTGATGCACGATCAGCGAATTGATCGTGGCAATGCCCGGCAGAAACACCAGGACCAAGGCGCCCATGCCCACCAGCCGCCAGCCTTCGGTTTGCAGGAACGTATCGCGGTTGGCATGGGAGAGCCAGGTGACGATATCGCCGAGAAACTGGAAGAGCATCACCTCGCCCACCGCAATCAGCATCACCAGCACGGCCATCAGCGCCAGCCAGCCGGCAGCGGGCCTGGTATAATGCCAGATGAAGCGGAACAGACCCTTGGGCGGCAGGCTGGGTTGCTCGGCCGGATAGGGATTGAGTTGGCGTTCGAACCAGGTAAACATCTTCAGTCTCCATCAGCTTGCCGGACCGATATAGCGCGTATCGCGGCAAAGCAACCGGGATATGGCAAGCTCAATCGGTAAACGGCGGCCAACCGCGAAAGGGCCAGCCGATTGGCGGCATGACCGCCTGACTGCAAAGGTTCAGGCGAAATCAGCCATGGGATTGAGAAAGACATCGCCTCTTGCAAGAGCGCAGTTCGGGCAAGAGCACAGTTCAGGCGATGGCGTTTCGACAGGTTAAGGAAAAGTCGAGAGGGCTCAGCGCTGACGGAGAATTCGTGCAGCGGGATGGCGCATCCAGTGGATATCGGTCATGCGTGCCTCCCTGTCTCGAGTAAAGATGCACTTTCAATAAAGACGCAGCGGGAAATTGAAAAGTCGCAATCGGAACGGCACCCTGTTTTGCGGTCGCACTGTTGCCCATCGACAACAGACAGGCCGCAGCGAAGCCGGTATTCAAACGCCATGACCAATAGCATCCCCGGCGTCTCCCCCTCCACGCTCCGCATCGCCCTTTACCAGCCGGATATTCCCGGCAATACCGGCACGATCCTGCGGCTCGCCGCCTGCCTGGGCCTGGGTGTCGATATTATCGAGCCTGCCGGTTTCGACCTGTCGGACCGCAATCTGAAGCGGGCGGGAATGGACTATCTCGCCGCCGTTACCCTCACCCGGCATGTCAACTGGGCGCAATTTGAGGATTGGCGCAAGGACAGTGCGCGCAGGCTGGTTCTGGCCTCCACCAAGGCGGCCATGCCCTATACCGAACTTGCCTTCCAACCCGACGATATCCTGCTGTTTGGCCGCGAAAGCGCTGGCGTGCCCGACCATGTCCATGACGGCGCCGATGCCCGCATCCTGATCCCGATGGTCGAGGGCCAGCGCTCCATCAATGTCGCGATGTCGGCGGCCATGATCGCCGGTGAGGCGCTACGCCAGACGCGGCGCTGAACCAGCGGAATACCGCGGCTCGCCTCGTTTTCATCGCGATAAACACCACACAGACATGTGCATGGAAATTTGGCTTTGCACAAAGCCAGCGGGTCCAGCCTGTGCTATGCTGGGTTGGATTTGCAATGATGGACGAATACCGTCTTTTCGTTAGTGCAAAAAAAATAAAGTAACAGTTGCTAATCGAATTGCGCGCCCATAAGTTGCAACGCAACAAAACACATGGGAGAAGACCAATGTTCGAGACAGCCTTCACCTTTGGCTTGACCCAATTTGCCCGGTCGCTTTCGCTGCCGGAAAGGCTGCAAAAGCGGCCCTTGCGCAATGCCGCGTTGGAGCCCTGGCGGTTGCGCAACAGCAGCCTCGATGCGCTCTATTACGACATCCGGGCGCTGACCTCGGACGAGGCCTTCTATATCAGCGACGCATTGGCCGCCGAAGGGCTGATCATGATCGTGCCGCCCACCGGCCAGGGCATGCTGACGCTGTGCGAAACGGTGGATGAATATCTGCTGCGCGGTGGCCGCGAGGTCCGGGCCATGGCGGTGGCGGGCATTGGCGGCTCCGCCGCTGGGGCTGCTGCCTTTGCCCGCAATGTCGCCGACGCCATCGAGGCACCGGTCTGCGCGGTGGTGTCCGGCTATGGACTGGGCGATGTGGTTGCGGAGGCCCTGGGTGGCGCCTTCTTCTTTGGCCCGCTGGGCTTTCTGCGCCGCAATTTCGAGATGATCGACGATCTGGTCGGACGTCCGCAATTCGGCGCCTATCAGCGCCGCCCGAAAATATCGCAACCGCCGCGTCGCACCAGTCTCGATGCCGACACGGTTCAGGCGCTGCTGTGCCACCCGGACCTGCGGTTCAACCTTGTCACCGGCCATTCCAAGGGCAACCAGATCGTCGCTGAAGCGCTGAACGCCATTGAAAAAGAAGCACCCGAACGGCTTCCCATCCTGGCAGAGCGGCTACAGATCATCACCTTCAGCACCCGCGTCGCGTTGCCTGCGCCATTTTCGCCACCCTTGGCGATCATCGGTGAACTCGACTGGTACGGCGAATTGAATGCCACAGCTCCGATGACCAATAGTGTCCGCGTCGCACGCGCTGGCCATTCGACCAACACATCCCTGCCGGGCACGCTGAAAATCGCCGATCTTTTGGCGCAGGCGCTGTCCGCGTCCCCCGCCACTGCCTTGGACACGGCAAGCACAGACGCACCGTCGGAACATGCAATTCCGTCGCTTCTGGCTCTGGTCGTTCCCCCTGCGGTGACGCAAGCCAGCGAAACGCCCGTCCAGGCCAGTGCACAAGCCAGTGCCCAAAACAGTGCTATGAACGACAATGACAGACACGATGATGAGAGAGTTATCGTTGAGGAGCCGGTTTCATTGGAACCGGAGCCGGAAATATCTGCCGAACCCGTCGACGCGGCGGCGGCTGACAACACGCACGATGTCATCCCGCAGCAGCCTGCCGATGCGCCGCTGTCCGAGCCGGTCACGCACGAAGACAAGGTCGAAACTGCGCAGATACTGGCTCCTGACGAACTGGCCCCCGAAGCGTCTGCCCAAACGATTTCCGAGCTTGTCGCTGTTGCCGATACGCCCCCAACCGTTCAGCAAAGCCCCGTTAAGCAAGGCTTCGGCCAACCAGGCAATACCCGCAAGCGCAACAGATCACGCAAGCGGTAAGGCATATTTAGACGGTGCGACGTCGCCATCACCTTGGCACAGCTGTCACATAAACAGCTGTGCCAGGCTCTTCTGCTGGCTGTTGGCAATGCTGAGGGTGGCCGTCTGCAACTGGGATTGAACGCTTTGCGCAGAAAGCTTGGTGGCTTCCTCTTCCATATCGGCATCGGTCAAGCGGCCAATGCTGATCGTGGCGGTATCCTGTAGATCCTTCATCAAATCGGAACTGTTGGAGATCCGGTTTTGGGTGGCGCCGACGGCGGCGCTGGCATCGGTCATGCTGGAAAGGATGGATTGGGTGGCACCGATCATCGCATCGATCTGCGCATTCGAGGTATCATCCGAAATGGCGATTTCCGCAGCAGTCGGTGCAGCCGGTGTCTGGGAACCGACATTCATCAGATAATATTCGCTGGCGCTGCCATCGGAGCCAATGGTCAGCGTCGAGCGCGTCAGAATGCCGTCGCTCGCATCGTTTTTGCTGGTCAGCACGCTTTGTGCCGTGTCAAAATTGGTGACATTAACGGCCAGATTACCGCTGCCATCAGTGCCGACCGAGGATATCATCGAGGTCACTTTCGGCGACTGGTTGCTGTCGAGCGCCAGCCAGTTCTGGCCGTTGAAGCTTGAGGACTGCGTTACGGTCGAAAGTTGGTCCTTGAGCTGGCTGATCTCATCATTGATCGCCCCCTTGTTGGCACCGGCTGCCTTGGAGGCTATCAGCTTGGCCTGGATGTCGGAAACAAGTCCCGTCGCCTGCTCCAGCCCAAGGGCTGCGGTGTCGGAGACGGCAGCCGACAGCGCCGTGGCGTCCTCGGCGCTCGACAGCGACAGGCTGTCGGATTTCATCGTCGTGGCAATCGACCAATAGGCGGCGTCATCAGAGGCGTCATCGACCTTCTTGCCTGTTGCAACCTTGGTCTGGGTCGCTTCAAGCGCCTTCGAAGACCCGCTCAGAAGAGACAGGGCCGATGCAGACGTGGCATTGATCGATACGGAATCCATGCTGCCCCCTTTAACGTCGTGGGCTTTAAAACGCGCGAATGGCGCTTTGAAGAAAAATACCCCACAATGTAAGGGATTTATAATCTATGAGTTGTTTCCATCACCTTTCGGCAAAGACTGCAATTTTAACGATTAAGAAATATTCAACGCCAGGCTGCTGAGAAGCACGCCGGATCAGGCCACGCCTCAATCCGCAGACGACAGGCGCCGCATGGTGAACTCGATGGCATCGCCCTCCAATTGCCGCCAGCTTTCCACTTCGGTCCAGTAGGCGGCCTTGGGAAAGGCATCGAACCATTCGCGTGCCTTGGCGCGGGCCTCTTCCCGGTTGAGGCGAAAGGTTTCCCGAATGAAGGGCGAGGTATCCCGTATCCCCTGGCCCCGGTCTTTTGTCTGTCGATCACGGTGGCGGGCAATCTGCCGTTTCAGTCCGTCGAGCGGCGGAAGAGGACGTTTTGCTGTCATGGTGACAATCCTTTCGAGACCCGGCCTTTCTAGACCCGGCCTTTCGAGACCCGATGATAAGCCATGCGCGATGGTTTTTCCAGTATCAGGAGGTTTGGCGGCGATGGCACAACCGAGCTGGATCTGATAGTCACCGTGCTTCGATCAACGCGCCGGGATCTGATGAAAGCGGCGACAGGGAGAGCATATGCAACGGCCCATTCTGCCCAAAGGCCTGCCTGAGGATATCGAGGCGAAAAAAGCCACCGCCCGCGCCTGGTTCGAAAGCCTTCGTGACCAGATCTGCCGGTCTTTCGAGGCGCTGGAAGACGAATTAACCGGCCCCTTGAGCGAGCGCGAACCCGGACGCTTTGTGCCAAAGGACTGGCAGCGCGAAGAAGGACTTGGCGGCGGTGGACGCATGTCGATGATGAATGGCCGGGTGTTTGAGAAGGTCGGCGTTCATACCTCCACGGTGCATGGCGAATTTTCGCCGGAATTTCGCAAGCAGATGCCGGGTGCCGAAGAAGATCCACGGTTCTGGGCGTCGGGCATTTCGCTGATCGCCCATCCCTGCAATCCGCATGTCCCGGCTGTGCATATGAACACCCGCATGGTGGTCACCACCAGCCAATGGTTCGGTGGCGGGGCGGACCTGACACCGGTGCTGGATCGGCGCCGGACCCAGGAGGATGCCGACACGGTGGCCTTCCATGCCGCGCTCGAAGCCGCCTGTTCCGCCCATCCTGACATTGCCGATTATCCGCATTACAAAGCCTGGTGCGAGGAATATTTCTTCCTCCCGCACCGCCAGGAACCGCGTGGCATCGGCGGAATTTTCTTCGACTGGCTGCATGCCGGGGAAAAATTCGATCTCTGGGCCGCCAATTTCGCCTTCGTGCAGGATGTCGGCCGCAAGTTCGCCTCCGTCTACCCGGATCTGGTTCGTCGCAACTTCAACACGCCATGGACAGATGAAGACCGGGAAGAACAGCTGGTGCGCCGAGGCCGCTACGTTGAGTTCAATCTGCTCTATGACCGGGGCACGATCTTTGGCCTGAAGACCGGCGGTAATGTCGAATCGATTTTGTCGTCGCTTCCGCCCCTCGTCCGCTGGCCTTGAGGCAGAAATCTGCTTCAGAATGGGTCTGATCGCAGCAGAAACCCCATAATTATAGGGGCTTTTGCTGCGATAACGTTCAATTCATATTTTCTTGATTAACAAAAACTGCAATACAGGCCCATTAATCGAAAATTAACGTTAGCATGTCGCGTTCCCGTGTTATCCTGTCGCCTATGGAATGAGGAGGAGGATTGCAATGGCTACGCACAGCATGACTATTCCCACGGACATGACGAATTCCGCAGATCGGACCGGTCGCGACCGCCTGATCGACACAGCGGAACTCATCGATCGCATGGCGCATGACCTGAAAGCGTCCAGCGATGCCAATCTGCCGCATTGCTACTTTGTCGAACAGGCAAAATTGCGGCTTGCCGGCCTTCATGGCCGCGAACATCGCACCAACGACGCCCATAAAATGGTCAGCAAAAACGCTGTCCATGGCCCAAGCTCGGTGTTTTACGCCTGGGCCATGCCAGCGGAATAAGTGGATCACACCAAACGCACTCCCTGAACGGATGAACAGGCTTCGCCGCATCATACCGTCAGACGGACTGTTTCAGCATCCTCGGACTTGTTCCGAGGATGCGTTTTCGACGGATGCAGCATCACTATCATTGGCGTTTTTCAATCTGTGCGAAGGGAATGGAACCCGTCCCTTCCATCAACGTTAAACTTTTACTCAACCCTCATGAGAATGAGGTTTGAGCGATGACCAATTCAGAAAAAACGATAAAACAGGAAGCACTGACCTTTGAGGGGTCGTTGCCAACGACGCCTCACCGCAGCAATGCTTCGGGAGGAAAGAACCATGAAACAATTTGAATGTGGAAGTCTCGTACCCGGTTGCGAATGGCATACACGCGCCAATGAAGAAGCCGAGGTGGTGCATCGCGCTGTCGAGCATATGCGGCTCGTGCACGGAGAAAGCGTGATCCGCGAACATATGGTGCAGAATGTCCGGGCGCGCATTACCGATGCAGGCGACGGCGATACCGCAGATAACAAACACAGTTACCGGGCCGCCTGATCGCAATCAACCTGATGGTGTGACCGCCTCTTTAAGCCGGGAGAGAAGCTTTTCCCGGCTGAAGGTGAAATTGGCCTGAACCCAGCTGTCTTCCAGCGTCGTCAGCACGCGACCAATCTCCGGTCCCGGCACAAGACCGGCGGCGAGGACATCACTGCCGGTGATGGGAAAGGCTGGCTTTTCGAACGCCTGCGCCCTTTGCAACAGCCGAAACCAGCGAGCCGACGCTGCCATGCTGGCCGTATCGCCCTCCGCCTTGGCACGGGCTGCGGCCAAAGACAGTTTCAACTGCGCGATGATGCCCGGCTTGCCTTGCCGATAGAGCAACCGGTCGAGGGCAAGATCAGCCATATCATCCTTGATCTTCGGTGCCGTGGCAAAGCGCTGCAAAAACTCCGCCTCAGCCCGCGACAGTTTCAGCCGCTCGGCCAGTCCCTTCATCCTCTCAGGGTTATCAGGCACCATTGCCACCAGCCGTAACAGGGGCTCCGGTTGCCAATTCAGGGCGGCTTCCGTGGCGATCAGGCCTGGAATGGCATCAATCCCCCATTTTTCGGTTTCCGGCAGGATCGCGGTCAACACGCCCGATTGGCGCATCCACAGCAGCGCCCGGCCCGGATCTTTGGCGGAAAGCAGCTTTTTTGTCTCCGACCAGACCCGCTCGGCAGACAGCCGATGCAATTCATCACGCGCTGCCGCACAGGCCCGCAGGCCATCGGCATCCGGGCGTCCGCGTCCATACCAGGCAAAAAACCGGAAGAAGCGCAGCACCCGCAGATAATCCTCGGCAATCCGCAAACGGGCATCGCCAATGAACCGCAGCGTGCCAGTTTCAAGATCCGCCAGCCCGCCGACCGGATCGATCACCTCGCCGGACACCGTGGCATAGAGCGCATTGATGGTGAAATCCCGCCGCTCGGCATCCACCTGCCAGTCGGTGCCAAACGCAACCTCGGCGTGGCGGCCATCGGTTTCCATGTCGCGCCGCAGCGTCGTCACTTCAAACGGCTTGCCGCCGATCACCAGCGTCACCGTGCCATGCTCAATGCCTGTTGGCACCGCCTTGATGCCTGCCGCCTCGGCCCGGGCCGTCACTTCGGACGGAACAAGCGTGGTGGCCAGATCGATATCGCCAACCAGTTCACCCAGCAGGCTGTTGCGCACCGCGCCGCCCACCACCCGCACCTCGCCGCCATCGGCGTTCAACAGGGCAAAGACCTTGGCCAGCGCCGCATCCTGAAACCAGGGCTGATCCGCAACCGTCGTCATGCATAAAGCCTTTCATAAAGCGTGCGCAGAATGCCTGCGGTAATGCCCCAGATCTGGCGCTCGCCATAGGGCATCACATAAAAATGCCTGACAATCCCGTCCCAGACTTTGCTGTCTCGGCGGTGATTGTCCGGGTCCATCAGGAAGGATAGCGGCACCTCGAACACATCGGCCACTTCATCCGGGTTGATGGTCAGGCGAAATCCCGGCTGCACCACCGCCAGCACCGGCGTGATGCGAAAACCGGTGCCTGCGAGATAATGCGGCAACCGTCCGACTGTCTCGACAAAGCGCGGATCGAGGCCAATTTCCTCTTCCGCCTCACGCAATGCCGCCGCTTCCGGGCTTGCATCGGCATCATCGATACCACCGCCGGGAAAGGCAATCTGACCCGAATGCTTGCGCAGCGTTGTGGTGCGCTGGGTCAAGATGATCCGTGCGTCGTCGCCATCATCCACCACCGGTACCAGCACGGCGGCATCCTTCAGCCGCAGGCCTTCCAGCTTCAACAGCATATCGGTATTCAGCACGTGATCGCCATGGTCGCGCCAGGCGGTTTCCAGCGGCGCACCGCTCTGGTTGAGAGCCCGTCGGCGAAATTCATCGGCGGTGAAGCCTGGCAGGGTCAGATCGTTGCGGTCGGTTTCCGTCATGATGCCAATCCATCCAGATCAGCCGCTGGCATCACGGCAAATGTCTCACCACCGGAGCGGATGGCAAACATCGCCTGCCCATCGATATCGATCACCTCGCCCAGCGCCATCAGCTCATAGGTCACGGCACGCGATACCAACGCCTCCAGCCGTCCGCGCACCGCAAGATAAGGCTTCAATTGCTGGTGTTCGCCCTCGATCACAAACCTCAATGGATGCTCAGGCCCAGCCTCGACCAGATCACCGACATTGGTGCGAAAGGTCAACAGTGGCGCCCCATCTCTTGCGCCAACAGTCATTTCCACGGCGACGAAATGGGCGTCTGCGACCTTGATCCCCAGTTTTTCCACAGGCGTGACCAGATAGGTTTTCCCATCCTCGTCCTTGCGCAGCACGGTTGAAAACAATCGCACCAAAGGCGCGCGGCCAATCGGCGTGCCGAGATAGAACCAACTGCCATCGGCCAGGATTTCCATGTCGATATCGCCGCAAAAGGGCGGGTTCCAGCGCTCGACCGGTGGAAGGCCGGGCTTGCCCCCTGCCGTCTGGTCGGCGGCGCGGGCAATCATTGCGGCCAATCCAGCCGCATCGCCCGCTTCATTGTTTTCGTCGCCTGCCATGTTTGCGTCCCGGTTTTAACCTTATGAGATATCGGACACGAGATAGTCATTTGAAACCCGCTTGTCAGCCGCCTCACGGGGAATAAGTTAGATAAACTGTGCCGATACACGTATTGATCGATTCTTCTGGCAATCGGCACAGGCCTGCCTTACCTACCAATGACGATATGAGCCAACGGAGACCGCCATGGGCATGATCAACACCACGGACACCGCGCTCGATGAGAAAGCCATCGTCGCTCAGGCTGAACAGGCCCTGGCCGAAATTGCCAGCGTGCGCGCCGAGGTCTCCAAGGTGATTTTCGGGCAGGAAAAGGTGGTGGAAAACACCCTGCTCGCCATTCTCTCCGGTGGCCATGCGCTGCTGGTCGGCGTGCCGGGCCTGGCCAAGACCAAGCTGGTCACCACACTCGGCACCGTGCTGGGGCTGGACGCCAACCGCATCCAGTTCACCCCCGACCTGATGCCGTCAGACATTCTCGGTACCGAGGTGATGGACCAGGACGAGCATGGCCGCCGCTCCTTCCGCTTCGTCAAGGGTCCGGTGTTTGCACAATTGCTGATGGCCGACGAAATCAACCGGGCGAGCCCGCGCACCCAATCCGCCCTGCTGCAATCCATGCAGGAATACCACATTACCATTGCCGGTCAGCGCTATGACCTGCCCGCGCCTTTCCATGTGCTGGCCACCCAGAACCCACTGGAACAGGAAGGCACCTATCCGCTGCCGGAAGCCCAGCTTGACCGTTTTCTGTTGCAGGTCGATGTCGGCTACCCCGATCTGGCCGCAGAACGGCAGATCCTGCTCGACACAACAGGGGTCAGTGATAGCCATGCCAGTGCCGTGCTCGATGCGCCGCGCCTGCTCGACATCCAGCGGCTGATCCGCCAGATGCCGGTGCCTGATAGCGTGGTCGATGCCATTCTGTCGCTGGTGCGCGCCGCCCGGCCCGGCCAAGGTCATACGGAAACCGACAAGCATGTCGCCTGGGGTCCAGGTCCGCGCGCCGGACAGGCCTTGATGCTCTGCGCTCGCGCCCGTGCGCTTTACGAAGGCCGTCTTGCGCCCTCGATCGACGATGTGCATGCGCTGGCCGAACCGGTGCTTCAGCACCGCATGGCCTTGACCTTTGCGGCCCGTGCCGAAGGCATGGCGGTGCGTGACGTGATCGCCGCCCTGCTCAAGCAAAACAAAGCGTGAGGGAGCGGTAGCGTTTTGGCAGCATTTGCACCAGAAGCGATGAGAGGGGCCGTCGACGGACGGATCGTCGAGAAAACCCCGACCGGAGATGTTCTGGCCCGCGCCCGCCAACGCGCTGCCCTCATTCCCGATTGCATGGTGGAAGCCAAGCGCATCGCCAATACGGTGATTTCCGGCTGGCATGGCCGCAGAAAGCGCGGCATCGGCGAAAATTTCTGGCAGTTCCGTCCCTATGCCGAGGGCGAAAGCCTGGCCGGAATCGACTGGCGTCGTTCGGCCCGCGACGATCATCTCTACATCCGCGACCGCGAATGGGAAGCGGCCCACACGATCTGGCTCTGGGCCGATCTGTCGCCCTCGATGATGTATAAATCCCGCTTCGGCAGCGTTTCCAAGGAAAGCCGGGCGCTGGTGCTGATGCTGGCGCTGGCCGAAGTGCTGGCGCGCTCCGGCGAGCGCATCGGCTGCCCCGGCATCATGGAACCTATTTCCGCCCGCAACGCTTCCGAGCGGCTGGCGGCAGCGCTGATCCATGCGCCGGACCTGAGCGGCCTGCCCAATCAGGGCCTTCCCGATACCGCCATGATCCGCAATGCCAGCGATATTGTGCTGATCGGTGATTTTCTCGACGATCCCGATGCGATCATGGCGGGCATTGCACCGCTGGCGCGGCGCGGGTTGCGCGGCCATGTCATCGAGGTTGCCGATCCCGCGGAAGAACTGTTTCCCTATGCGGGCCGCACCGAATTTACCGACCCGGAAACCGGCGAAAAACTGGTATCGGGCCGCGCCGAAGGCATCAGGGAAGACTATCGCCGCGCCTATTTCCTGCGCCGTGAAGCCCTGAGCGAAGAATTGCGGCGGCTAGGCTGGAGCTTTACTCCGCATCTCACCGACCGGCTGGCCTCCGAAGCACTGGTCAAGGTGCATATGCATCTGTCGGGCGCGCCGCAGCTTTCGCATCGTGGAGGCGCGTAATGGGTGGTCTTCCGCTTGCCTTTGCCAGTCCTGCCCTGCTCGGCGCACTCGTCGTGCTGCCAGCCATCTGGTTCCTGCTGAAACTGACGCCGCCGCGCCCGCAGATGGAGATCTTTCCCCCGCTGCGCATTCTCGCTCGTGTATTGAAGCGGGAGGAAACCCCGGCCCGAAGCCCCTGGTGGCTGACGCTGCTGCGCATGGCGATGGCAACCCTGGTCATTCTGGCCTTGGCTGAACCGGTGCTCAACCCGCGCGGCACATCGGTTGCCGGTGGCGGTCCGCTGGTTCTGGTCATCGACAACAGCTGGGCCAGCGTCACCGATTGGGAGCGCCGCGTCGAGACGGCAAACGGCCTGATCGATGAGGCCGAAAGCAGTAATCTGCCGATTTCCCTGGTGCTGACCGCCGACCTGACCCAGGATGCAGTCCCCGTCAATGCCGCCACCGCCCGCGAAAGACTGAGTGCTGCCCGGCCAAGGCCTTTGACGCCGGACCGCAACCGCGCCCTCACCGCGCTGACGGCAGGGCTGAAAGGAACCAAGCCCGGCACGCTGGCCTTCCTGAGCGATGGTTTAGCCGCCAGCGAAAGCGAACAGATCGGCAGCCAATTCTCCGTCCTTTCCCCTGCCGAATTGCGGGTGATTACCGATGACGGCAAGGCAAGTGTCGCCCTGACCGGCGCCACCAATGGTGTCGATCAGCTTGTTGCCAAAGTTACCCGTCTGTCGTCTGCCGATCCACAACAGGTTATCGTTGATGCGCAGGACCAGCAGGGCCGACCGATTGCGTCTGGCACCGCCAGTTTTGCCGCCGGGCAAAGCGTCGCCACGGCAGAGATTGCCGCACCTTTTGAGTTGCGCAATGATTTTGCCCGGTTGAGCCTTGCCGGTTATGGCACCGCCGGAGCCGTCCAGCTGTTGGATGACGGCTTTCGCCGCCGTAAGGTGGCGCTGCTGGCCGGTGACGCCAATGACGAATTCCAACCGCTGCTTTCGCCGCTCTATTACATCCAGCGGGCGCTGCAACCCTATGCCGACCTGATCAAATCCAGTGACAAGGATCTGGCCAGAGCCATTCCCGAGTTGTTGCAGCACAACCCCTCGGCGCTGATCATGGCCGATATTGGCCGCCTGCCGCCGGATGTGCAGCAACAGCTACAACGCTGGCTACAACGCGGTGGCACGCTGATCCGCTTTGCCGGACCAAGGCTTGCCGCTGCCCCTGCCGATGATCCGCTGGTGCCGGTGACACTGCGCCAGGGCGAACGCCAATTGGGCGGCGCACTCTCGTGGTCTGAGCCGCAACCGCTGGCCCCCTTCCCGCCCACCAGCCCGTTTGCCGGACTGGCGCCACCCGATGGCGTGCTGGTCAAGCGGCAGGTTCTGGCTGAACCGACCCCTGATCTCGCCAGCCGCACCTGGGCAAGCCTTGCCGATGGCACACCGCTGGTCACCGCCCGGGATAGCGGTGCCGGGCGCATCGTGCTGTTCCATGTCAGCGCCGAGGCCAGTTGGTCCAATCTGCCGATCTCAGGCGATTTCGTGGAAATGCTGCGCCGGGTCGTGCAACTGGCCCATGCCAGCGGGGCCAATACCGGTAGCAATGCCAGTGCCGCAGCGGCCAGCCTGCCGCCCTACCGGCTGCTGACCGAGCATGGCGGACTGACGGCGGAAGCCAGCAATGCAAAGCCACTGGAGCTGGGGGCTAAGCGCCCGGCTGCCGCCACATTCGACAATCCACCCGGCCTTTACGGCTCCGAAGATGGATTTTCTGCCCTCAACCTTCTGCCAGCAGGTGCCGAACTGAAACCGATAAACCTCGAGGGCGTAACGGTTCCGGTGGTGCGTGAGCCGCTGGCCGGGGCAAGTGCCACACCGCTGAAGCCGCCGCTGCTGGGTATCGCATTGGCGCTGTTCATCATCGACAGCCTGGTCGTCCTTCTGATGGGCGGCGCCTTTGCCCGGATGCCGAAAGCCCGGATCGCCAAAAGCGCGGGTGCTCTCGTGGTCCTGGCCACGGCATTGGCCCTGCTGCCTGCGGACCGCAGCTTTGCCAATGACGCCAAGCCGGGCGACGACATCCTGCTGCAACGGCTGGATACCACCCATCTGGCCTATGTGAAAACCGGTGAGCAGGACGTCGATAGCATTTCCGAGCGGGGCCTGAGCGGGCTCACCGAATTCCTCACCTATCGCACCACGCTGGAGCCGGGCGCGCCGGTCGGGCTGGACATTGCCAAGGACGAGCTGTCGCTTTACCCGATCATCTTCTGGCCGATTTCGGCCAGCGCACCGATGCCAAGCGCCGAGGCGATCAGCCGGATCGACGCCTATATGCGCTCCGGTGGCACCGTGCTGTTCGACACCCGCGACCAATTGGGCAGTATGGGTGGGCAAGGAGACGCCGGGACCAGCGCCAATGGCGAGCGCCTGCGCCAGATCCTTGCCAATATCGATATTCCGCCGCTAGAGCCGGTGCCGAAGGACCATGTGATCAACCGGTCCTTCTATCTGCTGCATACCTATCCGGGCCGCTATACGGGCAGCCCGCTGTGGGTCGAGGCCCGCCAGGAGGCCCGCGCCAGCCAGAACGGCTTGACATCAGGCGGCGACGGCGTGTCGCCGATCATCATCACCGGCAATGATTTTCTCTCCGCCTGGGCTATCGACGCCAATGGCGTGCCCATGCTGCCGACCGTGCCGCCCGATGAAAATCAGCGGGAAATCTCTTACCGCGTCGGGGTCAATATCATGATGTATATGCTGACCGGCAATTACAAAGCCGATCAGGTGCATGTTCCAGCCCTGCTGGAAAGGCTGGGTCAATAAGATGAGCCTTTCCTTCTCTCCCTTCCTGCCTCTCTGGGCGCTGGCTGCGCTGGCATTGCTGGCGCTGGCCGTCGCGGCTATCGGCTTTCGCCGTGGCATACGCGGCGCAACGATCCGGCTGGTCGCCTTTGCCGCATTGATCGCCGCTCTCGCCAATCCGCAGCTTCTGTCGGAAAACCGCGACAAGCTTTCGACCGTCGTGCCTGTGATCGTTGACCGCAGCCAGAGCCAAACCGATATCGCCAGCCGCAAGGCGATGACCGATCAGGCCTTGCAGGGCGTCAAGGACAAGCTGGCCCGCTTCCCCGGCATCGAACCCCGCATTGTCGAGGCCTCGACGCCGGCAAACGCCGACACGCCATCGACCCGGCTGTTTGAAGCGCTGTCCTCTACGATATCCGACGTGCCGCCAGCACGGGTTGGTGCCGCGATCTTCATCACCGATGGGCAGGTGCATGATGTGCCGTCCAACTTGAAGACGCTGGGCATGGACGCCCCGGTCCACACGCTGTTGACCGGCAAGGCCAATGAATTCGACAGGCGCATCGAAGTGGTGCGCGCCCCCCGCTTCGGCATTGTCGGCCAGAACCAGGACATGTCGCTGCGGGTGATCGATGAAGGGGTGAAGGGCCGCCAGCCCGCCACCGTCACCGTGCGGATCAACGGCCAGGATGACGGTTCGTTTGCCGCTGTGCCGGGTGCGGAAACGCCCTATTCCTTTGCCGTACCGCGTGCCGGTAGCAATGTGCTGGAATTTTCCGTCTCCGGCCTGCCCGGTGAAGTAACGGAAACCAACAACAAGACCGTGCATCTGATCGACGGCATCCGCCAGAACCTGCGGGTGCTGCTGGTCTCCGGCGAACCGCATGCCGGTGAGCGCGCCTGGCGCAACCTGCTGAAATCCGATGCCTCGGTGGATCTGGTGCATTTCACCATTCTACGACCACCGGAAAAGCAGGATGGCACCCCGATCAACGAGCTGTCGCTGATCGCCTTTCCGACCCGCGAGCTGTTTGTTGAGAAGATCAATGATTTCGATCTGATCATCTTCGACCGCTACCAGCATCGCGGCGTGCTGCCGATCCTCTACTATGATTACATCGCCGAATATGTGCGCAAGGGCGGCGCGCTGCTGATTGCGGCTGGCCCCGAACATGCCGGTCAGGATTCGATCGCTATGACCCCGCTGGCCTCGGTTCTGCCGGCAGCGCCTACCGGCAATATGCAGGAGGGCGGCTTTTATCCGCGCCTATCGGAGATTGGCAAGAAACACCCCGTGACCCGCGATCTCGATGGCGCCAGCACCGAGCCGCCGCATTGGGGCCGCTGGTTCCGCAGCGTCGATGTCGATCCGCCGCAGGGCGAAACGGTCATGACCGCCAATGACAAGCCGTTGCTGGTGCTGAACCGCGCAGGCCAAGGCCGCGTCGCCATGCTGTTGTCCGATCAGGGCTGGCTCTGGGCGCGCGGCTTTGAAGGCGGCGGCCCGCATGTGGCGCTTTACCGCCGCATCGCCCATTGGCTGATGAAAGAACCCGAGCTGGAGGAAGAAGCACTGACGGCCCGCGCCAATGGCCGGATGCTGACCATTACCCGCCAGACCATCGGCAATGACCCCGGCCCCGCCACGATCACCAGCCCCTCCGGCAAGGTGCAGGACGTGACCCTGACCCAGACCGAACCGGGCCGCTTCACGACGGAGCAGCGGATGGCGGAAACCGGTCTGTTCACCATCACCAATGGCGAGTTTTCCACCCTCGTCCATATCGGCGCTGTCGATGCGCCGGAATTCAAGGCGATGATCTCCACCCCTGACATTATGAAACCGGTATCGGACGCCACCCACGGGCTGATCCGGCGACTGGATGCCGGCGCCAGCGGTGTATCCGTTCCGGACATCCTGCCCGTCAGCGGCCCGGTCCGCAGCAGCGACGGCGAACGCATGGCGATCCGCATGACCAGCGAAACCCTGCTGAAAGGCGTGGACACCTTGCCCCTGTTTGCCGGTTTCGGCGGATTGGCCCTGCTGCTGTTTGCGGTTTCGGCCATGTGGTGGCGCGAGGGACGGTGATGAGTTCAATACCGCCGTTTTTTGTGTGGGCTGCGGTTTTGATATTTGTTCTGCATAATGTTGAAGAGGCACGTGGTATTGCGATTTGGGCTGAAAAAAGCCGGTCAACCCGGCTTGTACGGTGGTACAAAACATATCCGTTTTGTGTTGCTGTAACACTATTATCGATTGCATTTTTGATGCTCGCCGCTTGGCTGCTATGGACGGGAAGCCATCTTGCATTCACGCTGTTCACATTGAGCTATGCTGCCATTTTCGCGAATGCCATCAGTCACATCGCAAACGTGATTTTCACGAAAAATCCGCTGCCTGGCGGCTGGACTGCTGCATTTTTGATTTTTCCTTCAGGTGTCTGGTTTGCTCACTATGTCATTGAGAAGGTGATTTTCTCTGGCTATGATCTGTTACTGCTCCTCAGTGCTGGAGCAGTTCTGCAAGTTCCTCTCGCTCTTGTTGCTCTTTTGTTAGCTCATGGGATAATTTGGTTATTTTATAAACATAAATGAGATTTGCGATGACGAACGATATTTCGCTTGCAGTTTTGGATGAGGTGCCGTCCGACACCCAAACCCTGATCTCCGGCTGGCTGACAGCTCATAATGATGTGATGTTTGGTAAAACGGGTGGTCATAAAAGCCTGTTTATCCCCATTGAGCATCATGATGGGGAGATTTTGGGCGGATTGATTGGGCGCACCGCCAGAGGCTGGCTGGATATCGACATTATGTTCATTCCAGAAGCGCTTCGTGGCCAAGGCCTTGCAGGAAAATTGCTGGCTTTGGCAGAGAATGAGGCGTGCAAGCGTGGTTGCAAAGGCGCGCATATTCAAACCGCCAATCCGGTTGCGACAAAGGCCTATCAAAAATATGGCTATGAGGTTTTCGGGACAATTGAGCATTTTATCGACAACTTTGCGCTTACGATGATGGTGAAGCGGTGGTGATTGCAGCTCTGTAGCGGCATGAGGGACGGCGATGGACAAATTGGTGCTTGAGATTTTTGATGACGTGCCCGAAGACGCCCTTGAAACCATTGAAACGGCAATACTCGATTTTAACAGAGAACATCTCAGTCTACGACGAAAACTTTTCATCCCGCTTAAAGACCGGGATGGAATCGTTGATGGCGGTTTAATCGGATACACAGGTAGAGCCTGGCTTTATACTAAATTGTTGTTTGTCCCCGAATATCGTCGCGGTCAGGGGCTTGCCAGTCAGTTGCTTATGCTGGCCGAAGGCGAAGGCAGAAGGCGAGGATGCAAAGCTTCTATAGTGGATACCATGAATCCAACTGCCCGACGGCTCTATGAAAAACTGGGGTATGAAACATTTGGCAGTCTGGCAGACCCGGCAGAGAGTTACAGCGTCACCTGGATGAGAAAACAGCTGTAAGCCTCGATATTCGCTTGTCCCCCTGTCCAAGGAACTCTCCATGTCCCCCTATCACTTCACACTTGGAGCAGCGCAGATCTTCGCCCTTCAGGATGGCATTCTGACCGCCGATGTCGGCAAGCTTTATCGCCGCAATGGCGAGCCTGTCGCGGAGGGGTTTGCAGATGCCGCGACCTCGCTGTCCGTCAACTGCTTCCTCATCAAAACCCCTGAACGGATCGTGTTGATCGACACTGGTTCGGGCCAGCTTCTCGGGCCTGATCACGGCAAGCTTTCCGCTGGGCTGGCAGCACTTGGCCTCAGTCCCGCCGATATCGACGACATCATTCTCACCCATATTCATGCTGACCATACCGGCGGGCTGGTGCGCGATGGTGCGCCGATTTTCCCCAACGCCATTGTCCACGCCGGACGCACGGAAACAGGTTTTTGGCTATCGCCGGGGGCCGCCGATGCGCCTGATGTGACGGAGCGGGTTAAGGGCCAAATCGGTCGGGCGCATCTTTGCCTTGACCCGTATGAGGCCGAGGGACGGCTGACGATTTTTGACGATAACGGGCCGATCCTCCCCGGTTTCAGCGCCACATTACGTGCCGGTCACACGCCCGGTCATTTGGCGATCCGGTTTGAGAGCGAGAGCAAGGCCATGCTGTTCGTCGGCGATATCGTCCATGGCGAAAACGTGCAGTTTCGCGATCCCTCTATCACCATCGATTTCGATTATGATCAGACCAATGCCGCCAAGGCGCGGGCGCAGGTTTTCGAACAGGCGGCAAGCGAAGGCTATCTGATTGCCGCCGCGCACCTGCCCTTTCCGGGTGTCGGTTCCATCAGGAAAGAAGCGAAGGCCTATCGTTTCGAGGCTTTAGGATAGTGGCGTCAGTATGACGCCCGATCGTCTCGAAGACCACGAACAATGGCGTTTACAGTACCGTGGCTTTTAGAAAAGCACGGTACTGTAACACTATATGTCTCCTGACAGCGTTTCAGCCGTTTGCAGCCAGACGCAAGGGCTCGCAGTCATCGACATCTTCGACGCTATCAAGAGCAACGACATCTTGGTTATCGCGCCAGCCAATCACGCCCTTCAGCCGGGCATGCACATCCTCAGCCAGCGGCACCACCAGCACCCGACCGGGATCAACCGGACCGGGGAATGACAAGGCATTGTAAGCGATTTTTTCAAAGCCGAGCGGCATATAGTATGGCGGATCGCCGATCAGGATCACTGCTTCGGAGCCGTTCCGCCGGGCGGCTTCAATGGCGATGCGCACCAGTTCCCGGCCAATGCCCAGGCATTTATGGGAGGGACGCACAGCGAGCGGGCCGAGCATATGGCCTTTGACTGTTCCGGCCAGCACCGGGGTCATGCGCACCGAGGCAATGGTTTCGCCCTGGTCGGCGCAGACGAAGGATAGCGTGCGATCATGCGGGCCTTGTTCCCGGATACGGGCAGCGGCTCGTGTGAACCGGCCAGGGCCGAAAGCTTCCGCGTTGATGAGTTCGATAATGGCGTCGTGAGACGCATCCTCAGTGAGGTAGACGAGATCGTGCTTTTGCATGAAGACCGGAACCGTATAGCGAATTGCGCAGGAGTGTTCAAACCATCACAGGGATGGCCGAGAGCATCAGCGTCGTCGCAGGTTCCGGCAGAAGGTCATGGGATCACTGTCCAATTTCGATTGGAATTTGCATAACAACAAATTTTTCGACCGTCTATAGCATCGTGCAGAAAAACAGTTTCCACCACTCGGTCCGATGCTATTGCATAATTCTTTAAACCGTAATCGGTTTAAAGAATTATGCAACAAATATAAGAAGCTACAGCGCCGTGCGCCATATGTGGCGCACGGCGCTGTAGCTACCAAAACACACTGTTCATCGGCCAAATCATCGCAATTTCTCGCCAGCACCGCATATAAGAACAACGGAAATTCGAAACAGCGATAGAAGGAGAGAGCCGATGGGCATGTTGGTTGATGGCGTCTGGAGCGACGCCTGGTACGATACGAAAGCCACCAAAGGGCATTTCCAGCGTTCAGCCAGCCGGTTTCGCAATTGGTTGACCGCCGATGGCACACCGGGGCCGAGCGGCAGTGGCGGCTTCAAGGCTGAGGCCGGGCGCTACCATCTCTATGTGTCGCTGGCCTGCCCCTGGGCGCATCGCACGCTGATTTTCCGCCAACTGAAAAAGCTGGAAGAGTTGATTTCGGTTTCCGTCGTCCATCCGCTGATGCTGGAAAACGGCTGGACGTTTCAGCAGGATGGTGCGGCCACGGGCGACGATCTGTTCAGTGCGGATTATCTCTGGCAGGTCTATCTCAAGGCCGATCCGCAGTATAGCGGCCGGGTCACGGTGCC
The DNA here is from genome assembly GCF_037039395.1 of Agrobacterium vitis. Lineage (NCBI taxonomy): Bacteria > Pseudomonadati > Pseudomonadota > Alphaproteobacteria > Hyphomicrobiales > Rhizobiaceae > Gillisella > Gillisella vitis. The sequence goes on along the minus strand of NZ_CP146242.1, from coordinate 2,960,332 downwards.
CGTCCTTTGGGATAAGCATTTGAATACCGTGGTCTCCAACGAATCCGCCGAGATCATCCGCATGTTCAACTCCGCCTTCAATGCGCTGACAGGGGATATCAAAGATTTCTATCCCGAACCGCTGCGTGATGAGATCGACGCATTGAATGACCGCATCTACGACACCGTCAATAACGGCGTCTACAAGGCCGGTTTCGCCACCACGCAAGAGGCTTATGAAGAAGCGATTGCACCGCTGTTTGAAACCCTGGACATGCTGGAACAACGGCTTTCCTCCAGCCGGTTCCTGATCGGTGATACACTGACCGAGGCGGACTGGCGGCTGTTTACCACGCTGGTGCGGTTCGATGCGGTCTATGTCGGCCATTTCAAATGCAACATCCGCCGCATTGCCGATTATCCGGCGCTATCGGCCTATCTGTCGGCGCTCTACCACTGGCCGGGCGTGGCTGAGACCGTCAATATCGACCATATCAAGCGCCATTACTACGGCAGCCACAAGACCATCAACCCGACAGGCATCATACCGGTCGGCCCGGACCTTCCCTTTCTTCACCAGAAATCGGCGTAAGGCCCGTCCGTGACTAACTCTGCCAGGCGCCGCCGGGTCGCGGGTGTGATTCCTTCAGGGAGAGCATCGAGGGGGAAAAAGCCCGATTCGGCGATTTCCAGGTCCGGCAGGCGCGGCGCGGTCTGGCGCACCAGGGTGCGGTAAAACAACACATGATCGCGGCGACTGGCGGTGCGGTTCAGGTAGGATTGCAACAGAACGGGCGGCGCGATCATCACCAGATTGCCCTCTTCCCGCAATTCCTTTTCCAGCGCTTGGCTCGCGGTTTCGCCGCGCTCCACGCCGCCGCCGGGCATATACCAGCCGGGGAGATAGGTGTGCCGCACCAGGAAAATCCGTCCCTCTTCATCGAAACATGCGGCCCTCACCCCAAGCGTCATGCCGCGCGTGATGGCAAAATAAACGTGCAACAGCCGCACCAGCAGTTTTTTCACGGAACCCAACCGGCTGTCATCCGGTTGAGACCCTGATGGATACAGTGTCATCGCGCTTGCCCCGCTGCCCGGAAAGTATAGATAAGGTTCATGTTCAAACTCGCCCATATATCCGATATCCATCTGGGACCCATGCCGCAGCTCACCTTTCGAGAACTGGCATCGAAGCGCATCACAGGTTACGTCAACTGGCACCGCAACCGGGCAAAGCATATGGTCTCCGGCACGCTGGAGGCGCTGGTGGCCGATATTCACGCCAGGGCACCCGACCATCTGACCGTTACCGGCGATCTCGTCAACCTGGCTTCCGGGTTAGAGATCAACAAGGCCGCTGAATGGCTGCGCACGGTTGGCCCGCCCGCCACGACATCGGTCGTGCCGGGCAATCATGATGCTTATGTGCCCGGCGCCCACGAAAAGGCAATGCATGCCTGGTATGACTATGTGCGCGGCGACACGGACCCGGAAATCTGGCGCAAGGATTTCAAGCTCTGGCCGACTTTTCGTCGCCGGGGACCGGTGGGGCTGATCGGTTGCTCAACCTCCATCGCCACCCCGCCCTTTTCCGCCAGCGGCTATTTCAGCTCGCGCCAGGCCCGTGAAACCGCCCAATTGCTGCGCCAGGCGGGCGAAGAGGGCCTGTTCCGGGTGGTGCTGATCCATCATCCCCCTGTTCGGGGTGCCGCCTCGCAGCACAAGCGGATGATCGGCATCCGCCGCTTTGCCGCAGCGATCTCGCTGGGCGGGGCCGAACTGGTGCTGCACGGCCATACCCATCTCAACACCCTGAACTGGCTGCGCAATCGCCATGGCCCCGTACCGGTTGTGGGTATTGCCTCGGCCAGCCAGGGGCCGGGCAGCAAAAAGCCGCAGGCCGCCTATAATCTGTTTTCGATTTCCGGTGCGCCAGGGGCCTGGGTGCTGGACTGGGAGCGCTATGCTTTGACGGGTGATACCAGCGAGGTCTCCCTGACGCATAACCAGAGATTGTCGGGCTGAGCCGCCGATATCCCCAATCCCAGTTGCCGAACCGAGGCGCTGAAAAATCGATATACAGGATCAACTTCCTGTTCACTGCGTCCACGCTTGCCTTTTTCCGGCATTGTTTTAAGCCTTGATAAGCACTATTTGCATAGGAAGTGGTAAGCGTCCCGTCCGCAGCCTATCGGTCATTGTGATGGCCAGGACGCGGTCGGTTCTGGTGAGCAAAACGCAAATGAGGAATTGCCGAATGAACGAAGAAGACGACGACAAGAGCAAGGAACTGCCGCTCGGCAAGGAAACGGAAGCGAATCTTTTCAAGTCGCGTTCGATCTTCATCTATGGCGGGATCACCCAGGAACTGGCGCAGAAGGTCTGCACGCAACTGGTGGCTCTGGCTGCCGCCAGCGACGACGACATCCGCGTCTACGTCAATTCTCCAGGCGGCCATGTCGAATCGGGCGATTCGATCCATGACATGATCAAGTTCATCAAGCCGAAGGTCTGGATCATCGGCACCGGCTGGGTCGCCTCCGCTGGCGCGCTGATCTATGTTTCGGTGCCGAAGGAGCAGCGCCTTTGCCTGCCCAATACCCGCTTCCTGCTGCACCAACCCTCGGGCGGCACACGCGGCATGGCATCGGATATCGAAATCCAGGCCCGCGAAATCATCAAGATGAACGAGCGGCTGATCAAGATCTTCTCCAAGGCCACCGGCCAGACGGAAGAAAAGATCGCCAAGGACATCGACCGCGATTACTGGCTCTCGGCTGAACAAGCCAAGGACTACGGCCTGGTTTCGAAGATCGTTGAAAGCCAGTCGGAAATCTGATTTTACAACCATGAAGATATGGCCCCGTCGGAGCAATCCGGCGGGGTTTTGTTTTATGTGCCTGCCATCACAAATGTGTTTCGATACGTACCCGTTTTACTCATCTCAGCCTTGCGTGTTTCATTAAAACCTGATGTTCCAGCCGGATCGATACTGTGGCCGGGACCATCCGCATGCTGAAAGAATTCTCGCCGCAAAGCCTGTTCATGGGGCTTCTGGTCGCCTTTGTCGGCTTTGCCAGTTCCTTCGCCGTTATCCTGCAAGGGCTGAAAGGGGTTGGCGCCAGCGATCTTCAGGCGGCTTCCGGCCTGATGGCGCTGTCGGTTGCCATGGGGATTTGCGGTCTTATCGTCTGCCTCAAGACGCGGATGCCGATTTCCATTGCCTGGTCGACGCCGGGTGCCGCCCTGCTGGTGACAGCTGGCGTGCCGCAAGGCGGCTTTTCAGCGGCGGTCGGGGCGTTTCTGGTCTGCGCAGCGCTGATCGTCATTGCCGGGCTGTTCAAGCCGCTTGGCCGGGCCATCGGCGCCATTCCCGCCCCGCTTGCCAATGCCATGCTATCAGGGGTGATTGTCGGCCTTTGCTTTGCGCCGTTCAAGGCCATCGAAGAAAGCCCGCTGCTTGGCCTGCCGATCCTGCTGGCCTGGGCGATTGTCGGCACCATCAACCGGCTCTTTGCCGTTCCCGCCGCTCTTGCCGCCTTCGTTCTGGTTCTGGTATTCGCCGTTCCCCTGCCCGACGGCGCATTCACGGCACTGGGCGCCTCCTTCGTGCCGCCGGTCGCATTCGTGATGCCGACGTTCACATTCGCGTCGATGGTTTCCATCTCATTGCCACTGTTCATCGTCACCATGGCCTCGCAGAACATTCCAGGCATCGCCGTGCTGAAAGTGCATGATTACCATCCAAGGCCGGGTCCGCTTTTCACCATTACCGGCCTGTTCACCGCTCTTGCAGCACCCTTTGGCGCCCATGCCATCAATCTCGCCGCCGTCACTGCCGCCATGGCGGCGGGCCATGATGCCCATGCCGATCCGCAGCGGCGCTATTGGGCGGCGATGATCGGCAGCGTTGGCTATCTGGTGCTTGGGCTTTTGGCCGGTGTGGTCACCTCCTTCGTCGGGTTGGCACCCGCCATCCTGATCGAATCGGTCGCGGGCCTTGCGCTGATCGGCGCCTTTTCCGGGTCGATCGTTTCGGCTTTCCGGGAACCTACGACCCGCGAGGCCGCCGCGGTCACCTTCCTGGTCACCGCCTCGGGTATCTCTCTTCTTGGCATTTCCGCCGCCTTCTGGGGATTGATCGGCGGTCTGGCCATGCTGGGGCTGACGCGGTTCGCTGTCCGGCTGCGACGCTGACTGTCATCCGCAGCCTTGATGAAAATTGCCCTTGCCAGCCCGGAAACCGCTGATTATAGATTGAAGCATGAAGACATTGGGCCATTCCATGACAAAGACTGCACAGCGAGGCAATTTTAGCCGCGCCGCAGCTTTGCGCGCCCTATCCTCGCTTCTTCTTCTCGACCTTATCCGCGGTTGCCGGGTCCATTGAGGAGCGCCCGGCGGCCGGGTTAGCCGTCGCAGGCGATTGCTCCTCACCACTCCACAATTTTGACCGTTGACCCCTGAAGGGGCCGAATTTTGCATTCGCAAGCGGCATTCGAACCGCTATAAGCCGGGCATATTCGGGATGAGAAGAGAGCGAACATGTTGAAGACCAATTCCGTCAAAAAGGGCATGCCCGACGCGGCAAACAAATACCGGCCCTACCCGCAGATCGACATTTCCGACCGTACATGGCCGGGCAAAACCATCACCCAGGCGCCGATCTGGTGTTCGGTTGACCTGCGCGACGGCAACCAGTCGCTGGTCAACCCAATGGGCCACGACCGCAAGGCAAGAATGTTCCAACTGCTGCTGGACATGGGCTTCAAGGAAATCGAGATCGGCTTTCCCTCGGCCTCGCAGACCGATTTCGACTTTGCCCGCTGGTGCGTCGAGCAGGGTAATGTGGCCGATGACGTCTCCCTGCAAGTGCTGGTGCAATGCCGCCCGGAGCTGATCACCCGCACCTTCGAGGCATTGGAAGGCGCGCATAAGCCGATCATCCACTTCTACAACTCGACCTCGGAATTGCAACGCCGCGTGGTGTTTGCCAAGGACGTTCCCGGCATTAAACAGATCGCCGTCGATGCGGCGAAAATGATTATCGACATGGCCACCAAGGCTGGCGGCGGCTACCGGTTCGAATATTCGCCGGAAAGCTTTACCGGCACCGAGTTGGACGTGGCGCTGGAGATCTGCAACGCTGTGATTGCCGAGATCAAGCCGACCGCCGACAACAAGCTGATCCTCAACCTGCCCTCGACTGTGGAAATGGCGACGCCGAACATTTATGCCGACCAGATCGAGTGGATGTGCCGCAATATCGACAACCGCGAAAACGTCATCATCTCGCTGCATCCGCATAACGACCGCGGCACCGGCATCGCCGCCACCGAACTGGCGCTGATGGCAGGTGCCGACCGGGTAGAAGGCACGCTGTTTGGCAATGGCGAGCGCACCGGCAATGTCGATGTGGTGACGCTGGCGCTGAACATGTACACCCAGGGTATCGATCCGGAGCTGGACTGCTCGCAGATCGAGCGCATCAAGGATGTCTATGAATATGCCAATGAAATGACCATTCCGGAGCGCCATCCCTATGTTGGCGAACTGGTCTATACGGCCTTTTCCGGCTCGCATCAGGATGCGATCAACAAGGGGATGAAGGCAGTGAAAAAGGCCAATACCCCGGTCTGGGAAGTGCCCTATCTGCCGATCGACCCGCAGGATGTCGGTCGATCCTATGAAGCGATCATCCGCATCAACTCGCAATCGGGCAAGGGCGGCATCGCTTATATCCTGCAACAGGATTACGGCATCAACCTGCCGCGCAACCTGCAGGTGGAGTTCCGCGAGGAAATCCAGCGCATTACCGATGAAGAAGGCGTGGAACTGCCCTCCAAGCGGATCTATGACAGCTTCATCAGCCGCTATATCGACCAGCCCGACGCCCGGCTGAAATTCGTCGATCACCACACCTACCCTGACACGGCCACCAAGGGCGTGCGGATCGTCGCCGCCGAAATCACCGATGGCGGCGAAGTGAAGCGGATCGAAGGCAAGGGTAACGGCCCGATTGACGGTTTCGTCAACGCGCTCTCCACCTATCTGGGCATCGAAATTTCGGTGCGCGATTATTCCGAGCACTCCCTGCAACACGGCTCCAACGCCGCAGCCATCGCCTATGTGGAAATGGACCACCCCGGCGGACGGCTGTTCGGTGCTGGTATCAACCAGAACATCGTCACCGCCTCGCTGGAAGCCATCGTCTCGGCAGCCAACCGGGTGCTGGACGCAAGGGCGAAGTAAGAGAAGCTGACAGCATCGGCGGGAGATGAAGGATCTCGCCGATACTTTTGAGGTGCCGCGAAAGCTGCGGCGCCAGCACACTTGATCTGCATATTAAATGTGATACATTAAATAATGAAAATTGCCTATGACGAGGTCAAGCGGGCGAGCAATATCGAAAAGCACGGTCTTGATTTTGCCGATCTGACGCTCGATTTTTTCGAAGGGTCCACAGTCTATCCCGCCAAGCAAGGCAGATCATTGGCAATCGGAGAATTTAAAGGCCAAATCATCGCCGCAGTCGTCTTCCGCACACTTGGATCTGAAGCAATTTCGATCATTTCCATGCGCGTTGCCAGCCGGAAGGAAAGGAAACTCTGATGCCCACCCAATTTTCCTCGAAACGGCCTCTGACGGATGAGGAAGAAGCTGAAATTCAAAAGCGAATTGCCTCTGACCCTGACAATCCGGAACTGTCAGAAGCGCAGAGGTCAAAAGGACGCCCATTCCGTGCAGCCTTTCCTGAATTGGCCGCAAGTATTGACCGCGAAAAAGCCAAGCGGGGCCGCCCGACTATTGAAAGTCCACGGCAGCAGATTTCCGTACGCCTTGATCCCGAAATCATCCAGCACTACAAATCCACCGGCAAGGGATGGCAAAGCCGGATGAATGAGGATCTGCGCAAAGCCGCCGGTCTCTGAGTCAGAACTCCTGATCCAACCGGAGACGCTCACCGTGCGATCCGCGTCGATAGAATAATCGACGACAGCGTCCGCTCCACCCCCGACAGTTCCCCAATAAGGTCAATCAGTCGATCCAGCTCCTGGATTGATGGCGCCGCCAGCATAGCGATCAGGTCGTAGGGACCGTTGACGGAATGCAGCGCCGTGACCTGCGGGATGGCGGCAAGCTCTGCCGTGACGCGGGTCAATGCTTTGGGTGCCATGGTGATCATCACATGGGCGCGGATCAGCCCGCTTTGATAGGCGTCCGATAGCCGCAGGCCGTAACCGGCAATTACCCCTTCCCGCTCCAGCCGTTCCAACCGCGCCTGCACCGTGGTGCGCGACAGGCCAAGCCGTCGCGCCAGCGTTGCCACCGGCATGCGGGCATTTTCACCCAGCAGCGCCAGCAATTCGCGGTCCTTGTCGGAGACCTGCATTCTGTCCAATCCCTTTATCATATTGCTCAAAACTATAGGTGAAATTGCGCAATCTGCCACTGTGAATCGACAGGCACTGGACACAAACTGAATGCCTCAAAGCATCAAGGGGAACGACCATGAAAAACATTTTCATCATTGGCGCGGGCAAGATCGGCGGGGCAATTGCCCATCTTCTGGCAGAGACCGGCGATTACCGGGTGACAGTCGCCGACCGCAGCCCAGAGCAATTGGCAAAGCTTGCCGCTCACCCCGGTATCGCCACAGCTTTGGTCGACATTACCGACAGCAAAGCCTTGGATGCCCATCTTCACGGTCAGTTTGCGGTTCTCTCTGCCGCCCCTTTTCACATGACCAGCGCGATTGCCGAAAGCGCGGCACGCAGCAACTGCCATTACCTCGACCTGACCGAAGACGTGGCGACCACGAAAAAGGTCGAGGCACTGGCTGAGGGTGCGCGCACCGCCTTCATCCCCCAATGCGGCCTTGCCCCCGGCTTCATTTCCATCGTAGCCCATGATCTGGTACAGCGCTTCGAGACGTTGGACAGCGTGCGGATGCGGGTCGGTGCGCTCCCGCAATACCCGTCCAATGCGCTGAATTATAACCTCACCTGGAGCACGGACGGCTTGATCAACGAATATATCGAACCCTGCGAAGCCATTGTCGAGGGCCAGATGATCAGCGTACCGGCCATGGAAGAGCGTGAGGAATTTTCGCTTGATGGCGTGACCTATGAAGCCTTCAACACGTCAGGCGGCCTCGGCACGCTGGCGAAAACCCTGGAAGGCCGGGTACGGACGATGAATTACCGCACCATCCGCTACCCCGGCCATCAGGCGATCATCAAGGCGCTGCTCAACGATTTCAACCTGAAGAATCGCCGCGACGTGCTGAAGGACCTGTTTGAAAACGCCCTGCCCGCCACCATGCAGGATGTGGTTGTGATTTTCGTGACCGTCTGCGGCTGGCGCGAAGGGCGCTATATGCAGGAGACCTATGCCAACAAGGTCTATGCCGGGACTGTAGCGGACAGGAAAATGAGCGCCATCCAGATCACCACCGCCGCTGGCATCTGCGCCGTGCTGGACCTCCTGGCTGAGGGTGCATTGCCGCAATCCGGCTTCGTGCGTCAGGAGGAAATCAGCCTCGACGCCTTTCTCGCCAATCGCTTCGGCCAGCTCTATCAATCGGCAGCCGGACCGATCTCCCAAAAGCGCCCCGAATACGCAGCGGCATAAGCGAAGACACGACCCCGCCTCACCCGGACAATCGTTTTATACAAAGGGTCATTGAAAATGACTCTTGGTATTCCTTTTGCAAATATCTCAAGCGTCTGATGCATTTGAGATATTTGCAATGCCTTCAAGGCGAGGATGCGTCAGGATCTTCGAGCCTGGGTATTAGGGTGAGGTGCATGGCGTGAGCGGTTGCCTTATGCTACGGCAGGTTTTCCGTCTCAAAGCTGCAAAAACCGCCTCATGCCCCTCGACATGTCCCCAGCCCCGGCAGCCCTGCCCGTTCGCACTTGCGGCACCTGCACGCTCTGTTGCCGTCTGCCGGATATCGACGCCTTAGCAAAACCGGCCAATACCTGGTGCCTCCACTGCACAGCCGAGAAAGGCTGCGCGATCTACCCCGACAGACCGCAGCTCTGCCGAGACTTTCTCTGTCTTTGGATGACAAGCGACAGTCTTGGCCCGGAATGGGAACCGGCCAAGGCAAAGATGATGGTCTACACTCAGGGTCCGCAAATCACGGTCTTGGTCGACCCGGCCTTTCCGCAGGTGTGGCGTCACGAACCCTATGCCAGCGCGTTGCGCCGCTGGGCAGCCGACGCGGAGGCGGTCGGCGGCTATGTCATCGTTTTTATCGGGGAAGACGTCGTCAAGATCAATGCTGGCGAGACGCTGGCCGGTTACAGCGCCGTGCGTTTTATAAACGCACAAAGGACGCTGTAACACTTTAAATTTGCTGCATAATTTTCTCCTTAAATCGATTCCGATTTAAGGAATTATGCAGTAGACTTTGCGCAATTCTGCATCGCCCTTTCCGTCCACAGATGATCACTCGCAACTGAAAAAACAAACATATCCGGCAACACAACCAAAACCTTGACCTTTTGTAAGACTAGTCTAATTTCGCCATAGGAATGGCGTGTTTGAAACAGTTCGGGCGGGCCATCGATATTGCATTTGATATTTTAAGACGCAATCCTGGGGGCCTTACGATGTTCGACGATATATTGACTGCCGATTTCATTCAGGCCAGCCGCGTTTTAAAGGTCTCCTCTCCGCTGGGTGAGGATCAATTGCTGCCGGAGCGGATGAAGGTGGATGAGGGCGTCAATCGTCTGTTCGAAATCACCCTGCATGTCCGCGCCAAGCGTGAAGCGGTCAAACCGGAAGAGCTTATTGGCAAGCTGGTCGATATTTCCCTTGAAATCCGCCAGGGCGAACTGGGCGAGGATGGCCTGCGCCGCCCGTTCAATGGCTTGGTGACCGATCTTGAGGAAGGCCCGCCGGTCACACGTGGGTTACGCTCCTACACGCTCACCATCCGTCCGCAGATGTGGCTGCTGTCGCGCCGCTCCGATTGCCGGATCTGGCTGGATATGACATCGATCCAGGTGATGGAAACGCTGTTTTCCGAACATGGCCTGCCGCAGCCGGATATCGGCTTTCTACAGAACAAGCCACCGGCACAAGGCTATTCTGTCCAATGGCAGGAGAGTGACCTCGACTACCTGCTTCGCCGGTTGGAAGAAGATGGAATATTCTATTGGTTTCAACATGATAAGGGCATCCATCGCCTGAAAGTGACAGACCACCAGATTGCCTGGTCAAAGGCCTCGGCCAGCGCGGAAGACGATGACACCGTACGCATCGCCCAAGGCTCTTCCGACCGCAACCACATCACCGAATGGATGCGGCGCTTCAGCTATGTTCCCGGCCAACGGGTCGATGCCGACTGGAATTTTGAAACGCCGAACTTCATTCCACGCTCACAGACTCCTTCTCTCGTGGAGTTGCCGGGCAATGCCAAGCGCGAGCTTTACAACTACCCCGCCCGCGCCGCAGATTACACCGAAATGGAGCGCGTCGGCAAATTGCGCGCTCAGGCGACACAGGCGGATCACGAGCGGATCAAAGGCCAGTCGACCGTGCGTGTGCTGGAACCGGGACGACGCTTCAACCCCTATGAAGAACCGCACCCGGAACACAAATACGAAGAGCATGTGATAACCCGCATCACCCATTGGGTGGTGGATCGCTCCTATGAGACCACGGAAAATCAGCCGGAATATATCAACGAATTCGAGGCCATCCCGTCCCGTATCCCCTTAACCCCGCATCGTACCACCAAACGCCCGCGCATCGAAGGCGCGCAGGTGGCCATTGTCGCAGGCCCCTCGGGGGAGGAAATTCATCCTGACCAATACGGCCGGATCAAAGCCTGGTTCCCCTGGGACAGACGCGCCAAAAAGGACGGCTCCGACACCTGCTGGATCCGCGTTTCCCAAAGCTGGGCCGGCGGCCTCTGGGGCTCCCAGGTCATCCCCCGCATCGGCATGGAAGTCATGATCGCCTATATCGACGGCGACCCGGATAGACCGCTGGTGACAGGCGTCGTGCCGAATACGAACAATCAAGTACCGTATGATTTGCCGGCGAATAAGACCAAGAGCGTGTTTCGGACCAATACGCATAAGGGGAAATCAACGCAGAAGTTTAATGAGCTGACGTTTGAAGATGAGGCTGGGCTGGAGGAGATATTTGTGCACGCCCAAAAGGATATGACGGTCAAAGTGCTGAACCATGCGACGGAACGTGTTGATGTCAACAAGATTACATCCGTGGGTGGCGCCCATCTTACAGAAGTTCAGTCTAGCCAGATGACCCATGTCGGCCAGAACGTGACGCTTAACGTCGGAACAGGAGTTGGCGGCGGTGTGGTACGTGGCGCGCTTGCCGCCAGTACATTCGGCATTCGTGATGCCGGCTATTTCCTTGCAAAGACAATGTCTTCCATGAGTGGCTTTGGGAATTACACGATTAACGCTTCAGGTGCGATGTCCATAAATGCGCTGGGTGCGGCAACTCTTACGGTCGGAGCCGCAAATATTGTCTCGGTTGGTGGTATACACACTTTGAATGTAGGTGGTGCGATTTATGAAAGTGCCGCTGGCGCTTCAAGCGAAGTGGTCGGGTCAACCAAGATCATCGATGCCCATGAGGAGATACTGTTTCGCTGCGGAAAGTCGGAAGTCCGTCTGCAGCCAGACGGCACTATCACACTGAAGGGTACCAATCTCATTATCGAAAAGGAAGACAAGATCAAAATGACGGCCTCCAGAATCGACATAAACTGAGGTGCGCGCGTTGAAAATTTCTACGAAACTCAAGATCACGGGATCAATTTTGCTGGCCGTTGCAGCGCTTTATGCTGTTGACCAGAACCAGGCAAAGGAGCCGGAATTGTCGACACGCTTGATCATAACAGTAAACCAGCCAATGTTGGAAACAGGCGGTGCAGTGATTGTCGCCGGACGCTCGATGCCTGAAAATCAGTGGCGTCTCCTCAAGGCAGATGCTGATGGCAGAACGTCACAGGAGAAGGTTTTTCACGCCAGCATTAGCTCACCAGGATCGATCATCGAACTTTTCTACCCTGACACCGGGACATATACGTTCAAATTCGAAGCAGATCCAAAACACCAGGAACGCTCTCTAGTCACCAAGCTTTTGACCATCGGAAGTGGTCAGTCAACTGACCCCGAAACAAAGGAACAGATTTCCTGGGACTCCACCAGCGATATACATGTTGTGGGTGATCAATATGATGAAGGCTGGGCGCGCATATTCCACTCCAGTTTCGGTATTGCTCTAGCAGATGGATCTGCTAGCGATGTGACCGTTGAACGCTTCTCGGCCGGAAGAGTCATCTCCTTGTCAGCTCATGCAATCAATAAATTTGTGAGGGACACCAATTGAGCTATTTCATTTTATATACACGCTCGTTCCATCCTGACCGCAATTTCGGCTTAGGGGGGCTTGGTTTCCATGGCGATGCACGAGGCTTTTCATCTAGTAAGAAAGCTACATCTAGAATTTCTCATCAGGTAAGAATCGACCTTAAATCAGCACAATTTATGGATGCCATCGCGCGCTCAGATCGCTCTTCAAATGCAGTAATCCCAAAGGTATTGGAAGGTCGACCAGAACGTGCAGCGTCAATGATGACCCGCGACGAAATGGCCGATCGTGGTGTGCATATTCCCGAAACTCGCCTTGAGCAAATGGGGGACAAGTTGCCAGAAATGGCTAATGACTACTCCCAGCCTCGAAAAAAACCACGAAGCAATGTGAGTGGACAGATCACGCCATATCGGGAAGACGGCGATCAGAGCGTCAACGGACGACTTTCTTACGCGGGGAAAAATTTTGCATTCTACGGGGCGGACACAGATTTGGGCCATTGGGCCTTGGGGGGCGATATTTCGGATGGCGGCTCGGATACGAACGGCGGCAGCGTTAAGGTATGGGAGCGATGGGGAGGAGCCGTACCTGATCTCGACGTAACACATGAGTTCAGCCTGCGGATAAACAGGACAGCAAAGACTATTCACATATCATCAGCAATCTCCGGTGATGGATTTCCGAACTGTGAAAGCTTTCTAATCGACTCTGCCGACAATGTTCTTTTGCTTGGAACGCATATTCGGATCGGCACCGCAGCAACTCAATTGCCGGGCGGACGCGCCCTGCCAATGACTCGAACTCTGTTATCTGTGGATTGGATACCTGGCGATCTTTTCGGCGAAAACGTAAAAGTCGAAATCGCCAACGATTACACTGGCAACGGATCGCCACAAGAGATTGCTAGATCAGGAACGATGACACGATCCCAGTGGAACGCAGCTCACACAGAGCGAGACGCGAGCGGAGACTGGATCAGAAGCCTTGAGGATCATATTCCATTGCCACGCCAGAGCCTCCGAGGGTTAGGCGAGCAAATTCGTAGTGCATTCTGATATTGGGATCGGAGAAACTCACTCCCACAAACCATAAGAAGATGGCATCACTCGTGTCACTTTAATCCTTTTCCGCCTGGTTTTACTGGCAGGCGGTAGGCAGAGGGTTTAATCCACAAAAATTTCCTGATGCGAATTAAATAATTCAATTCAACAAAATACTAAACCACCCATAACTCATACGTACCAAAGTAAATTATCGCATAATACATTGATATTAAAAAATAAATAAAATTTAAATTTGAAAAATTGCAATGTGATTGACTGACGCTACAGTTATAGAACAGGAGGACGTTCAAATGCCCGCCATCACCCGCCTCGGCGATATTGGTTCTGGCCATGCCTGCCATTTCCCGCCGACACCCTCCATCGAGGCCAGCGGTAATGTGTTCATCAACGGTCGCGGAGCGGTCCGCGTCGGGGATGCCTATGGCGCGCATGCCTGTTCGTCCTGCCCGGAACCAAGCCATGGTCGGGCTTTGGCAGCAGGGTCGCCAACGGTCTTCATCAATGGCCAGCCTGCGGGGCGGATTGGCGATGCGATCGATTGCGGCGGGGCGGCTGCCGAAGGATCAGGGGACGTGTTTTTGGATGATGGCGCTTGAGCCGTCCCGCAAGCATGAATTTCTCTAGACGCCCTCAATCACGATTGTTTCACCGTCCGTAATCTCCGGTTTTATTGCCTACGGTCACCGGCCTGTCACACCTCGTTACTATAGGGCTGGGCAAATTCAATGATTGTTTGGCTCAAAAGTCGATGGCGAAATTCCAGGCCTATGTGATCTGCACCTCGCCACGCAGCGGCAGCACTTTGTTGTGCAATATGCTGGCAGCAACCGGAGTGGCGGGTAAGCCGAAATCCTATTTTCATCACGGACCGATTACCGATTGGCTGTCCTATCTCAATCTGGACATCAACCCCTCTTTGCCGGAGAGCGATCTTCTGGCGGCGATCTTTGAAACTGCGGTCGAGAGGGGCCGCGATGGCACGGATCTGTTTGGCCTGCGGCTGCAACGGCACAGTTTCGATCTGTTTGTCGAGAAGCTTGCCGTTCTGTACCCAATGCTGGCCAGCGACCGGCAGCGGATCGAGGCTGCGTTTGGCCCCACGCTGTTCATTCACCTGACACGTCTCGATAAGGTGCAACAGGCCGTTTCCTATGTGAAAGCCCAACAAACTGGATTATGGCATCGCGCACCAGATGGTACGGAGCTGGAACGGCTGTCTGCGCCACGCGATCCAATTTACGACGCCGCCGAAATCCGCGCCCGCTATGACGAGTTCAACCGATATGATCGCGCCTGGCAAAGCTGGTTTGACATGCAAGACATCCAACCCCTGCCAGTCACCTATGAAGCGCTTTGCGCCGACCCCATTGGCAGCCTGAAGGATGTGCTGAAGCAACTGGGATTAAATAGTGAGGCTGCATGCAGCGTCGTGCCCGGCACTGCCAAGCTGGCAGACCGGATCAACCAAAGCTGGGAGACACGGTTTCGCACGGAGCATTTGCGCAGTGATCCCCTATGATTGGGGGGATGAAAATCACTCTTGCGCGGCGTGGCGGACCGGGTTATGAATTCCGCCATGAAGATCGTTTTGTCCATGAATGCTTGGTGGTGGGTTCGCTAACGCGGCCTTGACCAGTCATGTCTAAAGACGATTGACCCAAAGCCGCCCGGATTTCCTGAGGCGGCTTTTTTGTGTTCATGGCCCCTCACTGACGGGCTTTACGATGAGGAAGAAGCGCCATGGCAACCATTATTCGCGATGACAATAGCGATGTCTACCAGACCCGGGGCGGGATTACGGTAACGCGCCAGCGTCGTGCCACACCCTATGCCGATGCAGTCTCCAGCTATGTCGAAAAGCTGGATGAGCGGCGCGGCGCGGTGTTTTCCTCCAACTATGAATATCCGGGCCGTTATACTCGCTGGGATACCGCCATTGTCGATCCGCCGCTGGGTATCTCCAGCTTTGGCCGCGCCGTGTGGATCGAGGCTTATAATGGCCGGGGCGAAGTGCTGCTGTCGCTGATCGCCGAAAAGCTGAAGACCGTGCCGGAACTGGTGCTGGGCGCGCTGACCACGCAGCGGCTGGACCTGACGGTGAAGACCCCCGACCGGGTGTTTACCGAGGAGGAGCGCTCCAAGGCGCCAACGGTATTTACTGTGCTGCGCGCCATTACCGACCTGTTCTATTCGTCTGCCGATAGCAGCATCGGCCTGTTCGGGGCTTTCGGCTATGATCTGGCCTTCCAGTTCGATGCTATCGATCTGAAACTGAAGCGGCCGGACGATCAGCGCGACATGGTTCTGTTCTTGCCCGATGAAATTCTGGTCGTAGACCACTATTCCGCCAAGGCCTGGATCGACCGCTATGATTTCGAAAAGGATGGCGTAACCACGGCTGGCAAGGCCGAGACCATTGCGCCGGAGCCTTTCCGCCATACCGATACCATTCCGCCGCGCGGCGATCACCGGCCCGGCGAATTTGCCGAACTGGTGGTGAAGGCCAAGGAAAGCTTCCGCAAGGGCGACCTGTTCGAAGTGGTTCCCGGGCAGAAATTCATGGAGCGTTGCGACAGCAAGCCCTCGGATATTTCCAAGCGATTGAAGGACATCAACCCGTCGCCCTATTCCTTCTTCATCAATCTCGGCAATCAGGAATATCTGGTCGGCGCTTCACCGGAAATGTTCGTGCGGGTCAACGGACGGCGCATTGAGACCTGCCCGATTTCAGGCACGATCAAGCGCGGCGACGATCCGATTGCCGATAGCGAACAGATCCTCAAGCTGTTGAATTCCAAGAAGGACGAATCCGAACTGACCATGTGTTCGGATGTCGACCGCAACGACAAGAGCCGAGTCTGCGAGCCGGGCTCCGTCAAGGTCATCGGCCGTCGCCAGATCGAAATGTATTCCCGGTTGATCCACACGGTGGACCATATCGAGGGCCGGTTGCGAGACGATATGGATGCTTTCGACGGCTTCCTCTCCCATGCCTGGGCGGTCACCGTCACCGGCGCACCAAAACTCTGGGCGATGCGTTTTGTCGAAGCCCATGAGAAGAGCGCGCGCGCCTGGTATGGCGGCGCGGTCGGCATGGTCGGTTTCAATGGCGATATGAATACCGGGCTGACGCTGCGCACCGTGCGCATCAAAGACGGTATTGCCGAAGTGCGGGCCGGTGCGACGCTGCTCAATGACAGTGATCCGCATGAGGAAGAGGCTGAAACAGAATTGAAGGCATCGGCGATGATTGCTGCAATCCGTGACGCCAAAACCGGCCATAACGCCAAGGCCCAGCGCGGCGTGGCGGCTGTCGGCCATGGCGTGAAAATCCTGCTGGTTGACCATGAGGACTCATTCGTCCACACGCTGGCCAATTACTTCCGCCAGACCGGCGCCACCGTCAGCACGGTGCGTAGCCCGGTGCCGGAAGAGGTGTTTGATCGCCTGAACCCCGATCTCGTCGTCTTGTCGCCCGGACCGGGCTCGCCGTCGGATTTCGATTGCACGGCGACGATCAAGAAAGCGCGTGACCGCAACCTGCCGATCTTCGGCGTCTGCCTTGGTCTCCAGGCGCTGACGGAAGCCTATGGCGGCGTGCTGCGGCAGTTGGATGTGCCAATGCATGGCAAGCCATCGCGCATCCGCGTGCTGGAACCCGGCATCGTGTTTTCCGGGCTGAACAAGGAAGTCACGGTCGGGCGCTACCACTCGATCCATGCCGATCCGGCCAGCTTGCCCAAGGATTTCATCATCACCGCCGAAAGCGAGGATGGGACGATCATGGGCATCGAACATGCCAAGGAGCCGGTTGCCGCCGTGCAGTTCCACCCGGAATCGATCATGACACTCGGCAACGATGCCGGGATGCGGATGATCGAGAATGTCGTGGAAAAACTGGCCAAGCGGGCGAAGGTGAAAGCTGCATGAGTGGCATCATCATTCAGCCGATAGAGGCGAGCAATGTCGAGAGCTTTCATCAGGCTCTCGACGCAGTCGCGCGCGAGCGTCGCTATCTGAGCATGCTGGAAGCGCCGCCACTGGACCGTCTGCGAGATTTCGTGGCTGGCCTTAGGAAAAGCAACAATCCTCAATTCGTGGCGCTTGATGGTGCGCGTGTCGTCGGCTGGTGCGACATTCGCCGTCACGACCGAGAAATCCACGCCCATCGCGGTGTGCTGGGCATGGGCATTATCGATGGTTACCGGGGCGCTGGCCTCGGCAAACGGCTGATCGAAACCACGCTTGCCGCATCATGGACAATCGGCCTGCACCGGGTGGAACTGGATGCTCATGCCGATAACGACCGCGCCATCCGCCTTTACGAAAGCGTCGGCTTTGTCCGCGAAGGGGTTGCCCGCGATGCGGTGCGGATCGATGGGCGGTTTGTCGATGTCATCCATATGGCGATCATTCGTTCAAACACAGCATGATCTTCATTGCACATTAATTAGCAATATCTACTACTTGTTAACGCCGCTTTGGATTATCCATCCTTCGGGTTTGACAGATTAGCAGATATCAAAGATATGAGACCCATCATAAACCGTCCAGCCTTTGCAGGCTTGGGCGGTTTTGCCGTCTTAAGGGCATGAGTTTTGCAACTGGTTCGCAAATGCAGGAGTGGGCGTGATGTCCGAGCATAACCCTATCGTCAAGCGGCTGGCTTTCTGGGGCATTCCGCTGTCTTTCGGCGTGCTGGGCCTGAAGCTTCTGGCCTGGTGGGTCACGGGGTCCGTGGCGCTGCTGTCGGATGGTTTGGAATCCACGGTCAATGTGGTGGCGGCTTTCATAGCCTATTTCGTGATCGGCTATGCCCAGAAGCCTGCCGACCACGACCATCCCTATGGGCATCACAAGGCGGAATATATTTCGGCTGTTATCGAGGGCGTGCTGATTGTCATTGCCGCGCTGCTGATCATGAAGGAGGCGGTGGCCGCCCTTGAAGCGCCAGCCATGCTGGATGCCCCGGCGCTTGGCCTGGCGATCAACTTCGCCGCCGGTGTCGTCAATGCGGTCTGGGCAACGATCCTGATCCGGGTCGGCAAAGCCAACCGGTCCCCTGCCCTGACGGCGGATGGGCAGCATATCATGTCGGATGTGGTGACGTCGGTGGGCGTGCTGATCGGCCTTGTTCTGGTGGTGATCACCGGTTATGCCATTCTCGATCCGCTGCTGGCCATTCTGGTCGCCTGCAACATCATCTATCAGGGTTGGAAAGTGATCAGCCATTCCGTCGATGGCTTGATGGACAAGGCGGTCGAACCAGCGGAAGAAGATGCGATCAAGAAGGCAATTGCCGATCACGCCAGCGGCTCGCTCGGGGTGCATTACCTGCGCACCCGCCGGGCCGGGGCAGCGACCTTTGTTGGTTTCGATCTCGTCGTGCCAGCCGTGATGCCGGTGGGCGAGGCCCATGAGATTTGCGACAGGCTGGAAGCGGCGGTACAAGCCGTGCAGCCGGGCGCGCGGGTGACGATCCATGTGGAGCCGGAAAGCGAAGAGGCCCATGGCGTCCGTGTTAAAGTTGAAGGAGAACATGCATGAGCAAGACCGATGTTTCCGGCCTGTCCCAACTGGGCCGCCAGGTGGATGCGCCGACCAGCCCTGAGGCGGCGGTGCTGGAACGGGTTCCCAATACCAATGCCGGAACCGATTATGTGGTGCGCTTCACCGCGCCGGAATTCACCTCGCTCTGCCCGATGACCGGCCAGCCGGATTTCGCCCATATCGTCATCGATTATATTCCGGGCGACTTCCTGGTGGAATCCAAATCGCTGAAACTGTTCATGACCTCGTTCCGCAACCACGGCTCCTTCCACGAGGATTGCTCGATCTACATCGCCAAGCGGCTCGTGGAACTGCTCGATCCGAAATGGCTACGGATCGGCGCCTATTGGTATCCACGCGGCGGCATACCCATTGATGTATTCTGGCAGACCGGCGAGGTGCCTAAGGGTGTCTGGTTGCCGGATCAGGGCGTGCCGACCTATCGCGGGCGGGGGTGAGTGGAATGGGAAGATTTAGCCTCTTCCCACCTCGAATAGATCGTGTCGAGCCAAAAAAATCTTGTCGTGTCTACGGTGATTTTTTCCGATATCCCTTGTGGGATCTGACACCAGAGTGAGAGGCCTATGCCAAGAAGAAAGCAGTTCAAGGCTATTGGACACGACATTCTTCGGACCTTCGCCAGCCGATATAACGATCTCAACGGTTACTGGGCCTTGGGCCAATATGTCGCTTTCCTCCATGGTCTCGGCAAGCACCACATCGAATTTGATCTGGAGCGCGGGACAGTCGTTCCTGACAATGCCGATTTCACTTTGTCCGTTCTCTATTATCGCGCGGCGATCCATCGCATGATGGCGGCGAATACTATGCCCCGAACGTGGTTGGCTGGCGCGACCATCCGGGTTTCTATCAGTGGTTCAACCACAGCTTCGTGTGAAATTGAAATCGTCTCGGATCTCGGTAAAACCTACCGCAGCAACTATAGCGTGACGGCGCGGCCTCACGATCCGGATAGAGAGCGCCGACGGATAGATATGTTCGGACCGTCGAACCAAATGGGGCGCTAGAGCATTTCCGGGAGAAGTGGAAACCGGTTTTGCCAATTGGAATTGGGTAAAACAAAAAGCCAGAGCGTTAATGCGAGTCCATGATGCAGGCCACGACGCTGTCGTTTGCATCCGTGGCTTACCCCCCTCTGTCCTGCCGGACATCTCCCCCTCACGGAGGGAGATCAGATAGACTTTGCCCCGCATTTTATCGGATATCGTCGTGACTTCCGACATTTTGAACGGCAAATGTGAAGCTACACGCTCATTCCGAGCCGATCTCCCCCCTTGGAGGGGGAGATGCCTGGCAAGGCAGAGGGGGGGTAAGCGGCACATAAAAACGTTTGCGTCGTGTACTGTGCTTCTGTGAAAGCAGACATTCTCTAGCATTCACCGGAGAAAAGCGGACCCGGTTTCACCTTCCGGTCAAATGCTCTGTTCAGTTTGGTTTCGAGCCGACACGTTAAGCCGCGCGTAATGACGCGCGGCGCCTGATGACCGCTTGGGTCACGCGTTCATGCTGTCATCGCCGCCGAAATCACTGTCGTCGAAGCTGCTATTGTCATAGCTGTCATTGTCAGTGTCCAGGCTGGCCTGCTGGAAGCCGCTGTCATCACGTTGAGCGAGCGTATCGTCGCGGCCATTCTCGGTGATGTTATAGGTATTGTTGTTGATGATGGTTTCCTCGACCGGTGTCTGGGCCATTCCCCCCATGCCGCCAGCGCCCAGCATATTGCCGAAGCCGCCGCCGTGGCTAGAGAAGATGTCACGCACCGCATCAGCCACCAGCACGCCACCAGCAACGCCCGCCGCCGTGGTCAGGGCACCACGCAGAAAGCCGCCGCCGGCTGGAGCTGCTGCTGGTTGTTGCCCCGGTTGCTGCCATTGGCCGCCTGAAGGCACGCCGCCCCATGGGCCGGATTGTGGCGGGGCGCTGCGGCTGTAATCGTCATAGCCACGGTTCTGCGCTGGTGCCGCACCCCAAGGCCCTGCATTGCGGGATGGAGCAGGCGCTTGGCTGCCACCCCCGAAAATCGAGCTTATCCCGCCGAGAAAGCCACCGCCTTGTTGCGGAGCTGGCGGTTGGGCCTGACCGCGGGACAATTCGTCCTGCAAATGGGCGATCTGGTCTTCGAGATCGCGGATCTTGGCGGTCGCTGCCTCCAGGCCTTTTTCCTGAATAATCACCGCCTGGGCCAGATAATAGGTGGCATAGGGCTGGCTGCGCAATTCGCCTTCGATCAGGCTTTCCGCCTCGCGGTCGCGCGGCGTTGAAGACGCCTGGCGCACGCGGTCAAACAATTGGGTCAGTAACTGGCGCTCTTCCGGTGACATGGATCTTATCTCCGATGACATGACTGACCATGATCTAGGGTGGCAATCATGGCTGTTCCAAGCCCTTGTGAATTACAAATATGTAACCTGTTCTGTTCCACGACTAAAAACGGCGGGATTTCTCCCGCCGTTGCTGGTTTTACCTTGATTGGACTATCAGCCCAGCATCAGGGCCGCGCCACCGAGAGCCGTGGCCACGCCGAGCAGCCGGGTAATGCGCGGGCCGAAGCGGTTGAGGCCGACGCCAAGGCCAATACCGACCGCATGCAGCGCAGCGGTAGCGATCAGGAAGCCGAGGCCGAATTCCAACGCACCGGCGCCAGCCAGTTCGGTGCCATGCGCATAGCCATGGAACAGCGCGAAAAGAGCAACGACGGCGGAAGCGCCGGCAGCAGGCATGCGCACGGCGGTCGCCACCAGCAGACCGAGACCCATGACGGACGCCAGGATGGCTGGTTCAACGAAGGGGAGATGCACGCCTGAAAGCGCCAGAAGAAAGCCGATGGCCATGGTGCCGACAAAAGCGGCGGGCACGGCATAGAGCGCCTTGCCACCCTGCTGGGACGCCCAGAGACCGACGGCAACCATCGCCAAGATATGATCAGGTCCGGTCAGGGGATGGGAAATCCCGGCCAGAACCGAGCCGTGTTCGGCGGGGTTGAGATGGGCGAAGGCCGGAGCGGCGGCGCTTGCGAAAATGGCAGCGGTGAATGAAAAGCGTTTGAACATCAACAGTCCCTCTTTTTGGTCAACCTGGCGTCCGGGATTCGGTCCCGCCGGTTTCCTCTTTATGTCAGCGGCGACTGTAACGTAAGCAATTTTCAATTGTCCATGCGCAATTTGCCGGAGATGCGGCTTCGTCACAGGTCTTGCCTTGCACTCCCATGTCGCTGCGCCACATATACCTCATGAAACGTTGCCCGAAGAGATCGAAATGTTGAGAGATCGAAATGTTTGCCTTTGACAATAGCTACGCCCGTCTGCCGGAGCCGTTTCACGCTGCCGTTCTGCCGCAACCCGTGGCGCAGCCGAAGCTGATCCGGTTCAACCACGCGCTTGCGCAGGAACTGGGCCTGCAAATCGAAGGCCAGAGCGATGCGGCCATGGCGGAGATCTTTTCAGGTAACCGTATCGTTCAGGGCGCCAGCCCGCTGGCCATGGCCTATGCCGGGCATCAATTCGGCAATTTCGTACCGCAACTGGGCGATGGCCGCGCCATTCTGCTCGGCGAGGTGCTGGATCGCCATGGGCGACGGCGCGATATCCAGCTGAAAGGCGCAGGCCCCACCCCCTTTTCCCGCAATGGCGATGGGCGTGCGGCGCTAGGTCCTGTGATCCGCGAATATATCGTCTCGGAAGCCATGCATGCGCTCGGCCTTCCCACCACCCGCGCGCTGGCCGCCGTTGCAACCGGCCAGCCGGTCAGACGCGAAGTGGCGCTGCCCGGCGCTGTACTGACACGGGTAGCCGCCAGCCATATTCGGGTCGGTACCTTCCAGTTCTTTGCTGCCCGACAGGATAATGACAGCCTGAAGGCACTGGCCGATCACGTCATCGACCGGCATTATCCCATCCTCAAAGACACCGACAACCGCTATCTGGCGCTGCTGAACGCCATTGCCGACCGGCAGGCGGCGCTGATTGCTCGCTGGCTATCGATCGGCTTCATCCATGGGGTGATGAATACCGACAATGTTGCGGTATCAGGCGAAACCATCGATTTTGGCCCCTGCGCCTTTCTGGATGAGTATAATCCGAAAAAGGTGTTTTCCTCCATCGACCAGCGCGGCCGCTATGCCTATGCCAACCAGCCCGGCATTGGCCAATGGAACATGGCGCGGCTGGCCGAATGCCTGCTGCCGCTGTTTGACGGCGATGAAGACAAGACCGTGGAAGACGCCAATGCGGCGCTGGCCCGCTTTGGCGACGTGTTCCAGACCTATTGGCTCGCCGCCTTCCGCGCCAAGCTGGGCGTGACCGGTACTGATGAGGCCGATCTGGCGCTGATCAACGATTTCCTTGGCTTGATGGAGACCCATGAGGCTGATTTCACCCTGACCTTCCGCCAGCTCGGCAGGATTGCCGGAGGCGGTGTGGCACAGGATCTCATGCCCGAAACCGACGCGCTGATCGCCTGGCTGATCCGCTGGCGCGCAAGGCTTGGCACGGATCGCCCGGCAGAGATGATCCAAGCCGAAATGCAAACCATCAACCCTGCGCTCATCCCCCGCAACCACCGCATCGAAGAGGCAATCTCGGCTGCGGTCTATGACGATTATTCGTTCTTTGAACGGCTAACGCAGGCGCTGGAACGGCCCTTCGAAGAAACGCAGGACACCGCAGATCTCAGAGTGCCGCCGAAAGCGGAAGAGAGAGTAGCAAAGACATTTTGCGGAACGTGACACTTTCATGCTGTAGCCAAACCTTTATGCGAGGCACGCCATCGTCCACTACGTGCCGTGCGCCATATATGTCGCACGGCGCTGTAGCTCTTTATATCTGCTGCATAATTTCTCTTTAAACCGATTCCGGTTTAAAGAATTATGCAGTAGCAATCAACCATATGCAGCATCAGGTTCAAGGCACTGAAACCAATCGCAGACTCAAACGTTCCCTCTTGCGACACACCTTGGGGGAACGACGTAATGAGATGCAAAGCGCTGCTGCTGGCCGTGAGCCTGATATGCCTGAGCGGTGCATCACTCCCTCCAAAAGACGCCCTCCCCGAGCAGGGCCCTATTCCCGATAGCAAGCCGAGAACCGCAACCGACACGCCAGATGCGTTCTCCGGTGTTAAAGGCCCCGACACAAAAGCTGATGTCGGCAAGCCCGGCGATACATCGGCCCCGGTTCCGGCACCGCAAACTGTTCCCGTGCCGACGCCCTCACCCGCCGCGCCAATCCCTGTCCCGGCCCCTGCCCCGACCTCACCTGCTCCACCCACATCAGCAGAGCCGACACCGGCCCCAACACCAGCTCCAGCCCCCGCACCGCCTCCACCGCCGCCCATCATGACGGAGGACCCGCAAGCCTATGGACAATGCCTCACGGACCTGAAGGCGGCGGGCGCGCAATTTACCGAACGGCCCCGGATCGATGACGGCGATGGTTGTGGCATCGACAAGCCGCTGGAGGTGACGGAAATCCTTCCGGGCGTCAACCTGAAGCCCAAGGCGACGCTGCGCTGCGCGGCGGCTCTGGAACTGTCGGAATGGGTGCGCACTCTGGTTATTCCCGCCGCCGATCAGGCGCTGCCCGACAAGGGTCGGCTTACGGTTGTAGACCAGGCCTCCTCCTATATCTGCCGCAACCGCAATAGCCGCAGCGAAGGCAAGATGTCCGAACATGCCAAGGGCAATGCGCTGGATATAGCCGGCTTCGAGTTTGAAAACGGCGATGTGCCAATGAAGATCGTGCCAGACAGCGAACCAACCCTGCCCGGCGCTTTCCAGCGCACCATCAACTCCTCGGCCTGCCTGTATTTCACCACGGTGCTGGCGCCAGGGGCCGATGAGACACATAAGGACCATATGCATCTCGACCTGATCAAACGCCGCAACGATTACCGCGTCTGTCAGGAGCCGAATTGACTGAAACCGGATCTCTCAGAACTTCTGAGAGATGGCGATTTTGAAATAACGACCGGCCTCGGAATAAAGCGCATTGGCATTGGAGACATCCTTCACCTCAAGCGCGTCGTAATATTGCTTGTCGAACAGATTGTAGACACCGGCCTGAAGGCGCAGGCCCTTGGTCTGTTCCGGTTCCCACCATCCGGTCAGGTTGACGACACCGTATCCCGCCGGCTTGGTGGAGGCACTGGATTTGTCGGAGACCGCTGCGGCAGCCACCAGGCTGACATCCGTGCCCCAGGTCTCCCGCTCATAGCCAACGCCGACAATGGCTTTCAGCGGCGCCACTGTGCTCAGCAATTCGTCGGTGTCGAGATCCGTGCCGCGTGCATAGAACATCGAGCCGTGCAGGTTGATGCCGTTGGCGAAGGTCTTGTGGCCCTCGATCTCGACGCCGCTGATACGGACATTGGCGCGGTTGATATATTCATAAGTACCAAGCGCATAGCCGGTGGTGCGAATGATATCCGAGGTATCGATGAAATTCTTGTAGCGGGTGGTAAACGCGCTGATCCGCCCGCCGAAATCCTCATTGCCGAGATTGGCGCCGACATCGAAGCCCCAGCTGGTTTCCGGCTTCAGATCGGGATTGCCGATCGAGCGATAGAGCGGCGCATTGTCGTAATCGACATAGAGCTGATAGGCATTGGGCGACTTGAAGGCCGTGGAGAACTGGGCATACAGCTCGGCATCCGGTGTTGCCTGCCAGGCGGCGCGCAGCTTGGGCGAAAGGTGGGCGCCGTCCTGCCCCTCGGGCATGGTTCCCTCATAGCTGGCGGTATCCTGCGGATCTTCCTTGTACCAGTCGAGGCGCAGGCCGGGCGTCAGCGAGACGGGGCTGTCGCCCAGCGAAATCTTGTCCTCGACAAAGGCGCCGAGCTTGTAGGAATTCACGTCAGGCGAATAGGCCTGGTTGGTATGGTAATAGGCGCAGCCTGAAACGTAGGTAACCGAGCAGGTGTCCTGGCCGGCCAGATAATAGCTGCTCTGGGTGAAGCGGATGTCAGCGCCGAAGGTCAGCTTGTGGTTCAGCGCGCCGGTGCTGAAATTGGAATTGGCATAGCTGTTCAACCCGATGTCGCGCTGCTCGCTTTCCATCAACCGTTCGTAAATGCCGATTGGAGCCGTCAGCCGGTAACTGGATGTGCCTTCCACGCGGGTGGCGCGCTGCCAGTAAAGGGTAGCGAAGGCGCTGTCGATCCAGCTATCGGCAGAGGTGCTGTCATAGACATAATCGAGCGAAACCCGGTCGCGGCCCTTGTCCTGAATATAATCGTAATCGCCAGCGCGATAGGTCGTGCCGTAGCTGGCATTGGACTTGTAATCCTTCTTGGAATTATAGTCGTAATGCTCTGCCGTCAGGCCGATCGTATGCCCGCCTTCCAGCTCCTGGCGGATCTTGAACAGGAAATTGCGGTCGTTATAGCTCATCGGATCGGCTTCGGTCCGGGTGGAACGAGTCCCACCGACATCACCACTCGTCTCGGTCTCATGGCCGTATTTGTAGGAAGACTGGAACAGCACCGAGGTATTGCCGAATTTCTTGGCAATGGCCCCGGAGGCGGTCAGCGACCGGTCCGAGCCGTCATAGCCGAGCTTGACGATGCCGCCAAAGCTCTTGCCGTCGCCAATCAGGTCCTCTGGCTCATAGGTATGCAGGAGAAGCGCGCCGCCGAGCGCGCCGGAACCGGCCCGGCTGGAATCGGCGCTGTGCAACACATCGACCGATGACAGCGAGGTGAAGTCATAGGTATCGGCCCCGCCGCCGTAGCTATAAACGCTGTCGAAGAAATAAGGCACCGGAATGCCGTCAATCGTGGTCAGCACCCGGTCGGCCTCCAGGCCGCGAATGTTGACGCTCTTGGAATTCTTCACATAGGTCACGCTCGGCTCGACCGTATTGCCGAGGTCATCGATATCGTCGATCTGCTTCTTCTGCAATTGCTCGGCCGAGGTATGGGTCGCCACAGGCGTGTCTTCCACGGAACCCTTTACAACCTTCCGGCCCTTGACGGTAATGGTCGAAAGTTCGGTCTGGCTGTTAGAGCCACCGTTTTCCGCCGTTTTTGTCGCTTCCTGCGCAATGACAGGCACGGTCGCATAGAAGGAGCAAAGTGCCGTGCAGGCAAGCAGAACAGGCCGAATTCCCCGAAAAGACATGGTGCAAACTTTCAATACGGCGCACGAAACCCCCTCGGCTGCAGGGCAGTGCAGCCGGTTTCGCACGCAATTGGTCGTCCCCGAAACAAAGCGCGACAGACATGCGCGCCTTAATTCGGACACTTATTAAACATGATTTTTTATGTCAAGATTAAAAACATGATTAAATAAATCATGTTATATTTTACACTTTAATGATGTAAAGCAATGAAGCACTATTCTTTAAAACAGGCCTTCAACCAGTCCTTCGTCATTGAGCCGGATGGTTTCGGCTGCCGGCTTTCTCGGCAGGCCGGGCATGGTCATGATATCGCCGGTGATGGCCACCACGAAACCGGCACCGGCCGATAGCCGCACGTCGCGCACATGCACTTCGTGGCCATCGGGAGCGCCGAGCAGCGAGGGGTCGGTGGAGAAAGAATACTGGGTCTTAGCGATGCACACCGGCAGGTGGCCATAGCCCATGGCCTCAAACTGGGCGAGTTGGTCGATGACAGCACGCTCCGCAGTGACACTCCCTGCGCGGTAAATCCGCTTGGCCACCGTCTCGATCTTGGCAAACAGCGGCATATCGTCGGGATAAAGCGGCTGAAAATCGGCAATGCCGCTATCGGCCATGGCTGCGACTTTGCCCGCCAGTTCCTCGATACCCGCCCCGCCTTCGGCCCAATGACGGCAAAGAATGGCCTCCACGCCCAGTCCATTGGCGTAGTCCTGCAAGGCTGCGATTTCCGCTGGCGTGTCGGACAGGAAATGGTTGATGGCGACGATAACAGGCACGCCAAAGCCCCGGACATTTTCCACATGCCGCCCGAGATTGACAGCACCCCGGACCAGGGCGGCCACATCCTCGCGGCCAAGTTCCGTTTTAGGAACACCGCCATTCATCTTCAGCGCCCGCACCGTGGCGACGATGACAGCGGCTGCCGGGCGAAGACCGGCCTTGCGGCATTTGATATCGAAAAATTTTTCAGCCCCAAGATCCGCGCCAAAGCCCGCTTCCGTCACCACGTAATCGGCAAGTTTCAGGGCCGCTCTCGTCGCCACCACTGAATTGCAGCCGTGGGCGATATTGGCAAACGGGCCGCCATGCACCAGCGCCGGATTGTTTTCCAGCGTCTGCACCAGATTGGGCTGCATCGCCTCCTTCAACAGCACCGTCATGGCATGATGGGCATGGATGTCGCGGGCATGCACGGGCGTCTTGTCACGCCGGTAGCCGATGACGATCTGGCCCAGCCGCGTTTCCAGATCGGCCAGATCGCGGGCCAGACAGAGGATAGCCATCACTTCGGACGCAACCGTGATATCGAAGCCGGTTTCGCGCGGAAAGCCGTTGCGCACCCCGCCCAGCGCGCCGACCATCTCCCGCAGCGCCCGATCGTTCATATCCACCACCCGCCGCCAGGCGATGCGCCGGGTGTCGAGATCCTGCTCATTGCCCCAGTAGATGTGGTTATCGATCATCGCCGCCAGCAGGTTATGCGCGGAGGTGATGGCGTGGAAATCGCCGGTGAAATGCAGGTTGATATCTTCCATCGGCACGACCTGTGCCCGCCCGCCACCGGCAGCGCCACCTTTGACCCCGAAACAAGGGCCAAGCGACGGCTCGCGCACGCAGACCATGGCCTTGGCGCCGATGCGGTTCAGCCCGTCAACCAGACCGACCGTGGTCGTGGTTTTGCCCTCGCCCGCCGGTGTCGGATTGATTGCCGTCACCAGGATGAGCTTGCCATCCTTGCGATCCGCCAGCGAGTGCAGGAAGGAAGCGCTGATCTTTGCCTTGTCATGGCCATAGGGCTGCAAATCACCGGGGCTGATTCCCAGACGCTCGCCAATCTGCGTGATCGGGAGCTTTGATGCTGCCCGTGCAATTTCAATATCCGACATCAGCCTCTTAACCCTGTCTCTAAACCGTTTCCGGCACTTTTCTTTCAGCCAGCTCGCGCTACCGCGCCGTGCGTTTCATAAAACGCACAAAGGACGCTGTAAC
Organism: Agrobacterium vitis; assembly: GCF_037039395.1. NCBI lineage: Bacteria > Pseudomonadati > Pseudomonadota > Alphaproteobacteria > Hyphomicrobiales > Rhizobiaceae > Gillisella > Gillisella vitis. The sequence continues at coordinate 2,931,240 of NZ_CP146242.1, read as the reverse complement.
ACTTTAAATTTGCTGCATAATTTCCCCCTTAAATCCACGGGGATTTAAGGATTATGCAGTAGCCGCGCGTCTATCCTTTACATCAAGTCTTCAAGACGCTCACGCATCCTTGCCGCGAATGCATTGAAAATATCGCATAGGCAATACGATAGGCCATCTTCTGTTGCGCATCGTCTTACCGCATAATTCAGCGCACCCGGTAGAGCGCGATGCAAAAATTCTCCTGCCTGCGGAAAACCTCGGGAAACCATGAAACGGCCCACCCCGGACGGGGTCATTGCCATGGGCAAAAGAACAGCCTAAATCCCTATAAGATCCCTGCATGACGCATCCCGTTTCGGGGTAGAATTCTACGGAGGAGCAATCACGCAGGCGTTGACCGCCGCGAGCTCAACAGAAAGCGCTTATTTTCGAATGGCGCGTTATTACCTTGACTTTTAAGGGGACTGGCGCTCATTTAATACTCGCTTCGATGCATTTCCGACTGCATAGACGCAGAAGTGGCACAGTGAAAGAAATGCAACCAAACAGCATCGACACAACCTCTTCAATCAAAGCGAAAGATATATATTTTTTCGCTAATGAGTTCACAGAGTTTTGAAAGACATTTTTTGAAATTAATCGATAAGAACTTTCGAAAGCTCTAGGATTTAATATATAAAATCTCCCCTATACCCGCTTCGTCGCCAAACACACCGCCCCTATCTCAAATTCAGTCGCCCCCCATGTTGATTGCCGAGCGCCAAACACTGCTCAGTACAGAAATAACCGCAATGGAAAGCCGTGAGCATTGCACGGAGGTCCTGCGTAACGTTGCTCAGGCGTTTGGACTGTCGCATGGCAGTATCATGCTCGCCCCCTCTGCGACCGATGTGCATCTCATGCCGTTGGTCATGGAAACCACTTTGCCGATTGAATTCGGCCATGAATTCGACCGCCATCAATTCGTAAAATTCTGTCCGGTGGTCAAGAAATTCGCCGGCTCGATCCTGCCGCGAACCTGGGACATGAAATTCAGGGAACCTGATGACATGGCCGAGGAATGGCCAATTGCCATGCGCGACCTGATGCTGCGGTTCAAACTGATCGTCGGCGTTGTTTTCATTTTTCCCTCCCTTGATTCCCGGCTGTATTTCATGCGGTTCGATGGGGACCGCTCGCCTCTCTCTCAATGCGAAGTCAATGAGCTGGGCATGCTGGCAATGGAGGTTTTCGACACCTATGACCGCCTGCGCCGCACGGAACTGATGAATGTCGATGTTCTCTCAGTGCGCGAGTTGGAAGTGCTTCGCTGGACGGCGCAGGGTAAAACCTCGGTGGAAATCGGCCAGATCCTGAGCCTCTCCGACCACACCATAAACGCGTATATGACCACTGCAATGAAAAAGCTGGATTGCGTCAACCGAACGCAATTGGTAGCAAAGGCCATTAGGCTGAAGCTCATTCATTAATTCATTTGCTTCAGCCAAGCCAAAAGGGAGGTTTTTCACTTGGCTTGGCGCTCAAATAAAATGCGGCCTTGTCCGCTACAGGATTTTCATTCAATCGGATTACAGGAATGTGATGTTGTCAATCTTACCCAGGCCATGCATGTCTGCGGCTTCTGGCGACTGGATATAGATCAGGGCCATTTATATGGCACGTCGCATGTGTCTAAGCTCTACGAGATAGATCATTCTGAAGGTCCGCTGAATGTGAAAGATTTTTGCAGCCGTATGCACCCGCAGGACGTAGACCAGGTGATGGACAGCTATTATCGCGCCGCCACCAGTCGCGGTATTTTCCACAATATCCATCGGATCATAACCGCAAGCGGCACCTTGAAATATATTCGTACCGTCGGTCTCTATCATCCCATCGAGGGAGGTTCCGGCGAATATCGCGGCATGCTGCATGAATTATTTCAACTGGAGCCCACCGCAAGCTTCATTGAATTATAAGACAATACCCGGCGGTCTGGCCGCCGGGCCGTTGACCGTCAGCGTTGCAGAACGGCCCTCAACTCGACCATATTGGCGCGCACCCGCAGCGTGTAGAAACCCATGGTCGACAGGTGGTTCGGCATGAGCAGCCCATCCTCGCTGCCGTTGGAAACAATCATCGGCTGCACCTTGAGCGCGGCCTCGAACTGCTTTTCCAGCTCCGCCCAGATCGCCGTCAGATTGCGCTCGCGTACCACATCGATGAAATCGGCCTTTGCCGCCTGAAACAAAGCGTATTGCCCATAAAGTTGGCCATAGGCGAACCAGAAACGGTCGTCGGCCCGTGTGTCGAACCAGCCGCCATTATGCTCTTCGGAGCGGCGACGCAGAATGTCGGATGTGTTGCCGAGGTCACTGGCCAGCCCGTCGAGCAGTTTGACGAGATTGTCGGCCCGGGCATCGAACACCGCCTTGCAGGTCTCAAGATCGGAGTTGAAACCGCGCCAGCTGGTGATCGCAGCGCGATAATAGCTTGGCGTCGGCGTCTTGAACCCGAACGGATTGGAGCCGAAATACCAGGTGCCTTCGTTGAACTGGATGTTGCCGCGCGCATCCTGCAGATCGGTATTGATGCCGGAAGTGCCTCTCACCCGGCCAAGGTCGTCGGCCAATACGATGCCGACCCGGCGCGCCACCTGGTTGATACCGCGCTGGAACGAGGCCTTGTTGTCGAAGAACGGCGTGTCATCCCAGCTCATCCCGAACAGGCCGAGCTTGTAGAGCAGCGTCGAGGACACCCAGACATTCTGGTTGACATTGGAGTCCGTCAGATCGGCAACCGTGGTGACGATAGCGGAATTCTGGCAGGTGCCGGGCTTGTCGGCGATCTGCTGTCCGGCGGCAACCTTGCGGTCGGCAAAGCCATAGGCTTTAGCAAAGGCCGGATCAAAGCCATACCAGACCTGGGTGCGCCACAAAAACTGCCCGTAAGCAGCAATCAGCACCAGGACGATCAGGGCGACGGACCCACGGAAAATATAGGCCCGACGGCCCGCTTCGCTATGGCGGGCGCGGAAAGGCCAGGCCACTGCCGTATAGAGAAGATTACCGCTGCGCCGAAGCGCTCCCCAGAGCCCTCGGAAAAACCCCGTTAGCGCATTCAGCATCTGCCCTGTCTCCCGTCCTGTGGTCATGGCAACGGCGGACGCCTAGCGTCCGGTCACTGCTCAACAGATATGTCTGCCCATCAACAATAACAACGACAAACCGCGTTTTTAACGACACGAGGTTTTTCAGGTGACTATATTTTTGAAAAAACCCGGTTGAACTTGCCGACTGTCAAATCTCGGCGCCAGCGTCAAGCCGAGCGTCACCCATTGAACAGTTCATCCCAATGCAGGCGGCAGAAGGACACATATTTCTCGTTGCCGCCAACCTCGATCTGCTCACCCTCGCGCGTCACCTGACCACTGGCATCGAAGCGGGCATTCATCGTCGCCTTGCGGCCGCAATGGCAAATCGTGCGGATCTCGCGCAATTCATCGGCAATGCCCAGCAGCAGCCGGGAGGCGGGAAACAGCTGGCCCTGAAAATCCGTGCGCAACCCGTAGGCCATGACCGGGATATGCAGGCGGTCGGCAATCCGCGCCAATTGCCAGACATGGTGCTCGCTCAAAAAATTGGCCTCGTCGACAAAAACGCAGGCAATCGGCTCACTCGCATGCATGGCCTCGACCACGGCAAACAGGTCGGTTCCCGGCTCGAAGGTTTCGGCGGGGCTGGAAAGCCCAATGCGGGAGGCAACCCGGCCACGCCCGGCCCGGTCATCCAGCGCGGCGACAAAAATCACCGTGCGCATGCCGCGCTCCTGATAATTATAGGAGGCCTGCAACAGCATGGTGGATTTACCGGCATTCATGGCGGCATAATTGAAATAGAGCTTGGCCATTGGCACCGTTCCCTGGGCTTTCCTGTCTCGCGCCGCCATGCAGCACAAAAACAGGGCGGTTTTAACCCGAAAAATCGAAATTCCCCCGGTTTTTGCGCAGAGGAGAGGCGAAATTCCAGCCCTCAGATGCACAGTCCCAAAAAATTTCAAACGCCGAGCAAGCCCTTCAAGGCGCTTGTCGCCAAGGCCATTTCCCCCGGATTTACGGCGATGCAGCGCATTTTTAAGGCGTGATGACAAAATGTCGCAAATGGCCCCTATGGACCGGCGCGAACACGCAGGCTTGCCTCGGCTGTTTATGTATTGATAATGCCGGGAACTAAAAAAGGGAGCATAATATGCCAATTGCCAAGACACTGAAATTTGCACTGCCAAAATACGCGCTGGCTTTGGCCGGATGCGTCGCAGCATTCAGCCCGGCTGCCTATGCGGCAGAACCTGCCAGCTGCGGCACCGTTCGCATCTCGGATGTCGGCTGGACGGATCTGGCATCCACCAATGCCTCCTTCGTCACCGTTCTGGAGGCATTGGGCTACAAGGCCGACGTCAAGACGCTCGGCGTGCCCGTGACCTATTCCTCGATGAAGAACAAGGATATCGACGTCTTTCTCGGCAATTGGATGCCCGCCCAGAAGGAAGCCATCCAGCAATATCTCGACGACAAGTCGATCGACAGCGTCACCGTCAATCTCGAAGGCGCCAAATACACGCTGGCCACCAACGCTGCCGGTGCCAAGCTCGGCATCAAGAGCTTCAAGGACATTGCCGCCCACAAGGCCGATCTGGATGGCAAGATCTACGGTATTGAGCCAGGCAATGAAGGCAATGGCATGATCGTGTCGCTGATCGATGGCGACAAGTTCGGCCTCAAGGGCTTCAACGTCGTCGAAAGCTCCGAACAGGGCATGTTGAGCCAGGTGACCCGCGCCGACAAGGAAAACAAGCCGGTGATCTTCCTGGCCTGGGCGCCGCATCCGATGAACACCGCCCACCAGATCACCTATCTCGCCGATGGCGACGATACGGTGTTCGGCCCCAATTACGGTGGCGCGACGGTCTATACGGTGGCGCGCGGCGGCTATGCCAAGGAATGTCCAAATGTCGGCAAGCTGCTGACCAACATGAAGTTTTCGCTCGACATGGAAAATGCCATCATGGGCAAGATCCTCGATGACGGCGAGGACGCCGACAAGGCTGCCAAGACCTGGCTGAAGGCCAACCCGACCGTGATCGAGCCCTGGCTGGCTGGCGTCACCACCAAGGATGGCAAGGACGGCCTGGCGGCTGTCAAGACCAAGCTTGGCCTCTAAGCACCACTGGCGGTCTATTCAATAATCGCCGCTGGCCGTCTGCAAATGGCAATTTCTGCGCTTGAATGATGCAATCGCATTTCCAAACGAAAAACTGCTTCGCACTTTTCCTGGAATGCTTGTACTCACGTACATTCAGTATGCTCCGTTCCGGTTCTCGAAATCACCATTTTCGCCAGGCCAGCAGCAATTCTTGAACAGACTGTGACCGATAGCGCCGGGGCGACACATTGCGCCCTGGCACCGCTATTCCTTATTCTCTTTTTTACGCATTTCCTGCAAATGCTCGAAAGGATGCGTTTCAGTGGATTGGCTGACTGATTTCAAAATTCCCATCGGCCCTACCGCCAAAGTCGTTGTCGACTGGCTGACGGCCAATGGAGCCTGGTTTTTCGACTGGCTCTCCCACCTCATTTCAAGCAGTATCGATGGCGTTCTGTTCGTGCTGCAATATCCCCACCCGCTGGTGACGGCACTTGCCATCAGCATTATCGCCTGGCTGCTACGCCGCTCCCTTCTCGTGGCGATCTTCACTTTTCTCGGCCTGGCGCTGATCATCAACCAGGGCTATTTCAAGGAAACCACCGAGACGCTGGCGCTGGTTCTGGCCTCCACCGCCGTCTGCATGGTGATCGGCGTGCCGCTCGGCATTCTGGCCGCCCGCCGCACATGGATCTACGCGCTGATGCGCCCGGTGCTGGACCTGATGCAGACCATCCCGACCTTCGTCTATCTCATCCCGGCGCTAATCCTGTTCGGACTTGGCATGGTGCCCGGCCTGATCGCCACGGTGATCTTTGCCGTCCCCTCACCCATCCGCCTGACCCGGCTCGGCATCGTCTCCACCCCTTCATCCCTGGTGGAAGCCGCCGTTGCCTTCGGCGCCACGCCCACCCAGGTGCTGCGCAAGGTGGAGCTGCCCTATGCGTTGCCACAGATCATGGCGGGTCTGACCCAGACCATCATGCTGTCGCTGTCCATGGTGGTGATTGCCGCTCTGGTCGGCGCTGCCGGTCTTGGCGTTCCGGTGGTACGGGCGCTGAATACCGTCAATATCGCCAGAGGTTTTGAGGCGGGCCTCTGTATCGTCATCCTGGCAATCATTCTGGATCGGATGTTCCGCATTCCATCGGCGGGAGATGACCAATGAGCGATGCAGTCATCTTTGGAAATGTCGACATCATCTTTGGCGACCGGCCCCAGAAGGCGCTTGCCCTGGTCGATCAGGGCCGGACACGCGACGAGATCAACAAGGAAACCGGCCTCATCCTCGGCGTGGCCAATGCTTCGCTGACCTTGAAGGAAGGCGAAATCCTGGTGCTGATGGGCCTGTCCGGTTCCGGCAAATCGACACTGCTGCGGGCCGTCAACGGGCTGGCGCCTGTCGTGCGCGGCTCGGTGTCGGTCAAGTCGCGCAATGGCTTCGTCGATCCCTACCAGGCCAGCCGCAAGGCATTGCGTGACCTGCGCATGCACAGCGTCTCGATGGTGTTCCAGCAATTCGGCCTGCTGCCCTGGCGCAGCGTTGCCGACAATATCGGCTTCGGCCTGGAATTGGCCGGTGTCGGCGAAAAGGAACGCCGGAAAATCGTTGCCGAGCAATTGGAACTGGTCAACCTGACGCAATGGGCCGACCGCAAGGTGGACGAATTGTCCGGCGGCATGCAGCAGCGGGTTGGCCTCGCCCGCGCCTTTGCCACCGGTGCGCCGATCCTGTTGATGGACGAACCGTTCTCGGCACTCGATCCACTGATCCGCACACGCTTGCAGGATGAACTGCTGGAATTCCAGCACCGGCTGAAAAAGACCATCCTGTTCGTCAGCCACGATCTGGACGAGGCCTTTCGGATCGGCAACCGCATCGCCATCATGGAAAGCGGCCGGATCATCCAATGCGGCACGCCGCAGCAGATCGTCCAGAACCCGGCGGATCAGTATGTCGCCGATTTCGTGCGCAACATGAACCCGATCAGCATGCTGACGGCGAGAGATGTCATGACTGCCGGCACCAGTCACACACCGGGTCTCGGCGTTACCGCCACCGCCGCGCCGGAAACGCCGCTGATCGATATTCTCGACGCCATGGCCCGCCAGCCCGGCTTGGTCGGCGTGGTCGAGAACGGCATGGTGATTGGCGCCATCGGCGCGCAGGATGTGGTCTCGGCCCTGACCCGGCACCGCCAGACCTGACGCAGTAAAGGCTGTTACACAAGGTTGAGCGCGCAAAGCGCAGAACGACACTGTTGAGCCAAGGGCCGCCGCTTACGATATCATGCGTTTTATAAAAACCGTGATGCCGCAAGTGGCGGCCCTTGACGCTTTCGCGTGAAGGGCCGCTGGGATATGGTCGAAGCTTCAGCCAGCACCACCCAGCCTTAAACCCATGAGACAGAACGATGATCGACCGCCCCTCTCCCATCCGTCCGACCGATGACGAGGCGCGGCGGCAGGCGCGAACCCTGTTGCGCAGCGCCACCCATGTCCCCCTGGGCGTGCTCGATCCGCAAACCGGCGGGCCTTTCGTCAGCCGCGTGCTGATGGGCACCATGCCGGATGGAACGTTGACCGTTCTGGTCTCGCGCCTCTCGGCGCATACCCGGGCCATGCTGGCCGATCCGCGCGTATCGCTGCTGGCCGGCGAACCCGGCAAGGGCGATCCGCTCGCTTATCCGCGCCTCAGCGTGCAATGCGTGGCGAGCCCGGTGGACCCCGATAGCGACATCCATCAGGCCATGCGCCGCCGGTTTCTGGCCCGCCATCCAAAGGCCAAGCTTTATATCGACTTTCCGGATTTTCTGTTTTTTCAGCTCGTGCCACAACGCGCCGCGTTAAACGGCGGGTTCGGAAAAGCCTTTGTCCTTGATGGAGACGATTTGTTGATTCGCACAGAGTTGATATTTGCCGACGGCAAAACCGAGGAGCAAACCATACAAGATTTAGGGTATGGACTTCTGCAAATCATAAAAAACCACCCCCATTATACGGGTGCAAAGCACAAGGGAAAAGTCACAATCTGCGGGTTGGATGCGTCGGGAATCGACTTTTTTTGGGGTAAATGGCTGCTTAGATGCGAATTTGAGCGTGAAATTGTGTCTTTGGACACACACCCTTCACTCCAAACTAATTAAGATGAAACGATACCTTAAATTTAGGCATATACAATCCTCCTCATATTGCTAAACTCAAGGCGTAGGGTTTCTTGTGGGATGCAACAACCAGGGCCTGCCATGTGTGCAGGCCATCGCTTCAAAGGAAGATTGAGAGATGAAAGCCAATGACTTGTCTGATCACTCGAATGCGGCTGCCGGCCTCCTCACGGCCATGGCCAATCCTAAGCGACTGATGATTCTCTGCAGCCTGGTTCAAGGTGAGGTGCCGGTCGGCGTCCTGGCCTCGCAGGTTGGCTTGAGCCAGTCAGCGCTGTCCCAGCACCTTTCCAAGCTTCGCGCCCAGAAGCTGGTCAAGACCCGCCGCGATGCCCAGACCATCTATTATTCCAGCACGTCGGATGCCGTCATGAAAGTGCTCGGCACGCTCGAGGATATATTCTGCCATCAGGAAAGCAGCAGAAACGCTGCTTGAATGACAACGCTGACATAACAGCTTGGTCTAACATAAAGGCGGCCTGGTGTTAAAAACACACCGGCCGCCTAGACTATTACCGCATGAACTGCGGAAAATAGAGCAGCGGCACAGCAGCCAGCGCGAATCTGCATTAATGGCTATTCCTGACAGCAAGCTGAACAGGCAATCTGCCTCATAAAATTTCAGATTTTCAAAATCCACTAGCGGCTTTCAGCGCTCGTCAAACGACGTAAATGAGCCTATCCGGCCAGCAGGTGACAGACCCCGAACCACCAATGCAGTTCGGAGCCCGCTCTCTTCACAAAAGCGTCTGTTCCTGCTCCTGCACACTTCAAATCCCGTGGGATTTAGAGAGTTATGCAGCAGTGGCCGCCGGTCGATCGATGCTGTCGAACTGCCCTTCGATCCTGCATCTGATCATGCTGGCATATACCCATGACGAGCTTGCGCCGACCTTGCCCGCTGAACGTGCAATCCGCGCCACGTCCGTATCTTGCGTTTTATCAACCGCAGCCAAAGCGCCTCGTCGCTATCGCGTTACCACTCCATTTCCTCCTTGAACCCATTCCAGTGTAATGAGGAAATTATGCATCAAGAGAAACACTGGTTTCGCTGATTATTCAGGATAGCCGCGCTCTCGCCGCTTGACGGCACAAGGCCGGCTGCTACTTTGACCGCGCGGTAAATTTATGCGGAGCGGCTGGCCTATCAGGACGGCTGATTTGCCAGTTACAGCGCCATATGTCCATGTCACTGCGACATGACCTTCAATGTGTGAAGACGCTCAACCCGCAGCCGATCAAACCACCGGATATGGCCCCGAAACCACTGACAGGGCCCGCGGAAAGGGCCATGGAGATATCATGTCCAATCGCACCACCATTCCAAACGACCTGCGCGCCTTCTGGATGCCGTTTACCGCCAACCGTCAATACAAGCAGGAGCCGCGCCTGTTCGTCGGCGCCAAGGACATGTATTACACCACCCATGATGGCCGTCAGGTTCTGGATGGCACGGCGGGTCTATGGTGCGTCAATGCCGGCCATTGCCGCCCGCTGATCACAGAGGCGATCCGCCAGCAGGCCGGAGAGCTGGATTACGCCCCCGCCTTCCAGCTCGGCCATCCCAAGGCCTTCGAGCTGGCCAACCGCCTGGTGGATATCGCACCTGCCGGCATGGAGCATGTGCTTTACACCAATTCCGGCTCTGAATCGGTCGAGACCGCGCTGAAGGTGGCGCTGGCCTATCACCGGGTCAAAGGCAATGGCTCGCGCTTCCGCCTGATCGGCCGCGAGCGCGGCTATCACGGCGTCAATTTCGGCGGCATTTCGGTCGGCGGCATCGTCTCCAACCGCAAGATGTTTGGCACGCTTTTGACCGGCGTAGACCACATGCCCCACACCCATCTGCCGGAAAAGAACGCTTTCACCAAGGGCCAGCCGGAGCATGGCGGCGATCTCGCAGCCGAGCTGGAGCGCATCGTTACCCTGCATGACGCCTCCACGGTCGCTGCCGTCATCGTCGAGCCGGTCGCAGGCTCGACCGGCGTGCTGATCCCGCCGAAGGGCTATCTGCAAAAGCTGCGCGATATCTGCACCAAGCACGGCATTCTGCTGATTTTTGATGAAGTCATCACCGGCTATGGCCGTCTCGGCGCGCCGTTCGCCGCTCAGTATTTCGATGTCACGCCTGACATCATCGTCACCGCCAAGGGCCTGACCAATGGCGTCATCCCGATGGGCGCCGTGTTCGTCACAGCCGAAATCCATGATGCCTTCATGTCCGGCCCAGAACACATGATCGAGTTCTTCCACGGCTATACCTATTCCGGCAACCCGATTGCGTCTGCCGCAGCCCTCGGTACGCTCGACACCTACAGGGACGAAGGCCTGCTGACCCGCGCCAGCGAGCTTGCCCCCTATTGGGAAGAGCAGCTTCATAGCCTCGCCGATTGCCCCAATGTCATCGATATCAGAAATATCGGCCTGATCGGCGCCGTGGAGCTGAAACCCATCGACGGCGAACCCACCAAACGCGCCTTCAACGCCTTCCTGAAGGCCTATGAAGACGGATTGCTGATCCGCACCACCGGCGACATCATCGCGCTCTCACCCCCGCTGATCATCTCCAAGGCCGAAATCGACCAATTGTTCGACAAGCTGCGCAAGGTGCTGATGAGCAATATTTGAGGCGCTCGCCGCTTTGAACCCTTTGAAGGCGGCAGCTTTTCTGCCGCCTTTTTTCATACCCGCCGGAATAATGTGTTGAAGCGCTTTACCGTATGTCGCTATCGGAAACGTCCACACACGTCGATACAGTATTCTATCCCTTGTTTTTCAATTGCTTCCAGATAAAGATCAATTGCTTGCCCCTCCTGAAGATGATCTAATTGCGCCATTGTTGACACCTTGTTGCGCTCCGCTGGGGATCGAGGATTCCTCCCGCCGAGACAGTCGAAAATAAGGGAAACGCGCATGGATATCGCCACATCTGCTGCATCCGTCTCCGGCTTATCGCTGCAAGCAAAACTTGAAACAGTCTTGCGCAAGGCAGCCGCCCTGCTACCAGCTGATATCGGCAACCGGCTGCTGGCGCTTATCACCCCAACGTCGCTTGCCATCATGGCGGGCGTCGTGCTGATCTGGGCAGGGTCGCATTTCTTTGGCGTTGGGGAAATCGCTGACGTGATTCTGCTGACGGCTGGCTGGATCACGATCGGTGGCGCTGCGCTTGAGGGTGGAAAAAAATTGTTGGCCTTCGCGGTCGGCACCAACAGTGCGCGCAACGATGCCGACCTAGACAAAGCAGCCAAAGATCTGGCGGATGCCATCACCATTCTCGGCGTTGATGTCGTGCTCGGCCTGCTGCTCAAGGGCAAGCCAAAAGGGACTTTTAAGACCACTTTCCCAGAGGGCAGCAAAATGCCGAGCTACGGCGAGTATGCGCGTGTTATGCCAAAGGCCGGACCAACCCGTATGTATGAAGCGAGGTTGATATTCACCCGCAAACTTTACGCTGGCCAAGGCGGAACGCGGTTAGGAGACAACCGGGCTACGATCGGTCGCAATTTCTATCTCGAATCGAAGCCATTGGCGGGAGCCATTACCGATCTGCGCAAAACCGTCTATCATGAGCGAGTTCATCAGCGCCTCACCCAAGCTTTGTCCCTGTTGGGCCGGCCCGCTCTTTATAGCAGGATGAGCGCCTATAAGAGATCATACATATTGCGCTACATTGAAGAGGCGGCCGCCGAGTCCTACGGCTTGGCCAAAACACAAGGGCTTCGGAACGGTGACTATGCGGGAATCCAATTCCCGCTGAACGGTAGATACGGCATCACGGTTATGGATATGAAACGTGAAGCGCAAGGCATTCTTCTGGGTCCGGTAACCGTAGGTGGAGCGACAATGAACGCATATTATGGCTTGATCGAAGATGCTCGCTGAGGACGAGGCAAGAGAGGCGCTGCGGGAGTTCCTTGCGCAAAGACGGCATACGCCTTTGCGGGAAAGCCTGACGACGGCAGAGCGAGGAATGATCGAGGACCGCGACACCTGGGTGATCAGTGGCGTGTCCGAAGATTGCCCTGAAGACAAGGACTGGATGTATTTTCTCGTTCAGCCGACACTTTATTTCGTCGATGCCGCCACGGGGACCGTGTTTGGCTACGAGACCGAGCGTGGACGGACAATCTTCAAGTGAAGGATTTCAGCCTGGCGTGATAGCGCCTCATCCAACGGCGGCGGAGAGATGAAATTTTGCATGATCCGGCCCCATTCAAAGAGACATATTGATCTGTTGCCGCATATTGGCGGCCTTTCGGTTGTCAGGGTTTTCCGTTACATCCACAGTCAATGCGGGGAACGAAACAGAACAACCCGAAAGGCGTGCAAACCGGCATAGATCGGAGCGCCGACCCAAGGAGACGATTATGAAACTTCATCTTTTGGCCAGCGCTGCGCTAGCCGCGCTTATCGCCGCTGCCCCCGCAGCCCATGCCGATATTACCATTGGTCTGATGGCGCCGCTGACCGGGCCGTTGGCGGCCATTGGTGCGCAGATCAAGAACGGCACGGAAACGGCGATTGCCGATATCAATGCCAAGGGTGGCATCAAGGGCGAAAAGCTGGTGCTGAAGACCGCTGACGATGCGGGCGAGCCGAAGCAAGGCGTGTCCGCCGCCAACCAGCTGGTTGGTGAAGGTGTGCGTTTCGTGGTTGGCCCGGTGACGTCAGGCGTCGCCGTTCCGGCCTCCGACGTGCTGGCGGAAAACGGCGCGCTGATGGTCACCCCGACCGCCACGGCCCCCAGCCTGACCAAGCGCGGCTTGCCGACCGTGCTGCGCACCTGCGGGCGTGACGACCAGCAGGCCGATGTGGCGGCCAAATATGTGCTGGCCCATTTCAAGGACAAGAAAATCGCCATCCTCAATGACAAGGGCCAGTATGGTAAGGGTCTGGCGGATGCCTTCAAGGCCGCGCTCAATGCAGGCGGCGTCACTGAAGTGTTCAACGATTCGCTGACGGCAGGCGAAAAGGATTTCAGCGCGCTCGTCACCCGGTTGAAGTCGGCCAATGTCGAAGTGCTGTATTTTGGCGGTTATCATCCCGAAGCAGGCCTGCTGGTGCGCCAGATGAAGGATGCCGGGCTGAAAGCCGTGGTGGTGGCCGGCGATGGCCTATCCAACAGCGAATATACCACTGTCGGCGGCGACGCTGCCAATGGCACGCTGTTCACCAATGCCGCCGACGCGCTGAAAAACCCGGATTCCAAGGTTGCCGCCGATGCGCTGACCGCCAAGGGCATTCCGGCGGAAGCCTTCACGCTCAACGCCTACGCCGCCGTGCAGGTCATTGCCGCTGGCATCGAAAAGGTCGGCAGCGCCGAGGATGCCGAAGCTGTCGCCACCGCGATCAAATCCGGCGACCCGATCCCAACCGCCATCGGCAAGCTGACCTATGGCGAAACCGGCGACCTCACCTCGCAGAGCTTCTCCATGTACAAATGGGAAGGCGGCAAGACCGTCGCCGCTGAATAATTCAGCCATGACATGAGACGCGGGTGCCACCATCCGCGTCTTTTGCCGTTTATGTGCCATGAAGAGCGGGTAAAATGCGTTACAATGGCAGCAAGAACAATCCGTAATGCAGACGACAGTTGCGGCTCCTGCGTTCTTCTCCCCTGCGGGGAGAAGGTGGCGGCAGAGGCAAGAGGAGGCGAAGCAATTCCGCTCAGCTCCATGCATTGTACCCTCTGACCATTCAGGTATTCACATTGTAACTATATAGAGATCAACGACCGCCTGACTATTCCAGCCCAAGAGAGAGATGCCCATGCCTACACTGACTGAGATCGGCAATGACCAGCTTACTGTGCAGATCTCCTCGCTTGGCGCGGAAATGCAGGCCCTCACCGTAAAAAAAGATGGCAACCCCCTACTCTGGCATGGTGATGCGGCCTATTGGGGCGGGCGTTCGCCCGTTCTGTTTCCGATTGTCGGCAAGGCTAAGGACGATACGCTGCTGATCAATGGCAAGCCCTATTCCATGGCGCAACACGGCATTGCCCGACGCCGCGAATTTTCGCTGCTGGAAGCTGGAGCCGATTTCTGTCGCCACGAACTGACGGCCAATGATGAGACCAAAGCGGTCTATCCCTTCGATTTTTCGCTGGTGCTGGAATACCGGCTGAATGGTGCTGCCCTGACGGTGTCCGCCACGGTCAGCAATCGCGGCGACACGCCCATGCCCTATGGCCTCGGCTTCCATCCGGCTTTTCTCTGGCCCTTGCCGGGGGCGGATGGCAAGCCACACACGATCACGCTGGAAAATGGCGCCGAGCCTGCCCTGTTACGGTTGGGTGGCGGCTTGCTGGCCGAAGAAGCCCGCCCCTCACCCTTCCATGCCGGACGGCTGGTGCTGGACAAGAGCCAGTTCGAGGAAGACGCGATGATCTTTCCCGAAGGGACTGGGACGGAATTGACCTATGGCGCCAAGGATGCGGCCAGCCTGCATTTCCGCTTTGAAAACCTGCCCAATCTGGCGCTCTGGCAAAAGCCCGGCGCGCCCTTCATCTGCATCGAGCCCTGGCACGGCATGGCCGCCCGCCATGGCAAGAGCAGCGAACTGGTGGAACGGCCCTATACCGTCACACTCGCCCCCGGCGATAGCACCCGCCACGGCTTTACCGTGACCGTCGAGGCGTGAGGCTGGACACGATACGGGAGATCGGTTCTGCGGGACAGATCCTGATCCTGAACGGGGCGCCGCGTTCCGGTAAATCCAGCATCGCAAAGGTAGTGCTGGACAGCTTTCCGGGTCTCTGGGTCAATCTTGGCGTTGATGCACAGATGGCAACGCTCAGCGAAAGGCACAGGCCCGGCATCGGCTTGCGGCCCGGCGGCGAGCACCCGGAAAAAGAAGCTTTGGTTCAGCAACTCTACAGCGCCCTGCATGAAACGATTGCTGCCCATAGCCGGCTGGGCATCAATGTGGTGGTCGATGCAGGTTATCACGATGGCTATTCGCGGCCTCTGCATATCCTGGATGATTGCGCCAGACGGCTGGCTGGCCTGCCGGCGCTGTTCATCGGCGTCCATTGCGCGCTGGCGACGATCATGGCGCGGCGGGCCGCATCCGCGTCGAATGGTGCGATAACCTATCTACAGGGCTCAGCGGACGATCCGGTGCCGGACCCCGTACAACGCTGGCAAATGGCTGTGCATGAGCATGGCACCTATGATTTGCAAGTCGATACCACAGACAAGACGCCTGAAGAGTGTGCTAGAGAGATTTTGACATTGCTGGGGAAGGATCGCCCACAGCCCAGCTTTTTCGAGCGGCGTTTGACGCTCATCCAGACCTGAGACCGAAGGAGCCACATCCATGAGCCCATTGGAACGCCGCATCGACCAGGGCGTCGGCCGCGAAACCGCTGATATCGTGCTGAAAGGCGGCCGGTTTTTCGATCTCGTTACCGGCGAATTGGTGGAAAGCGATATTGCCATCTGCGGCGATACCATTGTCGGCACCTGCGGGGCCTATCAGGGCCGTGAGGAAATCGACATATCCGGCAAGATCGTCGTGCCGGGCTTTATCGACACGCATCTGCATATCGAAAGCTCGCTGGTCACACCGCATGAATTCGACCGCTGCGTGCTGCCTTACGGAGTAACGACTGTCATATGCGATCCCCATGAAATCGCCAATGTGCTGGGGACTGAGGGCATCGAGTTCTTCCTGGAATCGGCGCTGGAAACCATCATGGATATCCGCGTGCAGCTTTCCTCCTGCGTGCCCGCGACCCATCTGGAAACCTCGGGCGCCGACCTGCCCATCGAGCGGCTTTTGCCATTCCGCGACCATCCGAAGGTGATCGGCCTTGCCGAATTCATGAATTTCCCCGGGGTCATCCACAAGGACCCGATCTGCATGGCCAAGCTGGAAGCCTTTCAGGGCGGCCATATCGATGGCCATGCGCCGCTTTTGCGCGGCAACGATCTGAACGGCTATCTTTCGGCGGGCATCCGCACCGAGCATGAGTGCACCACGGCGGAAGAAGCGCTGGAGAAGATCCGCAAGGGCATGCATATTCTGGTGCGCGAAGGCTCGGTTTCCAAGGATTTGCACGCCCTGATGCCAATCATAACCGAGCGGCTCTCGCCCTTTCTGGCGCTCTGCACCGATGACCGCAACCCGCTTGATATCGCCGAGCAAGGCCATCTGGATTACATGATCCGCACCGCCATAGCCCATGGTGTGGAGCCGCTGGCCATCTACCGCGCCGCCTCCATTTCGGCGGCCCGCGCCTTTGGCCTGCGGGATCGCGGCCTGGTTGCCCCCGGCTGGCGGGCCGATCTGGTGGTGGTGGACAGTTTGGAAAACTGCAAGGCCGAGACCGTGTTTGCGGCCGGTCGCCGTGTCACCGACGCTTTGTTTGCCACCCGCAAGCCGGTGGCCCCGGTTGGCCTCGACAGCGTCAAGGCCAGGATCGTCAAGTCGGCTGATTTTGCCGTGCCTGTCAGTGACGGCGAAGTGCCTGTCATGGGCGTATTGCCGGGCAAGATCATCACCGAATATCGCCGCTACCGCCTGCCCGCCTCCGGCAACCAGACCAGTGTCGATCTCGATCGCGACATCATCAAGGTCGCGGTCATCGAGCGTCACGGCAAGAACGGCAATCACGCCAATGGCTTCGTGCAGGGCTTCGGCCTGAAAAAGGGCGCCATCGCCTCCACCGTCGGCCATGACAGCCACAATATCTGCGTGGTCGGTGTCTCCGAAGACGACATGACCATGGCCGCCAACCGCCTCTCGGATATCAAGGGCGGCTTCGTGGTGGTAGAAGACGGCAAGGTGACCGGCGAAATCCCCCTGCCCGTCGCGGGTCTGATGAGCCTTGAGCCGTTCGAGAGCGTGCGCGACACACTCCATGAGCTGCGCAAGGCGGCTTACGCGCTTGGCACCACTTTGCAGGAGCCGTTTTTGCAGGTCGCCTTCCTGCCGCTGCCGGTCATCCCGCATTTGAAGATTTCCGACAAGGGCATGGTGGATGTCGATAAGTTCATGCTGATTGGGTGAGATTGCAGATTTAAGAGTGTTAAAAATTCTGCTTGGAGGAAAGTTAAGCACGTGCAAAAAGTCAGCTTATCTGTGGATAAACGTATAAATCAAAAGCCCGCCACGCCGCTCTCATCAATATAGCAATGAGATCAAACAGCCAAAAAAACAACTAGCATATTGTTTTTACGATATTTTCCTGAGAGACAAAGCTAGAAACCATGCATTGGCCGCTCAAAAAAAGCTAATTCGCCTGAACACACTCAAATCCACCCTAAAATTGACAGGTTAGTTGATTCACAGGGAAACAACAATGCCCATCCTGTTACGCCACGGCCCATACAAATTCTTCTTTTACTCGAATGAAGGCAATCCCCGAGAGCCAATCCACGTCCATGTGCGCAGCGCTCGGGGGAAGCCAAAATCTGGCTGGAACCAACCATCGGACTGTCCGAGAGCTTCGGGTTCAACAGTCGGGAATTATCTGCTATTATCAAGATCGTCATAGACAACCGTACGGCATTTACGAGGGCTTGGCGTGAATATTTCGGCAACTGATGTCCGCTTCGATGACGATAGCATGTGGGTTTCGCTTAGCGATGGCCGGGTGCTGGGCATTCCGCTTGCCTGGTTTCCGCGCCTGCTTACGGCCTCGGCGGAGCAGCGAAATCAGTTCGAATTGAGCATATCCGGCATTCATTGGGACGATCTGGACGAAGATATTTCCATTGCTGGCCTTATTGAAGGCCGAGGCGACCAGACAAGAAGCCCGGTTGCCGCTGAGTAGCCTTCGCTTGATCGCGCACCTCACACCCGCGCGCAAAAACCGTCCAGCGCATCGAGCGTAATCACGCCCTTTTCAAACGTGCTGCGGGCCTCCGGCAGAGCGATGACGTCTTTCACCATCATATGCTCGGGCAGCCGGACTTCCTGCGGACCGCGACGCATGTTGAAGACGAACAGCAGCTTGTCGCCGTTCTGCTCCCTCAGAAAGGCCAGTACATCCTCGTTAATGTCGAGGAAGGACATTGACCCATCGCGCAGGGCCGGATGGGCTTTGCGGAAGGCGAGCATGTTGCGGTAATGGTTGAGCACCGAGCTCTTATCTTTATCCTGGGCGTCCACCGACAGAGCCTGCTGCTCCGGCTGAACCGGCAGCCATGGCTTGCCGCTGGTAAAACCGGCCTCTGCCTTGGCTTTTTCCCAGACCATCGGCGTGCGGCATCCGTCGCGGCCCTTGAATGCGGGCCAGAAGCGGATGCCATAGGGATCGCGCAGGTCCTCAAAGGCAAGATCGGCCTCCGGCAGGCCGAGTTCCTCGCCTTGATAAAGGCAGATCGAGCCGCGCATGCTGGCAAGAATGCTGATGGCAAGCTTGGCCACCTGCGGCATCTCTTCCGGCCCCTGGGCAAAGCGCGAGACATGGCGCACCACGTCATGGTTGGAAAAGGCCCAGCACACCCAGCCATCCCTAACCATGGACTGGAAGGAGGTGACACAATCGCGAATATGCGACGGCGTGAAATGCGGCCCCAGCAGATCGAATGTGTAGCACATATGCAGCTTGTCGCCGCCACTGGTATAGGCGGCCACGGTTTTCAACGACCGCGCGCCATCGCCAACCTCGCCGACCGTGGTGCGGTCTTGATATTCATCCAGCAGCGCCCGCAGTTTTTGCAGGAAGCCGATATTTTCCGGCTGGGTCTTGTCGTGCAGATGTTCCTGCATGCCATAGGGATTGACATCCGGCGCATCGAGCCCGGCATCGCCGCTGTCTGGGGCATGGGGCGGGTTGTTGCGCAATTCCTTGTCGTGAAAATAATAGTTCACGGTATCCAGCCGGAACCCATCCACGCCGCGCTCCAGCCAGAAACGGGTGGCGTCCAGCACCGCCTGCTGCACCTGCGGATTGTGGAAATTCAAATCCGGCTGGGAGCCCAGAAAATTATGCATGTAATATTGCTTGCGCACCCCATCCCATTCCCAGGCCGGGCCGCCGAACACCGATAGCCAATTGCTCGGTGCGGTGCCATCCGGCTTGGCATTGGCCCAGACATACCAGTCAGCCTTGGGATTGTTGCGGCTGGAGCGGCTCTCAATGAACCAGGGGTGCTGGTCGGATGTATGGGAAATTACCTGGTCGATAATCACTTTCAGGCCGAGATCATGGGCCTCCTTCATCATCTCGTCGAAATCGGCAAGCGTGCCGAACATCGGATCGACATCGCAATAGTCCGAGACGTCATAGCCCATGTCAGCCATGGGCGAGGTGAAGAACGGCGACAGCCAGATGGCATCGACACCGAGCGAGGCGATATAGGGCAAGCGCTGGGTTATGCCCTTGATGTCGCCGATGCCATCGCCTGTCGTATCCTGAAACGAGCGTGGATAGACCTGATAGATAACCGCGCCGCGCCACCAATCACTCACTGCGTTCACTGTGGTTTTGCTGGCACGATCGGTCTTGGTCGGCATATGGCCCATCCTCTGCTCAAAAAATTCGGCACTTCAAGACTATAGGGCTCAATGCCGCGATGACCAGTGGCGATGGTCAAGTCAGGCGATCAATCCACCTTCATTCCTTTGTTACAATGCTGGCCCATAAGCCAAAGGACAGTGGCGGGGGCTTCTGCGTGATTCCCCGGCGAAACGGCACCCGATAGCAGGCTGCCGTTTCGCCGGGGGAGCATTTCAAGCGGGATGACGCCACCTGTCCGTGAAGCCGCATCGGATCGAGGAGCACGCGCGATGAGATTGACGATCGTGACCGATGCCTGGCATCCGCAGGTGAATGGCGTGGTGCGCTCCATTGAAAACACCAATGCCGAACTGACCAGGATGGGCGTTGACGTCACCATGGTCACCCCGGCGGACTATCGCAGCCTGCCCATGCCGACCTACCCGGAAATCCGCCTGTCGCTGGCCAGCCCCTGGCGGATTGCCGCCGCGATCAAGCAGAGCCGCCCGGACCTGATCCATATCGCCACCGAAGGGCCGCTGGGTCTCTTGGCGCGGCGCTGGTGCCTGAGCCAGGGCCTCGCCTTTTCCACCAGCTATCACACCCGGTTTCCCGAATATGTCGCCGCCCGCCTGCCATTGCCGCTTTCGCTGCTCTATGCCTATGTGCGCTGGTTTCACCGCGCTGGCGGCGCCTGCATGGTGGCGACAGAAAGCCTGAAACGAGAGCTGGAAGACCGCAAGATCGGCAATTTGCGGCTCTGGAGCCGGGGAATCGATACCGAACTGTTCCACCCGCAGCCGCTTGAGGCAAACCCCTTTGGCCTGCCCCGCCCGATCTTCATGACGGTTGGCCGGGTCGCGGTGGAGAAAAACCTGCCGGCCTTTCTCGATCTCGACCTGCCGGGTTCGAAAGTGGTGGTGGGCGATGGCCCGGCCCGCGCCGAATTGGCGGAACGCTATCCGGACGTGCTGTTTACCGGCGTCAAATTCGGCGCCGAGCTGGCAAGCGCCTATGCGCAGGCCGATGTTTTCGTGTTTCCTTCGAAAACCGACACGTTTGGCAATACGATCTTGGAAGCATTGGCCTGCGGCGTGCCCGTGGCAGGCTTTCCCGTCACCGGACCGATCGACATCATCTCTGATCCCAAGGCTGGCGCGCTCAATGACGAGCTGAAAGCCGCCTGCCTTGAAGCGCTCGCCTGCTCTCGCAGCCAGGCCAGAGCCTTGGCGGAAACCTATTCCTGGGCGTCTGCTACCCGCCAGTTTCTCGACAATGTCATCGAGGCCAAGACGCAGGGGCGCAGACGGATGCTGATGCGGCGGAAGAAGACAATCAACCAAGCCTTGGAAAGTTGAATCAGCGCCTTTTCCGCTTATTCTCAAACGGATTTTCCGACGCCTTCAAATGAATGCGGATCGGCACGCCCGGCATATTGAAATCGGCGCGCAAACCGTTGGTGAGGTAGCGGATATAGCTTTCCGGCACGGAATCGGGCCTGGTGCAGGAAATCATGAAGGCGGGCGGGCGGGCCTTGACCTGCGTCATGTATTTCAGCTTCAACCGGCGACCGGAAACCGCCGGTGGCGGATGCTGGGTCTGGACACTGTCCAGCCAGCGATTGAGCTTGGCGGTCGAGATCCGCTTGTTCCACACCATGTCGGTGTCGATGATCGACTGCATCAGCTTTTCAAGGCCGTAGCCGGTCTGGCCAGCCATAGGAACGGCGCGAATGCCGCGCGCCTGTGGCAGGAGCCGTTCGGTCTTTTCGCGCAACTCGGCCAACACCGCCTGCGGATCTTCCACCAGATCCCATTTGTTGAATGCGAGCACAGCGGCGCGGCCTTCGCGCAGCACCAGATCGACGATCTGGATATCCTGCTTTTCAAAGGGAATGGTGGCGTCGAAGACGATGACAACGGTTTCGGCAAAGCGAATGGCGCGCAACGTGTCGGCCACCGACAGCTTTTCCAGCTTCTCGATCACCCGCGCCTTGCGGCGCATGCCCGCCGTGTCGAACATCTTGATGGTGCGGCCACGCCAATCCCATTCCACCGAAATCGAATCGCGGGTAATCCCGGCCTCCGGGCCGGTCAGCAACCGGTCCTCACCGAGGAAGCGATTGATCAGCGTTGATTTTCCGGCATTCGGGCGTCCGACAATGGCAACCCGCAGCGGCTTGGTATCGTCATAGGCCAGATCTTCCTCGTCATCCTCACCCTCGACGGTGGGCCTAAGGACGATATCGGTCTCGGCCACGTCGTCATCGTCTTCGGGAAAGGCGCGGTCAACGCCGATAGCCTCGACAATGGCGTCGCGCAGATCGATCATCCCCTGGCCGTGCTCGGCGGAAATCGGTACGGGTTCGCCAAGGCCAAGCGTGAAGGCATCGTAAAAGCCGCCATCCGAGCCACGGGCTTCGGACTTGTTGGCCACCAGCACGACCGGCTTGCCGCGCTTGCGCAGCATATCGGCCAGCGCCTTGTCCACATGGGTCAGGCCCATTTTCGCATCGACCACGAACAGCGACAGATCGGCCTCATCGATGGCGATTTCGGTCTGGGCGCGCATCCGGCCTTCCAGCGTGTCGGCGCCAGCCTCTTCCAGACCGGCGGTATCGACGATGTGGAAGCGCAGGTCCACCAGCTTGGCCTCACCGGGCCGCCGGTCGCGGGTTACGCCCGGCGTGTCATCGACAAGCGCCAGTTTCTTGCCGACCAGACGGTTGAACAAGGTGGATTTGCCGACATTGGGACGTCCGACGATGGCGACGGTAAAGCTCATGATAATTTGGTATCCGGTTATATCCAGCCCGTCTTCAAGCGGACTTTAAAACAGTAGCGCATCGGAGCGAAACCTGTGAAGCGGTTTTCGATCCGATGCGTGAGAGCATGTCGGGCGACAGCGCAACAACGTTGCGCAGTAGCCCGTTGAAAGTGTCAGGACGCCTTGCCGGCGGCAGCGATGTTGTCCAGCATGATCTGGGCGCGGTTGGCCACGTTGCGCGGTGCCTCGCTGTCCTCGGTAATCTGCTGGAACCATTCGCGGGCGCGTTCCATCTGGCCAGCCTTGTAGGCGGCAAGACCGAGCGCCTCACGGGCGGAATGGCGAAGGCCCTGGCCGGGCACTGCCAGCGCTTCGACCTCAGTGGACACCTGTTCATAGGTGCCGTTGTCGATCAGCAGCCAGGCGGCGCGGATATGGGCGACATCGCGGATCACTTGCGGAACGCTGTTATCCTTGCCGATGGCGGTAAAGGCATCGATCGCCGCCTTGGCATCGCCCTTCTCCGCCATAAGAGAGGCCGCCCGAAGCTTCGCCAGTACCGGATAGGCGCCGAACCCGTCTTTTTCCAGGGCTTGCAGATCGCTCAGTGCCTGATCATTCTTGCCATCTGTCGCCAGCCTGGTCGCCGCTAAGAAGCGGTCGCCGGACTTGGAGGAACGGTCGTCCGTGTAATAATCATAAAGCCGGTATCCGGCGGTGCCCACCACGATCAGCACGGCAATGCCAATGAACACTGGCCCCAGACGCCGCCAGAAACGGCGCATCTGTTCGGAGCGAAGCTCGTCATTGACTTCGCGGATAAAGCTGTCGTTCTGATTTGCCATTACATTGTCCGGATATCTGGGCCTGTCGAATACATAACAAGATGCAGGGCCTTCTACCCGATTTTTGCGCCGATGTAAGGGGGAGAAGGGCAAAACACCCATCTCCCCATCAAAAAGCGCGATTACATTGGCAATGGCGACACGCCAATCAGCACTTCATGCAGCTTGAGAAGGATAGTGACATAGGCGACCAGACCGATGACCACGGCATAGACATCGTATTTGGCCGACACGAAAGGTGCGCGCACCAGCAGTCCCGCCCGCTCCCGGCGCTTCAAGGAGATCCGCAGGACGACGCCCCAGGCCAGCAACCAGCCGAACAGCAGGATCGAGCGCAGATCGCCATTCGACAGCAAATGCGCCAGCGCCCAGATTTTCACCGAGAGAACCATGGGATGCTTGGTTTTTGCAGCGATATGGCCAGCCGGGAGAAGGCTGGCCACCAGACAGATCATCGCGATGACCATCAGGGTCAGCGTCATATGAGTCATGCCAGCCGGTGGAAACCAGACATTGACGATTGGCGCGATACTGTAGCCATAGGCAATAATGGCAATGCCCAGCAGAGACAGGACTGAAAACAGCGACTTCCAGCCGTTCAGGCTGAGGCGGGCCACCATGGAATCGCGAAAGCCCGGCGCAATCGTCCGGGTGAGATGCACCAATGTGAAAAACAACAGACCGAGAATAAGGACAGACATAAAAATCCCCCGCGAATGAAAGACCATAGAGATAGCCGGTCGGCCTGCTCTTGACCAGCCTGCATAATTTGGGGGGAACGACCGTAAACGCCAGACGATTGGGGCGAACGATACAGCCATGACCATCAAAGCTTCGCCGCATTTGCCCGGCAAGCAGCGGACCCGCTCTAGGTTTTTTTCGCATCGTATTGTCCGAAAACCGGTTTCCACTTTTCGGTGCGATGCTCTGTTCACACAAGGTTATTCATTTGGTCCCGCCCCGCCCGCTTTTCTCATCATCGCTGCGAACCCTGCTGGCCGCATTGTGTGTGCCGGGCATCGCCTTTGCTCAGGATGCAGTGAAAACTCCGCAAAAGCCGAAGCAATTGCTGCTGATTTCCTTCGATGGTGCCGCCGATAACAGGCTTTGGGAGCGCAGCGGCGAGATCGCCAGCCGGGCCAATGCCCATTTCACCTATTTTCTTTCGTGCACGACGCTGATTGCCCGAGGGCCAGCCTCGAAAGCCTATCAGGCCCCGCAGCAAAAGCCCGGCAAGTCCAATGTCGGCTTTGCCCCTGACGAGGCCGATGCCGCGGCAAGACTTCAGCACATCTGGACCGCGCATCTCGCCGGGCATGATATTTCCAGCCATGCCTGCGGCCATTTCGACGGCAAGGACTGGAGCAAGGCAGACTGGCTGAGCGAATTCTCTACGGTAAAAACCGTGATGGCCAGGGCCTGGAAACAGAATGGCGTGGCTGACAAGGAACCGGAAGGCTGGCAGGAGTTCGTCAAGACCGGCATCAAAGGGTTTCGCGCACCCTACCTCTCCACCAGCAAAGGCATGGTGGAGGCCGAAAAACAGGCTGGTTTTCTCTATGACGCCAGCCTCGTCACCAAAGGACCACAAGAGCCCGAACAGGACGGCAATCTCACCCGCTTTGGCCTGCCACTGATCCCGGAAGGACCGGGCAACCGCCCGATCATCGGCATGGATTACAACATATTCGTGCGCCATTCGGCGGGCTTCGACAATCCGTCGAAAAGCGCCGAATTTGAGGACCGCACCTATCAGGCGTTCAAAACCGCCTTCGAGGCGCAGTATAACGGCGACCGCAAACCCGTGCAGTTCGGCTTCCACTTCGTGTTGATGAACGGCGCCGCCTATTGGCGGGCAATGGAGCGACTGGTGACGGATGTCTGCCACAGAGACGATGTCGCCTGCGTCAGCTATTCGGAAGCTGTGGCGATATTGGAAAAACAGAACGGCCGGAAAAATCCGGCCGGGTCTTCGTTTTAGGTGCCGAGTCTTCGTTTTAGGTGAAAGCCACCCTTAATCAGTAGGGCTTATCAGCCGCAATCTCGCCGTCGATTTCTTCCCGCGCCAGATAGCGCTGGTCGATATCCGGCAACGGTTGATCGTCAATGGCCGCCTCAAACGCTTTCAGGCGCTTATGGATCGAGAGCAGTTCGATGATCGTGGTCCAGGAGGTCACGAGATATTGGAAGGAATTGCTAACCTGTCCAAAGGCTGTGAGGATCTGCTGAAAGATGCCGTAGGTAATCTTGCCGGCGACGATGGTCGGCACCAATATGAAAGTCAAAAACAACGCATCCGCCTGAAGATAAAAATATCTAGCAACGTTGAAATAGAGATAATGGAAATACATTCTGAAATAATTCTTCCGAACATTTCCGAACAGTTCTTTCACGGTTATAGGCTGAGCGCGATCTTCGTGGTCTTCACCATAAACAAGTTCTTTACGATAGGCGGCTTCGACGCGCTGATTGCGGAAATTTAGCCCTGGAAGCTTAATGCCAACGACGGCTAGCAAAACGGTACCGAAGGCCGACCAGAACAAAGCGAGCCAAAAGAGCGCATGCGGAATTTCGCCTATGACAGGCAGTTCGCCCACGTATGACGACAAAGAAAACAGGATTGGCAGGAAAACAACCAGCGTCATGACCGAATTGACAAGGCTTATGCCAAGGCCTTCGAGTGTCGAGGAAAACCGCATGGTATCTTCCTGAACACGCTGCGAAGCACCCTCGATATGGCGCAGTTTCTCCCACTTCGACATGTAGAAATTGTTCATCGCCGTGCGCCAGCGGAAAATATAATGGCTAGTGAAGAAGTCCGACAGGATCGACACGAACATGCTGAGAAAGGCAATCTGCACGAAAATGATCTGCAGATTGTAGAAATCCCATATTGTTATGCCTGGCTTTTGCGCGAGCGCATTTTGCAGCAAGTCGCCGAAAGGGCGGCGATAATTATTGATAACTACGGAAATCTGCACGCCGAAATAGGTAACAACGATGATCAGCATGGAACCCCATATCGACCAGAGCTTCCATTCGTGATCTCTGGCAATAATGCTCCAGACCGCGCCGAACACGCCGAGACACAGCAGGAAATAGCCGTAGAACCATAGATTTTCCGGCATCAGGAAATAGGTCAGGTCATAGGGTTCCGCCGTGCCTTCCGGCGACACAAAACCGAGACTGCCTCCCAGTCCCTCAGCGAATAGATACCAGCCGAAGATCGCAACAAGCGTCCAGACGAGAGCCGAAGTGAAGAACAATTTCGGCTTGGGGA
The DNA here is from genome assembly GCF_037039395.1 of Agrobacterium vitis. Taxonomy (NCBI): domain Bacteria; kingdom Pseudomonadati; phylum Pseudomonadota; class Alphaproteobacteria; order Hyphomicrobiales; family Rhizobiaceae; genus Gillisella; species Gillisella vitis. Next base: position 2,904,568 of record NZ_CP146242.1, on the reverse strand, counting down.
AGAATGAGTGAAACACGGGGTCTCGCTTTCCTGAAGATATGGTCGTGGCCGTCTTTAGCGCGGCAAACTATGCCAGAAGCCGCAGTGCAGCAATGGTGGGAATACCACCTTAACGATTTGTAATCGCTGCAAAGGTCTTCAGACCGTCTTTCTCCACAGGCTTGCGGCCAGAATGAGGCTGACCAGCAATACAGCACCTGCAACAAGGCTTGGCAGCGCGAAGCTGCCGCTGATGGCGGCAAGCCAGCCGGCGACCAGAGGCCCGACCGTCTGCCCTACGCCGAAGGCCGCCGTCATGATCGACAGGGCCTTGCGGGAACTGGCTGGGGCAAGGGTTCTTGCCAGCCGCAGACCATAGGCGGTGATCGTCATGAAGGTTAAGCCGAGAAGAGCCGCTCCCACTAGCGGGGCAGCCGTGCCCGGCAATCCGACTGACGCAAAAACCCCAATGGCCGCCAGAAGCAGGGCAAGGCTGTAGGCGCCCGCCAGTCCAAGCCTGTCCAGCACCGGACGCCAGACGAAAAGCGAGCCAGCCGCCATGATCCCCGCCAGAAACCAGGCCAGAAATTCCGCAGCCGGTCCCGCATTGGCCATGCGGGCCATGGTGACGATGAAGGTGGCCGTCACCACATAGCCGAAGCCGAACAGGCCATAGGAGGCAAACAACAAAAGAAACGGCCTGCCCCAGGAAAGCGGAGGCTCCTGCTCGGCCCTCACCCCGGTTTTGCGCACCCGTGGCAACAGCAGGCTGACAACCAGGAAGACAACAAAGGTCAGCGCCGCCCCGACCAGCCAGTCCAGCCGCCACCCGGCAACCGTCGATGTGCCAGAGAGGTGCGGCAAGGCATAGACCAAGAGGGAAGACGCCGCGATACCCAGGCCTACCCCGCCAAAATGGGTGGATTGGGCATATTCCCCACCATGATTGCTGGCATGAGTGCTGATATGGGCAAGCACGATGGAACTCGTGAAGATCATCGCGAAGGCACTGGCCGCGCCTGATAGAAAGCGAATGAGCATGAACACGCCGACATGCTGCGTCAGCGCCATGGCGGCCAGAAGCAGGCTGGTTGCCAAAAGCGAAGACAACCCAATCAACCTTTCGCGCCCCGCCGCCCAACCCTGGCCAGCAAGCACGGCCCCGAGGAGATAGCCGAGGAAATTCGCCGCCGCGATCAGGCCCGCATCGGCGGGTAGGAGATGAAGATCTGCCATCATCCCCGGCAGAATGGGGGTGAAGGAAAACCGGCCAAAACCCATGGCCGCAGCCAAGGACAGCGCACCCGCAAGAGCGGTGAATGGGGGATTGGCATGTCTGGGCGGCGTGATCCTCATGGGCTGCTTATCGCACCGCCGATTTGGCCCCACAAACCAAAAATACTGATTGAGCGCTCAAAGGAAATAGAGGCTTCCGGTTTTCCCGCCATCCTAAAAAACGCCCGGTCGTGCTTCAAGCCCACAGTTTCTTATCGCTGAAGCTTGCCGAAACCGCAAAAATCGCTAGTGGAGGGAGAAAATTCCAAGGAGTGCATCATGAGCGACCTCAGCCTGCAACAGGCCATCGACAATATCTACACCTCGATCAACAATGATAACGAGGAGATCGATGTGCATATCGCCGCTCTCAAGGCCGCCATGGCCCGCGAAGGCGCCAAGGAAGCGGTGTTCGAGACCACAAAGCTTGCACAGCCGAATCGTCAGGGCCGCAAGATCATGCAGGCCTATTTCAAGAAAAAGGGTGTCGCTGTCAGCTTTGCGAGCTGAGGCCAGTCCGCTTAAATGGACGACGAAAAGTCATTGAAATGACTTTTCGTATTACTCCACCATCGTCAGGATCAGCGGCCCGTTGCGGGTTGCCACCACGGTGTGCTCGAACTGCACGGTGGGCGCTTTCGGGTCGCTGTAGAGCGTCCAGGGGTCATCGCCGTCCTCGGCCCATTGACCGCCCAGCGACAGGAAAGGCTCGATGGTGAAGACCTGGCCTTCCTGCATGATTCTTGTTTCATCCGGGTCGGCCCAGGTGGAAAGTTCGCGCGGTTCCTCATGCAATTCGCGGCCAATGCCGTGGCTGGCAAGGTTGGCAATCAGCGTATAGCGGTTCTTGGCGGCGAAGGCGCCGATGGCATTGCCGATACTGGCAAAAGGCGCGCCGGTCTTGACCTGGGTGACGCCGAGAAACAGCGCCCGCTTGCCGTCACGCAGCAGTTTTTCGATCTTCGGCTTGCCCGGCGGGACGATGAAGGATGAGCCGGTATCGCCGAAAAATCCGTTCTTGACGCCGGAAACGTCGATATTGACGAGATCGCCCCGAGCAATCACCCGGTCACCCGGAATGCCATGGGCCACTTCCTCATTGACGCTGATGCAGGTGGCGCCGGGAAACTGATAGCAGAACTCCGGTGCCGATTGCGCGCCATTGTCTTCCAGCACCTTGCGGCCGATCAGGTCCAGCTCACGGGTGGTAATACCCGGCTCCAGCGCGGCACCCATGGTTTTCACCGCCAGCGCGCAGAGAATGCCAATCTCCTTCAGGTGCTGGAGTTCCTCGTCGCTGGAGATGATCATTCTGGGACTTTCATGAGCGTTTGCAGGTTTTGCCGCTGCTTACGCCCCCGCCCCGACCGACGTCAAGCCATGGCCAAGCTCTTGGCGCACCAATGGCGCCACCTTGGTGCCGTAAAGCTCGATGCCGCGCATGATATCCTTGTGCGGCATCGGGCCGATGGCCATTTGCAGCAGGAAGCGGTCGTTTTTGAACAGGGCGTGATGGGCGACGATCTTTTCGGCCACCGCTTCCGGATCACCAACGAACAGCGCCCCATGCGGCCCGCGCATCGCATCATACTGGCCCCGGTTGGTCGGTCCCCAGCCGCGCTCGCGGCCGATCCGGTCCATTACCTGCGCCTGCGGTGCGTAGAAAATGTCAGCCGCCGATTGGGTCGTGTCATGGATAAAACCATGCACATTGATCGAGGTTTTCAAGGCCGCCGGATCGACCCCGGCCTTCGCGCCGCTCTGCCGGTAAAGATCGACCAACGGCGCAAACCGGCGCGGCTCACCGCCGATGATGGCAATGGCCAGCGGCAGACCGAGATAGCCGGCCCGGGCTACCGATTGCGGCGTACCTCCCACGGCAATCCACAGCGGCAGCGGGTCCTGCAACGGTCTGGGATAAACGCCACGCCCCTGGATCGGCTTGCGGGTCTCGCCTTCCCAGGTGACGATTTCGGTGTCGCGAATCTCCATCAACAATTGCAGCTTTTCGGCAAACAAAAGATCATAATCGTCAAGATCATAGCCGAACAACGGAAAGCTTTCGATGAAGGAGCCGCGCCCGGCCATCATCTCCACCCGTCCGTTCGACAGCAGATCGACGGTGGCAAATTGCTGGAACACCCGCACCGGATCATCGGAACTGAGCACAGATACCGCGCTGGTCAGGCGAATATTTTTGGTCTGCACAGCCGCAGCCGCCAGAATGGTCGCAGGCGAAGAGGCCATGTAATCGGGCCGATGGTGTTCGCCAAGACCGAAGACATCCAGCCCCACCTCGTCCGCCAGCCGGATTTCCTCCAGCAGATCATCCACCCGCCGCTTGGCCTCCATCCCCTTGTTGGGCGCCGTAGGGTCCACATCCGCGAAGGTGTAAAGGCCAAGTTCCATGGGTCGCATCCTCAGTTGTTCGCTACAGCGCCGTGCGCCTTATATGGCGCAAAAAAGTTCGCTGTAGCTCCCTATATCTGCTGCATAATTTTCTCTTGAACCCGATTCCGGTTTAAAGAATTATGCAGTAGGCAGATAAGTGCAAAGTCCGGCCTTGGCAAACCCTGGGACGAAAACGCAGCGTTCAACGAATGTGAATCAAAATCTGAAGAGCGATGTTTTCCCCCTAAAATCAAGGGAATACAAGCCGCGCCGGATTCAGTTTGAGAGCGACATCAACCCGCCGTCAGCGTCCGTCTGACTGCATCCCGCCAGCCTCTGAGCTTTTCCGTGCGGGTCTCGGCATCCATGACCGGCTCAAACCGATGGTCGCGCGCCCAGGCGCGAGCAAACGCATCCATGCCGGGCCAGAGACCGACACGGCTGGCCGCGAGGAAGGCAGCACCGAGCGCTGTCGTTTCAATAACGGAGGGGCGATCCACCGGCGCGTCAAGCAGATCGGCCAGCCGCTGCATCGTCCAGTCGGAGGCCGCCATGCCGCCATCGACGCGCAGCACCATGTCGTCCTCGCCGTTCTGCCAGTCCTTGTGCATGGCATCCAGCAAGTCGCGGGTCTGGTAGCAGACGGCTTCCAACGCGGCGCGGGCCAGTTCTGCCGGTCCGGTATTGCGGGTCAGGCCGAACAGCGCGCCGCGTGCATCCGGGTCCCACCAGGGCGCGCCGAGACCTGTGAAGGCTGGCACCAGATAGACCGGCTGGCCGGGATCGGCTTCAGCCGCCAGCCGCCCGGTTTCCGCCGCATCGCCGATCACTTTTAATCCATCGCGCAGCCATTGCACGGCGGCACCGGCAATGAAGATCGAGCCTTCCAGCGCATAGGTGGTCTTGCCGTCCATCCGGTAGGCGATGGTGGTCAGCAACCGGCTTTTCGACACCACCCGGTCCGCGCCGGTATTGAGCAGCGCGAAACAGCCGGTGCCATAGGTGGATTTGACCATGCCGGGCGCAAAACAGGCCTGTCCGATGGTGGCCGCCTGCTGGTCGCCCGCCACACCAAGGATCGGCACCGCCGCCCCGAATACCGCCTTGTCGGTCACGCCGAAATCGGCAGCGCAATCCTTCACCTCTGGCAGCATGGCGGCGGGGATGTTCAACAGCGCCAGCAATTCTTCATCCCAGCCATGCTCGGCAATGTTGAAAATCAGCGTGCGCGAGGCATTGGTGGCATCGGTGACGAAGCTTTTGCCGCCTGTCAGCCGCCAGATCAGGTAGGTATCGACGGTGCCGAAGCACAGGCCGCCCTCGCCTGCCCTGGCACGGGCGCCCTCGACATGGTCGAGCATCCAGGACAGTTTTGTGCCGGAGAAATACGGGTCCAGCAGCAGGCCGGTCTTCGTCGTGAACGTTGCTTCCAGCCCGTCGCGCTTCAGCGTTTCGCAAAACGCCGATGTGCGGCGATCCTGCCAGACGATGGCATTATGGATCGGCTTGCCCGTATCCTTATCCCAGACCACAACGGTTTCCCGCTGATTGGTAATACCGATGGCGGCGAGATCGTTTGCGGTGATCCGGGCGCGGGCCAGCGCATCGTGGATAGAGCTGACGACACTGTCCCAGATCGCTTCCGGCTCATGCTCCACCCAGCCCGATTGCGGGAAGATCTGCGGAAATTCCTTTTGGCCGGTTCCAACGATACGCATCGCCCCATCAAACACGATGGCACGGCTCGACGTCGTTCCCTGGTCAATCGCCAGCACAAAACCGCCCATGATACTCCTCCCAGAGTTTTCGCTTTCTTTCGCTTATATTAAGATACGAAAGTTTTATGCCAAGTCAAAACCGAAAATGAAAAACAAACGAAGGCGACATTCTCGGCTTCACCCCTCCGCTCCGACCGTCTTGTTCGATAACACCGGAAAGACCGGGCTGGCCAGTCTTCATCCTGGTCTGCCCTATTGCTGATGGCTTGGTCTGTTCCTCATAACCTGATTGCACAGGGCAATTGCATAGGACAGGGATTTGGGCATAGGTTTAACCTTGCTGCGGCGCAACCGACCGCTTCGCTACACGGCCAAACCAGAAAAATCATCGCACAGGGAGTTACGTCATGACCAGGACTGTCGTTATTACCGGTTCCACCAGCGGCATCGGGCTTGGCATTGCCCGCGCCTTTGCGGCTGAAGGCGCCAATGTGCTGATCAACGGTTTCGGCCCTCTCGGTGAAATCGAGTCGATCCGCAAGCAGCTGGAAGCGGGCGGCGGCAAGGCGCTCTACCACCCCGCCGACATGACCAAGCCCAAGGAAATCGCCGAACTGGTGGAAACCGCCATCGCCGAATTCGGCGGCATCGATGTTCTCGTCAACAATGCGGGCATTCAGCACGTCGCCCCCGTTGAAGAGTTTCCCATCGACAAATGGGACCAGATCATCGCCATCAATATGTCGAGCGCCTTCCACACCATGCGCGCCGCCATCCCGGCGATGAAGGCGCAAAAATCCGGGCGGATCATCAATATCGCCTCGGCCCATGGCCTGGTCGCCTCGCCGTTCAAATCCGCCTATGTCACCGCCAAGCACGGCATTCTCGGCATGACCAAGTCGGTTGCGCTGGAAGTGGCGCAAAGCGGCATTACCGTCAACGCCATCTGCCCCGGCTATGTGCTGACGCCGCTGGTGGAAAAGCAGATCCCCGACACCGCCAAGGCGCGTGGCATTGCCGAAAGCGAGGTCAAGGATGTGATGCTGCATCTCCAGGCCACCAAGGAATTCGTCACCGTTGAGGACATTGCCGCCATGACGCTCTATCTTGCGAGCGATGCGGCAAAGCAGGTCACCGGCACCAGCCTGTCCATCGACGGCGGCTGGACGGCGCAGTAATCTTTCCAACGCATCGCTCAAAGGGCCATCATGACCAACCGCATCCGCTTTCTGCTCAACGACCAGCCCGTGACGCTTGATAGCGCCGATCCGACCGGCACGCTGCTGGATTATCTGCGTCTGGCAAAGCGGCTGACCGGGTCAAAGGAAGGCTGCGCGGAAGGCGATTGCGGGGCCTGTACGGTATTGGTCGGGCGGCTGGTGAAGGGCATGCTGCGCTATGAGGCGGTTAATGCCTGTATCCGCTTCATCGGCTCGCTCAACGCCAGCCATGTGGTGACGGTCGAGCATCTGGCCGCCAAGGATGGCACCTTGCATCCGGTGCAGCAGGCCATGGTGGATTGCCATGGCTCGCAATGCGGGTTCTGCACCCCCGGCTTCGTTATGTCGCTCTACGGCCTGTGGCTGGAAAGCGAGGCGCCGAGCCGGGCCGAAATCGAGCGGGCCTTGCAAGGCAATCTCTGTCGTTGCACCGGCTATGAACCCATCGTCAAGGCCGCTGAACAGATGGGCCTCACCCGGCCTTCAGCGCTGTTCGATCCTCTGGCACGGGAACGGGAGCAGATCATCGCCACGCTGGAAGCCATGACCAGCACCGACACCATCGCCCTGGATGGCGACGATGGCCGCAGCCTGATCGTCCCCAACAGTATCGAGGCACTGGCCAATGTGCTGGCGGCACACCCCAAGGCGACGATTGTTGCCGGTGCAACCGATGTCGGTCTCTGGGTGACAAAGCAGATGCGGACGTTAAGCCCCGTGGTGTTCATCAACCATCTGGAAGCGTTGCAGGAAATCACGGTCGATGAGACCGGCATTACCCTTGGTGCCGGGGTCAACTACAGCGCCGCCTTCGACTGTCTTCGGGCAGAAATCCCCGCCTTTGGCCGGTTGATCGAGCGGATCGGCGGCCAGCAGGTGCGCAATATGGGCACGATTGGCGGCAATATCGCCAATGGTTCGCCGATTGGCGATACGCCTCCTGCCCTGATCGCGCTTGGTGCGACGGTGACGCTGCGCTCGGCTTCGGGAACGCGAACCTTGCTGCTGGAAGATTTTTTCATTGAGTATGGCCGCCAAGATCGGCAGTCGGGCGAATTTGTCGAACGTATTTTTCTGCCCCGCCCCAAGGCCGAAAGCGACTTTGCCATCTACAAGATCTCCAAGCGCCGCGATGAGGATATCTCGGCGCTTTGCGGGGCCTTTTATCTGGAGAAGGATGCCCAAGCCCGCGTCACCACCCTGCGCATCGCCTTTGGCGGCATGGCCGGAACGCCGAAACGGGCGCGCGCCGTGGAAGCGGTTCTTATGGGGAAAGTCTGGAGCCGGGAGAGCATCGAGGCTGCCCGCGCCGCCTTCGATGCCGACTATCAGCCGCTCTCCGACTGGCGGGCCAGCGCCGATTACCGGCAATTGACGGCCAAGAACCTGCTGACACGGTTCTTTCTGGAAACATCCGGCCAGAGACAAGAACTGGAACGCTTTGCGATGGAGGGGGTTTGATGGGTATGAACATCTGGCATTTGGCTTCGCCCCCCTCATCCGGCTGCCGCCACCTTCTCCCCGCTGGGGAGAAGACGCGAGCTGCAAATGCCTTGTTCATATCGCAACCGTTTGGAATACGGCATTTCACTGGGAGCAAGGCATCTCCACTCATCTCTTCTCCCCAGCGGGGAGAAGGTCCCGGCAGGGGGATGAGGGGGGCGAAGCCATATTATTTTGCCGTTGATGCAAGGAACCACCCCCATGGATAAGGCCCTTTTCACCACCGCCGCCACAATCCAGGGTCCGATGCATCAATCGCTGCGCCATGATTCAGCGCATAAGCATGTGGCTGGGAGTGCAGAATATATCGACGATATTCCAGAACCCGCCGGTCTGTTGCACGGCGCGCTCGGCATGGCAGATCGCGCCCATGCCGACATTCTCTCCATCGATCTGTCTGGTGTTCAGGCCTATCCCGGCGTCGTCGCGGTGCTGACGGCCAAGGACATTCCCGGCACCAACGACGTCTCCTCCGGCGGGCGACATGACGAACCGTTGATCGCCACCGACCGGGTGGAGTTTCACGGCCAGACGGTTTTTGCCGTGATTGCCGAAACCCGCGAGGCAGCCCGCAAGGCGGCAAGGCTTGCCAAAATCGAATACCGCGACCTGCCCTTCTGGACCGATATCGATGCCGCACTGGAAAACGGCGCGCCGCTCGTAACCCCAGGCATGGTGCTGAAGCGCGGCACGCCAGAAACCGAGCTGGACAAGGCCGAGCACCGGCTGCAAGGCGCGATGCGGATCGGCGGCCAGGAACATTTCTATCTGGAAAGCCATATCGCGCTGGCCATTCCCGGCGAAGACGATGATGTCACCGTCTGGTCATCGACCCAGCATCCGTCGGAAATCCAGCATATTGTCGGCCATGTGCTGGATATTTCCTCGCATGCGATCACCGTCAATGTGCGGCGCATGGGCGGCGGCTTCGGTGGCAAGGAAACCCAGGGCAATCAGTTTGCGGCGCTCGCGGCCCTGGCCGCCAAGAAGCTCAACCGGGCTGTGAAGTTTCGCCCGGACCGCGACGAGGACATGAGCGTTACCGGCAAACGCCATGATTTTAAAATGGATTTCGACGTCGCCTTCGATCACGATGGCCGTATCCACGCCATAGAGGCAAACTTCGCCGCCCGCTGCGGCTATTCCTCTGATCTTTCCGGCCCCGTCACCGATCGGGCACTGTTTCATGCCGATAGCAGCTATTTTTACCCGCATGTGAAACTGACCTCGCAACCGCTGAAAACCCACACGGTCTCCAACACCGCCTATCGCGGTTTCGGCGGGCCGCAGGGCATGCTGGGGGCAGAACGGGTGATCGAGGAAATCGCCTACGCCCTGGGCAAAGACCCTCTTGAGGTTCGCAAAGCCAATTTCTATGGCGAGACCGGCTCTGGCCGGGACCTGACGCCCTATCACCAGCAGGTCACCGACAATATCATCGCCCGCGTGGTCGAGGAGCTGGAAACCTCCTGCGATTATCAGGCACGGCGCGCCGCGATCCTCGATTTCAACAAGGCGAGCCCGGTGATCCGCAAGGGCATTGCGCTCACCCCGGTCAAGTTCGGTATCTCCTTCACCATGACGGCCTTCAATCAGGCGGGGGCGCTGGTGCATGTCTATCAGGACGGCTCCATCCATCTCAACCATGGCGGCACCGAAATGGGCCAGGGCCTTTATACCAAGGTGGCCCAGGTGATTGCCGATGGCTTCCAGGTCGATATCGACAGAGTGAAGATCACTGCCACCACGACAGGCAAAGTGCCGAATACCTCTGCCACCGCCGCCTCTTCCGGCTCGGACCTGAACGGCATGGCCGCCTATGATGCCGTGCGCCAGATCAAGGAGCGGTTGGTGGTGTTTGCCTCTGAAAAATGGGGTGTGTCGCAGGCAGAAGTGGTGTTTCTGCCCAATCGTGTCAGGGTCGGCGGTGAAGAGATTGCTTTCCCCGATTTCATCCGCCAGGCCTATTTCGCCCGCGTCCAGCTCTCGGCTGCCGGTTTCTACAAGACACCGAAAATCCACTGGAACCGCGAGACCGGGCGCGGCACGCCGTTCTATTACTATGCCTATGGCGCATCCTGCACAGAAGTCTCAATCGATACGCTGACCGGCGAATATCTTGTTGACCGTACCGATATTCTCCACGATGTCGGCAAATCGCTCAATCCGGCCATCGATATCGGCCAGATCGAAGGCGGTTTCGTGCAGGGCATGGGCTGGCTGACAACAGAGGAATTGTGGTGGGACGGCAAAGGGCGGCTGCGCACCCACGCGCCCTCCACCTACAAGATACCGCTCGCCTCAGACCGGCCAAAAATCTTCAACGTCAAGCTGGCGGACTGGGCGGAAAATACCGAACTCACCATTGGCCGCTCCAAGGCGGTTGGCGAGCCGCCCTTCATGCTGGCCAATTCGGTGCTGGAAGCGATCTCCATGGCGGTGGCAAGCGTGACCGATTACCGCTCCTGCCCGCGCCTCGATACGCCTGCCACGCCGGAGCGGGTATTGATGGCGGTCGAGCGGTTGAAGGAGGCACAGCGCGCGTGACTGATCTTTCCGGCGCAGTGCTTGCCGCGTTCCTCTCGCGCCACGCTGACTGTGTGGCGGTGACTGTCACTGAAGCCAAAGGCTCAACGCCCCGCGAGGCCGGGGCGCTGATGGTGGTGGCACGCCATCAGGTGCTTGGCACCATCGGCGGCGGACAGCTGGAATATCTGGCGATTGAAAAAGCCCGCGCTATGCTGGAGGCCAGCGAAGATCAGGCGGAGATGGCCGTGCCGCTTGGCCCGGCCATCGGCCAATGCTGCGGCGGGTGGGTGAAACTGACGCTTTCTCTCCTGACACCGCAGCGGCGGCAAGAGCTGCTGACCTTGGCACAACAGGCGTGGCAGGCATTCCCCCAGGTCTTCATTTTTGGCGCTGGCCATGTCGGGCTGGCGCTGGCCGCGGCCCTGGCACCACTGCCGTTTCGCACCCGGTTGATCGATGCACGCGACGCAATTGATGGCGCGGTGCCAACCGGCATTCCGCTCGATCGCACGGCGATGCCGGAAAGCCATGTGGCGCAAATTGCCCCCGGCGGCGGCGTTGTCATCGTCACCCATGACCATGCGCTGGATTTCCTGATTGCCCGCGAAGCCTTGGCCCGCGACGATCTCTCCTATATCGGCATGATCGGCTCTGCCACCAAACGCGCCAGTTTCGCCCATTGGCTGGAACGCGAGGGCGACAACCCGGCGATACTCGACCGCCTGATCCTGCCGATCGGGGCAAGCCCGATCCGGGACAAGCGCCCGCCTGTCATCGCCGCGCTGGTCGCCGCCGAACTGGTCAACCGCCTGCTGTAACCACAGCTTCACGCAGGGCTGATCTGCCATTCAGGGTCCGGAATGGACATGAAAGAACGGACACGATGAGCGCCCTGGAAAAGCTACAGGCCCAGCGCCAGAAACTGGAACCGCTGCTGGCCATGGCGCGCCAGTATAAGCCAGCCGATCTGGCCAAGCTGCCAACCGACGATCGCCGCAAGGCCGAGGATCTGCAACAGATGGCCTGCACAGCGGCGCGCAATCTGGCCGAAATTTCAATCCATCTTCATGACCACGCCGGAGCAACAGAGCTTCTGCAGGCGGTCTTGTCGATCCGCGCTGAGCCTTCCGCCCATAGCCGGCTTGCCGATCTGGCCCAGATCGACGGGCGCTGGCCGGATGCAATCACCCATTATCGGGCCGCAATAGCAGCAGGCGGTCCGAATGCCGCGCTCTACAGCGCCCTTGCCCATTGCCTCAAACAGGCGGGCCGCCATCTGGAGGCCAATGAGGCCTACGATCTAACCCTCAACCACGACCCAAACCAGTTAGCGGCGCTGAACGACAAAAGTTTCCGCAGCCTGATTGCAGGTGATTTCAAGCTAGGCCTGGCGCTGGCGGAGCGGGCGGCAAGCGCCCATCCCAACGATCTCACGGCGCATTTCAACCTGGGACAGGCATTGCAGGGCGTCGGGCGGATGGATGAGGCAAAGGCGGCCTATCGCAGGGTGCTGAACCTCGACCCCACCCATGTCGATAGCTATCTGCTGCTGGGCATGTTGAGCCGCGCCCGGCCAGACGATCCAGATATCGCCGCCATGCAGGCCCTGCATGCGACGCTGGCAGTTGAGCCTGCCCGACGGCTGAAACTCGGCTTTGCGCTTTACAAGGCGCTGAACGATATCAGCCGATACGACGATGCCTTCACCTATCTCGAAGACGCCAACCGTAAACGGCGGCGCCAATTCACGGCCTACACCATTGATCAGGATCTTGACCTGATGCAGGCGTTGCAAGGCCGGTTCACCGCCGAATTCATCCGCTCAACGCAGGACAGCATCGCCAAGGCGGGATATGTCCAGCCGGAACGGCCGATCTTCGTGGTTGGCCTGCCGCGCTCCGGCACCAGCCTGACGGAGCAGATCCTTGCCAGCCACGCGGATGTCTACGGCGCCGGTGAGTTGGAAACGCTCAGCTATGCGATTACCGACGCGTTCTTCAAACAAGACCGCCAGACATTGCGTGGCCTCGATAGTGTGACGCCCAAGGCCCTGGCCGATGCGGCGCGGCGCTATATCGATCCGGTCCGTGAAAAAGCTGGAGGTGCCCGTGTCGTCGATAAGATGCCGGTCAATTTCCTCTGGGTCGGCTTTATCAAGTTGATGTTTCCTGACGCCAGGATCGTCATCATGAAACGCGATCCGCTGGCCAGCGGCTTTGCGCTTTATTCCAGCTATTTTCCCAGTGACGGCATGCAATATAGCTACGACCAAGCCGAGACCGCCCGCTATATCGCCGCCCAGCGCAGGCTCTGCGCCCATTGGCAAACGCTGTTTCCTGATGATGTGCTGGAGCTGGGCTATGAGCAATTGACGCTCGACCAGGAAGGCGAAACGCGCCGCCTGCTGGCCTTTTGCGGCCTGCCCTGGGACGCAAACTGCCTCGACTTCCACAAGGCCGACAGGGCGGTGATGACACTCAGCAGCGCCCAGGTCCGCCAGGGGCTTTACAGCGGCGTCGATAAAAAGACAGCCCATTATCGTCATCGTCTAGGCGAGATGATCGCCGGGTTGACGCTGGCAGGATTGCTCAACGAAGAACGCCTTGCAGCAAATGCCTGAGCCTGCTGCCGGGCAACCAGATAGCATCGGCGGCCTGTTCAGGCAGCCTATCGTCAAGGCCGACATCCCGCCTCAGATCCTCTGGTAGATCCTGATATCGATAACGGTTTTTCCGGCCAGAAAGGCCGATAATCACCTTGCTAAAAAGCCTCGCAACAAGGCACCACAATGCGTTCGCAGACGGCATAATGCTCCGCACTCCCCAAAATCTATTGATGTGTAAGACCGGGTCGGCAGAGGCGTGAATTCACCACCGGCGCCCGTTTTGATATGAGGATATTGGCGCCGATTGCCTCGACAATCCAATCGGATTATCATGCTCATCCATAAAGAGAGCTTATCCAATGAAATTGTCGAAACAGTTCCCGGTCAATGCATTGCGGGTGTTCGAGGCCGTTGCCCGCCACAATGGTTTTACCCGCGCCGCTGAAGAGCTTGGCATGACCCAGACGGCGGTGAGCTACCAGATCAAGCTGCTGGAGGACAATCTCGGCGCGCTGCTGTTTCTGCGGACGTCAAGGCAGATCAGCCTGACCGAGGCCGGAGAACGGCTGCTGCCGAAAACGCGGGAAGGCTTCGAGCTGCTGCGCGAGGCCGTGGCGCTGGCACGGCATGAGGCAAGCGAAGTTCTGGAAATTCACTCCACACCGACCTTTGCCTCCCATTGGCTGGCGCGCCATCTCGGCAATTTCCAACTCCAGCATCCTGGTATTGCCGTGCGCCTGCTGCGAAACGATGGGAAGCCGCGGGATTTTGTCCGCGAGAGCGGCGATGTCGGCATCCATATTGGCAAAGAGCCGGTACCCGGGTTGATCTGTCATCCGATATTGAAGCTCAGCTACGCCCCCATGCTCAGTCCCGCATTGGCCGCCAGCATTGGCGGTGTGCATGAACCGGCAGACCTTCTCAAACTGCCCCGCATGAGCAGCGACAAGACCTGGTGGGCAGACTGGTTTCGTGCCGCAGGCGTTGTTTCTCCCCTCCCCAGGTCAACAGGACTGGATGCTCAGGGCGCGCTCGACCTTCAAGCCGGAGCGGCAATTGCAGGCCACGCCATGGCCTTTCTCAGCCCCTTTTATGTCAGCGACGATCTGACGGCGGGCCGTCTGATCCAGCCCTTCGACTTGCTGCTGGGTGATGACCAGATCTACTGGCTGGTTTACCCGCCATCGCGCCGGACCTTGCCGAAGGTCAAGGCCTTTCACCAATGGCTGATTGCAAACCTGCCACCCTTCGAACTGAACGGCGTCAATACCGCTTGATCCTCACCCAATCTGCCTAAAACATACGCATGCACATATTTTTGCGCATCTGCGAAAATGTGCCCTTCCCTTGGCCGCCAGTATTTTGCAATGTCACTGGTCGGGAGAGTAAAAGAGGTCAACCATGTATGAATTTGCCATCGCCTGGGAATGGCTGGCTTTTGCGGTCCGCTGGCTGCATGTCGTCACCGCCATCGCCTGGATCGGCTCTTCCTTCTATTTCATCGCGCTGGATCTGGGTCTCGTCAAACGCCCCGGCATGCCAGAAGGCGTCTATGGCGAGGAATGGCAGGTGCATGGCGGCGGCTTTTACCACGTGCAGAAATATCTGGTGGCGCCCGCCTCGATGCCGCAGCACCTGACCTGGTTCAAATGGGAAAGCTATGCCACCTGGCTGTCCGGCTTTGCCATGCTCTGCGTGGTCTATTATGGCGGGGCCGATCTGTTTTTGATCGACCGGAGCGTGCTCGACCTTACCCAGCCGGAGGCCATCGGCCTGTCGATGGCTTCGCTTGCCATTGGCTGGATCTGTTATGACCTGTTGTGCAAATCCCCGATCGGCAAGAATACCTGGGGGCTGATGATCCTGCTCTATATCCTGCTGGTCGCCATGGCCTGGGGCTATACACAGGTGTTTACCGGGCGTGCCGCCTTCCTGCATCTGGGCGCGTTTACCGCGACGATCATGACCGCCAATGTGTTCTTCATCATCATGCCCAACCAGCGCGTCGTGGTGGCCGATCTGATTGCGGGGCGTAAACCCGATCCGAAATACGGCATGATTGCCAAGCAGCGCTCGCTGCACAACAATTACCTGACGCTTCCCGTCGTGTTCTTCATGCTGTCCAACCATTATCCGCTGGCCTTTGCCACCGCCTATAATTGGATCATTGCCGCGCTGGTGTTCCTGATGGGCGTCACCATCCGCCACTGGTTCAATACCACCCATGCCCGCAAAGGCCGCCCGATCTGGACCTGGATGCTGACCACGGTGATCTTCATTATCATCATGTGGCTTTCCACCGTGCAGAAACCAGGTTCAGGCGAGCATGCCGCACTGTCGCCCATGCAACAGCAATTCCTGGCCGACGCGCATTTTGGCACGGCACGCGATATCGTCCAAGCGCGCTGTTCGATGTGCCATGCGGCGGAACCGGTCTGGGAAGGGCTGACATTTGCGCCCAAGAACGTCAAATTCGAAACCGATGCCGAGATTGCGGCGCATGCCCGGGAGATCTATATCCAGGCCGGACGAAGCCACGCCATGCCGCCCGGCAATGTTTCGGAGGTCACGCCTCAGGAACGCGCCCTGCTGGTCGCCTGGTATGAAAGTGCTGTGAAAGGCAAAAGCCCGTAATGACAAAGACCCTGATCCGTGGACGCCTGCTCTCCTTCCGCAGCCAGCCCCGCGACATCACCGATACAGATAGCTATCTCTTTGAAAGCGATGGCGCCGTCCTGGTAGAAAACGGCCTGATCCTCGCCTCCGGCACCTATGACAGTGTCAAAGCAGAGGCCGACGCGCAGACCGTGGAGATTGATCACCGCCCACATCTGATTCTGCCCGGTTTTATCGACTGCCATGTGCATTTCCCGCAAATGCAGGTGATCGGCTCCTACGCCGCCAACCTGCTGGAATGGCTGAACACCTATACCTTCCCGGAGGAATGCCGCTTCGTTGAAACTGCGCATGCAGCGCGGATCGCCACGCATTTCTTCGATGAATTCCTGCGCCAAGGCACGACGACGGCGGTGGCCTATTGCTCGGTGCATAAAACCTCGGCGGATGCCTTCTTTGCCGAGAGCGCAAGGCGTGGCACACGGATGATCGCCGGCAAGGTGATGATGGACCGCAATGCGCCACAGGGCCTGCTGGACACGCCGCAAAGCGGTTATGACGAAACCAAGGAATTGATTGAAAGCTGGCACGGTCGCGGACGCAATCTCGTGGCCATCACGCCGCGCTTTGCCATCACCTCGACACCGGAGCAGATGGAGCGAACCCAGGCGCTGGCCCATGAATTTCCTGATCTCCATATCCAGACGCATCTCTCTGAGAACCGCGAGGAAATCGATTTCACCGCCAGCCTTTACCCTGAGTCATCCGACTATACGGATATCTACGCCCGCTACGGCCTGCTCGGGCGTAAAACCCTGTTCGGTCACGCCATTCACCTCTCGGAGCGTGAGGCGGACGCTCTCACTGAGTCAGGCTCTGTCGCGGTGCATTGCCCAACGTCAAACCTGTTCCTTGGCTCCGGCCTGTTTCCGCTGAAAGCCATCCAGCGGCGGACCAAGCCGGTGCGCGTTGCCCTTGCCACCGATATCGGCGGCGGCACCAGCTATTCCATGCTGCGCACTCTGGATGAGGCCTACAAGATCCAGCAATTGCTGGGCGAGCGGCTGAACCCGCTGGACAGTTTCTACCATATGACGCTGGGCAATGCCGAAGCGCTGTCGCTCTCCGACAAGATCGGCACGCTCGCGTCAGGCACCGAAGCCGATCTGGTGGTACTCAATGCCCATGCCACGCCTGCCATGGCACTGAAAATGGAAGCTGTAACCTCACTGACCGAAGAACTGTTCCTCATGCAGACGCTGGGCGACGACCGGGTGGTGGTGGAAACCTATGTGGCGGGCGTGGCGTCGAAACCGCGGATTTAACACACTCTTTCCGTGTCAAAGAGAGGAAATTTAGGCTTATCGCAACCTTTGATCGTAAATAAAGTCCTGTCCTATCAATCAGAGATTTTATGAATATGGCCAAAAGACCGTTGATCCAAAAGGGTGTGGTAGAACTTGAGCAACTGTTCGATCAACGGCGCGGTGATCCAGAGTTTCTGAACCAGTTGTTTGAGGAACTATCCGAGCGGAAAGTCCAGCGTGCAAACGAATTACGGCAACGCGTAATGCAATCTATAGGAGTGACTGCCAAACCACCTCTGCCGGATGTCGCGAACCACCAGACTGCTCCAGTTCGTTCATCTCCAGTTATCCCGACGTCTGTCGAAACACCTATAGCCTCACCGATTGGAACGTCAGAGGCGCCGAGAGGCTCCACCCCATCCGCCAACCGCCCGCCGCTCGAACGGCCTCCTATCACCAACGACGCCAGCAATGTCCTGTCAGCATGACAGCAATGGAGGTCTTGTCACCGCCGTCTTTCCGCAAACCGGAAGATTTGACCGGCGGCGATCGTTACCGCATTGGCGATATCAATAAGGAGGTTCTCCCCTGGGAGAACGGCGGTGAGAAGAGCCGCCCGAATCAGAAGCTGTATTATCAAGTCGTGCTTGGCAGCGTCGACATGGAAGCTGCCGTCTCAGCCTTGCTATCTGTCTACACCGACAGCAGGGCCGAACGCCCACAGGCGCGTGGAGAGGCCGTGCTTGCCACGATCATGTTGGACCGGGAAGGTCGCCCTGTAGAAAAAGAAGCCGTTTCCGTTGCCAGTTTCGGATGGGGAATTCCGTTAGCGCTGAGCGGACGGCTTGGCGATCTTGCCCAATGGTCGCAGGCGGAACGGGCGCTCTTGGAAGGTCTGACCAATAAAGTGGTCGTAAAAGGTGAAGACGGCAAGATATTACCGCTGACAAGAAAGACGATCCAGACTGCCTATGACTGGCTGGTTCAGACCATCGGTCTGTCAGCTCAATTTGCAAAGCCTCCGGCTTTTGCCGTGAAATCCTATCAATTCTTCAAGCTGAAAGACCCGCCGGAGTCGATCCTGCTCAACTCCTTCTTTCTCGACGATCTGGCCATGGCCCGCTCGCTCATAGCCTCTGGCAAGGCGACACCAAACCTCAAGCGCTACCTGGGCGTCATCAAACCGCGCAGCCGCCGCAATCTGATGAAGGACAATGAGGCGCTTGCAGATGCTCTCGAACCCCAAAAATTCCCCTTGGGATCGTGGCCGGGCAATGGCCGGCATCCGTTGGCGCTTCTCCAGCAATGCGCCGTTAATCTCGCCATACATGACCTGAAGACGGATGGCATTTTGGCGGTCAACGGCCCACCCGGCACAGGCAAGACCACGCTCCTGCGCGATGTCATCGCCGCTCTCGTCACCAAGCGGGCGGAAATTCTCTGCACCTATGACGAACCGGAAAAAGCCTTCATCCATTCCGGTCAGAGAATGAGGAAGGGAAATGCCTTCGTTCAACTCTACCGTCTTGATAGCAAGATCACCGGCTACGAGATGATTGTCGCGTCCTCCAACAACAAAGCCGCGGAGAATGTCAGCGCCGAACTGCCCTCAATGGAGGCTATTGCGGCAGATGCCAATGGTCTGCGGTATTTCAAAACCGTCTCGGACGCGCTGTTGCAGCGCGACACCTGGGGAACGGTTGCGGCAGTCCTCGGCAACAGCAAGAACCGCAGCGATTTCCGGCAAACCTTCTGGTGGGGCGAAGATGTTGGCATGCAGAAATATTTGCAGCAGGCCAGCGGCAATCCCCAATTCATCACAGAGAAGACTGAAACCGGTACAAAGCAAAGACCTCCGCATATTATCGTCAACGAAAACGCGCCAGAGGACCACGAGGAGGCCTTGCGGCGCTGGAAGAAGGCACGCCAGCATTTCCGCAAAGTGACGGCATCCGCCAAAACGAAATTGGCCGATTTGCAAAAAGCCCACGATCTCCTACGCTCTATCCCGTTAAAGCTGGAAACGATTGGTAGCCTTCGTGCTGAAATAGACACAATGAGCCCAGTCGTTGCCGCGATGGCGGAACGCGCGCGACACGCTGTGTCCCTATCAAATGCCCAGAGAAAAATCGTAGACGCGTTGAAAAAAGACTTCGACGCATCCGCAAAACACCGTCCGGGATTGTTCAGCCGTCTTTTCGGCACCCAGACCTACCGGTCATGGCGTGCAGCACACGATATCATCACCCAACGCTTCATGTCCGAGCAAGCGACGCTCTCAAGCCTGGCGGCTGATGCCAATGTCAAGAGTTCCGAACATGCGCGCGCCGATAGTGAGCTCAAGAGGATGGAAGCCTCAATCGCAGGATTGACCGAAGCACTGAACCGCGAACGGAGTGCCTTAGACGCCCTTAGCCAACACTATCCCGGCATATTTATCTCGGATGATTTCTTCGAACAGCGCCATCCGGAAAAGCAGAAAAGCGCGCCTTGGCTGGACGCGACGACGGCGCATCTGCGCAACGATGTGTTCGAGGCGGCGATGGCTCTTCACAAGGCGTTCATCGATGCCGCCGCCAAACCCATCCGGCATAATCTTAACGTGCTGCTGGATGGATTTGGCACCCGCTCGCTGGGTAGCCCTGAAAAGGATGCGCTGATCCCCGATATATGGTCCACCTTGTTCCTGCTGGTGCCGGTGATATCGACGACCTTCGCGTCGGTCTCTCGGATGTTTACCAAGATCGGGCCAGACGCCTTCGGATGGCTGCTTGTGGACGAAGCAGGGCAAGCCTTGCCACAGGCTGCCATCGGCGCATTGATGCGAACGCAACGGGCAATGGTTGTGGGCGACCCCATCCAGATCGAGCCGGTTGTCGTCTTGCCTGATCAGTTGACTGAAGCCATGTGCCACCAGTTCGGCATAGATCCACTGATCTATAATGCGCCAGGAGCCTCCACCCAGACATTGGCCGACAGTGCCACCGAATATTACGGCACGTTCGAGACGAAGTTCGGAACACGTGAAGTTGGCGTTCCGCTGCTCGTGCATCGCCGCTGCGCAGAGCCAATGTTCAGCATTTCCAATTCTATCGCTTACGAAAATCTGATGGTTCAGGCGAAGGTCGCAAAATCCTCTGCCATCAGAGATGTTCTCGGTCCATCACGATGGATCGATGTCGAAGGACGCGGGCAGGAAAAATGGTGCCCCCAGGAAGGCACCGCGCTGCTGGCAGTTTTGCGCCAGCTTAAGGATAACAAATGCCCGCCCGATTTCTATGTCGTGACGCCGTTTGTCGTGGTGCAGGATCGCATGCGGGACGCATTGCGGACAAGCGGCATACTCGATGGCTGGGTAGACACTCCCTATCAGTGGGTTCGCGAGCGTATTGGCACGGTTCACACTGTACAAGGCCGAGAGGCGGAAGCCGTCTTCTTCATTTTGGGAGCGCCAGATGCGCAGCAGCGCGGCGCGCGCGGTTGGGCCGGTGGGCGTCCTAATTTGCTGAATGTTGCCGCGACAAGAGCCAAAGAGGCTCTCTACGTCGTCGGCAACAGAAACCACTGGAAAACGGCAGGTGTCTTCCAATCGCTTGATAATTTTCTCGATTGAGAATGGATCAGAAGGGATCGCGAGACAGAGGCCGTGCGCAAATCCGATCGCTGCGGGCCGCCATCCAAGCGTAAAGAGGGTGGGCCACATTTTAACACTGTTAGGACTCCATTCATTTTTTCGCCCTCTGAAAGCTGACTGAAAGGTAGCGCTGCTACAAACGCTCCACCATCCCGTGGAGGAGACGCGCCGGGGAGCGCGCCACGGGACTGACCCAGAGGAGGATAATATCCATGCGTTCCACACGCCAATTTTTCCGCGCCCTTTCGTTGTGCGCCGTTGCTGCTGCCAGCCTGACGGCTAGCACCGCGCTGTCACAGGCCGCCGAAAAGATCACCATTATGGTCGGTGGTTTTGAAAAGCAGATCTATCTGCCCGCCAAGCTGACCGAGAGCCTTGGCTATTTCAAGGAAGAAGGCCTTGATGTCGAGCTGCTGAACGAAGCGGCTGGCGTCGATGCGGAAAACCAGCTTCTGGCGGGCGCTGTCCACGGCGTGGTCGGCTTCTACGATCATTGCGTCGATCTGCAAGCCAAGGGCAAGTTCGTCGAATCGGTCGTGCAGTTCAGCCAGGCACCGGGCGAAGTTGAGCTGGTTTCGACCAAGAACCCCGAAATCAAGAGCTTTGCCGATTTCAAAGGCAAGACGCTGGGTGTGACCGGGCTTGGCTCTTCCACCAATTTCCTCACCCTTTACATGGCCTCCAAGGCCGGATTGAAGCCAGGCGAGATCGTCACCATCCCGGTCGGCGCGGGCGGCACATTCATTGCCGCCATGCAGCAGGCCAGCATTCAGGGCGGCATGACCACCGAGCCGACGATTTCGCGCATGGTCAAGACCGGCGAAGCCTCGGTTCTCGTGGATCTGCGCACCGTGGACAAGACCCGCGAAGCACTGGGCGGAACCTATCCGGCCGCCTCGCTCTACATGGAAACCGCCTGGGTCAACGAGCATAAGGAAGAGGTGCAGAAGCTTGCCAACGCCTTCGTCAAGACGCTGAAATTCATCAACACCCATTCGGCTGCCGAAATTGCCGAAAAGATGCCGAAGGATTTCTACGTTGGCGACAAGGAGGGCTATATCAAGGCTCTCGACGCGGGCAAGGGCATGTTCACCCCCGATGGCGTGATGCCGGAAGATGGCCCGCCGACGGTTTTGGCCGTGCTCTCGGAGTTCTCCAAGAACGTCAAGGGCAAGAAGATCGACCTGTCCAAGACCTATACGACCGAATTCGTCAAGAACGCCAAGTTCTGATTGCGCAATTTATGACTTGAATGGGCCGCCAGTCAGTTGGCCGGGCGGCCCTTCCCTCTCCTTTAACGACCACACTCTGCGGGCCTGACGCTCGCCGGAAGGATGTCCCATGGCCAAAGATCAGAGCCGGACCCCGGCTATCGAACTCATCAATGTGACGCGCCGTTTCGTCTCCCCCACCGGCAAGACGCTGACCGCGCTGAAGGATTTCAACATGGCGGTGGAGCGCGGCGAATTCGTTGCCGTCGTCGGCCCGACCGGCTGCGGCAAATCCACCACGCTCAACCTCGTTACCGGCCTAGCCAAGCCCAGCGCTGGTGAAGTGCGGCTGATGGGCGGCCCGGTCAACGGTATCGACCCGCGCGTCGGCTTCGCCTTCCAGAAGGATGCGCTGTTTCCGTGGAAGAATGTCATCGACAATGTCATGGCTGGCCCGCTGTTTCGCGGCAAATCCAAAACCGAAGCAGAAAAGCTGGCGAAAGACTGGCTGGCCCGCGTCGGCCTTGGCAAGTTCCTGCATCACTATCCCCACCAGCTTTCGGGCGGCATGAGGAAGCGCGTGGCCTTGGCCCAGACCTTCATCAACGAGCCGGAAATCCTGCTAATGGACGAGCCATTCTCGGCGTTAGACGTGCAGACCCGCACCGTGATGCATGAGGAATTGCTGAAGCTGTGGGCCGAGCGCAAGGCCTCGGTGATTTTCGTCACCCACGATCTGGAAGAAGCCGTGGCGCTGGCCGACAAGGTCTATGTGCTGACCGCCGGTCCGGCCACGGTCAAATCCGTCTACCCCATCGCGCTGCCGCGCCCGCGTGTTGTCTCCGAGATCCGTTACGAGCCGGAATTCGTCGAATATTGCAAGACGATCTGGGAAGACATGCGCCAGGAAGTGGAAACCAGCTACCGCCGCGCCAGCGAAGCCGCCTGAGGAGGATAGAATTATGGCAGACATTAGTATGCAAAGCCCGGCCACCCCTGCGGCCACCTTTCGCGCTGGCACGTCCGACAAGGAAATCGAGGCCGCCGCACTCAAATCCGTCAAGCGCCGCAAGCAGATCGTGCTGTTCTGGCAGATCGCTATTCTGGTTGGCGTGCTGACCCTGTGGCAGGTGGCTTCCGACCAGACCTGGATTGACCCGTTCTTCTATGCCAGCCCCTATGCGGTGGTGGAGCGGATCTATGACTGGGCCGTGAATGGCACCACGGAAGGCTCGCTCTGGTACAATCTCGGCATTACCATGGAAGAGGCGCTGATCGGCTTCTTCTCCGGCTCGATTGCCGGTGTGGTGGTTGGCATCGGCCTTGGCCGCAACAAGCTGCTGTCCGATATTTTCTCCGTCTATATCAAGGCGATCAACTCCATTCCCCGCGTGGTTCTGGCGCCAATCTTCATCATGATCATGGGCCTTGGCCTTGCCTCCAAGGTGGCGCTGGCCTTCATCATGGTGTTCTTCGTGGTGTTCGCCAACGCCTTCCAGGGCGTGCGTGAAGCCGACCAGGACATGATTGCCAATGCCCGCATTCTCGGTGCCAATGACTGGCAGGTGACCAAGGCGGTGATCGTACCCTCGGCGATGAGCTGGATCTTCGCCAGCCTGCACGTCTCCTTCGGCTTTGCGATTATCGGTGCCATCGTCGGCGAGTTCGTCGGTGCCCGCTACGGCATCGGCCAGTTGATCTCGATTGCCAAAGGCACGTTCGACGCCGCCGGCATGTTCGCCGCCATCGTCCTCGTCATGATCATCACGCTCGCCGCCGAATATGTGATGACGCTGATCGAAAACCGCTTGGCCAAATGGCGCCCACAGCAGAGCCTCGACACGCATTGAGGTGAGTTGACGGAAGCAAATGCTCCTCCCGGCAAAAGCCGCTCGCAACTGATGTTGCGGGCGGTTTTTGATATTTTGATAACGCGTCATTGCGCCTCTTCATCATGCTCGGCCTTGTGCCGGGCATCTAACCACAGTGAGATATCCTATAGAGCAACCATGGGCTGGCGGCAGCAGACCCTTGGGACAAGCCCAAGGGTGACGGAAGAGGACGCGATCTTTCAGCAGAGGATACACCTGCGATTGGCGCAAATCTCATGTCGACCGCATAACGCTTCTGTTTCGAGCGCCCCAGCTTTTCAAGCGTAGTCCGTTCAACCGGATAAAGCCTTCGGCATCGTGGTGATCGTAGCCGCTCGATCCTTCTTCGAACGTCACCAGATCCATTGAATAGAGCGAACTCGGAGAGTTCCGGGCAATGACGCGCGCCTGCCCTTTGTAAAGGCTCACTGTCACCTCCCCGGCAACATAATCCTGGCTTCGGTCGATCAAGGCCTGCAACATCTCCCGTTCCGGCGCAAACCAGAAGCCATTGTAAACCAGTTCGGCATAACGGGGCATGATCTCATCTTTCAGATGCGCCGCTGCCCGGTCAAGCGTGATGGATTCGATACCGCGATGCGCAGCAAGCAAGATCGTGCCACCTGGCGTCTCGTAGATCCCACGGGATTTCATGCCGATGAAGCGGTTTTCAACAAGATCGAGCCTGCCAATTCCATGCCGCCCACCCAAACTGTTCAATTTCGTCAGTAAGGCGGCTGGAGATAATGTCTCCCCGTTCAGAGAAATGGCATCACCCTTTTCAAAGCCGATTGTGATGATTTCAGGCACATCGGGAGCATGAATAGGATCAACCGTCCGCTGATAGACATGAGCCGGAGCAACCACGGACGGATCTTCCAAAGCCTTGCCTTCGGTGGAGGTATGCAGCAGGTTCGCATCGGTGGAGAAAGGCGCCTCTCCGAGCTTGTCGTGAGGGATCGTAATCTGATGCGCCTGCGCGTATTCGATCAATTGCGTGCGTGACTGGATACTCCAAATGCGCCAAGGAGCGACGACATTGATTGACGGATCAAGCGCATTGGCGGCCAGTTCGAACCGGATCTGATCATTGCCCTTGCCGGTCGCCCCATGGGCAATGGCATCGGCCCCGACGTCCTGAGCAATGCTGATAAGATGTTTGGCAATCAAGGGCCGGGCAATCGAACTGCCCAGAAGATACTGACCTTCATAGAGCGCATTGGCGCGCATCATCGGGAAAACGAAATCGCGAACGAATTCTTCTCGAAGATCAACAATGCGAATATCCTCGATGCCCAGCCTTTGCGCATTGTGGCGCGCCGGTTCAAGCTCTTCGCCCTGCCCGAGATCAGCGGTAAAGGTGATGATCTCGCAGCCATAGGTAACCTGCAACCATTTCAGGACCACGGACGTATCCAGGCCCCCAGAATAAGCCAGCACCAGTTTTTTGATTTCCCTTGCCATCGTTCCAGTCTCCAGATTGATAACTGAAAGAATAGGCCAATTCCTGCGCAATGAGGTTGCGAAAAGGCTATAATAATCTGATATATTGGCATATAATTTCAATATTATCAGCATTGAAGATAGAAAATGTCTCACACTTTGGACGATATAGATCGCCGCATTTTGCGGGCACTTCAGAAAAATGGACGTATTTCCAATGTCGATCTGGCTCAGCAGGTCGGGCTGTCTCCTTCTCCCTGCCTGCGGCGCGTGCGATTGCTGGAAGAGGCAGGCATTATCGACCGCTATGTCGCGGTGCTGAACCCGGCAAAGGTGGGCGCCGGGCTGACTGTGTTTGCACGGGTGTGGTTCAAGACGCAGGATGCGCAGCTCACCCTGCAATTTGCCGAGGCGATCAGGAAATTTCCAGAAGTTATCGAATGCTATCTGACCACCGGCGAATGCGACGCCATTCTTCGCATCGTCACCGCCGATCTGCACAGCTATTGGCGCTTCCAGGCCGACCACCTCACCCGGATTCCAAGCATCCTCAGCGTGAAAACTGACGTGCCAATGGAAACACTGAAACAAAGTTTCGAGTTGCCATTGAGATGAGAATAGTCGAACGCATGGCGAATGATCGCGGCTGGTTTATTGAAGCCGCTCCAATTCACAAACTTGACAACCGCCCACAATCCGCCGTGCCCGGCGATTTTGATAGGCCGCGCCCTGCCCTCATCATTCAATCGGACTTTTTCTCTGAAACCGGCACCGCAACCGTATTGCTGATCTCCTCTACCCTTGTCGATGCGCCGCTGTTGCGGGTGACTGTGCAGCCGTCGTCTGCCAATGGCTTGAAAAAGCCGTCACAGATCATGGTGGACAAAGCCATATCGATCAGGCGAGAACGGCTTGGCCCGGCCTTCGGTCGGTTGGATGATGACGCCATGCTATTCGTAACCCGTTCGCTGGCTGTGTTTTTCGGCTTTGGCTGAACCTCACCCCGCCCTCGGCAGCCGCACCACCACCTTCAACCCTCCCTCCGCAGCACTTCCCAGCGTCACCTTGCCGCCTGCGCCTTCCACCACTTCGCGGACGATGGCGAGGCCGAGGCCGCTGCCTTCGGGTTGGGTGCCGATGATGCGATAGAAGCGTTCGAAGACCTGCTCATGTTCTGCGGGGGCGATGCCGGGGCCGCTGTCTTCGACGGTGAGTTGTACGGTATCGGCAAGCGTCTCCACTGCTACCGTCACCACGCCGGGTGAAGGCGTGTAGCGCAGGGCATTATCGACCAGGTTGACGGTCATTTCGCGCAGCATGGTGCCATCGCCGGTGACGGGGGCCGCCCCTTCCGCCTCCAGGCCGAGATCGATGCCGCGCCGCAATGCGTCTTCGGCCTGGGCTTCCAGCACCTGTCTGGCGATGTCGGCCATATCGACGCGGTCGGCGCGGGGGGCGCGACTGCCGGGTTCGGCGCGGGTCAGGGTCAGCAGTTGTTCGGCCAGCCGGGTGACTTGCCGTGTGCTGCGGATCAGCGCGTGCAGCGCTTCTTCGCGCCGGACCGGGTCAGTTTCGCGGGCGGCAAAGCTGGCTTGCGTCGAAATCAGCGTCAGCGGCGTGCGCAATTGATGGGCGGCATTGGCAACGAACCGTTTTTGCGCCGCCATCTGGCGCTGCACGCGGTTCATGTAATCATTCAGCGCCCGCACCAACGGACGAAGCTCGGTATGGACGATCGCCTCATCAAAAGGTTCCAGCTGGTCACGACGGCGGGCGCGCACCGCATCCCGCAGCCGCAAGACGGGGGCAAGACCGCGCTGGAGCCCCAGCACCGTCACCACCCCGGCGACCAGAACCAACAGAACCTGCCCGTTAAAATTCGAAAACCACAAATGGGTGCGCATCGCCTGTTGGCTATAACGCGTCACCGCCACCGTCACGGTGACGCCAGCGCCATCAGTCCCTGCGCCGGAATCAAAGCCGACCACCGGATGGTTCAGCATCAAGGCACGGACATTGAGATTGCGAAACACCATGTCCTCGCCCTGGCGTTCATGGGCCGGGGTTTGCAGGTCGGCATAGCCGGACAGCAGATTGCCCCAGGCGGTCGTGACCCGGTAATAGACCCGGTCGCCAAAGCCGGTATCGAAGATTTCCAGCGCTGCCGGTGGAATATCCACCTCGACATTGCCGCCCTGATCGACCCGCACCGCCTCGGCAATCATCCGTGCTGAGCCGAGCAGCATATTATCCGTCACAAGATTGGCGGTACTGCGGGCCATCACCAGCCCGAAATACAGATTGAAGCCGATCACGCCGACCAGCGTCACCATCACCCAGGCCAGAAGCTGGGCCCTCAGGCTGTGGCGCAGCCGCAGCAAGGGCCGGACACGACCAAAATTCATGCCCCGCCCACCCATCTCATGCGGCCCGCAGCATATAGCCGAGGCCACGCAGGGTGGCGATCTGCACCGTCCCGCCTTCCAGCTTTTTGCGGACCCGATGCACGTAAATCTCAATGGCGCTCGGATCGGTCTCGGCATCGAAGCCGAACACGCTTTGCGACAGCGCCGCCTTGGTAACAGTGCTGCCCGCCTTCAGTATCAGATATTCCAGCACCGAATGTTCGCGTGGCGTTAGCGACAACACCTCGCCTTTCAGGGAAAATTGCCGGGTCGCGCTGTTCAACACCAGATCAGCCACGGCAATTTCCGGGCTGGCCAAATCATGCCCGCGCCGGATCAGCGCCCGCAGCCGGGCTTCCAGCTCAGCCATTTCGAAAGGCTTGGCGAGATAGTCGTCGGCACCGGAATCCAGCCCCGCCACCCGTCCGTCCAGCGAGGCATTGGCAGTCAGGATAATCACCGGCACCTTACGACCACTGCGGCGAATGCGCTTCAGCAGGGTCATTCCGTCGATCTTCGGCAGGGACAGATCGAGGATCACAGCGGCATAATCGGCGAGGTTCAAAAAATCCTCGGCCTCTTCGCCATCATGGGCGGCATCCACGGTGTAATGCGCCTGGGTCAGGGCCTTGGCCAGCCAATCGGCCAATTCATGATTGTCTTCAACGATCAGCAATCGCATGGTGGTTCATTCATCCTCTTCCCGGAGCCATCATACAGCGCCGCCGATCAAAAAGGTCGCGGAAAGAGTGTTGCAACAGATTATTTTTGGCATCGATCGTCAGGCGAGCCAGCCGCTTTCCAACCCGCTTGCCCAATCATCCCGGCCCCTGTCCGCCGCCAGCCGGGCCATTTCGAGATGACGGTAAGGCACCTGCCGGAACGTCACCGTCCAGCCTGTTTCACCCTTTTCCAGAATGGCGTAGGAGGCGAGCGGCGTTCCGGCTTCCACCCGGTGATAAAACAGTACGTCATCATCATAGGCCGGGCAGCCGACGCTGCCGGGATTGACGATCAGCCGCCCATCGGTAAGCCGCACCGCACGCGGCAGATGCGAATGGGCGCAGAGGATCAGTTCCTGCCCGACGCCCTCGGCCAGCGCCTCGATTTCGGCGCGGGCTTTCAGATGCACAAGGCCTTCGGGGCTGACGCTTTCCAGCCAGTAGAGATCGTCAATACCAGGCGTGGCATGGCAGAGAAACACCTCCTCGCGCCAGACCGTGGTGACGGGCAAGCGTTGCAGCCATTGCAAATGCCGGGGCGAAAGCTGGTCGTAAGCAACCGCATCAGAAGAATGCATCGCCGCCCTGTCCTGCTCGATCAGATAGCGGTCGTGATTGCCCCTGACGGTGACAAGATCCAGCAACAGCAGCAGGTCGCCGGTGCGCCCCGCCTCCAGCGGCCCGGAAAAACAATCGCCGAGATTGACGACATGGTCATAGCCAATGCCCTGAGCAGCGATATCGGCCAGCACCGCTTCCAGAGCCAGACAATTGCCGTGAATATCGGCTATAGCGGCAAAACGCATGGGTTAGCTCCCGCGATAGGTGGAGTAGCCGTAGGGCGAAAGCAGCAGCGGCACATGGTAATGCGCCTGCGGATCGGCAATGCCGAAACGAATGGGAATGACATCCAGAAATGGCGGATCGGTTAGTTCCGCCCCTTGGCTCAGCAGATAGTCACCGGCATGAAACAGCAGCTCGTACTGACCGATGCGAAAGTCCTCTCCAGCCAGGATCGGCCCGCCATCCACCCGGCCATCGGCATTGGTGAACACGGTCTTGATCAGCTCCGCCTCCTCGCCGTTCATCCGCATCAGCTGAATGCGCAGGCCGGACGCCGGGCGGCCCAAGGCGGTATCGAGAACAT
Organism: Agrobacterium vitis; assembly: GCF_037039395.1. NCBI lineage: Bacteria > Pseudomonadati > Pseudomonadota > Alphaproteobacteria > Hyphomicrobiales > Rhizobiaceae > Gillisella > Gillisella vitis. Next base: position 2,874,992 of record NZ_CP146242.1, on the reverse strand, counting down.
GGGTGGTCAGGCCGGTCATGGGCGTGGCTCCAGAATCAGGTAGGGCTGGTCGAAGAAGAACTCTTCCAGATTGTTTCCCGGCCCGTCGCGATCCGCAACCAGAAAATCGCTGACCTCACCGATTGCCATCAAAGGATGGTGCCAGACATCGCGGTGATAATTCACGCCCTGCTGTGGCGCGGCCAGAAACACATGCGGCACGCCCGGGCGCCCCCCCTCGTCCAACGAAACCGCCAGCAGGAACGGGCGGCCCGACAGCGGCGTAAAGCTTTGGCTGCCAAGCGGATGCCGTTCCATCATGCCAATCTCATAGGGAAAGTGGCGCGGCTGGCCGCGAAAGATATTGAGGACCACGCGCGCGTCCTCACCCACCACATCGGGGCTGGCCAAGGCATGAAACCGCTCGGTCGTGCCGCCATTGATCAGCCGCATCCGGGCGGGGTCGGCCTCGACGACATCGCCGAAGGGAGCGAAGGCTTCGGGCGTCAGGGGACGAACGGCGAGAGAAAAAGATGAGGGCTGTGTCATGGCAAGATCCGCAAACGAGATGGGCCAGCGGCAGTGTCATGATTGGCCTCACAGCCCGGACATATGCCGCTGATCTCGATAGCAGTAACCCATTGGAACCGAACAGCAAACCTGATTTCGATATTTTACCCACCCCACGATAGCGCGGGGCGGGATAATTCAATTGTCGATGCTACTGCGTAATTCTTTTGTGCGTTTTATAAAACGCACGGCGCTGTAGAACCTGTCAGCTTACGCAAACCTCGACACAAGTTCGACCTTGGCTTCAGCCTGGGGCCGGCGCAGGACCAGGAATTCACGCAGCAGTTCTGCCTGAACAACCGCGCTGATATGGGATGCCGGTTCTATATTCAGCATGTCGTGGTGGTTGCAGGTCATGTCGCGCAGGTAAACCCTGCCCTCCACATGCGGCAACCAGGTTTCCGCATCATAGTTGAGGATTGTGTTCAGCGCCTCACTGCCCGCACTTGGTTCGGCGCGGAAGAAATGCACATCGACGTCGATCTTGCCCGGTGTAAAGCGCTGGGCAATCTCCAGATTGTGGAGGATGGTCGCTTTGGCGCGTTCGACGAATTCCGGATCGAACTGGTGAACCTGCTCCAGCAGGACATGGTTGTCCGTATCGAACATTTTCAGCACAAAATCGCCAAGCTCGGCCAGCGATGGCTTGTCGCCCGCCGCCTTCTCATCGAAGCCGAGGAAACCAAGGGCTGCCCGCGCCAGCGTCGCATCGTCCTGCAATTGGGCGGCAGGCTTGAAATGGTAGCTGTCCATCATGCCCAGGAACGCGATAGCCTGGCCTTCTGCCCGCAATTGCCGGGTCATTTCATGGGCAATCAGCCCGCCCAGCGACCAGCCCAGCAGATGATATGGCCCCTGCGGCTGGATCTTGCGAATCCTCTGCACATAGAGCGCAGCCATGTCCTCGATAGAGCGAGGCAGAGCAGCGAGGTCATGCAAACCGTCCGATTGCAGAGCATAAACCGGCACATCATCGCTCAAGTGCTGCGCGAGCGAGAAGAAGCTCCAGCCGAGGCCCAGCACCGGATGGATGCAGAACAGTGGCGGGCGCTCGCCCTTGGCGCGGATGGCCAGCACCGGCTCGATCAGCGGTGAACCTGCACTTGCCTCATCCAGATGTACCGCCAAGGCGGCAATGGTTGGCGTTTCGAACACAGCGCCGAGCGGGATTTCGCCCTTCAACCGGCTGCGAACGGCGGAAATCATTCCGGCGGCAGCCAGCGAATCGCCGCCGAGCACGAAGAAACTTTCGTGAATGCCGATCTGCTCCAGACCGAGGATTTCGCACCACAAGGCGGCAAGCCGCTTTTCGGCATCGGTCCCCGGCAGGGCTATGCCTTCCGTTACCGTCCATTGCGGTACTGGAAGCGCGTGGCGGTCGGTTTTACCATTGGAATTCAGCGGAATAGCTTCCATCACCACATAGGCCGCCGGGATCATATGGACCGGCAGAACCTTGCCCAAGCGCTCCGAAAGATCTGCGGCATCCAGCGAGGCGCCCTCATGTACGGCACCCTCTCTGGGAACCACATAGGCAACCAGTCGTTTTTCGCGGCCCGGATCGTCGCGCAGAATAACCACGGCTTCGCGCACCTGTGGCAGGCTGGCCAGCGCCGCCTCGATTTCGCCCGGCTCCACCCGGAAACCACGGATCTTGATCTGGTGGTCGTTGCGGCCGAGATAGTCCAGCACACCATCGCGCCGCCAGCGCACCAGGTCGCCGGTCCGGTAGATCCGCTCCCCCTCGCCTGCAAATGGATCGGCCATGAATTTTTCCGCCGTCAGGTCCGGGCGGTTCAGGTAGCCCTTCGCCACGCCCGCACCACCGATATACAGTTCACCGATGAAGCCGGGCGGTACTGGCTGGCAATGCCGGTCGAGGACGTAGACGCGGGTGTTCCAGATTGGTCGGCCAATCGGCGCACTGTCGAGATCGCTGCCCAAAAGCGGCATGTTGGTGGACCAGATCGTGGTTTCCGTCGGCCCATAGACATTGAGAACCGGATGACCGAGCCGCGCCATCTTATGGGCGAGATCGGCGGGCAGCGCCTCGCCTCCCACCAGACTGCGCAATCCCTTCAGGCCCTCATGATGATCGGCCAGCAGTGCCCGCCACAAAGACGGCGTCGCCTGCATAATGGTAATGCCCGCACTGCGGATCAACCCATGCAGCACCGCCGGGTCGCGCACTTCCGAGCGCAGCGCGATCACCGTGCGTGCGCCTGCCAGCAACGGCAGATAAAGCTCAAGTGCGGCGATATCGAAGGAGATCGTCGTCACCGCCAGCAGCCGGTCTTCGCTGTCCAGTTTCAGCAGATCCTGCATCGACAGCAGGAAGTTCATCAGGCCGCGATGCGGAATTTCCACACCCTTGGGCCTGCCGGTCGAGCCGGAGGTAAAGATGATATAGGCCGTATCGGTCAGCGACGGCCCCTTCGGCAGGTCGCGTCCCTGTCGCTCCAGAGGCTTGTCGAGGAAGATCAGATTGTCGGTCGCATCCGGCAGGTTGCCCGCCACTTCCTCCGTGGTGATGACGCAGGCTGGCTGCGCATCCTCCAGGATCATTGCCACCCGGGAGGCCGGATCAGCCGGGTCGAGCGGTAGATAGGCCGCACCGCTTTTGAGTACCGCCAGTAGCGCCACAACCATGTTTTCAGACCGTGGCACGGCCACAGCCACCAGGGCGCCGGGCACCGCGCCCTTTTCCATCAGATAGCCAGCCAGATGATCGGAGGCGGCATCCAGCTCGCCATAGGTCATCTGGCGACCGCCAAAGGCCAGTGCAACAGCATCCGGCGTACGTGCCGCCTGCGCCCGGAACAGTTCCGGCCAGGTCTGATCCGGCAGTTTGTGACCCGTATCATTCCAATCGGTCAGAATTTCCTGCCGCTCCCACTTCGACAGCAGGCTGAAATCGCGCAAGGGCTGTTCCGGCCTGACCAGGATCTCCCTCAACATCCGGGTAAACCGCGCCTCGTGATCGGCCAGTTCTTCCAGCGTATAGAGCGCCGGATTGGCATCGAAATCGATGCGCAGGTCGCCATTGTCACCACGGTCATAGGCGAAGATGGTGAAATCGGTCATCGTGCCGTTCGAGAGGTTGTGCACAGTGGTCGGATGGCCATCAAAGCGCAGGTCGTAATCGAAAGGCTCGATATTGACGCCCAGCCAGGCAATCTGCGCATCCTGGCGAACCATGCCGAGATCGCGGCGAATATCCTCATAACGGTAGCGCTGGTAGCGCAAAGCCCGGCTCATCTGTTGGGAAACCTGACCGGTCAGTTCGCGCCAGGACAGGTCCGGCGTCATTGAAAACCGCAGGGGAACCGCATTGGCCGTCATGCCCGGAATGCGACGCATCGTCTGGCTGATCCGGGCCGTGACCATGGTGACCATGGTCAGCTCTTCGCAGTCGGTCGCCTTGGCATAATAGGCGGCGACCAGGGCAATCAAGGCCTGCGGCACGCTGGCGCCAAAGCCACGGCTGATCTCAGCAAGCGCCTTGACCGTCTGGCGGTCGATCACTGTCGTGTGGCGCAGCAGGCCGCCGGAGGGCTCGCCTTTCTTCTTCATCAGTGTCACCGGCTCCGGCAGGCCCTTCATCTGCTCGGACCAATAGGCCTTGTCGCGCTGGAAATGACCGGAACTGCGATATGTACGCTCAAGCTCCAGCAATTCCTGCGGAGAGCCGCAATCATAGGGCTCCGGCTGGTTGCCCTGGGCCAGTGCCGAGTAAATATCGGCCAGCCGCCGAGCCAGCAGGCCACCGGAGAACCCATCCATGATGATATGATGTGCCCAATGATACCAGACCCATTCCGAGGTTCCGAGCTTCAGAAGCGAGGAGCCCCAGAGATTGTCATTGGCAAGATCGAGTGGCTTGCACATGTGCTTTTGCATCCACTCCGTGGCGCTTGCGCCAGGATTTTCAGCAGTACTGAAATCGATCACGTCAAAGACGCCGCAATAGGCCGCCATGACAACCTGATGCGGCTGCCCGTCAATTTCCTTGATCCGGGAGCGTGTGACAGCAACATCATCCGACAAGCGGCGCAGCGCCTGGCAGAACAGCCCTGGATGAACGGGACCGTGAATTTCGATGGATTCGGAAAGGACAAAACTCAGATCGGCTGGAGCTACCTTTTGTTTGACCCACAAGCCAGCCTGCGCAAGAGAAACCGGAAAAACCTGCTCATGTCTGCCTACAAAAGACATTGAAAAACCTCACTGAAATATCGGCCAAAACCAGAAAACAATCTAAAAGCAAGCGCAATCAAACGATTGCGCTGCTAGGAAACGCAAAAACTGCCACTCAAAATAAAACGCATCAGCATGTCATGAATTCAACTGCTCAATACAAATTAGACGTACTTAAATATAAAACAAAAAACCTATTTGTCGCGAAACGATACAATCACGAATAAAACGAACACAGATTTTGCTATAAATTTCACAAACTATATACAAATCAGACACACAAGCCTGAAAACGTGAGACAATGAAAACAGCACAAGGCACGTTTGTAAAGTGTCCGACTTGCAATAACCCGTAAAAATCAACGAAACAGAACGGGGATGAACTTTGCACTTAATGCCGGATTAATCGCCCAAAAGTAGAAAATTCCACAAATGCACGTTTAAATTTCTATTTCTATCCAATTAAGTATACAGACCGAAGATGAAACAATTTTGACACCTTTACGGATGGATATATTGCCTCAAACAGGGATAAATAATAAAAATTATACATAAACAAACATAGAGAAAATCAAAATGAGTGGGTTTATAATGCTTTTGACGCAAGGTCGTTTTTATACGCAAAAACCCCTCATATTAAAGAGTAAAACAATCGTATTATCCGAATTTTTATAAAACCAGCATTGCTTGTTATTAACATATATCAAATTATAATATTTTGAAATAAAAAACCCGAGGAATTAGATCGATACGCGAACAACATAGGCAGGATTGCTATTATCAATGCATCGACAGAGGCCGAAGCCTTAAAAAAAACAGGGTAAATTCCCGATTCCACGACGACGCTTTAATGTACAGTGGGTACAGATGGGCTTAAATCTGTTTCGGAACGGGGAATGATGCAGTCTTCATTTTAAAATCGCCCGACCGTATTCACTTCACCCTTGAATACTGCTTACAGCACATGATGGCGTTTTGACTGAATGATCAAGGGCCATAGAAGACCACAGCCGATCTTCACCTCTACGAAGGCTCGAAGACGCTGCCGCATCTTCCCCTTCAGAAAAATTCAAAAATATCAATGGTTTGAAATATTCACACCATCTTCAAGACAAGGACGCATCGGCGCCTTCGATGCCCTGGTACATCATATCAAGAGCGCTTGCGCCCAGATCCGATGGTAAGATCCGATGGATCAGCCCGGTTGGATCTGGGCGCAAGCAGAGAGGATCAGGCAGCTTCGGACTTGGCAGCCGGAACTTCCGCAATCGTCTTCAAGACCTGGGAAGCGATCTGGTAAGGGCAGCCCTGCGAATTGGGGCGACGGTCTTCCAGATAGCCACGATAGCCATTGTTGACGAAGGAGTGCGGAACGCGGATCGATGCACCACGGTCAGCAACGCCGTAGGAGAACTTGTTCCACGGAGCGGTTTCGTGCTTGCCGGTCAGACGCAGGTGGTTGTCGGGACCGTAAACGTCGATATGCTCTTTCCAGTTCTTGGCGAAAGCCGCCATGAGCGCTTCGAAATAGTCCTTGCCGCCCACTTCGCGCATGAACTTGGTCGAGAAGTTGCAGTGCATGCCGGAACCGTTCCAGTCGGTATCGCCGAGCGGCTTGCAATGGAACTCGACATCGACGCCGTATTTTTCGCAAAGACGCAGCAGCAGGTAGCGAGCCAGCCAGATTTCGTCGGCGGCCTTCTTGGAGCCCTTGCCGAAAACCTGGAATTCCCACTGGCCCTTGGCCACTTCAGCATTGATGCCTTCGTGGTTGATGCCAGCAGCCAGGCAAAGATCCAGATGCTCTTCAACGATTTCACGCGCGACATCGCCGACATTCTTGAAGCCGACGCCGGTGTAATAAGGACCCTGCGGTGCAGGATAGCCATTTTCCGGGAAGCCGAGCGGACGACCGTCCTGATAGAGGAAATATTCCTGCTCGAAGCCGAACCATGTGCCTTCGTCTTCCAGAATGGTGGCGCGGCTGTTGGAGCTATGCGGGGTGACGCCATCTGGCATCATCACTTCGCACATCACCAATGCACCATTGGTGCGGGCCGGATCGGGGTAAACAGCAACAGGCTTCAGCACGCAATCCGAGCTATGGCCTTCGGCCTGCTGGGTGGAGCTACCGTCGAAGCCCCAGAGGGGGAGCTGTTCGAGGGTCGGAAATTCAGCGAATTCCTTGATCTGCGTCTTGCCACGCAGGTTCGGGACCGGCGTATAGCCGTCCAACCAGATATACTCGAGCTTGTACTTGGTCATTGTCGATCTCTCATAAGTCCAGCGCCTCGCATCGGGCGCACCCTGGGGTGATTCTCCGGCGGTCCGGGAGTCGATAAATAACAAGCAGGAACCATGCCAAACCCGCAAAAATCACTCCGCAGCCAGCAGAAAAAATGCCAGGCATATTCAAAACACCTTAAAAGCCACGGGTTTTTAACAGTTTTGCGTCAGATTGGCTGGCGCGCCACCGCCTTCTCAATGCGCATTTGCAAAATAAAAGGCAGCAATGCCCGGTGGATAGCAGCGTCGACGTGAAAAAGCAGCTTAAAATGATTTATTTTTGGGCAAATTGCACTTTCTATGTGCATTTTAGCTGAAAAAATGCTATGAGATTCATCCGGGCGGAGGAGCTCGAGGAACAACGAAGGGCAGTAGCGATGACAACGGGCCTTGGTCGGGAATCGGCAAAAATCTACGAATTCCCAGTACACAACACGCAAAGACTGCGTGAAATGCGTGAGCGCAGTCTCCAAAAGCAGGTGATCCTCGAAAGCGGAGCCGCCAGCTGGTATCACGAGGAAGCGATCCGCGAGGCGGAAGACGCCCGCAAGCAGTAATGTTTGGCAAAACCGCAATCAGTGGGATCATGATGTATGACCCTGCTTCGGCTGCGCGCTTGTAAACGCGCGGCCTAATCTAAATGCGCGGCCTAATCATTCCTGGGTGGCACTCATTCCTGCTCGGCACTTTCGGCTGGCAGCATTGCTTCGAGCCGGAGGCGGGCGATTTTTTCGACTTGAAGGCAGGCGGTTGAGAACTCCGTCTCGACGCTATTGTCAATCCGGGCCTCAAATGCGGCCAGAATATCGTCTTTCGTCAGACCTTTTACGGCGATGATGAACGGAAAGCCGAATTTCTCCATATAAGCACTATTGAGCGCTGTAAAACGCTGGTGTTCAGCCTCCGACAGGCGATCGAGCCCGGCGCCAGCCTGTTCGCTGCGGCTTTCCGCTGTCAACTCACCCGCAATGGCCAGTTTTCCCGCCAGATCCGGATGCGCCCGCAGGACCTCGAGCCGCTCGGCTTGGGTTGCGGTGCGAAACATCGCGCTCATTCCATCATGAACGCCAAGGGCGCTCAGGGGCTCATCGATAAAACCGGCATCGAAAGCGCGCTCGGCAATGAACGGCGAATGCTCGAATATCCCGCCGAATTGCTCAATGAAATCCTGTCGCTGCATCGGCTCACCCCTGTTTTGATTTGCAATCGATAGCCAATATGCGACGGGTTGGAAAGAGCCGGATTTTCGGAAGGCCGCGCCGAATATTCACCATAGATGTTGAACACACCCGCCAGAGACCTATCTAAGGGGCGGGCTGCCGTTCCCAACGGCTTTTCCGTGCCCTTCCCAATTACAAAAACTGTTCTCTACACATTCCTCCCCATGACAAAAAAGGAGCGCCGCATGCCAATCGCAAGAGGTTATGCCGCAACCGACGCCAGCAAGCCGCTGGAACCCTTCACTTTTGAACGTCGCGAACCCAATGATGACGACGTGGTGATTTCCATCAAATATTGTGGCGTCTGCCATTCCGACATTCATCAGGCCCGCAATGAATGGGGCAATTCCGCATTCCCTATGGTGCCCGGCCACGAAATTGCCGGTGTCGTCACCGCCGTTGGCGCAAACGTGTCGAAATTCAAAGTCGGCGATCATGTCGGCGTTGGCTGTTTCGTCGATTCCTGCGTTCATTGCCAGGAACGCGATGAGGATATTGAGCAATATCTGCCCGGCCTCGTCCAGACCTATAACGGCGTAGACCGCGACGGTAAAACCCCCACCCAGGGCGGTTATTCCGACACGATCGTCGTCAAGGAAGGCTATGTCCTGTCGATCCCGGACAATCTGCCACTCGATAAGGCTGCCCCGCTGCTGTGCGCCGGGATCACGCTGTATTCGCCGCTCGCTCATTGGAAGGCCGGTCCTGGCAAGAAAGTGGCGATCGTCGGCATGGGCGGTCTCGGCCATATGGGCGTCAAGATCGGTGCTGCCATGGGCGCGGAAATCACCGTGCTCAGCCAGACCCTGTCGAAGAAAGAGGATGGCCTGCGCCTCGGCGCCAGCCATTATTATGCGACCAGCGACGCCAAGACCTTCGAGACGCTGGCCGGGTCCTTCGACCTGATCATCTGCACTGTCAGTGCCGATATCGATTGGAACGCCTATCTCAACCTGCTGAAGGTGGATGGCACCATGGTTCTGCTCGGCGTGCCGGAAAAGCCGGTGCCGGTCCATGCCTTCTCGCTCATCCCCGCCCGCCGCAATCTGGCAGGCTCGATGATCGGGTCGATCAAGGAAACCCAGGACATGCTGGATTTCTGCGGCAAGCACGGCATCACCTCCGATATCGAGCTGATCGACATCAAGGATATCAACACGGCCTATGAGCGGGTGTTGAAAAGCGACGTGCGTTACCGCTTCGTCATCGATATGGCGACGCTGGCCGCCTAAAATTTCAATAGAAAAATCCCCCGGCCAAGACCGGGGGATGCACAAATCTCACATCAAATGAAATATCAGATCAACGAGCCGGCTTCAGTAGCAGGCGCGAGATCCCGGCTGCGACGTTCAAGCCTGTTCCGGCCTCTGCGCTGAGCGGCTGCAAACCGAAATTCTTGTTGCTGCCGCCAACCAGGGCGTTGGCGCCGAGGCCAATGCCGACCGAGGCTCTCGCCGATGCGCCGACATAGGTGCCCGCCAGCGCGCCCTGGCGCGTCGTGGTCGGTTTGATGTTATAGACGATCCAGCGGATATAGCTCTTGCCGGTGATGCCGACATCCAGACCCAGCTTGCCGATAGAGCCGCTATAGCGCTCAATCTTGCCAGAACGCTGCTGGAAGTCACAGGTCACGGTTCGGCTGGAACCAATCAACATGCCGATGCCGCCTGCAACCTCGCAGGACAAGGTGCCCAGACGCTCCTTCGGCTGCGTTGCCGTCATCTGGGAGGCAGGGTGGCGCGTGCTGTTGTGATGGGTATTCGCTGCATTGGCGACCGATGCCGCCCCCATTGCCGCCACCGCGACCAGAGCAAAAACTGTTCTCATCGAACATTCCTTTCCGCTGTTGCGGACCGTTTCCGGTCCCCTTCGCAAGGCAGTAATCCGCCTTGCCCAAGTGTCTTTCAACAGCAGCCACGCCGCGTGGCTGCCGTTATTATCGTAGGACGTCTGAAGGCGAGGATGCTGCGCATCTTCAAGCCTCAGAGACTTCGAACATGATATTTCGTTTACTTGAAGGCATCCTTGGCCTTGCCAACGGTGGACTGAACCTTGCCGGCGGCCTTGTCCATCTTGCCTTCGGTTTCGAGCTTCTTGCTGCCGGTTACCTTGCCTACGGTTTCCTTGACGCTGCCCTTGGCTTCCTTGGCGGCACCTTCGATGCGATTCTTGTCCATGGTTTTCGTCCTTCTCTTGATTAAGGAAGACCGTTGTTGGTGTTCCGGCATTGAAACGTGCGGCCGGAAAAATTGTTCACCAGTCATTAAAAGAAATCGCGATTTCCTCTGCCGCTATAGACGGGTAAAATATTACACGCCCTACCGTCGGATGCATTTATATCTGCTCTATGAGTAAGTTGAGTTCGATAATAAACATAAGGAAAGCGGCGATCTGTTACAGACTATATCTTGAATGAAGTGAGAAGGATTATGGATCACATCCAAAACCTTGAAGCAATCATTCTGGTCAGACGCAGGAAGCCAGATAGCTCCTTAAGTCGGCTGAGGCCCCAAGAGAAAATTATCCAGTAATTTTAAAGGGTTACAAAAACCTTGGTGTGCTTTATAAAATGCACCGCGGGTTAAGTGCGGCAAGTTCATCCAGGCAGTAAATTCTTGCATTTACCTTAAAATTTATTGTCTTCAGATCGTTTTCCAAGTGTAAATTTCAAACTCCTATCATTTTATTCATTCGCAAAAATACGAAATAATTTTTTAATTACTACCCTCTTAATATAATATTGATCTACTACAAGAGAAAACTTGACCATGAATGTCATGCATATCGCATCGAAAAATCCCGCCCAACAGCTGGTTATCGCGGGAGGATTTGCAATATTTCTGGCATTGACGATCTGGTCCGAGGTTGCAAACTGGACGGCCCAGGTGTCGCGGATGAATTCCTATCTTGCGCAAACGGCAAGAGCGATCGCCCAGCATACGGACGACGTCATCGAGGTGGCCAAGCAGCCTTTGGCCGGGCTGGTCTTCGAAGTGCAGGAAAACAACAGCAAAAGCGTTTTGCAGAGCCTCGACCTTGTCCGCAGGATGCGCGAGCTTATCAAGACGTCACCCTATTTGCGCAGTTTGGCCTATATCGGCCCGGATGGTCGGCTGATTGAGTCGACCTCCGATCCGTTTTCATCGGGTCTCGATCTTTCCAGCCGCAGTTATTTCAAAACCCATCAAACATCCGCGGAGCTGCGACCATTTGTCGATGGACCCTATCAAAGTCCGTCGGCCAAAGACTGGTTCATTACCCTCTCCCAGCGGATGAACGATGATCGAGGACAATTTGCGGGCATCATGGTGGCGACCATTGATGTCGAAAGCTTCATCCGGTTTTTCCGGAGTTTCAACATGCTGGACAACAGTGCCTTCGCGATGATGGATGGGGCTGGCCGCGTACTGGTCCGTGCGCCCCTGGATGCAACGGCAATGGGAACCAGCATCGCCGATTCGGCTCTGTACCGAAGTGTTTCGACAAGCAACATTGGAAATTTTCAATATACATCCCGCTTTGACGGCATATTGAGAACATCTGGATATTATAGAAGCAGCAATACGCAGATCACCGTGCTTGTAGCTGTCTCGAAGAAATCTATCCTGTGGTATTGGATAGATATCAGCAAACCCAGATGGATCTGTTTCCTCGTCGCATTGATGGTCGCATGTGCGTTGGGCGTCCGCTTGAGACGGCAATGGGCATTAAAGCGCCGCGACGAGATGATTATTGCCGCACGAGAAGCGGAATTCCGCCTGATTGCCAATGTCTCATCCGACTTGATTGAAAAGCTGGATGACAACGGTATCCGCGAATATGTTTCGGCAGCCGCCAAATCTGTTCTCGGCGTTGAGGCCGATACGATCGTCGGGCGCAGCGTGTTGGACGAATACGATGCCGACGCCCGGCAATACTGGTCGGAGGCGCTGGCCAACATTGCCGCCGGTTCATCAATCGAACGGCTTGTCTTCCCCAGAATAAAAAAAGACGGTGAGATCTCCTGGCTGGAAACCGTGATAACCCGGGTTCGCAGCTTCGATGTCAGCAGTGGCATGGTCGCCGTGACCAGGGACGTCACAAGCCAAAGGCTTTTGCAGGAAGAGCTGGATCGGCTTGCCAACACGGATGAATTGACACAGCTTTCCAACAAACGTCACTTCAACAGGCAGATGAAAAGTCTTTCCGCCGAGGCAAGGATGGTGGGCACCCCCCTGTCACTGCTTGTCGTCGATGTCGATAAATTCAAGCTGTTCAACGATACCTATGGCCATCTGCCAGGCGATGATTGCCTGCGGAAAATTTCGACCGAAATCGCCGCTGCAATCCGTCCCGGAACGGATCTTGCCGCGCGCTACGGCGGGGAGGAAATCGTTATCCTGCTGCCGGGCAGAACCGCAAGCCAGGCCCACCAGATAGGCGAGGAGATCCGCCAGCGGATTGCCGCCCTGGAGATAATCCACCAGAAAAACCTGCCCTGGGGACATGTGACCGTCAGCATCGGGGTTGCCGAACAATCGGCTGAGCATGATGAAACAGATGAAGCGCTGTTTGTGAAAGCCGATCAATGCCTTTACACAGCCAAAAACTCCGGTCGCAATAAAGTCGTCTCTTTTGATGAGAATTTGTCAGTCGCGGCGGCCTGAAGCCGTCGCGACGACGGAAAGTCTTTTTCAAAGACTCTTCCTATTACCATTCAGGTTTGTGATGGGCGTGCCAGTGCTTGGCAATGTCGAGACGGGTCGGCGTCCAGACCTTGTCATGGGACAGCACGTAATCCAGAAAGCGCTTTAGCGCCGCCGCCCGGCCCGGGCGGCCAACCAGCCGGCAATGCAGGCCGACGGACATCATTTTCGGCGCGCCCTCTGCGCCTTCCTGGTAGAGCGTATCGAAGGCATCCTTCAGATAGGTGAAAAACTGGTCGCCGGTGTTAAAGCCCTGCGGCGTGGCAAACCGCATGTCGTTGGTTTCCAGCGTATAGGGAATGATCAGAAACGGCTTGCCCTCGAGATCCGGCACCCAGAAAGGCAGATCGTCGGAATAATTGTCGGAGGAATAGAGAAAGCCGCCCTCCTCCATCACCAGCCGCAGCGTGTTGTCGGAAGGCTTGCCCTGATACATGCCATAGGGCCGTTCCCCCGCCACCTCGGTATGCAGGCGCACGGCGTCCAGAATATGCTGACGCTCGACCTCCTCGGGGAAATCCTTATATTCCAGCCAGCGATAGCCATGGCTGGCGATTTCCCAGCCCGCCTCCTTCATCGCCGCCACGGCGTCCGGGTTGCGGGCCATGGCCAGCGTGACGCCGTAAACCGTCACCGGTACGTTGAGGGCCGTGAACATCCGGTGCAGACGCCAGAAGCCAGCACGAGACCCGTATTCGTAGATGGATTCCATATTCAGGTTGCGCTGACCGGGCCAGGCCGCTGCACCGACGATTTCCGACAGCAGATTTTCGGAGGCCGGGTCACCATCGAGAATACAGCTTTCGCCACCCTCCTCATAATTGATGACGAACTGTACCGCCACACGCGCCTCTCCCGGCCAGCGGGGATCGGGGGTACGGCGACCATAACCGATGAGATCGCGGGGATAGGTTTCACTCTGCATAGCTGTTACCTTCTGGTCTTGTGACGAGAAACGGTAAGCAACCCTGCCCTTTTTGTCGAGAGGGCATACAGTATCGTGAGATCAGGCGCTCTTGCGCGCCGAAACCCGCCCCATCGGATGCAGCGAATGCACCACCAGGGGAGCGCCAGGCTCACGCTCGATAAACAGCGCCAGATTGGCAAACACGACAGGGTTTTGCAGCAATGGCGCGAAATACTGTGTGGCCGCCTGGTGAATGCGATCGCGGTGGCTGAGCGGCAAAGGCCCGGTCAGGGGCATATAGAAACGGTATTCGTCCAGCACATGCGGATCGCCCCAGCGGTAAAGATTGGCAAATTGCGGCGCGCTGAGCCGTTCGGGCGCCATGCGCTCAATTTCGGCATCGCTGAGCGGCGCACGGAACCGGTCGAAATTCTGCACCACCAGCGCGGCCACCCGGTCCAACTGGTTGGACGGATGCGTCAAAGTCAGGCCGCAAAAATCACCGAGCCTCGCTACTTCCAGTCCCGGCAGTGCGAAAGGCTCGACAATGCCAGCAAAATGCATCAGCTCCCGCAGCAACTGGGATTCGCTGACCTCGGGATGCAGCGCAAACGGCGCCTTCAGGCAGCCATGGAACCCATTTCGACGCGGCAAGGCCGTATGAAAGGCAATCTCGTGCAGGCCAAGCCCTCCCAGTCCCGGATGTTCGACCGGCTCATCGGAATAGACATTGCGCCCCAGCCAGCTGGCGGCTGCGAGCGACAGCGGGTCACGCGCAGACGGTGTATAGCAAATTGAATATCGCATGCGGGTGGCCTCCAGCAGCGACGAGCGTCTGCAAAGACGCGCCAGGAACGCTGCAAATCTTCTTAAGTTCTGCATTACGGCATGCTGGACCAAAGTGATCCTGTCGCAAGCGCCCTTAACCCCAACGGATTTGTGGATTTATGCAACATATTCAAATCGATACAACGCCTTGCCCGCATTCTGCCAAACGCATGGCGCTGTCATGCAGAACAATCGAATCGACGATGACCGACAGTCCGCATGCGCAGTCAGATAGGGGATTTGCATGACACTATGACGAAAGTGACCGAGCATCAGGTTCACTTTTTACGCGAGATCACAGGAGGGTGATGAGAAGCGGCCTCGGATTACGCAAGGCTCGATGCTTGAAATATTTTTAAAGGGAATATTAAGGCCTGTTTATCAACCGACCGGGTTTTCCAACGGCGGTTCCACGGCTTTATCAGGGACACGGGAGGCGATCTGCAGATGATGGGCAAGCGTAAAACCTTCAGGCATATCCATCTCGCCACCGAAAATCGGCCGTAACGCCTGCTGCGCCAGGCTATGCGCCAGCCCGAAGCTGATCTTGAAACCGCCGGTCAGTGCAATCAGCCTGGGATGATCGGGATGCGGCCCAACCATGGGATCGCGGTCTATCGACTTGGGCCGCAGCCCGGCCCAGCGCTCCACCACCGGGGCGTCGCCCAGCATCGGCACCAGCCGCCGGGCCTTGGCAATCAGGGTTTCCAGCTGGTCATCGGTGGTAAAGGGGGCATCCCAGCGGTTTTCGCTGGTGCTGCCAATCGCCACATGCCCGCCTTCATGTGGCACGGCATAAATGCCGTCCAGATAGACCAGCGGCAGGGCTGGATCGACATCGGCCTTCAGCAATGCCGCCTGCCCCTTGACTGCCATGCCGAGCGGCAGCACACCGGTCGGGCTGAAACCATCCAGCAGTGGAAAACTCCCGACGCCAGCTGAAACGATCACATGGCCGAAGGCAATCCGGCTTGTATCCGCCAAGTCTGCCCATTGCCGGACCGGATCAATGGCCCTGATTGCCGAACCCTCGATGATCCGGCAGTGCGGCGATGCAACAAGGGCCGCCTTCAGCGCCGCCGTCAAGCCGCGTGGCGACACCCGCGCCGCCAGCGTGTCATGCACCAGACCGGCCTGCGTGACAGCACTGTCCGGCCAGCCATCGCCAGCCGGGGAGGTGTCGATAACCTTCCAGGCAAATTGCCGATCACCGGTTTTCCAGGCGGTTTCGGCGTCTTTTTCATGCCGCTTGGCAATCACCCGCAGATGCGGCTTGGGCAAGGGCATCAGCCGCCCGGACCGGCGATAGCCCACACCGATGCCCGTTTCCGCCTCAAGCTGTGCCGCTTCCGTTTCCAGTGCCAGCAGCGCATCGAACTGAAACTGCTTCTTGCGATCCCATTTATCCGGCATATAGGGCATGAGCGCGCCCAGTAGCCCGCCGCTGGCGCCACCCGCCACCCGACCGCCATCGACCAGAACCACATCCAGCCCGGCCAGAACCGCAAAACGCGCCGCCCACAGGCCCATAATGCCGCCGCCGACCACCAGCAGATCTGCCGCGAGGCTATGGGACGAGCCTTTCAGGGACAAGTGTTGACCGGAGACCGAAGCCGTCCTATCGCCTGTCTTCATGACCCACTCCACTTCCAATCCCGATCCGATGCCTGACGCCGAAACGGCGGACACCCAGCCTCTCAGCTGGCAGGACGGCGATATGCCCTATTCCACCGCCTTTGGCGACCATTTTTACTGCCAGACCGATGGCCGCCTGGAATGCGACCATGTTTTCCTCACAGGCAATGGGTTGCCGCAGCGCTGGATCGACGCTTCTTCTTTCCGCATCGGCGAACTGGGTTTCGGCACCGGGCTGAACGCCATGGAAACCTGGCGCCAATGGCAGGCGACGCGCATGCCGAGCGGACATCTGACCTTCATATCCTTTGAGCTTTACCCGATGGCGCGCCCCGATATCGACCGTGCCCTGTCGCGCTGGCCGCAAATCGATGCGGAGCGGCACCGCTTGCTGGCGCTGTGGCCGGACGAGCCGCAAGGTCAAGTCCAGCTCGATCTCGACGCCCAGACCCGGTTGATCGTGGTTTGCGGCGACGCGCTGACCTCGCTGCAAGCCTGGACCGACCCATTCGACGCCTGGTATCTCGATGGTTTCGCCCCGTCCCGCAACAGCGCCATGTGGTCGCTGGATCTGATGACGCGGCTCTATCAACTGACAACATCCGGTGGCCGCTTCGCCACCTATGCCGCCGCCGGTTTCGTACGCCGCAACCTTATCGCCGCAGGCTTTACCGTGGAGCGCCGCCCCGGCTTTGCCGGCAAACGGGAAATGCTATGCGGGTCGAAAACCGAGCCGTCGTAATCTCAGATACGCCGTCATCGGCCGGATCGACCCCACGGTCAGAGTGCCGTCTGCCTCGCACCGAGATCCTCTGCCATGGCCTGCGTCTGCGCTGCTGATCCCCCCAACCAGTAGACAATGCAGTCCTGGAGACGATCTGGGCTGACGGGCTTGAGCACGAGATCATCCAGACCGGCCTTATGGCAGGCCGCCTTGTCATAGGTGGAAAGATCTCCTGCAAGTCCGATCAGCACGGTCGGCGCGGTCTGTGGCTGCTGGCTTTCCTCGGCACGGATCTGCCTGACCATATCGAGCACCCGCGCCCGATCCTCGACGAGATCGATCAGCATCATGCCCGGCTGCCATTGGCGCCAGAGGGTAAGCGCCTCGCTTTCCCCCTCCACGCAGGCATGCCCAACCCCCAGCGACTGCAAGGCCTGATGGAAAAAATGACGCTCCGCTTCACCGGCATCCAGCACCAGGAGATCGATTGGCTCTTGCTGCATCACGCCCGAACGCATCAGATCCGATTGCTCTCCGTCCAAGATCGGGGGCGCCTCGGCCTCCGGTTCCGCCCTGAACCCGGAGGCTGCACCCCGCCGCGCGCCGCGCAACACGTCGATGACAACATTGCGCAGCAGATTTTCGCCCACCGGCTTGGTAAGCTGCGCCTGAATATTCAGCCCATCGGCCATTCTGTCGAGATTGAAGGGGGCATCCGCCGCCAGCAGGATGATCGACAACGGATCGAACCGTCGGTCACTGCGGATCTTGCGCACCAGATCCAGTCCGCCGCCGCTGCGCCGGCAGCAATCGATCACAACCACCTCAATCGGGCTTTTCTGGTTCTCGGCCTGCTCCAGCACGGCCAACGCCAGCGCCGGATCGTTGACCGCCACGCCATCGAAGCCCCAGCGGCAAAGCTGGTCGTTGAGAATGCCGCAGCTGATGTCGTTGCTTTCAAAACCCAAGACCCGGGCACCGCGCAGCTGAAAGCCGGCAAGGCTCGGAAGCTTTTCAGCCGCCATTGCAAAGGGCAGGTTGACAGTCACGGTGGCGCCTCGGCCAGGTGCGCTTTCCACCCCGATCGTCCCGCCGAACAGATCGACAAGCCCACCGGCAATCGAAAACCCAAGCCCCGCCCCATCCCGATGATGCAAAGCCCCGTCATTCATCTGGGAAAACTTGGTAAAGGCCATCCGGCACTGCTCCGGCGTCATGCCATGGCCGGTATCCTCGATCCGCAGAACCAGCCACGCACGGGCGCGGCTGCTCGTTTCGGCCATCGGGACCCCGTTACTGAGGTCTCGGGGGCTCTGAACCGCGATGTCCAGATACGGCTCTTCATGGCGCAAACCGAGATCGACCAGCACATGGCCTCTGTCGGTGGCCCGGATTGCCTCCCCCAACAGATTGGTGAGAATCTGGCGGAACCGACCTGCATCGCCCGCCAGCATATGGGTCAGCCTGCCCTGACCGCGCACCAGGATGTCCACATCCTTTTCCGCGGCACGCCCGGCCATCAAGGTGACCACATCCTCCACTGCCGCCAGCGGATCGAAAGGGGCCGACCGCAAGGACAGACTGCCGTCATCGATCTTCGAGAAGTCGATGATGTCATTGATGATGGTCAGCAGCGAGCGCCCGGATTTGACGATCACATCCACAAAGGTCTTTTGCCGCGCATCGAGATTGGACGACAGCAGCAATTCCGTCATGCCCAGCACGCCGCTCATCGGCGTGCGGATTTCATGGCTCATATTGGCCAGGAACCGCGACTTGGCCTTGTCCGCCGCCTCGGCCTGCGCCGCAAGCGTGGTCAGTTCCGCCTCACGCTGCTTCGCCTCGCTGGCATCGCTGATCACGAACAGCCAGCGGTCCTCGGCGCTGACAATCGCCTCGATGCTGCGCCAGGCACCATCGCGCCGCTGCACCACGACGCTGGCGGAAGTGTCAACAGACAGCCTTGAGCGCATCCGGTCGAGGAACCCTTTTGGATTGTCGCCGAAATCGCCCCGCTCGGCGCAATGATCGAAAAGCTGACGCCAATCTGCCCCCGTGCGCACCAGTTGCGGCGACACGTTCAATATTTCCGCCAATTTATCGTTGCGATAGAGGATACGATCCTTCTGGATAACACACAGCCCCTGGGCCATGTGCTGGGTCGCCTCTTCCAGCAGCTTGCCGACATCCTGCAGCCGGGCACGCGCCTCGTCTATCTCGCGCTCGCGCAAGCGCTGCTCGGTATAGTCGGAAAAAGTCAGCATGATCTGGCCATCGTCCAGCGGCGATGCCGTCACCACGATATGCCGGCGATCCGAAAGCGTCACCTCGGTTTGCCGCGCCGCCGTCAATGTCCGCAATTCAAGACTATAGGCGGCGATCAGGGCTTCCGTTTCAGGGCTGACTGGGTCAGGGCTGGCCGGGTCAGAACTCGCCAGATTGGGGCTGGCGTCATCGTCGGACTTGAGTGGCCAGCCATTGGCATGGGCGTGGCGCAGATAGTCCGCGAAACTTGTGCCGGTCATCGCCTTGTCCTCAGGCCAGCACACCATATTGCGTGCCATGAGGTTGGAAAAACTCAAGGTTTGATCCGCATCGAGGATGATCACCCCGACCGGCATGGTCCGCAAGATGGCCTCTATATCGTCATAGAGCTTTTCGGCATGGGCCTTGGCTTCGCGCAATTGTCGCTCGCCGATCTTCAGCAGCGAAACATCCGCCAATGTCCCTACGATATAAGGCGCGCCATCCTTCGTCTCGATCCGCTTCAGGCTGGTCAGCAAGGGCACGGTGTCGCCGTTGGGCATGATGATCAGCTGTTCGCGCTCCGTCGCGCATCCGGTTTCCAGGATCTCGATATTCTCCTCGCGCAGGGCATCGCCTTCGGCGGGAAACATCTCATCTTCGCGCAAGCCATAAAAGCGGGTTCGGTCGCCGCCCAGCATTTGCTCATAAGCGGCATTGGCAAACACCAGACGCCGGTCGCCATCGCGCAGAAAAACCGGCTCCGGCACATTTTCCAGCGCTGCACGGTAAAGAGTGCCTTCGCGCTCATAGGTCTGCGCCTCGGTGACATCGGTATAGAGCAGCAAAAACTGGCCGTTTTCCAGCCGGTTGCCCCGGGCCGAAATCACCCTCCCGTTCGGCATGGCGATCTGGGATGGCTCTGGTTCGTCTATCGACGCTGCCAGGAATTGTCCGGAAATATCCTCACCACTCCCATCGCCGCCCGCACGTCCGATAACATCGAGAACCGCCTGGAAATTCATGCCGGTCTTCAGCTCGACCGCTGTCTCACCGAACATCCTGGAGAAGCTGGTGTTGAAATAGACAATATCGAGCTGCGAATCGAGAAGCAGCACACCAAGCGGAATGAGATCGAGAAGCATGGCATAATCGGCTGGCAGGCAGGCACCAGGCGCCCCATGACCAATGTCGGCACTCCTGCCTTGAGAAGCGGCACCTCTGGAAACGTCAACCATGGCAGAAGGCATCTGGGCCCCGGCTGGCAGCGGCTCTTTCTTCCAGCCCCGGTTCTTGACCCGGCCGGGCCGCTCGCGAAACACCCCGAACACATAGGGCATTTCATCTTCGGTGATGAAGCGCTCGATCTGCACCCGGCAATGCTGGCGACCGCTATGATCGAAACAAAGGGCCAGATGCTCTTCCGCAAACACCAGCGCCCGGCGCTCGACATCTTCCCAGGCCAGATCTTCCGGGCGGTCCGTCAGCTCCCCTGCCCGGCGGCCGAGAAGCTCTCCCAGATCCGCCCCGAAAAATGCGACAAAGGCGGGATTGACGGCAACGAAACGAAGCTCGCTATCCTTGATGAAAGCGGGCACATCAAGCCTGGCGATTTTCTCGCACGCTATGGTGAGCAATCCGCCTTCTATCGGCAATGGAATCCCCTTTATTGCCCGAGCCGCCTGCATCACGGATGAACCTCTCCGTGTCCTTGTCCGCTGTTGAAACAACCCTATCACCAGGCAAAACACAAAACAAAGCGCCTAACCGAAAAATATCCCGTCAATCTCCTGTTTCGCAAAGCTTTTTACCAGCAGGCGGAGCAACCCGCACAAGACAGATCAAAGCACCCGGTCTTTGTGGCAGAGAGACGGCGCGCCAGCCGCAAGCTTGAGAAAATATTATTTAATCTCAATAATTTATGCCATTTACCCTTGTGGCATCGATCGCTTTAAATGACGATAATTTAATCTTGGCTCCACAATTCCATCATCAATCTGCCCGGTTTCAGGATCATCTTCATACCATTCTCTTCGGAGAAAAAGTTCTGAAAGGATCAAGCCATGTCCGTATTTCGCATGAGTATGTCTGCGGGCCTTGTTGCCACTCTGGTAGGCGCTTCGCTGCTGGCGACGGCCCCTGCCGCAAAGGCCGATGACCGTTTCTGGGGTGGCGTCGCAGCCGGTGCCGTCGGTGGCATCGTCGGCAGCGCCATCGTCAACGGAATAGATGGAGGACCGCGCTATTACCGGTCCTACGACCCGCCACCACCGCCCCCACCGGTTTATCGGACCTATTATCGTCCGGTCTATGCGGCGCCCTGCCACTTCGAGCGACGCTACGATGAATGGGGTGACAGCTACCGCGTTCAGGTCTGCCCCCGGTAACGGATCTGCCGCCAGTCACCCGAACGCGGTGTAACTATAAATATTCAGCGCCCGCCCCGTCCACGACGGGCGGGCGCTTGACATTTGGCCGCAGAACGCGCAAAAGCGGCGCAAGCTTTCAGCCTTCCGGCCGCCGCGTGAGCGCGCCACTGCATTCCGGCTTTGCCTATTTCGGCACTGTCATGCAAAAAAGGTATGGGTGCTTCATATATGACCGCATCAGCGGTCAAACGCACCGAAAGTCGTTTCCAACTTACAAGTTCCCAATTCACGCGGGGTTCTTGACGCCAAAGACCGCTATAATCGCAATGAGGCGATCGTGGCTCTCACGTCTTGGCGCCCCGAAAGGTTTATGAATTGACCAGTTTTAACGAACTTGGCCTCTCGCCGACTGTTGTCGCCACGCTGACCCAGCTTGGCTTCGAGACCCCTACCCCCATCCAGGCGCAGGGCATTCCGGTGGTGATGGCCGGTCGCGACCTGATTGGCCTTGCCCAGACCGGCACCGGCAAGACCGCTGCCTTTGGCCTGCCGATCATCGAGTTGCTGATGAAGGACGAACGCCGTCCCGACAATCGCACCACCCGTACGCTGATCCTTGCCCCGACCCGCGAACTCGTCAACCAGATCGGCGACAATCTGCGGTCCTTCATCCGCAAGACCCCGATCAAGATCAACCAGGTGGTTGGTGGCGCATCGATCAACAAGCAGCAGCTTCAGCTGGAACGTGGCACCGACATTCTCGTCGCCACCCCGGGCCGGTTGCTGGACCTGATTTCCCGCAATGCGATTTCGCTGCGCGCCGTCACCCATCTGGTGTTGGACGAAGCCGACCAGATGCTCGACCTGGGCTTCATCCACGATCTGCGCAAGATTGCCAAAATGGTTCCGGCCAAGCGCCAGACCCTGCTGTTTTCGGCCACCATGCCGAAGGCGATTGCCGATCTGGCCGGTAGCTTCCTCAACAACCCGGTCACCGTCGAAGTGTCGCCTCCGGGCAAGGCCGCCGACAAGGTCGAACAGTATGTTCACTTCGTCAACGGCCAGAACCACAAGACCGAGCTGCTGAAGAAGACCCTTGCCGATCATCCCGATGGCCGCTCCATCGTTTTCCTGCGCACCAAGCATGGCGCTGAAAAGCTGATGAAGCATCTGGAAATCACCGGTTTCTCGGTTGCCTCCATTCACGGCAACAAGAGCCAGGGCCAGCGCGAGCGCGCCCTGAAGGGTTTCCGCGATGGTTCGATCCGTACGCTGATCGCCACCGACGTCGCCGCCCGCGGCATCGACATCCCGGCTGTCAGTCATGTGTTCAACTATGACCTGCCGGAAGTGCCGGATGCCTATGTCCACCGCATCGGCCGTACCGCCCGTGCTGGCCGCGATGGTATCGCGATTGCATTCTGCGGTCCCGACGAAGCCCGCCTGCTGCGCGACATCGAGCGGCTGATGGGTATCGAAATTTCTGTCGCCAGCGGGGAAGCTCCGGCTGACCGTGGTCGCCCTGCCCGTCCGACCCGCCGTGCAGGTGGTGGCGGCGCTGGCGCAGGTGCTGGAAACCGCAACCATGGCAACCCGGCCCGCAAGGATGGCCGTCCGCAAGGCCGTGGCCCGCGCGAAGAAGGCGATGGTGGCGAACAGCGTTCTGCCCGCCCGGCCAACCGCAACAAGCCGGCCAATGGCCGCCCGGCCCGCCGCCCCGACCGTCCGCGTCAGGACGGCCCGGCCCGCGCCGGTGCAGGCGGCCAGCGCCGCGAGCGTTAAGCGTCCTCTGTAATTTTGCGAAAGGCCGGTTTTTCCGGCCTTTTTCTTTGGCCAGAAGACATGAAAAACGGCTGAAAATGGCAAAAGGGCCGTGTGTTTCATCAAACACACGGCCCTTTATCATGCTAGATTCTGTCAGGTTCAGATTGAACCAGACAGACTCTAGCTACTCTTGTTTTCGTTTGTCTTTTCGGGAAAACCGGGTTCCACTTTTCCCTGACAAACTCTATCAGTATTGCTTACCCGTCAGCTTTCACTGTGGACGGGGCGGCTCAATGTTGCGTGGGGCTGACGATCTTCTTGGTGATTTCCGTCATGCAATATTCGGCCACGGCGGCAATGGTCCAGGCCGGGGTAGCGGCACCGGTGGAGCCGGGAATCAGAGAACCATCAACCACATAGAGGCCTGGTACCGCCGTTTTCTCGTCGGCCGCCAAGAGCTGGCCGTGTTTGTCGCAGGCCTTACCCAGCACGCAGCCGCCGAGCGGATGGGCCGTGACGCCATAGGCCACCACGAACTCCTCCTTCACCGTGTTGGAGTTCCAGCCTTCCAAGACCCGGGCGTGGTACTGCCCGGTCGATGCCAGTGCTGGCAGTGCACCGCGATAGGAGAGATGGCCGTTGCGCCGGATCAGGCTTTCACCCTCCGTGCTGGCATTGATCTCACCCCATTCGGTCAGCACCGTGGTAAGCGCATTGACCGAATCCAGCACGCCGGAACTGCCGGCACCAACCTGGGAAGGCTTCGAACCCGCCACCGGCGTATTGGGATAATACAGGCTATAGGTCTTGCGGCCCGAAGTGTTGGTCGATGCCGAATTCACGTCAAAATAGCCCGGCGCCGGGTCGTAGCAAACCGACATATTATAGGTGTTTTGCAGATTGTCGGCTTCGTCAAACCAGGCCGGATAAAGCATGAGGCGAATGAAAGATGCCGAATTATTGCTCTTCATGTAGTCGATCGACTGATTGAAGGCCGCCTCCAGCTTGTCGTCCGGAAGGGTGATGCCATCAAGGCTTTCGTCCTTGACGAAGTAGAAGGACGCATCGGTCGAGCCGGGACCACCATCCGAAGGCCGCGTCTTGCAGCTCATGTCCTGGGTGCCGGTGACGTCGCCATTCTGGCCCCAGAACTGGCCAACATATTTGCTCAGCGCTGGCAGGCCATTGGTGTCAGGCGCTTGCGGATTGGGGTTGTTAGAATATTCCAGCAGCATCGATGCCGTATGCATGGAGCCAGCCGAGAAGATCACGTTCTTCGCCCGATAGGTCACCGATGTCGGATTGGCGACATCGGTTGGCGAGATCTCCTCGACAGTGACGACATAAACCGGGCTCACACTGTTGGAGCTCAGATCCTGGTAGACATTGGTGACATTGCTCAGGCATTGAATGTCAAGCAGGCCGGTTTCCTTGGCCTGTTTCAGGTAGTTCTGGTCCAGCGCCTTCTTGACGCCCAGCAATTCCTTTTTGCCCAATGGCTTGGTCGAGACCGAATAGCTGTTCATGCCATACCACATTTCGCCGATGATGGCGGACGGCAGCATTTCGGCATTGACTTCCTTGCAGACCACGCCCCAGTCGAGCGCCAACTTGGTATATTCCAGCGTGACTGACTGGATCGGCGTTTCAACAGTGCCCGACTTGACGACCTCATCGATCTTCGCGACCTGCGCCCTGAAGCTACGGGTAGAGAGATAGGGCGGGCTGTCCTTGAGCGGATAGGAGACCGTCAGGTCCGCATCGCTGCTCACCGGCACCGTCACCGACACCTTGTTTTCCTTGGCATCAATGGTTTTCGGCCCCATCATCTGCTCAACGGTGTCGTAATGCTGCGCCAGTTCGCCATAGGACAGCAGCACCTTGTCATAGGAATCCAGATTTTCCGGGTCGCGGAAGGCCAGGGTGAAGGCCAGTTGCGACGGCTTCTGGAAGAACGAGTTATAGACCTGCGACGTGCCGCCCAGCGCTGCGCCGACAATGGCGGTCATGGTCGGCACCGGGCCCTGGAAAGCGGTAAGCGTCTCGACCAGGCCGGGATAGACCGGGATAGGACGCTGCGCATAAGTGGTCATCGTATTGAAGTTGGCCGTCTCGTCACCCAAATCCTCTGCCTGGCCATAGGTATCCGGTGGGGATTGCGGCGTACCGAACGGCTCGACATTCGTCATCCATCCAGCGCGGCCATCCGGCTGGCGATAGTTGCTAAACGGCGGCGCAGTGGTTGGCTGGCCTGTCAGATTGCCCCACCAGTCCTTGCCGCGCTCCAAAAGTAGCACAGGCTTGCTGGCACCCTTGGGACGATCAACCTTCTGGAAGGCCTCGCATAGCCTAAGGGCGGCGACGCTGCCGCCGAAGCCGGAGCCGATGATGATTGTATCATAGACAGTCTGGCTGACGCTTCCGGGATTGACGATTTTTTCGGCTGGTGCCGAAATGTTTTTCGAAGACACGATAAAGACCCCCTAGAAAATATTGGGTTCGGAAGAAATATGAGGTTCAGAGCAGGCCTGTCCGGTCCGGATCGCACCGGACAGGCCTGTTACGTTTCATGGTTGCTTTTCTGGAAAACTTGTTTCCCAACCGTTCGACAGGAAGGGAAAATCAAACTCACATGACAATGTGCTGGTGGTTGGCATTCATCTCGACGACTTCATGGCGAAGCGAGGGAATGACATTCTGATTGCTGGAGACGATCTCGGCCATGATTTCAGAAATGCGGGTGCAATCGGCTTCGACATAGCCAAGACGGGTGATTTCCGCCGTGCCAACCCGCATGAAGCCATCCACATGGATGTTATGCTGCTTCAACTTGTCACGATATCCCTGGCCCATCTGCCGGTCGAGCTTGGGCAGCACCTGGTGGCAATAGGATAACTCCGAGAACCTCCTGGTGGACTGGCCCCGCATCTCATAGCCCTTGGCTTGCAGCGTGTTGGCAAAGGCGCGCGAATTCTTCACCACCTGCTCGGCGTAACGCTCCCACGGCACTTCATCGATGACGATGCCCAGCGAGGCAATGCGCGCCAGATGTGGATTGCAAATCATCGTCGGCCCGTTCAATGGCGTGAAATTGGAGACGATGTCGATGCGGTCGTTCAATTCTTTGTTGTTGGTAACGATAATGCCGCCCTGCGGACCGGGGAATGTCTTGTGGGTCGAGCCAAACAGAATATCGGCACCCTCGTTAAGCGGGTCCTGATACTGCTTGCCAACAATCAGGCCAAGGCTGTGCGAGCCATCATAGGCGACGATGCCGCCATAGCTATGCACCAGATCGGCCACTTCCCGCACCGGCATGGGGACGGTAAAGATCGACGCGCCAAGGATGACGAGTTTGGGCTTTTCCCGTTCCAGCAACTCAAGAGTAGCTTCCAGATCAAGCTGCCACTCATCGTCATCGAACGGAAGCGGCAAGGAAACCCGGTCAAACACTTCGTAATTGAAGGGATAGCCGCCACCTGGAAAGAAAGGCGGCACACGTCCGACCTTGTCGCCCGGTGAGGTCAGCGCGAACACAACCGCCATAAGGCTCGCACTGCCGGAAATCGGGGAAATATTCACATATTCGGCATTGAAAAGCTTTTTGGCCTTCTGCTCGGTAATCGAGACGATTTCCTGGGAAATATCGGTACCGGCATAAAATGGCGCCGCATAGCGGGACGCAAGGTCGGAACTCAGAGCGGCCAAAGCGGCCGGAGACATCCGGTTTTCACTGACGATCAGGTTAATAGCACCCGTTCTCACATCATTATGCTTGCTAATAAGTTTTACAATTTCATTCATAATTCGCCTCGTTAATCCTGGGAGGTTTAAGGATTGCGCGCGAAAATTAGCAGTCAGTAAAGCGTAAAACTACCCTGAATTGTAACTGTAATTTTTGATTGTTTTTTTCAACCCAAAAAAAGTCATTCAGCGTCACAAGAGACCAAAAAATCAGGATTTCGCCCACCGTAACCGGCGCGAGCGACTTTGTCTCCAAGGGTGGGCCTTGGATATTAATGAGCAATAACAAGATTTTGCGTATTTTCAAATGAGAGGCAGCCACAGCTCGCGGCAAAAGCAGCGCGAAGCTCCGCCCCACAATTCACCCGTTTTCGCAATTGGCTTCCGCTCTAACCGCGCCCATACCGAGCGGTCCTTGAGGAGCGATAGTCCCAAGCTTTTAGCGGCGCATTCAACCGGTCATACGCGCATGAAACCTTAAGAACCAGCGACCCATCGCTTAATCGATCTATTCGCCACAAGCCGATGCTTTTTAACGATCACGTCCCAACGATCTGGATTTGCGGATCGTTGCATGATTGGCCTCGGCCCAATTTTTCATCAGATGAAACGGCACCAACAAGGAACGCCCAAGCGGAGTGAGGTCATATTCCACCCGCTGCGGGACAACCGGATAGACCCGGCGTTCGACAAGGCCATCCAGTTCCAATCGCCGGAGCGTCTGCGACAGCATCCGCTGCGAAATATCGGGAATGCATCGCTTCAGCTCTGAAAACCGCAGCGTTCCCCCTTCAAGGTGCAGAGCGATCAGCATGCTCCAGCGGTCGGAGACGCGGTGAAGCACATCGCGTATGGGGCAATTTTCCAGGTTGTTTTCCAGAGTTTCCATCACGTTAAACGATTGCCCGGTTACCTCAGGGTTACCAGGTAATTTCTCGCTCCCTTTCTTGCGCCGCTTACCGCCGCACCATAGCCTGGCGCGACTGGTAACTAGAAGAGAGCAGGTTCAATAATGGATGTAAAGACAAACTCCCGCACAGCGGATCACCCAATCGAAGATTTCTTCGTGGATCGCTGGTCTCCCCGCGCCTTCACCGAAGAGACGATTTCAGAACAGGATCTGCTTGGCGTGCTGGAGGCGGCGCGCTGGGCACCCTCCGGCCTGAACGCCCAGCCCTGGCGCTTTATTTACAGCTTTCGCGGAGAACCGCAATTTGATGGGGTCATCGCGGCGCTCTGGGAAGGAAACCGCGTCTGGGCGCAACATGCGGCAGCGCTGATCGTCATCACCACAAAGACAACTCTCATTCCACCAGGCAGCGATGCGGAGGTGCCCAATCCCGGCCACACCTTCGACGCGGGAACAGCCTGGGGCTATCTCGCTCTCCAGGCCCATCTGAAGGGCTGGTCCACCCATGCCATGGGCGGCATCGACCCGGTAAAGACCGCCGAAGCGGTCAATATGCCCGAGGGATATGCCATGCAGGTGGTCATCGCGATCGGACGACGCGCAAGTGCCGACCAGCTTCCCGAGGCGCTGCGCGGACGCGAGACACCAAGCCCGCGCCGCCCTGTCGACGCCTCCGCCTTCCACGGCACATTTCCCCGTTAAACTGAACAGAGGCAAGAATTATGAGCGACCATAAAAAGGCGATTGTCAGAAAACTCATTGAAGAGGTTCAGGTCGGCGGCAATTACGCCGTCTTCGATGCCCTGATACATCCAGATTTCATCGACCACACACCCACGCCCGGCTTCGCCCCCGATCGCGACAGCGTGCGGACATTCTACCGTGCGTTCCACGCCTCCTTCTCAGAACCGGTCTGCGAGATCGATTTCCAGACCGCCGAAGGCGACCTCGTCACCACCCGCAAGGTCTATTCCGTTACCCATTCCGGCCCCTTTAACGGCATCCCGCCAACCGGACGGCGCATAACATTCGACGTCATCGATGTGCTGAAAGTCGAAGGCGAGTTCATTACCGCGCATTGGGGCATTCTGAACCTCATGAAGATCGTCGCGCAGATAAGCTGGTAATCACGCAGCATTTGACAAAGCGCCATACGGGTTTCCACCCTCTCGCCGCCTAGAAAATAGAGTTCAAGCGCAAAACCGATTCGAGAAATGACAAAGCCGTTGTGTGTCAGTTCGACTTTGTCCAATTCATCGGCAATCTCAGGCGTAAGATGTTTTTTGCCCATAATATCAGTGTTTCGACGGCTAAGGTTACAGCGCTGCCGAGGCCCCGTATCCGAATAGGCCATGCTTCGGGAACTTCAATTGCCACGCTATAGCGCCAACTGGAACAACGAGGAAGAGGCTGCCGGAAGCCTGATTGCGTCACTCATCAAATCGGCGAACCCATTTTTGCGTCTCTTCCAAAGAGTCCAGTGGTCGCGGCGCATCGATAAGAGGTCGTTGATGTTCATCAAAGCGAATAGGCTTGAGAACTCTGGAGACGTTTCGGTAGGCTTCTGGGATCTGTCCCTTATTCAAATCACCGAGTTCAGGCCTTTCCCCAGCTTGAACAACGATCCCTCCAGCATATGGATATAAAGCACAGAGATCGCCTACGTCTTTTTCGATCTTAGTCCTGCCGCCAAGTTCGGTTACAAAATCATCATCTATAAATGTGAGCCAATTGACCGTCCTGATTGCTCGCCTGCGCAAACGGTTCATCCGAGCATACCAACGCGATTGCTCGGGCAGGTCCAGTCCCGGAAAGCGCTTCGCTATCGGGAAGGCAAGAAGTCGGTCAGAAAGACCTTGACGTCCTTCATTGAAGAAAATTGACAGGCCAGCGGTGCCATAAGCCGGCTTTAGCTTCTCACACCACCCTAAAATAAGCGATCGAAAACTCTCATAGCCGACCTGTTCTGGCCAACTTGCAGGAAGGTAAATTCCAATTCGGGAGAACTCGCGCGCCTCTGTATTTCCAATGGCCTCCGCGTAATAAATAGTCGGATTATCAAGATCACCACCTTCTGGATAACCAAACAGAGAAGCTTCAAAACAATCATCTTCCTCGACATTATCGGGCTTTTCTGCCCGCTCCATAATATATCGATTATAATCAATTTCGGTGAGTGGATGAAGGCGGCGGGCACCATCAGGTATATAATGCGTCACCTTGTCAGCGAATATCGATTTATACTCTAAGATGACATCAGCCATCGCCCGCCGTGTCTCAAGGCTCGTCGCCTTTTGCAGCGCAAAATCGATATAAAAGCCGAAGCGCAACATTGGAACACCGCGCTCGGATGCTAAACCAATCTCATCAAGGAAGCTCCAGTCTTTCGCTGTCACACAAAACATCCGTTGAGTCCAAGTGATTTCCCCCAGGAAAATGGTGCGCTTTACACCGAGGGGCGCCTGTTTCAGTCAAAGCGACGAAACCATTTTACGGTTTCTTCATGGTGGTCGAATGGTTTAGGTGCCTCAATGATGCTGATTGTGCTCGGTACGAAATTGTCGAACCTAATTGGCTTTGTAACCCGTGCGACTTTCCGATAAGCTTCAGGGACATCACCACGATTGACGTCACCGAGCTGTGGTTCGGCACCCGCCTGAATGATGATGCCGCCATTCCATTTGTGAATCGGGCAATCTTCACCAAGCTCCGCCTCGACATGAGACAATCCACCTAGTTCTTCGACGAATGCGTCATCGAGAATGGTGAGCCAATTTATGGTTCTGATCCAGCGTTTGTCCTTCTCTTCTCTACCTTTGATAGTCCAGGTGCCGAGACGAGGCACATCCATACCCGGAAATCTTGTGAAAATAGGAAAGGCAAGCGCGCATTGACGACTGGTAAAACCGCCGGTATCGAACAGCACCGAGACGCCAAATGTTCCGTGACTAGGCTTGAGAATATCAAGCCATGACAACAACGTCTTTAGCAAGAACTCGTAGCCTTGAACCTCCACCCAGGATGCACGGAAATAAGCATCCACATATGACCACCGCTTGAATTTTGAAGACCCGACGTTTCCTATCGTATATGGAGTCGCTCCATTTACATGGAATTCTGCGTTAAACCCGTATAATCCGGCTCCATAGGTTTCAGCGTCGGAAATTTTATCCGTAGACTTATTGTAGTAATCAATTGGATCGATTTTATCGATTTTTCGGCGACGTCGCGCACCAAACGGATGAAAGTGGTTAACTTCTCTAGGAAATAAATCACGATATCGGGACAATAGTTTATTACCCCGAATACGCCCTTCTTTCGTTGAGCCCCCTTCATAGAAAAAATTTGCGGCAAATCCGAAGACTACGTCCTTGTACTCACCCTCTGATAAATATATTTTATCAAAATCGGAAAAATTATTAATTTCGACTTTATCGGCAGCGTGGATATCAGTCATTGCATTGAATTCCCCTCAATCATCCCGGATTTAATAAGCAGGTGAAGCTGTAAAAAGCATGTCCAGAAACAGACCAACCGGATTTCTTCTTGCAGTAAAACTGGCTATCGACATCAATGCTTGCGCAACACTCACGTCTTTCGCTGCCTGCTCTGCTTCTTTTTTTCGAACCTCTTTCGATCTGCCTTTTCCATCACAATCACAGTCGTCAAAATCTACCTTTTCGAAAGTAAGATTGTTTTGATCTGCCATTTCTTCATAATCATCCTCCTGGCCGGGGTTATATCTATCTTTGAAACCGGTGTTGGGATTGCTCAGCTTACCTTCGACGATCGCTTGATTATCGCGGTCAGTTATATCTGGTGCACGTGATCCCTTCGGACGGCTTGTACGCAAACTGCCGTCAGCGCGCTCCCCCAATAGACGCCATTCACCTTCTGGACCGCTCCGAATATAGGTAGCCTCTGGATAAACATTTTTCCCGTTGGCCTTGGCCCATTCCTTTAGCTTCGCCGCCACGCAACGTTGGTTCATCGTTCCAGCCGCCAGACATTCGCACGCGGCCTTGCAAAACTCCTCTAAAAGATCTTTGTTCTTTTCGTCTTTAATATCTCCCGTAAAATACCCACCCGCCGAGATCGTATTGCCCTTGTTCAGCAACATGCGATCCGTCAACCGCGTGACATTACGCCCCTCCATAAACACGTTCGGCGACCAGGAGAGCCATGTTGCCCGGTCCAGGTGCACGCCGGATTTGACGCCGCCGCCGCTGCCGGGTTCATCGCCGAAGGAGCGATAGAATTCAGAGCCCTTGATGCCATTCATGGCACCACCGTGAGAGAATACCGTGGTCGTGCCTTTGGCGAGATCACGGGCATAGGCGGTGTTGGTGTAAGGCACCGGTTTATCCGGGCTTTTGCACACATCCGGAAGAGTTGAGCGAACCCAGCCATCGGAATGCTTATGGCAGAGTGTCAAACCGTTAATCGAGACAGTTTCCTGCATGGCTCAGTTCTCCCTTCCGTAGCGCTCAAGCGCGATGACACAGCGCGGGCCTTCAAAATGCGAAGTCGATAGGATCGAAAGGCTGGGCCGTCGTTCGTGGTCATCGCCTGCGAAAACATCGTGGTCGATCGTGTCCGCAGGCGAGCACAAAGCAAATGCTGTCATCACCAAGCCGTTGGCGGCGCCGCAGTCACCGGTATTCGAGAGAGGTGTTTCAAAGTCCGAGAGCAACCTGTCAGGAATGAGCGCCCCCGAAAGCGCAAAGCCAAGGTCTTCCGAGCGCCACCGTTCGCCATTCAGATCGACCAGAAACCGATCCGGCTGAAAGGCTTCAAAAGCCTGACGCAGCGGCCTGGCGAGACCTCTGCCAATGATGCCTTGCGGTTCCGAAAGATTTTCAGCCTCAAATCCGTTGAAGGCCGATCTTACCGTGCCAATGGGCGACGCATCGGGGAATGTCGCACTTGAACCGAGCATGACAATCACCGCTGCCTCACCGGGCACGAGACCATGGGGCGTACCGCGCTTATAAATACGGTCGCTTATCGCGAGTATGTCGAGGAGTTCGGCATCCATATAGCTATCAAGTGCAGCAATAGCCAAGGCAGGGATCTGCCCCTCGGTGATCTCCTGCAATCCCTTGACCAGTTCATAGACGGCCAAAGTGTCACCATCAGCAAGCAAGGCGACATCCGTGAACAGAGTGGGCCAAGTCGCGACAATCCATGTCGCCAGTTCTTGCCCGATCTTGTGCCCAGCCAGCCAGCGGGGCACGACAAGACGCATCGAAGCCGCGCTGTAGCTGAGATCGAGCGCCTTAACCAAATCGTCGACAGCGCCTGCGAAAAGCCGCTGTAGTCTCACTTCAAAATTCCGGACATCCTCAAAGGGCATCACACAGGAAAGCGTGATGGGTGCGCCATCCGCCCCCACGGGTCCTTTTTCAGACTTTATAAAGTTATGGTCGTTTGCCGCATAGGCCTCGGACGCATCGGTGAGATTTTTGCCCAAAGGGCAACAAAGACCAAGACCGTACACCTGGGCAAAAGCGGTCATCGCTCAACCCCGGCCATCTGTTTGACATGAACCCGGCAGTGAGAAACCGACATATCACCGGTCGGACACGGCAGATTGGTGTTCCACACCATTTCAAGTGTCTTTTCGGAACCATTGACAAGGACCGAAATCAACCTTGGTCTTGTGTCGACTTTCTGGCCTCTGATCCAGGTGCTACAATCCATAATCACCTGTGGCAGACGAAAACCGTAATCGCCTTCCTCATGCATGCCAAGGATGCGCCCTGACTCGCCGCCTTTCAGATCGAATATTTGATCAGCCGGTGCCACCTGATAAAATTGCTCGGAGAAGTCGGATGGCAACAAGGGCGCTTCATATTTTCGCCAAGCTTCGTCATAGGTTCCAGCATGAGATGCCCGTGGCTGCCAGGACGGTTGGATTGCGCCGAAGCCAATCGGCGCAGGCAAGGGGCCAGCATCAATGAACCCTTCCGGATTTTCAATCAACGGCAAGTCAACTTCAGTACCATCAGGAATGTTTGGCCATTTCGATGTCCAACCCATCCCTATCGGATTATCCTCATTGGGGTCTGCATCGAGGTTGAGAAAGTCCGCACCGCCGAGGCTATGCCTCCAACTCAAAGGACAAGATTTGAACGCTTCATACCCTTCCAGGTCCAGTTTTCCAGCCTTCTGGCGCAACTGTCTTTTGCCGAAAACCATTGCACGTTTGCCACGTCCAGCCAGATCGAATCCGACTTCGACCTTATTAACCTCGTAGCCAGCGCGCGCGCGCGCCTCACCGGCCAAAAGCACATCGGTCTTTGGCTTGAAAGCGCAGAAGTCCGCATCGGCCTGCAATTCTAGTCTTTCGCTATCCGCGTATTCCGGCTTGATTCGGATTTCACCTTGATCGTCCATCAAAGAGTTCAACTGATGTGTGAGAATGTGAAACCGTGCACGAACTGCTACAGTCCAATGCTCCAAACCTGCACGATCCCGCGCGAAATAGCCGAGCGCAGCAAACGGTGTTTTGTTTTCAACCTGCCACATAAACAGATCGTCAATTTAGATCGATAACGGCCGCATCGAGAGCAATAGACCGCTCTGCCTGCTGAGTAATCGAAACCCCTTTGACACTGATGCGGCCATCCTTGCGCAGGGTAAGCGAGGATTTTCCATTGGTTATTGTCAGAGCACCGGTCAGCTTCGTCGATCTCCATCATATCAGCCAATGCCATCAATTTTGACCAGCGATCATCACCTGTCGATATGTCGGGCAGCAAAAACGCAGCCTTGTCCTGTATTGCATTCATGAAAGCGCTCCTCGGATATTGGGTTTAAAACGGCTTGCACGCAGCAACAAAACATCATCCGTCAGCAACAAGATCTGCATGCCCCAAGAACAAGCTTACAAGTCGTACCGCCAAGGAGACTGTTAAAGATTACGAAGCAAGTGACACGTCGCTAAAGAAAACAAACGCCATCCCCTCCCATTGATTTAATGTACTCGCTTTAAAATTGACTGCATGACGAGGTCATAGCCCGTTATCCCCCCCAACCGGACGAAGAAGGGACCTGTCTCATCAACTCCAGGAGCGTAATGGGTGACCATAAGAACGGAGTATCGAACGCCTGCTGATGCAAACAGGCTCAGGCGGACCTGTGCCTGTCCACCACCATCTGCAAGCTTGTCAACGACATAGGCATAGGAGCGCCCCATATCGCCACTGCCAAGGCCTGACAAATCTCCTTTGGTCGCCAGGACGGGATTAGCAAAAAGCTTCGCATTCTGCTCCAGCCAGTTGTGCATCATTCCATCCGCGACAGAGTCAATTGCGTCAGCGCTTGGAGGTGCGGCGCCAGCCGATGCGGCAACCATGATCGCAGAGAGGGGATTATCAGCATCCCCTTGTTGCAGATGGAGCGTTCCAGGGAGATCACCGCTAAAATCATTATCAACTACAGAAAATACGGAGGGATAGTCCAAAGTGAGTGAACCCTTCGCACCCAAGGATATCTTCAGATGCTTAATCTGATTGGCGTCAAACCCTTCCTTGACCCCGTCTTCAATTTGCAACGAATCTTTCAGCATACGAGCCTGTTCTTCAAACTCGGAGCTGTGCTCGGCGTCGCCTTGCATGAGAAAGCACACAACCTTCTCTTGACGCACTTGGCATAGCGAGCGAGCAAGCTTAGCTACTTTGCCTTCATCTAATGTTTTGCCTTCGGCATCCGCGGATGTCAGTGAGATATGATTTGCGTCGGTTATGCCGTAGCCGTTTTCCATCAATAACTGCTCACTTATGGAAGGTGCTTCAGCCGCGAAACCTGGCTTGAACAAAGCGACAGTCACTTCAAACTTATCGCGATCATCGGGCACAAATACCTTTGCCAATTCGCCTCGACCCGGCGCTTCGATCGCTTCGGCTTTTGCCAACGGACTGGTAAGAGAATTGGCCTTTGCAAAGAAGGAAGCCTTGACGTTATCACCCAAATTCAAGGATAGTCGCATGTAACCAAGTTGTTTGGCTTCCTGCTCGGTCAATGTCTGCATCCTTCCCGTTTCTCGTTTTGCCGATACCGCCTGCCCGGCGCCAACGTAATTATAAAGCGATACCACAGCGATCATTATAACAATGCATCGCCCTAGCATTGGTGCACTCGTCGCTACCATACAAGTCCAGCCTTACCTTTAACGGATCCACCCAGTCCGGGAGCGAATTTGATTTTAGTCTCGACCCCGGCTTTTCTATCTTTCTTAGAGAGTTCAGCCGATGCTTCAGCTTCAGCGGAAAGGCCGACCGTACCACCCACCGATCCGCCCAACATGATTCCCCAATCCCAACCATCGATGTTCTCGAGTTGCTTGCCATAACCGACCCAACTCGCAGCTGTATTGACACCACTGACGATCACCCCGTTCCAGATGCGGCGTGGAGTGATACGAATCTCGCCTCCAACTTCCCCCTCTAATAAAACCGCTGACGCTCCGAGCGAACCGGAAGCGGTTGCTTCTACTTCCTTGAACTTGATTTCACCACTTACCTTGGCCTTCGCATCTGCCGAGGCCACTCGGCCTTCCGCTTTGCCAGCAAGCAGACTTTTTTTGTCACCCAGATTTGCTTCGCCCTTTAGCATTCCAACTTCTGCACCAGCACTCGCCTCACCTTTAGCACCGCCTGCGGAAATAGTACCTTTTGCAGTTCCTTTCGTCTCGCCATAGAATACTCTAAGATTACCGTCAGCCGAGCCGCTTTTTCCCTCTATTTTCTTGAATTCACCAGCCTTATCCCATGCGGTATATTCGCCGCTTACACCGACTTCATCAAGCTTAGGATACTTACGTTCAAATTTTTTGGCGCTTTGACCGAGCGATTCACCAGCAGCTTGCCGGAGCGTTCGACCGCTATCGCCACCGAATTTCACGCTTTCTTGGCTCAACTCTCGTTTAAACTCAGTATCGATTCCAAACTTCCAAGGACTCTTCTCCTCCTTAGTTGATGGTGTTGCGGTACCGGGCTGCTCGCTTTTAATCGTTTGGTTCGGCGGTCGCTGTTCACCTTCTTTTGCCGTTTGCTGGGCCTCGTTGTCATCGGTCACAAGCGAATGATCTGCTTGTCCCTGCTGGGAAAGCTGGACGTTTGTCGTCGCTGCCCGAGCAGGCTTTCCAAGCAGAGATCCTAGGTCGCCTTGCGGTGGCGGCACGATCGGAGACCATAGCGTGGGGCTTGTCCTGCCGTGAGATCCCATCCCCCAAAGATTCGATATACCGCCATCATCGGCGATTGAAGCATCGATGTCCTTCCAATGAAGCCTTCGTAACCATTCTTCTCGTACTGAGTCGCGCTGCTCCACGGGCGGAAGCATGGGAACACGCCAAACTCCTTCCTGAGGATCTTTGCCACCATTTGAAGTCTTGTCTTCTTGGCTCTCTGCCATAGTGATCAGTTCTCGTGAATACTGTCAGCTTTCATGATGATACGCTTTGCCTGAATGACCACATCGCCCTCCTTTGACATCGATATCATCACGTTTTCGCCAACACGGATGGTGAACTGCTCCCCGACATTAATATTTTTTATTCTCCCCACGTCTTCATCCGAGCGACCCCGAACGATCACACTCATTTTTTTCCCGACCGTCGTCTGGTGGAGATTGCCAACGACCGTCGATTTAGCTACGCCTACTATCTCTGAAGAACCGGCAAGTACTATCTCCGATTTGTTCTTTTCTACGAAAAGCTGGAAATTACCTTTCGCAAAATTAAACGGGTCCGGGATGCGAAGCTTTTCCATGAAATCAGAAAATCTACCGAATACATTTAGGGTTCTCGAAAGAAGATATTCAGTTAATTTATTTTGACCTACAGCAATAGACATGTTTCCTGCAACAACTTGCTCTTGATCGCCGCCCACGAAACTCGTCTTGTCGTTTCCAACATGCTGGTGTCGATCACTCTCGACTCGTTCGCGCGTGTCATTGAGTACATGATTATCGAAATCTTTTTGTGCATGTAGAAATATTTGCTCTCGACCGGCTTCATCTTCAAAGCTCAATTCATTGAAGCCTTTACCCTTATGCGTATTGGTTCTAAACACGCTCTTCGTCTTATTGGCTGGCAAATCATAAGGCACGGCATTTTTCGGATTGGGCACCACCCCCGTCACCAACGGCCGGTCCGGATCGCCATCGATGAAGGCAACCATCACCTCCATGCCGATCCGTGGGATGATCTGCCCTCCCCACTGGCCGCCCGCCCAGTTCTGGGCAACCCGCACCCAGCAAGTGTCGCTGCCATCCTTTTTTGCCTTGCGGTCCCAGGGATACCAGACCTTGATGCGGCCATACTGGTCGGTGTGGATCTCTTCACCCGAGGGTCCGGCGACGATCGCCACCTGCGCGCCCTCAATGCGGGGGCGTTTCGTGTCGCGATGCGGGGTTAGCGGCACGCGTGACGGGATAGCCTCGAACTCATTGCGATATTCTGGTTCGTTCTCCGTCGTTTCATAGGAGCGATCAACGACCCAATGGGTAATCCGGGTCATCACATGCTCTTCGTATTTGTGTTCCGGATGCGGCTCCTCATAGGGCGTGAACCGTCGTCCGGCTTCCAGAAAGCGCACATTGGATTTGCCCGTCACCCGCTCATGATCGGCTTCTGTTGCTTGCATGCGGAAGGTCTCTGCCTGTTCGGCTTCCTTCACATCGCTGATGCGGGCCGGATATTCGTAAAGCTCACGCTGCTTGGCGCCCGGCATCTGAATCAGTGACGGCGTGACATTCAGCGGTACAGTGCTGGGCGTCTCGAAATTCCAGTCCGCACCGGCACGCTGGCCGGGGACATAGGAGAATTGCCGCATCCATTCGTTGATGTGGTTGCGGTCCGATGAGCCCTGGGCTAATCTGACTTTATCTTCTCCCTCTGCCGCAGCCGATGGCTTGCTCCAGGCCACCTTGCTGTCGCTGACCTTCAGCCGGTGAACGCCGGTCTCATGCTCAAACCAGTAAAACAATCCCTCTTGCTCGAAGCGGCGCAGCAGGTAATCGAGATCCGTTTCGTTCCACTGGACAGAAAACTCGCGCGATGGCGGTGTCTTGTGCAGAGGGGCATAGGCGGCACTGGGAAGACCGTGTTCAGAGAGCAATGTTTCCATCACCTGGATGGCCGTCATGTTCTGCCAGATCCGGCAATCGGACCGGCGTGACAGCAGCCACAGTTGCGGACGAATGGTCAGGGTATATGAGCGAAGTCCGCGCGTCACCGGTGGTCCCTCGGACAGATTGGTCACCAGTCCATTGAACGGCCGGCGCACGCCGTCACCGTCCAGTTCGCCCTGACGGATTTCGAGCGATACATCGACCAACTTTCCGATTAACTCATCGGGCTTGACCGCCTCACGCTTGGCGCGCACCGACAAGGTGATCTCGAACAGACGATTGACGCCTTCATCAACCATCATCCGCTCAGGTAGCAACTGGTCCTCGCCCAAGGGTGACGAGACCTTCAGCACACGGCTTGCTTGAATGAAATCGGTCGGCGACAGAATGTCGTCCATGGAATGCCCCCATATAACGTCATCGAAAATCGTCAAAACAGCTCGATCGCGCAAGGAAACTGTTTCAATTACGCCACCCATGACGAGAATAGACCAGCATCCCAAAAGATCAAGGTCTCGCTTGTGATTTTGATGCACTGTCAATTGAACCCTGGAATGGACCACCTGAAGCTAGCAAACCAGCTATTCCCTCGCTTCAAGGACAAGGCCACAAGCTTTCAACTTTCGATGAGAAAAATGGGGTTAATGGCCACAAGGGAAGCGACATGCAACAAAGA
This sequence comes from Agrobacterium vitis, assembly GCF_037039395.1. NCBI lineage: Bacteria > Pseudomonadati > Pseudomonadota > Alphaproteobacteria > Hyphomicrobiales > Rhizobiaceae > Gillisella > Gillisella vitis. Next base: position 2,835,116 of record NZ_CP146242.1, on the reverse strand, counting down.
AAACGAACCGTGCTTCCTCCCCGCGATTTTAATGCAGTCGCTTCAAAATTGACTGCATGACGAGATCATAGCCGGTGATCCCTCCTGCATTCTCCAGCCTGTTCGGGCCGCTCGGCTCAAAAAAAACGGCAGTTGACGGCAAGCTTTGCCGATGACGCCGATCCGGTCGGTGATCTGACGGAGCAGCTCGAAGATTTAGCCGCCAGCCTCTCCACCCGCCGCCTCAGCAACATTCGCAGCGCCACTGAGGCCGCGCCTGATTAACCGCATCCCTGTTTCCGATCTGCTGTTTCGAAACCGCGAAGGCGCGTTCAAGGCGCTGAAATGCAATCGCCACCGCGTTATGTCGATGATGGCCGAGGCGCTGATTGACCCTGACGAGATCTGGATGGGTGTGGCGCACAAAGTCGAGAGCGGAGATCTTGTGGTGGATCGCCGTTACATCCGTGTCGATCCGAAAACCGCCATCCAGGTCGTATTCTAGATTGGCGAACGAGGCTGGGAGGCCATCACCAGCTTCGACTTCACCGATAAGCGCGGGGAGCCTGATTTCTCGGCTTTGGAAAAGCGGCGCGTCGGCAAGCTGATCTACAAGCGCCCGGAAAAGTAAAAGGCCGGGAGCGATCCGGCCTTTGCATCAACAAACTGGCGTGACCATCGCCGGTCTCGTCCGCTGACAGAACAAATCTACGCGCATCGAAAGGGAAAGTCGAGATGACTGGTATCAGCTACAAGGCGACCATTGACGATCAGGACATGCGGGCAAAGCTGGCCGAGTTGATCGGCAAGATGAACCGCCCGGCTGGCTTTTACAAAAATGTCGGCGAACATCTGCTGAATTCGGTCAAAGATAATTTTGAAGCCGAGGCCGCCCCGGACGGAAACCGCTGGCAAGCTTTGTCTCAGATTACCCGCGACCTGCGCTCCCTAAAATACGGCAACGCTCCTACCACCATCCTGCGCGCCTCCGGCGATCTGATGAACTCCATCAATATGCAAGCCAGCGACACTGAGGTGCGCATCGGTTCCAGCCTCATCTACGCCGCCATTCACCAGTTCGGCGGTGATGCTGGTCGGCGGAAGAAAGTCACCATTCCGGCGCGACCTTATCTGGGGCTGTCCGCAGCTGATGAGGATGAGCTGCTGGCGATTGCGGAAGAGTGGTTGGGGGTGGAGTGACGAAATTGGCCAGCCTGTGCAAGGTACACTTTTTCAGGAGCGTGAAATAGGTAAAATCACATACCCATGGATTCGGTTGTGAAATTAACGGTCATTTCGCTACCATGATTTCGGCCGTTTTCATGCCTAAAGTTTCACGACCAATCAGACGTGTTTCGTATGCCTTCTGGATTTTTAAATAATACGGTATAGGCTCTAGAATCGTAGCACTGTAGAGTGCCACCTGGGGTAGAGGCGAGACTTAAATGGCATCCGCGCAGCAGCTCATAGGGCTTATAAAGAGCCATGCTGAAGGAAACGCAGATCGTTTTTACGATCTGGCGATTCAGCTTGCGGCTGCGGAGGCCCAAAAAGGTCATACCCGTTTAGCTGAACAATTGCGTCAGTGGGCCGACGCTGGACAAAAGCCAAAGGAAATCAGAAAATTTGAACCGACTCCTATCGCTGCACCGCGCGGCGATTTAGCTGAATTTTTGGCCGCAAGCTATCCGACCGCTAGGCTCAACGACCTCATCCTCCCCCATCATATTGAGGAAGAACTTGAGCAAATTGTCAATGAGATAAGGTTGCGCGATAAGCTTGAAGCCAAGGGACTAAAGCCGAGACGACGCATTATTCTTTCCGGACCGCCGGGAACGGGAAAAACGATGAGCGCGGCGGCGCTTGCTGGACAGCTCCAGTTGCCACTTTTTACTGTGCTGTTACACGGGCTGATTACCAAGTTTATGGGCGAAACAGCCCAGAAGCTTAAGGTTGTTTTTGACGCGATTAAAACGAGGCGCGGCGTTTATCTTTTCGACGAAATTGACGCTTTGGCAGCTTCACGCGGTTCGGAAAATGACGTGGGAGAAGCCCGCCGAATCCTTAATTCATTTCTTCAATTTCTCGATGACGATACAGGTCCATCAATTGTTGTTGCAACAACGAATCTGCCTCAAATATTGGATAGGGCTATTTTGCGGCGTTTTGACCTCGTATTGCCTTATGAATTGCCGGATGCCGATGCTATTAAGACCGCATTACAGCGCCGACTAATTGGCTTTTCAATAAAACAAATTGACTGGACAAAAGTGACAAAGACCGCCGGGGGGCTGTCAACTGCTGACATCGTGTCCGGAGTCTGAAGATGCAGCCCGACGCTCTGTCTTGTCAGGGTCAGAGACGATAGCGACACAAGATTTGATAAATGCATTTCAGCGTCGTCGCTCATTACAGGGGCTAGGGGTAGACGACATTGGTAAGGAATCTGAGGCATTTTCACCTAAAAAATCTCGGTCGGGCAAAGCCATTTCGCGCAAAACCGGGGGGCAGCAGCAAAAAGCCGAGTGACGTACAAGATCGGGAAAGGCATGCCCAGAGTCTACTTCGTGAAATCGATAATTTGCCGGACATAGATAGGCAAAATCTTCCCGGTTTGTATCTGGAGATTTCTGGACGCGCTAATGAGGCGCTGACAACGAAAAGTCTTGACGCTAGCGGCCTCACTCTATTGCGTTATAAAAAAAGTGACGTTGAAAATAATAGCGACCATGCAACGGTATTTGCTTCAGCAGCAGGCGTAGAAAAATTACGAAAAAAAGTTGATGAGTTTCGCACTCAGAATACCGAAGACAGGGTTAGCAAGGACGGGAAAAACGTACCTGGGCGCCCAAAGAATGCGGATCTAGTCCAAAGTTTAGACGCTATTGTGGAGGCCGAACTTATTGCCTTATGGCGCAGCCCGCTTGAACGATTTCCTAATGGAAATGAAAAGTTTGCGTGGGAGATTTGGCTTGATCCAGAAAATGCTGAGCGATTTATTCGCTCCGTAGAGCAATTCGACATTGCGGTTGCCAAGGATCGTTTGCACTTTCCTAATGATGTGGTGGTGATCGCAATTGCTACGCGCCACGCCTTATTGCACGCCGTCCGAAAGTTGGCCGTAGTTCGTGCTCTTGCGGTCCCAGCGACATTAAACAATGACTTCGATAGTCTGGACCCTGAGGAGCAGTGGGAATGGGTTGATGAATTACAGCAACGATGCCGGTATTTTCCAAATGTAAACCCGGGTTATGTGACATTGTTGGACACGGGAATAAGCCTTTCACACCCCTTGTTACAGCCTGCATTTTCGAGAGAAGATAGATATGCAGCGAAGCCAGAATGGGGGCTTGAAGATGTAAAAGGGCATGGCACTGCCTTAGCAGGCCTCGCCTTGATGGGAGATCTGTCATCTGCTCTACGGCAGACTATGCCAATAGACATTCATAACAGGTTGGAGTCGGCTAAATTATTGCCGGATGCAGATAGCAACCCACACCATCTGTTGGGAACAATCACGGAAAATGCAGTTAATGCCGTCGAGTGTAAGCCTCACAGGAGGCGTACATTCACCATGGCGGTGACAACTGATCAAGACAGTCCACATGATGGCGCGCCCACCTCGTGGTCCACGTCTATGGACCAACTGGCATCAGGGATTTCTGGGCAACATAAGCAAAAACGTTTAGTTTTGATTTCTGCCGGCAATACCGATAACCGTTCATTTGGGATCGGTAATTATCTTGAACGTTGTGATCACCCAGACCACGAACTCGAGTCACCAGCGCAGGCATGGAACCCTATTGCAATCGGCGCATATACTGAAAAGGTAGTTTTACCATCAGGAATTACAGGAGCTCCGCTAGCGTCTTTCGGTGACCTCTCACCATCCTCTCGCACCGCAAGCTGGTCATCGACATGGCCTATAAAGCCTGATGTCGTGTTGGAAGGAGGCAACTGGATTAATCAGCCGCCTGGGCCACCTATGCGCCATGAAGATCTGGGTTTGTTGACGACACATCATAATTATCCGCTTCGATCATTCGCATTAACCTGTGATACCAGCGCTGCAACCGCACTGGCCGCGAAACAAGTAACGGAATTGTGGACGGAATATCCGGATCTTTGGCCGGAAACTATTCGCGGCTTGTTTGTGTCGTCTGCACGCTGGACAAAGCAAATGAAAAGTCACGTGAGTGACTGGAAGAAGAAAGGTCAATTAGAGGTATTGTTTCGCCGGTATGGCTACGGTGTACCGGACTTGGCTCGTGCGAGGCATAGCGCATCAAATGCGCTGACGCTGATTGTTGAAGACACGATCTCCCCTTATCGGCTCAATGATAAAAAAAATGGAGCAATCCATAACGAGTTGCGGCTATTCCCGCTGCCATGGCCGCTTGAGGCTTTGCGCGCTTTGGCGGATGCCAATGTTACGCTCCGGGTTACGTTGAGCACATTCATTGAACCAAACCCTTCCGAGCCTGCGCGAGGATCGAAGTTTCGCTATGCCTCTCATAATCTCCGCTTTAAGTTGAATCGGGCAGATGAACTTGAAGGGGCATTCTTAGGTCGGATTTCTAATCTGGTTGACGAGGAGGATGATCAGATGATGTTCCAGAGCGAGGAAAATGATGGTTGGGACTTTGGCCCGAAGCGGCGGGATGTTGGTTCACTTCAGATTGATCAACTGACTTGCAAAGCATCAGATTTGGCGCGGCGGAATCTTCTTGCAGTCTACCCTGTAGCTGGCTGGTGGAAGGAAAAGTCGTACCTTAAGAACTTTGGGGATCACCCTCCAGTCTGCCGCTATGCCCTTATAGTGGAGATTGATGCGGAGAATTTGCTGACCGATCTTTACACCGAAGTGCAGTCGGCGATTGACGCCATGGTGAAGGCAGGTGCTATTATTTCAACATAAAGTTAAAGTAGAGCCTAGCGTCATCGCGTTGGTCGCATCTTAAGCTACCGAATGTTCAATCCCCCCGCGTTAGACCCCCGTTAGAAACCGGCTACGGGGCCATCCAGCCCGCATCTTTGCACCACAATTGCGATGCGGGCTTGAAACTCCCATTCGAGTGTCGCATGTTGGCTTCACGAGACGCATTGAACTGACCGGACCTGACGTCCGGTCTTTTTGTTTTGGGCAAGGCGGCATGGTGGCTTCAGATGATTTCTGGAGCCGAGATGACCACCGCTTCTGCCATACCCGCCAAAACCGCCCCGGCCAGCGCCACCGCCCGCATTGAGGTTTTCCGCCCCGGCACATTTCAGCCGATGGAAGGCACGTCGATTACCTATAGTGCCGCTGACCTGAAGGCGGCGGCTGATGCCTACGATCCCGAAACCGCGCCTGTTCCTGTTGTCGTCGGTCATCCGGCCACGGACGCCCCTGCTTACGGCTGGGCGCAAAGCTTCGACTATGACGCAAGCAGCCAACGGCTTTATGCGACGGTCGGCGAGATCGATCCGGCATTCAGCGAAGCGGTGAAGGCCGGGCGTTATAAGAAGGTCAGCCTTTCATTCTTCCGGCCTGAAGCCTCGGCCAATCCTGTTCCCGGCACATGGTATCCGCGCCATATCGGTTTTCTCGGCGGCGCGGCTCCGGCTGTATCTGGCCTGAAGAACGTGCAGTTTTCCGCGCCTGAGGGCAGCGTCACCGTCAGCGCCGACTTCGGGGAGCGCGGCTTTGAAGAAGCTGCCAGCCTGTTTCGCAGCATCCGTGAATTCGTGATCGAGAAGTTCGGCATGGAAGACGCCGACAAGGCTCTGCCCGGTTTCCAGATCGACTGGCTGTCTGAAGCCGAAATCCAGCCCCCCGCCAGCCGCCCGGCTTTTGCCGCGCCGCTTGCACCCCAACCACCAGAGAAAAAGGAGCCTGTTGTGGTCCAGACCAATGCCGTCTTCGCCGCCCGCGAAGCCGATTTTGCTGCCCGTGAGGCGCGGCTCAAAGAGAGCGAGGCCAAAATCGCCCATGCTGCAAATGTGTCATTTGCGGAAGGTCTCGTTACCGATGGCAAGCTGTTGCCTGCCTCGAAAGAAAGGCTCGTCGCCGTTCTGAACTCGGTTCCCGGTGAAACCACCGTGTCCTTTGCGGCTGGCGAAGCCGCCGTGCCGGTCGCCCAGGCGCTGCGCGATCTTTTGGCCGCACAGCCCAAAATCGTGTCTTTCGGGGCGATGGATATGCCGGAAACGGGCGTTGACGAGAGCGCCGCCTCATTCGCCGCTGACGGTAAGCCGGTCGATCAGGCCGGTCTTGAGCGGCACAACAAGGCGGTGGCCTATTCGCATTTCAAGACGCAGGTCTCCTGGCGTCCTATCGAAAGCGTGATGGACGAGTTGCTGATGACGGAGGTCACCTATGGCTGATCCCGTCAAGCGCACAATTGAGGATCTCCGCGCCAATGGTGCGCCGTCCTTTTTTGAGCGTGACCCGTCAGTGCTGAAGGCGACCTACAAGGCCCAGTTCGAGGAGATCACCGGGCGCACGCTCTATCCGGCGCAAACGGAAATGTACCTCATTGAGGTGCTGGCCTACGCCCATTCGCTGCTGGCCGAGGCCGCGCAAACCGCCACGCTGCAAAATACCGCCGTCTTTGCCGAGGGTGTGCATCTGGAAAATCGCGGCGCGTCCGTTTCAGCCTTCCGGCTTCTGGCGCAGCCTGCCAGCACAACATTGCGCTTTACGCTTTCGGCGGTTCGCGATGTCGAGACGGCCATTGCGAAAGGTACGCGGGTCGCCTCCGGCAATGCCGTGACCTTTGCCACAGACGCCGATCTGATCATTCCGGCTGGCGCACTGACCGGCGATGTGGCCGCTACCGCTGAGGCCACCGGGGCTGCCTGGAACGGTTTGGCTGTCGGCACGGTCAAGGATATCCTCGACCCCGTGGCCTATGTCACCAGTGCCGCCAATATCACGGTGGTTTCTGGCGGCTCCGACATCGAGGACGCCGAGCGGTTACGGCTGCGGGTGGTCAATGCTCTCTTCACCATCGCCAAGACCGGCCCGAAAAACGGCTACCGCGAACATGCCCTGGCGGTCGATCCCGATATCATCGACGTGGCCGTGGTGCGCCCGGAGCCGGGCAAAATCAACATCTATCCGCTGATGCGCAAATGAACGTCACATCGATGACCGCCGCCATCAGTGCCAAAACGGCGACCAACCGCACTGAAGAAGAAAAGGCCATCGTTGCCGCCGCCAGCCAGTCCATCGAATGGGTGACGGCCATGCGCGGTCGGTTCGCGGAGTTGGCCGAAGATATGGAGGCAAACTATCTGGCCGACGCCAGCTGGCCGGAATGCCCGCAGGCCGTGATCGATCTCTATGCACAGTTCTGATCTCGCATAGCTGCCGGGTGCCGGGGCAAAGCCCCGGAAGACGGGTGTAAGTTTGGCTACCACTCCCGTCCGACATCAAGCACGCTCAACTGTCCACCCGTTCTGCCCGAAGGCAGAGCGCGGTCATAATCGGAATCTTGAGCGTTAGAAAATGAAAAATATCCGTTGCGGCACATGCACCGCCCTTTTGTTCAAGGCAGGGCGGGCATTCGCCGGGGACATCGAAATCAAGTGCCGCCGTTGCGGCACTATCAATCACCTGAGGCCAGCCGAGCCCGAACCGGATCGCCAGGAGCGGCCAAACGGAGAACCGGCTTATAATGCCAACTGAAACTGACCTGCCTCCTTTGCCGCCTCAAGCCCAAAAGGCTCCATCCGGTCTGCGTTACCGCGAGCAGTACGGTGTAATCCTCGTTTGCGAGGATGAAGATGCCCAGGAGCGGCTTTACGGGGCTCTTGCGGACATTAAGAAATCCAAGATCAAGGTGGTTGTCACATGAGGCTTGATATCATCAATTCCTGCCCGGACTTTGACAGCTACCGGGCCGCACGGGTCAAATCTCTGTTCAACGTCGAAGATGCCAGCCGTTTCGAACTGACGGCAGACCTTGAGATTGACGACATGGACTGGAGCGTCGGCCTGATCGTCGGGCCTTCAGGATCAGGCAAAACCTCGCTCGGTCGGCAAGTGTTCGAGGCCGACCGCATGGCCAGCCTGGACTGGCCGCAAGATCGACCGATTATCGATGTGATTGCCCATGGTGGCGATTTTGATGATGCGACTACCGCTCTGGCTTCGGTCGGGCTTGGTTCGGTTCCGTCTTGGCTGCGCCCCTACCACGTTCTTTCTAACGGCGAGAAATTCCAGGCAGACCTTGCCCGGATCGTCTGCGATCAGCCGCAGGAGATCGTCATTGACGAGTTCACCAGTGTGGTGGACCGGCAGATCGCCCGGATTGGCGCGCTGGCCTTCGGCAAGGCGTGGCGGCGTACCAAAGGCCGCGCCGTCCTGCTGTCTTGTCATTACGATATTATCGACTGGCTCGACCCCGATTGGATCTACGCCACGGCGACAGGTGTGTTCACCGGGAGGTGTCATCGGCGACGCCCTCCGATCACCCTGGAAATCCGCCAGACCGGTTGGGAATGGTGGCGATATTTTGAGCCGCATCATTATCTGAAAGTTCCGAACGCCATTGCAGCGCGCTGCTATGTTGGCTTCGTGGATGGTCAGCCCGTTGCCCATCTTGCGATGTCAACCCGCCCTGGCTTGACGGAGGGCCGAGCCTGCCGCCTCGTCGTCATGCCGGAATGGCAAGGAGCGGGAATCGGTCTAAGGTTTCTCAATACCGTTTGCGCCGCATGGCGTAGGGGGCAAAATCCCTATGCGCTGCCGCTACCGACCCTCATCAACACGTCTCACCCAGGTCTTATCAAATCCCTTCGCCGTCATCCCCTCTGGGCTCAGGTCTCAGTGTCGCTCTATGGAAGTGCTAAGGCTCGAAGCGCCGCCGCAATCTCCCTCAAAACGGGCTATGGAGGACACTTCCGAGCGGCACAAGGCTTTCGGTATGTTGAGGGGATAGACGTTCGCGAGCCGAGTGGCGATTATGTTTTCGTGTCCAGAAGCTAATGCCAATCTGTCCGAAAGGTCGCGCCGCGCCACATTTGCGACGTCCTCAGGAGTAAACACTTGTGGGAGTTTTGTTTCGACTTCGCTCATCCGAATAAATCCAAGGCAATCCGACTGTTATTGGGGGAAATTACGGGGGATGGAATTTTCGTGAATCGCTATTTCGCAATAAAAAACAAATACTTACCTAGTAAAAAATGGCGCACCCGACAGGATTCGAACCTGTGACCTTTGGAATCGGAATCCAACACTCTATCCAGCTGAGCTACGGGTGCGTTCAGATGAGCACTTGTGGTGCGAAGCGGTACATAGCCTAGTCTGACGGCCGCATCAATGGTGAATTTGTGTTCGATCCACAGAAGCCTGCTCACCGAAAAAGGCGCCCCTAAAATAAGAGATTGTGGATATAGCTGTTTTACTCCTATATTGTTTCAGGGGGAAATCATTCAATTGAAGAATTATCTTGTACCTATATGTTAAGAAGGGTAAAGATAATTTGTTATTGAGAGTCGGAACATGCCTGATTGTGGGATCGGGCATTGGTCACGGAGGTTTGTAGTCTAGGGGCATGAGCAATCAACATTTTATTGGTGAGGGCGCCGGCGTACGACAAGGGGTTGTCGATTATTCCGGGCTAGCCTATTCACTTGGCTTTCGCGTAAGACGTGCGCAACTGGCCATTCTGCAGGACTTTCAGGATGTACTCGGCGGCCACGATATCAGGCCTGCTGATTTTTCCGTTCTGTCGATCATCGCCGGTAATTCCGGAATGAAGCAAAGCGACGTAGCCTCCACGCTGGCAATTCAGCGGGCCAATTTCGTCGCGATCGTCGATGGATTGGAAGACAAGGGCCTTATCGAGCGTCGTCGCTCGGATACGGACCGCCGCGTCTATTTTCTTCACCTGACGTCCAAGGGCTCGGCATTTCTCGAAGAGCTTTTGCCGAAGTGGCGTGAGCATGAGGAGAAATTCGTGGGTCGCCTCGGCGGATCGGAAAAACGCGATCAGCTCATTGAGTTGCTGAAGTCGATTTCTGAGTAATGATCGATCATAACTCAGGTCCGGTGTAATTTCCGGGCCTGAGTTTATCGCATTGAAATCCGGCGAGATCGTATATCTTTCGAAATGCCGGTTTCATTTTTTACATGAAAATTTCGGCTATTGCCTGTCCGGCTCTACACACAAGAGCCTTTTCCCGACACTTTGGTTTTCAAATTCTTGTTTTCAGAGCCTGATCTATCAATTGATTGGCAATGGTCATCCGGGTATGCGCGGCCTCCGCAAATAATGGATGAACCAGGTCCGGGTGATTCGAGCTGCGCAAACGCTCTCCGCTTCGCTTTCAAGCTTGAAGCCTCGTCATTATCAGCAATACCCAGATCCTCCGCGACCTCCTCCGGTGCAAGACGCTTCAGATAATCAGGCATTTCGGGGGGCGCCACGTCTTCACTGGCCAATTCCGCCTCGGAAACTGGTTCCTCATCCGGCATCAACTCGAGATATTGCTCTTGCGCCCATGCAGCGGCGGCTTGCGGCATGTGGCTGTTTTCCTGAACGAAGCCGGTGTTCAATCCGGAGACGCGGTAGTGATTGGCCTCACCCTCAAGTTCGGCCTTTTCCGCCTCCTCGTTGGAAAGCCGCTCGACGACGGATTGAAAGATCGATTGTCCAAACAACATCGCGCCTGTCCTGATTTGCCAAGAACTCTACAGCACAACGGACAGAACCGGAATTGGTTTCCTACCAATCCCGGTTACAGAGCGGAGAGGGTTTCCCGACCAACACAGGCGCCGCCCAAAACCGCAATATACATCGCTTCCTACCTTCACCCCTGGCTCTGCGACTGGCTTTGACCGGTTTCCGCGACGCTGACCGTTACGGACATGTCCTCGCCTGCCAAGCCGATACGCATGCCGGAAACCGGTGCTGCGTCGGCGTAGCAAAGGCCGGAGGCGAGGCGCACGTAGCGGGCGTCCGGGCAGACATCATTAGCGGCATCGAAGCCGACCCAGCCAAGCGATGGCAGGTGGATTTCGGCCCAAGCATGGGTTGCCGTCTGCTCCTCAACCCCATCCATCATCAGATAGCCGGAAATATAGCGGGCGGGCAGGTTCATCAGCCGTGCTGCGGAAATCATTACATGGGCGTGGTCCTGGCAAACGCCTGTCCCCGCCTCCAATGCCTGCTCAGCCGTCGTCTCCGTCGTGGTTGCGCCCGTCTCGTAACGCACCTGTTCATGCACGCGGGCCATCAGGTCGTGCATTCTGGCCAGTTCATTATCACCCGTCAGGCTTTTGACCAGATCGCGCACCAGCTTTCCCGCCTTGGTGCGTGGCGTATCGCGCAGGTAGAGCCAAAGCGGCACATAGCCGGTATGGGCGCCAAATACGCCGGCGCGATCCTCGGTCGTCACCTCGCCTGAGGCAACGATCCGCACGGACTTGGCATCCCCTTCAAAGGACACCAGATGAGTGTGATTGCCGAACTGGTCGTTGAACCCGGCCTCGACATTGGCGCCGTCCACCACGATCGTCCAGGATACGACGTGCAGTCCGGGATTTTCGATCGGGGTCAGCCTGAGCCGCTGGAGCGAGAACTGCACCGGCTCGTCATAGCTATATTCCGTCACATGATTGATTTTCAGACGCATCGCTTGTGCCCCGCTCAACTGTAGAATCGGTAGCCCTCGTTAATCTCATGCCCCAGCCGGTTGTTGCGGGAAATGAAACTATCGAGAAACTCGTGCAGGCCCTGATCCATGATCCGGGTAATATTGCTGGAGCGCAGCGAAGCACGAATGCTATCGGCTGTTTCATGGGCGGGCAGCCGCTCGCCATATTCCTTGCCGATATAGGCGAGATTGCTGACGATCTTCTCATAGCAATAGGCCAGAGACCGCGGCATCTGACCGTTGATAATCAGGAAGTCGGCAATATTGGCAGCAAGATAGTCGCCGTCATAGACCCAGCGGTAAGACCGATGCGCCGAAACCGAGCGCAGGATCGATTCCCACTGGATATTGTCCAGCGATGACCCGACCTGGTTTACCGAGGGCAGCAGCACATAATATTTCACATCGAGAATGCGGCTGGTATTATCGGCCCGCTCGATGAATGTGCCGATCCGGGCAAAATTATAGATCTCGTTGCGCAGCATCGAGCCATGAAAGGCGCCACGGATCAGCCCTGCCCGCCGTTTCACCGTATCGATGGTTTCGGGCAGGTCGGCGGATTTCAGCCTGCGTGACAGAAGCTGTTTCAGCTCGATCCAGCATTCGTTAGTGGCTTCCCAGGTTTCCCGGGTCAGCGCGGTGCGCACCATGCGGGCATTGTTGCGGGCGCTGTCGATGCAGGACATCACGCTGGACGGATTGGCCGTGTCGCGCAGCAGAAAGTCGATGGCATCAGCCGCCGTTACTTTCGGATGGGCTTCCAGGAAAATATCCAGCACGTCGGCGCTTTGCAGCACGCCGGTCCAGTCGTCGTCGGTGGCACCCGAACGGGTCAGCGAGACGCGCAGCCCCGCATCCACCAGACGCGCAATGTTTTCAGCCCTCTCGATATAGCGGAACATCCAGTAGAGGCCGTTTGCAGTTCTTCCCAGCATGACCATCAATCCTCCAGTACCCATGTATCCTTGGTGCCGCCGCCCTGGCTGGAATTGACCACCAGCGAACCCTGCTTCAGGGCCACGCGGGTCAAGCCACCAGGAATGATCTGCACCTTGTCGGAGACAAGCACATAGGGACGAAGATCGACATGCCGGGGCGCAATGCCCTTGTTGACCAGGATCGGCACGGTCGAGAGCGACAGGGTCGGCTGGGCAATGTAATTGCTGGGGCGGGTCTTCAGCTTTTCGGCAAACAGCGCCCTCTCCTTCTTGCTGGCGGTCGGCCCAACCAGCATGCCGTAGCCGCCGGAGCCATGCACTTCCTTGACCACCAGTTCTTCCAGATGCTCCAGCACATAGGCCAGGCTATCGGCTTCCGAACAACGCCAGGTCGGCACGTTTTCAAGGATCGCCTTGCGGCCGGTATAGAACTCGACGATTTCAGGCATGTAGGAATAGATCGCCTTGTCGTCGGAAATACCGGTGCCGGGCGCATTGGCAATGGTGATATTGCCGGCGCGGTAAACATCCATGATGCCAGGTACACCCAGCGCCGAATCCGGGCGGAAGGTCAGCGGATCGAGGAAATCATCGTCAACGCGACGGTAAAGCACGTCAATCGCCTCATAGCCACGGGTGGTGCGCATCTTCACCTTGCCGTCAATGACGCGCAGGTCCGAGCCTTCCACCAGTTCCACGCCCATCATGTCGGCCAGGAACGAATGTTCGTAATAGGCGGAATTGTAGATGCCCGGCGTCAGCACCGCAACGCGCGGCTTACCTTTGCAGCCGGGGGGCGCCAGCGAAGCCAGCGACTGGCGCAGCAGATAGGGATAGTCCTCGACCCGCTGCACCTTGTTCAGCTGGAACAGTTCGGGAAACATCTGCATCATGGTTTCGCGGTTTTCCAGCATATAGCTGACACCGGACGGCGTGCGGGCATTGTCCTCCAGCACATAGAATTCGCCCTCGCCGGTGCGCACGATGTCGGTGCCGACGATATGGGTATAGACGCCGCCCGGCGGACGGAAGCCGATCATTTCCGGCAGGAAGGCGACATTGTTCTCAATCAGCTCGCGGGGGATGCGGCCAGCCTTGATGATTTCCTGCTTATGATAGATGTCATCGAGAAAGGCATTGAGCGCCAACACGCGCTGCTCGATACCCTGGGCAAGCTTTCGCCATTCCTGGCCGGAAATGATCCGGGGAATGAGATCGAAGGGGATCAGTTTTTCCGAGGAATCCTCGTGGCCGTAAACGGCGAATGTAATACCGGTCTTTCTGAAGATGGTTTCCGCATCCCGCGATTTTGCGATCAGATGCTTGGGGTCCTGGCTCGAATACCAGTCAAAATATTTCTGGTACGGTCCGCGCGGGCTGCCGTCCGCCGTAATCATTTCATCAAATGCCAATGGCGCTATCCCCGTTTGTTTTAGCCATATGAATACAGTGCCTTTTACAATGCAAGAAGCGTGCTCAATCGCGACGAAAATATTTCAGCCTGCCAAAATCGCCGCAAACCAGCCGAAAAACTGAGCTTGTGCCGCTGCCATGGCCAGACCTGCACAGCGATCGGGCGAAAGCAGTGTATAAAATAAAAGCCTTTGCGAAAATTATATGCAAATACCACAGGTTACAAATTTCAACCCCAAAAAACATACAAGAACGCTAAATTAGCGATTTATTCGTAATTCCTGTCTACTTTTTCGAGAACCAAGATATATCACCCGGAAAAGGCGACAGATCGCCATGACCGCAAAAGAGGAGTGCTGGCATGGGTATGGACGGATTTCTGAGCTCGAAGACGACAAGCAAGCTTTTGGCTCTGGAGGCCTTGAAGGCTAATGTCATGGTGGCCGATGCCAATCTCAACATCACCTATATGAATCCTGCCGTCGTCGACCTGCTCAAGGAAGCCGAGAGTGACCTGAAGAAGGAGCTGCCGCGTTTCAGCGTCGAAACCCTGATTGGCAGCAATATCGACGTGTTTCACAAGAACCCCGCTCATCAACGTGGCATGCTGGCGGCGCTGAAGCAGCGCCATGCAGCCACGATCCGGGTTGGCGCGCGCATTTTCGACCTGCTGGTCACACCGCTGAAGAAGGGCGAGAAGGTCCATGGCTTTGTGGTGGAATGGGCTGATGCCAAGGAACGGCTGCTCAACATGGACTACGCCGCCCAGATGGCGGCGATCAGCCGCTCGCAGGCGATCATCGAATTTTCCGTGACCGGCGAGATCCTCAACGCCAACGAGAATTTCCTGAAGACTATGGGCTACAGGCTGGACGAGATTCGTGGCAAGAACCACAGCATGTTCGTCGCAAAGGATTATGCTGCCTCTGAGGATTACAGGCAGTTCTGGCAGGTGCTGCGGGAAGGCAGATATCAGGCGGCGGAATTCAAGCGCGTCACCAAGGATGGCCGCGATGTCATCATCGCCGCCTCCTACAATCCCATTCTCGACATAGACGGCAAGGTGGTCAAGGTGGTGAAATTCGCAACCGACGTGACAGCGCGGGTGCAGACCGTCTCGGCGCTGGGCGACAGCCTGAAGCGGCTGTGTTCGGGCGATTTCGCCTTCCAGCTCACCGACCCCTTTGCCGCCGATTTCGAATTTCTGCGCCATGACCTCAACCGGTCCGTCTCCCAGCTCGGCGACACCTTCAAGCAGATCGCCGCCAGCACCATGGTGATGAGCGAAGGCACGCGCGAAATCAGCCAGGGCGTCAACGACCTGTCGCGCCGCACCGAAACCCAGGCCTCCAATCTGGAGGAAACCGCCGCCGCCCTCGACGAAGTGACCGCCAATGTCAATTCCTCTGCCCAGCGCGCCCAGGAGGCGCGCTCGGTCGCCGCCAAGGCCAAGGCCAATGCCGAAGCCTCGGCCAATGTCGTCTCCCAGGCCGTGGACGCCATGAGCCGGATCGAGGATAGTTCATCGAAGATTTCCAATATCATCGGCGTGATCGACGAAATCGCCTTCCAGACCAATCTTCTCGCACTTAACGCAGGCGTCGAGGCGGCAAGAGCAGGCGAAGCGGGCCGTGGATTTGCCGTTGTCGCTCAGGAAGTGCGCGAACTGGCGCAGCGTTCCGCCAAGGCTGCCAAGGAAATCAAGGACCTGATCCAGAACTCGACCACGGAAGTGGCAAGCGGCGTCAAGCTGGTCAGCGACACGGGAACGGCTCTTACCGATATCAGCGCGCTGATCGTCCAGGTCAACGATCATATCGTCGCGATTTCCACCGCGGCACGAGAACAGTCAACCGGACTTGGCGAAGTCAACAGCGCCGTCAACAGCATGGATCAGACCACCCAGCAGAACGCCGCCATGGTGGAAGAAAGCAGCGCCGCCGCCTCGACGCTGGCCAACGAGAGCAACAAGCTGGTCGAGATGATCGGCCAGTTCAAGCTTTCACAAAGCAAGGCCACCCATCCCGCACAGTTCTCCGGCATGGCCCGCGTGGCCTGATAGGGATCTGAACACAGCCCAGGCATGTCTGTGCTGAAAACGAAATACCGGGCTCAACAAAATTTGTCTTGGCGCGGATAGCGTATCGCGCCACGATGAGTTTGCATGATGCGGAATTTATAACGGCAGCATTGCGATATTTTATAGAAGGTTTCGAAGATGCTCACGCATGCTCGGCCGACAGGAATAACGGCTATCTAAAATGCACCAATAGCTTGAGATATTCGACGAAGGAATACGAAGCGTCATTTTCAAGGGCTCTTCGTCTTATTTGCGGCATCATCCTCGTTTTAATCGATTCCGATCTGAGAATGCGATAGCCTGATGTGAAGAATATTCGAATCACGACATGCCGTTTAGGGCGGAACCGGGATATCGAGCACTGACAGTTATCGCAGGGTTGCAAGCGGCAGGGGCAGAAATTGCATGAAGGAATTCGGCATGGGATCGGACGAGGCGCCAGCGAGCCAAACAGCACTGACACGGCGCACACTGCTCTCCGGCATGGCCGCTGCACTTGCAGTTCCATCCATGGCGCAGGCCTTCGACATTCCAACCGAGCCGCGCCTGCTGCACCATGACTATATGAAAATGCGCGAGCGGTTTCGCACCCGGCTGCTGCAAAAAGGCCCCGCCCCCGACAAATACGAGCCTTTGACCGCACCTGCCGGCGCCAACCGGATTTTCTACCGCTCCGGGCGTGGCGGTGAATTGACCCTGGCCGCCTGGGTGTCCACCTATAAGCGCGAGCGCAAGCTGAAGCCCGCCGTGCTGTTCCTGCATGGCGGCAATGCCATGGGAGCTGGCCAGTGGGAACCGCTGAAAGCCTATGCGGATGCTGGCTATGTGGTGATGATGCCCTCCATGCGCGGTGAAAACGGCCAGATGGGGATTTTCTCCGGTTTCTACGACGAAGTGGATGACGTGCTTGCGGCGGCCGACCGGCTCTCCCACCTGCCCGGCGTCGACCGCGAGCGGGTGTTTCTGGCCGGTCACAGCATCGGTGGCACGCTGGCCATGCTGGCCGCAATGAGCACTCACCGCTTCCGCGCCGCCGTGCCGATTTCCGGCAATCCCAACGCTTTCCGGTTTTTCAAGCGCTACCCCGAGGATATTCGCTTCGACGACAGCCGCCCGCATGAATTTGAGGTGCGCAGCGCGGTCTGCTACGCCCATAGCTTCAAATGTCCGATAAAACTGCTGCATGCCGAAACCGAAACCAGCTTCGAGGACAACGCCGCCCTGCTGCTAAAGCGCGCCCGAGCCGCCAACGCGATTATCTCCTCGCAAGAGGTGGAAGGCAATCACACCAGCGAAATCCCCCATGCGGTGGAAGCCAGCATGCAGTTTTTCCATCAGGTCGCGGCGTGAGGCCTCACAAAAAGCATTGAAGACCTGATCCTTTGCCAGGCAATGCGCCACGGCATAATCTGGCGCGAACCCTGAGCATGCCGGAAAAGCCTCCGGTTCGTAAAACCCGAATGATTTTGATGAACTGAAACGAGGGAAGATCAGGACGCCCCTCATGCAGGGGCGTGGATTGAAACATGCCTGTCACCCCGCCAGGCAGGAGCCGCGCCGATAGGTGATATCGGTCGGTCTGCGCCCAATCGACACATCATTTCATTCTTCGTTGCATCATCGCCGACAGTTCAGCGATAAGACTCCCGTAAAAATGAGGCAGAACGTGAGCGACGAGAAGACCATAACGCTTTATGAGGCGATCGGCGGCGATGCGACGGTGAAGGCGCTGGTGGCGCGGTTTTATCAGTTGATGGACACGCTGCCGGAAGCGGCGCGATGCCGGGCAATCCATCCAGCCGACCTCACCGAAAGCGAAGAGAAGTTTTACGATTACCTCACCGGCTATCTCGGCGGGCCGCCGGTTTATATGCAGAAGCGCGGCCATCCGATGTTACGGCGTCGCCATTTTGTCGCGGAAATCGGGCACCAAGAGCGCGATGAGTGGTTGCTGTGTTTTCGCCGCGCCATGGACGAGACCATTGCCCACGAGAAGCTGCGCGAGATCATCTGGACGCCCATCGAGAAACTTGCCCATCATATGCAGAACAAGGAATAGCGCCATGAGCCTGCGCGCATTGAGACCTCTCCTGCTTATTCTGTCCGGCCTGTTCGGCGCCTGCGGCGTCGGGCTGGCGGCAGCGGCGGCGCATGTGACGGGGGCTGGCAATCTGCTCGGCCCCGCCTCCTCGATTGCGCTCACCCATGCTCCCGCCTTGCTGGGGCTTTATCTGGCCGGTGACAGGATACGCACCGCGACGCTATCCGGCCTGGTGATCGGCCTTGGCGTGCTGCTGTTTGCAGGCGACCTGGCAGTCAAGCAATGGACTGGCCAAAGCCTGTTTCCCATGGCCGCCCCAACGGGCGGTATTGCGATGATGGTTGGTTGGGCGCTGCTGGCGCTGGGCGCGTTTTTGCCGCGCAGCTAATCAGCTTTTGCGGCGTGCCGCGTTGCGGTGCCATTGCGGCGGCGGAAAATCGATGACCTCGGCTGAAACCGCGTCCCGGCGCAACCCTTGAGCCAAATGCTGGGTGCGCGAAACGGGCCGTTCATGCAGGCCCGGCAGCCGGATGATCTCTGCCATCGCCGCCTGCCGTTCCCGGCCATCCTGCTGCCGCTCATAGAGAGCGCCGATCAGTCCCTCCCCCGCCTGGTCGCCAAGCTTGTGCAGCTCGATCATCAGGCTACCGTCACTGCCGTCATGCATGAAATATGTCCCTCAATTGCTGTCAGAGCGGTCGTTCAAGGTCTGAAGCGCCCGTTCCAGGCTGGATTTCGAGCCGTTGCGCAGCGGAATGAAGGTCTTGCCGAATTTCTTGCAGCCGCTCTTCACCCGCAGACACGCATCATGGCTGATACAGTCGATCGGGCAGAACACGCAGTCCACCGAGGGCAGCACGGTATCGATACGCGAGACGGCTTCCCGCAATCCGCCGTCGTGGTGGATCAGTTCAGCGCCGAAATTCGTGGCAATCTGGCGCAGATGCGCCACCTGGCAATCGCGCCCGCCGACATAGAGGAAGCTCTTGATATCTGCCTGGCCGCCTTTGTCGTCAACCGGGGCAGCCGTCACAGCCCGCTTATCCGTCTGCTTCTTCTTTTTTGGCGCATTGTGTTTTGCCATGGACCGTCTCCTGTGTATGGCGGCGGCGTCTTGCCATCCTCGTGTGTGTGCAACCACCCTACAAAACATGAGTAAAAGAGTAAAGTATATAGTGGAGGATTTTCATCATGTTTTATCACTGGGCATGAAGGCCAACACACAGCATCAGAAATCGAGTAAAATCCTTCAATATCAGCAGGTTGAACAATTTGCCGCATTGCGGCATATTCCAATTTTTACCGTTTGATAAATTTTTTATCCTGCGTTACGATTTTCCCAATCGCTTCGAACAAAAAAGAGGGAACTGCGATGCGAAAACTGGAACCGGGCCTGAAGGCCGGGCGGCTTGACGCTGCCGATTATGTAAAAAACTTCTCCGATCTGCATCCGCGCCTGGGCGACCATGAAGCGCTTGTCGCGTCTGACCGCTGCTATTTCTGTTATGACGCGCCCTGCATGACGGCCTGTCCGACCTCAATCGACATTCCGCTGTTCATCCGCCAGATCTCGACCGGCAATCCGACCGGCTCGGCCAAGACGATTTTCGATCAGAACATCCTTGGCGGCATGTGCGCCCGCGTCTGTCCCACCGAACAGCTCTGCGAAGAGGCCTGCGTGCGCAACACCGCCGAAGAACGCCCGGTGGAGATCGGCCGCTTGCAGCGTTATGCGACAGATCTGGCCATTGAACATGGCCACCAGTTCTACACAGCCGCTGCCTCAACCGGAAAAACCGTTGCCGTGGTTGGCGCCGGTCCAGCCGGTCTTGCCTGCGCGCATCGGCTGGCCATGCACGGCCATTCCGTCACCATCTATGATACCCGCCCCAAGGCGGGCGGATTGAACGAATATGGCATTGCCGCCTACAAGACCACCGATGACTATGCCCAGGCGGAAGTGGATTACATCCTGTCGATTGGCAATATCGATGTGTTGCATGGCCAGATGCTGGGCCGCGACTTTACCCTTGCCGAGTTGAAGGCCAAGTTTGATGCGGTTTTCCTCGGCACCGGCCTTGGCAATGTCAATATGTTGACCATTCCCGGCGCCGATACCAATGGTGTGATGGATGCGGTGGAGTTCATCGCCCATCTGCGCCAGGCAGACGCCAAGAGCGATGTGCCTGTCGGACGCGATGTCGTCGTCATCGGCGGCGGCATGACCGCCATCGATGCGGGCGTGCAGGCCAAGCTGCTCGGCGCGGAAAACGTTACCATCTGCTATCGCCGTGGCAAGGAGCATATGAACGCTTCGGATTATGAGCAGGATCTTGCCGCCTCCAAGGGCGTGCAGATCCGCCATTGGCTCCAGCCGAAAGAGGTTGCGCATCACGGCGGCCATGTCGCCTCGATCAGCTTTGAATACACCCACCTGGAAAACGGGTTGATGAAGGGCACCGGCCACATCACCGAGATCAAGGCCGATCAGATCCTCGTCGCCATCGGCCAGAAGCTCGACCCGGAAGGCCAGGAAAGCCTTGCCATGCAAGGCGGCAAGATCGCTGTGGATGCAGAGGGGCGCACGTCGCTGCCCGGCGTCTGGGCGGGCGGTGACTGCGCCTTGGGCGGTCAGGACCTGACGGTCTCTGCCGTTGCCATGGGCCGCGACGCGGCTGAAAGCATCAACCTGACGCTTGCTGCGGACGCCTCCGGCGTCAGCGCCGTCGCCTGAGCCGAAGGGATTGAACCATGGCTGATATCAGAAATAATTTCGTCGGCATCAAATCGCCCAACCCCTTCTGGCTGGCCTCTGCGCCACCCACCGACAAGGCCTATAATGTCGAGCGCGCCTTCAAGGCGGGCTGGGGTGGCGTGGTATGGAAAACCCTCGGCTCGGAAGGCCCGCCGGTCGTCAATGTCAATGGTCCGCGCTACGGGGCCATCTGGGGGGCGGACCGCCGCCTGCTGGGTCTCAACAATATCGAGCTGATTACCGACCGGCCCTTGCAGGTCAATCTTCAGGAAATGAAGATGGTCAAGATGAACTGGCCGGACCGCGCCCTGATCGCCTCGATCATGGTGCCCTGCGAGGAGGAAGAGTGGAAGGCCATCCTGCCGCTGGTCGAGGAAACCGGGGCAGACGGCATCGAGCTGAATTTCGGCTGTCCGCATGGCATGTCGGAACGCGGCATGGGGGCTGCCGTCGGCCAGGTGCCGGAATATATCGAAATGGTGGTGCGCTGGTGCAAGCAATATAGCCGCATGCCTGTAATCACCAAGCTGACACCGAATATCACCGATATCCGCAAACCGGCCCGCGCTGCAAAGGCTGGCGGCACCGATGCGGTGTCGCTGATCAACACCATCAATTCCATCGTCTCGGTCGATCTCGATAGCTTTGCCCCGAACCCCAGCGTTGGCGGCAAGGGCAGCCATGGCGGCTATTGCGGCCCGGCGGTCAAGCCAATCGCGCTGAACATGGTGGCGGAAATCGCCCGCGATCCGGAAACCTATGGCCTGCCGATCTCAGGCATCGGCGGCATCACCACCTGGCGCGATGCGGCGGAATTCCTGGCGCTGGGCGCTGGCAATGTGCAGGTCTGCACCGCCGCCATGACCTATGGCTTCAAGATCGTTCAGGAAATGATATCGGGCCTGTCCGACTGGATGGATGCCAAGGGCCATCGGAGCCTGGACGACATCTGCGGCCGCGCAGTGCCCAACGTCACCGACTGGCAATATCTCAACCTCAACTATATCGCCAAGGCGCAGATCGACCAGGATGCCTGCATCAAATGCGGACGCTGTCACATCGCCTGTGAGGACACGTCCCATCAGGCGATTACCAGCATTGTCGATGGTGCGCGCAAGTTTGAGGTGATGGAAGACGAATGCGTCGGCTGCAATCTCTGCGTCAACGTCTGTCCGGTCGAAAACTGCATCACCATGGTCGGGCTGGAACCCGGCACGCTGGACCAACGCACCGGCAAGCCGGTCGATCCGAACTATGCCAACTGGACGACCCATCCCAACAATCCGATGGCGGTGCAGGCAGCGGAATAAGCCCAGCCGTCATCGCGGTGGCGTTGGACTTCCCTTTGTGAATATCTCAAAGCCTTAAACTGGCAGCGAGTGACGGTCGGCCGGGTTCAGATTGAACCAGCCAGATTGTCACTCGCTTTTTTCATTTGTCTTTTGGGTTTCCGTAGGTTTCCGAGCAAAAATGATAGGGAACGACGTGAATTGCATCAGGATTTTTCAATATTAGAAATACACAAATGAAAACAAACCCACGAAACTTGGCAGGAAAATTCAGGAATTTTCAATTTTTTCATGAACTGATGCGGTCATTATTTCATCGCGTGCTTGACGACAATATCCATACAGCGCCTTGCACCCCCTATCGTGGAGCGCGCTTCACCCAGATAATATGACAACACCATGCGTCGACTATAGCGCAGGCAATCTCATTTTTATCTATTGCCCATTGGAAAATTTCTCTCATAAATTCCAGATTATTTGAGAGGAAATTCAACAAAATTACAAATTAAAATTCACAGATAATTTTCTTTATAACAAGATATGTCACCAGGATCGATTGAAATACGGAT
This sequence comes from Agrobacterium vitis, assembly GCF_037039395.1. Lineage (NCBI taxonomy): Bacteria > Pseudomonadati > Pseudomonadota > Alphaproteobacteria > Hyphomicrobiales > Rhizobiaceae > Gillisella > Gillisella vitis. The sequence continues at coordinate 2,812,406 of NZ_CP146242.1, read as the reverse complement.
ATTTTTTCGAAACACGACATTTTTTACATCAATGAGGACATTTTAGAGAATTACTTTGCAATGAAATGATCAAGTCTGCATAAGTATCTTAGAATAAGAAGAGTGATCTAACCATATCATCCAAAATGGGCGAAGCGATTAGGGGTCAATCTTCGAAATGAATACTGCACCTTACGCTCTACCGAGCGCGACAGCATCGGACCGCAAATTGAGATCGATTTTTGAGAAATCCGACGCGAAAACAACAAGATCGAAAGTCTGTCAGGTGACATATGAGACTGGCAGACTCTCCTGCATAATTCTTTAAACCGGAATCGGCTTAAAGAGAAAATTATGCCGCAGATATAAGAGTTATAGCGAACCTTTGTGCGCCATATGGCGCACGGCGCTGTAAAGAGCAGGACCGAAACATCGATATATCTGCATGTTGAAGAGTTTGATGATGATCACTTCTGCCTGGGCCGGTAACATTGCGGAAAGTGTCAGGAAGCTCGCCAGCTTCTACTGGCCCGCTTTTATTGTGTGCGCTGCGGTTTTCGTCACCATTTTTGCAATCGAGGGCCAAAATCGCAAAGCCTATCTGGAAGACAGGAAGGCCGCGATTTCCGACAAGCTCAGCCCCGTCCGCGCCCGGCTGGAAGGCAATATCAAGGCCGACATCAAGATGCTCCAGGGGCTGCTTGCCGTGCTGGAAACCGAGCCGGACATGAGCCAGGCGCGGTTTTCCGCCATTGGCCGGCGATTTTTCTCCAGGCCTGTACGGTTGCGCTCAATCGGTCTTTCCTTCGACATGCAGACAAGGCTGACCTATCCGTTCATTCTCAACCAGATTGGATATGATTTTACCGCCAACCCGCAGGAGCAAAAAGCCGCCTTGCAGGCCATGCGCAGCAATATCTATGTCATCACAGAGCCGATGAACCTGCCGAACACCGGCAATAGTCTCGTTATCTTTTACCCCATCGCATCATCGAGCCTGAGCGAACCGGTCAGCGCGTCAGCGGACTTGCCCGACCAGCCAATATCCCAGGATAAACCCGCCTCCCAAGATAAACCCACCTCCCAAGACAAGCCCCTTACCCACGGCCTGCTGCGCGGCACCGTCGATGTGGAGCGGCTGTTTCGTGAAAGCGGTCTCTACGACCTCGATATGAATGTCGCGCTTTACGCTGCCTCCGATACACAAAACGCTGCAAATACCGCCTTTTTCGGCGATCCCGCATTGATTGGCGCCAGCGCGGTGCGCATGGAGGTCAGCATTGGCGCCCAGACTTGGGTGCTGGCGGCAGCGCCCAAGGGCGGCTGGCAACAACCCGCCAAGGACATCTGGTTCCGCCAGGTGGTGATGTTCATCCTGGCGCTGACGATCATCACCCCTTTCCTGTGGGTCGCGCATCTGCTGATGGAACGGCAGGCCAATATTGCCGAACTCAACGAGCAGGAACGCGAACTGCGCACCCTGTCACAACGATTGCAGATTGCGCTCGATGCCTCGCAAATCGGCGTGTGGGAAATGGATATCGGCAGTCTGGCCCTGACCTGGGACAATCGCATGCGCCAGCTCTATGATTGCGATCCATCCCGTCCGATTGAAACCCGCGAGGACTGGAGCAATTGTCTCCACCCGGAGGATCGGGAAAGTGCCACACACGCTCTGGCCTCAGCCATCCGCACCAGCTCCAATTACTCGACCGAGTTCCGCATTCTGGATCGCAGCGGGCAGATACGCCATATCCGCTCCTTCGGCTCGATCTATCGCGATGCCGATTTTCGCAAGAAGATCGTTGGCGTGAACTGGAACATCACCGCGGATGTCAAACTGCATGAAGCCCTGCACGATGCCAAAACCGCGCTGGAGGCCCAGAACCAGGAGCTGGAAACTGCCCGGCGGATCATGGAACATACATCCCTGCACGATCCCCTGACCGGACTTGCAAACCGACGCTTCCTCGACCGGCATCTGGCAGACGTCGAAGAGATCAGGGCCAGCGGCAAATCTGTCGCTCTGCTGCATATCGATCTCGACAGGTTCAAGGAGATCAACGACACGCTGGGCCACGCGGCAGGCGATGCCATGCTGCGTCATGCCGCCAGCCAGATCAACGCCCATATTTCGCCCGGGGATTTTGCCGCGCGCATCGGCGGCGACGAATTCGTGGTGGTCAAACACGACGAGAGTAGCCAGGCTGCAGCCCGCATCCTTGGCGAAATCCTGATCGACGCCATCAACCAGCCAATCCATTGGGAGGGCCAGGAATGCCGTGTTAGCGCCAGCATCGGCATCGCCCAATCCTGCAACATCCACCCTCATCTGGAACAGGCATTGATCAATGCCGATATCGCGCTTTACGAGGCAAAACGGCGCGGCAAGAACCGGCTGGAATTCTTTTCCGACACGCTGAAGGAAGCGACCCTTTCCACCAAGCGCACCGCCGACGCCATTCTCCGCTCGCTGGCCGATCACGATTTCATCCCCTATTTCCAGCCGCAATTTAACGCGCACACCATGCAGATCACCGGTGTCGAAGCCCTGGCGCGCTGGCAACATCCGCAGCTTGGCCTGTTGCCGCCCATCGCCTTTCTTGCGGTTGCGGAAAGCCTGAATGTCGTGGCCGCCATCGACAACAGCATTCTCGAACAATCGCTTGCCGAGGCCCGGCGCTGGCAGGAGCATGGGCTGGACACACCGCATGTCTCCGTCAATATCTCCGCCCAGAGATTGTTCGACGACGGGCTTGTCGCCCATCTGCGTGATACGCCGCTTCCCGCTGGCGGCCTTGCCTTCGAGTTGCTGGAATCGATCTCCTTCGACGACAAGGCCGAGGCGGCGGCAACCGCCATCAGCCAGATCAAGATCCTCGGCATCGATATCGAGATCGATGATTTCGGCACCGGCTATTCCTCGATCCTCAGCCTGTTGAAGCTCTCGCCCCGACGGCTGAAAATCGACAGGCAATTGACCCAGCCGATCATCGAGAGCAAGCAACAGCGGCGGTTGATCGGCTCTATCGTCGAAATCGGTCGCTCGCTTGGCATTGAAATCATCGCCGAAGGTGTGGAGACCAAGCAACATGCCGAAATTCTGCGGGATCTCGGCTGTCATACCTTGCAGGGCTACGGCCTGGCCCGACCCATGAACGGCGATGAGCTGTTCGCGCTTTTGAAACACCGATCTCTCGACCGCAAACAGGGTGCCGTGGCGCTCTGATATTTTTTGAAATGCCTTATTTTTGAACGGAAAAGGGGTCGCCTCGCTTTGCCCTGCATCGTATAGAGAGCCTTGACGCGACATGCGTGGCCGCCGTTTTGCCTATCATTTCACAAAGACCCAATCCGTGACAGCATCGCCGATTTCCCCCTTGCCTGAAAAAGACAATATAAGAGACAGGCATAACAGCCATGCCCGTGGCCGCGAGAAACTGAAGGCCCATCTGGCCGTTCTGCTGTTTGCCGTGCTGCTCGCCACCTCCTTTTCCTTCGGTGGCATGGCGACCCACATGATCGATCCGATTGCGGTCCAGGCTCTGCGCTATATCGTTACCATCGCGCTGACCGCTTTCCTGTGCTTCCGCATCAAGCGCTATCCGGTTGAGGCGCCGCGTCGCCCGCTGCGCTTCGTCATCATCGGCGCGCTGATGGCCACCTATATGATCAGCATGTTCATCGCCCTGCAATTCACCGCCCCTGTGGCGACCGGGGCGATTTTCACGATGATGCCGCTGATGAGCGCAGGCTTCGCCTGGCTATTGATGCGCCAGAAAACCCGTGGCCGGGTGATGGTCAGCCTGGTGATTGCCGCCATCGGGGCGATCTGGGTGATCTTTCGCGGTGATGTGCAGGCGCTGATCCATTTCGACATCGGCAAGGGGGAGCTAATCTACCTCGTCGGCGTTACCGCCCATGCCATCTATGTGCCGCTGCTGCGCAAATTCAACGAGAACGAACCGGCGCTGATCTTCCTGCTCTGGTCGGCGGTGGGCACACTCGCCTTCATTATGGTGCCCGGCCTGCCCCGGTTGATCGCCCTTGATTACACCTCGATCTCCTGGCTTGGCTGGGGCCTGGTGCTCTATCTGGCGGTCGTGACGACGCTGATCACTTTCCTGCTGCTGCAATATGCCTCGCAGCGGCTGCCCGCCCCCAAGGTGCTGGCCTATAGCTACCTGACGCCAAGCTTCATCATTCTGCTGGAAGGCGCCATGGGCCATGGCTGGGCGCCAATGGCCGTATTTGCCGGTGCGCTGATCACAGCCGCCGGACTTCTCGCCATGGCCCTGCTGCCGGATTGATACAAAGAATCATTGAAAATGACTCTTTGTATTCCCTTTGAAAATATCTCAAGCCATGCAAGCATTTGAGATATTTTCAATTTTTTCAAGTCGGGGATGCGTCAGGCATCTTCGAGACTTGGTATGATACGTTCCCGCCTTCACATTCCCGGCTGTAGACCTCGCAGGAAAAGCCCTTCCAGAAACCGCGCGGCATTCTCGAACCGGTCGTCTTCCGCCCCACCCGCGCCCAGCACGGCGCGCACCTGCACGTCGAAATCGGCGTAATGCTGGGTGGTGGACCAGATCGAAAAAATCAGGTGATAGGGATCGCAGGTGGCAAGCTTGCCCGCCATGATCCAACTGCGGATCACCTCGGCCTTCTCATCGACTAAGTCTTTCAACGGCCCTTTCAGCACATCCTCGATAATAGGCGCGCCCTGGAGCACTTCATTGGCAAACAGCCGGCTTTCGCGCGGAAAATCGCGGGCCATTTCCAGCTTACGACGGATGTAGCTGCGGATTTCCTCCTGCGGATCGCCCTCGGCATCGAAAGCGCGCAGCGGCTCCAGCCACGTCTCCAGCAGCCGGTCCATCAACAGCCGGTGCATCGCCTCCTTGGTGCGGAAGTAATAGAGCAGGTTGGGTTTCGACATGCCCGCCACCTCGGCGATCTGGTCGATGGTCGAGCCGCGAAAGCCGCGCATGGAAAACACGTCCAGTGCCGCTTGCAGGATGACCTCCTCCTTTTCCTCCTGAATCCGGGTCCGCCTCTGCGTCCTCGATGCCCTGGCAATCGCCATGCTCTCTCCCTGTCTTCCCCATGCCTGTCTTCCCAATGCCTGCCTGCGCCTTGCTGCTTCCAACCCTGCCCCGGAAGCACCCAGACGCGCCTCAAAAAAATAGGCGAAAGCTTTGACCGAATTTTTCGCGTTTTTCGGCTTGAGTGCTACGCCGGAAGTTGTAATGTTTACCAATCGGTCAAATATCAATCACTGCCCTCAGAAAGGCAATGGTTGAGACCGAAACAAAGGCTCAAAAATAACAAGAGCTAACAATGATGGGAACAGCGGTTTTCGATGGGCATCGAAATCCCTGCACAAATTAGGAATGATGAAATGACGGCTCACCCCGGTGCGAACCTGCGCGTAAATGCTGACCGGCTGTGGGACAGCCTGATGGATATGGCCAAGATTGGCCCCGGCGTGGCTGGCGGCAACAACCGCCAGACCTTGACCGATGAGGATGCTGAAGGCCGCACTCTGTTCCAGAGTTGGTGCGAAGCCGCAGGCATGACCATGGGCGTGGACCAGATGGGCACGATGTTTGCCACCCGCCCCGGCACCGACCCCGATGCCCTGCCGGTCTATGTTGGCTCACACCTCGACACCCAGCCCACCGGCGGCAAATATGATGGCGTGTTGGGCGTGCTGGCCGCACTCGAAGTGGTGCGTTCAATGAACGACCTTGGCGTTAAGACCAAACATCCCATTGTTGTCACCAACTGGGCCAATGAAGAAGGCGCGCGTTTTGCCCCCGCCATGCTGGCATCGGGCGTGTTTGCTGGCATGCACACGCTGGATTACGCCTATTCGCGCAAAGACCCAGACGGCAAAACCTATGGCGATGAGCTGAAGCGCATTGGCTGGCTGGGTGAGGAAGAAGCGGGGGCGCGCAAAATGCACGCCTATTTCGAATATCACATTGAGCAAGGGCCTATACTGGAAGCCGAGAACAAGCAGATCGGCGTTGTGACCCACTGTCAGGGCCTGTGGTGGCTGGAATTTACGCTGACGGGCCGCGAAGCGCACACTGGCTCCACGCCGATGAACCTTCGCGTCAACGCTGGTCTGGCCATGAGCCGGATTATCGAGATGGTGCAGGATGTGGCGATGAGCGAACAGCCGGGTGCTGTTGGCGGCGTCGGCCAAGTGTTCTTCTCGCCTAACTCGCGCAATGTGCTGCCGGGCAAGGTGGTCTTCACGGTGGATATTCGCACGCCGAGCCAAGAGAAGCTGGACCGGATGCGGGCGAAGATTGAAGCCGAAGCCGCATCGATTTGCGAAGCGCTGGGCGTTGGCTGCGCGGTGGAAGCCGTTGGCCATTTCGACCCCGTCACCTTTGACCCCACACTGGTGGGCCGCGTGCGCGATGCCGCCGAGCGGCTCGGCTATAGCCATATGAACATCATTTCCGGCGCCGGCCACGATGCCTGTTGGGCGGCACGGGTTGCGCCATCGACGATGATCATGTGTCCTTGCGTGGGTGGGCTTTCGCACAACGAGGCGGAAGAGATTTCCAAGGATTGGGCGAGTGCTGGGTGTGATGTGTTGTTGCACGCGGTGTTGGAAACGGCGGAGGTTGTGGGGTGAGTATGGCCTTCGGCACCCCTCATCCGGCTCTTCGAGCCACCTTCTCCCCGATGGGGAGAAGAGGGAGTGTGCCGTACCCTTTGTGCTTTCCAATAGACGAAGCGGCTGCGTCTTGGTCTCTTCTCCCCAGCGGGGAGAAGGTGCCGGCAGGCGGATGAGGGGGCCGAAGGCATGACGGACATTACCAAACGCCGCCCCGGCAAAACTGGACAGGCAAGACGAGCTGCGCAGAGAAGAAACGGACGCGGAATATCGGCTTTGGGGCGATCTTCGCAACAGGTTGCTCAACGGTCATAAATTCGCGCGGCAGGTGCCTCTCGGTGCCTATATTGCGGATTTCGTTTGCCGTGAACGGTGCTTGATCGTTGAACTGGATGGCAGCCAACATGCCGAAAGCGCTTCAGACGAAATACGAACAACATGGTTGAATGACCAGGGTTATGATGTGCTTCGGTTTTGGAACGGCGAGGTTCTCTCGGAAAGACGCGATGTTCTTGAGACAATCCTTGCCGTTCTGGAAGGCAAGATCACCGAGCGCTGTGGCACATTACGGTTCTATCCGGGGAAACGAGGACAGGAATGAGCAAGCCTAGGGGCCTTCGGCCACCCCCTCATCCGGCTCTTCGAGCCACCTTCTCCCCGCTGGGGAGAAGAGGGAGTGCGCCGTACCCTTTGTGCTTTCCAATAGACGAAGCGGCTGCGTCTTGGTCTCTTCACGCCTGCGGGGAGAAGGTGCCGGCAGGCGGATGAGGGGGGCCGAAGGCCACCAAATGACAACCAAAACAAATACGGGTGAACACACATGAGCACAGTCATCAAAGGCGGTACTATCGTCACAGCCGATCTCACCTACAAGGCCGATGTGAAAATCGAGGGCGGGATCATCACCGCAATCGGCCCCGATCTTTCCGCCGATACCGTGCTGGATGCCTCCGGCTGTTACATCATGCCGGGCGGTATTGATCCGCATGTGCATCTGGAAATGCCGTTCATGGGCACCTATTCCGCCGATGATTTTGAAAGCGGCACCCGTGCTGGCCTTGCTGGCGGCACCACCATGGTGGTGGATTTCTGTCTGCCCGATCCCGGCCAATCGCTTTTGGAAGCGCTGACCCGTTGGGACAATAAATCCACCCGCGCCAATTGCGATTACTCCTTCCACATGGCCATCACCTCATGGGATGAGCGCATTTTCAATGAAATGCAGACCATCGTGCAAGACAAGGGCATCAACACATTCAAACACTTCATGGCCTATAAGGGGGCCTTGATGGTGAATGATGACGAGATGTTCGCCTCGTTCTCTCGCTGTGCCGAACTGGGTGCGCTGCCGCTGGTGCATGCTGAGAATGGCGATGTGGTCGCCGCCATGTCGGCCAAGCTGCTGGCCGAGGGCAATGATGGGCCGGAGGCGCACGCCTATTCCCGCCCTGCCGAGGTGGAAGGCGAAGCCACCAACCGCGCCATTATGCTGGCCGATATGGCGGGTGTGCCGCTCTATGTGGTGCATACCTCTTGCGAACAGGCCCATGAAGCCATCCGCCGCGCGCGGCAAAAGGGCATGCGGGTCTATGGCGAGCCGCTGATTCAGCATCTGACACTGGATGAGAGCGAATATTTCGACAAGGATTGGGACCACGCCGCCCGCCGGGTGATGTCGCCACCGTTCCGCAACAAGCAGCATCAGGATAGCCTCTGGGCAGGCCTGCAATCCGGCTCGCTGTCTTGCGTTGCCACCGACCATTGCGCCTTCACCACCGAACAGAAGCGGTTTGGCGTTGGCAATTTCACCAAAATCCCCAATGGCACCGGCGGCCTCGAAGACCGCCTGCCGATGCTGTGGACCTATGGCGTGGCCACAGGCCGCTTGACCATGAATGAATTCGTGGCCGTCACCTCCACCAACATCGCCAAAATCCTCAATATCTATCCGAAAAAGGGCGCCATTCTTGTGGGGGCCGATGCCGATATTGTTGTGTGGGACCCGAAACGCTCCAAGACCATCTCGGCCAGCATCCAGCAATCGGCCATTGATTACAATGTGTTCGAGGGCAAAACCGTCACCGGCCTGCCGCGCTTCACGCTGACCCGTGGCGTGGTAGCGATTGAGGAAAGCACGGTGAAAACCCAGGAAGGCCACGGCAAGTTTGTGAAGCGTGAGCCTTATCCGGCAGTGAGCAAGGCGCTGTCTACGTGGAAGGAATTGGTGTCGCCGCGCAAAGTAGAGCGTACGGGCATTCCGGCCAGCGGGGTGTGATGTGAAGGCCACTAAGACGCTTTCAGAGGTATCCGAAGATTATCGGGAGCGCCGAGTTCTGGATTCTATTTTTCCAATGGACAGAAGATGAACGATGAAATCCAGAGGTACTTTCCATATGACATTAATTCAGCGAGAGAAGTTTCTCTGCGATCTATAAGCTCAATTGAGTTTGGATACTATCGTGAGCTTCAACACATTAGAAACACAAAGTGCGGCATCAAACCAGTTTGCCGCAGTATATTCACGTCTTCTGAATCAGCAAAAATATCGGCAGAATCAAATAGAACAGAAGGAACAGCATTTAGGATCTGTGCGATTAATACATTATTTTTCTGGGGAGAACGATACTTTATATTCTTTGAAAATAATTATGAAATAAAATTTAAGGAATTATTTTTAAAAAAAGAATTGAATATTAAAGAGGCTTTACAGACCATATCGCAACGAAACCAGCTTTGGTTCGGATTAGTTAATTTCCAAGGCAAGAAAAAAATTAAGGAAGGGTGGGATTTATATTCGAAATCATACGGCGGAAGTTATCTCTTGTGCTGGAGTAGAGAAAAATCGTCCACTAGGAGATATAAAAAAATTAACCTCATAAGAAAATGTCTTGCAAAGAGTATTACCGTCGGAGCTTGTTGTTGAATGACAGAATCCCCCTACTCCGTCGTCTCTGCCAAAGACCTCTGTCTCACCTTCCAGACCAATGATGGGCCGGTGCATGCGCTGTCCAACGTGGATCTGGAGGTGAAAAAGGGTGATTTCGTTTCCTTCATCGGCCCATCCGGCTGCGGCAAAACCACGTTTTTGCGCGTCATTGCCGATCTGGAAAAGCACACATCCGGCACCATCACCGTCAATGGCATGACACCGGAAAATGCCCGCAAGGAGCGCTCCTACGGCTATGTGTTTCAGGCGGCAGCGCTTTATCCGTGGCGCACCATTGAGCAGAATATTGCCCTGCCGTTGGAGATCATGGCCTATAGCCCGGATGAGAAGAAAAAGCGGATTGAGCAGACGCTGGAACTGGTCAATCTCACCGGCTTTGGCAAGAAATTCCCTTGGCAGCTCTCCGGTGGCATGCAGCAGCGCGCCTCGATTGCCCGCGCACTGGCCTTTGATGCCGATCTGTTGTTGATGGACGAACCCTTTGGCGCGCTGGATGAAATTGTCCGCGATCATTTGAACGAGCAATTGCTGAAACTGTGGGATCGCACCAACAAGACCATCTGTTTTGTCACCCATTCGATTCCAGAGGCCGTTTATCTCTCCACCAAAATCGTGGTGATGAGTTCCCGGCCCGGGCGCGTTACCGATGTGATTGAATCGACCCTGCCACGAGATCGGCCGCTGGATATCAGGGAAAGCCCGGAGTTTCTGGCCATTGCCCATCGGGTGCGCGAAGGTTTGCGGGCGGGGCATAGTTATGATGAGTAGACTGCTCCCCATTCTCACCGTCATCCTTGCCATATTGATCATCTGGCACGTCTTCGTTGTCATCCTCAACGCGCCCTTTGTGCGCGATCAGGCGGCACGGGCTGGAGAAGAGATCACCACCGAGCAAGTGATCGAGCAGACCTTCAATCAGGAACGTCCTGTCCTGCCCGCACCGCACCAGATCATTGCCGAGCTGTGGGATACCACCATCGATAAACCCATCACCTCCAAGCGCAGCCTTGTTTATCACGCATGGATCACCCTCTCGGCCACGTTGATGGGCTTTGGCATGGGCACAGCGCTTGGCATTTTGCTGGCCATTGCCATTGTCCATAACCGCGCCGTCGATAAATCGCTGATGCCGTGGGTGATTGCCAGCCAGACCATTCCCATCATTGCCGTGGCCCCAATGATTATTGTGGTGCTGAACGCTGTTGGCATTTCCGGTCTGATGCCCAAGGCGCTGATTTCCACCTATCTGTCCTTCTTTCCCGTGGTGGTGGGCATGGTCAAAGGCCTTCGCAGCCCCGATGCGATTCTGATTGATCTGATGCGCACCTATTACGCCAGCAACACCCAGACATTTTGGAAACTGCGCATGCCCTATCTGTTCACCTCGCTGAAAGTGGCCATCGCCATTTCATTGGTGGGTGCGATTGTGGGGGAATTGCCGACGGGGGCGGTCGCGGGTCTCGGTGCGCGGCTGTTGTCCGGCTCTTACTATGGCCAAACAGTGCAAATCTGGGCAGCCCTTTTCATGGCGGCAGGGTTGGCCGCGCTGCTGGTGGCCATCGTCGGGCTTGCCCATGCTGCGGTGTTGAAACGCATGGGAGAGCGGGCATGAGTGGTTATCTGCTGTTTGCGCTGATCTTCTGGCTGGTGGCTTGGGGCGTGAATGAATGGCTGGTGCGCCAACACTTTGCAGCCCTGCCCGCCCAACGTGCCGCCAATATCACTGTTCCGCTGCTGTTTGGCATCACGCTTCTGGTCATCTGGGAATGCCTGGTGCGCGGCTTTGACATCCCCTCCATTCTGCTGCCCGCCCCCAGCATGATCTGGACCCGGCTGATCCATTCGCTGCCGATCCTCTGGGCCGATTTCCAGCAAACCTTTTTGAAATCGGTACTATCAGGCTATGTCGCAGGCTGCGGCCTTGGCTTTATCGTGGCCGTGCTGATTGATCGCTCACCCTTTCTGAAACAAGGGCTGCTGCCGATTGGCAATTTTGTCTCGGCCCTACCCGTGGTGGGCGTGGCCCCGATTATGGTGATGTGGTTCGGGTTTGATTGGCCCTCCAAAGTCGCAGTCGTGGTGATCATGACCTTCTTCCCCATGCTGGTAAACACCGTGCAGGGCCTGTCTGCGGCAAGCCCCATGGAGCGCGATTTGATGCGCACCTATGCCGCCAGCTGGTGGCAGACGTTGATCAAGCTCCGGCTTCCCGCCGCATGGCCGTTTATCTTCAACGCGCTGAAGATCAATTCGACACTGGCGCTGATCGGCGCGATTGTGGCGGAGTTTTTCGGAACCCCCATTGTTGGCATGGGCTTTCGCATTTCCACCGAGGTGGGCCGCAGCAATGTGGATATGGTCTGGGCCGAAATTGCGGTGGCGGCGCTGGCGGGTTCTATCTTCTATGGTTTGGTGGCGCTGGCTGAAAAAGCCGTCACTTTCTGGCATCCGTCTGTCCGTGGTGGGCAGATTAGATAAACTGCTAATAACAAGAGAGGGAACGATCATGAAAAGCAAAATCACCACACACCTCATGGCCGCCAGCATTTCCATGCTGGCAATGCAGGCCCATGCGGCTGACAAGCTGACCCTGCAACTGAAATGGGTCACACAGGCGCAGTTTGCCGGTTATTACGTCGCCAAAGACAAGGGCTATTACAAGGAAGAAGGCCTTGATGTGGACATCAAGCCCGGCGGCCCGGACATTGCGCCCGCGCAAGTGCTGGCCGGTGGCGGTGCCGATGTGATTGTCGATTGGATGCCGTCGGCCTTGGCCACCCGCGAAAAAGGTGTGCCGCTGGTCAATATCGCCCAGCCGTTCAAGCATTCGGGCATGATGCTGACCTGTCTGAAGGAAAGCGGCGTCAAAACGCCTGCCGATTTCAAGGGCAAAACGCTGGGCGTGTGGTTCTTCGGCAATGAATATCCGTTCCTGTCATGGATGGCGCATCTGGGCATCAAAACCGATGGCAGCGCCGATGGCGTAAAAGTGCTGAAACAGGGCTTCAACGTCGATCCGCTGTTGCAAAAGCAGGCCGCCTGCATTTCCACCATGACCTATAATGAATATTGGCAGGTGATTGACGCCGGTATCAAGCCCGACCAGCTGATCACCTTTCCTTACGAAAAAGAAGGCGTCGCGACCTTGGAAGACGGTCTCTACGTGCTGGAGCCAAAGCTGAAAGACCCGGCCTTCAAGGAAAAAATGGTCAAGTTCGTGCGCGCCTCGATGAAGGGCTGGAAATGGGCTGAAAAGAACCCGGACGAGGCAGCTGGTATCGTGCTGGACAACGACGCCTCCGGTGCTCAGACCGAAAAGCATCAGAAGCGGATGATGAGTGAAGTGGCCAAGCTGACGGAAGGTTCAAAGGGCGCGTTGGATGAGGCCGATTACAAGCGCACCGTGGCCACCCTGCTCGGCGGCGGTTCTGATCCTGTCATCGCCAAGGAACCCGTGGGCGCTTATACCCATGAAATCACCGATGCCGCGCTGAAATAGGCCGACCCAACTTTCAATTTTATCGTGTATTCGCCGCCAGGGTTCTCATCCCGTCCCCTGGCGGCGAGCCTCCCAAAGGCTGATTGAGCGGCCCAACCGAACTTGTTCTAACCCTTTTATTTCATGGGATTTTCATATTGGCACAGGCCCGACTGCCGCGTGCGGGCAAAACCGGGTTTACCACACAAGCCGATCCGCAATCAGGTCGAAGCCGCGCGCTTTCCTTTAACTATTATTGCAATGCAACCTCTTCGCTGCACCAGCTCTATCTGCGGCGGGATTGCGCTGCAACCGGCCCTGTCGTAACGTGACCTTATTAAAAACCCGGGTTTTCCGCCAATTGGCAAGCTTGGCATTGTATTTAAAACCATTTCGACAATATTAGCGTATTATGGATTTTCCATAGATCCTCAGGGATTTGAATAGACATGTTTGAAATCGTATCGTCTCTGGTCGCGGCGCGCCCCGGGAAAAAGGCTCGCGCCCACCCTGCCTTCATCCGCAAGGCCTTGAGCCAGCGTGATAGATGGGACCGTGATGGATCGGGCATTGGGAGGATACCAGGGGTGACGGACAGTCAGGTTGGAACTTTGCGCGTGAGGCCAATCATCCTCGTTCTGGCGCTGCTGCTGTCGGTCAGCCAGGGCGGTTTTGTACCTGCCGCGAACGCGCAATCTCCTCAGCCCGCAGCCAGTACCGATGCCCAGCTCCCGGCCATCGTCGTTGCCAAAGCCAGCACCCAGAGCCTGACCGACAAAGTGATCGGCACCGGCAGCATCAAGGCGGTGGAGGAAATTTACGTCCAGCCTGAAGTGGATGGAATAGCCATTCGCAATCTCCTCGCCGATGTCGGCGACAAGGTGAAGGAGGGTCAGGTCCTGGCGACGCTGGACGGCGACAGCCTGATCCTGCAAAAGGCGCAGTATGCCGCCAACCAGGCCAAGGCCGAGGCCTCGCTTGCCCAGTACAAGATCCAGTTGATCGATGCGCAGGCCAGTGCCGCAGAATCCGAACGGCAATTGGCGCGCGGCCAGTCGCTGGTCTCGGGGGGCACGATTTCCACCGCTCAGGTCCAGCAATATGAGACCTCCGCCATCAATGCCCGCAACAAGGTGGACAGCGCCCGCCAGTCCATCGCCATCGCCGAGGCGGAGCTGAAAGTGGTGATCAGCCAGGTCGCCGATCTCAACCTGAAACTGGCCCGTACCGATATCAAGGCGCCGTTCGGCGGGTTGACCACCGCCCGCAATGCCCGCATCGGCGCGATTGCTGCCGGCTCCGGCCAGCCGCTGTTCACCATTATCCGCGACAGCAAAATCGAGCTGGTGGCCGAAGTGTCCGAAAGCGATATGCAAAAAATGCGGATCGGCCAACCGGCCGAAATCGCCATTGCCGGACAGGCAACACCGATCAGCGGCCATGTGCGGCTGATCTCTCCCGCCGTCAGCCCCACGACAAGGCTCGGTGAGGTGCATATTCTGCTTGATGATAACGATGCCGCCCGTCAGGGCATGTATGCCAGCGCCCTGATCACCATCACCTCCGCCTCGGGCATTGCCCTGCCCTTATCGGCAATCGACAGCGGCAAGGGCGGCAGCTTTACCCGCATCGTGGAAAACGGCGTGGTCCGGCAGGTGAAAATCGAAACCGGCATTATCGAAAACGGCTTTATCCTGGTGACCTCTGGCGTCAAGCCGGGCGATCTGGTGGTGCTGAAAGCTGGGGCTTTCGTGCGCGATGGCGACAAGGTCAGGCCGGTGCTTGAAACCGTGAGCCAGACCGGCGCAATTTCCAACTGACGAGGCAAGACGATGAATTTCTCGGCCTGGTCAATTCGCAATCCAATAGCCCCCCTGTTGGGCTTCTTCCTGTTGATGGTGCTGGGCATCCAGTCCTTCAATCGTCTGCCGATCACCCGCTTTCCGAATATCGATGTGGCTGTCGTGTCGATCAGCGTCACCCAGAGCGGGGCGTCGCCTTCGGAACTGGAAATGCAGGTGACCAAGGAAATCGAGGATGCCGTCGCCTCGATCAATGGCGTCGACGAGATTTCCTCCAAGGTCAATGACGGCGTGTCGGTCACCTCGGTGGTGTTCCGCATCGAAATTCCCACCCAGCAGGCGGTTCAGGATGTCAAAGATGCGGTGGATCGGATCAGGAATGATCTGCCCGCCGGCGTCGATGAGCCGATCGTCAACAAAGTCGATGTCGAAGGCCAGGCAATCCAGACCTTTGCCGTCTCCGCCCCGAACATGACGCTCGAAGAATTGTCCTGGTTCGTCGATGATACGATCAAACGGGCGCTCCAGGGCCAGAAAGGCATTGGCCGCATCGACAGGATCGGCGGTGCCGACCGCGAGATCCGTATCGAGCTGGACCCGGATCGGCTGAACGCGCTGGGCATTACCGCCGCCGATGTCAACAAGCAATTGCGCGGCACCAATGTCGATATCGGCTCGGGCCGGGGCCAGGTGGCTGGCGCCGAACAGGCGATCCGCGTGCTGGGCGATACCCGCAATGTCCAGGCGCTCGCCACCACCACCATTGCCATTTCCTCGGACCGCTTCGTCAAGCTTGCCGATCTTGGCCGGATCATCGACAGCTATACGGAGCCGAAAAGTTTCGCCCTGTTCAACAACCAGCCGGTGGTGTCCTTCTCGGTATTCCGCTCCAAGGGCGCCTCCGACGTGGCCGTCGCCGAACTGGTGGCCAAGAGCCTCGATGAGGTGCGGGCCAAAAATCCTGATGTCGGCATCAACCTGATCAGCGATTTCGTCTACTTCACCTATGGCAATTACACCGCCGCCATCGATACCCTGCTGGAAGGGGCAATCCTGGCGGTCATCGTGGTGTTCCTGTTTCTGAAAAACTGGCGGGCAACGCTTATTTCGGCCATTGCCCTGCCGCTTTCCGCCATACCGACCTTCTGGATTCTCGAGATGATGGGCTTTTCGCTCAATCTCGTCAGCTTCCTCGCCCTGACACTGGCCACCGGCATTCTGGTGGACGACGCCATCGTCGAAATCGAAAACATCGCCCGCCATATCAAGATGGGCAAGACGCCCTATCGGGCCGCCATCGAGGCTGCCGACGAAATCGGCCTTGCCGTCATCGCCACCACCTTCACAATCGTGGCGGTGTTTGTGCCGGTATCCTTCATGGGCGGGATTCCCGGTCAGTATTTCATCCAATTCGGCCTGACTGTGGCCTTTTCCGTGCTGTTTTCACTGCTGGTCGCCCGGTTGATCACCCCGATGATGGCGGCCTACCTGATGCGGCCGGAAGACGGCCATGATGAGGACGAAGGGCAGGAAGGCCGCTTCATGCGGCTCTATACGCGGCTGGTTCATAGGACCACCAGCACATGGTATCGCCGCTATCTGACGCTGGCGGCAGCGCTGGTGTTTTTGGTGGTATCCGTCGGCCTGCTGATGCAGGTTCCCACCAGCTTCCTGCCGCCCGAAGATGCCGGGCGCATCACGCTTTCAATAGAACTGCCGCCCAATGCCACACTGGATGAAACCGAAAGCCGGGCCAGGCAGATCACCGAGACCCTTAAACCGCTTGCCGGCGTGCAATCGGTCTTTGTCCAGGGCGGTACCTCGCCCAGTGGCGATCTGGAACTGCGGCGGGCGTCCGTGACCCTGCAATTGTTCCGCATCGAGCATTCGCTGGTCAAAACCGTGGTCAACAAACTGATCGGTGGCCTGCCGCTGATCGGCCCTCACCTGCCGAAAATGACCGTCGATGGACGTACAATTCCGCAATGGCAGATCGAAAAACTGGTCTTTGCCAAGCTGCACGACATTCCCGATATTCGCGTCCAGAAGATGAATGATCGCGGTGCCCGCGACATGGCGTTCTACTTCCTCTCCAAGAACGAAGAGGATCTGACCGAGGCAGTCAGCATTCTGGAAGCGAAATTGCGCACCGTACCTGTGTTGGCCAATGTAAGCGCCGATGGCTCACTGCCGCGCCCGGAATTGCAGATCCGCCCGAAAACCGATGAAATGGCAAGACTGGGCATTACCGCCCAGCAGGTCTCCGAAACCCTTCGCGTCGCAACCATCGGCGATATCGACGCGCAATTGCCGAAAATCTCGCTGGATGGCCGGTTGATCCCGATCCGGGTTCAGGCCGCCCTTGGTCAGCGTCGCGACCTTGGCGCCATCAGGGCGTTGAAAATCAAGTCTGCTGCCGGTTCCATGGTGCCGCTCTCCACCGTGGTCGATATTGACTACACGCAAGGCATCAGCTCGATCAAACGCAATCACCGCGACCGTGTGGTCTCGATTGGGGCCGACCTGCCGCAAGGCGTGGCGCTCGATACGGCAACGGCGGCCTTCAAGCAGGCCGTTGCCGCCGCCAAGATTCCCGCCAGCGTCTATCTGAAGGAAACCGGCGACACCAAGGTTCAGAAGGAAATGCTGGCGAGCTTCGTCAATGCGATGATCCTTGGCCTGCTGCTGGTGCTGATCGTATTGATCCTGCTGTTCAAGGACATCATCCAGCCCTTCACCATCCTTCTGTCGCTGCCGCTAGCCGTGGGAGGGGTAGCCGTGGCGTTGATCATCACCCATAATGCGCTGTCCATGCCCGTGCTGATCGGCATCCTGATGCTGATGGGGATCGTCACCAAGAATGCCATCCTGCTGATCGATTTTGCCATCGAAATGCGCCGCCACGGCATGGAACGCGTCGAAGCGATGGTCGAGGCAGGCCGCAAGCGGGCCAGACCGATCATCATGACCTCGATTGCCATGTCGGCGGGCATGCTGCCCTCGGCGCTCGGGGTTGGCGAAGGCGGCTCGTTCCGCTCGCCCATGGCCATCGCCGTGATCGGTGGCATCATCGTCTCGACGGTGATGAGCCTTGTCGTCGTTCCCTCTTTCTTCCTTGTCATGGACGATCTGTCACGCCTGCTGGGCGTCATCTTCGGCAGGCTGGTCGGCGCCAAGGAACAGGAACGTGAGCCGCTCGATACCGCCACCCTCACCGATTTGCACGACCAGACCTCGGCCCAGATCTCCACGCTCGAAGCGCGGGTGGATGGCCTGGAAGCCGGTGCTGCCCATCCGCCAAGACGGCTCTCAGCAGGACCGTTCGGACGGGACTGAGACGAAAATCCATTGATCCCACGAGGCGATATGGCAACCATAGCGTATCGCCTCGTGCCGGGTTCAGTTTTCGACCCGATGCCCCCTGCATAATTCGTTGAATCGAGCTGCAATCACGCAAACCTGTGATTGAAATTGGCTATTGATCGAAATCAAATCATCGGCGCGGTTTTCCCATTAGATTACTCCCATCGACCAGTGGCGGGGGCCGATGGTGGGAAAGAGGGCGCCGTCTTGCACCAGTGGGAACAGCTATGATGTTCCGCGCAAGGCCGAGCCGTTGCGACCACCCATTCCCCTTATGAACCATACCGCTATCAGGCGGGCGCTGCTGCGCAAGGGCTGAAGGAAAAGGACGGTCTGGCCGTGAACAAGGTTTTGAATTTGAACAGTCGCGATCGCAATATTCTGGTAAAATCACCCCTGATGGCCACGCTCGGCCCCGGCTCTTTAAACCGGATGCTGGAACTGGCGACAGTGTTGAGCTTCGAGGCCCGCGATATTCTGTTTCGCGAGGGCGACCCCGCCGATTATTTCTATTGCGTGCTGACCGGCTATGTCCGCCTTTATCGCCTGAACAAGGACGGACGAGAAGCCGACATTCGCATCAGCGGCGGTGGCGATACCTTTGCCGAAAGCCTTTTGGCCATGGGCGATACCTATCACTATAACGCCCAGGCCGCGGAACATGTGACAGTGGCGCGATTTGACCTTGCCAAAGTACGCCAGCTTGCAGAGCAGGAAAACGACATCGCCCGTTCAGTGATCCGCTGCCTGTCCAATTATCTGCGCAGCACCATGGATTGCATTGCCAATGACCGGCTGCAAACCGCTCCGCAACGCGTGGCGCAATATCTGATCGACAATTGCCCCAATGGTGGCGGTGCTGTGTCGATCCGCCTGCCCTTCCAGAAAAGCCTGCTGGCCGGCAAGCTGGGTCTTGCGCCGGAAGCCCTGTCACGCGCCTTTTCCACCCTGCGGCACAGCGGCGTCACCGTGCGCGGCCGGATGGTTCAGATCAACGATGTCAACGCACTCCGACAGATTTGACAGGCATCGCATCGCTCAAAGGCCAAAAGATCTGTTCCTGTCGCCTCTGCTATATAATACCAAGGCTCGAAGGTCGAAAATGGTGAAAGGGACAAGCGGTAAATGGGGTAGTTAACCGCTTTATCCCTTTTGCTTTTCCCGGTTTCCTCAAAGATCAGGCCGTGATGAAACGCCAGCCCTTGTCTGCTTTTTCCACCCGCACGAAACCGGAGACATGGCCGCCTGTGGCAGTCCAGCCTTTTTCGCTTGCATGAGTGAAGATGGTCCGGCGGCTGTTGGCGCCCTGTCGTGCATCCGCATCGTAGATGAAGCAGAAATCGGGATCATCAAGTTGAAGCTTGGGCGCGTGTACCAGATCGCCCCAAAGCACGAGCTTTTCCGCCCCCTCGCCAATCAGATAGCCGGAATGACCAGGCGTGTGGCCGGGCATGGAAACCACCTCTATTCCAGGAAGTACCGGCCCTTCCAGGACGGGTCGCACCCGATCGCCGTAGATTTCCAGCAGGCGGGCAGCAATGTCGAATCCACCGCGCCGATAGATGGGGATGGTCTCCTTCAGCTCGGCTTTCGTATAGAAGGCCAGATCCGCTTCCGGGACGACGATTTCCGCGTCTGCAAAATATTGTCCGGCGTCGTCAAAAAGGCCCAGCGCATGGTCACCGTGCAAATGGGTGAGGAGAACCCGACGCACATCAGCACGGCTTATTCCTGCCCGCTCAAGCGCTGCCCTGCCGAGCCCCAATTCAGGTCCCCAATAAGGTCCTGTTCCTGCATCGACCAAGGTAATGCCGTCAGCACCCGACAGCACGAAAAAATTGACGTCCATGTCAATGGTGGGTGCCGGCCACGCCGCGACCGCCGCATCTCGCACCACTTCGCTGCTGGCGTGATCCAGATGTTCAATCGGCGCCCTAAACACACCATCGACCATGATCGTCACATCATAGTGCCCGAAACGACGTGTATCCCTCATGTCAAAGGCCTCCATGGCTCTCAAGAAAGCGGACGATGTCACCAACACCCTCGCCACGTTTCATATCTGTGAAGACGACGGGCTTGCTCTCGCGCATACGCGCCGCATCGCGATCCATCACATCGAGGTCGACCTCGACATAAGGCGCGAGGTCTTTCTTGTTGATGACCAGCAGATCCGAGCGGGTAATGCCCGGCCCGCCCTTGCGGGGAATTTCCTCGCCCTGACAGACCGAGATGACATAGATCGTCACATCGGCCAGATCGGGCGAAAAGGTCGCAGCCAGATTGTCGCCACCGGATTCGATGAAAATCACGTCAAGATCGGGTATACGCTCGTTCAGTCCGGCAATCGCCTGGAGATTGATCGACGCATCCTCGCGGATCGCCGTATGCGGACAGCCGCCGGTCTCCACCCCGACCACCCGGTCGGAGGACAGCGCTTGCATGCGGATCAAAGCGTCGGCATCCTCACGGGTGTAAATATCATTGGTGACGACGGCCACCGAATAGCGGTCGCGCATCGCCTTGCACAGCTTTTCCGTCAGCGCCGTCTTGCCCGAGCCGACCGGGCCACCAATTCCGACCCGCAACGGACCATTTGCCGATTTCATGCTTTTCCCCTTGTTATTATCCAAGCTTTTTAAGCTGGCGATATCACGACCGGAACAGTCGCACAGCTTGACCTTCATGACGCGCCGAAACGATGTCCGCGGCAATCGTGGCGCTGCCAAGATCGTCCAGCCCCGTCTGGACGGCCCGGGCAGCGAGCCTTGCCACAGGCGCCTCGAACCGCGACAGAATAGTGAGGCCACCGGTCTGGCCGATCAGGCTGAGGCGAATACCCGCCGAGACCTGCTGCGACAGAGTTGCATGCAGATAGGCGGCAAGCACGGCTTCGCAGCTTATCCCCTGACTGGCACCCACCGCCCCCACCGCCACCGGATAGGCAACTGGGCCGGACGGCTGGGCCGAAAACGGGTCCGCCCAGGCGCGGGCCGCATCGCGAAACGCCGCGCCGAGTGCCGTGGTTTCCTGATAGCGCTCACGCGAACCGGCCAGCGCCAGCGCCAGATCCGACACGCCGGTTAGGGACTGCGGCACATTCCAAACCCGCCAGGCCTCAGCCAGAAGCACTGCGTCATTCCAAACTGCGCCATGGTCCAGCAGCGATGTCAGCCAGGCCAGCAACGCCTCTTGGCGCCCGGTGGCGGTGCCGTCACCCTCGATCAACCCATCCTCAACCGCCTTTTCCAGCCCACCGGAATAGGCAAAACCACCCACGGGAAAGGCCGGCGAGAGCCATGTCATCAACCGGATCAGGCCGAGCGTGTCGAGAGCAATGGTCATGGTTGATCAAGAATGGGCGTGATGGGCATGTGACCCATGGCTGTGATAAGCGCCGCGCACCGGCTGAAATGGCTCCACGACTTCGCTGACTGTCGCACCCAGGCCCTCCAGCATGGCGCGGATCACCGGATCACGACCGATCAGGATGCGATCCGGCTCGATCTGGGCAGGGAGATGGCGGTTGCCAAGATGCCAGGCCAGCTCCAGCAAATGCTGCCCATCGCGCGGTTCAATTGCGTAGAGCCGCTCATCGGCGGCCTTCACCGCGATCTGATCGCCGTTTTCAAGCACCAGGCGGTCGCCATCGGCAAACAGCACCGCTTCCTTCAGGTCCAGCATCACCATCTCGCCATCGGCTAGATGCAACAGCTTGCGACGCAGATGGCGCATGTCATGGGCCAGAACAACCGTCGATACCGCCGGATCAAGGGCGTCCCTGGCCGGAAGATAAGAGATAACACGCAGCATCGGCACTCCATGGCCCTGCGGATCGCCCGTGGCTCCGCAACGCAGATATCAATGTCCTAAACCGGATTTGGCCGACAGCCTTTTAGCGAGGCTCCATCCTTGGCAAGCACCAAGTTTGCGCAAAATAAAGGCCGGGCGCAACAGGCAAATGGACCTGCGTCACTTGTTATCGCAAATATCAAAGCAATGATCGAGCCGTTCAGGAGACGGCCTGGATAGCCTGTTTCAAAGGCTGCGGGCCATGGGTCATTTCATGCACGATACAGTTGCGTCCGTTGGCCTTGGCACGGTAAAGCGCGCGGTCGGCCGCCGCATAAACCACTTCCGGCCGCCTTTCCGGCGAAATTTCCGCAACGCCGATCGAGATCGAGGTCGAGATCAGCCGACCGTCGAAATGCAGTCGAAGGTCGGAAATGCTGCGGCGGATCATGTCGATCCGCTCAAACCGCTGCTGGATCGTGTCGCCCTGGATGATCAGACCGAATTCCTCGCCGCCAAGCCTGGCGGTGACATGCGGATTACTGGCGAAATGGCACAGAATGTCTGCCACGGCCCGAATGACGAAATCGCCTGCGCTATGGCCGTAGGCATCGTTGATCGACTTGAACCAATCGAGATCGGCAATGGCCAGCGAGGCGTTCCCCTCCGTTTGGTCCAGCGCTTCAGAAAAGGCATGGCGGTTCAGCAGGCCGGACAGACCGTCAATCCGGCTCAAATGCTCGTATTTGGCCTTGGCGATGGCGAGACTGCGGATTTCACGCGCCACGAAGACGCCGGTGATCGTCGCCCCGAAACTGCCCAACAGCCAGCTCATCGCCACGCTGAGCTTGACCGCGTCGATGAGCGGCATCGGCATCAGACCCAAGACCCAACAGAACGGCAGGGCGACGATTTGAAAGCCCAGAGCAAGCGAAACGGATGAAAACATCAAGTGCATGACAAAGCTGAAAACATTTCCCCGTTGCGAGAGATCTTCAAATCCTCGGCGCAGCGAAAGCCAGTTCAATATTCGAATCAATTGCCGCCCCCTTCTCTGCTTTTCTCTGGGATAGGCCTGTTTTGTGTGTCGTTTCCTAAATCAATACCTAGAATTTTAACGATTGATTGGATGGGCCATCGCATCGTTTCAATACACGAACAGCCAAAACAGATCATCCGGGCAAAGGCAGGGGCGCGCCTGCATAAAGCAATACAGCCAAGCGTTTTGCACCATGTCGGGTGGGCGGCGCTGCAATGGAAATACCAGCAGCCTGCGCATCCCCGAAACGAAAAAACCCGGCACGCAGCCGGGTTTTTCTGGTCTCGCAGAGGTGTTTAACCACGCGTAAGGAGGCTCTTTGAAAATGAGCCTTCGTCTTACGCCGCCTGCTTTTCCTTCAGTTTTTCCAGGATATTCTGCGGCGAAGAGACACCGTAAGGGTCGCTATCGCAATTGTCGGAATAGCCCTCTTCCTCGAACCACTGCTCCACCACGCCATCGTTGATGATAGCCGCATAACGCCAGGAGCGCATGCCGAAGCCGAGATTGTCCTTGGACACCAGCATGCCCATCTTACGGGTGAATTCACCGGAGCCATCGGGAATGAGCTTGACATTGGCCAGGCCCTGCTGCTTGCCCCAGGCATTCATCACAAAGGCGTCATTGACCGAAATGCAGTAGATCTCGTCAATGCCGGCAGACTGGAACTCGCTATAAAGCTTTTCGAAATCCGGCAGCTGGAAGGTCGAGCAAGTGGGGGTGAAGGCGCCCGGAAGCGAAAAGAGCACGACCTTCTTACCCTTGAAGTAATCATCCGAGGTCATGTCTTGCCAACGGAAGGGGTTTGGGCCACCGACCTGCTCATCTCGAACGCGGGTACGAAACGTGACGCTGGGCACTTTTCTGCCGATAAGCATCGCTGATCTCCTTTGATAGACATGATGAAGGGTACAAATGATGAAAAGCGGCCTTTACCGGGCCACCTGGATCAGCCCTTCGATTACCGCATAACCATGTGCGGCGCAGCATAAAACAGCGTGCTGGATGCCGCAGCATGCCTGACATGCGCATAGTGCATGGCGGCCCCATCCGGCATTGCCAATCCGGCATTGCCAATAATGGCCGGTTTCGATTTTCACGCGGCAAAAGCTCAAAAGCGGCAACCGTTCTCGTGCGAGCTCTGTGTAGAAGACCAACTGCGATGCATTGGCCGCCATAGCCTCGACAGCAACGTACGCAACCGATCACAACTTTAACAAAGCTTCATAATAGCACATTATTGCCCTATTTTAAGATCTATACCTTTAATGGTCGATGCTGACGGCTCTTATCACATAAAAAAACAGACAAAACAGAACTTGAAGCATTGCAAAAAACTTTGCTGCGTATTTTAATCCGGAAATATTCGACCTTAACGATTTGTTAAGAATTTACAAAAAATTCAGGCATCGAAACAGGCTTTCGAATGCCAATCGCCGACAGAAGATCTTTTTTGGTACTGGGTAGGGTTGGAGACGGAAACGATGTTGAATGCGAAAAAGCAGCCTATGACCCGGCACGTCTTGCCAGTCGCAGAAGACACCAATGGTCCGGTGGGCAGAGCCAGCGACCGGGACCCCTCCATCAGAAATACCCGTTTGTCGGTGCTGGCACCGACCCGTTACCCCTGGCGTTTCAACTCACCGCGCCAAAGTCGGCACATGATCGAAAATCGCAATTTCGTGCCGATGAACTATGTATCGCCGAAGCTGGAAGGCATCACGGTGCTGTCGCCATTTCCGCCGCGCCGGTTCGACCTCATCCATGCGTTCAACCGCATACCGATGAGCGCGACGCCCTTCATGATCTCTTTTGAATCGCACCTGCCGCGCGGCTTTGGGATTGAGACATCCGCCCTTTATACCTTCATGACCCAGCGTCTGCTTTCCGACCGCTGTCTTGGTATCGGCGCGATCTCCGAACATGCGCGCCGGATCTTTCAGAAGACCCACAGGAACAATCCTGGCTATGAGGTGCTGAACCGGAAGCTGTTCATGCGCTATCCAAACATGGAAATCGACGAGCGGCCGGATACGTTCAACGACGAAAACCAGGGGCCGATCCGTATCGTCTTCGTCGGAAACCATTTTGCCCGCAAGGGCGGTTGCGTTGGCGTGCGCATGGCCGAACTGGCCATGGAGCGCGGCATTCCGCTGGAAGTCGATATCGTTTCCACAGTAGAAGTCGGGCCGATGTCCTGGACGGACCCGCTGGTGCCCGGTTATTTCGACCGTTACCGCAAATTGCTGAGCCTGCCGAATGTTCGCCATGTCCAGAACATTCCCAATAGCGAAGTGCTGAAAATCCTGCGCAACGCACATTTCTCGCTGCTGACCACATTTTGCGACACATTCGGTTTCAGCGTGATTGAATCCGAGGCCAATTACGTGCCGGTGATCGCCACGAAACAGGGCGCTCTGCCGGAATTCATCAAGCACCGACAGAACGGCATCCTGCTCGACATGGAGACCACTGACATTGGTGAGTGGAAACACATTGCCGACGACCGCAGCACGCCGGAATTTGCCGAGATCCATGCCCGTGAGATCGAACGACTGGCCGAGGAAAGCCTGAACGAAGTCGTCGCCGTCATGGCCGACCAGAATGCCTATAAAGCCATGCGCCAGGCCGCCTATCGCACCGCAAAGACGATGTTTTCGGCGAAGGATGCCAATGAATTCTGGGACGATTTTTACGTGGAGGCCCTGAATGAGTACCGGACGGGCCATAATTCTTCCGGGCTGATGCAAAAACCGTTTTCAGGGTGATGGCAACTTTAAGTGGCGATGCTGCCTGCCTTTGAAAGAGGGCGACGGGAGTGGACGTTAAAGCATCGCCGCCTCTTCAATTCCAATAAATTTAAGGAAAAGTAGATGTGGGCTATCAGCCCACCACATCCACTTTTCCGCCTTCGATAACGATGTGCCGTCCTTCATTCTCCATGAAACGCCAGTCCTCGGCCTGCGAACCATCCGGGAAAATTTGCAGGCGATAGCCCCCTGACAATTGAAGATCGGCTCCACAATATCTGTCGCATGTTACGGATTGGACGATGAGATAATCCCCGGCGTTTACAAAGGACTTTGTGGCTTCGTCGTAACCTTGCAGCAAGGCCGCAATCCGGACGAATTGCAACGTACCGAATTGAGGATCATCCACGTTTACAGGAGCACCCTCCTCAGGCTCCATGAAACGATCCGAGGACCCCGTCAAAATCCCATTCTCCGTGACAATCCGCCAGGAACATTGAATATGGAGCGCGTGCGATCCCACCGTTCCCGTTCTTCCGCCTGCTGAATGATGGGGGCGAATAGAGCCGAAATGGAAAACTTTCATATCTGCCGCATTGCGCGCAATGCTGAGAGGTAGACCGACAAGAACTTGCAGACTTTCCTGCAAGAAGGATTGATTGTCACGTTCAGACATCATCACAGGCCGCAATAATACCAAGGCTCTGACATGCTCATGCATCCTCGCCTTGAAGAGATTGCAAATATCTCAAATGCTTGCACGGCTTGGGATATTTGCAAAAGGAATACGATGAGTCATTCAATGACTCATTGTATAGCACCCCTCAAAACAAGAAATACCGCTGCGCCATCGGCAAAACGGTGGCCGGTTCGCAGGTCAGCAATTCGCCATCGGCACGCACTTCATAGGTTTCCGGGTCAACCGCGATATGTGGCGTCAGGCTGTTGTGGATCATCGATGCCTTGGAAATGCCGCCGCGGGTGTTTTTTACCGCCAGCAATTGCTTGGAAACGCCGAGCCGCTGGGCCAGCCCCACATCCAACGAGGCCTGAGACACGAAGGTGACCGAGGAATTGGTGCGGGCCTTGCCATAGGCGCCGAACATGTGCCGGTAATGCACCGGCTGCGGCGTCGGGATCGAGGCGTTGGGATCGCCCATCGGGGCTGCGGCAATCGAGCCGCCGAGCAGGACCATATCCGGCTTGACGCCGAAAAAGGCCGGGTTCCAGATCACCAGATCGGCGCGCTTGCCCACTTCCACCGAGCCGATTTCATGGGAGAGACCATGGGCAATCGCCGGGTTGATGGTGTATTTGGCAATGTAGCGCTTGACGCGCATATTGTCGTTCTCGCCGGTTTCCGATGGCAGCCGTCCGCGCTGGCGCTTCATCTTGTCGGCCGTCTGCCAGGTGCGGATCGCCACTTCGCCGACCCGGCCCATGGCCTGGCTGTCCGACGAGATGATCGAAAACGCGCCGATATCGTGCAGAATGTCTTCCGCCGCGATGGTTTCCTTACGAATACGGCTTTCGGCAAAGGCAATATCTTCCGGAATCGACGGGCTGAGATGGTGGCAGACCATCAGCATGTCCAGATGCTCGGCCAGCGTATTGATCGTATAGGGCCGGGTCGGATTGGTGGAGGACGGGATCACATTCGGCTGGCCGCAGATCTTGATGATATCAGGCGCATGGCCACCGCCGGCCCCTTCGGTATGGAAGGCATGGATGGTACGGCCCTTGATGGCGCCGATGGAATCCTCCACGAAGCCGCTTTCGTTCAGCGTGTCGGTATGGATCATCACCTGCACGTCGTAGTCGTCGGCCACTGACAGGCAGCAATCGACGGCACCGGGCGTCGTGCCCCAATCCTCATGCAGTTTCAGGGCGCAGGCACCGCCCAGCACCATTTCCTCCAACGCGCCGGGCAATGAGGCATTGCCCTTGCCCGCAAAAGCCAGGTTCATCGGGAAAGCATCTGCCGCCTCGATCATTCGGGCAATATGCCAGGGACCGGGCGTGCAGGTGGTGGCAAGCGTGCCATGCGCCGGGCCGGTGCCGCCGCCCAGCATGCAGGTCAGCCCGCTCATCAGCGCTTCCTCGATCTGCTGCGGGCAGATGAAATGGATATGGCTGTCCATGCCGCCCGCCGTGACGATCTTGCCTTCACCGGCAATCGCCTCCGTGCCGGGACCGACGATAATGGTCACGCCCGGTTGGGTATCGGGATTGCCCGCCTTGCCGATCGCGACGATACGCCCGTCCTTCAAGCCAATATCGGCTTTGACGATGCCCCAGTGATCGACGATCAGCGCATTGGTGATGACGGTATCGACCGCGCCATCCACGCGCGTCGCCTGGCTTTGTCCCATGCCATCACGGATCACCTTGCCGCCGCCGAATTTCACTTCGTCGCCGTAATGGGTGAAATCCTTTTCCACCTCGATGAACAGCTCGGTATCGGCCAACCGCACTTTATCCCCGGTCGTGGGGCCGAACATGCTGGCATAGGCGGCGCGGGACATCTTGAAAGGCATGGTCAGGCTCCTTGGGACAGGACAGATAAGGGTGAAGGCCCAAGGCGCGTCAGCCGCCCGGCCTCGATATGCGCGTCGATCACTTGCCGTTCCGCAGCGAAAGGATGGCCATCCCAACCCTTGTGCGAAAAGCCAGCGACGAAAATCCGATCTCCGGCAAAAGCCGGATCGTGAAGAACATGGCTCATCACTACCAGGCCGCTGCTCGGCGTGACATAGAGCCCGGGATCATAGGGGTCCAATGCCGCCACCGCGGCCTCATGGGCCAAAACGGGCAGAACGACGTGATCCTTGCCGTTGCTGCGAGCAAATTCGGCAAACTTGTCGGTTTGATCCTCAAACAGATCGTCAAGTTCGGGAAAATTCACCAGAATCTCCGGCTTCATCGCCTCGAACTTGGCGGGATCGCGGACCGACCAGATCGCACCGCTGGTATCAACCGGCGGGCTGTTGCGCCAGGCGCAATCGGCCAGCATAGCCTTGGCGGGACGGCCGGTATTGCACACTGCCATCACGTCGGTTCGGTGTCCGGCCAGGCCGAAATTGCGCGCGCCATTGAAGCGAATGACCATATCGGCAGCATCAATGGCGTCCGCAACCTCCTGGGGAACCTCACCATTGCCAATGATCATGATCTTGCGATCCATGCCTGTCCGATCCGCTTATCGAGTTTCAGCCAAGGATTTCAGTTCCTTGGTCCGCGTCTTCGTCATCTCTGCCTTGCAGGCGGCAACCTCCATCGGCTCCATCGTGCCACCCCGGACATAAAATCCCTGCGCCTCACATTGACCGTCGCGGTAATCGATCCAGGCGCGCTGGGCTTTCAACAAGGCCTTTTCAGCCCCCTTCAGATCATCGTCCAGCGTGGCGTCCTGCTCAACGAAGGCCTTGCGGGTGATTTTCCATTGGGCATTCATGGCCTTGTCCGCCGCGTCGAAATCCTGCACCGCGCAGGCCGTCATATCGCTCTGGGTTTTCGGGTCCTTGCAATCAAGCGCTTGCGCCAGAACACCATGGCCAGACGACATCACCCCAAACCCTGCCAGCATGATCAGCCGCGAAACAGGCGTCATAGCGGCCCCATGACCTTCTGACGAAAGCCATAAACCTCGCGCTTGCCAGCAAGCGGGATCAACGTCACTTCCCGGGTCTGGCCCGGTTCGAAACGCACCGCAGTCCCCGCCGGAATGTCCAGCCGCATGCCGCGCACCTTGTCACGGTCGAAGGACAGGCCCGCATTGGTCTCGAAGAAATGATAATGACTGCCCACCTGCACCGGACGGTCGCCGGTATTGGACACTTCAATCGTCACGGTCGGCTGACCAGCATTCAGCTCGATCTCGCCACTCGCGGCAATGATTTCACCCGGTTTCATCACTGTCTCTCCCGTCATAGGTTTCCGGCAGGCCGGAAGACCACATTGTCCATGCATGAAATAATACATCCGGAACGGCCGGATGGATCACCGATCAGGCCGCGTGTGAGGGCTTGCAGCCTTCCGCCTTCAGAACCCGCGTCGTGGATGGCGGATTGTTGACGAGCTTGTTTGCCGGGCGGATCGGTCTGCGCACCAGTTCGCCGCCGCAATTGGGGCAGATACCAGCCAGCACGCTCTCAGCACAGGCAGCGCAATAGGTGCATTCGAAGCTACAGATCAGCGCCTCGCGGCTTTCAGGCGGCAGATCGCGGTCGCAGCATTCACAGTTGGGGCGAAGCTCCAGCATGGCGTTAGCGGATCGGTTCGTGGACGGTCACCAGCTTGGTGCCGTCGGGAAACGTCGCTTCGACCTGCACGTCATGGATCATTTCGGCAATGCCCTCCATCACCTGATCGCGGGTAATGACATGGGCACCCGCCTCCATCAGTTCGGACACGGCGCGGCCATCGCGCGCGCCTTCAACGACGAAATCGGAAATCAGCGCAATCGCCTCGGGATAGTTCAGCTTGACGCCGCGCTCCAGCCTGCGCCGGGCGACCATGGCCGCCATGGAAATCAGAAGCTTGTCTTTTTCTCTTGGGCTGAGATTCATGGGTGCTCCGATGATGATGCCGGTTACAAGGTCCAGACTTTCGGCACAGACGCGCCGTCGCGCAAGGCCGAAATCACCGGAACCAATAATTTTCTGAGGGAAAATCCATCGCTGCTGATAAAACGGGCAACCAGCTTGTCATTCCACAGGCTTATGCCAACTTCACCAAGCCCTGATCGCTGGTTCGTCAACCGTTGCAGCGCCGCCATATGCGCCTCCGCCTGGCGCCCCGTATACAGCAATGTGGCAAAGGCAACCCTGCCGCCCAGCACCGCTTTTTCGGCGGAGAGATCGGCAATATCGCCTGATAGCGCCAGGTCTTCGGCATGAATCAGTCGCCCTGAGCGACGGATACGCCAGCGGTCACGCACCAGGCCGTGGCGCATCGCTTCGCCCATCGCCTTGCGGCCCAGCAGAATGGCCTCGACACTGAGAAACTCCGATGTCTCATGCAGATCGACCTCCAGCCTGCGGGTCAGAGATGCCTGATCGAACAGGATGGATTCCTGCGGCAGCCAATGGACCGCAGCCCCCTCGCCGACCGTGATGCGGCTGCTGATCGACGCCGTATCGGCGGCGGCCTTGTAGATTTTCTCGCAGGCCTGGGTGGTCAGCGTCAGATGGGTGCCATCACCGGCGCAAAACGCCCAATCGAGCTGGTCGCCACCGGTCAGCCCGCCGGAGGAATTGATCAGCACCGCCTCCATCCGGCCATCGAAACTTTCGGGAATACGGATCTTGGCGCAACCCTCCTGGAAGAAGGTTTCCAACCGGCTGCGCCCTTGAAACAGCTTGGTGTCCAGCCGTCCGCGACCATTCGCGCGTTGCGGCTTGATGATCGTGGCGGGCTGTAGGGTCATGCCTTCAACGCTTCGATTTCGAGAAGAAATCCCACATCATATCAGTGGCATTCAAATCGAAGGAAACCTTGCCGATCACCTTCTGGATCTTCAGCGATGCGGTGCTGCCCGGCCATGTATGGCCCGCCCCCGCCAAACGGTAGGAGGCGATGCGCACGCCGTCCGCACATTGGGCATAATCCGTGGTCTCGACCCGGCCTTCCGTTTTGACAGTGGGAGCCTTGCACCCATCCAGCTCCGCCCAGCGATGCAGTGCGGCATCCGCGCCATAACCCCAATAGGGCAGACCCTGCCCGGCAATCGGGTTGATCTTGTCGTCCAGCCCGGCAAAGGCGATCAGCGACATCGGTTTTGCCGGTTTGCAGGTCGCAGCATCCGGCACCCATGTCTCGCCTTCACGCTTCGGTGTTCCGGCCCGTAGGCCGACCACCAGACCGGCAGCGGCAAAATCGGTATGTCCATCGCAAAGATATTGCGACACCATCCGCCCGCCGCCAGAATAGCCGGTGGCATAGAAAGAAGCCGGATCGACGCAAAAATTGTCTTCGACCGCCTTGATCACATCACGGATATAGGCCTCTTCATCGGCCTCGCCTTTGGCGACGCCCGGCACATTCCAGGCGAAATAGCCCGCCCGCTTGGTGGGCATCGACCCTTGCGGCGCGACAGCGATAAAGCCTTCGCGCTCAGCCACCCGCTCCCATTCGCTACGGTCCAACTGCTCATTGGCATTGCTGTCGGACCCGTGAAAATCAAACACGACCGGCACCTTGTCCTGGCCGCTATAGCTGGAGGGAATGAAATAAGAAAACACCCGCTCATGCCCGCCAGAGGTCAGCGTCATATCATAACGGCCCACATCCCTGGGCTGACCGCAACCGGCTGCCGAGGCGGGGCCAGTCGAGAGCGTCAGAAGGGAAACGAGTGCCGCAATCGCCACAACGGACAGAGTACCAACTCTTCGCAGAACAGGTTTTTCGCATTTATTTTCAATATTTTGCATATAATCCTCCGCAGCGGGGGCTACGGTAGCAAAAGACCAATACGATGCAAAACAAAAAAGAGGTGCCGCACCAAAGCGCAGCACCCCATCCATAATATTAGGACAATCGCTTGCTGATACTTAAGAGCATTTCCTGCCAAACCATGTCGCGGTTCGGTGTCTGGAGATGCGTCAAAAACACAAGCGAAGCATTGTTTACTGACTGGTTCAATCCGAACCCGGCAACCTCTACAGCGCGTCCGCCGACATCGGGCTTTCCACCGCCTGCGGCTTGACCTTGGCCTTCATCGTCACCGAGCAGGCAGGGTTTACAGAGGCCGTTGCGCCAGCAGCCGGTTTTGCGCCATCTGCACAGGCGTTTTTGGCGATATTGTCGGCGATCAGGCGGCCATCGCCGCTGTCGAAGAACGCCCACATCCGCTTGGCCGCATACATGTCTTCCTGGCTCTTGCCATCAGCTACCTTTGCCTTGGAGTTGGCGGCAGCCAGCGAGAAGCCAACGGTCTGAGCTGGCCAATCATGGGTCTGGTCAGCAATCGTATAGGACAGGATGCGGGCACCGCCCTTGCAGCGCTCAAATTCCGCGGAGGAAATTTTCGTCCCCTTGACGATCTTGCGCTCGCCCTGGCAGCCATCCAGCTCGGCCCAGCGATTGAGTGCCGCTTCGCCGCTATATTGCCAATAGGGCCTGCCGCCGCCTGCATAGGGATTGGTATTGTCCTTCAGTCCCCAGAAGGCGATGATCGACACCGGACGGCCCGGACGGCAGCTTTGCGGATCGGGCAACCATTTTCCCTGATCGGGGCCAACGCCCTGGCGCGGCGTGCCAGCCCGCAGGCTCATGACGAAACCGGCAGCCGAGAAATCGGTATTGCCGTTGCAGATATATTGCGACAGCATCCGCCCGCCACCCGAATAGCCGGACGCGTAGATCCGGTCGGGATCGACGCAGAACTTGGCCTTGACCAGCGCCACGGTGTCGCTGAGATAAGCGGCATCATCCGGCCCTTTGGCTTCGGTTACTGTAGAAACAGATGCGCCTGGCGAAACAGATGCATTTTGCGAAACAGCCGTATTGGGCGCAGTCGAGCTTGTCAGGCTTGCGTTGGTTACCGTCCCATTTGAGACTGTGGCATTCGGTACGGTCACGCCAGGCACGGGGGTTACGCCCGGCACGTTCCAGGCATGGGTGCCTTCCGCCTTGCCATTCAGCCCGCCCTGCGGAGCAATGACGATGAAGCCGTTTTCACGCGCCACGTCGGACCATTGGCTACGACCCAGCTGATCGCGGGGAAAGCTGTTGGACCCATGCAGATCAAACACCACAGGCACCTTGGCCTTGCCGGTATAGCCTTGGGGAATGTAGGCCACCGCCGTGCGCTCAATGCCACCTGACGTGAATGACAGATCCTGCAATCCGGCTCGGACGGTTACGCCGCAGCCGCCCGCCGCGTAGGCAAGGCCGCCCGGCAACACCATGGAAACGCCAAGTGTGAACAGGCACAACAAAGTCCGGGCAGATGTGCGCGCGAAAAAACCCGGCCGCCGCAGGCCAGTCAGTTCATCGAATGTCATGAGGTCGCCTTGTTATTAGCACTCGGCGGAAAATACCACATGTTCCGTAGGCTTCAACTGAAACCTGACGACAAATGATCAAGGCTGACATGCGTCAAACACAAAGCGTGAATATACTATGAATACACATGGGCATTTCATAGCAAAAACAGAAGTTTACGCTCCAGATCCGGACATCGAATCCCATGCCTGAATGCGACATTAGACCGTAAGGTGACGGCGGGCCTCGACCGTATCCAGGGTTTCAGCCCCTCCTTCATGGACAATTTCACCGCGATCCATGATGTAGACATGGTCGGCCAACTCCCGGCAGAAATCGAGATATTGCTCGACCAGCAGGATCGCCATGCCGGTTGAATCCCGCAAATAGCGGATTGCCCGGCCGATATCCTTGATGATCGATGGCTGGATGCCCTCGGTCGGCTCGTCCAGCACCAGGATTTTCGGACGGGTCACCATGGCCCGGCCAATCGCCAATTGCTGCTGCTGGCCACCGGACAGGTCACCACCACGCCGCGACAGCATGGTCTGCAAAATCGGAAACAGCGCGAAAATATCGTCCGGAATCGTCCGGTCCTTGCGCTTCAGCGGCGCAAAGCCGGTTTCCAGATTTTCCTTGACCGACAGTAGCGGAAAGATCTCACGCCCCTGCGGCACATAGCCGACACCGTGCCGCGCCCGGTTGAACGGCGCCATGCCGTTCAACACCGTGCCTTCAAACGCAATCGTGCCGCCTGATACCGGATGCTGGCCGGTTACGGCGCGCAAAAGCGAGCTTTTACCCACCCCGTTTCGACCCAGCACGCAGGTAATCTTGCCCATTGGCGCGGTAATATTCACACCGCGCAGCGCCTGGGCGGCACCATAGTGAAGATTGAGATTTTCAACTGTCAGCATTGATGCACCTTCTGAAAAATTGGGAGCAAGCCGTTCACCCCCCTCTGTCACTTCGTGACATCTCCCCCTCAAGGGGGGAGATGCCTGGCAAGGCAGAGGGGGTACTGCGCATTCCAACGGTACTGTTCTCACCGCCCCAGATAATTCTCGATCACCCGCGGATCGTTCGAAACGAAATCGATCGAGCCTTCGGCCAGCACCGAGCCTTCGGCAAGGCATGTCACCTTGACGCCGAGATCACGGATAAAGCCCATGTCGTGCTCAACCACCACGACCGAGCGGGTCTTGGAGATTTCGCGCAGCAGGATGGCGGTCTCGGCGGTTTCGGCATCGGTCATGCCCGCCACCGGCTCATCGACCAGCAGCAGTTTCGGCTCCTGCGCCAGCAGCATACCAATTTCCAGCCATTGCTTCTGACCGTGGGACAGATTGGCGGCGAGGTCGTTTTTGCGGGCGGTGAGCCGCACGGTTTCGAGAATGGTGTCGATCCGCTCGCGGTCCTTGGGTGTCAGCCGGTAGAACAGCGTTGAAAACACGCCGCGCGGCTTGTTCAGCGCCAGTTCCAGATTGTCCCAGACCGTATGGCTTTCAAATACCGTTGGCTTCTGGAATTTGCGGCCAATGCCGAGTTGGGCGATGTCGGCCTCATCGCGCTTGGTGAGATCCACCTTGCCGCCGTCGAAAAACACCTCACCACTGTCAGGCCGTGTCTTGCCGGTGATGATATCCATCATCGTCGTCTTGCCAGCACCATTCGGGCCGATAATGGCGCGCAGCTCCCCCGGCTCGACCACGAAGGACAGGGAGTTCAAGGCCCGGAACCCGTCAAAGGAAACACTGACGCCGTTGAGATAAAGAAGCGAATTGGTGGTTTTATCAGCCATGGTCTCACTCCGCCGCCTGGGGTTTGCGGTTCAATGCCTCGGCCTCCGTCACTGCCTTGTCCTGCCTGCGCCGGAGAAGGCCTTGGGTGACTGTGCCAACAATGCCCTTGGGCAGAAACAGCGTGACGGCCACGAACAGCCCACCCAGCGCAAACAGCCAGGCATTGGGAAACAGGCCGGTAAACACCGTCTTGCCGCCATTGACCAGCACCGCGCCAATGATCGGACCGATCAGCGTGGCGCGTCCGCCAACAGCGGTCCAGATCACCACCTCGATGGAATTGGCCGGTGAAAACTCGCCCGGATTGATGATGCCGACCTGCGGCACATAGAGCGCACCTGCGACGCCCGCCATCATTGCTGAGACGACAAAGGCAAACAGCTTCATGTTTTCCACCCGGTAGCCGAGAAAGCGGGTGCGGCTTTCGGCATCGCGGATACCGACCAGCACCTTGCCGTATTTGGAGCGTACGATGGCCGAGACCAGCAGCAGAGAGCCCGCCAGAAACAGCGCCGAGAGCGAAAACAGCGCCGCACGGGTGCCATCGGCCTGAATGTTGAAGCCGAGAATATCCTTGAAGTCTGTCAGGCCATTATTGCCGCCAAAACCCATATCGTTGCGGAAGAAGGCCAGCAGCAGCGCATAGGTCATCGCCTGGGTGATGATCGACAGATAGACGCCGTTGACACGCGAGCGAAACGCAAACCAGCCGAATACGAAGGCGAGCAAGCCGGGCGCCACCAGCACCATCAGCGCGGCAAACCAGAACATGTCGAAGCCGTGCCAGAACCAGGGCAGCTCCTTCCAGTTCAGGAACACCATGAAGTCAGGCAATACAGGATCGCCATAAGTGCCGCGCGGGCCGATCTGGCGCATCAGATACATGCCCATGGCATAGCCGCCGAGCGCGAAGAACGCCCCGTGGCCGAGCGAAAGAATGCCGCAAAAGCCCCAGACCAGATCGAGCGCCAAGGCCAACATGGCATAGGTCAGATATTTGCCGAACAGCGCCACCAGATAGGTCGGCATATGCAACGCGCTGTCGGGCGCGGTGGCAAGGCTGAGGATCGGCACCAGAATGGCGAGCGCGAGAAGAATGGCGATGGCGACGAGGATCTTGGCGTCCAGCGAGCGCAGAAGAAATGCCGTGATCATGCTTCCACCGCCCTTCCCTTGAGTGCGAAGAGACCGCGCGGCCGCTTCTGGATGAACAGGATGATGAGAACCAGAACCAGGATCTTGCCCAGCACCGCACCGGCATAGGGCTCAAGGAACTTGTTCAGAATGCCAAGCGAAAACGCTCCCACCAGCGTGCCCCAGAGATTACCGACCCCGCCGAACACCACGACCATGAAACTGTCGATAATGTAGGTCTGGCCGAGATTGGGCGAGACATTGTCGATCTGGGACAGCGCCACGCCCGCCATTCCGGCAATGCCGGAGCCCAAAGCAAACGTGAAGGCATCGACCCAGGGCGTACGAATGCCCATGGAAGACGCCATGCGCCGGTTTTGGGTGACGGCGCGCATCTGCAAGCCAAAGGCGGAGCGCTTCAACAGCATCAGCAGCGCGAAGAACACCGACAGTGAAAACACCAGGATCCACAGCCGGTTCCAGGTAATGGTCAAGCCGCCAAGCCCAAACGAGCCGGACATCCACGACGGATTGGCGACTTCCTGATTGGTCGGGCCAAACAGCGTGCGCACCAACTGCTGCAACATCAATGAAATGCCCCAGGTGGCCAGTAGCGTTTCCAGCGGACGGCCATAGAGAAAGCGGATGACGCAGCGCTCGATCACCAATCCGAAGATACCCGTGACGGCAAAGGCGACCGGCAGGGCAATGGCCAGCGACCAGTCAAACAGCTCAGGCGCGTTCGCCCGGATTGCCTGCTGAACGATGAAGGTGGAATAGGCACCGAGCATGACCATTTCGCCATGCGCCATATTGATGATGCCCATGACGCCAAAGGTGATGGCAAGGCCAATGGCGGCCAGCAGCAGTACCGAGCCGAGCGAGATGCCATAGGTGATGTTCTGCGCGGTATTCCACAGCGCCACATCGCTCTGGATCTTGGCGATGGCGGCATCGATATCGCCCTTCAGGGCCGGATCGACTGTTGGCGCGGCATTGCCGAGAATGGAAATCGCATCCTGGCCGCCCACCGCGCGAATGAGTGCAATGGCGGCGCGTTTTTCCTCCAGGGAATGATTGGAGGTAATGACCGAAACGGCGCGGGCCTGAGCAAGCAGCGTTTTCACCGCGCCATCCTGCTCCTTGGCAAGGGCGGTGTCGAGCAATTCGAGATTGTCTTCCGACGGCGCCTTCAATAGCGCATCGGCAGCGGCAAGCCGCACCGTGCGGTCAGGGCTGAGCAAGGTCAGCCCGCCTTGCGCGGCGCGGATGGCGCGGCGCAACCCATTGTTGATCTTGATCTTGACCAGCCCGCCCTTGGCTTCCTTGCCGACCTCGGCACCGCTCAAGGGATCAACCAGCGTCAGCTGGCTGCCCGCGGGCTTGGCGATAAACACATTGCCATCGGCCTTGCGCAGATAGAGATCACCACCGCTCAGGGCTTCCAGGGCCGGAACCACGTTGAGATCGCCGGTCCGTCCGAGATCGCCGACGATCTTTTCGGCATCGGTGAAATTGGCAGTGCCTAGCGCCTTGATCAGGGTGGCGGGATCGCCTTCGGCGCGGGCCACACAAAGGCCAGAAGCCAAGATCAGCAAAAGCCCGGCAACCAGCACAGAGGACAGATGGTTCAAACAGGATCGCAATTTTCGGCCCCTTTTATTTGGTGGCGTCTTTCGCTGTGCATGCCATTTTTGTTTTGATCTGCCGCTTACCCCCCTCTGCCCTGCCGGGCATCTCCCCCTCAAGGGGGGAGATTGGATGAGGTATTGGCCCAATTTCCACTTGAACCGTCACTTCAGGCGCAGGGCTCAGATAGATGCAAAAGGCTAACTCTGGGTCGATCTCCCCCCTTGAGGGGGAGATGGCTGGCAAGCCAGAGGGGGGTAAGCCACATATCAAAACGACAAAAAGATACACCGCGAGAAAAAGCTGCGGATGCGTCACGCACCCGCAGCAAGTTTCAGGCTGGGAAGTTTTACGAGCCCTTGCCGCCGCACTTGCCGGACTTGACGTTGAAATTGCCGCAGTTCATCGGCAGGCGCCAATCGGCGATCAGGTCCTTGCTGTCGGGGAGGAAATCCGACCATTCATCGCCCACCACTTCCGGTGTCTGGGAGACGATGTCGAACTGGCCATTTTCCTGGACTTCGCCAATCAGCACCGGCTTGGTGATGTAATGGCTCGGCATCATCGTTGCATAGCCGCCGGTGAGGTTCGGCACGGAAACGCCGACCAGCGCGTCGATGACCTTGTCGGGTTCGGCAGAGCCTGCTTTTTCGACGGCCTTCACCCACATGTTGAAGCCGATATAGGCGGCTTCCATCGGGTCGTTGGTCACACGCTTGTCGTTCTTGGTAAAGGCATGCCAGGTCTTGATGAATTCGGCATTGATCGGCGTATCGACGGATTCGAAATAGTTCCAGGCAGCGAGATGGCCAACCAGCGGCTTGGTGTCGATACCGGCCAGCTCTTCTTCGCCAACCGAGAAGGCCATGACCGGAATGTCTTCCGCCTTGACGCCCTGGTTGCCAAGCTCCTTGTAGAACGGCACGTTGGCATCGCCATTGACGGTGGAGATAACGGCGGCCTTCTTGCCAGCCGAGCCGAATTTCTTGATGGCGGCGACTTCGGTCTGCCAATCGGAGAACCCGAATGGCGTGTAGTTGACCATGATGTCTTCCTTCTTCACGCCCTTGGACAGAAGATAGGCTTCGAGGATCTTGTTGGTCGTGCGCGGATAGACATAGTCGGTGCCCTCAAGCACCCAGCGCTGCACGCCTTCGTTTTCCATCAGGTAATCGACGGCGGGAATGGCCTGCTGGTTGGGCGCGGCACCGGTATAGAATACGTTGCGCTCGCTTTCCTCACCCTCGAACTGCACGGGGTAGAACAGCACCGAATCCAGTTCCTTGAAAACAGGCAGAACCGATTTGCGCGACACCGAGGTCCAGCAACCGAACACCGCCGAAACCTTGTCCTTAGAAATCAGTTCGCGGGCCTTTTCGGCAAATAGCGGCCAGTTGGAGGCAGGATCGACAACAACAGGCTCCAGCTTCTTGCCGAGAACGCCGCCCTTCTTGTTCTGCTCGTCGATGAGCATCAACATGGCGTCCTTCAGCGTCGTTTCCGAAATCGCCATCGTGCCGGAGAGAGAATGCAGAATGCCGACCTTGATCGTGTCTTCGGCGGCAAACGCACCGTGGAAGGCGGTGGTGGACAGCATGGCGCCGACAAGTGCGCTCGCCAGTTTGGACTTGAAGTTCATGTCAGGTTCCCCTCTTTTTGAATTCTGGAGTGAGGGGACTATCGGCTGCTGCGCTGCAAAATCGTATACGTCAATTGACGTAGGTCGCCCGCGAATACCAAGTCTCGAAGTTGCGAAGCATCCTCTGCGTCAGAGGCCCGAGATATTCTCAAGGGGAATACGAAGAGTCATTTTCAATGCATCTTCGTATAAGGCAGCACCGTCCCTACAAAAATAGGGGATTTATCGCCTAAAACGGCGGACATAGGTTTATTATGCTTGATTTCCGCCGAATTCGAACCTTATTACCTAACAAGGCTCTCATGGAGAGCATTCTCATAAACCGCTCATGCAGCAGATGCAGAATAGAGCGGCGGCAATCTGTTTCGAAAGTCATCCATGCCTTTTTCACCCCGGCGACGGCTTCTGAAGGAAGCGACCGCCGATGCTCACGCCGAACTCGATGCAGTGATCGGCGATTTTTCCTCTCCTGCCGCCTACCGCGCCTATTTGCTCGGCATGGCTCGTTTCCGGCTGCCGTTGGAAGCGATGATTGCCCAACAGGCCCCGCAGGCACCGTTTGTCAGCTGGCCCGGCGCCTGGCAGCCGGTGATGATTGGCAACGGGCTGCGCGCCGACCTGCAGACGCTTGAGTTGGAGACGGCGCTTGGGCTGGAGGATGACCGTTGGCAGGCAAGGGTTCCCCAGCCGGGAGAGGCCGAAGACTGGCTTGGCCTGTTCTATGTGCTGGAAGGCTCGGCGCTTGGCGCAAAGCTTCTGGCGAAACGGGCGGCCCTGCTTGGGTATGGCCCCACCCATGGCGGGGCGCATCTTTTTGCCCAGGCCGGGAACTTTTCGAGCTGGCCCACGTTTTTACATCTTATGGAGGAACTGCGGGATCTCGATGAGGGGAAGCTCGTGGCCTTTGCCAATGCAACCTTTGCTTATGCCTACGCTGCCTTCGAAAGCCCCATGAATGCCTCCTACGCAGACCGTTGATCTCACCAATTGCGACCGCGAGCCTATCCATATTCCCGGCAGTATTCAGCCGCATGGTTGCCTGCTGGCCTGCGACGCGGAAATGGCCAAGGTGCTGCGCCATTCCGCCAATGTGGCTGACATGCTGGGGCTGGAGGGGCCGCTGAACGGCCTGGAGGTCCACACGCTTCTGGGCGATGTCGCCACCCACGACTTGCGCAACGCGCTGGCGACGGCGCCTTCGGCTTCTCGTCCGGCGCTCATTCCCAATTTGCGTCTTCGCCCCACTCACCACCTTGGAAAAGAGCAGCTTTTCGACGTCAGCGTGCATCGCCAGCGCGCCACTGTCATCATCGAGTTCGAACCGGCCCAGGACGGGCGCGACCCCTTGCAGCTGGCGCGGGAAATGATCGGCCGGATCAAGGATATCGACGACATGGACAAACTGATCCGCACCTCCGCAAGGCTGGTGCGGGCGGTGCTCGGCTATGACCGGGTGATGATCTACCGCTTCGACAATGACGGCTCCGGCAAGGTGGTAAGCGAGGCCAAGTCGATGGAGCTGGAAAGCTTCCTTGGCCAGTATTTCCCGGCATCCGACATTCCCCAGCAGGCCCGCAAGCTCTATATGCAAAATTCCATCCGGGTGATTTCCGATGCAAGCGGCCAAAAGGTGGCGATCGAGCCGGAGCTGGATGCGTCCGGTGAGCCGCTCGACCTGTCCTTTGCGCATTTGCGCAGCGTTTCGCCCATCCATCTGGAATATCTGCGCAATATGGGCGTCGGCGCGTCCATGTCGATCTCGATCCTGCTCAACGGCGAGCTTTGGGGCCTGATCGCCTGCCATCATTACCGCGAAAAGACCCTGTCGATGGCGCAACGGGTCGCGGCTGAATTGTTTGGCGAGTTTTTCTCCCTGACACTGCTTGCCCTGAAGCAGAAGCACAAGCTTGACCTGGCCCATGATGCGCGCCAGTCGCTGGACCGCTTTCTGCATCTTGCCTCCCACCACGAAAATCTCGAGGCGCTGTTTGGCGAATGCCTGCCGGAATTCAGCAGCCTTGTGCCCTGCGATGGCGTTGGCCTGTGGATGAACGAGACCTGGACGGCGGTTGGTGCCTGTCCGCCGCCTGCCGAAGTTGAACCGCTGGTGCGCTTCGTCAACAGCATTGCCGATGGACAGACCTGGGCCAGCCACGCC
The DNA here is from genome assembly GCF_037039395.1 of Agrobacterium vitis. Lineage (NCBI taxonomy): Bacteria > Pseudomonadati > Pseudomonadota > Alphaproteobacteria > Hyphomicrobiales > Rhizobiaceae > Gillisella > Gillisella vitis. Next base: position 2,770,265 of record NZ_CP146242.1, on the reverse strand, counting down.
CTCTCCCAATTTCTGCCCAGAGCCGAAAGCTATTATGAGACGGTCTCCGGCGTCATGGTAGTGCCGCTCTCGGAAATTCCCCGCGACTATCTGGTGTTTTTCCGCAAGGAACGGCTGCAAACCCTCAATTGGGCCGGCAATCCCGATAAATCCTATGAGATCGGTCCGCTGGGCGACCGGCTGACGCCGCGCAAGAGCTTCGCCATCTGGAAGGAAGCGGTCACAAAGCAATCGGACCATTGGAGCGAAAACGACAGGGAAATTGCGGAGGCCATTCGCGCCGTCACCGTCAAGGTCGTGCTCCGGCACAACGAGCTGATGCAGGAAGAGCGCAACAAGGCCGACATCCGTCAGCGCGTGCTGAATGAGGAATTGAACCACCGGGTCAAGAATATTCTGGCGGTGATCAAGTCGCTGATCGGTGTTCCGACCCGGCCGGAACACCAGTTGAGGGATTATGTCACCTCGCTGAAGGGCCGCGTCCACGCCCTGTCCCATGCCCATGACCAGGTGATCCGCGGCAGCGGCAGCGGCAACCTGAGCGAGTTGCTACAGGCCGAGCTTGGACCTTACCGCACCGAGGGTACCACACTCTCGCTTGGTGGCCCGATGGTCGTGCTCGATAGCCGCGCCTATGCCGTCACGGCCCTGGTTGTCCACGAACTTGCGACCAATGCGGCGAAATACGGAGCACTTTCGCGCACAGGTGGCACACTTGACTTGACTTGGCGCTGGACGGGAGAGGGAGATTGTGAAATTCTGTGGGCGGAAAGCGGCGGGCCAACGGTGACCGCGCCGACACGCCGGGGCTTTGGCTCCGCCTTGATAGACCGTAGCATTCCCTATGACCTCGGTGGTAAGAGCACCGTGAATTATAACCCATACGGCCTGAATGCGTATCTTTTGATTCCTGCCCGTTTCCTGTCCGGTTCCGGACACGAGCCGGAAACCACACATGCCCCGCCCTCCGAGACAGAGACCATATCCATGGCCAATATCGACAAAACCCTGCCGATCCTGCTGGTTGAAGACCAGATGCTGATTGCGATGGATGCCGAAATGATGCTGGGCGATGCCGGTTTCACCACGGTCATGACAGCAGGCTCCGTGCCAGAAGCCTTGTCGCAAATTAAGGTCACAGCCCCTGCCGTGGCCGTGCTCGACATCAACCTTGGCAATCATACCTCGGTGCCCGTAGCCCAGGAGTTGCACCAGCGCGGCATTCCCTTTCTGTTTGCCACCGGCTATGCCGAGCGGTCGATCATTCCGGAAGCCTTCGGCGACGTCACCATCATCAACAAACCCTATGATGGCGAGGCGCTGGCCGATGCGGTGATGAGCCTGTTGCGCCAGCCGGACGCCACCACCGGCTAAAAATAGACAGAAAAGACAGCCTGTCTGGTTCGACCGGAACCTGACAGGCTTTCGCGGATATCCCGGACTATCGTGCGTATCGAAACGGTGCCTGTCAGCCAGCCGTGCTGTTGCGCAGCTTTTCCGCCTCGGCATAGAATTTCTTTTCCCACTCATTGTGGTTGTCCAGCCCCTCGCGGATGAAGGGCGTGAAGATCGCCATGTTCATCAGCGCCCAATTGACCAGACGAGCCGGGAATTTCAGCGGCTTGGCGAAATCGACGAACAGCACAACGCGGATCTTGTCGGTGTGGTTCCAGGCTTCGTGCTCATAGGCATCGTCGAAGATAAGCACCTTGCCCTCTTCCCAGTGGCAGATCTGGTCCTTGACGCGGATGGCGATCTGGTCACGCGGTTCCGGCACGATCATCCCCAGATGCAGGCGCAGCACACCGTTATAGGGGCCACGATGGGCGGGCAGATGCTTGCCGGGTTCGAAAATCGAGAACATGACAGTGGTCAGGCCTGGAATGGCCTGCATGGCCTTCCAGGTTTCCGGGCAGGCCTTGATATTGGCCTCGGACTTCACACCGAAACCAAGCAGGAAGAAGGTCTTCCAGCGATTGTCCGTGGAAATCGTCTTCACATCGGTAGAAATGTCCTGAAAGCTCGGCAGCTCACTCTGGCGCAGCAAGATCCTGTCCAGCTCGGCGCGAATGGCCGGATAGGCCTTTTCCACCTCCGCCACCCAGGGAAAAGTGGCATTGTCATAGACCGGTGGATTGCCAAGCTTGGCATATTTGTAATTCAGCTTTTCCGCCCAGGCGACGATGCCCATGAAAAACCGGGTAATGCGGCTTGGCCGGTCCATCGGCTGAATGCCTGATGTGCCGAAGGCTTGTTCGTTGTCCGCACCGGTCGAAGTCTGAGAGGCTGGCATATCCATCGGTATCACTTTCTGATGCAACAATTCCGTACAGCGGTGCCGATCACACCGACGCGGGGGTTGAAAAACCCAAACGCCTGAAAAATGGAAAAATAGAGGCAAACCGGATTCCACTTTTCCCTGACAAACTCGAGAAGCACTGTCACAATTCCAGTTTCATGCGCAATGGAAAAACAGCAGGAAGCGGCGCGAACATCTCCAAGCACCCTTGCAAAACCCCCGTCTTGCCGTGACAGTATTCATCCATCCTGTTTCCCATCAGAAAGCGCCAGAATACCGGCATGGCCGCACGCCAACGCATCATTCCCGTCCGACGCCAATATAACCGCTGGGTGGCAGACCAGACGCTGGAAGATTATGCGCTGCGCTTTACCGCCAAAAGCGCCCGCCGGTTTTCCTCCAGCCGGATTTCCCAAACCGCAATCGGGGCGATTTCCTTTCTGGCATTGGAGGCGATCGGCGGCACGATCACGCTGTCCTACGGCACCACCAATGCGTTTTTCGCCATCCTGGTCGCTGCCGTCCTGATGCTGCTGGTCGGCCTGCCGATCAGCCGTTATGCGATCCGCGAAGGCGTCGATATCGATCTTCTGACCCGTGGCGCTGGCTTTGGCTATATCGGCTCGACGCTGACGTCGCTGATCTATGCCAGCTTCACTTTCATGCTGTTTGCCATCGAAGCCTCGATCATGACCGGGGCCTTGGCGCTGGCTTTCGGCATTCCTCCGTCAATCGGCTATATTATTTCGGCTGTTGTCGTCATTCCGCTGGTCACCTACGGCATCCAGCTGATCTCGAAATTCCAACTTCTCACCCAGCCGATCTGGATCGTACTGAATATTGCGCCCTTCGTGTTCATCGCCTTTCAGGACTGGGAGAAGTTCGACCTCTGGCGGGCTTTTGCCGGCATTCACCAATCCAATGCCGGAACGCACAATATCGCGCCGTTTCGCCTCGCTGATTTTGGCGCCGCCTCCGCCGTCATCCTGGCATTGATGCCGCAGATTGGCGAGCAGGTGGATTTCCTGCGCTTCCTGCCGCCGGAAGGCGGGCGCAAACTGCACCACCGTTTCATGGTATTTTTGGCCGGTGCCGGTTGGGTGGTGCTGGGCGTGCCGAAACTGCTGGCTGGCTCCTTCCTGGCGGTGCTGACGCTATCGACCGGTGTCAGTCTGAGCGAGGCCGCCGATCCCGCTCATATGTATCTGGCCGCCTTCGGCTATATTCTGCCCAATGAAACGCTGGCCATGCTGCTAATGGTCGCCTTCGTGGTGGTGTCGCAGCTGAAGATCAACGTGATGAACGCCTATGCAGGCTCGCTCGCCTGGTCCAATTTCTTCTCCCGCCTCACCCATAGCCATCCGGGCCGGGTGGTCTGGCTGGTGTTCAATGTCGGCATCGCGCTGCTGTTGATGGAGCTTGGCATCTACCGGCTGTTGGAAGCGACGCTCGGGATCTTCTCGATCATCGCCATGGCCTGGCTCTGCACCATCTCCGCCGATCTGTTCATCAACAAACGGCTGGGCCTTGCCCCGCCGGGCATCGAGTTCAAGCGCGCCCATCTCTATGACATCAACCCGGTCGGCTGCGGCACGCTGCTGATTTCGGCGGGTCTGGCGCTCTGCGCCCATTTCGGCCTGTTCGGACCGCTGATGGCCTCGCTCTCCACCTTCGTAACGCTGATCGCCTTCCTGATTTCGCCGCTGATCGCCTGGGGCACCAAGGGCAAATTCTATCTGGCCCGCAAGCCGCGCCATGCCTGGAAAAACCTTGGCCATATCACCTGTTCGATCTGCGAACATCCGTTCGAGCCTGAAGATATGGCCTGGTGTCCAGCCTATGCCGCGCCGATCTGTTCGCTGTGCTGCTCGCTGGACAGCCGCTGCCATGACATGTGCAAGCCGAAGGCCCGGCTGAACACCCAGGTCGGCACCGTCGCCCGCACTGTGCTGCCCAGCACGGTGATCGAGAAACTGACGACCCGGCTTGGCCGCTATGCGATGACCAGTGTCGGGGCGATTTCGCTGGTGGGGGCGATCCTGGCGCTGATTGCCCATCAGGTCTCCGCCGCCTCGCCAGAAACCGAAGTGGTGGTCAATGCGACGATCCTGATCGTGTTCTTCGTGTTCTCGGTGATTGCTGGTATCGCCACGTGGTTCTACGTGCTGGCCCATGACAGCCGGCTGGTGGCGGAAGAAGAATCCTACCGCCAGAACAGCCTGCTGTTGAAGGAAATCGCCGCCCACCGCAAAACCGACGCCGCGCTTCAGACCGCCAAGGAAACGGCCGAGGCCGCCAACCGCGCCAAGAGCCGCTATGTGGTTGGCCTCAGCCACGAATTGCGCACGCCGCTCAACGCCGTGATGGGCTATGCGCAATTGCTGGAGCAGGATGAGACCATTCCCGCCCCACGCCAATCCGCCATCCGGGTGATCCGCCGGTCCGCCGACCATCTCTCCGGGCTGATCGACGGGCTGCTGGATATTTCCAAGATCGAGGCGGGACGCTTGCAGGTGTTTTCCGCCGAGTTGAACATCCACGATTTCCTCGACCAGATCCTCGATATGCTGCGCCCGCAGGCCGAGGCCAAGGGCCTGACCTTTACCCACATCCGCGCCAAGAACCTGCCGCAATATGTGCGCGCCGACGAGAAGCGGCTGCGCCAGATCCTCGTCAACCTTCTCTCCAATGCCATCAAATTCACCGATGCGGGCACGGTCAGTTTCGACATCGCCTATCGCAGCCAGGTCGCCAGCTTCACCGTGACCGATACCGGGCGCGGCATAGCTGAAAAGGATCTGAGCCGGATCTACGAACCCTTCCAGCGCGGCGAGGCCGACAATATCCGGCCCATGCCGGGGCTGGGGTTGGGGCTGACCATCACCAAGCTGCTGACCAATACGCTGGGCGGCGAAATTGCCGTGGAGAGCGAAAAGGACAAAGGCACGACCTTCCGGGTGCGGCTGATGCTGTCTTCTGTCGACCGGCCCAGCACGGCACCCAAGGCCGAACGCAAGATCCTCTCCTATGACGGCCCGCGCCGCACGATTGTCGTGGTTGATGACAATGAGGATCACCGCGAACTGATGCGCGAGGCGCTGGCGCCCCTGGATTTCATCGTGCTGACCGCCACTGGTGGGCCGGATTGTCTGGCGCTGATCGAAGGTGTCAAACCCGACCTTTTCCTGGTCGATATTTCCATGCCGGGCATGAATGGCTGGCAATTGGTCGAGCGGCTGCGCGATGCTGGCCAGAGCGCGCCGATCCTGATGCTGTCGGCCAATATCGGCGATGGCGCGGTGCGCGAGCCCGGTTCCGGCGGCCATAACGACGCCATCCCCAAGCCCGTCGACGTGAAAATGCTGCGCGACAAGTTGGCTCGCCACCTGAAACTGCGCTGGCTCTATGCCGAAGACATGCCCCCGCCCGCCCCCGCCTTGCCCGCTGGCACGCCGCGCGACCCCGGCTTTGCCCACCGCGAGGACCTGCGCAAGCTGGCCGAAATCGGCTATATCAGGGGCTTGGAAAACAAATTGCAGGAACTGGCCAAGACACCGGATATGCTGCCCTTCACCGACGAATTGCGCCCCTTCGTCCAGGCTTTCGACATGGCCGGGCTAATCGCCTGTCTTGATCGCTATCAGGAGGGCGCAGCATGAGCGTGCAGAGGCCATCGCCCAACCGCAAATCCATTGCCGGTCTTGCGCCGAGACATCCCCCAGCCGATCTCCCCACCCGAGGGGGAGATGGCCGGCAGGCCAGACGGCGGCGACTTGGTGTAAAGGCTTGTTTTACGCAACGCCTCACTCCGTGGTCTGGCTTCGCCCCCCTCATCTCCCTGCCGGGATCTTCTCCCCGATGGGGAGAAGAGGAGTGCCGCCGCCCCGTTCGTTCCGCTGGCCTTAAGGAAAAAATCCGCCATGGCTGAACCAACCTCCCCCCGCGATATCATTCTCCTGGTGGATGACAGCCCGGAAGCGCTGGGCTTTTTGACTGACGCATTGGAACAGTCCGGCTTTTCCGTGTTGATTGCCACGTCAGGCCAAGGGGCGCTGGGCATTGTCGAGCGGATCAGCCCGGACCTGATCCTGCTGGATGCGGTTATGCCCGGCATGGATGGGTTCGAGACCTGCCGACAGATCAAGGCCAATCCGGCGGTGGCGCAGGTGCCTGTCATCTTCATGACGGGCCTCAGCGAAACCGAACATGTGGTGCATGCGCTTGAGGTCGGCGGTGTCGATTACCTGACCAAGCCGATCAATATCGATGAGCTGCGCGCCCGCATCCGCGTGCATCTTGCCAATGCCCGGTCCGCGCAAAGCGCCCGTGTCGCGCTGGACGCCGCAGGCCGCCACCTGCTGGCCTTGCGCGCTGATGGCAGCCTGCTGTGGTCCACGCCGCAAGCCAGCCGCCTGATCACCACCGCCACCGGACGTGAAGACGGGCTGGACACGGTAATCAAGGCCATCGGCGATTGGATGCAGGCCCGAACCGCCACGATTTCCGCCGCCGGTCCCGCAACCGCGCCCAATAGCCAGCCCGCAGGCGCATCCCGCGACGCTGCCCTGTCCTTGCCGCTTGAAAACCACCCTGCCCTGCAAATCGCCTATCTCGGCGCCATGGCCGCCGACGAATACCTGTTCCGCCTCAGCGCTGGCGGCCAGCAACGCGAAGACGAACGCCTGCGCCAGGCCTTCGGCCTCACCCAACGCGAATCCGAAGTCCTGCTGTGGATCGCCCGCGGCAAACCCAACCGCGACATCGGCGAAATCCTCGGCCTCGCCGCCCGCACGGTGAACAAGCATCTGGAACAGATCTACGTGAAGCTGGGCGTGGAAAACCGGGCATCTGCGGCGGTGAAGGCGGCGGCGGTATTGAGGGTGGAGTGAGGGAGAAGGCTGATATCTGCGCAAGGATACCCCCCTCTACCCTGCCGGGCATCTCCCCCTCAAGGGGGGAGATCAGATAGAGGAACCAGACCACTCAATCAGTATCCCTTCAAACCACTGATAAAAAGAGAATATTTTGGTAAAGAGTGTACCCCGCGTCGATCTCCCCCCTTGAGGGGGAGATGGCTGGCAAGCCAGAGGGGGGTGTCCTTGCTCCAAGGTCCAAATCCCAAACCAAGAGCCTCTCCATGAACAGTTTCGTCATCCTGTCCGGCTGCTCCGGCGGCGGCAAATCCACTTTGCTCTCAGCCCTGGCTACAAAAGGCTTTGCCACCATAGAAGAACCCGGCCGACGCATTGTGATGCAAGAACAGGCCGGAGATGGCAAAGCCCTGCCCTGGATCGACATGGCCGCCTTCGCCCACCGCGCCATTGCCATGGCGCAGGAAGACCGGGAACGCGCAGCATCCCTCCCCGGCTGGGTCTTCTTCGACCGCAGCCTGATCGACGCCGCCGCCGCGCTGAAAGCTGCGACCGGCGATGAGACACAATTGAACGCACTCAAGCAACAACACCGCTACCACGCCCGCGTTTTTCTCACCCCACCTTGGCCGGAGATTTACCAGCAGGATGCGGAGCGTCAGCATGATCTGACCGCAGCAGAGGAAGAATATCAGCGCTTGCTCGAGACCTATCCGGCGCTGGAATATGAGGTGATTGTGTTGCCAAAGGTGAGTGTTGTGGAGCGTCTGGAATTTATCTTGGCAATGCTTCAGCACCCAACCGAAAGGTAAAACCGATTTTCGGTCATAACCCCGATATTTTTGCCCGACTGGGCTTATTCTTTCACATCCAGATTGGTGCTGTGGGCGTTTCGCTGGCTGGCGAGGAACTCTCGCCCGCGCCGAAGGGCAACCCCCGGATCGGACCCACGGTGATATTCCTCAAGGATGATCTGGGTGATCTGTTGCCGGATGTCGCTTCTGCCCAGATCTGCCCCGTCGGCCAAGGAACTCTCTTGCGGATGGAGCGACCGGCGGGCGTCCTCCAGCCGGTGTTGAAGATTGGTGGCGGCGTCGAGCAGCAAATGGTCCATCTTGTCGCCCGGGTCCGGCATATCCTCCGATCTCAGTTGGAAGTGCTGCGGTGGCGAAAGATGGTAAACCCCGGAGGGGACTGGACCGTCTTCCGCGTCTTCTACCTGTAGCGCAGCAGCAGCGCCAGCATGGTCGCCACGAAAGCCGGTGGCACGACGATGATCAGAGCCTTCACCCAGTCGGATGTCGATTGCCACGTATCGAAAAGATCAGCCCAGACATTATAATCCGCCATTGTCCATTCCTCCCACGCTGGAAAACGAGCGATCACCAGAGAACTGTCTCTGGTGATCGGGGAGTTCGTAAGCCGACAAAAGAACGACCATCTCGACCTTTAAGCCGAAGCTCTGGACATACGCCGAGATCTCCCCGACCATAGAGATGGTGGAGAGTGGGATCATATAGACATGACCCACCGCCTCAGCCACAAACCTATGGCTGAGGGGTGTCATTTAACGACCGACACCGGCCGCTTTTGTTGGGGTTACGAGGCCCCAAGACCGGCTCGTTACAACCGATCTCACCCTTGTCTTAGCGCATAACGAGTAGGGAGGAAAAGAGGGGATTGGTGCGATTTTGAACGGGGGGAATTGGTGGCGTTGTGCTTGGCGTTAACCCCCCTCTGTCCTGCCGGACATCTCCCCCTCAAAAGGGGGGAGATCGACAAGAGGCAAGATTCTTGCTTCACATTACTTTTCAGAGGTCGGGGAAGACGCAACTTTATCTGCTGAAACGGGCGATTTCGCCTATCCGATCTCCCCCCTTGAGGGGGAGATGGCTGGCAAGCCAGAGGGGGGTATCCTTGCACCAAGGCTAACCATCCCCTTACTCAAGTATTGTTGCCAGCCGTGCGAGCACCTCATCCACAACGTGATTTGAAACGCATTGCTGTTTTCGGCAATCGAATATCAACCCGATTTCATTAATAATGACACTCAATGAAAACGCTGTGAAACTGATCTTTAATCGCTCCTTAAACGGGCACCATTGCAAGCCCGATGCGCTAAGCGAGCATTAGAAGGTATTGTCGCCCCACCACGCCAATACTGATCAACGTGATCCACGGCAGCGTCATTTATAGACTTGATCTCATTGTTGCAGATAGCACACGTTCTATCTTGATCAAACAGCTCTTTCTTGAGCCTTGCAGAAAATATACGCTGGCTATCTGCTCCTTCCACGCCATCCATCAACGTACTCAAACGTCGACCCCAAGCATCAAAGGCATATTTTATTTTTTAGCATCGCCAGTGGATTTACTTACAGAATCCAACCACTGCTGATCCGAGAGAATATCCAGATACTCTTCCATAATCGCATCGGCCTTTTGACTAACCTGAACATTATCATAAGGCGCCAAAGAGGTAGAAATTACTTGAAAAATCGCAGCATTTGCTCTAGAAGCCCACTCTCCACCACCTTTGTAGTCTGATTTTCTCAAACGAAAAGCGTTAGATCCAAATACTGTATAACTATTACGCATCGCACGACGAAAGCGCTTATCAAAATCCGCTATGATGTCGTCGCTCGGATCCTTGTAGGTTTCGAAAAATCTATTTAGGAAAGACTTTATCCCGGATGTGACTTTATCATGCTTTATAGTATCAAATGCCAAAAAACGCAGTATCAATCCTCTATCAAACATTCTGTCAGAAAGATTTCGCATATTAATCGCATTTCGGAAATCATCATTCTTTGACCAATCGGCGAGCTTAGAATTCAATTTCCCACGATATATACAGTTTCTGATTTCCATCTCATTTAGAGACATGCCACCCGTATTAATTCGCTCAAACGTAGTGAATTTTAAATCTTGTGACGTATCTTCTGAAAGTTCAAAACAGCTAATAACCGCGTCCTCTATCTCACTTTGCATCTTTTGAGATAAATCCTTAAATCGCAGACCATTGAACTCCTTGAAAACGTCCAATCCCGTTAAAGCAAATTTATTTTCTATAAAGTTAAAGACAGTCGTAAGGCGCTGTACCCCATCTATGACTTCAAGACCGCCCTCTTTAGTACGGGACAAAAATATCACTGGTATAGGCAATCTCATCAAGATTGACTCTATCAGGTAAGACGGACGCTTCCCCTTCCAAACGTATGCACGTTGCCAATCAGGATTGAGATTAAGTTTTCCGCGTTTATACCAAGTATGATACACGCCAAGAGGAACATCCTTTGGCTGCATTACGGCTTGTCTTTGGCCACCACTTAAGTCAAGCGACCCTTCATCATTCCCACCCTCGTCTGCATCATCCTCAGGTATTTCATCAAATGCCGATATCTTTATATCGGACCCTTTTTCCTCCAAACCAATATCGATGGAGAACGATGTATTAGTCATTTTATACCCCCTACTCTTGCCCCCAATACGGTAAACCTAAAACAAGTAATTACAATTAATAAATCAGCCGCAAAGCGTCCACTTTGCGGCTGAAAAATCACATATCTGCTTCAAGCCAGCCACACCGGCCAGCCCCTCACCCCATCAAGCCGCCAGCGCTTGAGCATCCCGTGGAATTTCTACGTCGATCTCCAGGATCGACACGTGCTCGTCACGGTCAACCTTGATGCGGACCTTGTCGGCATCGACCTGGACGTGCTTGGAGATCACAGCCAGGATTTCCTCGCGCAGGATGGCGACGAGGTCGGAGCCTTGGGCGGCGCGTTCGTGGGCGAGAAGGACTTGCAGCCGCTCGCGCGCCATCGGCGCCGAGGTTGGTCTGCGGAACAGGTTGAAGATGCTCATGCGGCCCTCCGTGCGAAAATCTTGCCGAACAGGCCACGCTTTTCCTCGGGCATGGAAACCGGAATTTCCTCGCCAGCCAGACGGCGGGCAGCTTCGAAATAGGCCTGGGCAGGAAGGCTCTTGGCATCGGCCAGCGTCACCGGCGCACCGATATTCGAGGCTTTCAGCACATCCATGCTTTCCGGGATGATACCCAGCAGCGGGATGGAGAGGATTTCCAAGACATCCTCGACCTTCAGCATATCGCCGCGCTGGGCGCGGACGGCATCGTAACGGGTCAGCAGCAGGTGCTTTTCCATCCGCTCGCCGCGTTCGGCCTTCAGGGTCTTCGAATCCAGCAGGCCGATGATCCGGTCCGAATCGCGCACCGAAGACACTTCGGGGTTGGTGACGACAACAGCGACATCGGCGTGGCGCATGGCCAGCGTCGCGCCGCGTTCAATCCCGGCCGGACTATCGCAGATCACCCAGTCGAAATGCTTTTTCAGCTCGGTAATTACCCATTCCACGCCTTCGGGAGTCAGATTGTCCTTGTCACGGGTCTGCGAGGCCGGCAGCAGGTACAGCGTATCGACCCGCTTGTCGCGGATCAGCGCCTGCGGCAGCTTGGCATCGCCCTGGATGACATTGACGAGATCGTAGACCACCCGGCGCTCAGCGCCCATGACCAGATCGAGATTGCGCAGACCGACATCAAAATCGATGACGACAACCTTGTCGCCGCGCTGGGCAAGTGCTGCACCAAGGGCAGCCGTGGAGGTCGTCTTGCCGACGCCGCCCTTGCCTGATGTCACAACGATGACCTTCCCCATTTCATTCTCCTGTCTTTCGCCGCATGCGGCACAAGCTTCGGGTAGCGCTGGACCAAATCTCCAGCGTATTAAACGTCAACTTTAACCAGCGGAGTCGGCGTCAAGCTGACGTCCGCACGGCTCAAACCAGCATCAGGCCATTTTTTCAGCCTTGATGACATCGTCTTCCAGCCAGAGCTGGACGGGCTTGCCCAGCAATTCCGGCGGCATGTCCTCCGCCATCTTGTAGATCCCGTCGATGGCGAGCAGCTCGGCCTCCATCTTGCGGCAGAAAATCCGCGCCGATGCATTGCCGACCGACCCCGCCATCGCCCGGCCCCGCAAGGCGCCGTAGATATGGATCGACCCACCGGCAATGATTTCGGCGCCTGAGGCAACCGAGCCGATCACCGTCACATCGCCTTCGGTGAAAATCACCGACTGGCCAGAGCGCACCGGCTCATGCAACAGCAAGGATTGCACCACGGAACGGGCCATGGGGGCAGTGATCACTGCGGACTGGGATGCAGCCTCATCGGCCTGCTTATCCTCGTCCTTTTCGGAGGCTTCCGCGGATTTTTCCTCCGCCTTGTCGTCCTTGGCCTGTGCCGCAGACTCGACCTTCGGCACTTCGACATCGGAAACCGGACGGCCACCCTTGAGGATCGGCGGCATGCCGCGTTCCACCATCGAAGGACGCGCGCCTTCCAGACCCATGATGCTGACATTGCGGCTGGACAGCTCGGCGATCAGCGCCTTCAGCTCATCCCGGCTGATCGCCAGTTCCGCCACATCGAGAACCACCGGACGGCCAAGGAAGAACCCGGCCGAGCGCGAAGCCAGATCGTCCAGCCTTTCCAGCCAGTTATCAACCGGCAGGTCCGGTGAAAGCACCACCGCCAGAAACGAGCGGCCTTTGATGCGGATTGAGCGGGGTTCTGTTAGCACTTCGGTCATCTTTATGAACAAATCGTTGAGATGGTTTACGGCTGATTTGGTTAACAAAAGGTTAACGCGGCTGTTCAATCCGTTAAGAGACACGACAGGAATGGCGCTAATTGGCTATAATATTCAATTCGTTAGAAAATTAATTTTGCGGCTGCGCGCAAACGCCACTCAAGCGTGCGACGCAAAAAGCCCGGCGCAAGGCCGGGCTTTCGTTTCCATTGGCAATGCCAGAAGAAATCAGTTTTCGAAGTAGGAATACTTGCCGTCAGGGCCCTTCTTCCAGGTGTACATCACGTAGTCGGGACGTGTGATGTCGCCCTTGGCGTCAAAGCCGATCGAGCCGATAACGGTCGTGAACGGACCCTTGGCCTTCATGGTTTCAGCAACCTTTTCAGCATCGGTGGAACCGGCAGCCTTGGCAGCCTCTGCAATGATCTGCAGGGCAGCGTAGGAATACAGCGTATAGGCTTCGGGCTCGAAGCCAGCGTCGCGGAACTTCTTGACCGCATCCTTGGCATTCGGGTTGTTACGCGGGTCCGGCGGGAAGGTCATCAGCGTGCCATTGACGGCGTCGCCAGCAATCGAGGCCAGTTCGTTGGACGTGATACCGTCGCCCGACATCAGGGTCGCCTTGACGCCCTGGTCAGCCATCTGACGCAGGATCAGGCCAGCTTCCGTGTGCAGACCGCCGAAGTAAACCACGCCAACGCCGGCTTCCTTCATCTTGGCGATCAGGGCCGAATAGTCCTTTTCACCGGGAGTGATGCCTTCGTAGATGACTTCCTTGACGCCCAGACCGTTCATGGCCTTCTTGGTTTCGTCAGCAAGACCCTGACCGTAAGGGGTCTTGTCATGAATGACGGCAACCTTCACGCCCTTGAACTTTTCGGCAATGTATTTGCCGGCAACAGCGCCCTGCTGGTCGTCACGACCGCAGGTGCGGAAGGTGTTCCACATGCCGCGTTCGGTGAATTTCGGATTTGTGGAGGCTGGCGTGATCTGCAAGATGCCATTTTCGGCATATACGTCCGAAGCCGGGATCGATACGCCCGAGTTGAAGTGGCCGATCACATATTTGACGCCATCGGCAACGAATTTGTTGGCAACGGAAACGCCCTGCTTGGCATCCGACACGTCGTCGCCGAGCACGATCTTGATCTTTTCGCCATTGATGCCGCCGGCTGCATTGATATCGGCAGCGGCCTGTTCGGCACCCTTCTGGAGCTGTGCGCCGAAAGCAGCGTTCGGGCCTGTCAGGGGACCGCCGACACCGACGATGATGTCAGCCCAGGCGGTGCCGCTGAAGGCAACCATGGCTGTCAGCGCCACGGCTGAAAGAAGCGACTTCTTCATTCTTATACTCCCAGTTTTTAGGGCGGGCTTCATTCGATCCCCCGCGCAACACCCACCTAGATTGCGCCGGAAAACTCTTCCACTCTTTATTATTGCAATTTCCCCGGCCATCAGAGGCGAGAAAGACGGTGCTGTCAATCTTTCTTCTTCCAGGACAGTGGGGAAGTTTTTTCATAGAGCCAGTAATAGTTACCGGCCATCTGGCGAGTGCGTCGCTGGCGGAAACCGACCATCGAAAACACCAGCAAAATAACAAAATCCATCGCGTAAAGACCGAGATCCAGCATCGGCCCTTCAAACAAGGCATGGTGGAGAAACCGCATGACCAGTGCCAGCAGCAGCGTGTAGATCACCACCCGGCCATAGCCTTCCCAGTTTTCGGCAACGGCCTTGCCGGTGCGCCATGCGGTCCAGAAGCCGAGCAGCACCACGAGAAAACGCAGCACCATCCGCACCTGATCATCCGTATCGAAAAACAAACCCTGCATGTCTTTTCCCCTCCGGGGTCTTTTTATCCGCAGTTTATCAGCGCGGCACGGCGATTAATGCCGTCCGCCTTCAAGATAGGCAGCACGCACCTGAGGGTCGGCCAGCAATTCCCGGCCGGAGCCGCTCATCGTCACCAAGCCGTTGACCATGACATAGGCGCGGTCGGACAGTTTCAGCGCGGCAAACGCATTCTGTTCGACCAGGAACACGGTCAGCCCTTCTTCCTGGTTGAGCTTCTTGATCGCCTCGAAAATCCCCTTGACGATCAAGGGCGCCAGCCCCAGCGATGGTTCGTCCAGCAGCAGCAGCTTGGGCCGCGCCATCAGCGCCCGGCCGATGGACAGCATCTGCTGCTCGCCGCCGGAAAGCGTGCCGCCGCGTTGGGCGTGGCGCTCTTTCAGGCGTGGAAACAGGGTGAAGATCTTCTCGACGTCCTCCTGGAAATATTTGAGGTTGTCGAGACCGGCACCCATTTGCAGGTTTTCCATCACCGTCATGCGCGGAAAAATCCGCCGCCCTTCCGGTGATTGCGCGATGCGCTGGCGAGCAATCAGATGGGTGGGCATTTTGGTAATGTCCACATTATCGAAAATCACCCGGCCGGCGCGCGCCTGCGGGCTGCCGCAAATCGTCATCATCAGCGTCGACTTGCCAGCGCCATTGGCGCCGATCAGGCTGACGATCTCGCCTTTTTTAACCTCGACGCTGACACCGCCAAGCGCACGGATATTGCCGTAATAGGTCTCGACGGCCTCAACCTTCAAAAGAGCTTCAGCAGTCATCACAATTTGCCTCCGGCCACGGCTTCCACATCGGAAATCGCGTCGTCCAGTTCTTCATCCTCGACACCGAGATAGGCCGCGATGACCCTCGGATCGTTTTTCACGTGGTCAGGCGTGCCATCGGAAATCTTCTGGCCATATTCCAGCACCACGACATGGTCGGAAATTTCCATGACCACCGACATATCGTGCTCGATCAGCATGATCGATGTGCCGGTTTCGTCCCTGATGCCATTGAGCAAAGTGTTGAGCGCCAGCGATTCCCGTGGGTTGAGGCCGGCAGCCGGCTCATCCAGGCAAAGCAATTCCGGCTCCGTACACATTGCGCGAGCGATTTCGAGACGCCGCTGCGCGCCATAGGGCAGATCGCCAGCCGGGTCGTCGGCCCGCTCGATCAGGTCGGCGCGCTCCAGCCAGAACCTCGCCTTGTCGATCGACAGTGCCGCTGCCTTCTTATAGGCGGGCAGGCCGAGCAGACCGAGCACCGTATAGCCGGAGGCTTTCATCAGCGCATTGTGCTGGGCAACCAGCAAGTTTTCCAGCACGGTCAGGCCGGAAAACAGCCGGATATTCTGGAAGGTACGGGCCACCTTGGCCTTCTTGGTGATCTCGAAATCCGTCAGGCGTTCCAAAAGGAATTCCTTGCCGGCCTTCTGGCGCAGGGTGACCATACCCATCGTCGGCTTGTAGAAACCGGTAATGCAGTTGAACACCGTGGTCTTGCCCGCTCCGTTCGGTCCGATCAGCGCGGTAATTTCACCGCGCCGGGCTTCAAAAGAGAAGTCGTTGATGGCCATCAAGCCGCCGAATTTCATCGACAGGTGCTCGACCGTCAGGATTGGGTCATTGCTCATGGTTTGCGTCCCGGATGTCATCAGCCGTGACCCTCCTTGGTAAAGCTGCCGGAGACAGCCTTGCGTTCCCTCAGGAAGGCCGTCGGCTCTCTGCTGCCGACAAAGCCGCGCGGCTTGAACAGCATGACCACAACCATGGCAATGCCGAACAGCAGCATGCGATACAGTTCAGGGGTGAAATCAGGCCCGAACACGTGCTTCAGGAATTCCATCTCGCGCAGCAGCTCCGTGCCACCGACCATGACGATGGCGGCAACTGCGATACCGGTCAAAGACCCCATGCCACCCAGAACCACGATGGCGAGAATAACCGCCGATTCCAGGAAGACGAAGCTTTCCGGCGACACGAACCCCTGACGGGCGGCAAAGAACGAGCCGGCAAAACCGCCAAACATCGCGCCGATGGCAAAGGCCGTCAGCTTGGTCTTCACCGTGTCGATGCCAAGCGAGCGGCAGGCGATCTCATCTTCGCGCAGCGCTTCCCAGGCCCGGCCAATCGGCATGCGCCGCAGCCGGATCGTCACATAGGCGGTGAGCATGCACAGCCCCAGCGCCAGATAGAACAGGAAGATCTTGTAATAGGCCGAGGACATCGGCAGGCCGAAGGTCTTGGCGAAGCCATGCGCCGAGGCATCGAAGGGAATGCCGAACAGCGTCGCCTTGGGAATGCCCGATACGCCGAACGTGCCCTGGGTGACATCCGTCCAGTTGATCAGCACCAACCGGATGATTTCCCCGAAGGCCAGCGTGACGATGGCGAGGTAGTCTCCCCGCAAACGCAGCACCGGAAACCCGAGCATAATGCCCCAGAAGGCGGCCAGAATGCCTGATATCGGCAGGAGCAGCCAGAAGGACAGGCCGAAATGCTGCGACAGCAGCGCGTAGGAATAGGCACCGACCGCATAGAAGGCGACATAGCCGAGATCGAGCAGCCCGGCCAGGCCGACGACGATGTTCAATCCCCAGGCGAGCATGACGTAGATCAGGATCTGGATGCCGAAATTATCGACATATTTCAGCGATCCCTGCGTGCCGACCAGAAAGAGAATGACCGGCGGATAAAGGATCAGTGCCACCAGCGCGATCTTCAGGAAATGTGTCTTGAAGAACGATGGCCGGGCATCCGTGGCAGTCGCGGGCTTTGCAGCCGCCCGCGCCCTGCGCGCTGCCGACCAGGGGCGCAAGACAGCGACCACGGCAAACCGGCCAATAGCGGCAATCGCCACGAAAATCGACAAAAGGCCCCAGCGCGTATACCAGACCAGGGCATTGTTGATGTCCTGGTCAGTCTTGATGCCGATGAACAGCACGAACAGGCCGAGCGCAAGCAAGCCTGCGAACACGGCTTCTTTCAATGCCCGCGCCATCAGGCCGGGCTGCGCCTTGACGGTGGAAACGTCGACATTTGCCATGATCTCAGACCTTCTCGACTTCGGGACGGCCCAGGATGCCGGTCGGTTTGAAAATCAGCACGAAAGCCAGGATGCCGAACGTCGCGACATCCTTATAGGCGATGGTGAAATAGGCCGACCACAGGGATTCGATCAGACCAATCAGCAAGCCGCCGAGGACCGCGCCCGGCAGCGAGCCGATGCCGCCCAGAACCGCCGCCGTAAAGGCCTTGACGCCGGGAATGAAGCCATCGGTAAAGGAGGCAACCCCGTAATACATCAGATACATGGTGCCAGCCACAGCAGCCAGCGCCGCCCCCATCACGAAGGTGACGGAAATGGTCCGGTCGACATCGACGCCCAAAAGGGCCGCCATCTTGCGGTCCTGCTCGGTGGCGCGCTGAGCACGGCCAAGCGGCGTCTTGTTGACAATATACCAGAAGGCCGCCAGCAGCACCGCCGTTACCGCGACGATGATCATCTGCTTCAGGGACACCGTGATGGCGCCGAAATGATAGACGTCATTGACCAATGCCGGAATTGGCTTGTTGCGAGGGCCTTGCGCGACCTGAATGAAGTTGGACAGCGCAATCGACATGCCGATCGCCGTAATCAGCGGCGCAAGCCGGAAGGACCCGCGCAAGGGCCGATAGGCGACCCGCTCGATGGTCCAGTTCCACAAGCCGGTCATCAACATCGATACAACCAGCATGATCAGCAGCGCCAAAGCCACTGGAATGCCTGCAAAAAATGTCGTGAGAAGCAGAAAGACAATCAAGGCGGCAAAACCGCCGAGCATGAAAATATCGCCATGGGCGAAGTTGATCATGCCGACAATCCCGTAGACCATCGTATAGCCAATCGCCACCAGACCATAAATCGAGCCAAGCGTCAGCCCGTTGATAAGCTGCTGGATGAAATAATCCATACATTATCCCCCGGATGCGTATCAAACGCAGCATCCATATGTTGTCCCATTCGGGTTCTTCGTGTTGGAGGGATTTGATATCGGTTTCGACAAAAATGTGAAGCCTAAAAGCTTTGCAGCGCGTATTTTTCTGTCAATTGCTCAACATATCGGCAGTTTTTGCACAAAATCGGCACTAAACCTGAAATTGCGCTCAAAAAGCGCGCAGGTCACTCCAGACCAACTTGCCGAATGAAAAAAAACTGGACGGTTTCGTGGTTTTTTACGAAGGCATCAGCAGCCGCAGCGCCAGGTCCACACGCATGCGGATTTCGCTGTCCAGATCTTCCCCCTGCTTGCCGAACATCAGAACCTTCGTCTGCAACGGTCCCAGAACCGCCCCGACAAAGATGTCGGCAATATCGCGGCGATCTACCCCCTCGGATGGGCTGACCGCGACGTGAAAATCCAGCTCCTGCGCCAGAAAGGCACGAAAATTCTCGACACAATCCTCGTAAAACTGCCGGGTCAGATCAGGATGCTTGCCCGCTTCGGCGATGATAAGCCTAGTCACCAGAATCTGGCGGGGCGACAAGACGAACCGAGCCAAAGCCTCCAGCGCCAGCCGCACCCTCTCACGCGGGTCCGCCGTCTGCCCGCGCTGTCCACCGATTTCGATCTGCAACTGATCATGAGACTGGATCAACGCGGTAAACAAGCAGCGCTTATCAGGAAAAAACCGGTAGACGGTCTTCTTCGCCATGCCAGCCAGACGTGCCACCTCCTCCATCGTCGCATCGCCAAAGCCCATAGCGTCAAACACCACTTCGGCAGCCTTGAGAATACGCTCACGCCGTTCCTCATCCGGCATGACCGGCAGACGCATGACCACTCGCTGCTGTTCGGACATCGGTCTTCTCACACTTTCGACTTGACAAACGGAAACGAAAGCGTTTCCTGATCGTCGGGAGGAAACGACAACGTTTCCATGCTTAACGCATAATTTATCCAACCGAAATGGTAAAAGATCAATTCTGCGGCATTCAAACATCTAGACGACTGCGCAAACAACGAACCAACGGCGAGCTGCTGCATGATTTTCTGAACCGCATCCGGTTCAGGGTAGAAATCACGCAGCAGCGCACATGCGTCAAGGGAAACGCATGGTGCTTCATGTGCAGCACGGCAAAGATGTATGGCGGGCATGGTCAGATTCAGGAATAAGAAAATGGACCGAAAAACCCTCGTTCTAGCCATTTCGATCGGCATGATCTGCGCCATCGGGCCGCTTGCAACGGACATGTATCTGGGCGCCATGCCGCTGATGGCTACGAGCTTATCGACCACAGCCGCGACGATCCAGCTGTCCGTCATGACGTTTTTTTCCGGTTTCACCATCGGGCAAATGTTTTACGGACCGATTTCCGACAGGACCGGCCGCAAGCCGATAATTTATGTGGCACTGGCTATCTTCTGCCTGTCCTCCTTTGGCTGTCTGACCGCATCGACCGGCGAGCAATTGCTGGTATGGCGCTTCATACAGGGCGTGGGCGGCTCGATCGGCATGGTCATCGGAACAGCCATCATCCGCGACACGCATACCGGCCCGGCAGCCACAAAGCTGATGTCCATGGTGATGCTGGTCATCGGCGTCGCCCCGATCCTCGCCCCGTTTGCCGGCAGTCTCATTCTGAAAATAGCCAATTGGCAGATGATTTTCGTATTGCTCGGCTGCTATGCGGCGCTGTGCTTGCTGGTCGTCGCGCTCTGGCTTCCCGAAACCCGGTTGCCGGCCGACCGCGCTTCCAGCAAACCCAGCCGCGCCCTCATTACCTATGGCGGCTTGCTGATCAGCCGCAATTTCATCCCCTATGCCGGCACCATGGCGCTCGTCCAGGGCGGATTCTTCGCCTATATCGCCGGGTCGTCGTTCATGCTGATGACGGTCTATGGGCTTACGGCCATCAGTTACTCGATTATCTTCAGCACCAACGCCATCGGCCTTGGCATCGGCACGCAGATCTGCAACCGGTTTGCCGCACGGTTCGGCGTAAAGGCCGCAGTACGCGGCTCCGTGCTGCTCTATACGGCCATCGCCCTGATACTGGTCGCCACTCAACTGACTGGCACCGGTAGCCTGACGGTTACCTGCATCCTGATGTTTATTCTCGTCATGTCCATCGGCGGCATCATGCCGGGTTGCAACGTGCTGGCAATGGAAGCCCATGGGGCTATTGCCGGAACCGCTGCCGCCCTGGCGGGAGGCCTTTCCTTCGGCGCAGGCGCCCTGTCCAGCTTTGTCCTCGGACTGCTGGAAAACGGCACCGCCCTGCCTCTGGTCTGCGTCATGGCCGGTTGCGGCATCCTGGCTGTCCTTGTCACCCAGGTATTTTTCGAGGACCGAGAGTCGGCACCGGTCACTGGCCAGGCCTGACCGCCTACCCGATACCTTTGCCGGTACATCGTAACCGGCAAAGGCAATCGCCTCGACCATGGTTTTGAAACATCCTTCCTTCTTTCAGGAAAAACGACGCCGACTGTTCCTGGCAAATACGGAGAACTTAGACAACTGTTCCCTGTCAAAACCCAAAAGTTTTGAAAGACGACAATTTGGGATTTCCATGAACCGATCGGGCGGCTACAAAGGCCGGGCGCACCGGCGCATTTCCTTTGGATGCGCGGCAGAAGCATCTGCAACTATAAGGATGCGACGCATATCCAAGACCGACGTTTCGAGGGGATACAATGGTAACGCCGCATGACACGAAGACGATTGCGCCATCATACCAAAATATCGTCGTGCAACAGCTACAGGTGCACCGCGAGGCGCGCGCCGCGATCAAGCAGCAGATTCCACGGGTAATCTGGCTCACCGGCCTGTCCGGGTCGGGGAAATCCACTGTCGCCAACGCCCTGGAAAGTGAACTGCACGGCCAGGGACACCACACCTATATTCTCGACGGCGACAATGTCCGCCACGGACTGAACCGCGATCTGGGTTTTTCCGATACCGACCGGGTGGAAAATATCCGCCGGGTGGCTGAAGTCGCCAAGCTGATGGCGGATGCAGGCCTGATCGTGATCGTTTCTTTCATCTCCCCCTTTCAGGCCGACCGCGACATGGCCCGCGACCTGATGGCAGACGGCGAATTTATCGAAGTCTTCATCGATACTCCCTTGCAGGAATGCATGCGGCGCGACCCGAAGGGCCTTTATCGCCGAGCGCTGATGGGAGAGATCAAGCAATTTACCGGGGTCAGTTCCAGTTACGAGGCGCCACAAAATCCGGATATTCATTTAAAGACCACGCAAGCCAGCCCAACGGAAATGGCCAGTCAGGTGATTCGTTATCTCAAGGAAATCGCGCCTGCCTGATAGAAGATATGGACAAATAGAGTAGAAAAATTGAACACGTATCGTGTAGCCTGCGTTTTTTGAGGAACATGACGTGATTGATTTGTTTGAAAAGGCGGCAATAGCCGCTGGGCGCGATATTATGGACGTGTTCCACAATGGCCCGACGGTACGCACCAAAAGCGATTCCTCGCCGGTGACCGAGGCCGATGAGCGGGCGGAAGCGATCATTCTTAGCGCCCTGGCTGCCCAGTTTCCCACTATTCCCGTGGTGGCCGAGGAGGCGGTTGCCGCTGGCAATATTCCACAGACCAGGGGCCAGCCTTTCATTCTGGTCGATCCGCTTGACGGCACCAAGGAATTCATTCGCAAAAGCTCCGATTTCACGGTCAATATCGCGCTGATCGAGGCAGGTGTTCCTGTCATGGGTATCGTCTATGCTCCGGCGCGCGGCCAAGCCTATATTGGCGACCGTAACGGCGCCCTCAAGATCGAGATCGATGCCAATTTCCAACCGGTTTCGCGCCAGCCCATCACGGTCCGCTCGCCTTCAGCCAAGATCATTGCAGTGGCCAGCCGCGCGCATAGCGGCCCGGAAACCGAAGAGTTCCTGACAAACCACGCCATAACCGATACCCGTTCCGTCGGTTCCTCGCTGAAATTCTGCCTGGTGGCGGAAGGCGCGGCCGATGTCTATCCACGGTTCGGCCGAACGATGGAATGGGATACAGCAGCAGGCGACGCCGTGCTTCGGGCAGCTGGCGGCATAACGGTTGGGCCGGACGGCGCACCGCTGCTCTACGGCAAACGGGATCAGCCCAACGATAGCGACTTCGCCAATCCCTCCTTCATCGCCTGGGGCAGCAGACAGGCATGAGCCTTCTGCCTTCCCGCGTGAACACGAAACCGGGAATTGCCTGAAAAATCAGATCTCTCCTGCCGGTCTTATCCACGGTCAAACGCACGCGCCGATAATGGCACGAGCGCTGGAGCCTGGCCTGCCGATTATCTCGGCTCGGCCACGCTCCGGATTTTGACAGGATGCGATCTCCGGCCAGGTCTTGCGTGCCAACCGGAGATCGCTCCATATCGATGGAGAAGACCATGGCAGACAATAGCCCACGCCTCGATTTGCCTTATATCCTGCCCTCCCAAGCCCAGAAGCACGTCACCCATAACGAGGCGCTGCTGGTTCTGGATGCGGTAACGCAGCTTGTGATTGAGGGCACTTTTACCACGCCTCCTGCCTCCCCTGCCGCCGGCGCCTGTTACTGGGTTGCCGCCACCGCGACGGATGCCTGGGCTGGCAAGGAAGCGCATATCGCCGCCTGGCAGGATGATAGCTGGGCTTTCCTGGCGCCCGCCGCTGGCTGGCGCGCTTATGTCCGTGCGACGGGCCGATTGCAGACCTATGACGGCACGGCCTGGAAGGATCTGGCCCTGCCCGACACGGCCTCCTTTTCCAGGCTTGGTATCAATGCCACGGCCGATGAGACCAACCGACTTGCCGTGTCAAGCGATGCCGTACTTCTCAATCATGCCGGTGGCGACAACAGGCTCAAACTCAACAAGGCGGGCGAGAGCAATACGGCGACGCTTCTTTACCAATCCAACTGGCAAGGCCGCGCCGAAATGGGGCTGGCCGGCTCAGACCAGTTCAGCATCAAAGTTTGCAATGACAGTGGCAGCTGGACCACTGCCCTGCTGATTAGCGGCGATGGCACGGTCACCCAGCCGGCAAAACCAGCCGCCCGGGCCGAACTGACCAGCCCATCCCTTGCGGTTTCCGGCGGCATGGTCACCGGCTTTAACGGGCTGGTCATCAGTCAGGGCAATGTGCTGCTTGCCACCGCCACGGCAAGCGGCAATGGCCAAAGCCTGAAGGTGCCGGTCGCCGGGCTGTACCTGATCACGCTCAGTCTCTCCACCGCCGCGACCGTCAACTATACTGCGACCGTGGTCGATAGCGCCCAGACGAGCCTTGCAAAGATCACCTTGGGCACCACGGCAGCCGCTACAGAGACCCACGCGACAGCCCTGATCATGCTGGACGCCGGAGCCGAAATCAGCCTGTTGCATAATGGCACGGCCACATTTGCCAGCACCGGTGCGGGGGCTAAATTTTCGATATTTCTAATATAAAGCGCACTATCGTCGTCCAACCGGCGTAGCAAAATGGCAACAATGTTCCGATTTGAGAAAATAGACCCAAGAAGAAACATTTACTTCAGAAGGTTAACCATTCGTTAAGTTTGTTCATGACGAGCGCCCTATTTGGGACTACATAAGCCACAAGAACTTTAGTCGGGAACAAATGGCGGTGCCAAAGCGGAGGAAACACACTCTGCCTGCAACCGCACGCAACCAAGAATCTGGAACAGTTGACACCGGCAAAACCGGATCGGCTGTTCCAGGAGGGACGAGGCTGGAATGGGTGTACCGCATGCACAGCAAGGCCTTCAGGCACGTCGCATCAACCGACGACGGACGCGGTTTTCAAGAAATCGGGTTCATCTGATTGCTAAACGAAGCCTCGACATCCTGATCTCGATCAGCGCATTGACGATCTTGCTGCCGTTTCTGCTGTCGGTCGCCGCGCTGATCAAGCTCACCTCCCCCGGCCCGGTGCTGTTTCGGCAGATGCGCTGGGGCCGCAACCAGCAAAAAATCCGCATCTATAAATTCCGCACCATGTATGCCGCAGAATGTGACGATAGCGGCGTACGGCAAACCACCGAAAACGATCCCCGTATTACCGTCGTCGGTGCGGTCCTGCGGCGCACCAATATCGACGAGCTTCCGCAATTACTGAACGTGTTGATGGGTGACATGTCGCTGGTCGGGCCACGCTGCCACGCGATCGGCATGTTGGCCGCCGGCATGCCCTATGAGGATCTGGTCGCCGACTATCATCACCGTCATCAGGTTAAGCCGGGTCTCACCGGACTTGCCCAGATGCGCGGCCTGCGTGGACCGACCGGTTCCGCCGCCAAAGCGCGCGCCCGGATCGCCGCCGACTTGTTTTATGTGGATAATTTTTCGTTCTGGCTCGATATCAAGATCATTCTCGGCACCATCCACTCCGAACTGACCTGCGGCAAAGGCTTTTAAAGAGAAGGATCTCACCTGATCTGGCCGGAATTATCCGGTAAAAACTCTTCCAGCGGTGAGAGTGAATGCAAATTCTTTCCACATTCGACAAATTTGTCTCGAAAAAACGCAAGGTCACGGTGCCCCGCCCAGCGGCCAAGTCCGTCAAAGCGCTCTCTTGGTGCCATTGATTCGCACTGCGCTCAGCCAAAAGCCAAAACCTGTCAAGTCAGAACCTCCGAGTGATCACGAATTATTAAATTCAAACCCTGGGATTTCACGGGGATCTAACTTCACGCAAATTTTCTTGAGTAAAAACCAATTAGGATAGACAGCTTAACGGCAATAAATTTTGTGATAGACGATATATATACATAAAATTGTTGATTTCGAACTTGCGAGTGGCCCGTCAGTGGCTCGTCTTCATCCGAAAACGCCGTTTCTACGTGACATCAGCAGCCTTGGCCAAGTCCCTAAAATTCTTATCAAATTGTTACCCGGTGCTTAGGTAATTTTTAAAGGTGCGGCGTTAGATTTCTGGTCTGTGGTCTTGAGTTTGTATTAGAGAGTCCAATGACCGAAACGATACGCCCGCGAGTTAAATATGTTATCGGCCCTGACGGCAGTCCGTTGACAATTGCCGACCTGCCGCCAGCAAACACCCGTCGCTGGGTCATCCGCCGCAAGGCAGAGGTTGTGGCTGCCGTGCGCGGTGGCCTGTTGAGCCTTGAAGAAGCGTGTGAACGCTACACGCTGACCGTGGAGGAATTCCTGTCATGGCAGGCCTCCATCAATGACCATGGTTTGCAGGGTTTGAGAACGACCCGCATCCAGCAATACCGTCATTAACGCCAGACGGGGCCTGGGATTGGGGCCGGGCCTGAATACGAAGGCTCGAAGAGGTCGACCACACCTCGCCTCGCCAGATGCCGCCTGGAGGGAATTGCAAATATCTCAGATGCCTCAGGGTATTTGAGATATTTGCAAAAGCACGACAATACCGATTTTAAATATCGTATTGAATAAGGCCAGCGGGGCTAGAGCGTATATCCCGGCAAGGCGCCTCTGCAATCGGAAGCGTTATGCCTCCGTGACAAAGCCAGGCACCTGACCGATACGACGTCCTGTCGATTGTCTGAAAGATTTGATTTTTCGAATTCGGCTCCCGCCGAATTTGCCCCAGGCAAACTCCCTTAAGCTTTTTTCAGCCTTCGGTTAACCCAGTCACCCCAGGACGTTGGGATGTGAATGGTTTCCAAGGGGAAGCTGCTGCCCCCTCACCTCTCACAGATGTCGGTTTCATAGCTGATCGGTCCGGACATGAGACCGATCCGTGGACCCGTTTGGGGAACTCCGGTGCAAAAACGCTGATGATCGCAGCCGACGCGCTAGGGTTTTTCCATGATGCCGCCGAGGGCATCCTTGATCCGGCAATTATCTGATAAAATAAATATCATATAGTCGTGGATGAAATGGCCGTTCCATTCCATGTGAACGGCCAGGCAATGAAACCATCATCCAGCAGGTCCCATTCCCTGCCTGCCTTTGTCATCTACGATCAGGATCTTCGCCGTTAAGCGCGAGCCCGCTGCTGGCTGTCGCGCTCTTCCAACGCGGCGGCCTTGGCATGTTCGGCCTCGGCCAGTTCCAATGACAGTTCCGCGGCATCTTGCTGAACCTTCAGCTCGCGAATCGAATCCTGCAGGTTGTCGGCACGCTGGCGGGCGGCCTTTGCAAAAGTCGGATAGGCGAAATGCGATGCATCAGTGATGCCCGCCTTTTTTTCTTCCAGAGAAATCTGATTCTCCAGTTCCTTGGCCATACGTTCAAATTCAGACATCATTAACTGCAATTGTTGCAGCTGCCGACGCTTCTCGGTAACCTGAAATGCCTTCAGGCGAACTAGGCTGTCACGCGACTTCATACGCAATACTCCCGTGATGCGAGACATCCCGCCGTCACTCTGTTTTGACATCGCCCGCTGACATTTAAACGAATCACCGCGAAAAAATCTCACGGCGTTAACAAAAAACTACCTTTGGTAACCTTTCGTTTACGGGCATCGTTAATGATAAGGGAGATCTTTTAAAGGTCGGTAAATGCCCGGGTCCAAAATGCAGGACAATGACAATGATGAGTCAATTGAATCGCTTAAGGGGTTTTCTTCCCTTTTCGATTCATCTGTGGCGATGAGAAAATAACATATGAATCAGGAGGCTAGGCATTATGCTTAATAAATTCGTTACACCTTGCCAGAGTGAATCAGAATTTGTTAACCATTTGGTGGCAGCCTTCAAATCAGGCAACGACTGGATCCGTATCGCGTAGTGGGCCATTCAGACCTTTCGGCGGCGGTAAAGGGGATAATTATGCGGGTTCTACTCATCGAAGACGACAGCGCCACAGCGCAGAGCATCGAACTGATGCTCAAGTCCGAAAGTTTTAACGTCTACACCACCGATCTCGGTGAGGAAGGCGTCGACCTCGGGAAACTATACGACTACGACATCATCCTGCTGGACCTCAATCTTCCCGACATGTCGGGTTACGAGGTCTTGAGAACGCTTCGCCTGTCCAAGGTCAAGACACCGATCCTCATCCTGTCCGGCATGGCCGGCATCGAGGACAAGGTTCGCGGTCTCGGCTTCGGCGCTGACGATTACATGACAAAGCCGTTCCACAAGGACGAGCTTGTTGCCCGCATCCATGCGATCGTTCGTCGTTCCAAGGGCCATGCCCAGTCGATCATCATCACCGGCGAACTGATCGTCAATCTCGACGCCAAAACCGTCGAAGTTGGTGGCCAGCGCGTTCACCTGACCGGCAAGGAATACCAGATGCTGGAGCTGCTTTCGCTCCGCAAGGGTACCACGCTGACCAAGGAAATGTTCCTTAACCATCTCTATGGTGGCATGGACGAGCCGGAACTGAAAATCATCGACGTGTTCATCTGCAAGCTTCGCAAGAAGCTGGCCAATGCCGCTGGTGGTGCAAACTATATCGAAACCGTCTGGGGCCGTGGCTATGTGCTGCGCGAACCTGACAGTGCCGAATATATGGAAACGGCCTGACACCGGTTTGTACAACGGGGCGTTATTCGTAACGCCTCGCCGTAAATCCCCACCAGTGCCACTCCCGCGCGAGATCGTGTGATCTCAAAAAAGTCCCAGCATTGCCGGGACTTTTTTGCGTTGAAGAAAATGGATTGCTGTGACCCGCATAATGGGGACAGACCATGCTTTTAGAGCATCGGGGCTTTTAGAGCGTCGGGCCGAAAATTAACAACCGGTTTTCGGATAAATCCGCCATGTCTGGAATGATTCGGGATCAGGCGGCTTCGCGGTCGCTGAACACCTCGGTCAGTGTTTTCCGGTCAAAGGGCTTCAGCAGGAAGTCGCTGGCGCCAGCCCGTTTGCCTTGCATCATGTGCTTGAGGTCGGCTTCGATGACGCAATAGAAGATCCGCACCGTTTTTCCCTCCGGCATGGCCCGGATATTGGTAATCAATCCAAGCGCGCCGTCCAGGCCCGAATCAACGATGATCACATGCGGTAATTGTGCTTCGCACGCCAGCATCGCCTCACGCGCCGTGGATGCTTCCGTCACTCCAAAACCCAGTTCGGACAGAATTTTACGGCCAACCTTGCGAACGATATCTGACGAGTCAGCAATGATCAGGTTCTTCATGCCGATGCCCTTTCGATGCCCCTGGACTTGCTTAAACATCAAAAAGATTAAGCAATTTTCCAAAAGAACAAGCGGCGCGCCCCGTGCACCGCGTCTTTACCCATTGTCGCCGCAGCCCGCGGTCTGACTTGGCCCATATTTCAAACCCTCAATGGATTTGAGATATCTGCGCTACATCAAAGGTAAATCCAGAAGACTAAGGAAACATTACCTGCATCGGATGGAAACGGAAAACGGCGCCGGAAGCCTGAGACAACGGGCGCCGTCGAGCATCGTTATGCGTGATCAGCCAGCAGCAACTGATTCGGCGGTGAAGGTAATTTCGCCTTCGCCGATGCTGTATTTCAGCTCCATCGATGATTCGTCGGCCAGCAGCACGGTGTAATAGGGCTGGATAGAATGGGCATCGACGGCTTCTTCCAACTGGCCATTGCAGATTTCGGCGAATTTCGGCGGCACCCGCAGCATGCGGCCCTTGGCGACGATGGTAAATTTTGCGTCATATTCCGGATTTTCCAGCGTCACGTCCAGCGAGCCGCCCCGCGGAATGGCGCCGTAGGCCACCAGCATCAGGTTCATCAGCAGTTTGACCCGGTTCTTGGCGATAATGGCGCGCGGGCCGTTCCAGGTAATTTCGGTTTTCTTTTCAGCGGCGGCGAAATCCTTGACGGCTTTCTCGGCCTCGCCGGTATCGATCGACGCACCGACCGAGCCTGAGGCCCCAAATGCCAGCCGGGCGAATTTCAAACGAACCGAAGCGTTCAGCGCGCTGGTGCGAATCAGGTCCATGGCATCGGCATCCGCCCCGCCTTCATCCAGCAATTCCAGCCCGTTATTGATGGCGCCAACCGGCGAAATGACATCATGGCAGACACGGCTGCACAGCAGGGCTGCCAGATCGGGTCCGGCCAGCGTTAGGTTTACGTTCTTGAGCATCGAATTCTCCTCGACGGCAAAGTCTGTTATCGGCTGAGAGGCATAGCTGCCCCATCAAGCCGCATGATGTCGACGCCATAATGACACCATATTTGGTAAACCCATTGTTAATACGAAGTCATCAAGATGGAAGTCCGGTCTCATCAGAGCCGATTCTATTCATATCCGAGGAGGAAGCGATGCGCTTTTCCATCATTCGGGACCTGTTCAGGACCTGGATTGTAACGGCTGGCGTGGTTGCGGCAAGTCTTGTTTCGCAGCCCGCGACTGCAATGGCGCAAGGCGATCAATATACCATGCAGGAAGTGGTCGATGCGGGCCACTCCTTCTTCGGCTCGACCAGCGGCGCGCTGGCCAAGGTGATCGAGAAGGCGTTCGGGCAATATGGCCTACCCAATGGCTACATTCTCGGCCAGGAAGGCTCCGGCGCGTTTATTGCCGGCCTCACCTATGGCGAAGGCACGCTCTATACCAAGAATGCTGGTCAGCACCCCGTCTTCTGGCAGGGGCCGTCGCTCGGCATCGACTACGGTGGCAATGGCAGCCGCACGATGATGCTGGTCTATAACCTGCCCGCCGTCGGCAGCCTCTACAGCCGCTATGGCGGCGTCAGCGGCTCGGCCTATGTGGTGGCTGGCGTCGGCATGACGGCACTGAAAAACAACAATATGGTTCTGGTCCCGATCCGCACCGGCGTCGGCGCGAGGCTTGGCGTCAATGTCGGCTATCTGAAGCTGACGCAATCCTCCACCTGGAACCCCTTCTGATCGGCACCGGCTTGGTAGATTTCAGTCTGGTCGAGCCTAGGCCGGATCATCGCCCTCCACCTCCGTCTTTGCCCTGCTATTGTCGAACATGAACAGGTTACGATGGAATGATGCAGGGTTTTGATTTAGATAATGCGCATCTGGACCGTCATCTGACACTTTGGGAACCGCTCTAACGGATATGGCACCGCCGTGATCGAATACGCCCTGCTCTTTGCATTGGGATTTGCCGCAGCAGCCCTTCTGGCGGCGTTGATCAGCCCTGCCATCCATGGGCGTATCGTTGCCTATACCGAACGGCGTCTGCGGGCCACCGCCCCTCTTGGCCCGGAGGAAGTCCGTGCCCAGAAGGACATGGTCCGCGCCGTTTATGCCGCCGAAAATGCGAAACTGTCCCACGACCTTCGCCGCGAGCGGGAGTATTTCGTCGCCGTCAAGGCCGCCGCCGATCAGGCCCAGGCGGAAGCGATCCGCGCGCTCGGAGCCGAAGATGCTCTGAAGGAACAGATCCACGCCATGAGCAATGAGGCAGGGGCATTGCGCGTCGAACTTCGCCAGAACCAGGGGCAGATGGAACAGCTGAAAGCCACGCTACAGCGCCATGAAGCGATGGTCGCCAGCCGCGATCTCGACATCGAGGCGCTGACCGTCAAGCTGACCCGCCTGGAGGCGGAGCTGGCCGCCCGCAATCGGGAAACCGCCAGCCACAAACACCAGACAGAAGACCTGCAACTGCGCCTCCAGGATCTGCGCACCGAACGCGAGACACTGCGCGACGAGGCCAAGGCCGCCGCCAGCCGCGCCCAGAAGGCAGAGCAACGGCTCCTCCAGGAGGAAGACAAGGTGCTGCGATTGGAAGAGCGGCTGGAACGCCTGCAAAAGACCGAAACCCCTGTGCAACAGGTCGCCAAATGAACGAAAGCCCGCCGGACATGCAGCACCCCACGCCCGAGGCACTTCAAACGCTTGCAGACGACATGCGCCAGCGCAGCGAAGCGCTCAATTCCCGGCTGCTTGCTGGCGATGGTGTCGAGGAAGACGCGTCTCTGCGCGCCGAAATCGCCGAAATCGCCGCCGGGATGATCGTGTTCACTGCCCGCAAGGAAGGCGAAGCATCGCCGATCCCGGCGCTGCTGGCAAAGCCTGCCCCCAGCGCCGATGCACCGCAACCGCTGCTGGACCGGATAAGAGCACTGGCGCCGGACATTCTAAACGATTGAGCCCATTGCCTCGTAGAACAGGAGGGCGCAGCCGGATGAGGTGCCATCGCCATGCCCCTACTGCATAAGTCCTGAAATCAGACTCGATTTAAGGAATTATGCAGTCGATTTAAAGTGTTGCAGCATCCTTTGTGCGTTTTGTTTCAGTACACGACGCACCTTGATGAATTGGCTTCGCCCCCCTCATCCCCCTGCCGGGGACTTCTCCCCGCTGGGGAGAAGAGGTCAACACGACAGCACGGAGCCTCATCCTGAGGCTGCTGACAAAAGAGTTTATCGGCTTTTGCCGCGCATATAAGGCGCAACAGGGTGCTGCAGGTCTCTTCTCCCCATCGGGGAGAAGGTCCCGGCAGGGGGATGAGGGGGCGGCAAAGCCGAGAGACATTTGCGTCGTGTACTGTCGCGTTTTATAAAACGCACGGCGCTGTAGACCAACTATTGCGACAAAATCCCCTACCCTAATTTACCCAGCGCCCGCGCCGCGCTGTGTAGCGCGATGCCGCTGGCGGTGCCGAGGTTGAGGCTGTCGAGTTGCGGTGATTGGGCGATCCGCACGGTCATGAACCGGGCAAGCACGTCGGCGGGCAGTCCCTCGCCTTCTGTGCCTACCACTAGCGCCAGCCTTTGCCGGTTGCCAAGCCCGGTGGCGATATCACCGATCTCCGTGGCCCCGGAAGGCGTCAGCGCCGCCACCAAAAAGCCAGCCGTATCCAGTGCCGACAACAGCGCAATGGCACTGTGTTCGCGCGCATAGGGCATGGTCAGCACCGAGCCGACCGAGACCCGCAGCGCCTTGCGATACAGCGGGTCGCAACTGGTCTCATCAAGCAGCACCGCATCGGCACAGAAGCCGGTGGAATTGCGAAACATAGAACCGATATTGTCATGATTGGAAATGCCGCAGCCAACCAGAACCAGGGCGTTTTGCGGCAAGCCAGCAATCAGTTGCGTAGCATCGGGCGCGGTCAGCCGGCTGCCCAGCGCCAGCACGCCGCGATGCAGGTGGAAACCGGCAATGGCATCCAGCACGGCAGCGCTTGCCACATAGACCGGCAGCTCATCCGGCCACTGGTCGAGAAGCGGCTGGAGACCCGCCACCCGGTTTTCCAACAGCAGCAGCGCTTCGGCGCGAATACCACGCCCGGCCAGATGCGCCGCCAGCAACATGCGCAGCACCACCGTACCCTCGGCAATAAACCGGCCCTCGCGCCCCGTCAGGTCGCGCTCGCGGATATTGCAGAAGGCAGCGATGCGCGGGTCCTGCGGATCGGTAATGGTGACGAACTGGACCATGCTTTTGATGGCCTATTGCGTGATCGCGACGTCCGCGATCATCCGGCCTACCGACAGGTCAAACACATAGGCCTTGGACTGGCCTTCGGCTGTTGTGCCGTAAAACAGGATCTGCGTGCCTGACAGCGCTGTGGAACTCACTTTGAAACCGGCAGGCAGGCGGGCGGCCAGCGCCATCGGCTGGTCGGAGGGGATGGTGAGGCCTCCGGCCTGGGTCTTTTCCGGCGCTGGTGCGTGTTTGACCTTGTAGACAACGGCGGTCAACACGGCCATAAGGCTGACAAACATGATGGCCGCCGAGACGAGTTGCAAACGCACCATCTTGCGGCGAACTTTTTCGAGCACCGGATCGAGCGGCTTGTCTTTCTGTTCGTCGGTCTCGACTTGGCTCATGAAACTTAAACCTTTCCCTGATGGAGCTGCTCTGCCGCCCATTGGGCCTCGGCCGCAAGGGCTGAAAGACAGGATGCGCTATGACAGACCCCTTTAAACAAGCAGGCGAGCCAAGGAAAGAGCTGATTGCCGGTGAGGACGCCGAAGGCCGTCTGGATGCCTGGCTGGCGGCCAGCCTGGGCGGCGACCTGTCGCGCAACCGGGTAAAAGCCCTGATCGAGCAAGGCGCCGTGTTTATCAACGGCACCGCCGTCACCGAGCCGAAGCGCAAGATGAAGCCCGGCGACCAGGTGATGATCGCCATGCCGGAGCCGGAAGACCCCGAACCCAAGGGTGAGGATATTCCGCTGACCGTGCTTTATGAGGACAAGGACCTGATCGTGCTGTCAAAGCCCGCCGGTCTGGTCGTGCATCCCGGTGCTGGCAACTGGACCGGAACGCTGGTCAATGCGCTGATCCACCATTGCGGCGATAGCCTCTCCGGCATTGGCGGGGTGAAGCGTCCCGGCATCGTCCACCGGCTGGACAAGGAAACTTCCGGCGTCATGGTCGTTGCCAAGAACGACATCGCCCACCGGCATCTAGCCGACCAGTTTGCCGACCATGGCCGCAGCGGTCCGCTGGAACGGGCCTATCAGGCGCTCGTCTGGGGGCGTCCGCGGGGGCTGCGCGGCACGATTGACGCCGCTCTTGGCCGGGCTGGCGACCGTACCAAGCGCACCGTGAAGCGCGAGGATACCGATGACGCCCGCGAAGCCATCACTCATTACGAGGTGATGGAGCGTTATGGTGAAAAGCCGGATGCAACCTGCCTCGCCTCGCTGGTGGAATGCAGGCTGGAAACCGGACGCACCCACCAGATCCGGGTGCATATGGCCCATATCGGCCATCCGCTGATCGGTGATCCCGAATATGGCGCCGCCTTCAAGACCAAGGCCAACCTGCTGCCGGAGGCGGCAAAGGCCATCGTCAATAATTTCCACCGTCAGGCGCTCCATGCCTATCTCTTGGCGTTCGAACACCCGACCACTGGCGAAGTCATGCATTTCGAAGCGCCTATCCCCGACGACATGGAAACAATTATCGAGGCGCTGCGCGATATCGCGTGAACCCTTTGGCCCGTTAAACGTTAGCGCACGTCCAGCAGAACCGCGAAGCGATCTCTTGTGTTCGGACATCCGGGCGTTTGGACATCTGAGCATCCAGGCAGGCGTGAACGGGCAAAGGACGATTATGGATACCAAGCAGGCACTGGGAAAATCGCGCGATCTGCACGATGGCAAATCCTTCTGGGCGGCGACGCCCAATATCAGTGTCGACAGCCAGCCCATACCCGAGCGCCAGGACTATGATGTCATCATCATCGGCGCCGGAATCAGCGGTGCCTTGATGGCGCAAGCACTGGCAGCGGATGGCCGCCATATTCTGCTGGTCGACCGGCGTGAGCCGGTCCGGGGCAGCACGCTGGCCAGCACCGCGATGATCCAGCACGAAATCGACATTCCGCTGTCGCAATTGTCGAAGCATATCGGAGCCAAGAAGGCCATGCGCGCCTGGAGGCGCTCGGCAGCCTCGGTCGACAGCCTGGGGGAGCGCGTCGGCAAGCTTGGTATTGCTTGCCAGTTCCAGCAGCGCACCAGCCTTTTCCTGGCGGGCGACGAAATGGGGCACCGCGCTTTGGCCGCTGAAGCGGAGCTGCGCCGCGAAGCGCAATTGGACGCCGAGTATCTGACCGGGGCGCAGGTGAAGGAGAGATTCGGCATTGAGCGCACGGGAGCGATCCTCTCCCCCTGCTCCGCCAGCGCCAATCCGGCTCAGATGACGGCTGGCCTGCTGAAGGCCGCCCAGCAAGGCGGCGTCGAAATCGTCTCCCCGCTGGCGATTACCGCCATCCGGGAAACCCGCGACGGGGTGATGGTGGCAACAGCTGACGGTACATTGCTCTGTGCGGCGGACCTTATCGCCTGCACGGGCTATGAATATCTGAAGATGATGGAAAGCCCCCTGCATCAGGTGATTTCCACTTGGGCGATCGCTTCCGAGCCGCACACCCAAAGGCCGGACTGGCTGGACGACCATCTGGTCTGGGAGGCATCCGAGCCCTACCTTTATTTTCGCTCCACTCCCGATGGCCGGATTATCGCTGGTGGCGAAGATGAGGACGATCCGCTGGCCCATCAGGACCCGGTCAAGGCGTTGCGCAAATTCGAAACGATCCGGCAAAAGCTGAAGGCTCTGGCCGGGATTGAGATGGACCGCATCGCCTATGGCTGGTCGGCACCGTTCGGCACGACACGGGATGGGCTGCCGATCATCGACCGTGTTCCCGGCACCGACCATGTGCATGTTGTGATGGGATTTGGCGGCAATGGCATCACGTTTTCGACCATCGCGTCGGAGATTGTTTCGGCCCGGATTGCCGGGCGCAAGGACGCCGATGAAGATTTGTTCCGATTCCGCTCGTAAATCAATCGTGACCGGCGTGGTGTGCTTGAATCCCGACCATGCCACACTTATGTGACATAGGATTTCGTGCGGGATGAGGAAATCCGCATGATGGAGCTTGCCCGTTTGGCATTGGGAAGCTCATGGATAAAGGGGGTGCTTTATGGCCCGCAATAGCTTGCCTTCGATTACCGCCGGTGAAGGCGGTCTGAACCGATACCTGGATGAGATCCGCAAGTTCCCGATGCTGGAACCCCAGGAAGAATACATGCTGGCCAAGCGCTATGCAGAGCATGGCGACCGCGATGCCGCACACCGGCTCGTCACCAGCCATTTGCGCCTCGTGGCAAAGATTGCCATGGGCTATCGCGGCTATGGCCTGCCGATTGGCGAAGTGGTCTCTGAGGGCAATGTCGGCCTGATGCAGGCCGTCAAGAAATTCGATCCCGAACGCGGCTTCCGGCTTGCCACCTATGCGATGTGGTGGATCAAGGCCTCGATCCAGGAATATATCCTGCGCTCCTGGTCGCTGGTGAAGATGGGCACGACCGCCAACCAGAAGCGACTGTTCTTCAACCTGCGCCGCCTGAAGGGCAAGATCCAGGCCATCGAGGAAGGCGACCTGAAGCCGGACCAGGTCACGGAAATCGCCACCAAGCTGAAGGTCAGCGAGGAGGAAGTGATTTCCATGAACCGCCGCCTGTCGGGCGATGCCTCGCTGAACGCGCCGATCCGCGCCAGCGAAGGCGAATCCGGCCAGTGGCAGGATTGGCTGGTGGACGACCATGACAGCCAGGAAGACACGCTGATCGAGCAGGATGAGCTGGAAACCCGGCGCAACATGCTGTCGCGCGCCATGGGCGTGCTGAACGACCGCGAACGCCGCATCTTCGCCGCACGCCGTCTGTCCGAGGAGCCGGTGACGCTGGAAGAACTGTCATCGGAGTTCGACATCAGCCGCGAGCGTGTGCGCCAGATCGAAGTGCGCGCCTTTGAAAAAGTTCAGGATGCCGTCCAGAAGGATGCACTGGAACAGGCCAAGGCGTTGCGGGTGGTGGAGTCCTGACGCCAGCGCCAATTAAAACAAAAAGCCTTATGGCCTGCCCTTAGGCGCGGTTGTCAAAATCGCGTTGCACAGGTTTGATCGGTTCGTGGTGGGGGCCGAGACAACGAGGTTAATGGATGATTGTAGGCGATTGCCGCGTTTTCGGAATCGAAAGCGATATTACCAATGCATTGGAAAACCCTTCTCAATTGGCACTGGGTTTCTTTGTCATTCACGTTGGTGAACAAATGTTCGGGGTGAGGAAGCCTGACGCATCCCTGCTTGGATGCTCTTTCAACCAGGTAGAACATAGGTTGAAACGGCGCGGAACGCATCTTTTTGATATGCTGACCGATGTTAAGGCCGCCGACGTGGCAGTCGCGTACCTTGATGCTCTTTATCGTGATAGTCCGCGAACGGATTACTTCGGGCTTTCACAGCAACAGTTCGCCAATACCTTACAATCGAGTGGTTCAATATGGGCTCCGGATGGAGATGAGGCTTTTGATGACGGAAGCCATATCTTGCAGTTCGACGTAGGAAGCCGTGTGCGCATCATTGCCTTCTCGAATACAGAATCGCCCGCCGATTTATCCAGTACAATCAGAGAAGAATGGATGGACGCCGATCTTTTCTACACCATTGTTTCAGATTGGA
Source organism: Agrobacterium vitis (assembly GCF_037039395.1). Classification (NCBI taxonomy): domain Bacteria; kingdom Pseudomonadati; phylum Pseudomonadota; class Alphaproteobacteria; order Hyphomicrobiales; family Rhizobiaceae; genus Gillisella; species Gillisella vitis. The sequence goes on along the minus strand of NZ_CP146242.1, from coordinate 2,732,826 downwards.
AGACACTATTCACAGTGGACCGATCATCTCGGATGAAAGCCAAAAGCCTTTCGATGGATTGACATTGACGACAGCATTTCAAACTCAGCAGAACTTTATTTTGAGAAAATCTCTAACGATCACGTCACCACCACCAGCGCCAGCAGCGAGAGAACCAGCGCCGGGATCATCACGACAGTGCCGATTTTCAAAAATTCCAGCGCGCCCATATGCAGGCCTTCGCGCCTGAGCGCCGATAGCCAGAGAATGGTGGCAAGTGAGCCGGTCACCGACAGGTTGGGGCCAAGGTCGACCCCGATCAGTACCGCACCGGAAACGGCGCCCCCCACATGAGCGCTCTGCACCGTGGCGCCTGCCACCAGTCCGGCAGGAAGATTGTTGACGAGGTTGGAGAGGAAGCCGACCAGCAGCCCTGCCCCCATGGCCGCTGCCTTGGCATCCGCTGCGGCTGCCTCTGACAAATAACGGGCCAGCAGCACGGTCAGCCCTGTCTTGTCCAGCGCCTCGACCAGCACGAACAGGCCCGCTACCAGCGGCAGCACGCTCCAGGACATGCCCTTCAGCGTCTCAACCGGTCCCTGCCCGCTCAGGGCCAGTACCAGCACGGTGGTCAGCACACCGGCAATAAAGGTCGGCAGGCCAAGGTCCAACCCCAGCGCAGACGCCGCCATCAGCACGACGGCGGTCAGGATCAGTCCCCATCCGGCCAGCTTGGCGCTGTGGGAGAGATGCGGCGTCTCAACCTGCCGATCCATCACCTCGGCGTGGATGGCGCGTCTCTGGCTCCAATAGAGCATGGCGAAGGTCACCACGATGGCCACCAGCGAGGGCAGCGCGAATGTGGCAAGCCAGGTGGAGAGCGGCGGCATTTCCCCGCCGCCGAAAATCACCAGATTGGCCGGATTGGAAATCGGCAGCACAAAACTCGCCGCATTGGCGATGAAGGCGCAGATCAGCAGATAGGGCATCGGGTTCTTGAGCTTGGCCGCCTTGGTTGCCGCATAGACCGCAGGCGTCAGCACCACCGCCGTCGCGTCGTTGGAGAGAAAGGCGGTGACCAAGACGCCGACGCCATACAGCAGCACGAACAGCCTGAGCGGCGAGCCCTTGGCCCTTTTCGTTGCCAGCGCAGCCAACCAGTCGAACAGACCTTCGCGCCGCGCCAGTTCCGACAGAAGCATCATGCCGATCAGGAACAGATAGACATCATAGCCCTTGGCAACGCCTGCCCAGGCATCATTGATGCCGATCACCCCCAAGCCAATCGCGCCCAGTCCCAGCAGCACGATGGCGCCAAGCACGGCCCAGATCGCCTCCGGCCAGCCAAAGGGCCGGCTGATAACGCCCAGAACGGAAAGGGCGCAAACAGCCCAGGTCAGGTAAGTCGCGGTCATGAAACATCCGAAAAGACGTGGCCGGAACGAGGGCCAAGGAAAGGACTGGCAGGCAGACGCCGAGAACCGGCGTCAGATCAGATCACCCATTTAGTCCAGGATACGCAAAGAGCAAGCGGCATGGAACAATTTTGCATTTGGCAAATTAACGAGGCGCCTGCTTCTGCCTATTCATGCTAAACTCCTGATTTTTCAACCTTTCCGAAAGCGCTCCCGTGATCGCACAGTCCAAGATTGTCTCCGCGAGCCGCCGCTCGCTCATTGCCCTTGCCTTCCTCAACTTCTTCCTTGCCGATGCCCGCGACGGGCTAGGCCCCTTCCTCGATGGCTTCCTGGCAACCCATGGATGGTCGCCGATGACCCTGGGTATCATCGCCACGATGGGCGGCGTGCTCGGCATGGTGGTCACGCCACTGTTTGGCGCGGTTGTCGATGCAAGCCCCTATAAGCGAACGCTGATTATCCTGCCGGTCACACTCGTGACAGCCGCCGCATTGTGGACACTGGCGAGCCCCGACAATCTGGCGGTGTTCGGCGGACAATCGGCAACGGCCCTGGTGGGCGCGGTGATCGGCCCGGCCCTGATGGGGATGACGTTGGGACTGGTCGGCGAAAGAGCCTTTTCCAACCAGGTCTCCCGCAATGAAGTATGGAATCATACCGGCAATGTATTCTCACTGGTCTGCATTTTCGTCCTCACCAGCTATTTCGGCCAGAACGGCGTTGTCTGGCTGATGATCGCCTCCGCCCTTGCCACCATTGCAGCAGTCCTGACAATCCGGCCCCAGGAAATCGACCAGGATGTCGCCCGTGGGCTAAGTGATAAGGGCAGATCGGCTGAGGATGAGGGTCACGCGGCGGCCCAGCCCTCGGGCTATTCCATGCTGGTGCATAGTCGCGGGCTGATCGTACTCGCCCTGATCCTGATGATCTTTCACTTTGGCAATGCGCCGATCAGCAGGTTGATCGCCCAGAACTTTTCCATCCAGCTCGACAGTCCCTTCAAGACCACCGCCATCACCACAGGTGTCTCGCAACTGGCGATGATTGTCGTCGCCTGCGCCGCACCGTGGATGATTGCAAGGTTTGGACTGCGGTCGGTGTTCTTTATCGCTTTGATGGCCCTGCCGATCCGGGGCATGATCGCCGGTAGCTTTTCCAGCTTCGGCGCGATCTATCCGGTGCAGATCCTCGATGGCATCGGGGCGGGGCTGATCGGCATCGCTACGCCGATTGCCGCGGAACGTATTCTGTCCGGCTCTGGCCGTTTTAACGTTGGCCTCGCCGCCGTCATGACCGTCCAGGGCATCGGCGCCTCATCCAGCAATGTCGTTGCAGGCTGGCTGACTGAAAAGGGCGGCTATTCGCTCGCCTATTTCGTCCATGGCGGCATCGCTGCCCTGGCGCTACTGCTGTTCATCGTCAATCACAAACAGGTGGCACCGGAACTGCCAGCCCATAGGCGGCACGCTATTGGGGCGTAGAGACAGAGAATTTCGACCGAAACCTCCAGTGTTTCAGGCGAGTCTGTCAGGTTCAGGTTGAACCAGACAGACTTGCGTGAGTTTTGTTGACGTTTGCCTTTTCGGGGAAACGCGGTTCCACCTTTCCTGAGGCAACGTCTCATGCGCAAAGCGCGTCGGCTTCACCCGACATAATGTCCCCGACCTCAGGCCGCCGCAAACGACGGAGCATAGGGAGCATAGGCGGCGGCGAGTTTTAATCACCCGCCGCTGCGATTGTTTCCGAGCGCTGCCCATTCCCTGATGACACTGTCGAAGATCGGCTTGCCAGCGGCACCCTTGTCGAGGGTAATCAGCGCGCGGCGACCGTTGCGATAGGTAACGGGGATGTCGATCCAGTCACGGCCACGCAACAGATCGACATTGCGGGCCACCACTTCGGCAAAATCGTTGAAGGCGATCATGAACGTGTCGTCGGTGATCTTGGCAGGCACCGCCACGATCGGATCGCCGCGATCCTGCTCGCTTGCCTTCATGGCAACGCGCTGAACGCTGTCTATGCCGCCACCTTCGAAATTCTGCGGCACCGAGAAGACGATTTCCATCAGGTGGCTGGCGGGAAGCGAGCTGTCGGTATTGCGCTTGAAGGTAATCAGCGCTGTCAGGCCCCGCTCGGGGATCGTCAGCTTGCCCTGGATTTCCGGTTCCGGCTTGCCGCTGTCACCAGTCTCATGTCGGGCTTCCCAGACAATATAGCCCTGCACGGTGGTCGGCGTCGTCTGGCCGAGCCGCTCTTCGTAGAGATAGGCCTTCTGGCCATTTTCCGGCACGGTGAAGGGCGCACCCTGCACAGGCGTGGTGGTAGCCGGCGCACTGGCCGCACCGCCGGACACTGGCGCTGCCGGATTGGCTCCGCCATTCTGCTGGGCCACCGAACGGCCCTCGCCGCTATTGGCGGCAGCGTTCGAGGCGCCCTCATCCACTTCCGTACCGTCAGGCATCAGCTTCTGGGTGAATTTTTCACCCGCCGCCCCGGCATCGCCGGTTGACGCTGGAACAGCCGCCGGCTTTCCGGCGTCCGCGCTGCCCGTCTGCGAAGATGGTGTGGACGCTGGTGACGAGCCCTTCGAGGCAAACAATCCTGTCACGGTCTGCTTCAACCCGGCGATGGCGCCCGGCAGATTGTCACGATGGGCATAGGCGTAGTAGCCACCGCCGCCGATCAACAGGATCAGCACGCCAGTGATGATGTAAGGCGCGGTCCGACGGGATTTCTTGGTGCGCAGCCCCGCCTTCCTGTTGGCCTTGGCCAGCACGGCTGCCATGTCTTCGGAGGAACTGCTTCGGTCCGGCGCGGCGGTGCGCGGTTGCTTTTTAGCTGCCGCCGGTGGCACAGGCTGGGCGGCCACGAAATCATCGAACCAGGCAGGATCTTCGCCTGCCTTGCTCGTGCCTGCCTGCTTTGGAGAGGCTCCATTGCGAGCGGCATTTTCCTCGTTGTCGGATGCCTGGCCGACAGGCGTGCCGAAGCTGGTGTTCTGATGCTTGTCACTCCAGTCCAGAAGATCCTTCGGATCGTCATGACCAGCTTGTGAGAAGGAGCCACCCTGCGATGCAGGCTGCTTGTTGTCACGCACGAAAGCGTCGAAAGCGCCCAGCGCCTCGGCTTCATCGAACACAGGCTGGCGTGCCGGTGGAATGGCGGGGTAGACCGCTGGCTCCTGCGCATCGTCCTGGCGCGACTGCGGCTGTGTCTCAAAGGACTGGGCCGGAGAGGAATGGACAGGTGCCGGAGGAACTGGCGAGCTTTCCAAATGGCTTTCCAGCCATTCATCCATCGAGTGTTTCTGTGGTGCCGAAGGCTTTGCGGCTGGCGCTAGAGCCGCAGGAGACACTGCTGGCTGGGCAGGCTCTTCATTCTCCCAAATAGCAGGCGGAATGCGGGCCGGTTCTGGCGTATAAGGTTCTGGCTCCGGCTCATAAACCGGCTCAGGCGCTGGTTCCGGCACATAGACAGGTGCTGGGGCAGGCGCTGGAACATAAGCCGGCTCCGGCTCATGAACAGGTTCAGGCTGGTGCACATATTCGGGCTCATGCGCCGGTTCCTCAACAGGCTCCGGCTCATGATGAACGGGTTCTGGTTCCGGCTCAGGTTCATAAGGCGGTGCTGGCTCGTAGGCCGGCTCCGGCTCATAGGCATCCTCTTCCACAGCAGGAAGAGCCTCGGCATAATCTGCCTCGACCTCGGCAATCGCGGCGTCAAGCTTGTCCAGCTGGCGGCGCAGCATGTCTTCCGACGGCTTGGGTGTCATATTGTCCAGCTGCCGCATCACTGCGCCGCGAGCCTTCTCATACACCTTTACGCGCATTTCCGGGGTATTGTTCGACAGGCCATCAACGGCGCGCCGAATAACTGCTACGAAATCTGCCATCCGTACTTTCTCGTGATCACCGGCGCAGGCCGACAAGACAAATTAATTCAACTCTAACCTTAATCCTCAAATGGATCGGTCACAAGTATGGTGTCGTCGCGTTCCGGGCTGGTGGACAACAGCGCGACCGGCGCACCGATCAGCTCTTCCACCTGGCGGACATATTTGATCGCCTGGGCGGGAAGATCGGCCCATTTACGTGCGCCAACGGTGGATTCCTTCCAGCCTTCCAGCGTGACGTAAATCGGCTCGACCCGTGCCTGAGCCGCCTGGGCTGCCGGCAAATGGTCGATTTCCACACCGTCCAGCTTATAGCCGACGCAGATCTTCAGCTCGTCCAAGCCATCGAGAACATCGAGCTTGGTCAGGGCGATGCCGGTAATGCCATTGGTGGCCACCGACTGGCGCACCAGCGCCGCATCAAACCAGCCACAACGGCGTTTACGGCCAGTGACCGTGCCGAATTCGTGACCTTTTTCCCCAAGAAACTGGCCGATCTCGTCAGTCAGCTCGGTCGGGAACGGGCCCTCACCAACGCGGGTCGTATAGGCCTTGGTAATGCCAAGGATATAACCGAGCGAGCCTGGCCCCATGCCGGAGCCTGCCGCGGCCTGGCCGGCGACCGTGTTGGACGAGGTGACGAAGGGATAGGTGCCGTGGTCGATATCGAGCAGCGAGCCTTGCGCGCCTTCAAACAGGATTCGGGCGCCACGACGACGCTCCTTGTCCAGCATCAACCAGACGGTTTCGCGGAAGGGCAGAACCTTGTCGGCCACCGACAGCAGCTCTTCCATGATCGTCGAATGTTCGACCTCCGGCGCACCAAACCCACGGCGAAGCGCGTTGTGGTGTGGCAGGATGCGGGCAACCTTCTCGGCCAGACCTTCGGGATCGGCCAGATCCATCACCCGGATGGCACGACGGCCGACCTTGTCTTCATAAGCCGGGCCGATGCCGCGCCGCGTGGTGCCGATCTTGGTGCCGCTATTGGTGGCGGCGTCTTCGCGCATGCCATCCAGTTCGCGGTGCAGCGACAGGATCAGCGTCGCGTTGTCGGCGATGCGCAGATTATCCGGCGTTACGGTGACGCCCTGGGCGGCCAGCTTGGCGATTTCGGCGATCAGCGCATGCGGATCGACCACGACGCCATTGCCGATCACCGCCATCTTGCCGGGACGCACGACGCCCGAAGGCAGCAACGATAATTTATAGGAAATGCCGTCGATGACCAGCGTATGACCGGCATTATGACCGCCCTGAAAGCGCACGACCACGTCAGCGCGCTCCGACAGCCAGTCCACGATCTTGCCTTTGCCTTCGTCACCCCATTGGGAGCCAACCACCACGACATTCGTCATTTCAAAATCCTGTCTTTACGCCTCAAGCGTAACTTCGCCTCGCGACAGCGCTGGCGGTTGATAAAGCCGTAAGCCGTCACACGTTCTGTCTGCTGCGCGCCGCCATTCACCCTGAAGCAGATCGTCCTGAACAGGTTTCCAGTCAAGGCAGCGCGTTTTCGCGCCTGCGCGTCCCCAAACCCGCGCATCTATACTGTGTTGTTTTGCGGAAAGCGACACGTTTATGCGCGTTAATCCGGCTTTTTGCATGGCAGAGACATATGACGGTGCAACACAATTTTACGATTGCATAATTCCTGAAATCGATTCCGGTTTCAGGAATTATGCAGTAGTCAAAATGCATCGAAATTGGCGACGCGCAGAGGTTGAACGATCAGATGCAAATCAAAGCCTATGCCTATCTGGTGCTGACGACCTTGTTCTGGGGCGGCAATGCCGTGGCGGGCAAGCTGGCCGTGGGCCATATCAGCCCGATGATGCTGAATCTGGGTCGCTGGTCGCTGGCCTTGACGCTGCTGCTGGCGGTTTCCTCCCGTCAGATCAAGGCGGATTGGCCGGTGGTGCGCCGTCATATCCCCCTGCTGCTGGCGCTCGGTGCAATCGGCTATACCGGCTTTAACGGCTTTCTCTATTCGGCGCTGAAATACACCTCCGCCGTCAATGGCGCCATCGAACAGGGCGGCATTCCCGTGCTGATCTTCCTGTTGAATTTCCTGCTGTTTCGGATTGCCGCCTCCGCCATCCAGATTGCTGGCTTCCTGATCAGCTTTATCGGCGTGGCGCTGACGGCAGGCCATGGCGACCTGATGGCGCTTTTGTCGCTGCGGCTGAATTTCGGCGATACGCTGATGCTGCTGGCCGTGCTGTGCTATGCGATCTTTACCGTGGCGCTGCGCTGGAAGCCGGAACTGCACTGGAAGACGCTGATGGCCGCCCTCGCCTTCGGGGCAGCGCTGGCCTCCCTGCCACTGGTTGCCTGGGAAGCCAGCACTGGCAGCCTTATCGCGCCCGATGCCACCGGCTGGGCACTGATCCTGTTTTGCGGCCTGCTGCCATCCCTGGTGTCGCAGACACTCTATATATCAGGGGTCAACATGATCGGCGCCAACCGGGCCGGCCTGTTCATCAACCTTGTACCGGTGTTCGGCACCATCCTGTCGGTCGCCGTGGTCGGTGAAAAGCTGGAAGGTTTCCACATGCTGGCACTCAGCCTGGTGATCGGCGGCATCGCGCTGGCCGAATGGGGCAAACCGCAAACCACTGCTCGCTGATAACAGGCTCTAGTGGAATGAATTTGACATTTGATTCCCCCTTGCCGCACCCTCGAGGATCAAATGTCAAATTCTTAAATTCCACTAGAAACAGTAACTTACTAGTGGTCCTGAAGATTCCGACATTTGCTCTCGAGGGTGCTGCAAACGGAGGCAAATGTCGGAATCGGACCACTAGATCAGGCTGGTATGCCCATCGGCGATCCGCAAGACGGCGAGATGTCCAGATGCATAGGCACCGGTATCGATGCCGATCCGGTTCTTGCCGAAGGTGACTGTATCGGTCGGGGTATGTCCATGTACGACCGTATAGGGCAGTTCCGGGCCACGGCCGAGAAAGGGTTCACGGATCCACATCAGGTCTTCATCGGCCTGGGTGTCCAGCGCGACGCCCGGCTTCAGGCCTGCATGCACGAACAGAAATTGCCCGACCTTGAGCATGACCGGCAGGGATTTCAGCCAGGCATAATGGCTTTCAGGGATGGCGCGGGCCAGCTCCGTGGAAAGCCCCTTGAAACTACCGGCCTGGTGCAAGGCGTGGTCGATGTCGATGCCATAGGAATAAAGCGTGGCCGCCGCGCCAAAATCCAGCCAGCGACGACCGGCCGAGGGATCGTCGAGAAAATGACAGAACACATCGTCATGATTGCCGCAAAGCGATATCCGCTCGAAACCGGGCGCCAGCGGCGCCATCAGATGATCGATCACCCGGCGTGAGGACGGTCCGCGATCGACATAATCACCCAGCATCACGATCAGCTTGGGACCATCGATACTGCCGGCATCGTGCAGGATACGGCATTCCGCCTCCAGCAACTCAGCATAACAACCATGCACATCCCCTACCGCATAAATCGCGGAAAACGCCTTGGGATCGATATCCAGACGACTACGCATGCCAGCCACACCGGTTTCCGATCCGACGTCGAGAAATCTACGCAACAACTTTATCATAATGGTTCCAGCTTCCCGCAACCGTTTTACGCCTGTCGCAATCGCTTCTCAACCACGCGCAGGGCCAATCGTGATAATTACCAACCATTAAGGTTAACAGCGTTTCGAATCGCACACTTTTCGGCATCGCGGCGCGCGCAAATCGATGCTTTTCCGCGACATGAACAGAGCTTATCCCTAGAACTATGAGAGAAAAAATGGACCCCTTCGTTTGTGAAAAGACAAACGATAACAAAAAGATCGAAAGCTCCGTCCGTTCCAATCAATTTTGACAGATTCTAGCCAATCAATGGGGAAGCATCATGACCAAGCCATTTTACTGGAATGAACTGAACACCTATGATTTCGCCAGCCTGTCACCTGACAGCACCATCGCTGTTTTGCCGATTGCCTCCACCGAACAGCATGGGCCACATCTGCCAATTGCAACCGATGTGGCGATTGCCAACGGCATGTTGACAGAACTGAAGCACCAGCGTCCGGACGACCTGGATTTCCTGGTTCTCCCCACCCAGGAAATCGGCAAGGCCAATGAACATGTCTATGGCCCCGGCACGCTCTCGCTCAGTGCGGATCTGCTGATTGCGGCCTGGACCGCGATCGGCGCCAAGGTGGCGGAAGCGGGCCTGCGCAAGCTGGTCATCGTCAATTCCCATGGCGGCAATGTCGACATCATGAGCATTGTCGGGCGCGAATTGCGCGTCCGCCACAAGATGGCGGTGGTATCTACCCAATGGAGCCGGTTCGGCAATCCCGAGGGAATGATTTCCGATCATGAAAACCGCTATGGCATTCATGGCGGCGAAGTGGAAACCTCGCTGATGCTGCATTTCCGCCCCGAACTGGTGCGGATGGACAAGGCCGAAAACTTCGTCTCCAAAGCGGAATGGATGAAGGAGCACTCGGATTTTCTCCAGCCCTTGCCGCCCCATTCGCTGGCCTGGATTGCCCACGATCTCAACCCGGCTGGCGTGGTCGGCGATGCCTCGAAAGGCACGGCGGAAAAGGGTGAGGCGATTTGCCGTCATCAGGTGACCGGCTTCATCCAGCTCTTGCGTGACGTCAGGGACTATCCGCTGTCTGCGCTTTATTCTCCGGAATAACCACGGTCCGGGGCAAGATACCCCCTGCCCTGCAATTCCTCCACCAAAGCCTGGATTTCCTGAACCAGATATTCAACGAACAGGCTGGTCGCCGCATCGAGCGGCGCCCGCGCCCGGGCAAACAATTTCATCGGCTGGTGGCGGCAATGCGGCTCGGCCAGCGGGCGAAACACCAGTTCGCCCTTGCGGCATTCGACAATCACATCCAGCGGGTTGAGCAGGGTCAGCGCCGTGCCGCATTTGACCAATTGCTTCAACAGTTCGGAGGCGTTGGTTTCCAAAAGGGGCTCGACCGGCAGCGGCAGATTGGCAAGCGCCAGATTGATGACATTGCGCAGGCTGGTGCCCGGCTCGGCCAGCACCAGTTTTTCCTGCACCACATCGACCAGATCGATCGTGCCTTTTTCATGCGCCAGCGGATGACCGGGCGGTAAAACCGCGCCGACAGGGATGTCGAAATTGGCTATGGTCCGAATACCGGGTGTTGCCGGGATGTTGAAGCCCAGCCCGATATCCACTTCGCCCGTCAGCACCGGATTGAGAGTGGTAGAGCCGCTGTCATTGCGCAAATGCACCTTGATGCGCGGATGCGCGTCCAGAAACCGGGCGATTATTTCCGGCAGGGGACCGGCGGCCAACCCCACCGTGGCAACCAGCGATACCTTGCCCACCTGTGGCATTTTCAGGCTGCGGATACGCGCTTCCAGACGTTCATAGCCCTTCAGAACTTCGCGGATATGCTCCACACACAGCTCCCCCGCCGCCGTCAGCCGCAAGCCCCGCGGCAGACGCTCGAACAGGGGAACGCCCAGCTCGTCTTCCAGGGCCAGAATCTGCCGGTTGACAGCGGAAGATGCAACGTTAAGTCTAGCGGCGGCTTTACGAATTGAACCGCAACGGGCAATCTCGTCTATATAAAGCAGCTTACGGGAGTGAAGCATGGCGTAGCACACCAGTCCATTTTTTAAGCAGATTGAACATTTCACATACAGAACGAGCAAGCGATGCCATTAAGGCATCGAAGCGGACGAAATTTGATGCTTTTCAAGCCGCAAGGCAACCGCTCAAATGCATAAAACGCGGCGGGCCATTTCAGTGGAGCCATTTTGAGCGGGGCCATTTCAGCGGGATGGGACATCGGGCGGCAGCACGCGATCCGAGGGATCAGGGGAAAACACACATGACGAAAACCATACTGCACAAGACAATTGTCAACACTTTGGCTGCAACCGCCCTGGCCCTTGGCCTTGGCAGCCCGGCCATGGCGCTGGATGAGGTCAGCTACGGCACCAATTGGCTGGCCCAGGCCGAGCATGGCGGCTTTTACCAGGCCGTGGCCGATGGCACCTATGAAAAATACGGCTTGAAGGTGAAGATTGTCCAGGGCGGGCCGAATGCGGCCAACCAGGCACTGCTGATCGCCGGCAAGGTCGATTTCTACATGGGCAGCCCGCTTCAGCAATTGGATGCGGTCAAGCAGGGCATTCCGTTGATCGATGTCGCCGCCATGTTCCAGAAGGACCCGCAGGTGTTGATTGCCCATCCCGACCAGGGCATCGAGAAATTTGGCGATCTCGCCAAGCTCGACACGATCTTCATGGGCAAGGAAGGTTACACCACCTATTTCGAGTGGATGAAGAAGAACTATCCGGGCTTCAAGGACGAGCAATACAAGCCCTATACGTTCAACCCGGCGCCTTTCCTTGCCAACAAGAAATCCGCCCAGCAAGGGTATATCACGTCTGAGCCTTACGAGATCGAAAAGCAGGGCGGCTTCAAGCCGAAGCTGTTCCTGCTGGCCGACAATGGCTACACGCCCTATGCGACGATGATTACCACCACCCAGACCATGGTCGACAAGAAGCCGGATGTGGTGCAGCGCTTTATCGATGCATCCTCCGAAGGCTGGTACAAATATCTCTACGGCGACAACAAAGCGGCCAATGAACTGATCAAAAAGGATAATCCTGAGATCACCGATAGCCAGATCGCCTTTTCCATCGAGAAGATGAAGGAATATGGCATCGTCGATTCCGGCCCAACCCTGGAAAAGGGTATCGGCTGCATGACCGATGAGCATTACAAGAAATTCTTCGATACCATGGTTCAGATCGGCGTTGTCGATGCCAAGTTGGATTACAACAAGGCCTATACAACCAAGTTCGTCTGCAAGGGCGTTGGCCTTAACCTGAAGAAGTAAGCCGAAATAACCTCTGGCCTGAGGATGCGTGAGCATAGTCAGGCCTTGGTAAAGGCGGTGAAGCCTCCCTGAAGAGGGAGCAAACAAGAAAAACCAGCAAGAAAAACCAGAAGGGGAAGCAGCAGCCATCGCTTTCCCTTCTGTTCCTTTTCCCCGCTTCTGTTTGTCGGGCGAAGAAGGACATCAACAACAGGCACGGCATGATCTTGACCGAAACCCCGCCCGCATCCCGCACCGAAAGCCGCCCGCGCCCGCTCGTCACGCTCTCTGGCGTGTCAAAGGTGTTTTCCAGTGGCACGGTGGCACTGTCCAACATGTCGCTCAGCGTCGAGGCGGGTGAATTCGTCAGCCTGCTCGGCCCCTCCGGCTGCGGCAAATCGACGGCGCTCCGGATTATTGCCGGTCTCGGCGGCATCTCCAGCGGCACGGTCGATTGGCCCAGTTCCCGTATCAACGCCAAAGGCCTGCCGGAAGGCGATATCAGCTTCGTCTTCCAGGAACCGACCCTGCTGCCCTGGCAGACGGTGTTCGGCAATGTCTATCTGCCACTGCGTCTGCAAGGGATTTCCAAGGCAGCCGCAACCTCGACCGTTCTCGAAACCCTTGACACGGTGGGACTGAAGGATTTCGCGGATGCCTATCCGCGCCAGCTTTCCGGCGGCATGAAAATGCGGGTGTCGATTGCCCGCGCCCTGGTGACCAAGCCGAAACTGCTGCTGATGGACGAACCGTTTGCAGCCCTTGACGAAATCACCCGGCAAAAGCTGAACGACGACGTGCTGCGGCTGTGGCGCGAGACCGGCATTACCGTGATCTTCGTGACCCATTCGGTGTTCGAGGCCGCTTATCTCTCCAACCGCATCGTGGTCATGAAGGCACGGCCCGGCCGGGTGCATGCGGATTTCACCATTGCCACCAGCCTGGAACGCGACGCCCATTACCGAACCTCGGAAGAATACCGGCAGGTCTGCGAAAAGGCCTCGACTGTTCTGCTGGAAGCCATCGGCTTTCCGCTCGATAGCAGCCCCTCGGTGGCGGGATTGGAGCATCACGGATGACGTCGCAAGCCGAGAACCAGAGCCTGCCAAAGACAGGTTTTTTTGCCCGTCATCGCGAAACCATGTTGCGGGTGATAATCCCCCTTGCCGTGGTCGCCGTACTGATCCTGATCTGGCATGTCAGCGTCACCATCTCCGAAGTGCCGCAATATATCCTACCCGGACCCTTGGCGGTCGCCAAAGCGCTCTATACGGATTGGGGCATTCTGGGACCAGCGCTCTGGGTGACGACGAAAATCACTCTGATGTCACTGGCCCTGGCCCTGGTCGGCGGTGTCGGCATCGCGGTGTTTCTCGTGCAGTCGAAATGGATCGAAACGGCCTTTTATCCGATTGCGGTCATCCTTCAGGTCACGCCCGTTGTCGCCATCTCGCCGTTGATCCTGATCTATGCACCGTCAACCCAGGTGGCGCTGCTGATCTGCGCCTTTCTGGTCGCCTTTTTCCCGATCCTCTCCAACATGGTGCAGGGCCTGAAAAGCGTCGATCATAATCTGCTTAACCTGTTCGACCTCTATGGCGCCTCACGGCTGGAAACCCTGCTCTATCTGAAACTGCCGGCCTCGCTGCCCTATTTCATGACCGGTCTGAAGATCGGTGGCGGACTGGCGCTGATTGCCGCCGTGGTGGCGGAGTTTGCGGCAGGCTCGGCAGGAGCGGGTTCGGGCCTTGCCTTCCGCCTGCTGGAAGCACAATTCCGGCTGAACATTCCCCGGCTGTTTGCCGCCCTGTTCCTGCTATCGTGTCTCGGCGTGGTGATCTTCGCGATCACCTCCTTCATCTCATGGCTGGCGCTGCATCGCTGGCATGAAAGCAGCATCAAGCGAGAAAACTGATGACCAGATTGTTTGCCGATCTTCCCAAAGCCGGGCGGTTTGCCCTGACGCGCGCCACATTACCCGTCGAAGCGGTGGATGGCCCGCCCGCTGGACCGGTCCGCGAGGGGCTGGTCAGCGCCGATCTGATTATCAACCACGGCAAGGTCGAAGCCATTGTTAAGGTCGGCACCGCATCTGATGACAAGACCGGCGCGGACCTGCCGATCATCGATCTGCGCGATGCCATGGTCTGGCCGACCTTTACCGACATGCATACCCATCTCGACAAGGGCCATATCTGGCCACGCCAGCCCAATCCAACCGGCGATTTCATCGGCGCGCTCGATGCGGTAAAGCAGGACCGCGAGGCAAATTGGTCGGCAGACGATGTGCGGGCACGGATGGAATTTTCGCTGCGCTGCGCCTATGCCCACGGCACCAGCCTGATCCGTACCCATCTCGACAGCAGTGCACCCCAGCACCGGATTTCCTTTGAGGTGTTTTCGCAGATACGCAAGGAGTGGGCGGGCCGGATCGATCTTCAGGCTGTCGCGCTCTTTCCCTTCGAGGACATGACCGACACGGCCTTCTTCAATGATCTGCTGGAAGTGCTTGTCGCACACAAGGGCATTCTCGGCGGCGTCACCCAGGTGTCGCCGGATCTGGACCACCGGCTGGACCGGCTGTTTCGCGCCGCAAGCGACCATGGCCTCGACATCGACCTGCATGTCGATGAGACGCAGGACGCTTCCGTGCTGACCTTGAAATCCATTGCCGAAGCCAAGCTGCGCAATGGTTTTCAAGGCTCGGTGGTGGTTGGCCATTGCTGTTCACTGACCCAGCAGAGCGACGATACCGCCAAGGCGACCATCGACAAGGTTGCGGAAGCCGGGCTTGCCGTCGTGTCGCTGCCGATGTGCAACATGTATTTGCAGGACCGGCATGCTGGCCGCACACCCCGCCAACGCGGCGTCACCCTGTTTCATGAACTGGCGGCGGCAGGTGTGCAGACGGCGGTTTCCTCCGACAATACCCGCGATCCCTTCTACGCCTATGGCGATCTCGATTGTATGGAAGTGCTGCGCGAAGCGGTGCGGATCGTCCATCTCGATCACCCTCTGGACAGCACCGCCCGGATCGTCACCCGCAGCCCCGCCGATATTCTCGGACGCCCCGACCATGGCCGCATCAAGGTCGGGGCCAAGGCCGATCTGGTGGTGTTTTCGGCGAGAACCTGGAG
Source organism: Agrobacterium vitis (assembly GCF_037039395.1). Classification (NCBI taxonomy): domain Bacteria; kingdom Pseudomonadati; phylum Pseudomonadota; class Alphaproteobacteria; order Hyphomicrobiales; family Rhizobiaceae; genus Gillisella; species Gillisella vitis. The sequence goes on along the minus strand of NZ_CP146242.1, from coordinate 2,717,535 downwards.
CGAGCTTTTATCGCGCCCACAGGCTGACCGCATCGTGCTGCGATCCGGCAAGGCGATTGACGCCCAGGTGCCTGACTACCGCGACCTAGACCATATGATGGAAGATTGAACCATGCCCGATTACGCAAAAATCAAAGCTGAACTTGCCGGGATCGCCGTCGAGGATGATCCGGCGCTGGTCAAGCAGAAGTCCCGGGATTTCTACTGGTACTCGCCAATCCTGAAGGCCGAGCTGGATCATGTCACGGCTGACCTCGTGGTTTCCCCGATCAGCGAAGAAGAGGTGATCCGCACGCTGAAAGTAGCCTATGCCCATGGCGTGCCGGTGACCCCGCGCGGCGCGGGCACTGGCAATTACGGTCAGGCCATGCCGCTTTCCGGTGGCATCGTGCTGAACCTGATCAACATGAACAAGGTGAAAGAGATCCATCCAGGCCGGGTGATCTGCGAGCCGGGCATCGTCATCGCCGAACTGGATCGCCAGACACGCGCCCATTCCGGCCAGGAATTGCGCTTCCACCCCTCCACCGCCCAGACAGCCTCCATCGGTGGCTTCGTCGCTGGCGGCTCGGGCGGGGTTGGCTCGATCACCTGGGGCGGGCTTCGTGATCTCGGCAATATCCTGTCGCTACGGGTCGTCACCATGGAGGCGGAGCCACGGGTGCTGGAATTGTCCGCCTGGGATCTGCAAAAGGTCAGCCACGCCTATGGCACCAATGGCATCATCACCGAAGTGGAAATGCCGCTGGCCCCGGCCTATGACTGGGTGGATGTCATCGTCGGCTATGACGACTACATGGATGCCGTGCGCTTTGCCGATGCACTCAGCCACCGCAACGGTATTCTGTTAAAGGAAGTCGCGCCTATCGCCGCTCCCGTGCCTTATGAGTATTTCACCCGTCATAAGCCCTGGCTGAAGGACGGCCAGTCAGTGGTGGTGCTGATGGTCGCGCCGCATTCCATGGGGCCGTTTATTGCCTATGCCGAGAAAATGAAGGCAGATCTGCGCTTTCGCTCCGACACCGTGGAGAGCATGAAGGGCATTCCCCATGCCTATGAACTGGCCTGGAACCATACGACACTGCGGGCGCTGAAGGTCGATCCTTCGATCACCTATCTGCAAGTGCAATATCCGGGACCGGATCATGTCGAAAAGGTTGGAAAAATGACCGAAATCTTCGGCGATGAAGTGATCGGCCACCTGGAATTCATGCGCTTCGACGGTGCCATCCAATGTTCCGGCCTGCCGTTGGTACGCTATACGACCAAGGAGCGGCTGGAGGAAATCATCCGCATCCACGAGGACAACGGCTGCCCGATCTTCAACCCGCATCGCTATACGCTGGAAGAAGGCGGCATGAAGCAGACCGATACGGTGCAGCTGGCCTTCAAACAGGAAACCGACCCCAAGGGCCTGCTCAATCCCGGCAAGATGATCGCCTGGGAAAATCCCGATTTCGACTTTTCCGCCGGGCGCAACTATCTGTTTCCCGGCTTGCAATCGATGGAAGACGATTGAAATCCTTGCACTTTCAACCGGAGATGATTTAGAACGCATCGGCTTGACGGCATGAGGCCGTCTTCACAGTCCGAAGGTACTCCTGGCGGGGCTTGTCCCTGATCATGCAATGAACATGACCTTTCCTCCAGCCAGCAGGCGGAAGAAGGCATCGGGACAAACGACGCGGATGTTTTTGACAGAACCCTCCGGTGAGACGACCGGCGGGCGCAAACCAGGGACTTTTGCATGCGCGTGCTCGTTCTTCATTCCCACCCCTTGGCTGAAAGCTTCAACCGGGCGCTCTACCACAAGACCTGCCAAAGCCTGGAGAAAGCCGGCCATGAGGTCGATGGCTGCAATTTGTATGATGAGGGTTTCGACCCGGTTCTTTCGGCTGAAGAGCGGCGGATCTATCATGATTATCCTGACAATATCGCGCCGGTGAAATCCTATGTCGAGCGGTTGAAGGCGGCAGAAGGCCTTGTTATCGTCACCCCCGTCTGGAATTTCAGCTTTCCCGCCATGCTAAGCGGCTATTTCGACCGTGTCTGGCTGCCGGGCGTCACCTTCGAACTGATCGATGGAAAACTGACGCCAACGCTGCGCCATATCCGCAAACTGGCGGGGGTTCTAACCTATGGCGCAACCCCGTTGCGGGCTTTTCTTGCGGGTAACCCACCGAAGAAATCCGTAAAGCGTGTGCTGCGCGCTCAGATCAAGCTCGGAGCGCCGGTAAAATTTCTTGCCCATTACGATATGAACAATTGCACGCAACAAAGCCGCACCGCCTTCCTCGCCAAGGTAGGGCACGTGATGGAACGGTTTTAATTAATTAAATTACACCCAAAAATAGTAATAATGTAAAACAAAATCCATTTGATTCACTACCTTTGGTTTCGTATTTACGAAATGCACCAATTAGGTGCATCTATGGAGGAAATATTTTTATGTCTGATCAACGTATTATTGCAGGTACGGTCAAATCCACAGGTGAAATCATTTCTGGTGACGGCTTCAGCGTCTCGCGCGTTTCCAAGGGACATTATCAGGTTTCGTTCCGCCCCGCTTTCAGCAAGATCGGCGGCGCTTCGGTAACGCAGATTTTTCCGAGCGATGGTAACACAAAGGACAACGCCGTCATCATCAGCCTTGATGTCAATGGCATTTATGTCAAGACGGGCGATAGCGGTGGCGATGCTACCGATCGTAACTTCACCTTCGTTGCCGTTGGCAACGGTAGCCAGACGGCAACCGTCTGATATTACCGCGCCGTGGGTTTTATAAACGCACAAAACACGCTGTAACACTTTAAATCTGCTGCATAATTTTCTCGTTAAATCGATTCTGATTTAAGGAATCATGCAGTTATACCAAGTCTCTGACATGCTCACGCATCCTCGACTTGAAGACATTGAAAATATCTCCAATGCGTCAGAGGCTTGAGATATTTTCAAAAGGAATACAAAGAGTCATTTTCAATGAATCTTCGTATAAGCCGAAGAGAAAGGGAGGTACCACCTCCCTTTTTGATAGGATTTACTGGAAAAATAAAAACAACCTGTAAGGGCTACTTTGCCGCCTTCAGCGAGGAGATGATCTCCTGCAATTCGGCGCCATGCTTTTCCTGTTTGCCCTTCGTTCCCCAATAGGTAATCACCAGCAGCTTGCCGGCACGGGGTGAGAGCAGCGACAGGCCGACATTGACGGCGCCATCTTCATCGACGCCGGTCCAGTCGAAATTGGTCATGTCCATGCCATTGATGACCTCGTCTGACTGCTTCTGGGTCGAGCCGTCGATCTTCACGCCGTTGTCCTGAAGGAAAGCGATGGCGTCATCGATTACCTTATCCGTGGTCTTGGCGTTGGCGACGTCGATGGCGATATAGATAGCGCCGTCCTCGGAGGTCGCATCGATGCCGCTTTCCGTTTCCTTCGGCTCCCAGCCGGCCGGAATAGTGATCCGCGCAACCGGATTATCGCTTGGAAACAGCAGCGTATCGGCAAAAGACAGGCTTGGCAGAAGCAAGGTCAGCACAGCAACGGCAAATAGTCTCTTCACGGATGGTCCCCCTAGAGCATTTCCAGCAAAAGTGCGTAGCGGTTTTGCGTACGGAAATGCGTTAAAACAAAAACCGAGTGCACGAAAGCATGAACGAAGTGAATGCGTCCGCGCACCAGGATCGATAAGATGTCGATTGTCGAAAATAGAGATTTCCATCCGTCTGTCGCTGGGAATTGCTAAACTGATCTCTACTATTTCAGGGTATGTTTTACACCATAGCGGCCTGCCGCGTAATTTAACCTACAGAGCATTTCCAGGAAAAGTGGACACCGGTTTTCCGCTCGGAAATGCGTAAAGGCAAAGAGCGAGAGCGCCCTGCTCCGGGCAAAAAAAAGCCCCACTGGCGCAAGGCCGGCGGGGCAAGATGACTGGAGAGTCAAAAAAGGTCGTTACTGGACGATATCAATGACCGTGTAGGACTGCGGATCAACGATAACACGCTCGTTATTGACGATCGCGTAGCCATAGGTCGGATCTTCCGGAATCGGGGTGATCACGATCTGGCGCGGCAAGTGCTGGCCGACGACGATCTCCTGATCGGTCACATACGGCTGCGCGGGCATTGGCTGCTGGCGAACATAGGTGACGACGCGCGGTGGCGGCGGATCGATGGCTGTGCCAGCCACTGCGCCAACGACGCCGCCAACGGCTGCACCGACGGGACCACCCACAACCGCACCCGTAACCGCACCGCCTGCTGCACCTGTGACAGTGGCGTTCTGCGCCATAGCCGAGGTTGCAACAGAGCCGACAAGCGCGGCAGTGAGAATAAGAGCAATCTTGTTTTTCATCTGGCTATTCCTTCTTTCCGATTATCTGGTGATATAACAGAGAAGGAAACTATTTGTTCCAAATATTTTAAACAACATTCAATGAACATGTCATTCATCTATCGTTCATATTGAATAAATACTTGAATATGAGATTAAACGGTAGAAATGCACATCTTTTTGGAATGTAAAGAAATGTACAGATCTGTTATTTTCGATCTGTAAACATGAAAATATTCCGGCTCGATAAAATCAAGCCGGAAAAAACTTCAGAATGATTTGGCCGCCGTCACTTCCACTTCGACCAGAAATTCCGGACGGGTAAATCCGGTGACGATAAGAAGCGTTGAAACCGGTTTTGGTTCCAACGTATAACGATCACGCACCGCCATATAGGGTGCAAAATCCTCTCGGCGGGTGACAAAACCGGCGATACGGATCACATCCGCATAGCTCATGCCCGCCTCGGCCAGAATAGCGCCGATGGCCTCGAAACACAGAACCGCCTGGCTTTCGAGGTCATTGGGAATACTGTCATCGACACCGATCCCGAGCTGGCCAGAGGTGACCAGCAAGCTGGCGCCCGCAGGCACCAGCAGGCCGTGACTGTAATTGCCGAAAGGTCTGCGCACCGAAGGCGGGGTGAAGGTCTTCTTCATGCGCCCCAGCCAACGATGCCTTTGATCTCGAGGAAGTCGTGAATGGCCCAATCGGCATATTCGCGGCCATTGCCGGATTGTTTGTAGCCGCCGAATGGCGCGAACGTGTCCCAATCTGGATAGTTGAGATAGACCGACCCGGCCCGCATCTTCTTCGCCACGTCGCGGGCATGTTCAATATCGGTCGATTGCACATAGGCCGCCAGCCCATAGACCGTGTCATTGGCGATCTCGACCGCCTCGGCCTCGTCTTTATACGGCAGAATCGACAGGACCGGGCCGAAGATTTCCTCGCGAGCGACAGTCATGTCGTTGGTGACATTGCCGAAAATGGTCGGGCGAATGTAATAGCCACGATTCAACCCTTCCGGACGCCCCGGCCCGCCGGTTACCAGCGTCGCTCCTTCCTTGATGCCCGCTTCGATCAGCCGCTGGATCTTGTCATACTGGATCTGGCTGACAACAGGGCCGAGCTTGGTGTCTTCGCTGCGCGGATCGCCGGTCACAAAAGTTTCCGCCTCGGACTTCGCATAGGTCAGCGCCTCGTCATGACGGTCAGCGGGAACCAGCATCCGTGTCGGCGCATCGCAGGACTGGCCGGAATTGCCGAAACAGCCCTGCACGCCCTTGCGCACCGCCGTTTCGAAATCGGCATCGGGCAGGATGATATTGGCAGATTTGCCACCCAGTTCCTGGGCAACGCGCTTCACCGTTTCCGCCGCAGTCTTCGCAACGATAATCCCGGCCCGGGTGGAGCCGGTGAAGGACACCATATCAACATCGGGATGACCGGCCATGACTTGGCCGACATCCGGGCCATTGCCACTCACCATATTATAGACGCCCTTCGGTGTTCCAGCGGCCTCCATCACTTCGGAGAAGATGATACCGCTGATCGGGGCGATCTCGGAGGGTTTCAGCACCACGGTGCAGCCAGCGGCAATGGCGGGCGCGACCTTGCAGACGATCTGGTTCAGCGGCCAGTTCCAAGGCGTGATCAGCGCGCAGACGCCGATCGGCTCCTTGACCACCATCGTGCCGCCGCGCTGCTCGGAAAATTTGAATGTCTCCAGCCCGGCAATCGTCGCTTCCATATGGGCGCGTCCGGCCCAGGCCTGGCTTTCCAGGGCAAAGCTGAGCGGCGCGCCCATTTCCTGGCTGACAGCCTTGGCAATATCCTCAAAACGATTATTGTATTCGGCAAGCATCCGCTTCAGCAGCGCCAGCCGCTCTTCCACCGACCACAGCGAAAAACCGGCGAAAGCCCGCTTGGCGGCTGCCACCGCCTTATCGACATCGGCCTTGGAGCCGACCGAAATCGATGTATAGGCCTCTTCAGTCGAGGGATCGATCACCTCAAGCGTGGCGGGATGAACCGGATCAACCCATTCGCCATCGATGAAGAATTTCAGATGATTGCTCATAGTGCCTCCGGTGTGTGTTTACAGTCTGTTCAAGAATTGCTGTTGACGTGGCGAAAATGGTGATTTCGAGAACCGGAGCGGAGCGTACTTAACGTACGTGAGCACTGGAAGCGCAGAAATTGCCTTTTGCAGCCCGTCAGCGGCGATTCTTGGATAGACTGTTCGGCAAGACTATCGATAAAAATGCCCGACCCGCAAGCCGATTTACGCCTGTTCCTGTCCAGGATCGGCTGGAAGCTGCCAGTCGATGGGGACCTCTCCATGCGCCTCCAGATAGGCATTGGCCTTTGAAAACGGCTTTGAGCCGAAAAAGCCGTTATGGGCCGAGAGCGGCGATGGATGCACGGATTTCAGCACCAGATGCCGGGCCGGATCGACGAAAGCCGCCTTTTTCTGCGCATAAGCACCCCAGAGGATGAAGACTACGTGCTCACGTTGCTCGGCCACGGCATGGATGACCCGGTCGGTGAACTTTTCCCAGCCCTTGCCCTGGTGCGATCCGGCCCTGCCCTCTTCCACCGTCAACACGCTGTTGAGAAGCAGCACGCCCTGGCGCGCCCAGTGTTCGAGAAAGCCGTGCCGCACCGGGGCAATGCCGAGATCGGCCTGCAATTCCTTGTAGATATTGACCAGCGACGGCGGAATGCGCACCCCGGGCCGCACGGAAAAGCACAGGCCATGTGCCTGCCCCGCACCGTGATAAGGGTCCTGGCCCAGGATCACCACCCGCACCTTGTCGATGGGAGTGAGATCCAGCGCCCGGAAATACTCAGGCCCCTTGGGGAAAATCGGCTTACCCTGCTGCTTTTCCTCGACCAGAAACTGCTTGAGGGTCTGCATATAGGGCTGCTCGAATTCCTCGCCAACTACGGCTTTCCAGCTGTCTTCCAGACGAAGCGTCGATTGCGCCATAGGTCTCTCCTCACTGTAAGGACTGTCAATAATTGCCAGTCGTCTCCGGCCCCGTCTCACCTTTTACGCTGCGCAAATGGTTGGCGGCAGCGGCAACCAGCAGGCCGACATCGCTTTGGATGGCGATAAAGCGCGCGCCATTGCTTCGGGCAAGATCGATCATCACAGGATCGGTTGACATGATTCCGGCAGGCTTGCCCAGCGCCTTGGCCCGACGCAGAATATCCTCCACCGCCGCGTAAACCTCCGGCACATCGGCGCGGCCCGGAAAGCCGAGATCGGCCGCCAGATCCGCAGGTCCGACCAGCAAAGCATCAACGCCATCGGTGGTGATAATCCCCTCCAGATTGGTCATGGCCAGCCGGCTTTCGATCTGCACGATCAGGCAGATCTGGTCATTGGCAGTCGCTACATAATCGCCGATCCGGCCAAAATCGGAGGCCCGGCCAAGCCCGGCGCCCATGCCGCGAATGCCCAAAGGCGGGTAGCGGCAGGCTTTTGCCACAGCCAAGGCCTGCTCGGGCGTATCGACCATCGGGATCAGCAGGGTCTGCGCGCCGATATCCAGCGCCTGCTTGATCAGCCAGGCCTCGCCCACGGCCAGGCGCACCACTTTATGGGCGGATTGACGGGCGGAGGCGGCAAGCTGGGCGGCAAGCAGCGGAATATCATTTGGCCCATGTTCGCCATCGATCAGCACCCAGTCATATCCGGCACCGGCACAAAGCTCGGCTCCATGCGCAGAGGCCAGCGCCACCCACAGACCGTAAAGAACAGCGTCCTGCCGAAGGGCTTGCTTGAAACCGTTGACGGGTGCGGGCATCGGCCAATCTCCATTCGCTGTCGTCAGACTTTCATAGCCCTCATTGCAGATGCGGTTCAAGGCCGATCCTGCCGGTATCGGACTGAAACAATTGACAGCTCATCCCCTTTGCCTCTACCTCATCCACCAAGGGAAGAGGTTTTCTATGGCACGCAAAGCAGGTTCCAACGCCAGGCTGGACGACGCCGCCCGCGCCGGCTGGCTCTATTATGTGGCTGGCCGCACGCAGGACGAGATCGCCGCGGCGATGAATATTTCCCGCCAGAGCGCCCAGCGGCTGGTGTCGCTGGCGGTTGCCGAAAAGCTGGTCAAGGTCCGCCTCGATCATCCGATTGCCGTCTGCCTGGAACTGGCCGATGCGGTAAAACAGGCCTATGGCCTGAAGCAGGTTGAGGTCGTGCCGACCGATCCCGGCTCGGACGCCACCGCGACCGGCATTGCCGAGGCAGGTGCTGCCGAACTGGAGCGCTGGCTGAAACGGCCGGACCCGCTCACCATCGCCATGGGCACGGGCCGCACGCTGCGCGCCATGATCGACCAATTGCCGCATATGGACTGTCCGCAGCACAAGATCGTCTCGCTGACCGGCAATATCAGCCCGGATGGATCGGCGGCCTATTTCAACGTGATCTTTTCCATGGCCGATGCGGTGAAGGCCCTGCATTTTCCGATGCCGCTGCCGGTTATCGTTTCCAGCGCAGAGGAGCGCGCCCTTTTGCACCGCCAGCCGCTGGTTGCTCCCACCATCGCGCTGGGCAGTCAATCCGATGTCACCTTCGTCGGCATCGGTGAAATGACGCTGAGCGCGCCCTTGCTTCAGGATGGGTTCCTGAAGGAAGCCGAAATGCGCAATCTATTGGCCATCGGTGCCACCGGCGAAATCTGCGGCTGGATTTTCGACGCCAAGGGCAAGCTGCTGGACGACCCGGTCAATAGCCGCGTCGCCAGTATGGAGATCCCGTCACGCCAAACTTCTGTCGTCATCGGCATGGCGCGCGGCAAACGCAAACACGCCGCCATTCGCGCCGCCGCTCGCGGCGGTCATGTCAACGCGCTGATCATCGATGAAGATGCGGCGCGCTATCTGCTCGGACTGTGACCTCTGGAGACGGTGAAACGGGATTTCGATAGCGCGCCGATACCAGCAGCAAGGACGCGATGGCGATCTGCCCAACGACCGGCAGGCAGGCATAGTGCAGGACGCTGATTGCGCCGCCCGGCACGCCACCCATCACCAGCCAGACCAAGCCTGTATTGCTCACGACCCAAAGGATCAAAAGCCGCAACCGCATTTGGTGCCAGCCAGCCGGAATGGCAGTCCTGCTGTCATTGACCAAGCCCTTGGTGCCCCAACTGACATCGTGGAAATTGGCAAGCGCATAACTCAGCAGATAGAAGTTGGCGACGGGAGCGGACGGAATATAGATCACGAACACTCTCAGCAGATCCGACATCCCGCGGGACGAATGGTGCAAAACCGCCATGACGAGGATAAGGGCAACCGTCAGCACCGCCACCTGGATGTCCGGACCAACCTTGATGAGGCAAATCGCAAACCCCAGGACCGTGCATGCCAGCAGGATGCCAAGACCAAGGCCATGCAAGCAGCCATGCAGCCTACGGCTGAGAGACCTTTCCCCCTCCCTCGCCTTCATGCTGACCAGACAATAAAGCCAGAACAGCAAAACACCCGTCGCCATTCCCCATGCCAGACTCTGGCCCGCCTCGTCTTGCCAAACCCCTGACGTCAGGGAGACAAGCAGGGCCAGTGATGCCGGGATGAACCATTGTTCCAGCAATTGCAGCAGGGTCCAGGCCAGCGCCAGCGCCATCGAACACCAACGCGCAGGCGTCAGGCGACCATGCCACAGCAGATCGGCAAGGCTGCCGATGGCCGTCAGGCGCGCCACAAGCGTACTGTTTGTCCAACGGCGGCGCTGGCGCAGCAATTCGCCAATCGTCATGCAGCCATCGGTGACAAGATTGGCATCATGATGATAGCGGATGGTGCAGGCAGGATGGCTTTTAACGATTTCCGCGCCGATGATTCGATCCTCTGCGAGAAACAGATTGGCCTCCATCAAGCTCTTCGGCCTGGAGAGCCCGCGAAAATAGGCAGCCAGAGGATCGCCGTTTTTACCGCGTCTCAAGGCCGACATTCTGAACAGGCTGGCCTGCCCCGGCACGACTTCGAGATAGCCCAAACCGTTGCCAATTGGCCAATCGGATAGTTTCTGCCAGAGAAAATCTGCCTGTTGCCAGCTTTGCAGCCAATCGGTCAAAGCCGCGTCTTGCATGACGATATTGGTGGCAAGGGCTGCACAATCCGGCTCGCGTTGCATCTGCGCCAGCAATGCCGGCAGGCAATCATCAGCAGGCCGGGACCCGGCATCGATCTGCAGGACAAAATCTGGCTGGCGGCGTTCCGCAAGATCTCGAAAGAAGACAGCATGGCTGTCCAGCTTGCCCCTGTTGCGGTCCTTTACCGCCAGATGCACGCAGAGAGGATGTCCGCTTTTCCCGGTCAGGCGATCCACAGGAATATGGCGGGTCTGAACGCGAACTTGCACCTCATCCGACCCATGCTGGCCGATGCTCGCTGCCTCAAGATAAAAGCCCCAATCGAGATCGAAGCCAAGCCGGTTGAACAGTGCCTCGGTCTCTGGGTGAACGCGGTCGCGGCCATCCAGCACGATGGCCACTTCCAACCGCTGTATAGGGCTGTTTCGGCTGAGCAGCATATCTTGATTGGCTGCGAGACAGGCCAATGTACCCGCCACCGCCTCGGCAGGCTCGTTGAAGAGTGTCAGGCAGGCGAGAATTTCCGTACCCTCGCAACAGGCATGATCGAAGGGTTGATCATCAAACCAACCGGTATTGAGAGGCGCATTCTGCAACGAGACAGGCGCGCGCAAAGCGGCAGCCTGTCCGGCTGCACCGTCAGGTGCAACTGGAGAGAGCAATGTCACAGCAATATCCTTAAATTATTCGGGTAACTCTTTGGAGCCTGACAGCCCTAGAACAAGGCCAAGGGCGCAAAGCCCTGTGCGGCAATCGGATTGGTTGGAAACCGCCAGAAATTGCCGATCACCGACGCGTAGACACTGCGGAAATCAGTGGTGAAAACCGGATTGCCTTCCACGTCGAGCTTTTCCAGATCGCTGCGGCTGCCATAAAGCCCAGGCTTGATCCCGCCTCCCATCATGATGATAGGGCTGCAAGAGCCATGGTCGGTCCCGCCAGACGCATTTTCAGCCGGTCGGCGGCCAAATTCCGAATGGGCAATGACAAGCGTATCGTTCCAGACACCGATCTCCTTCAGCCCGCGCCGCAGGCCCATCAGCGTGCTCTGAACCTTCGCCAGCAGACGCTCGTGCTCGCCCCGCAGATTGGAATGCTGATCGAAACCACCGATGCTGATCTTGAACAGTGGCGACTTCACATCCTGTTCAACCATCCAGAGCAAAAGAGCTGTCTGGGCATCAATCGGGTCCATGTAATAGTCCCGCGTAAACCACGCCTCGAAACGGTTATTGCCCTTCAATCTGGCGGCAACCCGCCCGATAACCTCCTGCTGATCGGCCATAAGGCGGGTCAGGTAGGCCAGCGCAGCGTGATCGTCGGTCTTGTCAGCGTCAGCCATCGCACCGGCAGCCCCGCTGCGCAATGCATCCTTGTTATCGACTGTCAGGATGCGCATCCCGTCGCCCTCAAGCAGGTCCTGATTGCCTGAAAACACCACGCCATCCGCATCGAAGGGTCCTGCATCCTTCCGGTTTGCCTGCAAGACCTGACTGACCCAACCGCCACTGGAAATGCCTTTTCTGGACCCGCCCGCCCAAATTTCCGCCGATTGAAAATGCGAGAGATTGTTATCGGGATAGCCGACATCCTGAATGATGGCGATTTCGCCATTGTGATGAAGATCCGCCATCTGTCGCCAGGCCGCATTGAAGCCCAACTCCGTATTGAGTGGCAGGATCTCATCCCCTTTCAGACCGATGGTTGGGCGCAAATGCCGGTAGACCGGGTCTTTGAAAGGTACCAGTGTATTCAGGGCATCGTTGCCACCGAAAAGTTCGAGTAAAATCACCCGGCGGGCAGAACCGGCAGCCCCCGGTCCGGCAGCCGCCAAAGCCTGCCTCGCCCACAAGGGCGCACATACCGGCCCCCACACCGGCATTGAGCCTACCGCAAGACACCGACCCATCCATGTTGCAAATTCACGGCGCGATAACCCATGCCTGTTAAACATAGCCATTCATTCCCCCGAATTATAACGATGAAAAACTTACTTAAGGTTGTATTTCGGATCTGTTGTCATCGACCTGAGAAGATCGATCAGTGCCACACCTCGTTCAGCAGTGCCGGTATTACCGACAGGCTGCATCGTGATGGCAATCGGTTGAGCGACAGGCTGGGCAACGGCCGGAACGAGCGCTGGCTTTTCCGCCAGAACAGACAAGACAGGCCACGCCAGAAGCCATTGCCCGGCAAGGTTCTCACGGCTGACAGAGCCCTCGCCAACACGCGCCATCATCATATCGAATGCCTGTTCAAGAGGCGGCTGGGCGTCCTGAACTTCCTCTCGTTGCAGGCGCGCCGTGGTATATTCAATGTGACTGTTATGGTCGGCCCGCAGGTCATCGATTGTCGCCTGCTGCGTATCGAAAGGCGCTATATCGAACACCAGACCGACATTGCAGTAGAACATGCCACGCGGCGCACCCGCACAAGGCGCATCCGACGGACTCCAGCGGCTAAGCTGCGGCGGATAGCGACGTCCCGCAACCTCGACCCAATTGACGAACAGGCGGCTGTCGGGATCGCTGGAAACATGGGTTATCTCCACATTGCGGATATCCGCGGGCAGGTTTTCCGCCGGGATGATCGCCGTCTCCCACATCGGTTTCAAACTGCCATTATCGCCCTGGCTGCGCTGCTTTTGCAGATCCAGTCCAATGGTTTGCCTGACTGTGGCGACCTCAGCCCCATTGACCCGCACGGTAAACACGGTCGGCACCATGATAAATTCCGAGCTGAAACGGACGGCGAGATCGCCTGGCTTTGGGATGCGATCAGCAACCAGCATCGCATCCCATAGCCTGGAGACCACAAGCCGCCGAAGCACCAGGGTCTTCATGTTCAGCCAGGACGTCCCCTCGCGCCAACCGGCAACGGACGGTGCCATAAACGGTGTCTGCCCAAGCTTGTCGAGATAGGTCACCAAAACCATCGCATCCGGCGGGTTCAGACCGAAGCTGCGGCAAAATCCAACGACAAGATCGATCGGTGATTTGACCAGATCTCCCCTGTTGGCCGGGCTCCAGAACTCCGGGCTGAGCAGGAGGGCGTGCAAGAAGGGACGCAGCTCGTAATCATGATCGCGCAAGACATCCGCAAGCCGATTGGTGGCTTCGGGGTTCGGGCGAATGGAGACGAAGGCCGCATAGAATTTACCGGCGATAAACTCGGCTGTTTGCGGCTGCGCCAGGAGAATATCGGTCAGGCGATCAATCTGATCCTGACTGCCCGGCGCAATAGGCTGGCCCAGAACGATCTTTTCCCCGGTATCTGCCTGATCGACAGCGAAGCGATAGCGCCAGCCATCTTCGAAATCCACGCCATGCCCCGCCAGGACCCGGGAAACTTCACGCACATCACGCTGGTCATAGTGTCCAATGCCAAGTGTGAACAATTCCATCAGCTCGCGCGCCAGATTTTCATTGGGATGGCTGCTGGTGTTCCAGACATTGTCCAGGCTGGTCAGCATCATCGGATCGCGCAGGACATCCCGTAGCAACACCCGAAAATTACCGCCGCCTTCCCGGCGAAACAGCGCTATCTGATCGAAGAATGGCGCGCTGACCCGGCCAGGATCGAAGCGTGATACGAAGTGACCGTGCCAGAACAACGCCAGTCTTTCAGCAAAAGGCGTAGGGGTGGTGATCATATGACTGATCCACACCGCCTGCATCTGATCGCGCTCCGCCACATGCTGCAAGATCATGTCGCGATTTTCCCAGCCACTCGCCCAGTAATCCGGCCTTGTGCGGGAAACAAACGGTGGCGGTTCGGCAAACTGCGGATGATCAAGACTGTCGAGAAAGTGATCAACAGCCTCTTCGCGTGTCAGCTTCACTAAAGCGCCCACTTCAGCCGGACTGGCACCAAAGGTAAGACGCTGCAAAAGATGACGCGCCTCACCAACATCCATGGCGTGCGACGATACAGACAACAAGGCAAGAAAAGCCATCGGCAAAACAAGCCGACCAAAGAAATACCCAACGAAAATCATGCCAATCGCCCCCCAGCGAAAACAACACAACTCGAAAGGGTAATATAATATTACCAAGAGTCAAATTATTTATCGAAAAATAATAATAACAATCGATTGTATATTACATATTATCCAATTCTGAAAATTACTAGCAAATATTTATTAATATGTGCTATTAAAAAACTATTCTAAATTAGGTAATTTAAATAGATTTAATTTAATGAAATTTGGCCTGTTATGGTGGCTTCACGCTCCGGCCCACGCTATTTTTTGATCATGACAGCTTGCCACCCTGGTACCGACACCAACCGACAGATGAGGCAAGTTAAGCACAAGCTGCTGATCAATTTAAAATATTCAAAATCTCTTTAATTACAGGTCTTTCAACGGCATGGAGCGCCTCACCGCGCGTGGATTCGCAGCTGACTTCGGCAGTGCAGCAACGAATTGCGATTGACATTTCACAACAGAATGTGAGTATTTGCCCATGAGTAAAGCGAATGCTCATTAGATCGCGAGTGAGATCAAGGTCTATCGGTTGATTTATCAGTGGCCCGTCGGCAGACCCTTAAGGGGCCTCCGGGTTTCACCTGGTCTTCTGGGAGGAAGAAATGACATTGAAAACACTATTGCTGGGCGCCTGCTCGGTCTTCGCCATGGCTGGCGTGGCCTCTGCCGAAACGCTGACGATTGCCACCGTCAACAATGGCGATATGATCCGCATGCAAAAGCTGACGGATGATTTTACAAGCAAGAACCCCGGCATTGACGTGAAGTGGGTGACGCTGGAAGAAAATGTTCTGCGCCAAAAGGTCACCACCGATGTCGCCACCAAGGGCGGCCAGTATGACGTGATGACCATCGGCATTTACGAAGCCCCCATCTGGGGCAAGCAGGGCTGGCTGGCACCGCTGGACAAGCTTGTCGCCGATAAGGATTATGACGCCGAAGACCTTCTGCCGCCGGTGCGCTCTGGCCTCACCGTCGATGGCAAGCTCTATGCCGCACCGTTTTATGCCGAAAGCTCGATGGTGATGTATCGCAAGGATCTGTTTGAAAAAGCAGGCCTGAAAATGCCGGATGCCCCGACCTGGGACTTCATCAAGGAAGCTGCCGGCAAGATCACCGACAAGTCCAAGGAAGTCTACGGCATCTGCTTGCGGGGCAAGGCTGGCTGGGGTGAAAATATCGCCTTCCTTTCTGCCATGTCCAACTCGTTTGGCGCGCGCTGGTTTGATGAACAGTGGAAGCCACAGTTTGATCAGCCCGAATGGAAAAAGACCCTTCAGTTCTATGTGGACCTGATGAAGAAAGATGGCCCTCCCGGTGCCTCTTCCAACGGCTTCAATGAAAACCTCGCCCTGTTCCAGACTGGCAAATGCGGCATGTGGATTGATGCCACGGTCGCTGCTTCCTTCGTGACCAATCCGAAGGAATCCAAGGTGGCTGATCAGGTCGGCTTTGCTTTGGCGCCTGATAATGGTCTTGGCAAGCGCGGCAACTGGCTGTGGTCGTGGAACCTCGCCATTCCGGCTGGCTCCAAAAAGGTCGAAGCGGCTGAAAAGTTCATCGCCTGGGCAACCAGCAAGGATTATCTGAAGCTGGTGGCTGAGAAAGATGGCTGGGCCAACGTTCCTCCGGGCACACGCACTTCGCTCTATGCCAATGCTGATTACCAGAAGGCAGCACCTTTTGCCAAAATGACGCTTGATAGCATCAACGCAGCAGACCCCAAGCACCCCACCGTCAAGCCCGTGCCTTACGAGGGCGTGCAATATGTGGCCATTCCGGAGTTTCAGGGCATCGGCACCGCCGTTGGCCAGCAATTCTCGGCGGCTCTTGCAGGGCAAACCACGGTAGATCAGGCGTTGAAGACAGCGCAGACCTTGACCGAGCGTGAGATGAAGAAGGCGGGTTATCCGAAGAAGTAAGGGTTGAGTGCGGGGTTTACCCCCACCATCTCGCCCACAATGTACGTCAGTGCAAGCGGCCCCCTCACCCCGCCTCCGCGACGCTCGGCGGACCTCTCCCCGCTGGGGCGAGGAGAGAAGCCGATGCTGCGGCTCTTTCCCTCTTCTCCCCATTCCCTATGTAAAGTGGGGGGAGAAGGTGCCGGCAGGCGGATGAGGGGGCGGCTGGCACTGCCCTTACAATGTGTGAGCAGGACAGCAAGCCCAAGACCAACCATAAAACTAAAACCCCAACACCCCCAAGAGGCGCGGCAGACATGGCGACGACCCATACCCATTCCTCGGCCCGATGGATGATGGCCCCTTCGGTTATCCTGCTGTTTGCATGGATGATTGTGCCGCTGGCCATGACCATCTATTTCTCAACTCTGAACTATAATCTGCTGATGCCCGGCGTGCATGACTTCGTCGGCCTGCTGAATTACGAATATTTCCTCACCGATCCGGCGTTTTTTGCAGCCCTCACCAACACACTGATATTGGTGGGCGGCGTGCTGGCTATCTCGATCATTGGCGGCATTGCGCTGGCGCTGCTGCTGGATCAGCCGATGTTTGGCCAAGGCATTGTCCGCATTCTGGTGATTTCGCCGTTTTTCATCATGCCAACCGTGGCCGCCCTTGTGTGGAAAAACATGCTGATGAACCCTGTCAATGGCCTGTTTGCCTTCGCCTTTCGCGCAGTCGGGCTGGAGCCGCTGGATTGGCTCGCCACCATTCCGCTGCTCTCCATCATCATCATTGTTGCATGGCAATGGCTGCCGTTTGCAACGCTGATCCTGCTCACCGCCCTGCAATCGCTGAGTGAGGAGCAGAAGGAAGCCGCCGAGATGGATGGCGCAGGGCCGATCTCCAAATTCATCTATATCACACTGCCGCATATGGCCCGTGCCATCACCGTGGTGGTGTTGATCGAGACCATCTTCCTGCTCTCGGTGTTTGCCGAAATTCTCGTGACCACCAATGGCGGCCCCGGCACGGACAGCACCAACCTGACCTATCTGATCTACAATCAGGCCCTGCTGCAATTTGACATTGGCGGCGCATCCGCTGGCGGCATTGTGGCTGTGGTGCTGGCCAATATCGTTGCCCTTTTCCTGATCCGCCTCATCGGCAAGAACCTGGAGAGCTGATCAATGGCACGCGCAATTTCAACGAAGCGTAAGCTGACCTTTACCCTCATCGCATGGGCAATCGGGCTGTTGCTGTTCTTCCCAATCCTGTGGACCTTCCTCACCAGTTTCAAAAGCGAGGGCGATGCCATCGCCTCGCCGCCCGTATTTCTGTTCTTCCACTGGACCACGGAAAACTATGTCGAAGTGCAGGGCCGCTCTGATTACTTTGCTCATTTCATGAACTCGGTGATCATCTCCTTTGGCTCCACGCTTCTGGGCCTAGTCATTGCCATTCCGTCCGCTTGGGCCATGGCGTTTTCGCCCACCAAGCGCACCAAGGATGTGCTGATGTGGATGCTCTCCACCAAGATGATGCCGCCGGTGGGCGCGCTGATCCCGATCTATCTGCTGTTTCGTGATGGTGGATTGCTTGATAGCCGCATTGGTCTGGTCGGCGTGCTGACCATGATCAACCTGCCGATCATCATCTGGATGCTCTACACCTACTTCAAGGAAATTCCGGGCGAAATTCTGGAAGCCGCCCGCATGGATGGCGCATCCTTGATCAAGGAAATCATCTATGTGCTGACGCCGATGGCGGTTCCGGGCATTGCCTCGACCATGCTGCTCAACATCATTCTGTCATGGAACGAGGCGTTTTGGACCCTCAACCTCACCACATCAGTGGCGGCACCGCTGACCACCTTCATCGCCTCCTATTCCAGCCCCGAAGGCCTGTTTTACGCCAAGCTCTCGGCTGCCTCCACCATGGCGATTGCTCCAATCGTCGTGCTCGGATGGTTCAGCCAGAAACAGCTGGTGCGTGGACTGACTTTTGGCGCGGTTAAATAAGGATCACACACTATGGGCAGTATTCAGCTTAAAAACGTCTCGAAAGCCTTTGCCGAACACAAGGTTATTCCCGGCATTGATCTGGAGATCAACAATGGCGAATTCGTTGTGTTTGTTGGCCCGTCCGGCTGTGGCAAATCCACCCTGCTGCGGCTGATTGCCGGGCTGGAAGACACATCCGGCGGCAAGATTTTTATTGACGGCACAGATGCCACAGACCGCAAACCGTCTGAGCGCGGCCTTGCCATGGTGTTTCAGTCCTATGCGCTCTATCCGCATATGAGTGTGCGCTCCAACATTGGCTTTCCGCTGAAAATGGCAGGCATGGACAAGGGTGAGATTGACAAGAAGGTCACGGATGCGGCCCGCATCCTCAACCTCACGGATTATCTCGACCGCAAGCCGCGCCAGCTTTCCGGTGGTCAGCGCCAGCGCGTGGCGATTGGCCGGGCAATTGTGCGCTCACCCTCGTGCTTCTTGTTTGATGAGCCGCTGTCCAATCTGGATGCGGCGTTGCGCGTCAACATGCGGCTTGAGATCACCGAATTGCACCAGAAGCTGGGCGCGACATCGATCTACGTCACCCACGATCAGGTCGAAGCGATGACCATGGCCGATAAGATTGTGGTGCTCAACAAGGGCAATATCGAACAAGTCGGCTCGCCGATGGATCTGTACCACCGACCCGCCAATCTGTTTGTCGCAGGCTTTATTGGCTCTCCAAAAATGAACCTGATTTCCGGGGAAACCGCTGCCAAATATGGTGCCACCACCATTGGCGTACGCCCGGAACATGTGACGCTTTCCACCACCGATGGCGCGTGGAAAGGCAAGGTGACGATTGCCGAACATCTTGGCTCTGACACCCATTTGCATGTCGATGTTGAAGGCCTTGGCCACCTCACTGCCCGCGCCGATGGTGATTTCACCGCCCGCCATGGGGACACGGTGTTCATCACCCCGTTTGAGAGCCGCCTGCATCGTTTCAATGAGCAAGGATTAGCAGCATGACTGGCAGGTTAGACGGAAAATCTGCGCTGATTACCGGCTCGGCTCGTGGCATTGGCCGCGCCTTTGCTGAGGCCTATGTGCGTGAAGGGGCTACTGTTGCCATTGCCGATATTAATATGGAACGGGCATTGGAAACCGCCAAAGCCATTGGCGAGAAAGCCTATGCCGTGCATCTGGATGTGACCAATCAGGCCTCTATCGACGCCGCCATCAAGACCGTGGAAGAGAAAATCGGCGGCCTCGACATTCTCATCAACAACGCAGCCCTGTTTGATCTTGCGCCCATCGTGGAGATCACCCGCGAGAGCTATGATCGGTTGTTTTCCATCAATGTCGCCGGATCACTGTTTATGCTGCAAGCGGCGGCGAAGTCGATGATCGCCCGTAGCAAGGGCGGCAAGATTATCAATATGGCAAGCCAGGCCGGACGGCGCGGTGAAGCGCTGGTGGCGGTCTATTGCGCCACCAAGGCGGCGATTATTTCGCTCACCCAATCGGCGGGGCTGGACTTGATCAAGCATGGCATCAACGTCAACGCCATCGCCCCCGGCGTGGTTGATGGCGAGCATTGGGATGGTGTGGATGCGCTGTTTGCCAAGCATGAAAACCGCGCTCCCGGCGAGAAGAAAAAGCTGGTGGGTGAAGCGGTTCCGTTTGGCCGCATGGGGACTGCACAGGATCTCACGGGCATGGCGATTTTTCTGGCCTCGAGTGAGGCGGATTACGTGGTGGCCCAGACGTATAACGTCGATGGCGGCAATTGGATGAGTTGAGATGAAGGGTTCACGACAGCCTCTATTGAGATGGGCTTCGCACCCCCTCATCTCCCTGCCGGGACCTTCTCCCCGCTGGGGAGAAGAGGCATTACGGATATGGCACCTCGAAAAAGCAAACATCATCAATCGCTTGTTCCAAACCCATCCATTCCGGGGACTGAGGTCTGCAACCTGCTTCTTCTCCCCAGCGGGGAGAAGGTGGCGGCAGCCGGATGAGGGGGGCGAAGCCACCAAGCCACATGATCCATCTCCGACATTGCACCGCCTCACCCATTTCCCAAAATTCATTCAGGACCTAACCCAATGACCATAAAACTCTCCCTTTCCACCCTGCCAGACGCAGCCGCAAAAGCTGCCATCCCCACCTACGCCCGCGAAAGCCTCACATCAGGCATTGTCCATTTCGGCGTTGGCAATTTCCACCGCGCTCACCAAGCGGTCTACCTGCACGAGCTGTTCAACCTCGGCAAAGACCTCGATTTTGCGATTGTCGGCGCAGGCGTGCTTCCCTCCGATGCCACCATGAAAGACAAGCTGGCCGGGCAAGATTACCTGACCACAGTGGTGGAACAGGATGTGGCGAAGAGTGCCGCCACCGTCACCGGACCGATGGTGGATATGATCGCTGCACCGGATTTTGACGGCATCATTGCCAAGCTGGCGGACCCGGCCATTCGCATTGTCTCCATGACCATCACCGAAGGCGGTTATTTCATCGACCCCGCCACCGGTCATTTTGACCCAAAACACCCGGCCATCGTGGCGGATGCGCAAAACCCCGACCAGCCCAAAACCGTGTTTGGCCTGATCATCGCAGGCCTCAAGGCCCGCCGTGCCGCCAATATCCCACCGTTTACCGTTATGTGCTGCGATAACATTCCCGGTAATGGCGAGGTGACGGAAGCCACCATCATCGGTCTTGCCAAACTGTCTGATCCCGATTTTGCCGAGTGGATTCACCACCACGTTGCCTTCCCCAATTCCATGGTGGACCGCATCACCCCCGCCACCGGCCCGCGCGAGATTGACATTACCCGCGACACTTACGGCATTGATGATGCATGGCCCGTGTTTTGCGAGGAGTTCAAGCAATGGGTGCTGGAGGATAAATTCCCGCTCGGTCGTCCCGCTTTTGAAGAGGTTGGCGTCACTTTCGTCGAGGATGTCGCGCCTTATGAATTGATGAAGCTGCGCATTCTCAATGGCGGCCATGCGGCCATTGCCTATCCGGCGGCGCTGATGGACATTCACTTCGTGCATGAAGCCATGGAAAGCCCACTGATCCGCGCTTTTCTTGCCAAGCTGACCCATGATGAAATCATCCCCGTGGTGCCGCCCGTGCCCAACACCAGCTTGCAGGATTACGCAACGCTGATCGAGAGCCGCTTCTCCAACCCGAAGATCGGCGACACCATTCCGCGTCTTGCGCAGGATGGCTCCAACCGTCAGCCAAAATTCATTCTGCCCACAACGGCGGATCGTCTCGCCAAGGGGCTGGATGTCACCGGGCTGGCCTTGGTCTCCGCCCTGTGGTGCCATTATTTCGAGGGCACCACTGATAGCGGCAAGCCGATTGTGTTTAACGACGCCAGTGCAGAACGCTTGCAAAAAACCGCCATTGCCTCGCGACAAGATCCGCTGCTATTCCTTGCGCTGGACGATATTTTTGGCATTGTTGGGCAAAATGAAGTGTTTAAACAGCGGTTTGCAAAAACACTCTCAAGCCTTCGCACCCATGGCACAGCACAGACCCTGCAAAGCTACGTGGATGGCACTCTTGCAGCGGCTTAAGTATAAACGCATTTCCGGACGCAAAACCGGTTCCCACTTTTGCTGGAAATGCTGCAAAGGAATGAGATGATGCACGACCCGGCCACCAAGCTGGTGATTTTCGATTGCGACGGCGTGCTTGTCGATAGCGAGCCGATCTCGGTCGAGGTCATGGTGGCCGAGTTTCAAAAAGCAGGCGTGGCGATTGATGCGGAATATGTCTATCGCCACTTCCTCGGTCGCAGCATGGCCACCGTGGTGGAGGTGGCCCGCGAGGAGTTTTCGTTTGCCATTGGCGACCGCTTTCTGACCAGCCTGCGCACTCATCTCTATGAGCGCTTGCGGCAGGATTTAAAGCCCATTTCCGGCCTACTCAAAGCCCTTGATGATCTCAGCAAAGCGGGCATTCATTGGTGCGTGGCCTCCTCCAGCCAGCCGGATCGTATCGCTCTATCACTCAGTGTCACCGGGCTGATCGAGCGTTTTCAGCCACATATTTTCAGCGCCACCATGGTCAAGAACGGTAAGCCCGCACCGGACCTGTTTCTTTACGCCGCCGAGAAAATGGCAATCCCCCCACACCACTGCGTGGTGGTGGAAGATAGCCCCGCGGGTCTCACCGCCGCCCGCGCCGCTGGCATGCGCGCCTTAGCCTTCACCGGCGGCGGCCATGCGACAGGCGAAACCTATCACGACAGTATTGACGCCCTGAAGCCGGACGGAAAATTTGACGTTATGGCCAATCTGGTTCAGTTTGTTTTATGACAGTTTGTTCAAAAATTGCTGTTGGCCTAGCGAAAATGGTGATTTCGAGTATCGGCGCGGAGCGTACTCAAGTACGTGAGCACAAGCATTTCCAGAAAAAGTGCGAAGCGGTTTTTCGTCCGGAAATGCGAATGCATCAAGCTCAGCGCAGAAATTGCCTTTTGCAGCCCGTCAGCGGCCATTTTGGGACGAACTGAAAGCATCAGGGCGGAAACAAATTCATCATGCGAGATCATCTGATTGCGGTGGATGTCGGCACCGGCAGTGCGCGCGCCGGTGTCGTATCGCGCACCGGTCGCCTGCTGGCGCGGCGCGAGCACCCGATCCTGCTTTCACGCCCAAGCGATGAGCGCGGCGAACACAATTCTCAGGATATCTGGGAGGCCTGCTGCATCGCGGTCAAGGCAGCCCTTGGCGAGGCTGGTATCGCCCCCGAAGCCATTGCGGGCATCGGCTTCGATGCCACCTGCTCGCTGGTATTGCGCGACCGCAGCGATCAACCGCTCTGCCTGAATGAGGAAGAAGGTTTCGACACCATTGCCTGGCTGGATCACCGTGCCACGGCTGAAGCCGAAGAATGCGGAGATCTCGACCATCCGGTGCTGCACCACAATGGCCGGGTGATCTCGCCGGAAGCGGAAATCCCCAAGCTGATGTGGCTGAAGCGTCATCGCCCGGATCTCTGGCAAAGGCTCGGCTCCGCCTTCGATCTCGCTGATTTCCTCACCTGGAAGGCGACGGGCAGCACGGCGCGTTCGCTCTGCACCCTGACATCGAAATGGACGTTTTTCGGCCATAGCAAACCCGGCTGGCAGCAGGATTTTCTGAATCGCGTCGGGCTGGATGACCTAGTGGCCCGCGCAGGCTTACCGCAAGAGGCGGTCGCAGTCGGCAAAAGCGTCGGCACACTCAGCACCGAGGCCGCAGAGGCGCTGGGGCTTATGGCCGGCATTCCCGTTGCCGCTGGCATGGTCGATGCCTATGCAGGCGCGCTCGGCGTGCTGGGATCGACAGATCTGTCCGACCCTGACCTCAACCATGTCGCGATGATCGGCGGCACGTCCAGCTGCCTGATCGCGCTCAGGCCCCAGCCCCTTTACGGCTTCAGCCTCTGGGGGCCTTATTTCGGGGCGATCTTTCCCGATCTCTGGCTGATGGAGGCCGGACAATCGGCCACCGGCGCGCTTCTCAACCATATTGTGCGCAGCCATGCGGAAGGCGGCGAACCGAGCATCGACAATCATCGCCGCATCATTGACCGGATCGCTGCATTGCGCGCCGAGGAAGGCGTGTCTTTCGGCCAGAAAATCAACGTCCTGCCGGATTTTCACGGCAACCGTTCGCCCTTTGCCGACCCGAACCTGACCGGAACAATCTCCGGCCTGACGCTGGATGCCTCGTTTGACGGCCTCTGCCGTCTCTATTGGCGAACCTGCGTCGGCATCGTGCTTGGCCTGCGCCAGATTGTCGAAATGCTGCGCGACAATGGACATGGGGGGAATGGAGAAAATGGCAGTGGTCCGCTACGCCTGCATCTGACCGGCGGTCATGTCAAAAACCCGCTGCTGGTCGAGCTCTACGCAGAAGCGACCGGCTGCGATCTGGTGGTGGCCGACGACACCGATGCCGTGTTGATTGGCACCGCCATCAACGCCGCAGCCGCAAGCGGGCTTTATGCCGATCTGGCCCAGGCCGGCGCCGCCATGGGCGTTAAAGGGCGAGCAGTCCGCTCCAATCCTGCGATGAAGCCCTGTTATGACCGGGATTATCGCCGCTTTCTGGCCATGCAACGGCATAGAGCAGAGCTAAACGAACTCTGAAGCATGTCGCGTTCAACTGGGATCAGTTGAACGATAACGTATATGCAGAACAACAAGGATAAAGCGCGAACCTGTTCAATCCGAAAAATGCATCGCGCTTTCTGAAGAAATCCCGCTCAGGCTGCTTCCCATTGCGGTTGACTGTTGCTGTGCGCCATACCCTGGCGGTGAAGCTGGAACCGCGAAATCATCTGTTTCAAGTTGGTGCTTTCCTGAGCAAGGCCCACACCAGCGGCTGTCATTTCCTCAACCATGGCCGCGTTTTGCTGGGTGGTCTGATCCACGGTATTGATCGATGCATTGATATGCGAAAGACCGCCGGACTGTTCCTGAGCTGCCGAGGCAATCGCGTCCATATGATTGGCAAAGGCCTGCACCAATCCGCCAATGTCTTTCAGCCCGTCACCCGTTTCGCCAACAAGCCGGACGCCATCCTTGACCGCTGCGGCAGAGTTGTGAATGAGCGCGTTGATCTCCTTGGCGGCCTTGGCCGAACGCTGCGCCAGTTCCCGCACTTCCTGCGCAACGACCGCAAAGCCCTTGCCCGCTTCGCCTGCGCGTGCAGCCTCAACACCCGCATTCAGCGCCAGAAGATTGGTCTGAAACGCAATCTCATCGATCACCACGATAATATTGCCGATCTGATCGGAGGATTGCTCGATCCGCTGCATGGCGGAAATAGCCTGGTTGACGACAGCTCCTGACTTTTCCGCTCTCAGGCTGGCGTTGCGAGCGATCTCGCGCGCCTCGCCGGTGCGTTTCGACGTCGAGGTCACATTGCTGGTGATTTCATCCAGCGCCGCCGCCGTCTCCTCCAGAGAGGCCGCCTGCCGCTCGGTGCGGCGGGCCAGATCGGCAGACGCGGCAGAAACCTCCTGGGCACCGTTATCCACGGCAGCGACGGAATGATCGACCTGCAACAAGGTTTCACGCAAGGTCGTGATCGAGAGGTTGAAATCGTTCCGCAGCTTTTCAAAGCGCGACGCCAGTGGCCGTTCTATTTCACAGGTCATATTGCCGGAGGCAAGGCTTTGCAGCGCCTCCGCCAAGGCGCCGGTCGCCTGAAGCACCAGGCGCTCGGCCTCTTCCTCAGCCTGTCGCTGCATCTCGGCTCGCTCACGCTCGGTCCGCTGGCGGGCCTGCTCGGCTTCGACTTCCAGTTCCCCATTGCGAATGGCAGCCTGGCGGAAGACATCGACGGCCCGCTGCATATCGCCGATCTCGTCCTTGCGAACCGAGATGGTCGCCTGACCGATCTCGCCTTCGGCAAGCCGGCCCATGCTATCTGTCAGTCCCCTCAAAGGACGCACGACCGTGCCTGCCATGTAAAGGCAAAGGCCGATGACGATCGCCTCGCCGACTATACAGGATAGGGCATCCATGATCAGCGTTGCGCGGGCACTATCCGCCTTTTGGGAGGCAAGCGTGGCAATCGTGTTCAGTGCCTGGCCTTGCACATCCTTCATGACATTGATGCGGGCCGTCGCCGCCGCAAACCATGCCTTGGCGTCAAGACCAGACAGGTCGGCGGAGGCGCCGCCAGACAAAAGACGAGCACGCAACACCAGAACATCCTGAGAGACCGCGGCAAGCTTTTCAGCCGCGGCCTTTGTCTCTTGTGGCGGCAGAAGCGCCAGGAAGGCGCTGAGGTAAGCGTCCTGCGCGCCCGCCATCACTACGAAATTCATGAAACGGCCCGGGTCCATCTTCCCGACCGCCACGAAGCCATTGCCCATGCCGCGTTCCTGACCGGCCAATTCCTTGGCGCGCATCAGGAGATCGATCCCGGTGACACGCCGCAGCAGATCGGCATCCACCCCATTGAAAGGCAGATCGCGGGCAAGATCGATAACCTCGGCGATTGTAGAGGTATAAAACCCGAACGCATCGGCGCCGGACATCGACAATCCATCGACCGCCTGCCGCGTCGCGCCAATACCCGACAGCTTTCGCTGGATCGTGGAAAACCGCTGTGAAAGGTCCTCGCTACCGCGTTGTGCAGCCCCGTTCGAAAGCGATGACAAAACGGCGATGGCAGCGTCCGTCGCCGAGCGGGCCTTTTGCAGTCTCGGGACCATTCGAAACGCCTTTCGAGCCGATAAAGCCCGCCGTCAAACCGCGCTCGACCTGCAAGACATGCGCAGCATTGCCCAAAGCCGCCAGTTCGCTCGTCTGCTCGACCACGTGCCGCATTTGCCGATCGGCGGTCCACATCTCCTTTACATCCTGAACGACCAGAAAGGTCACCGCCAGCAACGGCAAAGCAAGCGCCATCAAGATTCGCTTATTGATTGAAACGTTTACAAGCCAGGACATGGCGGTTTCCCTGAGAAACATGAGGATTCGCCCACAGCTTATGCGGGAAGACATTAAGACATGCTAAAGTTCAATGCAAATTTAGGGGAAATACTCCTATAAGGAGAGTAAAATTTTAACATCTACCATTTGATGCAACCGGCAAAATACGCGTTTTGCGGCCAAATTGCCCCGGCCTTGCATGTCCCCGCAATCCTTTCTATATCAACGGGTGAAACACCGAGGCCGAAAAGAGCCTGCATCCGCCTTGGGACGATCAAGATTGCGCTCGCCTGCAGGCCTGAAGAGATTTAACTTCGTGAACACGCTGGATTTTGACAAGAAGCCGGAAGACACCCGCGTTGTCGTCGCCATGTCAGGCGGCGTCGATAGTTCTGTCGTGGCGGGAGTGTTGAAACGCGAAGGCTATGACGTGCTGGGCATCACGCTCCAGCTTTACGATCATGGCGCCGCCGTGCATCGGGCCGGTTCCTGTTGCGCCGGTCAGGACATCGACGATGCGCGCCGGGTCTGCGAGACGCTGGGCATTCCCCATTATGTGCTGGATTACGAACAGCGCTTTCGCGACACCGTGATCAATCCGTTCATGGACAGCTATATCGCCGGTGAAACGCCAATCCCCTGCGTGGCCTGTAACCAGACGGTCAAATTCGCCGATCTCCTGGCCACTGCCCGCGAGCTTGGGGCCGATGCGCTGGCCACCGGCCACTATATCCGTTCACGCGCCACGCCTCTGCCGAACGATCCGGGCCACCGCGCCCTGTTTCGCCCGATTGATAGCGAGCGCGACCAGAGTTACTTCCTGTTTGCCACCACCCAGGAACAGATCGACTATCTGCGCTTTCCGCTGGGCGGCCTGTCCAAGGCCGAGACCCGCAAGCTGGCCGAGGACATGGGCCTCGTCGTTGCGCAAAAGGCCGACAGCCAGGATATCTGTTTCGTGCCGCAGGGAAAATATGCCGATATCATCAACAAGCTGAAGCCGAATGCGGCTTTGAGCGGCGATATCGTCCATCTCGATGGCCGGGTTCTGGGCCAGCATGAAGGCATCCTGCATTACACAATCGGCCAGCGCAAAGGCTTGGGCGTCGCCACGGGCGAGCCGCTTTACGTGGTCTATCTGGATGCCCGGTCGCGCCGGGTCATCGTCGGTCCGCGTGAAGCGCTGGAAACCCGCCGCGTCTATCTGCGCGATATCAACTGGCTGGGCGACCGCGCCATCGAGGATGAGGCGAGCGGCGGTTTTGCCTGTTTTGCCAAGGTGCGCTCCACCCGTCCCCCTGCCCCGGCCACCCTGCATGCCGATGAAACCGGCATCTATGTCGACCTCGATATGGGGGAAGCTGGCGTTGCGCCGGGCCAGGCCTGCGTGCTCTATTCGGGCGAAGGCGCCGATGCCCGCGTCTATGGCGGCGGCTTTATCGAACGCTCGGAACGCCAGGCCGAAGCCGAGGCCTTCCTGAAGGCACTTCTGGCGGGCGCACAAGCCGCCTAACTGGTTGTTGTCCCAAGGCAAAATCCGCCTATTGCCAGAGGATCGCCACCGGCGGTCCTTTTTTGCATTTTGCCTGCTTGACTTTGCAACGACGCTCGCCTTATAAGCCGCCCATCGCTTCGGACAGCTTTCTCGACAAGCAAAGTCCTTGAGGTGCGGCGGGATAGCTCAGGTGGTTAGAGCGTGGGATTCATAACCCCAAGGTCGGCGGTTCAAGTCCGCCTCCCGCTACCATTCTTCAAAAAACCAGAGTTTTAAACACCGGTCATCGGTGGTTTTATTTTGCCGATCTTTGCGTGGCGCGGCATCCGCTCCACTTAGAGTCTGTCAGGTTCAGATTGAAACAGGTGTGGCGCGGCGCGACCTTTCGGACAGATCGGCATTAGCTTCTGGACACGAAAACAAAATCACCACTCGGCTATCGAAGGTCTATCCCCTCAACATACCGAAACCCTTGCGCCGCTCGGAAGTGGCCGCCATAGCCTGCCTTGATCCGCCCCGCCGATCTTGAGATGCCAGCGGCGCTTCGAGCCTTCGCGCTCCCGTAAAGCGACACTGACACCTGCGCCCAGAGGGGATGACGGCGCAGAGCTTTGATCAGGCCGGGATGAGACGTGTTGATGAGGGTCGGTAGCGGCAGCGCATAGGGATTTTGCCCCCTACGCCATGCGGCGCAAACGGTATTGAGAAACCTTAGACCGATTCCCGCTCCTTGCCATTCCGGCATGACGACGAGGCGGCAGGCTCGGCCCTCGGTCAAGCCAGGACGGGTTGACATCGCAAGATGCGCAACAGGCTGACCATCCACGAAGCCAACATAGCAGCGCGCTGCAATGGCGTTCGGTACTTTCAGATAATGATGCGGCTCAAAATATCGCCACCATTCCCAACCGGTCTGGCGGATTTCCAGGTTGATCGGAGGGCGTCGCCGATGACACCTCCCGGTGAACACACCTGTCGCCGTGTCAAAGATCCAGTCGGGGTCGAGCCAGTCGATAATATCGTAATGACAGGACAGCAGGACAGCGCGACCTTTGGTACGCCGCCACGCCTTGCCGAAGGCCAGCGCACCGATCTTGGCAATCTGCCGGTCCACCACGCTGGTGAACTCATCAATGACAATCTCCTGCGGCTGATCGCAGACGATCCGGGCAAGGTCTGCCCGGAATTTCTCACCGTTAGAAAGAACGTGGTAAGGGCGCAGCCAAGACGGAACCGAACCAAGCCCGACCGAAGCCAAAGCGGCAGTGGCATCATCAAAATCGCCATCATTGGCAATCACGTCAATAATCGGTCGATCTTGCGGCCAGTCCAGGCTGGCCATGCGGTCGGTTTCGAACATTTGCCGACCGAGCGAGGTTTTCCCCGATCCTGAAGGCCCAACGATGAGGCCGACGCTCCAGTCCATGTCGTCAATCTCAAGGTCTGCCGACAGTTCGAAACGGCTGGCATCTTCGACGTTGAACAGAGATTTGACCCGTGCGGCACGGTAGCTGTCAAAGTCGGGGCAGGAATTGATGATATCAAGCCTCATGTGACAACCACCTTGATCTTGGATTTCTTAATGTCGGCAAGAGCCCCGTAAAGCCGCTCCTGGGCATCTTCATCCTCGCAAACGAGGATCACACCGTACTGCTCTCGGTAACGCAGACCGGATGGGGCCTTTTGGGCTTGAGGCGGCAAAGGCGGCAGGTCAGTTTCAGTTGGCATTATAAGCCGGTTCTCCGTTTGGCCGCTCCTGGCGATCTGGTACGGGCTCGGCTGGCCTCAAGTGATTGATTGTGCCGCAACGGCGGCACTTTATTTCGATGTCTCCGGCGAATGCCCGCCCTGCCTTGAACAAAAGGGCGGTGCATGTGCCGCAACGGATATTTTTCATTTTCTAACGCTCAAGATTCCGATTATGACCGCGCTCTGCCTTCGGGCAGAACGGGTGGACAGTTGAGCGTGCTTGATGTCGGACGGGGTTGGTCGGCAAACTAGACCCGTCTTCCGGGGCTTTGCCCCGGCACCCGGTAGCTATACGAAATCAGAACTGCGCATAGAGATCGATCACGGCCTGAGGGCATTCCGGCCAGCTTGCGTCGGCCAGATAGTTGGCCTCCATATCTTCGGCCAACTCCGCGAACCGACCGCGCATGGCCGTCACCCATTCGATGGACTGGCTGGCGGCGGCAACGATGGCCTTTTCCTGTGCTGTTCGATTGGCTTCCGTTTTGGCGCTGATGGCGGCGGTCATCGACGTGACGTTCATTTGCGCCTCGGATGAGCCGACCGCGTAGATACGACGGCGGCATTCAGCTTTGACGGCTTCGCGGTGCTGGTAAGCTTTGGCCTGCTTGATAACGGTATCGGGAACACCGGCCTCGGCGAGGCTATCGGCGGTGGAGCCAATAAAAAGCTCACCCTTGTATTCGACACTCAATACCGAAGTAGTTGCTGGCGGAATAAGAAGAGATGCATCGACTGACATTGATATAGCCTCCTAAAGAGCTGTTACGTTGGACCGGAAGAACTTGGTGGCGTTAGGGTCGGCGTTTGCGGCAACGCCATCTAGGATATGGCCACGAGCATTGGTTCCAATCGTGACATCGGATAGCCAGAGGTCGATCGGCCCCATGAACCAGGGTGAAAACAAAACCGCTACGGTCGCGGCATTGTCGCAGTAAATTCCACCGGTGCGCATTGTGAGGGTCATGCCAAAGTGAATGCCGAATATGTTGCGGGTTGTTGTGGTTGAGGGCATGTCAGGAATGACGAACTGAATAGCCTCGGTCCGCATCCCGAGGCGCGATGCCATTTCAATTCCCGCGCTAAATGTATTGCTATAAGCATTGGGGGAATTGCTGGCCAAAGGCGCAAAACTGATTTTTCGAAGCGGTCGATTGAGCTCGTTCACGCCATCCATGCCCTGAATAGAGATGACCGTTGAATAGGTTGTAATGCGCTTTCGCATGGTTACGTCACCAAGCAAGTTGATGAATACTGCGCTTGCGTGTGCCGTGGCTTCGATTGCCCGGTCCAGTGTCAGGAAGGCAGTCGCAGGGGCTATCCCCGTATTGGCGTCGTTACCCTTTACCGGGTCAACCCATACGTCACGGCGGTTCGATGCAGCCGTATTAACCGCAGCCTGTACGGCGGCGTTGATGGCCGCTTCCTTGGCTTCAAATGTATTCAGCAGCGCATTCGTGCGGGCAACCAGTTGTGCAATGTCTTCCGTCAGGCTCATGTCGGGTCCTCTGAGTGGTGGGTGTTAGCGCATACGGGCGTTGATGGAGGCGATTTGTCGCCGCAGCTCGGCAATCTCTGCGGCTTGCGCCATATGCCGGTTGAAATTGTCAGTGATGGCCGTGGCCATTCGGGCGAATTCGACGCCGAAGAACAGCGACAGGTCCACGCTCCCGGCCTGGACGGTAACGGCACCTTTTGGCAGGGCTTCCAGCGTCAGATCGAAAGCGGTGACGATGGGAACGCCATCCGTCTTGTAGGCCAGCGGCGTTGCCGGATCGGACCAGACCGCGAGAAGCGTACCGTCCGACAGGATCATGCCGCACTCTTTAATCCAGAAGCTCGGCCCAGCATCGAGCAGGCCGGTCATGTGGACGGTGAAATCACCGACCCAGCTACCGCCTGCAATCGGAATGCGGACCTTTTCGGATTTGAGCGCCGTCTCATCGCCGGTCGGCGAATAGGCGCTATCGCCAAAGGCGAGATGCGAGACCTTGGCGGACAGGCCGTCGCGACTGGCGTTAAAGACGGCCCGCATACCGGCGCGGGTCAGGACAGGAATAAGGGCTTTCATGTGCGCGCATCCATGCTGGCGGAAATGAATTGAACGCTGGAACAGCCGACGAAAGCGGCAAGTGCAGCAAGCGGGTGTTGCGAGGTCGCGTTGGCTGAAGGGCGTAGCACATGGGCGGCGGCAGCGGTGCTAACCGCGCCGATCCGCGCCTCCGGCATGGCCGTGACCGCCTGGGCGGAAGGCTTGAGGATGGTAGCGGTCTGTACTGCACCAGCCATCCCGACCGACGACGAAAAGCCGACGCCAAGCTTGAAGTCGATCTCCTGCGACCACCGCTGCACGGCACGGATCACCCGCAAAACCGCATATTGCGTTTCCGATGTCAGCAATGCCTCCTGGCCTTCCAGCAGGTGCTCGTTGACATAGGCGACCACCTCATGGGTGTCGTGTTGGCCGGGTGGCTGTTTTTGCCACCATTGAACCCAATCCACGGTCACGCCCAAGGCTCCAAGCGCCCGGCGAACACCGGCCACCGTGCCGGTCATGGCGTGAATATCCGGGGCGCGGGCCAGCAATTGCCGGACATGGGTTTCCAGAAGTCCTGATGTCATGAAGTCGCTCATGCCAAGCTCAATGGTCATGATCGGCAGCAGTTTTGCATCGACCGTCAGCGCGTCTTGAATGAGTAATGAGGAGGTTTGAAACTCGCCGAGAATAGCCGAAAGCGTGGCGGCGAAGGTGCGGGAACGCTCGTCATTGACGCCGGGTGTCACCAGATCGACGGGGATGAGATCAGACATCGGTCTTCACCACCATATTGAATGTCAGCGAGGCCAGCCTTGCAAACTGGTGCGCGGCCAGATCGGTGAAAGCAAAGCTGGTTAGGACCACGTCAGTCACGCCGGAAACCGCTTTGACCGCAGCGATAATCGCTGATGGTGCGACCTGCGAACCTAGGCTTTGGGTATAGGGTGTGAAGGCGGCAATCGCGGCGGCATGGCAGGAAGCCTCAAGGCCGGGAATTGCCGAGGTACTCCGTATTGTCAGCCTCAGATTAAAATCTACTGGCTCCGGCGAAAGAACCGTCACATCGTCGCCCATGGGCCGCAATGTCTCCGGGTCCAGATAGGCCAACACCGCTGCCTTCAGCTCGGCACTCGGCAGGCCGGTGCGCATCAGCGGATAGATGTTGATTTTGCCCGGCTCCGGGCGCACCACGGCCACGTCGATGATATCTGGATCGACCGCCAGGGCATGTTCGCGGTAGCCGTTTTTCGGGCCGGTCTTGGCGATGGTGAAGAGAGCATTGACCACCCGCAGCCGGAACCGCTCGGCGTCCTCGATGTCGGAGCCGCCAGAAACCACCGTGATATTGGCGGCACTGGTGACATAGGCCACCGGGTCGAGAATGTCTTTGACCGTGCCGATAGCCAGACCGTTCCAGGTCGCGCCGCTCGTTTCAGCCGTCGCACTCACATCGCCGGTCAAAGCTCCAGCTGGAATGATCAGATCGGCGTCTGTGGCAAAGGTCACGGCATTGCCTGACGCCACTCGCGTTCCTTTCGCAATGGCCGTCTCGACGTCCCGGACCGCTGAAAGCGTAAAGCGCAATGTGGTGCTGGCAGGCTGCGCCAGAAGCCGGAAGGTAGAGACGGACGCGCCGCGATTTTCCAGATGCACACCCTCGGCAAAGACGGCGGTGTTTTGCAGTGTGGCGGTCTGGGCGGCCTCGGCCAGCAGCGAATGAGCGTAGGCCTGCAACTCAATGAGGTACATTTCCGTCTGCGCCGGGTAGAGCGTGCGCCCGGTGACCTTCTCGAACTGGGCCTTGTAGGTCGCCTTCAGCACTGACGGGTCACGCTCGAAAAAGTCAGGCGCACCATTGGCGCGGAGATCTTCAATCGTCCGCTTGACGGGATCAGCCATAGGTGACCTCCGTCATCAGCAACTCGTCCATCACGCTTTCAATCGGACGCCATGAGACCTGCGTCTTGAAATGCGAAAAGGCGGTCATCGTCACCGTGACCTTCTGAACCACAATACGCGGCTCCCAGATCGTCAGCGCATCGGTGATCTCGCGGGTCAGGATCGGAATGCCGACATCCGGGTGCTTGTCGATGGCGGAAAGCACATCGCAGCCCTTTTCCGGCTCCGTTGGAACTGACCCCTTGGGGGTCATGATGATATTGGCAATCGATTGATGCAGGTCGTCCAGCGCCAGGACAACCGAACCGAAAACATCGGCGCTCACGCCGGTTTCCGGGTTCAGGCGGCCCACTTGCAGGGACCAATGACGGTGGGTGATGGTGTCCTTGTCGATCATGCCGACAAGGTAGCGGTGGCCAGAAACGAAAATGACCGGACATGGGTCCGGTCATGATGTGGGTAGGCGGATCGTTTTCCTGAAATCAAGGCATAGCGAAAATAAGTTCTGTAGGCAAGGTTACGTCATTGAAGGTTGTATTCAAGATGAGGTGCCAGCTTACAGAATTCTGTCTGTTACTGTAATTTAGCTTGCTCAAGCATTCGATTCTACCGTCGAGGGATTTATCGGTGAGCGATAATAGCGTTGTGACAATAAAAATTCCTGATATTGAGCACATGCGGGATGAGGAGCTGGCACATTTAGCGCCGGAAAATGACGGGCGGTGGAGTGAGCAGACCAAGGCTCTTCTGAAGCAATTCAATACCTCTAAGTTAGATCTCAATCTTGCTTGGTCGAAAACTCCAGTGACTTGGCATTGTCCATGCTGTGACAGATGTAAAGCTGAGATAGCGAGGCTCAGCCGATCTGGAGTGCTCCGGTGCAAGTTGGAATGGCATCACGACCATTTGAGCGATTTTGCCCAGAGATTTTTTGATGACCTGAACCCGCTCAATCCCGATGATGTGGACTATAACCGCCAGCGGGACATCACAAGGCACGCTATAGTCTCCCTAACCACGCGCTTTGCGCCAACCCTAATTTGCGCTGACTGCAACAGCGCCGAAGCGAGCGCTAAAAGCAGCATACCCGATGTGGATGAATACTTCACGTTTTCCCCGCGCGAAATTATGAGGTTCATAAGGCCAAGCGCTAACGGTACTCCGGTCATTGAATGGAACTTAGCCCGCCAGATATGGGAAAACGCGAAGGCTGACTTTTACGATCGTATTGATTTTTCCAAGAGAATGGCGAAGCGGGTTTCCAATGGCAAACACCGCAAGGAAATTCTCCATGTGAGGGCAGACCAGTCATTTGAAGACCGCTCCTACTACAGGGACAGACTATCCGAAGCCAGTCCGATCATTGCTAAACGGCACCTTGTCACCCTGCTTGAACAGCGCTCAGTCGCTTACGATGGAGATGGAAATTTCTCTATACGGAAGCCTGTACCGACGGAGAGCGGGCCGACAGAAGATGAGTTTCGTTTACTCGAACGCAGAATGGTTAACGACAAAAAATTATGGATCAAGGTAGGTGATCTGTGGAAGTGCGGGTGTTGCGACCGGAGCAAACGAGAGATTTGCCGCCGGTCTAATAAAGGAGATTGGACAGCACGCATCCACAAAATTCCAGATTGGGAACTGGAGACAAATACCGCCAGTCTCAGTTGGCGCTATCCCAGTGAAAGCACGACACTGATCATCGGATCGCATCGAATGGTCTATATTTGCCAAGACTGCAGGAGCGTTGAAACCAAGTTACTTGGGCTCCACCCCGACATTCCAAAAGTCGTTCTCACTCCCCAGGACATTTTTGCCACCCTTCGCCAAGTAAATATTCATACCGAACATGACGTGGATTATGATGAGGCTTTGCGCATCACAACAGCGAACCGGGAACTAGGTTTGGCCGTTACCGATTATAATAGGCATTTTCAGATGAGTTTGGACACGAAATACCAATTTGTTAGGCAGGTGAAATACGGGCGAAAATCTCGCCGAGACGCCTTGGAAGACATCGCGCAGAACCTCTTCTTAAACGCGCAAACACCGTTTGAAAACATCTTGGCGTATGCTGAATGGTTGGTCGAAGAAGGTCAGCGATTCCAACAACTCCTTGCCGAGGAGAAGATTTAACGACGCACGAAGCAGCCGTGTGCGGTGGAAATGTCTCCCCGCATCTCCTATAGCCTGTATCGATATTTTATCATGCAACTTCAGAATCAAGGCGTGTGAGGTAACCGTTGCCAAGTTTATCCGATAATCCCATAGTTCTCAGCGCAGCGGCCGCAGCCACTGCCATTTCGATATGTACCGTAGTCACGTTCACGTGGGTCGTTCCGACCATGCTGGCGTCCACCAATAATAAGCTAGATCAAAAAGCTGCAGCCCTTGACAAAATAGCGGCTGAAAAGGTCGTACTCGAAACGAAGAGTTCGGAATATTTAGCGCAAATCGCAAATCTATCCTCTAAGATAGAGGCAGTCCAGAGCGAGCAGTCCAGCATTTCAGCAATCAAGGATAAGCAAATTAAAGAGCTGAAAGCGCAGCTTTTTGAGGCGCAGAAGGCTAATATATTTATTGCTGGTTCGCCTTATCCTGTCGGTCTCGACAAGATAAGGATTGGCGATCCAATTAAGAAAATCCCTGATGCTTACCCTTATCAAAACGAAAGTAAGTCCAGCACACGAATTGTGTTCAAAAACCCTTCGGATGTTTTCGAATGGATGATTTTCGAGCACAGTGTAGAGAAGGATGGAGTTGTCGAAGCTATTTCTTTTGACGTAGGACGTCTTCGGAAATTTGGCAAAAATCCCAAACCGGAGTTGCCTGACGGGTGGCTTGACTCGGCACTTAATCGTGCACTCGGTGCTCCCCGTTATGAAATGGGATCAGATAGAGAATGCTCTTTCTGGAGAATAGATAACATGGACAGATTATTCGTATTTCACATCAAAGGTGATGAGAGCTACATGATCACGAAGGAAATGGCTCCTGCGGGATGCTACTTTACGAAGGATCAAAGGAAGGAGCTAGGTATGAAGAAT
The DNA here is from genome assembly GCF_037039395.1 of Agrobacterium vitis. NCBI lineage: Bacteria > Pseudomonadati > Pseudomonadota > Alphaproteobacteria > Hyphomicrobiales > Rhizobiaceae > Gillisella > Gillisella vitis. Next base: position 2,680,502 of record NZ_CP146242.1, on the reverse strand, counting down.
TAATTTTTTAATACCGGACAGCCTGTCTTTATGGTCGAAGATATTTATCCTCAAACCGGCTCACCCGACGCGCCTCCTCCAGGGATCACCCCGCTATGCACATGATCATGCCCGATATTTTTGCCGTTATGGGTCAGGGAGCCGCTTTCTAACATGATATTGAGCGCGGCGATTTTTACATCTCCCGCTGCTTCGACATTTACACTCCCGGGTGATTTTATAGTGACATCTCCGCTGGCGGTGTCGAGGTGGATGAAACCGCCCGCAAACGTCACTGTCACCACGTCATTGCTGTTTGCAGGCGGCGCGTCTTTGGAATTGTAGCGGGAACCTATCAGGCAGCCAGCCTCGCCCTTGGCATCCATGGCGCACCAGACCTCGTCGCTTTGGCCCGGCATCTGGAAGGCGGAAACGCCGGTGGCGGATTTGGCCACCACGTCGATCCATTGGGTAACGACGGCGTCTTCGTCCTGAAACTGGACTTTCACCCGCATGGTCTTCGGGTCGCGGTCCACGACCACGCCACGCCGCACGGTCGGGTTTTGCCGGTATTCATCACTTGCGCGCATCGACCAGTTCCGCATCCGTTGTGTAGCCGCTGCGCGACATGCTGTGGGTGGATCGGTCGATCAGGTAGCTGCCCGAATATTTGCCGAAGTCGGTCATATCGACCACCACGCCCGCCAGCGCCCGCACATCACCTACCAGCGAGATCGAGCCGCTGCGGCGTTTGCGGTTTTTGAAATGCATACGGCTGCGGGCCATGGCCTTGGCGTGGGTCGGGCTTTCAACCCGCTCCCCGGTAATATTGAGCGTGTCGCCGGTCTTGACGTTACCGTCTTCCTCTTCCTCGTCGATCAGTTCCTTGTCCCGGTCATGCATGTGCTTCACCTTGGCCTTGGAATAGGTCTCAGCGGTTTGCTCTTTCAGCCGGTAGCGTGTCAGGGTAGTGCCGATCTGCGTGAGGCTGATCGTCAGCGCTGCCGCCCGGCCATCCACGGATTTGATAGAGGTGAAGATGGCCCGCTTTCCCCGCACGGTAAAATAATGGCCGGTGTCTTCCGCCAGCCGCGTTAGAAACTCCAGGTCTCGTTCGCGCCGCTGCGTCACCCGTTCAAACGTCATGCTCTCGATCTCGCCTTCCAGGCTAAGGCCGTTTTCCTGCGCTACCTTGGAAACGATGGCGCGCAAGGTCTGCTTTTCAAAGGCGCGGGTTTTGGCGGTGCGCAATGGCTTGGAGATCGGCGCGGCCAGCCCGCGAATGGTCATCTTGTCGCCGCCTCGGTCGCCTTCGGCTTCCGGCTCGTCCATCTCGAAATCACCGCAGGGCAACATGCCGCCCAGGCCGTCAAAGATGGTCAAGGTCATCTTGTCGCCGGGCTCCGGCTTCCATGATCCTTTCCAGCGTCCGTCCTTGTCCTGAACGGCCACATCGATCTCGTCCACCTTGCCGTGGTGATTGTCGGTATAGGTGATCGATGTAGTTTCCGGGTCCAGTTCGGACGATATGTCCACGCCCTGGTAGATCAATGAGAAGTATGGCCGCGACACCATCAGCTTGCTCCATAGGTTGGGTTAGCCGTTTTCCACGGTGGCAGCACATCGGCATTGGTTGCGGTCTCGGCGATGACTGGGATCTTCAGCTTCACGCCTTGGGGCAGGATCGCGGGCGGCACGGTGAGCGTGTCGAGATAAAGGTGGCGATTGGCTTCGATCAGCACGGTTTGCTTATACTGGTCGCCATAATAGCTATAGGCCAGCATATCCCACCGGTCGCCCGCGACGGTGGTGTATTCGAAATAATCACCGGTCAACTCGGTCATTTCTTCACCTCAGGGTTTGAGGAAGCGGACCCGGAAAGGGCTGGCGCACGAGACTTGGCAATGGACGTGATCAGGCTGAACAGGCCGCCCGCAATCGGGTCTTCCAAAAGACCAATCGTTGCCTCGATCCGCACGGGCGAGCCGCTGCGATTGGTCTTGATGATCCGGCCAGAAAGGCTTTCAACGACCCAGCGCTTGCCGTCAAATGACCCATTGCCCAGCACAAGCGGCATCGGGGTTTTTAACGCGAAGGCCGCTTCAAGCTTCGCCAGTTCGTCGGCTGGATCGCAGAACTCCTCCGAGAAAAAGAAGGAAAAGTTGCGCGTGTCCAGTTCCTCGCCGATTTCCTGAAGCACCGGCTTGCCCCGCGTCGGGGCATGTTGGGCAAAGGTGTTGGCGAAAGAGAATTCCTGCGCGAGCGGAGGTGTGACAGGATCGATACCGAGCGGGATGGAGCCGAGGAGATAGATCATACATTCCTCCGGGCGCGACGGCGCTGTTCTTCGTCCATCAGGTCGGCGAGCATTCGCGCACTGTCACGCATCATCTTCTCAACCTCCGCCTTGATGTCGCCCTGGCCAGCCTGCGCGGGTATCGTCAACGTTGGGCTGAATTGCAGGGTGACAGGTGCGGCGGCGCTGGCAGATTGTGGTGCGGCTTGCACCGACATGCGGGCAATCTGCGACCGCGCCACCTCGCTCTGGCTTTGGCTGGATACCGGGCTGGCGGCACTGGCCGAGGCGACCGTTGCGGGCGTGACACTGGGCGCTGCCATGGCAGGCGCGGTTATCGCCGCCGCTCCCATTGTGGCCAACGCTGCCGTCCGCATAGCCTTCACCATCGGCTCGGCGCGAATAGAACCGGCAATGGTCTCGCCAAACTTCAACCGGTGAATATCCGACAGCGGGCCGATCTTGGCGGGGGACGATGGCAGATGATCGCGCATCGTTTGAGCCACCTTGGCAATCTCAGCCACGGCGACGGCAGAGCGGGCGCGAATGCCTGCCGCCATCGTATCCATCAGGGATGCGCCCTGATTATAGAATGTGACGCCAGCCAGGAAGACTTCCGTCTGCCGGATCGCGGCAGTGACGGCGGGCAGAATAGCCTTTGCGGCGGCGTCAACAGCCTGGAGCTTTTCCATGGCGGCGCTGGTGTCGATAGCCGCGACAGCCTGCATGTCTGCTTTCAACGCGGCAGTTGCCGCCGCCGTGGCCTGAATGGTGGCCGGATCGGTGACGGCGACCTTGGCTTCCTGATCGCCAAAAGAGAAGGCAGACTTGACCTTGCTCCACGCACCGCCAAGGCGCGAGGAAACCGCCTCTATTGCCACCATGGCCTTATCGCCAAAGGCTCCGATCCATCCCGCAACATCTGGCAGCGACGGCAGTTCTAACATGGGAATGTCAGGCCAGTTGAAGCTTGGCAAATCCGGCCACTTGAACGTCGGCAGGTAACGCGTCCAGTCGAGGCCGACGATGTACTGGCCCCAATCCAACGCTCCGGTAATGATGCCAGCCCATGAAAAGCCGGGAATGAAATCCAGCCAGCGCAGGGGAGAAATCCAGCTCAACCAATCAAGCCCGGTCAATACATCCGCCCAAGTGAGCGAGGTAAGATAGCGTGTCCAATCGAGACTGACGATATAACGGCCCCAATCAAGCGCCCCGGAAATGATGCCAGCCCAAGAGAAACCGGGGATGAAGTCCAGCCAGCGCAGCGGGAAAATCCAACTCACCCAATCGAGCGCGGCTATAACCTGATCCCAGCTCAGGTGCGGCAGTGCATCCCATGCGTTCGAAACCACCGAAGCTACAGACGACCAGGCCGAGGACAAGGCCGCGACAGGATCAAAGCCTAGCCACGCCTTGATCGCGGTCCAAGCGGCGCTGGCTCCCAATGAAATCGAAGACCAGAGGTCCGCGAAAAACGCCTTGATCGGTTCCCAATAGACGTAGATTGCCACGGCGGCGGCCACGATGGCGGCAACAATCAAGATGATGGGATTAGCCATCAATGCCGCCGAGAGCATTGAAAGCCCAATGGCGATTTGTACCAAGCCAGCAGCGGTAGAGATTAAGGCCGGTGCAAAGACAAGCGCGCCCAGAATAGCCGCCAAATTTTCCCAGCCGCCTACATAATCTGAAGCGGCAGTTAGGTAGGTTTTCAGCTTTTCGAAGGTTTCCCAAACGCCTTTGGCAAAATACCAAGCCCCTTCAAAAACGGAAATGATATTCTCGGAGATCTTTTTTGCCCAGGCATCAAAGGAGCCATCGGCTTTCATTTGATTAAGTGTGTCGAGAAGAAATTTCAGCTTGCCCCTCATCCAGTCGAACAGCCCGGCATTCATGACCCCCAATTGAAACTGGCTCCAGAGATCGGCCAGATTGGACATCATTCCGGTCCAGGTGCTGGAGAGCTTTTCCATCGCACCGCCGAATTTTTCGCTCCAGATTTTCATCAAGGTCGCCTGAATGGCGACGCGATCCGTTGCCTTGGCTGACGCTTTGACTGTTTTTCCGGCAGCATTGGTGTATTCGTAAGTGATCTTATTGCCGGTCTTGGATGCGACGATCCCGAATTCCTTCAGGCGTTCGTTTTCGCCCGTGACGGCATCGGCCACGGCCTCTACCGCCTGTTTAAGCGGCGTTCCCATGGCGGCAGATGTATCGCCCAGGGTCTTCAAAAGGCCCTTCGTCGGATCAAGGCCACGGGTGCGCAGTTGCACAAAAGCCTCGTTAACCTCAGACAGTTCGTAAGGCGTCTTTGCCGCGAATTCCGCCACCCATGCCATTGCGGTTTTCGCTTTGGCACTGGAGCCTTCCGTGGTTTCCAAGATGGTCTGAAACTTCTCGAACTGAGCGGCGACATCGACCATGGATGTGGCGGCACCTGCGGCAACGCCGAAGGAGGTGACGGCGGCAGCAGCGCCGATACTGCCTGCCAGCGCTACTCCGCGAAATGCTTTTTGCCCGCCCGTCGCGACCTGGCTGAAGCCGGTTTTCGCCAGTTGGATCGTTTGCCGGTGCAGTGCCTGGACGGTTCGGCTGGCAGCTTTCGCGCCGTTGGCAACTGCGCCGAAAGCCGATTGCGCCCCCGACCTGACAGCAGAAAACGCACCTTTTGCCGCAGATCCCATCGCCCGAAAGGCCGAAGACGTCTTGCCGACTGCCGCTGATTGCTTTTCCGTGGCTTTGGTGGCCGCTTCGGCAGCAGTCGCGGATTTCTTGGAATTGCTGGCGCTAGCGGCAGCGGTTGCTTTTTCTGCCGCCATGATCTTTGCCATGACCTTGGTGGCGCGGTCCACGCCCTCGAAAATCATGGCAAAGCGCATAAAAAAACCTCCGGTCGGTTGCCCGCCAGAGGTCGCATGTTCTTGAGGTGAGATTGACCGGACCCGTGTCCGGTCAGCTTTTAGAGGCATCCCGAATGGCGTCTGCCTTCGCCTCTTCCAGCTTGATGGCCTCGCCATACCACCAGCCGAATTCTGATTCCGTCATGCCATTCAGATCGTCATGCGTCCAGCCCTTTTCAATCATGAAGAGGTGCTGGACGGGCAACGACAATATCAGGCCGCTTTCTCCTTTCCCTCATCTTCGTCCTCACCGAAGACCTCATTGATCAGCGCCAGCGTGTCACCCGCTGGAACCAGTTCGGCGAGATCCGTGACAGTCAGCTTTTCGCCGTCGAACAGCACCGCCTCGCAGATGAAAGCCGCTTGCGCTTTCGAGGTGTCGCCCTTGGCGATCCGTTGCGCCCGCATCCACAGGCCGTGATTGATGAAATTCGGGACGCTTGCGGTCACGCCGCATTCCTTCAAGGGAAAATCGTAAGAGCCGGATTTCGCGGCTTTGTTGGCCAAAAGCTTGGCGCGGACGCCCTTGAACTCGGTGGCGGTGTCTTTGTCGGTCATGGGATTATTCCTCGGTCTGCGTTAGAAATTTGAGGCTGAAGGTGGAAAAGGCTGGCCGCTATTTGGGCCAGACATCCTCGCCGTTGACGCGGTAGATGTTGTTCCAGGCATCAAATTCGATGATCGGCGTTTCGCCGCCATAGACCGACTGCTTGAAACTGGTGATGGAAATGTCATGCTCCTGGGCAAGGTTTTCGCCCAGCTTGGCGGTGCGCCCACCGGTCTTCATCATCTGAAACCCGATATGGGTGATCAGGGTGTGAGACTGATCGGAGTTGAGGCCATCCGCGTCGAAAATATCGACATACGAATGAATTTGTATCTTGTGCGTCTTGGTCGGGTTCATGATCGACCTCGACACTTCCTCGTCCAGCCATTCGAAGCTGATCTTGCCTTCAATGGCCTCCACCGGGCGGCCCGGCAGTTTGAGGACGCCGATCTGCCCCAACGTTTTGTGCTCGATCTCGGTATGGGCGATTTCGCCCATATCCAGTTCGGCTACCCGACCGCAAACATCGACCTCGTTGATGTAGCAATCGGCCTGGGTGATTTGTCCGGTTTTACGGGTCATGTGTTATGCTCCTGGTCAGGCCGCCAAGGACAAGGCGTCGGCGATGAACTTGGTATCGACGTAACTATCGACGGTGATCCGCTCCATCACAGAAATCGGATGGCACTCGAATTTGTAGAAGAACCGCCCGTCGGCAATCTGGGCCGCCGTGTTCTTCGCGGTATCGAAGAGGAAGCTTGCGCCGTAAAAAACGCCATCGCCGATCTTGGAGCGCAGATAGGAGTTTACCCCTTCCTCGACCGCTTCGATGTTGGCGCGGGTGCCGATCTTGTCCACGTAATTCATGAGGTAGAAAATGATCGACTCATGGCTCATGTCCAGAATGCGGCGGGCATGGATGAAGTTCTCGACATGCGACGAGGAGGGATAAGCTGCCGAGCGGTTGCCAAACGTCCGGAACCCGGTCGCAAACGAGCGCATTGCGGTGACGATACCCACTTCGTTGAGGAAATTGGTGTCGTTCTGGTAGTCGGACGGATAGAAATTGATCGCCGTTTCCAGATCGACCACACCCTTGATCTCACGGTTCGATGGGCTGTGGTGCCAGCCTTCGTCGAGATCCGTGGCGATGATAACGCCCGCCAGCCGCGACGACAGCGGGTCCAGTCGGGTTTCCGCTGCCCCGGTCGTGTCTTCAATGACGACATGCGGATAGGTCAGGATCACGCGGGGGCTGGACGTATTCGCCATGCCAGTGGTCCCGCGTGTTTCCGCCGCCTGTTGCTTGGTCAGGCCAAGTGGCAGGTCGGCGATTGCCATCGCGTTGAGCCGGGAGGCCACCACATCCATTTCAGAGCGGACAACTGCGGAAGGCGAATAGCCAGGCGCAATGATGATTTTTGGGAAATAGCCGAGGGTGTTGTAGCATTCGTATGCGCCGGAAAAGCCCCTGGCGACACCGGCAGCAGAAATGCCGCCATTGATTTCCTGCACCGTCACCGCTGCCGGATCGGGCGTCGTGCCTGATTTGTGCGTGTCCGGATCAAAGACATTGTTGACGATGATCGTGCCGCCGTCGCCCTGGTCGAAGATCGCGTCGAGAGCTGCGGGAATGGTATAGCCAGCGACATGTTCGCCGAAGGCCGCTGCGGCCTCGGTGCGGGTGCGGATGACAACCCGCTTGTTGATGTATTCGGCGCGCTTTGCCGCCGTGTCATGAATGAGGTGGATTGGGGCCGTACCGTTGACATAGGTGACGGCAGACTTGACGTCGCGGACGACAGAGACGCCGTCCTTATGCTCTACGACCTCCGGGCCGTGGTGAAACGTTGCGGCCATGATCAGGCTCCTTCCGAACCGGCATCGGCAACGGCAGGCGCGGCTTCGGCCTTAACGGTCTCGGCCACCAGCAGCTTTCGCTCGATGAGATTGGTGACAATGGGGTGATCTTCCGGCAGGTCGCGGTAGGACGTGCCAGGAAACAGCATCCGGCTCTCGCCCTCGATGTCGAGCGGCGTGACAGGGCCGGAGTAGCGATAGGACTGTCTTGCAGGTGTCTTTGCCATATCCTCGGCTTTCTTCAGGGGGTGGAAATGCTGGCTTCAGGGGGTAGAAAATGCCGGGCGCATGAACGGCGCGGGTGTCTGGTAGTTTCGGGCAACGGCAGGGATCGGCAGCGAGACGCGGATTTCCCATCGCCAGACGCCATCTTTCTCCTGGTCCAATTGGTCGCGGGTGAGCATGGCAGGACCGGCCCCGGCAAAGGCCCGGCCTTGGATGGCAAGGCGAATATCCTCAAGGTGGGCATAAGCGCCGCCTTCGCCGCGCAATGACCGGACCAGCAGCACCAGAGAAAATTCCATGGCGCGGGCTTGGTTTGTGCTGACCGGGCCTTTGGCGGGCGCAAACCGTGATCCGGCATAGTGGATGAGCAAAGCGGCGGGCAGTCCGCTGAAATCGTAAAGGGCTGGATCGTTAGGAAATACCTCGACCTTGCATTGGCCGGAAACGCTGACCTTCAGTTCGCCAAGCATCGCATCCTCAACCTGCTCAATGACGGTCGCTGGACGGGCCGTAACCAATGCATCTGTCATGGTCGCCACCCGTAAAGCATCGAGCGAACCGGCGACGGCGGCACAACAGCCTGCGAACTGACGGACCCGGCCTCGCCATTGGTGGGCAGGCCTGCAATCGGCAGCTCGAACTTTCCGGTCGCCACGGCCTTGATATTGGCCATGGCGGCGTCGTGCCGATCTCTAACGGTGTCGGCAACTTGGCCTTGACCGCCCGACTTATCCCGCAGGCGGTAGCGCGCCACATCGGCAATCAGGCCTTTGATGACTGGGGCCGTTGCCTCCGGCGTCAGCGTCTCGATAACGGGATAGCGGGCGCGGGCATAGCCGACAAAAATATCCTCGGCCCAGATGATGGCGGCTTCAATCTTGGTTATGTCCAGGCTGCGGCCAGCCGGGTCATTGAGGTTGCCGATGCCCGCGATCTGCGAGACTTCGGCAAGGCCAAAGGCGGCGGTAAAGTCATCAACCGTTAGAAATCGCGTCATGGTGATTGAGATCCAGTTTCGAAAAATGAGCGGGGCGGCTGGGGCCACCCGCCCCGCTCAAAAGGTCCGGCTTGGGAGATTTAGGGACGGACCTTATTTCGTGGCCTTGGCAGGCTTGGCGGCGGGCTTTTGCTCCGCGCCTTCCGTGGCGGCATCGGCGGCGGGCGAAGCCTGCGCAGGAGCAAGCAGCTTTTCCAGTTCGGCAACACGGGCGTCTGCCTTGCCCAAACGGGTGATCGCATCCGCCAGATCGGCGGTGAGGTTCTCGGTTTCTTGATCCAGCTCGACAATCTGACGTTGGGCTGCGGCGAGCTGGTCTTCGAGTTCGGCGGCACGGGTGCGGGCGCTGCTCGCACGGCTTGCCTCATCCGCCAGATCGGCGGCAAGGTTTGTGGTTTCACGGTCCAGCTCCGCGATCCGCTCCGCCACGGCGGCATCAACTGCCGCCCTAAAATCCGATGCAAGCGGTGTGTCCTGCATCGCCTCGGCCAGCGATTTCGCCACTTCGGGATTGATGACACCGGATGCTGCAAGCTGAAGCGCAAGCGTCGTGCTGACGGCGACGGTAGCCCCGGCAAGCTTGCGTTGCCCGTCAATCTTGGCGGGGCCGGTCAAGGTCACTGATATGAGATCGCTCATTTCGACCCCGCGTTCTGAAAGAGGAAACCGCCTTCAGCACCGGTCAGAATAGGTCGGCGCTCAACTGTGGTCGGATAGACCCACGACTTGATAGGCCGCTCATAATAGGGCTGTTCAACCTGCGGATAGCCGGTCAGCTCATAAGTATAAGCAAAGGACGGCACCTGAAAATTGTCGCCCGCTTCCGGCACATAGGCGAGGATCGCATCATCGCCCCAGACGTCATTGGCGAGAGCCGCATCGTCGGCGGTCTCCGGCAGATAGACCGCCGCGCCGATCACCACTTTCTTGACGTCGAAATAGGCGGCCAGCATGTCGGTGGAAATGCTGTCTTTCGAGGTATACTTAAACTGTTCCTTGATCTTGGGGTGACCCTTGAGGGCATTGCCAGCGTTGGGACCAAGCGTGAGCGTGTTGGGATAGCGCCCAATGGAGCGGCGGATCATCTCCTTGGCCTCGTCCAGGTCGGCCTTTGGATCACTGTCCGGATCGGTCCAGCGATCCGCGCCGGTCAGCGCCATCTTGTGGTTGGCGTCATAGTTGGCGGGATCGCGGGCAATCCGCCCGCTATCGATCTCAAGATTGAGGTCGAGGACATCCAGCACCATGTTGACCGCACCGGCGCCGAGGTCGATGCCCGGCACCTTTTCGGCTTCCTGCTGGTGTTCGGTCGGCACGATGCCTTCGAGCGAGTCCTGCACCAGCGAAACCGGGTCTGCCGCATAGCCGTATTGAACACGCTTGGTGGCAGAGCCAGGCGCACGGCGGGTGTTGAGCTTGCGGAACGCTTCCTTGCCGAACTTGATGACCAGCATGGACCGGTTGGGGATCGAGACACGCGGGAACAGCGCATCAGCGATGAAGGTGGAGTTGCGATAGCCACGGGCATGAGTGGACAGGATCGGATCGATGATGGCGGCGGTCCGCTGGTTCAAGGCGCGGGTGGTCATGAGGCGTGTGTCCTTAACGGATGAGAATGGTGACGAATTCGCCATCGGCGGCGGCGGTTAGCGCCACGGCAAACGGATTGGCGGCATTGGCTGGCGCGGCTTTGACACCACCGGCAGCGGCAGAGATCAGCTTCGCCCCTTTGGTGATGACGCCACGGGCGCGGACCCGGCCTGTGCCGATCAGCATGGCAGCGACATCGAGGCCGATCTCGGTGGCCGGATGATGGGCCATGCCTTTGACCGGAGCGTCGTCGATCGTGACCTTGCCGTCATCGAAACCGATCAGGTCGTAAGCGTCGAAAAGTGTGGTGGCGGTTACTGTGTCCGAAAGGACCGGCTGAAAAAACTGCATAGCCTCGCCCTCCCTCAACCAACTGCCCGCACGGCGTCCATGTAGGACGTGCCGGGGTGCTGGCGCTGATAGGCCACCGCCTTGTTGTGCCGCTCAAGACCGGCCTGATCGACCGGCTTACCATCAGCCGCAAATGAGGCGGCGCTCTCGTCAACGCCCGTTTCCGGCATATCCATCGCCCCAAAAGACACGATCTTCGGCTGCGCGGCCAAAAGATCGCGCAGCGCCTGGGCGACCGGCACAGCGGCTTCACCGGTTGCGAATGAAACAGTCGTCTCGCCGGGAAAGGCGTTCAAGACGGCGACGAGCTTGTCTTTCGAAGCAGGCAACAGCTTGCCATCACTAACGAGACCTTCCGCAAATGATACATTTGCAGCATGGGCGATTTTGGCCTCGCTCTCTTTGAGCCGCGCCTCACGGGCAGCAAAATCGGCTTCGCGGGCGGCGAAGTCGGCATTGGTCTGGACCACAACAGGCTCCTTTTTCTCTGGTGGTTGGGATGCAGGCGGCGCGGCAAAGGCCGGGCGGCTGGCGGGGGGCTGGATTTCGGTTTCAGACAGCCAATCGATCTGGAAACCGGGCAGAGCCTTGTCGGCGTCTTCCATGCCGAATTTGTCGATCAGAAATTCACGGATGCTGCGAAACAGGCTGGCAGCCTCTTCAAAGCCGCGCTCCCCGAAATCAGCGCTGACGGTAACGCTGCTTTCTGGGGCGGAAAACTGGACGTTCTTCAGGCCAGATACAGCCGGAGCCGCACCGCCGAGAAAACCGATATGGCGCGGATACCATGTGCCAGGAACCGGATTGGCCGAGGCTTCAGGCCGGAAGAATGACAGGCTGACTTTCTTATAACGCCCGGCCTTCACGGCTTCCGAGAATGCCGGATCGATCTCACCCACCGTCGCATAAAGCCGTTGGCTGCTTGCGTCATAGTCGAAGCTTTGCGCCCAGCCGTAAGCAGGGGCGTCCGTGGCCGGATGACCGACGACAACAGGAACAGGTGCGGTATCAGGGTCGTAAGCATCCGCCGCCGCCTTCAGGTCAGCGGCGCTATAGGTAATCGACGCGCCTTCCATCGGCGTGAATGTGCCGGGCCGGAAAACTTCGATGCGGGCGGTCTGGGAAGCGGTGGTCATGTCTGCTCCAAAATCTCTATGGAGCGACCATGCCTGAGGCTGAAAAACAAAATGACCGGACATGGGTCCGGTCAGTCTTCAATGCGTTACAGCGCCAACATGCGCCAATTGGTGGGCCGTTTCAAGCCGGGATGCTTTGCCACATCCTCCCCCAACAATCAAACCCGCATTCTTTCGGTTTCTAACGCGCTTCTAACGCGGGGGTCTGGCAAAGGAGCTATCATCGAGCGCAACACGTGCGAAAATCGCGTCAGCGGGCCTTCTTTTCAGGTAGGTCTCACAACATCTGTGGAAAGGTGTTGCTCCCTTCCTTCTTCCGATTTTTTGTAATTGGTTTGAGCAATACTGTGAAACAGAATGATTTCGCGTTAGAAAAATCGACAGGGATGGACTGAATGATCACAGACATATTTGCCCGGCGTTACGCGAAGATCCAGCTCAGATCGCAATACTTTAAAGAAGACCAAGTGCTTTGCAATCAACTTTGGAAAATGATGTCGTGTGGTCTTCTTTGGAATGGCTGGAAAACGGCTGAAATTACCGATGTAGCGGAAGCAGCTTTCAGGACCATTCACGACAATCTCGCACTTGAGCTAGGTGTCGAGTATCTTAGTCCTCTTTGGGTAGGCGGTGGCCCTAATAGCCGGCCATTCAAAAACTCATACGCCACAGTTTGCAAGAATTTTCTAATTAACTGTCCAGACGACTTCTCCCGCGGAGACGTTTGGATGAAAGAAAGGCTGAGCTTAGCAGAACTGGCGTTCGCGTTGCGTGGAAGGCAAATCGCGGAAGCGAACGCAAACTTACAAGCTGATATTGAGAGAGCACAAGATCTTTACAACAGCCCCCTGTTTAAAGGTCTCGGTCTTCCAGGCGATTCTGGACATTCCGTTCTTGCAATCAACAAGCGCAATAATGAGTCGTTTGAAGAGCTTATCGAAGATCTTAATCAGCGGCTCAAACTAGCGTCTTACAGCCTGACCTATCATAATGGATTGTTGCAGCTATTAGATGATCAAACAACTGGGTCTCAAATTGAAGAGCCATTTTGGCCACTGGTCGGTAAAGCGCCATGGCTAAACGTTGACCGCCAAATGGACACCTCTAAAAACCTCCCCATTTTCCGCGTTTCATGATTCAATCCGGCCAGTGTGATTTTCTGGGAGCGGATGATGCGTGGGCAACCGGGCTTTTGGGATTTGGATGATCGTTACGAACGGCTGAGTGCCGTCGGCGATCCGCTGGAGAAGCTCAACAGCATCATTCCATGGGCGATATTTGAAAAACCTTTAGCGAAGGCGCTGAAGCGGTCCGACGGATCGAAGGGTGGACGTCCACCATTTCCGTCGGTTCTGATGTTTAAAATCCTGGTGCTGCAAGCGCTTTATAATCTCTCCGACGACCAAGCAGAGTTTGTTATCCAGGACCGGCTGTCGTTTATGCGTTTCCTTGGCCTTTCCCTTTCGCAGAAGGTGCCGGATGCCAAGACGATCTGGCTGTTCCGAGAGAGTTTGGTGCGTGCAGGTGCCATTGATAATCTGTTTGCCCGTTTCGACAAGCATCTCTCACGTTCCGGATATCTGGCCAAAGGCGGGCAGATCGTTGACGCCACGATCATCCAGGCTCCCAAGCAACATAACAGCCAGGACGAGAAAGACGCGATCAAGGCCGGCGAAATCCCTGAGGACTGGAAGGATAAACCCGCCAGGCTGGCCCAGAAGGACCGCGACGCGCGATGGACAGTGAAGTATTCCAAGGCGAAACGGCCAACGGAGACGCCGACGTCGACGACGACTGGCCAGCACGATATTGCCATTCCAATGTTTGGTTACAAAAACCATGCAGGCATCGACCGAGCCCATGGCTTTATCCGGGGATGGACGGTGACGAGTGCGAGCGCCCATGACGGAGCCCAGCTTCGAAACGTAGTGACCAAAGACAATACCGCGTCGACGGTCTGGGCCGATACGGCCTATCGCTCCAAGACCAACGAGGAATGGTTGCAGGACAATGGCCTAAAGTCCGACATCCATCAGAAGAAGCCAAAGGGCAAACCCATGCCGGAGGCGATGTCGCGCGCCAACGGCCGTCGTTCGAAGGTCCGCTCCGCCATCGAACATGTCTTTGCGCGGCAGAAGGACAAGATGAAGCTCTTCGTGCGCACCATCGGAATCAGCCGAGCGAGGGTGAAGATCGGCATGGCCAATATCACCTACAACATGCTTCGCTATGTCTGGCTGACTGGAAAACCACGGACCGCATAACGCGCAGCTGGCCGGAAGGCCGAAATGCATGCCGCAGATGCGGCAATCATCACAAAAAATGGGCGATCATCCGCGCGAGTTCATCGCGGAAATACATCCACGGCACCATCTTGCCAACTGCGACCGGTAAATCGAGGTGTCCAAATGAAAGAGGCAATTGATTGCCGTGACACCGGCGATCGTATGGCTGCTTTTCATGCAGTGTGCGCTCTTGAAAGCTGCATCAAGATTATAAGCAATATAAAAGGCTGGACCAGAGGCAATGAGGGCGGGGCTAACGACTATCTCAATAATCTTGAGAGTAAAAATAACGGAAGCTTTTTAGAGCCTTGGGAGCGGACGATGCTTACGGGTTTGTTCAGGGGCGTAAGGAATCCGTTTGCTCACGGTGCGGGGCAAACCGAAATGCCCGCGCTCAGCGCCGAACAAACCAACTGGACAATAGAAACCTCAATGAGCTGGATTAAAACGTTGGTACGACGGATCTAATCGTTGGAATCAGCAAAAACTTATACACCAAAGTTTTTGCTGAATTGCAGACTTTATCCCAACTATTCACCCGCCCCTTCGTTTGCAGAAAACCATTCCTCCGCAACAGCGAAAATCTCCTCCTCATCCACAGCAGAAAGACCTAGATAAGGCCGAGCCGGAATTTTAACTTTGTTGCCTCGTCCAGCATCTCCACCAAACTGGTGGATGGCGGCGTAGACCAGAGCCGTGCCGATCCGGACCTGGCTGTCATCCGATTCGGCGTTAATCGAATTCATCAGATCACCGGAAGCCCGCAAAATGGTGGTAGGGGCGTGGCCGTATTTTTTCTCACGCTGGTCGCGGGTGGCCTGGGACAGGGTTTTCCAACGTGAACCGTCCGGCGCGCTTTCGTTCTCGAAATTATCCTTGACCGAATTCAGCAAATGCTCACCGACGTTTTTGTAAAAGCCTTCCGGGTGGTTCATCTTGCCGATCAACTCGGCCAACTTTTCGCGCATGTCCTGATCGTCAATCGTCGCCTTGTAGCTGATACCGGTCATCTCGACTTTCCCTTTCGATGCACGTATGTTTGTTCTGTCAGCGGACGAGACCGGCGATGGTCACGCCAGTTTGTTGATACAAAGGCCGGATCGCTCCCGGCCTTTTACTTTTGCGGGCGCTTGTAGATCAGCTTGCCGACCCGCCGCTTTTCCAAAGCCGAGAAATCCCGCTCCCCGCGCTTATCGGTGAAGTCGAAGTTGGTGATGGCCTCCCAGCCTCGTTCGCCAATCTCGAAGACGATCTGGATGGCGGTTTTCGGATCTACACGGATGTAACGGCGGTCCACCACGAGGTCGCCGCTTTCCACCTTGCTGGCCACACCCATCCAGATTTCGTCGGGGTCAATCAGCGCCTCGGCCATCATCGACATAACGCGGTGGCGATTGCGTTTCAGCACCTTGAATGCGCCTTCGCGGTTTCGAAACAGCAGATCGGAAACAGGGATACGGTTGCCCGCTGCGTCTTCGAACAGCACGGCTTTGCCAATGTCAGCGCCAAACGGCTCTAGAAAGGCTCTTACATAGTCCTCTGGAGCAAGCCCATCTTCGAGCGCCTTGGCCTTCAACGGCTTTGCCGCCTTCAGCAGCTCTTCGAGTGGGGCCGCCACATCGATCTCCACCGCCATGCGCGAATTATCCAGGACTTCGCGTCCTTGCTCCATCAGGTTCGATGGTGTCAGGCCACGCTCCCAAAGGTCGCCGGGTGCGTAGTCCCAGCCATAACCGACGCCTTGCGGCTGCTCTATCAGTTGCTTGGTGATCGGGTCCAGTGCTGGCTCCGTTAGGATTTCTGGTGACGGATCGGCGGCATCCTTGCCCATGCGCTTAAGATCTCGGATGGAGCGGGACCGGACACCGCACGAACAAAGCCAGCCGTTTGGCGGAAAATGCGTCTGCCAGAATGGGTCATCATGGGCGAGGCAGAGGCCATGCCATGCCCGGTGCTGTTCTCGCGGATATTTTGGCTTACGGGTTTCGCCGTGGCGATATTCCCAATACGGGCGCAGCTTCAGCACATCCGGGTCGCGCATCTGCTTCAACCGCCCGGCCATATGGCTGGTGCGCAGATTGGTTTCAAAAATCACACGGGTACGCCAGCCGTGCTCACCCTTATAAGACCAACCATATTTGGCGACGATCCGGTCAAAATCCCCCTGGAAATCCGCGAATGTCGTACCCTTTTCCATGGCCTGGGCAATTGCCGTCTGAAAATCCGAGAGCATGGCGAGATCGGTGGCACCGGCAATCACAAAGGCGCGGTCATGGGTGCCCCGTAGCGCATCCGTCCAGGCCTTCGTTGGCTTGGCGCGCTTCTGGGTAAAGAAGTCGATTTGCTCTTTGAACGGCTGATTAAATACGTCGGCATCGGCAAAGCTGGCATCGTCATCGCCGTCCAGAAACGCCGCCTCGCGGCCCTGCAAGGCAGAAAGCTCTAACGCATCACCCAACATTTTCCCAAGTGCGTCCGGCGTCCACTTCGCCCCGACCGTCAGCACCTTCGCGGCGGCATCTGCAAAATCACCGGCAGTCTCTATAGCCTTGCGCAAGGTGTCCAGGCGGCGCGTCAAATTGCTGCCGGTCACGTCTTCGAGCTGGTCTGTCAGATCGGAGACCGGATCGACCTCCACTGCAAAGTCTACGGTGTCATGCAGTTTTTTTTTGAGCCAACGGGTCCAAACAGCGCGGCAAAGGCCGGGTTCTGCGCGGCCTGACGCAAGTCACGGCCCCGCTTGCCGCCGTCCATGAACGCAAAGCGAGCCTCTACGAGCCGGTCAATGGCCGTGTCGGTCAACGCATGGGTCAGATCAAACGAGACGATAAATTCGCGGGCCACATCGTCGTCATCAAGCAGTGCGGCGGTGGCGATGATCTCGACCAGGGCGGCATGTTCGGAGCTTGCCGCTTCAGCCTTGGCCTTGCGGGTTTCAGCCTTGGCAGTCTCGTTCGAGGGTCGGACGCGCCAGACACGCGGCACACCAGCGCCGGGGAAATTGTACTCCACCAGCCAGCGGATAAGCTGCTCGTTCAATGTGTCCGACAGGTGATCAGCGTCACTGTCCACCAACAGGTCCAGCATTCCCGCGTGGGTTTCGGCGGCGGCACGGGAGCCGCTAGAGCCGATATCGGTGGTCAGCGTTTCGCCGAGTATGCAGATGGATATCTGCTTGTCCCAATATTCGAGCCATTCCTGATAGCTAACGGAGCCGGACCGCGCCGCTTCCAAAAACTTCACATCCGTTCCCACTGGCACGGTGACGGCAGAGCTGGTGCGGATATTGGCAAGATTGTTCAGGAGCTTTTGCTGCTCGTCACTCAACATACCGTAGGGCGTTTGGGCGACAACGGTCGGCCCTGCGAACTTGTCGAGAAAATGTAGCCAGAAGGCTATGCCTTCGCGTTTAAACAGCACAGCCCAAAACAACTGATAGCCGAGGCCGAGACCATACGGATTGTTGCCGACAACGCCGTGGCGGTGGACGATGAATTTCCGCTCCGGCAGCTCTATCCCGTCATTCATGTTCGTCCAGGTGCGCAGCCGTGGCCGACCGTCCTGGCCGAACGCAAAACGGCGCTGGTCATGGCTGACGATGCGCTGCGGCTTGATCCGGTTGCCGTCTCTCGCCCAAATGCTCTCCGAAACCGCAAACCCCTTCAGGATCGCGCCGCCAGACAAATCTTCACAGATGCCGTCGAAGGGCATGTCCTTCAGGGTGGCCCGCACGAAGTCTGCCGCCGCGACATCAAGAGGCTTGTCTGATGCCTGGATCACCTCCCATTCCCGTGCCACCAGATGCTTGTTGCGCTTGGCAAGGCAGGCAGAGGCGTGGGTGTCGCGCTTGATCTCGTCATAGATTTTAAGGCCCTTGCCGCCACCGCGCTGGAGGAGCGTGTCGTCAGCATGTTGAAGAGCGCCGGTGTAGAACGGGATGGTAATGTCGTTCTTGACATCGGCAATCAGCGTTCCGGCCTCGCTTGGCAGGTTTTTCCGGGTGTCTGCGGTCGTGGTGTCGGCAAAGCTGGCGCGGGTTTTGCGGTTCTTGCGGCTCACAGGCGGTAGTCTCCATAATTGTCAGAGCCAGCAGCGGCAGCAGTCATCACGCCAGCGCTGGCACCACCGGCCTGCTGGCCACCGGCATAAAGCAGCGTGTTTTGCCAAAGCATGTCGAGCGCATCCGGCCCGTCATCGTGGTCGGCGTTGGGCCATTGTTGCAGCTGGTCAATCAGCGTCTGTTGGGTTTGGTTGAGGCGGATCAGACCCGCCGCAATTGGCGGCTGAAGCCGCTCGATGCGCAGATCCTTGTCGGCATGGGGAATGATCGGCACGGCAGAAATCCCGACGCCCTGCTTTGCTGCCTCAACCATCAACGTCGTGCGCAAGAATTCTTGAAACTGTACCGCCTCTACAAACCACAACAGGCAACGATATTCGCGCTGAAGGGCGATAATGTCGGCAATGATCACATCCGGCAGGCGGCGGCGAATGGAGGCTTCCACCACATCCATCTTACCGGTCAGGCGATCAAAGCCGCCGATCAGGATAGCGGACGGGTCGCGGCCATGGCCCTTTTTGCCGAGTGACGGATCAAGCGCGCCGAAGAAAATCAGGTCGGTGCGCTTGAGCGCCCAGAAGGTCAGATCCTTAAACGGGCTGCCTTCGCTGATCGGCTTGTTTTGGTATTCGGTTTGGAAACTGTCGTGATCGCTAGCGCGCTCCAACATGAGCCAGACAAGCGGCTGCATCGACGGCCAGTTGACCACGGCCCCGGCGTCCATATCCATCTTGTTGGCATCATAGAATGCGCGGGCGGCGTCCTCACCCTCATTGTGATAAAGCTCTTCGAAGTGGTCCCAAAGGTCCATCCGATCAGGAAAGCGAATGATCGCCTGAAACTCGGCAACCCGCCACACTGGCGACTTTGCCGCCCGCACCAGTACGGCATCATAGTGCAACACGGTGCCAACCCAGACCACATCCATGGAGCCATCCGGTGGGCCAACCTTCAGGGCGGCGCGTTTGATCCATGTTTCCAGCTTTTTGCGCTGTTCTGGCGAGCGCACTGCTTCGTCGTTTTCAAGGTCGTCAAAAAACATCAAGTCGGGCCGATAGGGACCATGGCGACGGCCACGCAGCTTTTGCAGCGCGCCAAGCCCCTCAACCCGGATATTATTGGCGGTGACGATTTCGCCTTCGCGCCAGACGCGCCCCTGGCCGGTCGCCTCCGGAAAGTCATGGGCAAGGCGCGGATTGGTGGTCAGCTCGGCCTTGATCGCCTCGATCAGCAAAGCCGCCTGAGCATACACGTCGCAGACTTCAAGAATGTAACGCTTGTATCCCAGACAGAGGCAATAGAGCGCAAAGCCAAGCGACATATGGGTGGATTTGGACGAGCCACGCGGGGCGATGAACAAGTCTCTAACGCCCTTGGAAGACGTTAGGATTTGCGGCACGCGCGCAAAAATCTCTTCATGGAAGCGGCTGTGATCACCCTTCACATAATGCGGCAGATAGGTTTCCAGAAAGAAACGAAAGCCGGTCTCCGGGTGCTTTGCTTTCGCCAGCCGTTCCGCCTTAGCCTTGGGATCGGCGGCAAAGGCGGTGACGGACAGGTCCACCCAGCGGGCCAGCTCGTCGGCCATCCGGGCAAGGTTTTCCCGGAAATCCTTTGCGCTAACTGTGGGGCTTAGTTTTGGGCGCTTCATGGAGCAAAAGCCGTGGCAATCCGGTCGCCGAATGGAATGAGGATTTCCTGCACGACCGAGATATGTTGCGGAAACTGTTCCTGCACAAAGGCAATCAGATGCTGGACAACATCTTGCGCTACTCCAAGCTGGCTGATCTTAGGAGCCAGCTTGCCAGCCGAGGCTGTCACCTTGACCATGGCATCGCCAAGCGCGACCATGTGCTTGATCTTCTGATCAAGGGTCAATTGTTCGGTCTTGACCTCTTCCAGCAGAGCTTGCGCCATCAGCACAAAGTCCTCGACCACGGATGAAACAACCGTGTCGATACCTTCGCCCGCAATCACCGACGCAGACCGGGCCATGTCCCAATCATCACCGGCTTCCTTGGCGGCTTTCTTCCAACGTCCAAAGGTGGCGGCGCTGATATTGAGCGTCATGGAAATGGTGGCCGCCGACATGCGCCGATAAACATAATCGGCGCGGGCCTTGCGGCGGGTGTCCTGGTCATTGGCCATTTTTGCCACCACCCTTTCCAAGACCGAGCAAGTCTTTGATCAATTGCGGTGGATTGCTGGACGCCTGCTTGAGCCACAGGATCAGATTGCGCCCGGTAATGCCGTAGGCGGCGGCGACCGCAAAGCCCCATGAGCCGGGGTTGTCCGCGACACCCGCCAGATCAAGCGTCAGCTCGGTGGCAATGGTGGCCACAAATACGCCCGCAATAATCGAGCCGATGGCCGTAAACAGGTCATGGGAGCGCCAGTCCAGCGCAACGGACAGCACTGCCGCCACGCCCGACGAGGCAAGCGTGGCGACCTTGAGGCCAAAAATGGTTTCGGGGCCGGTCATGGGTTTCCTTTTGTTGGATGTTACCGCCGTGCAAATCAGCGCGGCGGGCCGGTCTGGGCGGGGCTGATCAGGTTTTGGGGATGGATGACCAATGCGCAGCAATCGGCAAGGAGAGGCTGGCGGTGGGCCATTTAGACAGGATGATGTCTTCAAGGGCCTTGTCGTTGACGCCAAGCTTTTCCAGCGTTTGCGGGTTTTTTTCACGCACATAAAACATGGCATCGGCCACGACAGCCGCCGCCGGACCTGCAACGGCAGGCAGACCCGCCTTGGTCAGTGCAAAGCGCAAGCCATTCTCGGCGGCAAAATGCAGGCAATCGCGCAACTTGGCCTCGACTTCCAGGCGCTTGGCCGTGTCGGATATACCGATAAGCCCCACAAGCCGACTGACCAACCAAGCGCCAGCGGTTGCGATCAACGTAATTGCAAGTGAGAATACAGGTGGCAGGATGGCAGATAGTAAGTCTGTGATGTAACTCGTGTCAGCGGTTGACGCTAACGCCGGGGCGGCGGCAAAGGCGATAACAGCAAGGCAAAACAAGAGTGCGGCGGTGGTAACAATCAGGCCGGTGACGCGGTTATGCAGTTGTTTCAAAAGGGTCATGGTTGGGTCCATAGATGTTTGGGGAGGGAGAGGGCCGCCTTGCGAGGGCAACGGCGCTTAAGTGTCCGTTGGCAAAAGCCCCTGAAGCGACGCAAAGGTTTTCATCCCGGCAATGCCATCAGCCGTCAGGCCCGTGTCGCTCTGGTAGATGCGCAACGCTCCTTCGGTGCCCGGCCCGAAATCACCGTCAACGGTAAGGTGATAATAACCGGCAGCCGCCAAAGCCCGCTGTAGCTTTTCGACGGCCTCGCCTACCATTCCGCGCCGCAATACGGCGAACTTCTGCTGGCCGGAAAGCTGGTCGGCAGCAAGGGTGGCAATCGCGGTCTTTGCCTTGGCCAGGTAACGGCGGCGATCCTCAAGACCATTACGACCGCCGTTGACGATTTTGGTCACTTTGATCAGGTCATCCAGATCGGCGGCGCGGGTATTGATGGTGTTGCGCGACCAGAAGAATGCCGCCGCCCAACCGGCCCAAGGCCATGTCGCCACCAGTTCCGGCTTGGCTTCGAAATCGGGGCATGTGGGGTCAGTCTTACGCATCCATATCGTAAAGGCGCGGCTATTAGCGCGGCCCGTAAGCTGGATCGGTCCACGGCCTTTGTAACGGACGCCATCTCCGGGGCGGACATTGCCCAGATCAGCACGGCCCTCATAGGCAGCCCCGGAAGCATATTCTTCCAGGGTGCAAAATCCGTCGCTCTCGTGGGCGACCTGTGCCAAAAAATGCGCAATCCGTAGAGGCGTGGTGCATTCAATCAGCGTGAGCAATTCCGGCAGCATTTCACCAAAGGCGGCGATAATCGCCCGCTGCGCAGCCGCCTTTTTCGACGGTGGCGTGGGCGCGATTGCCTTCAGGACGGACGCATCAATGCGGGAAACAAGTGTGGGGGACATTCGGCCTCGCGGTTGCATTTGCAGATGCGAGGACTTTGACGCGATTGCGCGTCAGATATGACCGGACATGCGTCCGGTCAGGAAAACAGGTCGAACTGATCTTCGTTTTTCTGTTTATTGGCGACGCGACGCACGTGGCGCTGGCTGACATTCAAGACACTGGCAATCTCGCGTCGGTCCCGACCCTCAGCCTGAAGTCTCAGGACTTCGGATCGGACGCCGGTCTTGCCATTCGGCACGTAAACAATCGCGCCCGCCAAGAAATCACATAGCGCATATCCTGCCTCTTTGCCAAGCGCCGCGATAATCGGGTGATCGTCATTTGGTTTGGACGGGAAGTAAACCTCCTGACCTGGAAATGTAGCCATAAGCCGCAAAGCAGCATGGTCGCCCAAAGTTTCAGCCACATCACGCAAAGATCGCGGGACTTTTTTAACCTCAACCAAGCTCTTCATTCGATACTCGCAAATGGCGATTGTCGCGGGTGAGGTTCAACTGTTAGACGATTGTCGTCAAAGTAAGAGGTCTGTTTATGAAATTTGTGTTTGCACTCCCGTTCATGGTTACCTTCATTGTGCAACCCGCTATTGCAGCCAACGAATTGCAACAATGGCAGTCTCGTGCACTGAAAGCGATCAAACAGGAAAAAAAAGTGATTGATGCGAAGTGGCGTTCCGCTGAGGACAACGTGATATGGCTTTCGATGCAGTCGGACGGGTCTCCTCGCGACGGATTTGCCCAATATGTCTGCATACTTCTGAAGCATTCGGGAGTCTCCGGAAGGCACACTCAAAAGCGTTTGGATTTATGACCCCGTTTCTTACGAAACAGGCGGTTCCGCAATGGGAATAGCAGCCTGCCGTTAGCATTCGGCACCCCGCTTTTCCATCGCCTTCAGCGCGTCGATCACTTTGGTCGCTTTTTCGTAGTCCAGCGTGTCGGGATCGACGGCCACCTTGTTATTGCCGGGGTAAAGGATACCCCGGCAAAATTCACGAAGCGCTGCACGGGAGCCGTTAGAAACCACGCCTAAGCGGTGGCAAGAGTTCCACAGCGCGTGGATGAGGCGGATGTAGCGCTTGTCGGAAACCGACAGCTTTTGTCTGGCCGATGGCGTTACTTTAAAGCCCTTCTTTTTGAGTTCATCGACAACTGCCAGCTTCTGGCGGTCAGTCATTTCCCGCAATGACTCGGTGCCTGTCACCCGTATAAGCAAAGCACGGTAGGTCACCTCGTCGAGACCGAGTTGGGTTTTCGCAATGTTGATGATGGCGTTGCTGTTCATGCCGCACCAGTCAGCATGTCGGCCACATCATAATCCAGCTCATTCGGGTGGCAGTTTGAAACGTGCCGGTCGCCCTCGAACTGGACCTGAACATAGTGGCTGTTACTACCGCTTTCGGGTCGCACAACTCCGAACCGACCCGTGACCGTGTGCTGGACATGCCGTCCGATGGGTACGTCAACGCCATAGTAATTGCGGATATAGTCATAGCTCATGCCGCAACCGCCAGATCAGTTTTGGCCGTCAAGCGCACTGCCGCGATCTCCGAGGCTGACGGGCATGGGTCTTGAGCGACGATGGACCCCAGACGGTCGCTAACGCCAAAGACTGCCCCGCACTGGTAGCGAACCAGCTGCATGTCTTTCTGCTGATCGCTGGCAGGCATAGCTTTCTGTGTGCAAACGGGGCAAAGCCGGGTGGCGCTAAGAGTGGCGTAGAGTGACGACGTAATCATGCTGTTCATGCTGCATCTGCCTTTTCTTCTGATGGCTCTTCGGGGATGGTGACAAAGAATTTGGGGGTGAAAATATGGGCGTAGACGAATTGCACGGTCATGCCCTCGGCCTGGGCTGCCTGCCAAAACTCATCACGGTGGACGGGGTTTTCGAACACTGAGGCGATGGCTTCCGCCTCGGTTGCCCGGAAACTATGGCCGAGCAGCACGCCAGCCGCCGTGCAAAGCGCATAGCCTTGGCTGTAGGTGCCGGATGTCATCTGATCGGCCACAGCGCATCCTCACGCATTGGCAAGATCAAGGGCGATACGCACCGCGTTACCGCTCTCTTTTTCGACACGATAAAAGCGGGCGTGTTCTTTCGACGCCATAACCCGCACGGAGTCTGAGATAATGCCCATGGCCTTCTCCCATTCGCCGGTTTCGTCCACGATTTTGAGGCGCTTTAACCCAAGGATACGGTCGGTGTTGAGCTTGCCTTGCTTGTCCACTTGGAACGCCTGATCAATCAGGGCGCGGATATTGTCGTTAGAACCGGCTGACCAGCGGCGAATGCAGCCGTCAATTATCTCCTTGGCCACTTCCAGTTCAGGGCCGAAGGTGAGCGTGTCCGACACCTGAATGGTCAAACGTAGGCTGGTATCAACGGTGGAAAGCGTGATGTTGCCTTTCGCTCCACGGCGTTTGACACCGTATTTATCCGCCAGCAATTCGCGGTAAGCAAAAACCTCTTCAAACACTTCACTGCGGAACAAGGCCAAAATCTGGTTGAAACGAGCGGCCTTGGCCGTCAAGCGGCGGACCAGCTCGTCCTCTTCAATATGTTCTGGCTTGATAGCAGACAGTGCAATCAGCTCACCCTTGCCTTTATTGACGTAAGGCTGGCCATTGATGATCTCGGTCGGGATGCTGTCGGGAATGTTGATATCCATAAAGTTCCTCATGAGGTTTGATTTTCAGGGTTTTGTTTGCAATTACGGCAAGCGGCCCAATGCTTGAGCTTGCCAGGATCGTTGGTGGACATGGGAGCGGCGTGATGTTCGGCGCAGGCATCTGCCGAAATCGCCTTATGCAGGTGCGGACACCAGACACGATGGGCGTAAAGCGCCATGACAGGGCCAGCGATCTTGGCTTGCACCTTGTCGGTTCGGGCGCTGTATTTGCCCGCACACAGCAGAGAGATTGCGGTGCGCGATACGCCAAGCTCTTTGGCAATGGCTGCCTTGGTGCGGCCCGGCTTTTCGGCCTCGGCCCTCAGAACATCCATCCAGGCGGGATCGGCCAAGCCCATCAGCTTCATTTGCCGCATGGCACGTCCTCGCTGATGTTGTAATCATGGAGGGTCTTGGTCTTCGGGCGGTAGACGGGTGCTTTTGCTCCGGTATCCTTCAGAAGCCGAAAACGCTTATGGCCGCTGGACGTTAGCTTGGTGCCGCGCTGGCGAATGGGTAATTCGACTATGTAACCGGCACTTTTCAGGCGGCGCACATACCACCGGGCATTGTTGTCTGCGTCTTTGTCTTCTGCCGTGGCCGCAACCATCACAATGTCACCGATGGTGAAGTTGCCACCCATGCGCATGGCGGTCCAAACCCGTTGGCGGAATGTGTCGAATACGGGTTTACGAACCCTCGCCGTGTCAGGACGGATTGGGCCACCTTTCAGGATCTCGCCACGGGCGGCGGCATCCACGCCCGCAGGCGTCAATTGATAGCAGCCCTTTTCGATCCGCTCGACATAGCCGCGCATGATGAGCCTGAAAGCTCCGTCCGAAATCTGCCCTCGGTCCAGCGACAGAGTGGCGTCCAGTTCGTCAATGGTTTTGCATGAACCGTCAGCAAGGCAATGCAGGAGGGTTGTCGGCAATGTGCCGTTTTCAAGCCGCACGGTCATCACAGCACCTCCGGCACCATGATGGACTGGCCGTTGTGGCGGTCCTTTATGATCGCCATGCCCGCCATGTCGGCCATGCTAACGCCCTGATCGCCGGGCTCCATGCGCAAGCCGAACCGTTCGATATTAGCAATGGCTTCCAGCACTTCCCGGTTATAGCCTTGGGAGACCTTGAACACGAAACCGGCCAGATCGTCGGCAACCTTGACCTCACAACGCTGGTCGATCAGCGTTTTAACATCGGAAAGGTTTGCCTTTTCGAACCGGACTTTCTGGCTGACACGCGAGGACACCTGCGGAAAGCGGGTCAGGTGATCGTTGACCTTGCCCATGCCGACAAGAATGATCGGCAGCTCGATAATGTCGGAAATGTCGCGGACTGTTTCGAGGATGGTTTCCTTCTTGCTGATATGGTCGGCCTCGTCGATGACGAGCGCAAAGTTGCGTCGGGCCATGGCAGCGGCATTATTGCGCATTGCCAGCTCTTCAATGACCTTCTGGAACTTCTTCTGGAATGAGTGCGGTGGATTGGCGCGAAGCTCTTCGAGCAATTCGTTCATGAACCATGCTGCGGTCCACTCTTTCTTGGCCCGCAGATAAATCGCGCCATTGTGCGCGACCCAATGCTTGAGCGTGGTTGTTTTGCCCAAGCCGGGCAGGCCATCGACAACAGCAAGGCAGGCCTCCTGCGCACCGCGCTGCTCAAGGGCGGCAAGGGCAGATTGAAACCGTTTCACGTTGCTGGTCTCGACAAAAACATTCTTCATGCGTATTTTCCTTGGTGTTGACGACTGTCAGGCAGCGGCGCGGATGAGGTTTCGAAGCGCGTCCAGGTCGATGCCTGACAGTCGGAGAAGTTCAATTGAGCCGGGGCGTTGAAGCGCCGATCTCAAGACGCGAACGTGGGTACTGGTGACTTGATCGGGATGTTCGAGCGCCCATGCGGCAAGCTCTTCATCCGTTGCAAAGCCCCGCTTGCGAGGTTGCTCACTCGCTACCGGCAGGCTTTGAGAAATTTCCTGACCATTGCTAACAACCAGCGTCGGGCCTGCGGATACAGGCTCTGGTGTCACGTCGATCATCTGAATTGGCTGTTGTGCCGTGGCCTCCAGATAGCGGGCTGGCGACAATTCGGCATCGACCTCGGCAAGATGGTCGGTAAGACGTCGGGCGCGGGATGCAGCCCGCTTCTCGATTGCCGCCCGCTCCATGGTCAGCGGGATGTAACGCTCTTCGTTTCCGGCAAAGACGGCAACGCAAATCAAGCGGCCCATCAGCTCTTCGCCATCGCGGCGCTCGATCTCCCGCACCCAAACCTTGCTGGCATCGTGGATATCGTAACCGACCAGCACGTCATCGCCGTGGAACTCTTCCAGTGCGAGGTGGAAATAGGAGTTTGTCAGCCATTCGATCATGGCGCGACGGGTGCGGCGCTTGACATATGGCCGGAACAGGTCGTTCTTTTCATGCTCCAGAACTGGTACAATCTCGAAGCCCGTGGAGACATGATATTCCCACATCTGGTTCGGGGACATCTTGCCCGGCAGCGATGAATGCGGTTTAGCATTGTAGGACGCCACGGCATTGACGCAGGCCGTTAAAAACTCCTGCCATGATGGCAGTTTGCTCGACGCGCCGAATTGTTTGATGTCTTTGCGGGTGGTCTTGAACGATTTCTGTCGGGCCTGCCGGTCCATGTCGGCACCGATATAGGTGTCGAACTCTTTGGACAGTGGGTTCCAGACCGAACCATTGAAGCGTTCGATAATGCCTCTGGCTTGCGAGTTTTGCGGCAGGGAATGAAGCTTGGTAACGCCAAGGCGCTCGGTGATACCCGTCAACTGGTTGTCCAGCACGTCATTTTTAAAGCCGGGGCCACGGTCTACGTAGAAAATCGATGGAATGCCGTGCTGTTCGCAGGCAAAACGGAACGCATCAACGACGCCGATGGTATTTTCTGCCAAGCCAAACGAAAATCCGACGCATTTCCGGGTCGCAACGTCCACGATGCTGGTGATTTCCGGGCGGAAAGGTTGGCCGTGGATCGGATGGGCAATCTCGGAGTCAAAGGTTTTGCCGTCGGCGGTGTAAACGCAGCCCGGCAACAGGTCGGCAGTGGAGCGCAATGTGTAAGCCATGCGGCTCTTCAGGGTCAAAGACCCTTCACGGCCACGGTGCTTTTCGACATTGCCAAGCCGCGCCATCAAGCGGCGCACCTGATCATAATTCGGCGGCATGATATGCGCGGGCAAGCCTTCGCAGAACTTCTCTAACGCATCCGTCAGGCACGGCTTGGAGGGCTTTGCGTAAAATTGCAAAAACTGCCAGAACCATGATGGCACGTCCTGCTTTTCCTTGGTGGGCAATGGGGCAAGAGCGCCAAGGCCAGACGCATCCCGCAGCTTGAACCATTCGTAAATCGTCGCACGGCCCACGCTGGCCTTGCCCGATGTGCGGTCGTTTGCGGTCATGAGGATCGCGTCTGACACCCCAACCTCTGCCGGATCAGCAAGAAATGATTGGATGGCTTGGCGCTGGGACATGCCGTTAGAAATCCGGTGCATGTCGATGGCAGACAGGATCGCCGAGCGGGCATTCATCACCTCGCGCTGGCGGGCCGAAAGAGCGGCGGTCGAGAGCTTCTCCCGCTTTGCCAACTCTTGCGTCTTCTTGGCCTGCTGGCTTGCGGCCACCAATTCGCGGGTGTGTTCGCCATGCAAAGCGGCCTGCAATGCTTCGGGCAAAAGCGAGATATGATATTCAAACCCGCCGCCGCCTTCACGACCGGTGCGCTTGCGGCACAAATTGTCAGGGAGGGTTTTCCAGTCATGGCGATCAACGTGATCTTGCACGCCGCGCTTGGTGTTTGGCAGGGCCTTCAGCTTCAGGCGGACACCGGCGTCGGCGATTTCCTGGGCGGTCAGAAAGGTCATTTCAGCAACCCTCCGACTTTGCCACGTAGGGCGGAACGACGGCGTTCAAGCTCAGCCAGTTGTTCTTCCGTCTGCCAAAGATGGATGACCTCGGCATATCGGGCAGGCACGGCGACGAAGCCGGAAAACTCGCAAACGAAATTCAACAGTTCATGGCAATCGGTGACATCGACCAGCGCGATGAAGCGCTCCAGGGTGATCTTATGGTCACGGCGGGCGGGCGACGCGTAGCAATCCAGCATGTTTTCTGTGACGTTTTGGGAGAGATAATCCGACATTTCCGCCGCGACCCGCTCACGGCTCTTTCCGCAACGGCTCATAGCCTCAGAAAGAACACGAGAAATCTTCACGTCCAGCGTACCGCCCTTGGAAACCTCAGGCGCAAACCGGGCCACCACTTCAGGCGGCTGATAATCGCGGAACAGGTCCATCGTGTCGGGATCGCGGCGCTTGCTCATGGTCAGATGCGACCCCGGCGCTTCAGCGAGGCAATAATGCGTTCTTCATGGTCGGCAACGACCGTATCCAACTCGTCGTCTTTCAATCCGCCGAAAAACTTGCTCAACGTTGCAATGCTCTTTTGCAATTCGGCCAAGCGGGCGTCGATATGCGAGGATGCAACCTGTCCAGCCACAGGCGCGGGCAGCTTTTCCAGCGTCTTATTGACGGCAGCGACCTTCTTTTCGACATGGGTCAACACCCGGCCATTCTCAAGGATGGTCAGCGCGTCCGGCACATTGGTGGCGCGTGGGGGATTGGCAAACAAAAGGTCAAGCGCCTTTGCCTGTTGCGCGGGCGTCTGTTCGGCAAGCTGCTTCAAGCCCGCCTGATGATCGGCAAGCCATGTGCCAGCGCACCGTTGGCGTGAGGCAACGGTCAGGTCTTTCCAAATTTTAACGGCAATCTCGATGGAGCGGCGGGAAAGCCCGATCTTCTCTGCGGTATCCGCTGCAAACGAAAAGATTTCGTTTGCAGCTCCGTGCTTGGCCATAGCCCCAGCCGTACCGGCTTTGGTTCCTGGGTGCAGTCGTTCGTAGACTTGCTTTAGCTCATACAGGTGGTGGCAACGGTCCAACACCTTCAGCTCGTTCCGCCCAAGGTTTTCCATAACCTCTTCAAGCCGAGCTTCATCATCTGTGGTGGCCTCGGAAATGCGGGCGGGAATGGCTCCGCGCTCCAGCCGTACAAAGGCCGCGTGGCGATGAAGGCCCGTCACAAGGCGCTTGCGCCCTTCAACGATGCGCACGGTGATTGGATTGATTAGGCCCTGTTCGGCAATCATGCCTGCAAGGGCTTCCGCCCACGCCTCATCGAGACCGCGAGCGCGGTCTGCCGGGATGTCAATTTCCGAAAGCGGCACCTCTAAGGCGACAACAACGCGGGAAGCCTCCGGAGTGTGTGGCTTTTTCTTCCGCGCCGACGCCGGGGGCGCCATCGTCGCTATATCGAGCGGATTGAAGCTTTCGCCTACCTCGCTCTTTTTCGCTGACACGGGGGCCGTCATGCTGACACCCGCTTGTCAACAGAAGCGTTAGATTTTTGACTTTCTAACGGGCCATGCTTTGCGATATCGTATATACGAGTATTGGTTTTGGGATAACGGTTCGGCCAGAGGGTTTCGACCTTCCGCCCAATGAAGTCAGCGATAATCGCTTCGTTGATTTTGTTGGGGCGCTTCCATACATGGCGGAAGCTTGCGGGATTGCGACCGTTGCGGAGTGCGAGTTGTTCGAGCGTCATGCCACGCTCTTGAATTTCGCACAGTATCCGCTTCGGGGTCCAATTGATGGCACCCATAGCTATTACTCCTGGCATAAGCGGACGCGGCAACGTCCGCTTTTTGTTGGTGGTTCGGTAACATTTGCGGCCTGCCGAAGCGGGCTGCTAAAAACATGGATAATCTAAATTTCGGATTTTGTAAATCCGAAATTTAGATTTGATTGGGGATATTTTGGCGCGTGCGGAGAGGATAAAGACGGAGCTTGGCCAGAGGCTTAGGGACATACGCCGCCACTTGGGCGATCCAGAGCGCGAAGAATTTTGCTTAAATCTGGGAATCAGCAAACAATCGCTCGGCAACTATGAGCGCGGCGACAACGTACCCGACGCAACGGTGCTACTGAGCTATCGAAAAGCCCTCGGCGTTAACGTGAACTGGGTACTCACCGGTGAAGGCGACATGTTCGATGCGGCTGGCGCGAAACTAAGTGAAAATGACGCACGGCTTCTGCACGATTTCCACCAACTGCCTGAAAACAGGCAGTTGGACATCATGGAAATCACTCAAATGCATCTCAAGCGGATACAGCGTGGATAAGGAGCGGCATTCTGCGGCTCTCGTTTTCAAAAACATCTATCTGAATGTCTGGTCCATAAATCTGCTTGACCGATGCTTCTAACTCATCGAGTGCTTTGGACATCCTAGATCGTACTTTAACATCCACTGACCCGGCGGCCAAAAGCCCTAAAAATTCACGCCTGTTCATTTCTTGCCCCACACTAAACGCCCATAAAATACAACCACATGCGCTTGTGCAGGCCTATAAATCGCCTTCTTACTTTGAAGTCAAAAGCTTTTATCTTTCAAACTGATATGCGTATATTCGAACTTAAAATTAGGGCGGAAAATTACCCCCGAATACCGATGGTAAATGGTTGATTTTCACCTACCAAACTTTAAGTTTTTGAGCAGAAAAAAATTACCACTATTACATTAGCTAGATGTAAATTACCCCTTGGATTTGCGGGGTAAAAATGGTCAAGCGCAAGCAGCTCTCATCACTGATATCATCGCTCGGCAATGACGAGCTGCAAATCGCCGATCTTATGGTTGGCTGTTATGAGTGTAAGCTGTTTGGCGTCTGCGAGACGCCGCCTTCATTTTTTGGATCGCCAGATATAATGGCCGGATATCTCGTCCCTCCGCCGCCATCTGGGCAACCGCGCTCAAAATCCGCCCGGTCGTCGCCAAAGCCTTGATCTCGTCCGGGGACATAAGCATGGTTGGCGGATCGCTTCGTAAGGATTCCGGCGTAACGCCGAACACCTGAGCCACCGCATCAAGTGTTGACTGACGGGTAGGCCGTCCGCGCTCCAAGGCTGATATTGTCTGTACGGTTTTCCCGGTCGCCAACGCGAGGTCGGCTTGCGTCATCTCAGCCGCCCTACGCCATGCCCGCACTCTATATCTAGCAATGCCCATTCCGCCGCCCGTCGCGCCATCCACACCAAGCGCTAACTATGTGTCGCCAGGGCCGCCGAGGCCACCATCGCAGGGTTGTCACATCAGTCGTTAGACAATCCGCAGGCGCTCGATTTCCAATTTTTGGCGCTTCCCACCTCTCTTATTACATAAGTGAGCCGCGCCACAGGAAATCCTCATGATTTTCAAAGGGGTAAACAAGGTGGGAAATTCGGTCCAAAGGTGGGAAGAGATTTCCCACCTCAAAACTCCCGACCGCGCCGAAGCTACAGCAAACCGCAAGCCGGAAAGCCCCATTTCATAGGGTCAATTTTGACGCCGCAAGGGATTTTCCCTTTTCTTTCCATAATGTTGTTCTTGTCAGCACGATTGACAGAACAATGCGGGAAGAATGCGCGAATGTGTCCAGAAGATTGCGCGATAAATCAACGTTCTAGGCGGTCTGCTTGCATTTCGCTGCCCGCCTCGTTAGAGAATACAGCATCAATTTATCATTGTTTTACGGTAGCTTGGTGGGAAAGGTGCTTGGCTGGATCGTGTCCAGAAGGTAACACCCCCCTACAACAGGCGGACTCCACTGTTCCCTGAGAACCTCTAAAAGCCATATCTTTTAAAGGTATTTTTAAAAGAATAAAACCTTCGTGGATTTGTCAAATTTAAAGTTGACTCCCTTTGTATAGTTCATATTGTCCGCCTGTGACGAGACGGGATATCTCCTCACGCCGACAGCATGAAGGAAGGCGGAGTATGACGAAAATGACGAAGGGGGCCGGTGGACGCGCGCAGCCTGCGAACCGGACGATGTCCAGACATGGACAATTGCTACTCGGCAGTATTGCCGGCCTGGCGCTGATTGCCGCCGCCTCGCAAGCCTGGTCGGAAGAGAAAGATACGGAACTCTCGACCATTACCGTTCAGGGCAAAGCCTCGGCCACCGGCCCGGATGCCAATATCGTCGCCAAGGAGACGACTGTCGGCAGCAAGACCGAAACACCGATCATCGACATTCCCCAGGCCGTCTCCGTTGTCACCATGAAGGAAATGGAAACGCGCGGCGTCAGCGACATGCAAGCCGCCGTCGCCTATACGTCCGGCGTGGTTGTCGATGAATTCGGCTCTGACGATCGCTACGACTATTACCGTATACGCGGCTTCGACACGACGACGCTCGGCATCTACCGCGATGGCCTGAGTGCGCGCATTCCCGCCTGGTTTACCGCAGCCCGCACCGAGCCCTACGGCCTGGAACGGGTGGAAGTGCTGAAAGGCTCGACCTCTACCCTGTTCGGCCTCAACGGTCCGGGCGGGATGATCAATGCCGTCACCAAGCATCCGACCGACACGTTCCATGCCGAGGTCTATACCACCTTCGGCAAAAACCATATCGAAACTGGCACGGATTTCGGCGGTCCGATCGACAAGGACGGGGTCTTCACCTACCGGATTACCGCCAAATGGCAGAATGCCGACCTGGGCTCGGATTATTCCAACGATGACCGGATCTACATCGCTCCGGCCCTGACCATCAGCCCGGACGAGAGCACCTCGCTGACCTTCCTGACCGACTACAACAAGCGTGACACCACGCCGGCCCTGGGCTTCCCTGCCGGTCTTAACGTCGACACGACCCGGTTCTACGGCGAGCCGGACTTCAACAAGTTCGACACGATCCAGAAGGATGTCGGCTACGAGTTTCGCCACGAGATCACCGAGGGTCTGACCTTCCGGCAGAATGCCCGTTACTCACACGTCGATCTCGATTACGAAACCGTCTATGGGGCCAGCACAGATTCGAGCGTCAATCGGGAAGCCTATGCCGTGGACGGCGTGGCGGATCGTTTCGCCATCGACAATCAACTGGAATATGACACCAGCACGGCTCGCCTCGACAGCAAGACTTTGCTGGGTGTCGACTATGCCTATGACAGCACCCATGAAGTTATCGGCTATGGCTCGGCTCCGGGCATCGACATAAGCAATCCGGTGTATTGCGGGCGCTCCTGCGTGTCTATCGACCCCTATCTCGATTGGAAGGTCAAGCAGAAGGCACTCGGCATCTACGCCCAGGAACAGCTGACGCTGGATGACCGCTGGATCCTGACGCTGGGCGGGCGCTATGATTACGTCAATA
The DNA here is from genome assembly GCF_037039395.1 of Agrobacterium vitis. Taxonomy (NCBI): domain Bacteria; kingdom Pseudomonadati; phylum Pseudomonadota; class Alphaproteobacteria; order Hyphomicrobiales; family Rhizobiaceae; genus Gillisella; species Gillisella vitis. The sequence goes on along the minus strand of NZ_CP146242.1, from coordinate 2,646,392 downwards.
CCGAAGCCGACTATCTCTCCACCGGCACAAGCGACAACGACACGGCGGAAGCCTTCACCAAGCGGATCGGCTTGAGCTACAAGATCACGCCGGAGCTTGCGGCCTATGCCAATTACTCCACATCCTTCCAGCCGCTGGTGACCCCGACCGCCAATGGCTATTCCGTTAGCGGCTCCCTGAAGCCGCAGGAAGGCGAACAGTATGAAATCGGCTTGAAATACAAGCCCGACAGTTTCGACGCCATGTTCACGGTCGCCCTGTTCGACATAACCCAAACCAATGTTCCCTCCAACGTCACCCCCTTGCTACAGCGCCAGATCGGTAAAGTCGGGGTGCGCGGCGTGGAAGTGGAAGGCAAGGTGGCGCTCAACGACCGCTGGAACATGACGCTTGCCTATTCCTATTGGGATGCCGAGATCAAGGAAGACGGTACCGGCGGCGATGCCGGCAACCGCCCCGAGCGCGTTCCGAGGAACGTCGCCTCGGCCTGGGTCGATTATACCATTCCCGGCAATGGCTGGCGCGGCGACCTGACGCTGGGCGGCGGTGTGCGTTATGTAGGCTCCAGCTACGGCGATTCGGCCAATACCGTGAAGGTCGATGCCTATACCGTGGTCGATGCCATGGCGAGCTACAAGGTGACCGAAAACGTCACCTTCTCAATCAATGCCAAGAACCTGTTCGACAAGAAATACGTCACCACCACCTATTACGGCAGCTCCTACTACGGCGACCGCCGCACGGTGCTGGGGACGCTGAAATATACCTGGTAAGGCAGAGGCTTCGATAGAACCCAGATCACCTGAACCGGCGGCTTCGAAAGAAGTCGCCGGTTTTTGCGTCTGCCGCACGGCTGGTTAGCCATCGGACCGAAAATTAAGAACCGGTTTTCGGATAAATCCGATGTGTAAACAAAAACTTAGAGCATCGTGCTGATTCCAGTCCACAGTACACGGCGCAACTTGATGAATTGGCTTCGCCCCCCTCATCCCCCTGCCGGGGACTTCTCCCCGCAGGGGAGAAGAGGTAAACACGACAGCACTGAGCCTCATCCTTAGGCTGCGGGCAAAGGCGTTTATCGGCTTTTGCCGCGCGTATAATGCACAAGAGGGTGCCGCAGGTCTCTTCTCCCCATCGAGGAGAAGGTGGCGGCAGAGGCAAGAGGGGGCGGCAAAGCCGAGAGACGTTTGCGTCGTGTACTATCGATTCCAATCTTCAGTACGATGCTATAGGTCGGAGTATCAAAAGCGCCCATGGCCACCCCGATCCAGTCTTTTCGGGAGGATCGAAGAACAGCGACGTTCCGCAGACTGATCAGAAGCCGCGCCTGATTGTTTCCGAGGACTGATACCAGCTGATAGTCTCGCTGCCACCGATCTCGATTTTGTCTTTTGGCACATCGGTAGAGGCAAAATAATGGCCAGAATGCTTGCGGCATTTGGAACAATGGCAAGCGGCAGGGGGGCAACTCGCCTTCACATCTGAAGGCTTATCGCCCCGCAAAGACATGATCCCTTAAGAAGAGACATGCACCTCTCCGTTCCCTGTCATGATCGCAATGACAGAAGCATGCCTTGAAACGGGATGACAACAGGTGAAAGCCCCTCAAGCCTTCCGGCGCATCAGCAGAATCAGCACAGGCGCGCCGATCAGTGCGGAGACCAGGCCTGCGGCGATTTCGTAAGGGTGGACCAGCGTCCGGCCAAGCCAATCGGCCATCATCATCAGCACGCCACCAATCAGCACCGCGCCGGTCAGTTGCGGGCCAGCGCGCAGCAATCCTGCCTCGCGGGCCAGATGGGGTGCCATCAGGCCGACGAAACTCAACGGGCCGACCGTCAGTGTAGCCGCGCCGCTGAGCGCGCCTGCCAACAGCAGCAGCAACAGCCGGGCCGATGCGAGCGGCACGCCGAGTGCGCCAGCTGCCGATGGGCCCAGCGGCAGCAGATCCAGCCAGCGGCGCAGCAGGGCGACAATCACCACCAGAGCCAGGGCGATGATCGTCACCGTGATGGCACTCGTCATCGTGACATTATAGGTGGAGCCGCTCATCCAGCGCATCAGGAAGGTGGCGCGGGGATCGCCGCTCGCCGCCAGCACACCGACCACGGCATCGACCATGGCGCTGAGCGCAATACCCGCCAGCAGCACCCGCTCCGGCGCAAAACCAGCCCGGGCAGCAAACAGGAAAATCACCGCCAGCACAGTCAGCGAGCCCGCCGCAGCAAAACCGAGCTGGGTGCCAAGACTTGGCGCCGCCAGGAAGAACACCGCCACCGTCACCCCGAAGGTTGCTCCGGCGCTGATGCCCAGCACTTCCGGGCTGGCCATTTCATTGCCAGTCAGCCGTTGCAGGATCAGCCCGGCCACTGCCAGCATGGCGCCAGAGGCAAAGGCGGCCAAGACGCGAGGAAAGCGCACAGGCAGAATTTCGCTATAGAGCGAGGGGGACAGAAAAGCCCAATCGCCAACGGTACTGCGCCCGAACAGCAGCGCCATGGCAATCAGCATCACACCACCGATCAGCCCGACGATCAGGACCGTCCGCGTCGAGGCGAAGTGCCGAGGCTTCGGCACCCGCTCGACCATGATCCGATGTCGAGTTTTCAACAGTGGCAGCAGCACCAGCAGCAACGGCGAACCGAACAAGGCGGTGACGGCCCCGGTCGGCAGCATGTCGCTGAACTGATCGGCAAGCAGCAGCAATGCACTATCGGCAAAGAACAGCAGCGCCGCGCCGATCAATGTGGACCAGACCAAAAGGGCGCCGGAGCGCCGCGCTCCGGTCAGCCGGGCAAGGGTTGGCGCGACGAGACCGATAAAGCCGATGACCCCGACCGCGCTGGTGACGAAGGCCGCCAGCAGCACGGCAAGCGCGATAGCCGCCGCCCGCAGATGACCGGTCTTGACGCCGAGCGCGGTGGCTCCCGCCTCGCCCAGTTCCACCAGCGCCAGCGGCCGCAGCAGCAGCGCGGCGGCGACGGCCACCAGCCCCACCTTGGGCAGAAGCGCGAGCGGCAAGGCCCAGCTTTGCTGGGCGAGCGACCCCGCCCCCCAGATGAACAGGGAGACCAGATAGCGCTCATTGAGCAGCACCAGAACGCTAGACAGCGCCCCGCACCACAGGCTGACCACCAGCCCGGACATAACCAGCGAAAACGGTGAAAACCCGCGCCTCAGCCCCATCAACAACACCAGGCCCGCCGCAATGGCGCTCCCGGCCAGCGCCACCATGTCGCGGCCAAAACCCAGCAGGCCAGGCGACAGCAACAGCGCCAGGACGATGGCGAGATTGGCCCCGGCTGAAACCCCAAGCGTGGTCGGCGAGGCCAGCGGATTGCGAAGCACTTGCTGGAACAGCGCGCCCGACAAGGACAATGCGCCCCCGCAAATCAACGCCATCGCCATGCGCGGCAGGGTGGCGTTGTAAAGCACGGCATAATCGATGTCGTAACCCGCACTTTCAGGCCACGCCAGCACCGGCGCGATGCCGTGCCAGGCCATCAGGCCGCCAAGACCGGCGAGCATCAGGGTGACGAGGAGCGGACCTAGATAGGACGGTCTGGAAGAGAACGGAATATTCATGCTTGACTGTCCAGGTAATCGGTCAGCAGACGAGCGAAGCGCATGGCTTCCACCACCATCCCGAACATCAGGGTCGAGGGCAGGACGGCGAAGCGCTCCGGCTTTGCCATCGGCAAGGCCTGCCAGAGCGGGCTTTTCGCCAGCACCGGCATGACATCGGCGGGAACAGGCTCGAAAGCGATCAGCCGGGCGCGCGGATCGGTGATTGTCGCCAGGGTCTCGATGCCGATCAGCTCGAAGCCCCAGTAATTGCCGGGCTTTGTCCAGGCATTTGTGAGGCCGAGCCGCTGGAGAACATCGTGATAAAGACCAGGCGCCGTATAGACCCGCACATGGCGGGCATCCATGAAATTGACCAGTGCCACCGGCGGCGCATTGAGCCGGGCAAGGCGGGCGCGGCAGGCATCGAAAAACGCATCGGCCTCGGCCAGAAAGGCCTCGGCCCTCGCCTCCAGCCGCATGACCTTGCCGAGATCCCGCGTCGCGCCGTAAGAGGCGGTCAGGATATCGGTGGTGTCAGGCGCATAGACGCTGGCGCGAAACAGCGGTGCCAAGGCTTCCAGCCGCGGGTTCAGCGGGTCGTTAAAAGCCGTCGACAGGATCAGGTCGGGCTTCAGGGCGATCAGCAATTCGAAATTGACCTCCCAGGACGAGCCGAGATCGATCACGCCGTCAGGCATGCGTGGCTCTTCCACCCATTTGTCCCAATCGGCCAGAGACGCGACCGCCAGCGGCTTGACCCCGAAGGCCAGCAGCGTCGAGGCAAGGCCGTAATCCAGGCAGACAACACGGGCAGGCGCAGCACTCTCAGCCCGGGCAGCAGACGCCATGAACAGGCTCACACCTCCGGCCAAAAGATGGCGGCGGCTGAGCGGCAGGAAAGGATCAGCAGACATAGGCGAGCGGGATCTCCAAACCTGGATGGCGGGTGACGTCCATGTCAACGCCATAGATGGCGTTCAGCGTCTCGCGGGTCATCAGCGCCGTGGGGGAGCCTTCGGCGATCAATTGCCCGGCCTTCAGCGCATAGAGCCGGTCGCAGAAGCGGCTGGCCATGTTGATGTCATGCAGGACGATGATGACGCTCAGCCCCTTTTCATGCGACAGGCGGCGCACCAGCGCCAGCACGTCCATCTGATGGGCGATGTCGAGCGCCGAGGTCGGCTCATCCAGCAGCAGGCATTCGCTGTCCTGGGCCACCAGCATGGCGATCCAGGCCCGCTGGCGCTCGCCGCCCGACAGCGTATCCACCATGCGGTCCGCCATGGGCAGGACATGGGTGAGATCCAGCGCCTCTTCCACCTTGGCCTTGTCCACCTCGGTAAACCGGCCAAGCGCGCCATGCCAGGGATAGCGCCCGCAGGCGACCAGTTCGCACACGGTCATGCCATGGGCGGCCGTGACGTCCTGTGGAAGATAGGCGACCTTGCGGGCAAAATCGCGCGCGCCAAGTGCACCGGCATCCGCCCCGGCAAAATGGATCGTCCCGGATGTCAGGCTTTGCTGGCGGGCGAGAAGCTTCAGCAATGTGGATTTGCCCGAGCCGTTATGGCCGACCAGACCGGAAATCTCACCCTTGCGAAAACCGATCGACACATCCCGCAACAAGGCCCGGCCATCGACGGTGAAACCAAGCGCCTGCGTTTCGAAAATCATCCCCGCCTTATCAGCAGCCTGGATGTTACGATGTTCGCTCGCCATCAAAGATCCTCTAATACAAGGTGCCACCAAGCTTGAACTGGATGGATAAAACATGATAATAAAAATCAACTATACACAGTCTTGCCGGTTCGCAAGTGTGTTTTCAACACTGTTTTGCCCATCGCCCGCACGTCACTTGTCCCGGATTGGCCAATGTCCTACCTGCCCCGCATGACCAGCAAGATCGACGGACTGTCCGTCTCCTCCGGCCTGCACCGGCGTTACTGGAACGGCATGGTTGCCGATCTCTGGTCGGTGGATTGCGAAAGCGACGCGGGTGGCCAGTATGTCAGCAACGATCCGCGCCTGTTCATTCTATTGGACGCCGCAGGCGAGGATGGGGCCGATCTCAGCATGGCTGAAGGCGGTGGCAAGCAGATTTCCGGAGCAATTGCCAGGGCGGCCCATTTCATTCCCGCCGGGCTTGAAATGTCGACCGCGATCACCGGCGTCAAAAGCCTGCGGCATCTGGACCTGCATTTCGATGCTGGCATCTTGCTGCGCCGTTTGGGCAAGGATGCCGGGCTGGCGGCATTACACCAGCCACGCTACCTGCTCGACGATCCACGGCTGCTGGCCCTGGCCGAACTGATCGCCGCCGATGTCGCCAATCCGCAGCCCCTGCATGACCTCTATGGCGATGGGCTGGTCAGCGCTTTGCTGATCGACGTGCTGAACATTCGCCCAACCCCTGCGCGCCAACTGCCCCACCGGAAGCGCAGCAAGCTGGCTGCCTGGCAACTGCGCCGGGTTTGCGATTTCATCGAGGCCCATTGCCTGCGCACCATCCGGCTGGAGGAATTGGCCGGGCTGGCAGGCCTGTCACCCACCTATTTCAGCCACGCTTTCAAAGCCTCAACCGGCCTGTCGCCGCATCAATGGCAGATGAAGGCGCGGATTGAAACGGTCAAGCAACGGCTGCGCGACCCCGCCGTGCCGCTGACGGTGATCGCGGCGGAAACCGGCTTTGCCGATGCGGCCCATTTTGCCCGCAGCTTTCGCCGCGCCGTCGGCCTTTCCCCGTCCGAGTGGCGACGGGTCCGACTCAATTGAGGTGGCTGGGAAGGTCGCCCTGCCCGGTTCGGCAATCGCGGTGCAATACCCCTTAAAATTCTGTACGGCGGGACACGGTTTGCCCAAATCCGTTCAAGCCTTCCATGCTTCAGACAAGCACGACAGAAATACATGAATTAATCAGTCATCATTTGAAATTCATGCCCGGCGGGGCATTGGCAATGGGGTGATGATATGGGGACGGCATTGGTTCAGGCACGGAAAACACAAGGGCGGGATCGCTCAAACCGGCATCGCGCCGCCTTGCTGGCAGGGATTGCCCTACAGACGCTATGCCTGCCGGGCCTTGTCCATGCGCAGGACGCCACCACGCAATTGTCGACCATCACCGTCGAAGGCAAGAGCGAAACCGCAACTGGCCCGGTTGATGGCTATGTCGCCAAGCGCACCTCGACGGGCTCCAAATCCGATACGCCGATCACGCAAGTGCCGCAATCGGTCTCGGTGATCGGCACCGCCGAAATGGCCGATCGCGGCGTGACCAACAAGGTCGATGAAGCGCTGCGCTATACATCCGGCGTCTATACCCAGCCGTTCGGTGCCGATGGCGACACCAACTGGATGTACATCCGTGGCTTCGAGGCCACCCAGACCGGCAGTTTCCTCGATGGCCTGAACCTTTGGAGCTACGGTTTCGGCGGGTTTCTGGTGGACCCTGTCGTGCTGGAGCGGGTGGAAGTGCTGAAAGGCCCGGCCTCGGTTCTCTATGGCGGCTCCAACCCGGGCGGCATCGTCAACATGGTCGGCAAGCGTCCGACGGGCGAAAAATTTCTCACCACCGAAATCGGCATCAACAATTACGGCAACGCCTTCCTGACCTTCGACACCGGCGATACGGTCAAGGACAACGATGTCAGCTACCGGGTCACCGGCAAGATCGCCGGTGGTGACAAGGCTGCCGATTACGCCCATGATTTCCGTGGCGTGATCATGCCGCAAATCACCTGGGCTCCGGATGACGGCACCAAGCTGAATGTCTATGCCTATTATTCCTATCTCGACCAAACCTCAGGCACCAATGGCTTCCTGCCCTATGTCGGTACGGTGGAAAAAGCCTCCTTCGGGCGCATCGACCGGGATGCCTATTATGGCGAGCCGGGCAGCGACTACAGCTATTCGCGCCAGACCATGGTGGGCACGGATTTCAGCCACGAGCTGGAAAACGGCTGGACATTTTCGCAGACGGCTCGTTACTCCTATCTCAACCGGTCAGAAAACACCCCCTATACCTACGGGTATTACGATCCGGCCACCGGCAGCAATTATCTTTCAGAACCGACAAGCAGTGATGCCTACCTGACGCGGCTCGGCTTCAACCACCATACCGAGGTGAATTCCTTCGCCATCGACAATCACTTGAACGGCGAGGTCGAGACCGGCGCGCTGAAACATGACCTGACGCTGGGCGTCGATTACAAATTCTACCAGCTCGATCAGGTGCAGGCCAGCACCACCGACACGCCGATCAGCGCCACCAATCCGGTCTATGGCACGACCCAGCCGGCCAATTCGGTCTATCTCAACCAGATCCTGCGCCAGAACCAGATCGGCGCCTATGTGCAGGACCAGATCCATTTCGGTGGCGGCTTCATCGCCACGCTGAACGGCCGTTACGACTATGTCTATACGACATCGAACGACCGCACCGCCAGCAATGCAGACTATGACAGCAGTGAGAATGCGGCCAGCGGTCGGGCGGGCCTCGCCTATCAATTCGACAATGGGTTGACGCCCTATGTCAGCGTTGCCAGCTTCTTCAACCCGCAGATCGGCGTCACCCAGGGCGATCCGCTGAAGGCAGAAAAAGGCGAGCAGTATGAAGCCGGTATCAAATATGAGCCAAGCTTCTTTCCGGGCATGATCACCGCCTCGGTCTTCCAGATCGACAAGAAGAACTGGACCGTGACCGATCCGCTCACCTTTCTCTCCACCCAGATCGGCGAGGTACGCTCACGCGGCTTCGAGCTGGAAGGCAAGGTGGAGCTGAATGCCGATTGGAAGGCGCTGGCCTCCTTCACCTATCAGGATCTGGAGATTCTCGAACACGCCGATCGCTCGCTGATCGGCAATTCACCCTATCTCGTTCCGAAAATGCTGGCCTCGGCCTGGCTGGATTACGCGATACCCACCACGGTTCTGGCCGGAAAACTCGAGGGCTTCAGCCTGGGCGGCGGCATTCGCTACCAGGGCGAAAGCTGGGCCGATTACGCCAATACCAAAAAAGTGCCTGACGCCGTGCTGTTCGATGCCGCCATCCGTTACAAGAAAGACGACTGGGGCGCGGCGCTCACCGTCACCAACCTGTTCGACAAGCAATATGTCTCGGGTTGCCAGGGCACACTGACCTGCGGCTACGGCGAAGGCCGCACCGTGACGCTGAAGATTTCGAAAAGCTGGTAAGGCTTTATCAGCAAGCCTATCGCGCCGCCTGCCCCACAGGCGGCGCTGGATTATCTCAACAGATCGAGATTGCGGCTGGTGACTGAGCGGATCGACAGGGTCCGCATCAGATCTGTCAACTGCTCCGGCTTCGCCTTGGCATCGCAATAGCGAAGCGTGACGCGCACCGGCAGTTCCAGTTCGGATTTATCGGCCAGGCTGACTGCGGACTTGAAGGCGCGCGTGTCTTTCACCGCCTGCCAGGCATAGACACAGGCACCGCCGTTCTTGCCGAGCGTGCCGGTGGCCACCCCGAACTGTCCATAAGCGTTCTGGTGAACGGATGTGTCGGTCACCATCTGGACACCGGGAAACAATTTCTTGATCGACGCGGGCGCTTCATTGGTCATCGCCATCTGGCGAAAACGGTCGCTGTCGGCAAGCCCGATCTCGATTGCCAGGCTGTTTTCACCAAGCGTGCCGGTCGTCGGGTAAAGCAGGGTCTGGAAAGCCGAGGTCGACTCGATGCGATGACGATTGCCGGTGACCGGCACCGAAAGGCCGGAAAGCTTTAGCATCGCCACTTCGGGCGCGCCCTTTTCCACAGCCTGTGTCTTTGCCGCCAGCGGCTTATTCTTGGAAATCGACCCTGTTGAATTGGGATCGATACCAGCCACGCAGGAAGACGCCGCCAAGGCGATGCCCAGCATCGATATCAGCGTTCCAATCCGTCGCAAGCTTGGATGTGCGGCAGGGGCAATACCCTTGCCGGGACATTGGTCATCTGTGGTTTTCATAGCCGTTTACCTCGTCAAACCCATCCTACCGTATCATTTCTTAAATCAGGATTGATTTAAGGCGAAATAATCCGGCCAAGTCGTTTTGTGCAGCGTCCTCGCACCGTCTGCAAGACGGGCAGCGCTGTTGTTGACGCAAGCTTTAGTGATCTAAATGTCAACGAAACCTTAACGAAAAAAGGCCAATTGCCCATGCTGCGATAGCAGCGGTTGCGGAGCCAAACCCACTGCTATCGCTGGTAAATGAAATGAAAACTTTTCGTTAAATTTTAGCGAATACAATGGGGGGTGATAGAAGAGGTATTATTGTAATGCGTAGAATCCTCATCATCGCCCTCTTGCTGGCTTTGGCAAGCTGCGCCCGCCCGCCCAGCCAGATCCGCAATGCCTGCGCGATCTTCGAGCAGAAGGACGGTGCCTTTGAAAACTGGAAACGCGCCGCCCGCTCGGTGGAGCGCGAATATGGCGTTCCGGTGCCGATCCTGCTGGCCACCATCTATACCGAATCCAGCTTCCGCGCCCGCGCCCGGCCCCCCAGACGCTATATTCTCGGCTTCATTCCATGGAAGCGGATCTCGACCGCCTATGGCTATTCGCAGGCGCTGGACGGCACCTGGGACCGCTATCAGCGAGAAACCGGACGTTACCTTGCGAGGCGCACCAACTTTGGCGACGCCGTCCGCTTCATCGGCTGGTATCACTACCAAAGCCATTTGCGGAACGGCATCCCGTTCAGCAGTCCCTATAACATCTATCTGGCCTACCATTCCGGTCAGGACGGCTACCGCCGAGGCGCTTACCGCGCCCGGCCTGAGGCCTTGGCCGGTGCCAAGCGCTTTGCCGCGATCACTGCCGTTTACGAGCAGCAGCTTCGCCGCTGCCCGTGAGGCTTGGCGTTATCTGCGCAAGTGTTCTGGAGAGAATACGTTCGGGTCGCAGTGCGTGTAAAACGGGGGACGGCCAGACGGTTTTATATGCCGCTTACCCCCCTCTACCCTGCCGGGCATCTCCCCCTCATGGGGGGAGATCGGACAGACGTAGCCGTCCGCTTCAACGGACAATGTTGCGATTTTCGATATCTTCAAAGCGTGAATGTGACATGACAAGCCTATCCGTTGCCGATCTCCCCTGATGTAGGCGAGGAAGAGGTGGCGCAAACGAACAATTGATTCCATGGAACGAGTGTACTGACGAACGCCCTGTGCCGCTCGCCGTAGCGGCACATACAGGTTCGCTTTAGCCCTTTACATCTTCTGCCTAATTCCCAGGAGCATGGATTGGAGAGCAGGACAGTCAAATACGGCGCGTGAAAAAGCCCCCGATCTTGCGACCGGAGGTTGTTCATCCTTCTTGGTGAGTGCCGCTTGCTCGTTCGTCTCAGGCCGACTGGATTGCCGAAATGCTCCAGCCGGAACCGGGACGGCGCACGAAGGTCCAGACTTCAACCGACTGTTGCGGATGGTCAGGGTCGCCATCGATCACAGCGCCAGTGGCACGGTCACGCATCACGTCGATGGCTTCATAGCGCATGGCGACTGTGGCATAGTCGATAGTGCCTTCGCGCCAGGCTTCGGCCAGATCGCCCTGCAGAAGATGAACATCACGCACGTCGTTCTTGACGCCCTTGGTCGCATGTTCACCCAGCTCTTCAGCGAGATAGGACATGGCTTCCGGCGTGGTGATCCGGCGCAGTGCCGAATAGTCTTCTTCCGAATAAGCCTTCTGCATATCTTTCAACAGGCTCTCGAAAATCTCGAGATCCTTCGGACCAATACCGACGTCATCGGTACCGGCCTTCACAACGGCCGGGCGCGTGGCGCCGAGTGCCGCGCCAGATCCCATTTTCGGAATGGAAAAGCCACCGAAACCGCCAGACGAGCCCTGGCCACCGGACGATCCTTGAGGAGCGCTGCCCGGCTGCGACATATCATTGCGCGAAGCCGGACCGGCATAGGAGGATGCCGTGCGATTGCGGTTAAAGAACCGCATGGCCAGCATGATCAAGCCGCCGATCAGCAAGATCTGGAACAACATGCCGAACATGCCAGCCGCACCGCCGAAGCCGCCGCCGAGCAACATGCCGAACAGACCGCCCATCAAAAGGCCACCCATCAAGCCGCCGCCGAGGCCGCCAAACAGGCCACGCGACGCGGGCTGCTGCATGCCGGGCGTTGTCGCGCCGGTATTCGGTGTCATGCTCCGCTGAATCGGGGCTGCCGTCGTTGGGGCCGTGCTGGTCGCGGGCGGCGCGCTAAAGGTGCGCTCGCCACGGCTGCCAAAACTGCTGGAGCTTCCGGCCCGGCGGGCCTCCGCGAAATCGACTGCCGACAGGGTTACTGCCACTCCGATTGCCACGATGCCGATGATCCTGCCTGCTCTTCCCATGACGTCCTCTCTCCAAACCTGCCCTTTCGGGCTGCTGCGCCCAAATGAGCCTTCCTTGCCCATATGGCGATGGACCTACCCGATGTTAAGGGTCGGCCAGCAAAAAACGGGCTAACCTTATGATTGCATCAGCACCAGCCGGATGGAGGCGGCGACCGCGCCCACCACCGCCACGCCGACAATCCAGAAAATCGCAAACCACAGGATCTTCTGTTTCAGGGATTTTGGTTCTGTCCCAATGTCTTGCGCCATCAATGATACCCTTCTTCCGGATCGATCTTGCCTCTGAAAACCCAATAGGCATAGGTCGTATAGATCAGAATGATCGGCACAAGAATAGCCGCCCCAACCAATAGGAATTTCAGGCTGGTATCGGGCGCCGCCGCTTCCCAGATCGTTACCGAGGCCGGGACGATATAGGGATAGAAACTGATGCCGATGCCGACATAGCCAAGCACGAACAAACCGAGCGAGGCGGCAAACGGCAGCCAGTCCTTGCCGTCGCGCAGCCCTTTGAACACCAGATAGAGGCAGCCGAGCACCAGCACCGGCACGATGACGGAAAACACCGCCGTCGGAAAGGTGAACCAGCGGTCGAGATAATGTGGCTTCAACCACGGTGTCCACAGGCTGAACACACCCATCGCCCCCACCGTCAGCACGGCGGCGGCAAGCGCATAGCGTTGTGCCTGGGCGCGCAGCGGCCCGACCGTCTTGAACACCAGCCAGGTGGCGCCCAGCAGCGTGTAGCCGAACACCAGGGCAACGCCCGTCGCAATCGAAAACGGCGTCAGCCAGTCCCACCAGCCACCGGCATAGGCGCGGTCAACGACCGGAATGCCCTGCACCAGCGCCCCCAGCGCCACGCCCTGCGAAAAGCCAGCCACCAGCGAGCCGCCGGTAAAGCCGATATCCCAAACGCCCTTCCAGCGCCGTGTGCGCCAGCGGTATTCGAAGGCGACGCCGCGAAAGATCAGGCCGAGCAGCATCAGGATGATCGGCATGTAAAGCGCCGGCAGGATAGTGGCATAGGCCAGCGGAAACACCGCCATCAAACCGCCACCGCCCAGCACCAGCCAGGTCTCGTTGCCATCCCAGACGGGTGCCACCGAATTCATCATCTGGTCGCGGTCATGCTCGCTCTTGAAGAACGGAAACAGCAGGCCGACGCCGAGATCGAAACCGTCGAGAATGACATAGGCCAGCACCGCAAAGGCGATGATCGCGGCCCAGAGGAACGCATAATCAAACGGCATGGGAGCCTCCTTTGCCTTGGGTGTGATGAGCAGGCCCCGGCGTGATACCGGCGCTGCGCAGCGGTGCATCGCCGATTTCCGGCGTCGGATCGCGCGGCAACCGTGCCATCAGCCGAAGAATGTAGAAGGTTCCGGCCCCGAACACGAAGAAATAGACGACGATGAAAGCGATCAGCGATGCCGCAACCGCAGGGGCTGCAATTGGCGAATGGGACTGCGCGGTCAGCAAATGACCGTAGATCGTATAGGGCTGGCGACCCACCTCGGTGGTGATCCAGCCGCTCAGCACCGCTATGAAGCCAGCGGGTCCCATGGCAAAAGCGGCGCGATGCAGCCAGTCATTGCTATAGAGCGTGCGGCGATAGCGGGCCCACAGGCTCCAGAGACCCAGCCCCAGCATGGCAAAGCCCAGGCCGACCATGACGCGGAACGACCAGAAAATCACCGCGACCGGTGGTTCCAGCTCATCCGGCACCGTATCCAGCCCGGCCATTGGCGCATTGAGGTCATGCTTGAGGATCAGGCTGGAGAGCTTAGGGACCTCAATGGCATAATCCACCCGTTTTTCAGCGGGATTGGGAATACCGAACAGGATGAGCGGCGCGCCATCGGGATGGCTATCATAATGACCTTCCATCGCCATGATTTTCACCGGCTGATGTTCCAGCGTGTTCAGACCGTGGGCATCACCGGCCAGGATCTGGATCGGCGCAACCACGGCGACCATGCCCATCGCCATCGAAAACATCTTGCCCGCCCGGCGCGGCGCGGTCTTGCGCAGCAGATGCCAGGCGCCAACCGCACCAACCACCAGCGCCGTGGTAAGATAGGCGGCCAGCACCATATGAACCAGCCGATAGGGAAAGGACGGATTGAAAATCACCGCCCACCAGTCGAGCGGAATGAACTGGCCCTTGTCGTTCATACCGAAACCGGCCGGCGTCTGCATCCAGGAATTGACGGCGAGAATCCAGGTCGCCGAAATGAGCGTGCCGAAGGCCACCATGCAGGTGGCGAAGAAATGCAGCTTCGGCCCGACCCGCTGCAAGCCGAACAGCATCACACCAAGGAAGCCTGCCTCCAGAAAGAAGGCTGTAAGCACTTCATAGCCCATCAGCGGCCCGATCACCGGCCCGGCCTTGTCTGAGAACACCGACCAGTTGGTGCCGAACTGATAGGACATCACGATGCCCGACACCACGCCCATGCCGAAGGCAACGGCGAAGATCGTCTTCCAGAAATTGAACAGCTCAAAATAGACCTGTTTTCCGGTGCGCAGGTAAAGCCCGTTCAGCACCGCCAGATAGCTGGCAAGCCCGATAGAGAAGGCAGGAAAGATGATGTGGAAGGAAACCGTGAAGGCAAACTGTATTCGCGCGAGAAGAACGGCATCGAAATGATCGAACATGGCAGCGCACCTCTTCAATGGACCCGGACCCGACAGCAACAGGCATGACGGAAACGACCTCAATTCAAAATAGAACAGATGCGGATGAGATCAATGCGACAAGCCGCCATGCGACACATTGACGAATGTTAAGTCAAAACGGTTTCAAGACAAAGCCCGGCGCGGAGATCTCCGCGCCGGGCTTGTCATTGTCCATTATCTCGTAAGGCGGGTTTATTCGACTGCAAAGGTCAAAAGCCGAGCCTGCTTGATCGCCGGGTTGGCGGTCAGCTGGTCGAGAACAGTCTGTTCGACCGGACCGTCGACATAGAGCAGCGCGATGGCATCGCCGGATTCCTTATCGCGGCCCAGCTGGAAGTTGGCGATGTTGACGCCGGCATTGCCGAGTGTGGTGCCCATGAAGCCGATCATGCCGGGAACGTCGGTGTTGGAAATGTAGATCATGTGCGGACCAACATCGGCGTCGAGGTTGATGCCCTTGATCTGGATGAAGCGCGGCTTGCCATCCGAGAACACCGTACCGGCAATCGAGCGGGTCTGCTTTTCGGTGGTCACCGTCAGCTTGATGTAGCCGTCGTAAACGCCGGTCTTGTCGCGCTTGACCTCAGACAGGACAATGCCCTTTTCCTTGATCATGATCGGTGCCGACACCATGTTGACATCGGCAACCTGGGAGCGGATCAGCCCGGCCAGCAGCGCAGAGGTCAGCGCCTTGGTGTTCATGGTTGCCGTCTGGCCGTCATAAAGGATTTCGATTTCCTTGATGGCACCATCGGTGACCTGGCCGACGAAAGCACCGAGAACATCAGCCAACCGAATGAACGGCTTCAAAAGCGGTGCTTCTTCCGCGGTAATCGGCGGCATGTTGATGGCGTTGGAAACCGCACCGTTAACGAGGTAATCCGACATCTGCTCGGCCACCTGCAGGGCGACATTTTCCTGTGCTTCGGTGGTGGATGCGCCCAGATGTGGGGTGCAAACCACGTTTGGCAGGCCAAACAGCGGGCTTTCCTTGGCGGGCTCCACTTCGAACACGTCGAAACCGGCACCGGCAACATGGCCGGACTTGATGGCTTCGGCCAAAGCGGCTTCATCCACCAGGCCACCACGGGCGCAGTTGACGATGCGAACGCCGGGCTTGGTCTTGGCAAGATTGTCCTTGCCGAGAATGCCACGGGTCTTGTCAGTCATTGGTACATGCAGGGTGATGAAATCGGCCTGAGCCAGCAGCTCGTCCAGCTCAACCTTCTTCACGCCCATTTCCTGCGCACGTTCAGCCGACAGGAAGGGGTCGTAAGCGATGACATGCATTTTCAGGCCAATGGCACGCGAGCAAACGATGGAGCCGATATTGCCAGCGCCGATCACACCCAGCACCTTGCCGGTGATTTCAACACCCATGAACTTCGACTTTTCCCACTTGCCAGCTTGCGTGGAGGTATCGGCAGCTGGCAGCTGGCGGGCAACGGCAAACATCAGCGCAATGGCGTGTTCAGCCGTGGTGATGGAATTGCCGAACGGCGTGTTCATCACGATGATACCACGGCGCGATGCGGCCGGAATATCAACGTTATCGACGCCGATACCAGCGCGGCCAATCACTTTCAGATTGGTGGCGGCGGCAATCAGCTTTTCCGTGGCCTTGGTGGCCGAACGGATGGCCAGACCATCGTAATTGCCGATGATTTCAGCCAGTTTGTCTTTGTCCTTGCCGAGTTGCGGCTGGAAATCCACTTCAACGCCGCGATCGCGGAAAATCTGGACGGCGGTTTCTGACAATTCATCAGAGACGAGAACGCGAGGTGCCATGACGAGGCCTCCTAAAAGAGTTCGTTGGTAACGATCAGGTTTGTAACGAGCATGAATGGGGAAGTGGGCCTCGCTCAATCGCGAGGCCGAATAAAGCTTTAAGCAGCAGCCTTGGCCAGCGTTGCCTTCTGGGTCTGGTAAGCCCAGGTCAGCCACGGCATCAAAGCCTGCATGTCGGCGGTCTCAATGGTGGCACCAGCCCAGATGCGAAGGCCAGCAGGCGCATCGCGGTAAGCACCGATGTCATAGGCCACGCCCTGCTTTTCCAGAAGCGTTGCAATGCCCTTGGCAAAAGCCGCCTGCTCTTCAGCGGGCAGAGCCAGAACGTCAGGATCGGCAATGGTCAGGCACACCGACGTGTTGGAGCGGGTCTCGTCAACCTGCGCCAGATTGGCAATCCAGTCATTGGCAGCGACGAAATCGAAGATCACCTTGGCATTGGCATCGGCACGGGCAATCAGCGCATCCAGACCGCCGAGCGACTTCGCCCATTGAAGCGCATCAATATAATCTTCAACGCAAAGCATCGACGGCGTGTTGATGGTTTCGCCCTTGAAGATGCCTTCAATCAGCTTGCCGCCAGAGGTCAGACGGAAAATCTTCGGCAGCGGCCAAGCCGGTGCATAGCTTTCCAGACGCGCAACGGCGCGGGGGCTGAGGATCAACATGCCATGACCGCCCTCACCGCCCAGAACCTTCTGCCAGGAGAAGGTGACAACGTCGAGCTTGGAGAAATCCATCTCCTGCGCAAATGCGGCAGAAGTCGCATCGCAGATGGTCAGACCCTTGCGGTCAGCGGGAATGAAATCAGCATTGGGAACGCGAACGCCCGAGGTGGTGCCGTTCCAGGTGAAGACCACATCGCGGTCGAAATCGACATCAGCGAGGTTTGGCAACAGGCCGTAATCGGCATTGAACTTGCGAACGTCGGCAAGCTTGAGCTGCTTGACCACATCGGTCACCCAGCCAGCGCCAAAGCTTTCCCAAGAGAGCATGTCCACGCCGCGTTCACCCAGCAAGGACCAGAGCGCCATTTCAACAGCGCCAGTGTCAGATGCGGGAACGATACCAATGCGGTAATCGGCAGGAACGTTCAGAATTTCACGGGTGAGGTCAATGGCCAGCTTCAGCTTGTCTTTGCCAACCTTGGCGCGGTGCGAACGACCGAGCGGGGCATCGCTGAGTGCTTCAAGCGACCAACCGGGGCGCTTCGAGCAAGGGCCAGACGAAAAATGCGTATTCGCCGGACGTACGGCGGGTGCAGTAATATCAACCATAACAAACTACCCTTCCAGGTATATGGCCTCTCGTTGGGGAGAGGTGTCCCGCCGTCGTTGCTAATCGAGTTCGCGATTTTCGTCAAGCGACTTTTATCGGCCCAGCAGCGACAATCTGCCGCCGCCAAATCCGCCGCAAAGGTGGCCTCTCCGAAAGGCCGGTTTCTGCGCGAAAGACGCGCAACGGATAGCGCCCGCGCCCGGATTGCGTGAACTTTATTGACCGAGATCAATCACGGCCAGCCAGCCCCATGCAACATCAGCCTACACGCAATGTGAAACATATTGAGGTTCGCTATGACAACCGAAACACTTTATTCCGCGCCTGGCACACCGCCTAAAACCCGGCTGTTTCTGCCGGTCCTCGGAAAATTCTATGAGGGATTTGCCGAGCCCCTGGCCTTCACCGCGTTTCGGGTTGCCATCGGCGCCATGCTTGTCATCGAGGGCTATCCGAAGATCATGGCGCCCATGGCCCAGATCGGTTTCGTACAAAATCTTGGATTCTATCCGGGCTGGCTCTGGTCGCCGATGCTGGCCGCCATGCAATTTTTCGGTGGGTTCCTGATCATGATCGGGCTTTTCACACGGCCAGTCGCACTCGCCAATGGCATCATGCTGGCGGTTACCCTGTGGTTTCACACCCAGTTCCCCTACGGCCATGCATTCCTGACGCAAGAGGGTATCGAGGCCCTTAAAAGCGGCGCAACATTGTTTACCCCAGAAGCCGTCAAACGGCTTGCCGATGGCGGCACCGCCTTCCTGGAACAGGTGCAGACCAAGGCCGAGCTTGCCTCGCTGTTCTGGACCGGCGGCGCGCTGTTTTATGCGGCCTTTGGTGGCGGAGCGCTGTCGGTGGACAGGCTGCTGGTCAAGCGCGAATTCTGAGCAACGACATCGGGGGGTGCGAGCGCCCCCTCCTCGACCGGCCGAGCCCCAAGAATCTGCCGCTGGCCCTTCACCGTGAAGGGCTGGACCAATTGACCGACAAAGCCCTTGGCCACCGTGCCGCTGATGCCGATATTGGTGCTGGGTCCGTGTTCGGGATTGTAATAGGTCCCGAATATCTGATCGAAGAGGACAAGGTTCTCGCCGTAATTGGTATTGCCTTCGCGCAAAATCTTTGAATGGTGCCAGCGATGCAGGCGCGGCGTGCTGAACACGAAGTCGAGAATACCGGTGCGCACCGCGACATTGCAATGGGTGAGGATGCCGATGAACGCGGTGGCCGCACCAACCCAGAGAAAGACGGCCACAGGCGCGCCCAGCAGGTAGAGCGGCAGCTGGCTGAGCGCCACCTTGAACAGCGAATCCATCACATGGAAACGCCCGGTATTGACCACCCAGAGCCTGGAAACGCTGTGATGCAGCGCATGGAACCGCCAGAAAAACAGCCGTTCATGGGCAATCCGATGTGCCCAGTAAAGACCGAATTCAGCAACGACCAGCCCCAAAACCACCTGCAACACCATGGGCAGGCCTGTTGGCCAAAGGTGAAATTCCAACGCCGTCAGCGGTTGCAACACCCGGGCGGCGGCCATGGGAAAAATCACCGTCAGGCCCGACAGAAACTCAACCAGGCCCTTGGTCAACAGCGTATGGGCGACATCGTTGACGGTCTCGCCATCGCCTTCCAGCCAGGTCGGCTCATATGGCAGGAACCGCTCACTAAGCGCCAGAAGACCGAAAGCACAGAGATAGACCGCAACGAAGCCAAGCAGCGGATGAGAACTGGAAAAAGCGAAATAGGAGCCCGTCAGCCCGAACACAAACACGCCCGGCCACACCAGGAAGGAAGCGAGTATTTTCATTTTGACCGTTCAACGAGATTGACAGTGGTGATGCAAAACCGGGGCTGATGTAAATCCGGGCAGAAAAGCCCATTGACGGACGAGATCCTTCGCCAAGCAGCCGTTCCTGTGCCGTTAGCTTTATGGGACAGTGCTGGAAATGCAAGGGGGCAGACAGTTATGCAAAACAACAAAATGCCGTGCGTCCTTTCGAACGCACGGCGCCTTTTTAAAATCGAGCCGGTCCTCTCCAGACCAGCAGGCATTTTCAGGCTTTAAGCCCGATCACTTATAGACGAGAGGTGGCGGCTCATAAGCAACCGGCGTCGGGCAGCCGCCGAACTGGTAGCGGGCGCCGACATGCAGGTCGTGGCTGTAGAAGCCCTTGTCACTGCCGGGACCGCCATTGGCCTTGTAGCCGAACATGCTACCACCCGTCGTCTGGCGGAAGCGATAGCCGATATCGGCCTTCCAGTCGCAGGTAATATCAATCGAGGTGCCGACCATCAGCTGATAGGCAAAGCGCCAGCTACCCCGGCCCCCATGCTCTTCGCTGCCATCGCAACCACTGCCGTCATCGGCGCAGGAGGTGTTTTTCAGCTTGTCCCATTTGACGTAGGACCCGCCGATACCCGCGCCGACATAGGGCGTGAACGAGGCGTAGGTGCCGAGATCCACATAGGCATTGGCCATCAGCGTATAGGCCTGCAAGGAGGACAGGTCACGCGAGGTACAGGCGCTGGAGACACCGCAGGACCCGCGGGTCGAGCCGGTGAAATCCGACTTGCCGAGATAGTCGAAGGTTACATCGGTGCGCAGATGACTGTTGATCTGGTATCCAACCCCGCCTCCCAGCGTGTAGCTGTTATCGAGATCATGCCGGTCGAAACTGGCCTGATTGGCATTGGAGCCCTGGTAGAATGTCGCGCCGCGCAACTGATTGAAGGAGTAGCCGATATCACCACGCAGATACCAGCCGGACGTATCAGCAACCCGCACTTCGGGAGCGTCCTGCGGCGGCGGTTCTGGCTGATAGACGTCGGCGGCGTTTACCGGACCGGCCAGAATGCCGGCGGCAAACAGTGCCAATAGATGTCTTTTCATGAGAAAGGCCCCAAAATCAAAGAATGACGGGGCCGCGCCCCAGGTTTCAACCCTGGATAATGAAGGGCAAAGGTTAAGACCTTATTAAGCCTGTTGCTTAACCATGCCGGGATCGCATTTCGCCGTTTTTCATGCCGTCACGCCGCCTCGCAGGCCTGACGCTGCAAATCGGCAAACAGCCGGACCGATGTCAACCGTGCCTCGATATCGTGGATCGGCATGGAGACAATCACCTCGTCAGCCCCGGTATCTTTCAGGAAGCGAGACAGCTTTTCAGCCGCCGTCGCCGGGCCGCCCACCACGGCATGTTGCAGCGTATGCTCGACGCCAAAGCGTTCCATCTCGCTCCACAGCCCTTCCATGGTCTCGACCGGGCGAGGAAACTGGCTGCGCACATTGCGCCGCAGGTTGATGAATTGCTGCTGGGCGGAGGTAAACAGACGCCGCGCCTCCTGATCCGTTTCGGCCACAGCGCCCATCACACCGACGATCATATAGGGCTTGTCGAGGGTCTCGGATGGCTGGAACCGATCACGGTAGATCGAGATCACCTCGAACAATTGATCGGGGGCGAAATGTGACGCAAACGCATAAGGTAGACCCAGCGCCGCCGCCAGATGGGCGCTGTAAAGACTGGAGCCAAGCAACCACACCGCCACATCGCTATTCACACCGGGAACCGCAATCAGGCTGCCATCGCCAACCGGCGGCCCCAGCAGCAATTGCAGCTCCTGAATATCCTGGGGGAAGTTATCCACGCCCGCCTCCATATTGCGACGCAAGGCGCGGGCCGTGCGCATATCGGTGCCAGGCGCCCGACCGAGACCCAGATCGACCCGGCTCGGAAACAGCGCCGAAAGCGTACCGAATTGCTCGGCAATCACCATCGGTGAATGATTGGGCAGCATGATACCGCCGGAGCCAATGCGAATCCGTTTGGTTGCAGCCCCGACATGGGCAATGACAATTGAGGTCGCCGCGCTGGCAATGCCCGGCATGCCATGATGTTCGGCCAGCCAGAACCGCGTGTAACCATGCTCTTCAGCCGCAACGGCCATGCGCCGCGAGGCCGAAAGCGCATCCGACACGCTCTGCCCTTCTGCGATAGGCGAAAGGTCCAGAATGGAAATCGGCACGGTTTTTCCAGAAGTCATAAAGCGCGCTCCAGATGAGAGGATATCACTTTATTTATGTACTGCTGATGCCAATACCAGAGGCGGTAGAAGGAAGACCAGATCACATCTTTACGAGACAGGCTCTGCGAACACGAGCAAATCGACGCCCAATCCACAGTGAATGTTTTTGTTTTGTTCACTTTTTGCTGGCAAATCTGGCTTGAAAAGGATTAGGATTTTTCCATGACAAGCGCGATTCGTATTATCGGCATCGATCCGGGCCTGCGCCGCACCGGCTGGGGCGTTATCGAGACGTTGGGCAATTCATTGCGCTTCATCGCGTCCGGTACGGTAACCTCCGATGGCGATATGGATCTGGCTTCCAGACTGTGCCAGCTGCATGATGGACTGGCCGATGTGGTGCATCTTCACCAGCCGGATGAAGCCGCGGTGGAACAGACTTTCGTCAATAAGGACGCGGTAGCGACACTGAAGCTTGGCCAGGCGCGTGGAATTGCCATGCTGGTGCCTGCCCGTGCCGGATTGCCGGTGGCGGAATATGCCCCGAATGCAGTGAAAAAAGCGGTGATCGGCGTCGGCCATGGCGATAAGCAGCAGATCCATATGATGCTGAAGATCCTGATGCCGAAGGCCGAATTCAAGGGCAATGATGCGGCCGATGCCTTGGCCATCGCCATCTGTCACGCGCATAATCGCGGTGGTGAACGGATGCGCCGGGCGCTGGCGGGATAATCTCTCTTTTCATTGGATATCGTATATGATCGGCAAGCTCAAAGGCACCATTGATGAGATCGGCGACGACCATGTGCTGGTCGATGTGCACGGCGTCTGTTACGTCGCTCATTGTTCGTCACGCACCCTGGCGCGGCTGGGCTCACCCGGCGAAGCCATCGTGCTGTTCATCGAGACCTATGTGCGCGAGGACCAGCTGAAATTGTTCGGCTTCATGAGTGCGCTGGAGCGGGAGTGGTTTAATCTCCTGCAAAGTGTCCAGGGCGTCGGCGCCAAGGTGGCGCTGGCGATTTTGGCCACCCTCACCCCTTCCGAACTGGCCAATGCCATTGCCCTCCAGGACAAACCCGCCATTGCCAGAGCCCCTGGTGTCGGCCCGAAAGTGGCGCTGCGCCTCGTTACCGAATTGAAGAACAAGGCTCCGGCCTTCACTGGGGATGCCGGAAGTGCCATCGGCCTCAAGCAGGAACTGGGCGAAGGCATTGCCTCCGCCCCGGTTTCCGATGCGGTGTCAGCCCTGACCAATCTCGGCTATTCCCGCGACCAGGCCGCCAATGCCATCGCCGCCGCGTTGAAAAATGGTGGTGAAGGTGCAGACAGTGCCAAGCTGATCCGGCTGGGCTTGAAGGAGCTATCGCGGTGATTTCCTTGCTTTTGGCGGGATTCCTTACTATTGTCAAAAAGTAAGGAAATTTAGAGCGGGAGGGTCCGCATGAACGTCTTCTACGCAACCATGACCTCCAAGGGTCAAACCACGGTCCCAGCCGAAATCAGGGAGCTGTTGAAGCTGAAGCCCGGCGACCGGATTCGCTACGTGGTGAAAAACGGTGAGGTCACGCTGAAAGCCAAGAACAAGCGGTTGATCGATCTGGCTGGTATCCTGCATCGTCCAGGCATGCCCACCCTGACGATTGAAGAGATGGATGAGGCGATCGGTGACGCCATCGTGGACCACGTGATGGGCCGAGAATGATCGGCATCGACACCAATATTCTGCTGCGTCTCACCATGCAGGACGATGACATTCAAACCAAACAGGCGCTTGCACTGGCCGACAGCCTGACCCAGGACCAACCCGGCTTCGTCAATAGCGCGGTTTTGCTGGAATTCATCTGGACGGCACGTCGGCAGGTCAAGATGTCAAAAGAAGAATTGAAGATCATCCTATCCGGATTTCTCGATTCTGAAAATCTCGTGCTTGAAGACGAAAATGTCATAGAACTGACATTGGATGAAATGGATCGCAGCAGCGAGGAATTTGCCGATATTTTCATTGCTCTCAAGAACAGGGAGCTTGGGTGCCGGACGACCATGACATTCGACCGGAAAGCCGCACGAACCGTCCCCCATATGGAACTCCTCGCATGAGCGCTCAAAACCCTGTCCTCACCCCGGAAAAGCGCGGCGAAGACGTCGATTCGGCGCTCAGGCCGCAGACGCTGGACGACTTTACCGGCCAGGCGGAGGCCCGTGCCAATCTGAAGATCTTCATCGAAGCCGCCAAGAACCGGGGCGAAGCGCTGGATCATGTGCTGTTCGTCGGCCCGCCCGGCCTCGGCAAGACGACGCTGGCGCAGATCATGGCCAAGGAACTCGGTGTCAATTTCCGTTCGACGTCCGGTCCTGTGATTGCCAAGGCGGGGGATCTCGCGGCCCTCCTCACCAATCTGGAAGAGCGTGACGTGCTGTTCATCGATGAAATCCATCGCTTGAGCCCGGCGGTGGAGGAAATTCTCTATCCGGCCATGGAGGATTTCCAACTCGACCTGATCATCGGCGAAGGCCCGGCGGCGCGCTCGGTGAAAATCGACCTTTCCAAATTCACCCTGGTCGCCGCCACCACCCGGCTTGGCCTGTTGACCACGCCCTTGCGCGACCGGTTCGGCATTCCGGTGCGGCTGTCCTTCTATACGGTCGAAGAACTGGAGCTTATCGTGCGGCGCGGTGCGCGCCTGATGGGGCTTGGCATGACCGATGACGGGGCGCGGGAAATTGCCCGTCGCGCCCGCGGCACGCCGCGCATTGCCGGGCGGTTGCTGCGCCGGGTGCGCGATTTTGCCGAAGTTGCCCGTGCCCCCGCCGTCACCCGCGAGATCGCCGATGAGGCGCTCACGCGGTTACTTGTGGATAATATGGGCCTCGATCAGCTCGACACTCGTTATTTGACCATGATTGCCGTCAATTTTGGTGGGGGTCCAGTCGGCATTGAAACCATTGCCGCTGGCCTGTCCGAACCACGCGACGCCATCGAGGATATTATCGAGCCCTATATGATCCAGCAGGGTTTTATCCAGCGCACGCCGCGTGGCCGCGTTCTGACCGCGATTGCCTGGAAACATCTGGGCCTGATGCCGCCGAAAGACATGGAGGCCGCGCAGTTCCGCCTGACCCTTGAGGATGACGATTGATAACCAGACGGACGTTTTTCAAGCTGCTGGCAGGCACCGCCGCTGGCATTCTGTCGCTTGGCGGCTATGCCGGTGCAGTGGAGCCGCTGCTGCGGCTGGAAACCACGCGCTACAAACTCTCCCCGCCCGGCTGGCCGAAGGGCCAAAGCCTGCGGATTGTTGCGCTTGCCGATTTTCATGCCTGTGAGCCCTGGATGCCGGCCGAGCGGATCGCCAGGATCTGCGACTATGCCAATACGTTGGGCGGCGATGTGATCCTGCTGCTGGGCGATTACATGTCCGGCATGAAACTGGTAACCGGCGTGGTGCCGCCGGAGCAATGGGCCAAGGCCCTGTCCGTCTTGAAAGCCCCCTATGGCGTCCATGCCGTCTGCGGCAATCACGATTGGTGGCAAGATACCGAGGCGCAGCTTCAACGCCTGCCGGAAACCATGGCCCATCGGGCGCTGCGCAGCGTCGGCATCAACGCCATGTCGAACAGCGTGGTGCGGCTGGGGTCGGACGATCAGCCTTTCTGGGTGGCCGGGCTGGAAGACCAATGGGCCTATCTCTCCGGCAATCATCGAATCCGTGGGCTCGATGACCTGCCCGGCACGCTGGTCAAGGTGACGGACAATGCTCCGGTCATCCTGCTGGCCCATGAACCGGATATTTTTCCAACCGTGCCGGATCGGGTCTCGCTGACGCTTTCGGGCCATACCCATGGCGGCCAGGTCAATCTGTTCGGCTGGACACCGGTCGTGCCGTCGCGCTTCGGCTCGCGTTATGTCTATGGCCATCGCGAGGAAGGTGGCCGCAACATCATCGTCTCGGGCGGACTTGGCTGTTCCGTCGCACCGATCCGGTTCGGCTCACCGCCGGAAATCCTTGTGATCGACTTGGTATAAGGGCAGGAACGTGCCGAAAGACAATCGCATCCGCATCAAACAGCAGAGCCGCATCTTCCAGATGCGTATTGCGGGCTTGGCTTTTCGCAACGGCCATGTGCTGGTGCATCGCGCCGTGCATGAAAAATTCTGGACCTTTCCCGGAGGCCGGGCGGAAGTGGGCGAGCCTTCTGAGACCACGCTGAAGCGCGAGATGATGGAAGAGCTTGGGCTGGAAGCCACGGTTGATCGCCTGTTGTGGAGCGTCGAGAGCTTTTTCCATTATGAAGGCCGGGATTGGCATGAACTGGGCATGTATTACCTCATGCAGCTGCCAGATACGCTTGCCTTTCATGAAAGCGAGATCATCCACCGCATTCAGGATGGCAAGAACGCGCTGGAATTCAAATGGGCACGCGCCACCAAAGAGGCGTTGACCGCACTGGATATTCCACCCTATTTCATTGCCGACGAGATTGAAAACCTGCCCCAAACCTCCCGCCATCTGGTGTGGAACGATGGCAATCTGGACGACAAATGACCGTTGAACGCCACATGATCCGGCTGGATAAAAAGCCGCAATTGTTTACCTTCCGGGTGGCGGGCGTGATCCTGCAAAACGGCCATTTGCTGGTGCAAAAGGGTGCAAACAATCCTTATTGGTCATTGCCCGGTGGTCGCGCCGAAATTGGCGAAAACAGTGAGCAAACAATCATCCGTGAGATGCACGAGGAGATTAACCGCACCGTCAAGATTGAGCGTCTGCTTTGGACAGTCGAAAATTTCTATTCCTTTGGTGATTATAAAGCCCACGTGCTCGGTTTCTTCTATCTTTTGAAAGTCGAAACACCGCTGCCCTTCCACCCAAATGACATTGTGCATTGTGTGATTGATGGGCCAACGGAAGTTCTGTTTCGCTGGATTCCCGCAACAGCTGCCGCCTTTAATACCTATGATGTCAGGCCCGCATTCCTGGGTCGCTTCATGGGCAATCTTCCCGAACGCGTTGAACACTTGATTGTGGATGAGGACAGCCATGACCATTGATCCCTGCCGTATCTTTCGCAAGATGGCCCGCAACAATACCTTGGCCAATGCGAGATTGCTGGGTGCCTGCGCGCAGCTTCAACCGGGTGAATTCGAGGCGCCGCGCACCAGCTTCTTCCCCTCCATCAAGGCAACGCTCAACCACATTCTGACCGTCGATTGGTTCTATGTTGACGCCTTGGAAGGTGGCACCCTTGGTCCGGCGGCCTTTGACAATGAAGAGCCTTTTGAAACGATAGACACCCTGCACAAGGCCCAATCTGCCGTCGATCAGCGTCTTCTAAGCCTATGCGATGCCCTCACCGCCGACGCGCTTGTCCAAGACGTCACAGTACATCGCGGGACGAGACTGCAAATTGAACGGTGTGACGATCTTCTCTTCCACCTGTTCCACCACCAGACGCACCACAGAGGCCAGGTCCATGCCATGCTGGCTGGAACCAGTGTCAAGCCGCCCCAGCTCGACGAGTTCATAACGGCAACGGATTTCCGCGACCGGGCCGATGATATGCAAAAGCTGGGTTGGACCGAAGCCGATCTCGGTCATTCAAAAGGCAAACTATGACCCACGAATTTTCAATTTCCGGCCAGTTGATCGAAGGCGGCCACCGTCTCGTCCAACGGGTGTATTATGAGGACACGGATTTTTCCGGTCTGGTCTATCACGCCCGCTATCTGCATTTTCTTGAGCGCGGGCGCACCGATTACCTGCGCTGCCTGGGCTGCGAACAGAGCGAGCTGATCAATGCCGATGAAGAAGGGCTGATTTTCGTCGTGCATCGCATGGAGCTGGATTTCAAAAGCCCGGCGCGGATGGATGATATCCTTGTTATCGAGACTATCACCGAAAAGGCCGGGGGCGCCAAGATGGTGCTGCGGCAAACCATCAACAGTGGTGACCGCCGGTTGATCGAAGCAAAAGTGGTGATTGCCGTCGTTAACAAATTTGGGCGTCCGCGCCGTCTGCCCGAGACGATTGCCGAGAAGTTCCTCGGCTTCACCCCCGGCTGACAGTCTGGTCAAGAATTGCTGCTGGCCTGGCGAAAATGGTGATTTCGAGAACCGGAGCGGGGCGTACTTTCAATGTACGTGAGCACAAGCATTTCGGAAAAAGTGCGAAGCGGTTTTTCGTTCGAAAATGCTGACGCATCAGGCAAGCGCAGAAATTACCATTTGCAGGCGGCCAGCGGCGATTATTGGATATGCTGTGATAACCTATCGTTAACAATAATGATGTCTTACTAACCCTGCGGTGCTTTGTGCGCCGCACGCCTTCCTTTGACCAAATTTAGCGGCAAAAAGGCAAGCTGGGTGCTTTGGGGATGGCGGATCGCGTTGATGAAACGCCACCGCGCCTATCTGCACATCAGTCATACAAGTGCATGATCGATCACACTGCCTGATAGTGCAGATATGATTGCATAGAAAAACGAATTTGTTACAGCGTTGTTTGCGCAAGCCCGCGTGATGCGCAAATAAAGCTGTAAATCCGCCCCGGTCTGTTTTACGTCCGGGCGTTTGGATTTTGGGAACGGTAGCGATGGAACAAGTAGGATTGGCAGCCGCAAGCCACGACGTGAGCCTTTGGGCCCTGTTCATGCAGGCGGGCTGGGTCGTGAAAATCGTGATGATCGGGCTTCTGGGCGCCTCCGTCTGGACCTGGGCCATCGTCATCGACAAATATGTCAGCTTCGCCAAGGCGCGCCGCCAGTTCGACCAGTTCGAACAGGTGTTCTGGTCCGGCCAGTCGCTGGAAGAATTGTATCGCACGCTGGCCGAGCGCAACAATACCGGGCTCGCGGCTATTTTCGTTTCCGCCATGCGTGAGTGGAAGAAGAGCTTTGAGCGCGGCGCGCGTTCGCCCATCGGCTTGCAGATGCGCATCGACCGCTCGATGGATGTCACCATGGCGCGCGAGGCCGAACATTTCGAAGCCCGTCTGGGCTCGTTGGCCACCATCGGTTCGGCTGGTCCCTTCATCGGCCTGTTCGGCACGGTTATCGGTATCATGACCTCGTTCCAGGCGATTGCCGGTTCGAAATCCACCAATCTGGCGGTTGTTGCCCCCGGTATCGCCGAGGCGCTGCTGGCCACGGCCATCGGTCTGGTCGCCGCTATTCCAGCCGTCATCGCCTACAATAAATTTTCCGGCGAAGCGGGCAAACTGTCCTCGCGCATGGAAGGCTTTGCCGACGAGTTTTCCGCCATACTGTCGCGACAGATCGATGAGAAGCTCCAGCCTCGCCAGGCGGCGGAATAAGGCTCCAGTCTAGAACGACTGGGCAAGGTCGGCGAAAGGAATTGATCAGATGGGCATGTCGGTAGGAGCAAATGGAGGCGGCGGTGGCCGCCGCGGCAGCAGGCGCCGGGGCGGCAAGCGCGGTCCCGTCAGCGAAATCAATGTTACGCCGCTGGTCGACGTCATGCTGGTGCTGTTGATCATCTTCATGGTTGCCGCTCCGATGATGACGGTCGGCGTGCCGATCGACCTGCCGGAAACCCAGGCCAGCGCCATGAATTCCGATACGCAGCCAATCACCATTTCGGTCAATCCGGCTGGCGAAATCTATTTGCAGGAAAGCCCGATCCCGCTTGAGGAAATCGTTCCCAAGCTCCAGGCTATCGCCACCACGGGTTACAATGAACGCATTTATGTGCGCGGCGACACGGCTGCTGCCTATGGCACGGTCATGAAGGTCATGGCGCGCATTTCTTCGGCTGGCTACAAGAATATCGGCCTTGTGACCCTGCAAGAACAGGACAAGTGATCTTTCGAAATGAAAGGCAGTCTCGTCACATCTGCGATTTTGCACGCAACGCTGCTGGCCATGGCGCTGGTGACGATTAGCGCGCCTGCGCCCATGCAAGTCGCCGATGTCGAGGCGCTGCCCGTCGATATCGTACCGATTTCGGAACTGACCCAGATCCAGCAGGGTGACAAAAAAGCGCCCAAGCGCGAAAAATCGGCGCCCACCCCGACCAAGAAGCCGAATACCGTTCAGAACGCGGAAAACATGGGCGACAACGAAGTCGACATGAAGACACCGCCGACACCGTCGAAAAAGCCGTCGCAGCAGGAAACCGCGGCAGCCCCTGAAAAGGTCGACAAGGTCTTGCCGACGCAGGACAACGATACCAATGACGTCAAGGAAATTGCCAAGGAAGAGACGGCGGTAGCCCCTTCCAAGGAAGCCGTGCCGGTGCCCAAGGACGTGCCGACCCCGACGCCCGAGCCAAAGCCTGAACCGCCGAAGCCTGAGCCGCCAAAGCCGGAGGCCAAGCCCGAGCCAAAGCCGGAAGCCAAGCCGCAGGAAGTCGCCAAAGCCGAAGACATTCCACTGCCGACCAGCGTTCCCCTGCCCGCGTCCAAGCCGAAGCCGGAGCCGCCAAAGCCTGCGGAAACCAAGACGCCTGAGCCGAAGCCGACGGAAGCCAAGCCGAAGACCGAGGCCGCCAAGGCGCCGGATGTGAAGAAGGCTGACAAGAACCAGCAGGCGGCGAAGGCGAAATCGTCCAAGGAAAGCGACTTCAACGCCGACGAGATCGCCGCTCTGCTCAACAAGACCGATGCAGCCGGTGGCGGTGCCAAACGCTCCACCGAACAGGCGGCGCTGGGCGGCAAGAAGACCACCGGTGGCTCGACACTCAGCCAGAGTGAAATGGACGCCCTGCGCGGCGCGATCCAGAACAACTGGTCGGTGTTGTCAGGCATGGGCGATGCCCAGGGCATGGTGATTCGCGCTCATTTCAAGCTGGACGAGAGCGGCAATCTGATCGGCGAGCCGGAAGTGACGGCCACCGGCGGATCGCCCAGCGCCCAACAGGTGATGATCTCAAGTGCGCGCCGCGCCATTCTGAAATCCGTGCCGTTCAAGAACCTGCCCGTTGAAAAATACGATGCCTGGTCAGAGGTTGTCGTCAACTTCGATCCAAGCGAATTCATGTAAAAGCGAATTCATGCCCACACGAATTCATGTAGAAGCTGAAAGGCTTGCCCTTATGAAGACATTCTCACTCCTGCGTATCCTGATCGTCCTCGTCGGCATGGCGGGCGCCTTTGCCACGCCGGCCATGGCGCTGGTCGAGATCAACATCAATAAGGGCAATGTCGAGCCGATGCCGATCGCCATTCCCGATTTCCTGTCGGCCAATGGCATCGGCGCGAAGATTTCGGCCGTGGTCGAGGCCGATCTCAAGCGCTCCGGCCTGTTCGCTCCGGTCAATCACGGCGCCTTCATCGACAAGCAGATCAATCCCGATCAGGCCCCCAACATGCAGAACTGGACGGTATTGAACGCCCAGGCGCTGGTGGTTGGCCGTATCACCCAGGAAGGCGATGGCCGCTTGCGCGCCGAATTCCGCCTGTGGGACACCTATGCGGGCCAGCAGATGAGCGGCCAGCAATTCTACACCCAGCCGGAAAACTGGCGGCGCGTCGCCCATATCATCGCCGACGCGATCTATGAACGCATCACCGGTGAAAAGGGCTATTTCGATACCCGCATCGTCTTCGTGGCCGAAAGCGGCACCAAGACCGACCGCAAGCGCCAGCTGGCCATCATGGACCAGGACGGCGAAAATGTCCGCATGCTGACCAATACCGCCAATCTGGTGCTGACGCCGCGCTTTTCGCCGAACCGCCAGGAAGTCACCTACATGTCCTTCGAGGGCAACCAGCCGCGCGTTTACCTGCTGCAACTGGAAACCGGACAGCGCGAAGTGGTCGGCAATTTCCCAGGCATGACCTTCTCGCCGCGCTTCTCGCCGGATGGTCAGCGGGTGATCATGAGCCTGCAACAGGACGCCAACAGTAACATCTACACGATGGATCTGCGCTCGCGCACCACCACCCGGCTGACCAGCACGGCGGCGATCGATACCTCGCCATCCTATTCGCCGGATGGACGCCGGATCGTGTTTGAAAGCGACCGTGGCGGCCGCCAGCAACTTTACGTGATGAATGCCGATGGCTCCGGCCAGACCCGCATTTCCTTTGGCGAAGGCTCCTACTCTACCCCGGTCTGGTCGCCACGCGGCGATCTGATCGCCTTCACCAAGCAATCGGGCGGCTCCTTCTCGATCGGCGTGATGAAGCCGGACGGTTCGGGTGAGCGGCTTCTGACCACCGGCTTCCATAACGAAGGCCCGACCTGGGCGCCGAATGGCCGCGTGCTGATGTTCTTCCGCCAGGCGGCCGGCTCCGGCGGACCGCAGCTCTATTCCATCGATCTGACCGGATACAACGAGCAATTGGTCAAGACACCGAGCTTTGCGTCCGACCCAGCCTGGTCGCCGCTTCTCGAATAGCATGCGCATCGCCTTCCGGCATCCGTCGGAAGGCGATTGCATTTGAAGGACGGTCATGAATTAAGTAAAGATTAACCATGACCGTTTGCTTCCGGTTAACCAGGATTGATTAGAGTTCGGCAACCACGATTGACACCAGCGTCAATCGGCACTGCTCACACGGGCCGCCTGACCGGCTGCTCACCATCACTGCACAATGACTGCCCCACACTACTTGCAAGGAGATCGGCCATGAGCCGCACTGTAACCCCGGTAATGAGCCGCATGCAAAAGCTTGCCAGCAACCCCGCCATTCTCGCTGTCGCCATGACGCTGGCGCTGGCTGGCTGCGCTTCCAAGAAGAACATGCCCAATAGCGCGTCCGAGCTTGGCCTTGGCGGCGCAGGTGCTGCAACACCCGGCTCGACCCAGGACTTCACCGTCAATGTCGGCGACCGGATCTTCTTCGACACCGACTCAACCTCTATCCGTGCCGACGCCCAGCAGACGCTGGACCGCCAGGCTCAGTGGTTGCAGCGTTATTCGCAGTATCCGATCACCGTCGAAGGCCATGCCGACGAACGCGGTACCCGCGAATACAACCTGGCGCTCGGCGCCCGCCGTGCCGCCTCCACCAAGGCCTATCTTGTATCGCGCGGCATTCCGGCCAACCGTATCAAGACGATTTCCTACGGCAAGGAACGTCCGGTCGCCACCTGCGACGACATTTCCTGCTGGTCGCAGAACCGCCGTGCCGTTACGGTTCTCGGCGGCGCTGGAATGTAATTCACGAAATCGTGCCTGCATTCATGACAGAAACAGGGCGGTCTTCGGGCCGCCCTTTTGTTTTCTTCACACTTTGGCCGAACTCGGTTGCTTTTTGCAAAGAACAGAGAAAAGCTTTATTGGCAGACATCGCAGGCTTGCGGTCGATATTCGGCAGCAAAGCCTGACGGGCGCACATCAATCGGGCGATAACACGGAAAACAGGAACCACATCGATGAAGAGACTTGTCGTGGCCGGGATGGTGGGAATGGCTGCAATCCTCGCCCCCCCAATCCTCGGCGTCCAGGCGGGGGGCAGTGCCTTGGCCTTTTCGCTTTTCGAACGTCAGAACACGCCACCAGCGCCAGTCAGCGACATGCCGGTGCAGCAGGTCCAGCAGCAGGGCAATGATATTGTTCAAGTCCAGCAATTGCAGGACCAGATTCGTCAGTTGAACGGCCGGATCGAGGACATGAGCTACCAGCTGCTGCAAATGCAGGAAACCATCCGCAAGGCGCAGGAAGACAATGAATTCCGATTCCAGGAGCTAGAAAAAAAAGAAGTGACGCAGGCTCCCCCGGCCAGGCCAGCCCGTCGGTAGCGGCGCGCCAGCCAGCTGGGGGCGGTGATGGCGTCGGCCAGATCATCGGCGAAACCGCTGGCAGCCAGGCCGCCAATCAAGGCACAAGCCCGGCGGGCTCCGGTCGGTCAGCAGCCCCCGGCGAAATGACGCTGGGCTCGATCGAAATGGACAAGAGCGGCAATCCGGTCGGTGCCAGCGTCAATGGTTCGACTGGTTCCAACGCCAGCACCCTGCCGGGTACGGCACCTGCCGGCCAGAGCGGAACCAAAACCGCATCACTCGGCGGCGAGCAGGATCTCTACCAGATTGCCTATAGCCATGTGCTATCGGGTGACTACAAGGCGGCGGAAGGCGAATTCCGCGATTTCATCAGCCGTTATCCGAAAAGCGGCAAGGCCGCCGACGCCAATTTCTGGCTGGGCGAAGCGCAATATTCGCAGGCCCGTTACAAGGATTCGGCTGAGACCTTCCTCAAAGCCTATCAGGGCTATGGAAAATCGCCCAAGGCGCCTGAAATGCTGCTGAAACTCGGCATGTCACTGGCGGCCCTCGACAACAAGGACACCGCCTGCGCCACCTTGCGCGAGGTGAACAAGCGCTATCCTGACGCCTCCAAGGCCGTCCAGAACAAGGCCGCCAGCGAGCAGAAGCGCCTGGCTTGCTGATGCTGCCCGACACCGGTTTGGAACCACAGCTTCCGGGCCACAACCGACTGGGCGAATTGATGACGGACACTCTATCCGCCATCCCTCCTGAAGCCGCCATTGCCGCTTTCCTCCACAGAATAAACCACCCCTTGCGCCTTCTGGTGGCGATTTCCGGCGGCAGCGATTCGACTGGCCTGCTGCTTGCGCTGCATGAACAGCTGCAAGCCATGCCAGCAAAGCCAATCAGCCTTTACGCCGCCACCATCGATCACGGTCTTCGCGATGGCTCCGCCGCAGAAGCCGAAACAGTTGCAGGGCTCTGCGCAAGGCTCGGCATTCCCCATGCGATCCGCCGTTGGGCAGGCGAAAAGCCAAAAACCGGGATTTCCGCCGCCGCCCGGGCCGCCCGCTACCGGCTGCTCGCCGAGATCGCCAAGGAGATCGGCGCTGCCGCCATTCTGACCGGCCATACCGCCGACGATCAGATCGAGACCATCGCCATGCGCGCCGAACGCAGCCGAAACCCTGAAGCGCCCGGCCTGGCGGGCATGGCCTGCTCCGTGCTGTTTGAAAATTCCATCTGGATCACCCGACCGCTTCTGCGCTCGCGGCGGCAGGCAATTCGGGCGTTCTTGCTGGACAGTGGGCATGGCTGGATCGATGATCCCAGCAATGACAATCCAGTTTATGAGCGCGCCCGTATCCGCGCCCAGCTCACAACGGCAACGCAGATCGGCCTGCCGCAGAATGAGCGTCTGTCTCTGTCGCAACAAGCCGCCACTTTGGTCTCCACCCATGCCACCATGCCCTTGCCGGGGCTTGTTGATCTCGGTAACGCCCTGTTTGAGGCGCCCCAAGCAATCCTGCGCCATGCTTTGCAGGCGCTGATTGCAACCGTGGGAGGCCAACCGCATGGGCCGGGGCAGAGCGCCCTCGTGCAGCTTATCGCCCTTTGCGAACAGCCGCCTGGCGCCAGGCTGACACTCGGTCGTTGTCTTGCGCATCGTCATCGCCATGGCATTTATCTGGTGCGTGAAGGACGCAATCTGCCGCATGATAGTGTGAAGCCCGGTGAGACCGTGCTGTGGGACGGTCGCTGGCACATCAGTAATATCGGCAGTGCAGAAAGCCCGGTGCGGCCGGGCGGAACCGAAACAGATCAGAAGTCTCCCTCCCTGCCCACCTCCTCCCTGCCCACCTCGCCCCTGCCCGTTTCATTGGTGGCGCTGGCGCGTCAATCTCTTCCCGGGATCGGTCCAAACCTGCACGCCATGCCTGTGATTGCCCCCTACCAGGGGTTTCTCCCGGGGTTCGACTGGCCGCTCGCCGTGGCTTTAGCGGGTCTTTTCGACGCGCCAGGCTTTTTATCACCCTGTTTTTAAATCTTATTGACGGAAAACGAAGTCGGGGCCGCGCTTTGCCTTGGCAAGGCGCTTCAGGAAACCTATGTTACTGTCCGACGATACGGCGTTTTCATGCGCCGAACATTTTTTCTGGGGAGTTCGATGAACCCAAATTTTAGAAATCTCGCGCTGTGGGCGATCATAGCTTTGCTATTGGTCGCGCTGTTCAGCATGTTCCAGACGTCTCCGTCGCAAACAAGTTCCCGCGAGATTCCCTATTCGCAATTCTTGCGTGAAGTTGATTCGGGCCGCGTTCGCGACGTTACCGTCACCGGCAACCGCATCATTGGCAGCTATGGCGAAAACGGCGCGGCCTTCCAGACCTATGCCCCGGTCGTGGATGACAATCTGCTTGAAAAACTGCAAACCAAGAATGTGATGATCGTTGCTCGTCCCGAATCCGACGGGTCTTCCGGCTTCCTCAGCTATCTCGGCACCTTGCTGCCCATGCTGCTCATTCTCGGCGTCTGGCTGTTTTTCATGCGTCAGATGCAGGGCGGTTCGCGCGGTGCGATGGGCTTTGGCAAGTCCAAGGCCAAGCTTTTGACCGAGGCGCATGGCCGCGTTACCTTTGAAGACGTGGCTGGCGTGGACGAAGCCAAGCAGGATCTCGAGGAAATCGTTGAATTCCTGCGCGATCCGCAGAAATTCCAGCGTCTGGGCGGTAAAATTCCGCGCGGCGTGCTGCTGGTCGGTCCTCCCGGTACCGGTAAAACTCTGCTGGCCCGTTCGGTCGCAGGCGAGGCCAATGTGCCGTTCTTCACGATTTCCGGTTCGGACTTCGTTGAAATGTTCGTCGGCGTCGGAGCAAGCCGCGTCCGTGACATGTTCGAGCAGGCGAAGAAGAATGCACCCTGCATCATCTTCATCGATGAAATCGACGCTGTCGGTCGCCATCGTGGTGCAGGTCTCGGCGGTGGTAATGACGAGCGCGAACAGACGCTGAACCAGCTTCTGGTCGAAATGGACGGCTTTGAGGCCAATGAGGGCATTATCCTGATTGCCGCCACCAACCGTCCCGACGTTCTCGATCCAGCCCTGCTGCGTCCAGGCCGTTTTGACCGCCAGGTCGTCGTGCCGAACCCCGATATCATTGGCCGCGAGCGCATTCTCAAGGTTCATGCCCGCAACGTGCCGCTGGCTCCGAATGTCGATCTCAAGGTTTTGGCCCGTGGCACGCCCGGTTTCTCCGGTGCGGATCTGATGAACCTCGTCAACGAAGCCGCTCTGATGGCAGCACGTCGCAACAAGCGCGTCGTCACCATGGCCGAATTCGAAGACGCCAAGGACAAGATCATGATGGGTGCGGAACGCCGCTCCTCCGCCATGACCGAAGCCGAAAAGAAGCTGACCGCCTATCATGAGGCTGGCCATGCCATCACCGCGTTGAACGTGCCGGTCGCCGACCCGCTGCACAAGGCAACCATCATTCCGCGTGGCCGCGCCCTGGGCATGGTCATGCAATTGCCGGAAGGCGACCGCTACTCCATGAGCTACAAGTGGATGGTGTCGCGTCTGGTGATCATGATGGGTGGCCGTGTTGCCGAAGAAATCACCTTCGGCAAGGAAAACATCACCTCTGGCGCCTCGTCAGACATCGAGCAGGCCACCAAGCTTGCCCGTGCGATGGTAACCCAATGGGGCTTTTCCGATATTCTCGGTCAGGTTGCCTATGGTGAAAACCAGCAGGAAGTGTTCCTCGGTCATTCCGTCTCGCAGAGCAAGAATGTCTCGGAATCAACCGCTCAGAAGATCGACACCGAAGTGCGCCGCCTGATTGACGAAGCCTATACCGAGGCTCGTCGGATTATCACCGAGAAGCATGATGCGTTCGTTATTCTGGCCGAAGGCCTGCTGGAATATGAAACCCTGTCGGGTGAAGAAATCAAGGCGCTGATCCGTGGCGAAAAGCCAACCCGCGATAGTGGCGAAGATGGCCCAACCCGCAGCTCTGCGGTTCCCTCTACCGGTAAAAAGGACGCACCCAAGGGTGGCGAACCGGAAGCCGGACTGGAACCCCAGGCGCATTGATCCGCCAAGTCTCGTAAAAAGACCTTGATATTGGTCACAGAATGAAAAGCCGCCCTTTGAACGGGCGGTTTTTTTATGTGGTAACGGGTTATAATCAATGTTGACGGTAATTTAAGTGAATGCGCCGTTAAAACATGCGATGAGCGATGAAAGAACGGCGGACGGCCTGCGCACATAGGCATTGCCGGTAAATGCGATAGGTAAAAACAAAGAAAAGAGCATTTCGCGAGCTAAAGACGGCGAAAAAGCTTTGGACCTCAGGAGACATCATGACACGACGTTATTTCGGAACCGATGGTATTCGCGGACAGTCGAATGTCTTTCCCATGACGCCGGATCTCGCCATGAAGGTCGGCATTGCCGTCGGTACTATCCTCCGGCGCGGCCAGCATCGTCACCGCGTGGTGATTGGCAAGGATACCCGCCTCTCCGGTTATATGCTGGAAACGGCGCTGGTGGCTGGCTTTACCGCCGCGGGCCTGGATGTGTTTTTGCTCGGCCCGATCCCGACGCCGGCTGTGGCCATGCTGACCCGCTCGCTGCGCGCCGATATTGGCGTCATGGTCTCGGCCTCGCATAATCCCTTTGCCGATAATGGCATTAAATTGTTCGGCCCTGATGGTTACAAGCTTTCCGATGAGCTGGAAGCTGAAATCGAAGCCCTGCTGAACCAGGAAGCACCCCTCCCCTTGGCCAGAGCCGAGGATATCGGCCGAGCCAAGCGCGTCGATGGCGACATCTACCGCTATATCGAATTCGTAAAGCGCACATTGCCGCGCGATGTCACGCTGAGCGGGTTGCGGATCGCCATCGATTGCGCCAACGGCGCCGCCTATAAGGTCGCGCCCACTGCCCTTTGGGAATTGGGCGCTGAAGTGGTGACGATCGGCAACGAACCGAACGGTCTCAATATCAATCTCGAATGCGGCTCCACCCATACCGCTGCGTTGCAAAAGAAAGTCCATGAGGTGCGCGCCGATATCGGCATCGCGCTTGATGGCGATGCAGACCGGGTGATCATCATCGATGAAACCGGCGCCATCGTCGATGGCGATCAGTTGATGGCGGTGATTGCCGAAAGCTGGGCCAATGACCAGACCCTGAAAGGCGGCGGCATTGTCGCCACCGTGATGTCCAATCTCGGTCTGGAGCGCTTTCTGGGTGGCAAGGGCCTGACACTGGCCCGCACCAAGGTTGGCGACCGCCATGTGGTCGAGCATATGCGCCAGAACCACTATAATATAGGTGGCGAGCAATCGGGCCATATCGTGCTGTCGGATTTCGGCACGACCGGCGACGGTCTGGTTGCCGCCCTGCAAATCCTGGCGGCAGTGAAGCGCACCGGCAAGACAGTCAGCCAGATTTGCCACCGTTTCGATCCCGTGCCGCAATTGCTGCGCAATGTCCGCATTTCCGGCGGCAAGCCGCTGGAAGACAGTTTTGTGCGTCAGGCCATTGCCGATGCCGAAAGCGAACTGGCCCGCAATGGCCGTCTGGTCATCCGCCCGTCCGGCACCGAACCGCTGATCCGTGTCATGGCCGAAGGCGACGACCGCAGCCAGATCGAGCGCATCGTCAACGACCTGATCGGCGTGATCGCCAATAGCCGCGAAGCGGCATAAAACCTCATCTTTACAACTGAAAAAGCCCGGCTAATCCATAGCCGGGCTTTTTGCATTACGTTCTTTGCTACGCTTTCAATAGCGCGGCATGGATCGCATCAAGCGGAAAGCCTTGCCATCACCTCTTCAGAAACCTCGAAATTCGAATAGACGTTCTGCACGTCATCGTCGTCTTCCAACGTCTCGATCAGCTTCATCAGCGACTGCGCCTTATCCTCATCGACAGGCACGGTGTTTTGCGGCTTCCAGACGGCCTTGACGGATTCGGCCTCGCCCAGCGTTGCTTCCAGCGCCTTGGAGACTTCGTTCATGTCTTCGAAACCGCAGATGATCGTGTGGCCGTCTTCGTCACTGATCACGTCTTCCGCACCGGCTTCGATGGCAGCTTCCATCACCGCATCGGCATCGCCGACGCTGGCCTTGTAGACGATTTCGCCAACCTTATCGAAGGAGAAGGAAACCGAGCCGGTTTCGCCCAGCGCCCCACCGGCCTTGGAAAAGGTCGAGCGGACATTGGAAGCCGTACGGTTGCGGTTATCGGTCAGGGCTTCGACAATGACGGCGACGCCGCCGGGGCCGTAGCCTTCGTAGCGCACTTCGTCATAGTTCTCGCCATCGGCACCCGACGCCTTCTTGATGGCGCGCTCGATATTGTCCTTCGGCATCGATTGCGCCTTGGCATTCTGGATGGCCAGGCGCAGGCGCGCATTCATGGTCGGATCGGGCAAGCCAGCCTTGGCCGCCACCGTGATTTCACGGGCAAGCTTGGAGAACATTTTCGATCGCACGGAATCCTGCTTGCCCTTGCGATGCATGATGTTTTTAAACTGTGAATGGCCGGCCATGGCACCCCTGCGACATCTGATTTGTGGCATCCTGCGGCATCTGTCGTGATCCGTCAGGCGCGCTTTAACGCTCTCTCTGCTGCATGATCAGGAACCGGATTGGGCTCGCATGCCCATGCAGCCGCGAATTGGCGCCCTTATAAGGCCCTGTGGCTTGCCATTCAAGGGGGGCGAAGGTGCGAAGAGCCCTTCTGCCCTGGAACAATAAGGCTTTCCTTCCGTTGCCCTGCTGAAGAACACCAGCAAGAAGAGAGGAAAGCCAATGGTCAATCTCACGGAAGCCCGCGAAGAGCCCGCCCGCCAGCTTTGGGAGGAAATCGAAGCCATTCATGCCGGCATGCTAGGCCTGGAAGGCTCCACCACGCATATGCAGCCGATGGCGCCTTACGGGGATCCGAAAACCAATACAGTGTGGTTTTTCACCCGGACCGATTCAGATTTTGTCCAGAATATCCGCCCCGGCAGCCGGGCGCATTTCTGCGTGGTCGGCAAAAACCACGATTACCACGCCAGCCTGTCCGGCGTTATCGATGTGCGCCGCGATCCGGGCAAGATCGATGAATATTGGAGCTCGGTGGTCGAGGCCTGGTATCACAACGGCAAGAAAGACCCTGATCTGACCATGCTCGCCCTGCATATCGACGATGCCGAAGTCTGGGCCTCGACCGGAAATCCGCTGAAATTCGGCTGGGAAATCGCCAAGGCCAACATTGACGGCGAAAAAATACCGGATGTGGGGCAGCACCACCATCTGACCTTTGCCTAACGGATATTATTTGCCGCTTAGAAGCCGCTGAGCACCAGGATCAGCGGCTTTTTCGGCAGGCTGCGCATAGACACTGTCACGGCATTGGTCTCAGCAATCCTGACATCAAAACCTGGTCCGAACATTCCAACAAAGTCATTCACGATAGGCCCGCGCCGGTGCATGGGCAGGATCAATGCCGAGCGCAGCCGCTTGACCATCCGGCTCATGCTGTCGCTGCCCAGCGTCAAACCGCCATCGACTGGTACCATCACCACATCCAACCGGCCAATCGCGGCGAACTGTTTGTCCGTCAATTCATGATGCAGATGGCCGAGATGGCCAATACACAGCCCGGCGACCTCGAAAATGAAAATCGAATTGCCGTTCGGTTCGAAATCTCCGCCCCAGCTGCGGATATCGGTGGCCACGTTGCGGATATAGGCATCGCCCACCAC
The DNA here is from genome assembly GCF_037039395.1 of Agrobacterium vitis. Classification (NCBI taxonomy): domain Bacteria; kingdom Pseudomonadati; phylum Pseudomonadota; class Alphaproteobacteria; order Hyphomicrobiales; family Rhizobiaceae; genus Gillisella; species Gillisella vitis. The sequence continues at coordinate 2,605,252 of NZ_CP146242.1, read as the reverse complement.
AAGGTTATGGTGAACCGGCTCCCCCGGTTGCGCATCGTTCCAGCCATGCAGAACCTGAGCAATGCCGGGGTCGGGCGACAGCGTATAATGGCTGGAATGGGCCTTGTTCATCGTCACCACATCCGGTGTCCGCGCGGAGCGCAAATAACCGCTGTAGTCGGTATCGATTGTCAGGCCCTGCGGCGTTTCGATCTCAAAGGTGGAATGGCCGAGAAAGGTGATGGTGACGTTTTCCGCCAGGGCCGCAAGGCGCAGCGGCCCCTTATCCGTGCCAGCGCTGGCATATTCAACGGGAGAAAATCGAGCCCCGGGAAGCTGGTTGGCCACCAACTGACATTGGCTTACAGGAGGACGGCTGACGGGAGGGCGGGCCGCAGAGCTTTTGTCCTCCGCCAGGGCAAAGCCCGGAAGAAGGCTGAGAATACCGAACATCACCAGCATTCGCGTCATCATGCCCGCCTCAGCTCCTGCCAGCGTTGCATCATGCCTGCAAAGGTAACCGAAGAATGCGCCGCGTCAAAGCACTCGATGCTACTTCCGCGAAAATCTGACAGTCCATCCAATAATCGCCGCTGGCCGTCTGCAATTCTTGAACAGACTGTGACGGTTCGGAGAGATGTTAGGAGATCGTCACTTCTGCTCGGAAGCGCGCAATTTGTGGCGGAGGCCCGCCAGCCAATGGGCCGTGCCGGTCAGGCTGAGGAAGGCGGGCGCGTTGTCGGTTGGCGCGACAGCTTCCATGGAGACGCCGACGGAGGAAATATGGCCGGTTTCGCCGATGTCTCGGACAATCAGGATGATATGACCGAGACGGACCCGGTCGGCATATTCGGCCTTGCCGCCCAGGCGCGCTTCCATCAGTTCGCCAACAGTTTTTTGCCGGTCGGCCTCGTTCAAAAGCCCGGGTCCATAGGCCGCATCCAGTTCGGCGGCGGGACGCGAGGGTGAAATGGTGAAGGTGCCGAAAAACTCGCTATCGTCCTCATCGACAGGCGCCTTGCTGGCAAACAACCGGTCGAGCAGCCGCGAGTAACCCGGCGCGATGAACAGATAGACCTGATCGTTTTCCCGGAGCCGCCCCGCATATTGAAACCGCATCGACTTGCCATCGCGGATCACCAGCGATGGCATGGCCCAGCGCGGAATGCGCGCGCCGCTGAGCACCGGGCTGCCCGCCACGACGCGGTAGGACAGCAGTTCGTGATGGGCGGCGCCCGGCAGATCCAGTTCCACCTTGTCGATAGCGCCGATGCGCGGCGGGATGATCAGGCCGAGCCGCTTGGCCATCGGCTTGATGGTCCAGCCCTGAAGCAGCAGCGAAATCATTACCACGATGAAGGCGGTGTTGAAATAGACTTCGCCACCCTTGAGATCACCGAGGATCGGCAGAATGCCGAGCAGGATGGAGACCGCGCCGCGCAAGCCGACCCAGGAAATGAACCGCTTTTCCTGATGGGTATAATCGAAAGGAATGAGACACAGCCAGACCGCTGCGGGCCGGGCGATAAACACCAGAAACAGGCCCAGAACCACCGCCGGAAACAGGATCTTGATGAAATGCGAGGGCGTGGCCAGGAGCCCGAGCACCAAGAACATGATGATCTGCGCCAGCCAGGTCATGCCCTCCTGGAAGCGGGCAATGGAAGCGCTGCCGGGGATCTTGCGGTTACCGGCATAGATGCCCGCGACATAGACGGCCAGAAAGCCGCTGCCGCCGATGGCGCCGGTATAGGAAAAGATCACCATCGACATGGCCAGCACGATGATCGGCAACAGGCCGCGATCAATCGGGATTTTCTTGACGATCATTGCCATCATCGCCCCGCCGATCAGCCCGAGCGCCAGGCCCATGCCCATCTGCTCGACGAACATCCGCAGCAGGCTCCAGTCGAGACCGGTGTGATCCTTGCCGGTGGACACCATCTGCACCAGCGCCAGGGTGAGAAAGATCGCCATCGGATCATTGGTGCCGGATTCCACTTCCAGCGAGGAGCGCACCTTGTCGCGGATATTGATGCCGCCAATGCGCAACAGGAAGAACACCGCCGCCGCATCGGTGGAGGCGACGATGGAGCCAAGCAGCATTCCTTCCAGCAGCGACAGTTTCAACAGCCAGGTGGCCAGCAGACCGAACAGGCCAGCCGTCAACAAAACCCCGACTGTCGCCAGCATGATCGACGGCGCTGCCGCTTGGCGGAAGGATTGCAACGAGGTTGTATAGCCGGAATCAAACAGGATAACGGCCAGCGCCAGCGAGCCGATGGTATAGGCAACGGAATGATTGTCGAAATGAATGCCGAGACCATCGACCCCGGCCATCAGCCCGATCACCAGAAACAACAGCAGCAGCGGCGCGCCAAAGCGAAAGGCGATCAGGCTGGAAAAAGCCGCAAACAGGATCAGCGCCGTCAGAACCAGCGTGACGATGTAGAAATGTTCCAATCCTTCGCCCTTTCTGGCCCTCGCCCCCGCCTGGCACGATACTCAGCCCAAAGACATCGCTCCACCAGCAACGGCCTGCGCACCATGGCGCCGAACGGCAGACCTCTGATGCCAAAGGCCAGAAGGTCGAGACAGACGGAGCTGGAGGCAATGGCGGCAGAATCGCCTTGAATTTCCTCAGCAATACTATTGATCAGACTGGGGCGAAATTACAAAACGAATTATGGCGATACCGGGGAAAATGGCGGGCGTGGCTACGGTACACGACACAAGCGTTTTTGTTTGCCGCATACCCCCCTCTGTCCTGCCGGACATCTCCCCCTCAAGGAGGGAGATCGGACAGACGTAACCGGCCGTTTCAACGGATAAGTTGCGATTTCCGATATCTTCGAAGCGTAAATGCGACATGGCAAGCCAACTCCTTGCCGATCTCCCTCCTTGAGGGGGAGATGCCTGGCAAGGCAGAGGGGGGGTAAGCCACGCATAAAAATCTTTGCGGTTTGTACTGTGCGGGAGCGACTGCAATGGACAACAGTTTAGCCCGGTGTGTTCGGCTACCCTCAACCTGGCCTCTGCTACGCTTGAGAAGTCGTTCACCGCCAAAGGAGAGGAGGCACGCTGATTTGGGGAGCAACAACCTCAGCACGGCACCCCAGAGCCATGTGAAGTGGCGGGCGTGTCTATCCGTTAATCTTTCAGATGCAAGGCATCGAGCATCATTGACAATCATACAAAAAAGAACATACAAAGAACACATAGGAGTGAAACAGATTCTTACGGTTCGTCCGTATTAGCCCCTTGACTAATTTACCTATGGTTGCAAAATCTATTGCAGTACTCAGGGGACAGTTAATACGGGGTAATAAATGGCGCGTCAGATTAAAATTTCGGCCTCTTCGCTGAATATTAGACTTCACCCACATAGTCCGGACATTTATGTTTCATGGCTCGACAAGATATATCGAAAACGCCTCATCACCCAAGTTTATGGTGACAGATACGGAATGTTATCATCGCTAGATCGTTCAAAATCTGACGACAAGGTTCTTTCGGGCATCATCACTACATTCGTTAAGTTTGATAAAGATGGCCAATGGTTCAATTCTTCAGAGTTGAAAGAGGCCACTGAGGATGAGGTATCAGCGATCTCCATTCCAGTCGATCTGCATTGGAACCCGTCCTCCTTTTACTTCAAATTTTTTGCGAAGTCTCACCGGTTGTATTTCCAAACATATTCAGAAGGAAAGTCCATAACTCCGCTCTCGGCACTCAACTTCTTCAAGAATTTAGCGCGCGACTTGGAAATCATAGGAGAGTTTGGGGAGGCTCAAATATCCGTAGTTCAGGACCGGGCAACCCTCGACAAGATGTTCAGCATTGAGCGGATTAAGGAAATTTCGATAACAATTCTAAAGCCTAACACAGACATTTTTGACGATGATTTCGAAAAAAACATCGAGGATCATCTTGCTCAAACCCGTAGTCGGGAAATCACTGTTACCTACAAAGCTGATGCAGGCGGCTCGATTGATCCAGACGATGACATTAAAAAAATCAGTAAAGTCGCGCTTGATAATGGCTCAGTGAAGGTCGTCGGTCGAGATGAAAAAGGTGCTGTAAAGATGAACAGCGAGCAGTTTCCAGAAGAACTACATAACAAATTTGATCCAGACGTAACCAGCGAGCGCAATGCGTTTCTCGCGCTCCTGCCGCCCTCTCCACCGATTGTGGAATAGCTTATGACAGGTCAATGGAAAACGCTGATTAAGTGGCTCTCGCGCTACTTCCACGCATACGGAGGTGTGCGTGGAGTAATAGCGTCTCCATTTTTCGGCGTCGCAATCATTGTCACCGGATTGAGTTATACAAACTGGCTGAAGCCGGAGCCAAATTGGATCGAGAAGGTCGAAAGCCTAATTCCAGACTTGTTGGGGTTCAGCTTAGGCACCTATGCCATACTCTTCAGTATCATTGGCAGCCGCCTGAAAGGCGCGTTACGGCAGATAAAGGCTCCCCATGGCGTGAGCTATCTTGAGTCTATCAACGCGACATTTTTTCACTTCATCTTTGTCCAAGTCATCGCATTGATGTGGGCGTTCCTATTTCAAGGTTCATGGCTAGTGGACTTGGTGAAGCTTCTCAAGCCATATTATCCTCCGCTTGAGCAGATCGGTATATGGATATTCCGATGCGGTTCGTTCATTGGCTTTTTTCTTCTGGTTTACTCGGTGCTGTTGACCGTAGCGGCTGCCCTTGCAGTCTATCGCCTCGCGCTGATCCGTGATCCGATGGAAGACAAGCAGTAGCTTGATGCGGTCAAACTGGCGGTGGCGCGACTATTTTACCTCAATTAATCGGCATGCCAGAAAAACGGTCTTCCCCTTCCTTCTCCCAAATCGGCACTGTTGGCATTTGCTACCTAATTCTGGAGACAATTGACATTTCCTCTTCTCCTCACAGGGAGGAAGGCGTCATCAAGCCGATGATAACGACTCCGAAAACCTTTGTGTCGAGCACGATAGCATCCGATAAAACGCACGATGCCGCAGACCCATCCCAACGCCTCAATCCCCCGCCTCCCGCTCTCCACCCCCCTGCTCGCTCAAAAACCGCCGCACCCTAGCCAGCGCATCAGCCGGGTCGGATTTGCGGTGGTATTCTTCCAGGATGATCTGCTCGATTTTTTGGCGGGTTTCCTGGCTGCTGCGCGCCGGTTCGCCCGGTGGCATCAGCCTGCGGCGGGCTTCTTCCAGGCGGTGTTGAAGGTCGGTGGCGGCTTCGAGGATGGTGATGTCGATGCTGGCAGGCGGGTCATCCGGCTGGGGTTCCAGCAGATCGAAGGTGACCGGGCGTGGCAGGTCTCGCCGCAGCGCCAGCCGGTAGCGTAGCAGCAGGGCCAGCACGCCCATTGCGAAAACCGGCGGCATGACGATGGCTATCGCCTTCACCCAATCGGCCATGGATTGCCATGTATCGAAAATATCGGCCCAGACATTATAATCGGCCATCGTCCATTCCTCCCGCACTTGTGAGCCAAGCGATCACCGGAGGATTTTGCCCTCTGGCGATCGGGGAGTTCGAAAGCCGCCAACAAACGACTGCCTTGGTCTTTAAGCCGAAGCTCTGGACATGCACCAAGACCTCCCCGACCATAGAAGGATGGAGAGTGGACCGTATAGACATAGTCCACCGCCTCAGCCACAAACCTATGGCTGAGGGGTGTCATTTAACGACCGACACGGGCCGTTGTTGGAGGAGTTTCGACACTCCAGGACCGGCACGTTACAACTGGTCCCGCAACTGGTTTAGCGTATAACGGGTGGAGAGGGGAAGCGGATTTTGACGGACTTCCGTTGAAATCATCAGGAAGAATGGTGGAGGGTTAGCGTGTTGAATATATGTCTGAAAATGGCTGCATTCGGTATGGCTACAATGGAAAGGTTGTGCCGTTAGGTTCACCCCCCTCTGCCTTGCCAGGCATCTCCCCCTCAAGGGGGGAGATCGGCGTGGAGTTGGCCGCTCGCTTTGTATCGCCTGTAGAGGGCTTCGGAAGACCCAAACAGCTTGCTTGCTTGAGAGTTTCCTCTTTCTCTGGTAGATAAGTCTTCATGAATAATCATAGGGTGAAAAGTGAAGCAATCTGGCAAGCATTGACCACGGTCAACGCGCCGCTTCCGCTTCACATCGACTCGGACACACTTCTGGCCTGCCTTCGTCTCCGTTTTACGGAGCGACAGTGGAGACCGCATGTGCGCGCCTTTTTTCGTGAGGTCGGAGTCGAAATCCTGATGGACATGGTTGTCGAAGGCTCGGTCACGTTTGATGATCTTGCAAAGGCCATCTCCTTCTGGGATGTCGACGAGGACTACGAAAATGCGCGATGGATACGGGAAATGGCTGCCATCTCAGTGGCAAAAGCTCATGGAACTGACGCTTCAGGCGGTCGACTCCGTCACTGCTGAAAACGAGCTGTCGCCATATTGGACATTCGGCGATGGAACTTCCCTAGCGATCGATCTCGAACACCGGATCAGTTACGACATCGACGCATTCATGGACTCCGCTCGCATCGTCAAGCAACTTGTTCCCGTCAATAACCCCGTGACCAGGGATATCTGCTGGGATGCCGCGAGGCAGAAGACCAACTACCAGTATCCCGGCCACTACCTCAAGCTGATCCTCACCGGGGTCGGTGAGATCGACTTCCTGACCGCCTCCTCACTTGTCGACGATTCAACGACAGAATTCAGTTTCAACGGACGCATTATCGATCGCGAACGCCCATGTGAAGTGATCGCAAAGAAGATCTATTATCGAGGCACGACCTTCAAAAGCCGAGACGTGTTTGATCTCGCCGGAATATTTCTCGTTATGCCGAACGAGCTTTCCGTTGCAGCCGCATCCCTCTTCATGACACCAGAAATCTACGAGCGCGCCCGGCTCCGAATCGAGACCAAGAGGGATGCCTTCAAAGAAGATATGTTCGAAGAGGTCAATCCGACGGATTTCGGCACGAGTTACATGGAAAATGCCTGCGAACTTGCCCTCGAGGCACTCGACTTCATGCAGCACAGGCCGCGACCGCCCTGCTTGCCGAAGCGCTGAACTCACAGACGACGGACGGGGTCGAAAAACATGGTGGCAGTTATACCGACTTCCGACGGTTCGCGCCTGCCCCAACCAAACAAAAAAGCGGACCGGTTTCCCGATCCGCTTCTCTTATGTCGTTAAGTAACTGCGAGGTCAGCTTTAGAATTGCCGATGGCGTGGCGAAAATGGTGATGTCGAGAACCGGAGCGGAGCGTACTTAACGTACGTGAGCCTAGGTAAGCACAGACAGCGCCATTTGCAGCCCGCCAGCGGTAATTCTGGCTGCTTAGATGAGCTTGCCCATGGCGACGGCGGTGTCGGCCATACGGTTGGAGAAGCCCCATTCGTTGTCGTACCAGGACAGGATGCGCACCAGCTTGCCGCCGTCCATAACCTTGGTCTGGTCGCCGGAGAAGGTCGAGGAATGGCTGTCGTGGTTGAAGTCGATCGAAACCAGCGGCTCTTCGGTATAGCCGAGAATGCCCTTCAACTCGCCTTCCGACGCAGCCTTGATGGCGGCGTTGATTTCTTCCTTGGTGACCGTGCGACCGGGGATGAACTTAAGGTCAACAACCGAGACGTTCGGGGTGGGCACGCGGATGGCCGAACCGTCCAGCTTGCCCTTCAGTTCCGGCAGAACCAGGCCAACGGCCTTGGCGGCACCGGTCGAGGTCGGGATCATCGACAGCGCAGCAGCGCGGGCGCGGTGCAGGTCCTTGTGCATCGTATCCAGCGTCGGCTGGTCGCCGGTGTAGGAATGGATGGTAGTCATGTAGCCGCTTTCGATACCGACGAGCTTTTGCAGCACGTAGGCAACCGGCGCCAGGCAATTGGTGGTGCAGGAGGCGTTGGAAACGACCAGGTCGTCCTTGGTCAGCGTGTTGTGGTTGACGCCGTAAACGATGGTCTTGTCGGCACCGTCAGCAGGCGCCGAGACCAGCACGCGCTTCGAGCCATTGGCCAGGTGGAGCGATGCCTTTTCCTTGGCGGTGAAAATGCCGGTGCATTCCAGCGCGATATCAACATTGCTCCAGGGCAGATCCTTGGGATCGCGAACCGCGGTCACCTTGATCGGCGCGCGACCGTCGATGATGATGCTGTCGCCTTCGACCTTGACGGTCGAGGGGAAACGGCCATGGACGCTGTCATAGCGCAGCAGATGCGCATTGGTTTCGACCGGGCCAAGATCGTTGATGGCCACGACCTCAATGTCGGTCCGACCGGATTCGATGATACCGCGCAGCACATTGCGGCCGATACGGCCAAAGCCGTTAATGGCAACTTTCACAGTCATTGCATAACTCCCGCTTGTCGGATGGCTCCGGGCTGCTGGGTCGCCCCCGGAGCGGTGATGGTCTGGAACGGCGCGACGATGGCCAAGTGGTTCTCGCCTTGGGCAGCCCCAGGCATTGGGTAAAGGCACTCATGTGGGTCAAGGCGTTCAGTCAAGCCCGAAGAGAAGCGGGCCCGCCAGACCCGCTTTTAATGCCTCTTCAGGAAAGCTTGGCTTCAGCCGCTTCGACAATCGCTTCGACGGTGATGCCGAAATGCTTGTACAATTCCTTGTAGGGGCCGGAAGCGCCGAAGGACTTCATGCCGATAAAGGTGCCGTGCGAGCCGATGATCTCATCCCAGCCCTGACGGATCGCCGCTTCAACGCCGATCTTGACAGGAGCCGTGCCGATCACCGCGTTGCGGTATTCCTCTGGCTGCTCAAAGAACAGTTCGAAGCACGGCACGGAAACGACGCGGGCGGCAATGCCCTTGGCGGCCAGAGCCTCACGCGCCTGGATCGCCAGCTCGACTTCCGAACCGGTGGCAAAGATCGACACCTTGGCATCGTCAGCGCCGAGCAGCTCATAGCCGCCCTTGGCCGACAGGTTTTCCGCCGAATATTCGGTGCGGGCCGCAATCAGGTTCTGACGGGTCAGCGCAATGCCGGACGGACGATCCGTATGGGTCAAGGCGATCTGCCAGCATTCAGCCACTTCCGTGGCATCGGCCGGGCGGAACATCATCAGGTTGGGGATGGCGCGCAATGCAGCCATCTGCTCGACCGGCTGGTGGGTCGGGCCATCTTCGCCAAGACCGATGGAATCATGGGTCAGAACGTGAATGACGCGAATGCCCATCAGAGAGGCCAGACGGATCGACGGACGGCAATAATCCGAGAAGATCAGGAAGCCGCCGGAATACGGAATGAGACCGCCATGCAGGGCGATGCCGTTCATCGCCGCCGCCATGCCATGCTCACGAATGCCCCAATGCACGTAACGGCCCGAGAAATCGGTCGGCGTGATCGACGCAGTCTGGCTGGTCTTGGTATTGTTGGAGCCGGTCAGGTCGGCGGAACCGCCAAGCGTCTCGATCACCACGCCATTGATCACTTCCAGCGCATCCTCGGAGGATTTGCGGGTGGCAAGGGTCGGCTTGGTCTCGGCCAGCTTCTTCTTATAGCCGTCGATGGCAGCATCGAATCCTTCTGGCAGTTTGCCAGCGAAGCGGCGGGTGAACTCGGCCTTGTGATCGGAGCCTTCCAGAACTTTTTCCCATTCGGCACGTGTGGAGGCACCACGCGCACCGGCTTCGCGCCAGGCGTCCAGCACATCGGCAGGCACGTGGAAAGGCTCGTCGGCCCAGCCCAGCGCCTTGCGGGTGGCAGCGATTTCGTCGGCACCGAGCGGCGAACCGTGCACCTTATGGGTGCCCGCCTTGTTGGGAGAACCAAAACCGATCACCGTCTTGCAGGCGATCATCGTTGGCTTTTCGGACAGCTGGGCGGCGGACAGTGCAGCCGAAATCGCTTCCGGGTCGTGACCGTCAACGGCCATCGTGTTCCAGCCCGAAGCGCGGAACCGGCCATGCTGGTCGGTGCTGTCGGCCAGCGAAATCGCGCCGTCGATGGAAATGCCGTTATCGTCCCAGAGGACGATCAGCTTGTTGAGCTTCAGATGGCCAGCCAGCGAAATCGCTTCCTGGCTGATGCCTTCCATCAGGCAGCCATCGCCAACGATGGCATAGGTGTGGTGATGCATCAGATCGCTGCCGAATTCGGAAGCCAGCTTCTTTTCAGCAATCGCCATGCCGACGGCATTGGCAACGCCCTGGCCGAGCGGGCCGGTCGTCGTCTCGATGCCCGAGAGATGGCCATATTCCGGGTGACCCGCCGTTTTCGAGCCGAGTTGGCGGAAATTCCTGATGTCGTCAATGGAAATGTCTTCGTAGCCGGTCAGATAAAGGACCGAATAGAGCAGCATCGATCCATGACCAGCCGACAGCACAAAACGGTCGCGATTGGCCCATTTGGGCGCCTTGGGATCGAAATTCAAAAAGCGGGTAAACAGCACCGTCGCGACATCGGCCATGCCCATTGGCATGCCAGGATGGCCGGAATTGGCCTTTTCGACCGCATCCATGGACAAAAATCGGATCGCATTGGCCATCCGGTTGTGCTTTTCGGGAGAAATCATGACTGTTCCGCCTGTTCCGGGTCTCGATGGACGAACGCCGTTCGGGCGAACGTCAGAAAGTGGGTGATCCTTAACATCTAGGACGGGCAAGTCAATAAATTGAGGCCGGGTGATTGCGTGGAAGGCATTATTTCAGTTTTTGCCTTAATATTGATCATTGTCTCGTATTGATGCGCGCCATGGACGATGGCGGGTCTACTCGTCCACAAGCATGACACACCGAAAAGCCGGGGTTTGTTGACGCCAGCTACAGGCAATGACTAATGTCGCGTGAGAACTATGGGGGCCAAGGGGTCGATTCGGCTTGCCTTTTGGAGTTTGTCAGGGAAAAATGAGGCCGGTTTTCCGAAACGACAAAGACGTGCAAGAACATCTGGAGGCTTTCCGGCTCGAACAGAGCCTGAAAACTTCATAAGCCGGGGCAGAGAGACATGGCGACGGATAAAGCGGAAGCCGCGCTCGGTGCATTGAGACAGGCCATTTCCGGCCTGGAAAATGCCATAGACATGCGACTGGAACTGCAACGCGCCAATGGCGAGGTGGAGCAGGAGGTGAAGCGCGTCCATATCGACCGCGCCCGTCTTGCTCAGGAACTTGACCAATCGCAATTTCGGGCCAACCGGCTGGAAGAGGTCAATCGCGAAGTCTCGCGCCGCCTGGTCACCGCAATGGAAACCATCAGGGCCGTACTGGACCGTTAGGCCAGCCTCGCCTCACTCAGGGATCATTCGACAGACATGGCACAAGTCACGGTCACCATCGATGGAAAAGCCTATCGCATGGCCTGCGAGGAAGGGCAGGAAAACCACCTGACCGATCTGGCCAGCCAGTTCGACCGTTATGTCAGCCACCTCAAAAGCCAGTTCGGTGAAATCGGCGACCTGCGCGTTACCGTGATGGCGGGCATCATGGTCATGGACGAATTGTCCGAGCTGAAACGCCGGATATCAGTGGCCGAAGCCAACTCCGCCGGCGCTATCGGCCGTGAAGACGACATCCTTGCCGCCATCATGGAATTGACGGAACGCCTCAACGGCCTGACCCGCAAGCTGACCGAAAAACCGCAGGCTGCGGCCAGCCCAACTGAAAACCAGCACCACTGAAATAAACATGGCTGCAACCGTCAGCACCACTGGCGCAAGGACCGGAATGCGCCTATATCTGTTATGCGGTCTGCGCCTCTCGACAGGAACACACAATCCCTGGGGCCATACCCGATCTTGAGGGAGCTGTCCCTGTTCGGACCCGTGGGTTCAGACATACGGCGCCCACCTACTTTGTAGGCTCCCAGGATCGCAAAAATCCATCGGTTGCGTGGACCGCACTTTTCCCTTCCATCAGTTTCAGACGGGTTTGGCGCAGCTACCGTTTCGTTCAAAACGGCTTGCTTTCAAAGCGGCGAGCGCGGCACAATACATGGTACTGCTGCGTAATTCTCGGAAACAGCCATGTACCAACCACCTCATTTTCGCCATACCGACCACGAAGCGCTTTGCCAGTTCATCATGGCACAGCCGCTTGCCCTGCTGATCACTTCTGGAAGCGGCGGATTGATCGCCAACCCCCTGCCCTTCTTCCTGTTGCGCGGTAACGACACGCAGCCGGACCGGCTGCTGGCCCATATGGCGCGCGCCAATCCGCAATGGCAGGCCATCGACGCAGGAGACGAGGTTCTCGTCGCCTTCATGGGCTCTGATCATTACATCTCACCCAATTGGTATCCCAACAAGCAGGAGACCGGCAAAGTCGTGCCGACCTGGAATTACCAGGCCGTGCAGGTCAAAGGCATAGCAAAAGCCCATCAGGACCCCGCCTGGCTGCTGGCGCAGGTCCGCCTGCTGACTGATCAGATGGAAGCCTCCGGTCCTCGCCCCTGGGCTGTCGATGACGCACCGGACAATTTCGTCACCGCCCAGATGCGCGGCATCGTCGGGATCGAAGTGCAGATTTCTCATCTGGAGGGCAAACTGAAGGCCAGCCAGAACCGGACCGACATCGACCGGCAAGGCGTGCTGGATGGCCTTGACGGACAAGAAACGCCCCAGGCCAACGCTATGGCCGCGCTGGTGCGACGCGCCAAGAGCTAAGTCAAAAGGGAAAGAAATATCGCGGCAGCTTCCATCCTGTCGAAACGATGGAAGCTGCCGCTACTGCTTAAAACTCTTCCCAATTGTTGCCCCCGGAGGCGCTGGAGGCCGCAGCGGCTGAAGAGCCGCCGGTGAAGGCGCTGGCCAGCTTGCCCATCATCGAGCGCGCCGGAGAACCGACCGGGCGGGAGGTGGGCTGGGCGGGTTTGATGCGCGATGCGGCCAAAGGCTTGGCGGCAGGCGCCCGTGGCGCAGGGGCTGGCTGATGGTTTGGCGCCCAGGATGCGGCCTCACCCGGCACCTTGAACTCGGCAATCAGGCTGACCAATGTGGTAGCGCTTTCAGCGAGCTTATGGGTCACGGCGGTGGTTTCCTCCACCATGGCCGCATTTTTCTGGGTGAACTGGTCCATATGGTTGACGGAGGTGTTGATCTCCTGCAAGCCGGTGCTCTGTTCACGCGAAGACGTGGCAATCTCGGCAATCAAGCCGTTGATCATCGACACCTGGCGCGAAATCGCGCCGAGCGCATCGCCGGTTTCGCGCACCAGCTTGACGCCACCAGCCACTTCCGTGCCGGATTTGCTGATCAGAAGCTTGATATCCTTGGCGGCATTGGCCGAGCGCTGCGCCAGTTCGCGTACTTCCTGGGCAACCACGGCAAAGCCCTTGCCTGCTTCGCCAGCCCGTGCGGCCTCGACACCGGCATTCAATGCCAGGAGATTGGTCTGGAAGGCAATTTCATCGATCACATTGATGATCTTGGAAATCTCACTCGAGGCTTGTTCGATCCGGCCCATGGCCGAAACTGCATCGGCCACCACCTGGGAAGAGCCTTCAGTGCTGACCTGGGCGTCGGCAGCAAGAGCCGAGGCCTGCTGGGCGCGGTCGGCGGCGCTGCGCACCGTGCCGGTGACCTGTTCCAGCGCTGCCGAGGTCTCTTCCAGAGAGGCTGCCTGCTGCTCGGTGCGGCTAGCCAGCGCGCCTGCGGCGCTGCGCATTTCATTGCCGCTGGCCTCGACCGACATCGCCTCATTGCGCAAACGCGCGAAGGCCAGGCTGAGGTTGTTGACGGAATTGTTGAAATCGACCCGGAGCGGTTCAAGTTCAGGAATAAACGACTGGTCGATCCGCGTCGTCAGGTCGCCGGTGCTCAAGCGGTTCATGGCAACCGCCAGCATATCGGCACAGTTTCGGATATTGGCGGCATCCGCATCCTTTTCAGCCTCACGCTCGGCCCGCTCCCGGTCGTTGCGTGCCCGCGTTTCATTTGCGTCCTGTTCCAGTTGCAGCTTCTTGAGCGCGTCTTCGCGGAACACTTCCAGCGCCCGGGCAAGAGCGCCGATTTCGTTGCGCAAGCCCTGATGCGGAACTTCGACATCGGTCCGGCCAGCGGCAAGACTGGACGCCGCCGCTGTCAGTTCCGGAATTGGGCGCATGGTCTTGCGGGTGATGAACACCATCAACAGGAGGGAGACCAACAAGGCGATACCCGCCGTGATCGCCACGGCCTGCCCCATCTGATTGCTGATACCGGCAATTTCGGCAACACGCACACCGGCATAGAGAATGCCGATGACAGAACCGGAGGAATTGATGATCGGCTTATAGATCGTATAATAGTCAGTGCCGAGAATGGCTGCCTGACCACGATAAGCTTCACCCTTGACCACTGCCGAATAGACCGCACCCGTTGAATCGAGCGGCGTGCCGACGGCACGCTCGCCATCCGGCTTGATGATATTGGTTGTGCGGCGAATGTAACCCCTGGTCGCGTCGTCCAGAGTAAACAGCGTCGCCGTCTGCCCCGTCATCCGGCCAATCGAATCGATCGTGTCATGATTGGCAAATTGCGCCGGCAGCGTCTGTGCCGAAATCCGCTCGACATTGCCATCCCTGCCCCAGCTGACCTTGACGCCAGGCACATCGCGCTCCAGCAACGTCGCCGCGACCCGCAGGCTGCTGTTCTGGCTATCGATGGCCTGCTGCGTCACACGCTCTTGAACCTGACCCGAAATCGTCCAGGCAACAGCGCCCAGAGATACAACCAATATCAAGGTCGTCACAACAGTGATCGTCCCGACCAACCCGAAACGGGATAGAAATTTCATTGCCAAACCCTCAAATATTTATGGTCCCTTGAGCCCAAAATATTTGACGAGTGTTAAGGCAAGATTGTCACAAACCTTTCTCCTGCCCGTAACCGCCAAGGCCTTTACGTGCCATCCCAAGGGAAACAGCGCCAATGCGGGACACTTGCCGCGTGCATCTATGGGTAAAAAAGTGCAATTATTTGATTATACAATAACATAAATACAGTGCTAAATTACTTGTTTCTAAACAATAAATTGTTCCATCCTGACCTGCTCTTGCAAAACAAAGAGCGGTTATGGTTAAACAACTGCTACCACAGAGAGAACAGATGCCCTTAGACAGTACAAAAAACCATTTGCGCCAACAAAGCCTTGCCCGCAGGGACGCAATTCCTGCGCATATTCGCGCCGATCATTCGACCGCAATTGCCCATCACGGCGCCGGTGCCATCCAGATTGCCCCTGGCACGATGGTTTCCGGCTTCCTGCCGATCCGCTCCGAAGTCGACACGCAACCGTTGATGGAGATGTTGCGCCAGCGCGGCGCCGATCTCTGCCTGCCTGTGGTTCTTGATCGCCAGACCATCTGCTTCCGGCAATGGCGTATGCAGGTGCCGCTGGTCGATACCGGGTTTGGCACCCGCGGTCCGGATAGCGAGGCAGAGGTGGTCGATCCGCAAGTCCTGCTGATCCCGCTGGCCGCTTTCGACCGGCATGGCAACCGAATCGGCTATGGAGCAGGCCATTACGATCGGGCGATTGCCCGTTTGCATCAGAAAGGCCTTAATCCGCTTCTGATCGGCATTGCATTTGACTGTCAGGAAGTGGCAGATGTGCCTTTCGAACCCCATGACGTCGCTTTGCATGCCATTTTGACGGAAAGTGGATACAAGAACTTCAAGACCTGACTGGATTTAAGGAATGCGGCTGCTTTTTCTGGGCGACATGGTTGGCAAGACAGGCCGTACGGCGGTCTGGGAAAAGCTGCCCGGCCTGGTCTCCGACCTGAAACTGGATTTCGTCATCGTCAATGGTGAAAATGCCGCTGGCGGCTTCGGGATTACCGAGGATATTTTCCTCGAAACCATCAATGCCGGCGCCGATGTCGTCACCACTGGCAACCACGTCTGGGACCAGAAGGAAGCGATCACCTTTTCCGGCCGCCACGACCAGTTCCTGCGCCCGGCCAATTATCCGGCAGGAACGCCCGGCAAAGGGTCCGGTCTTTATTATGCCCGCAACGGTGCGCGCGTGCTGGTCGCCAATATCATGGGCCGGGTATTCATGCATCCCGAACTGGACGATCCGTTCAAATCGGCGGAAACCATTCTCGCCGCCTGCCCGCTGAAGGAACAGGCCGACGCCATCATCTTCGACTTCCATGCCGAGGCCACCAGCGAGAAGCAATGTTTCGGCCATTTCGTCGATGGCCGCGCCAGTTTCGTGGTCGGAACCCACACCCATGTGCCGACCGCCGATCACCAGATTCTCAATGGCGGCACCGCCTATATGTCGGATGCCGGCATGTGCGGCGATTATGATTCGTCGCTCGGCATGGAAAAGGAAGAGCCGCTGAACCGCTTCATTTCGAAAATGCCCAAGGGCCGGTTTGAAGCAGCCCACGGCCCGGCGACGATCTGCGGCGTCGGCGTCGAGATTTCCGATAGCACCGGGCTCGCCGAAAAGATCGCCCCCTTGCGCATCGGCCCGCGCCTTGACGAGACCATCCCCGCTTTCTGGGCCTGAGCCTTCGGCTTCATATCCGGATTGCGCCGGGCAACAGCCCGATCAATCTTGCCTCTTGCCGGGACCGGTGTAAGGTCCCGCGCAGCACCGTAACGACATTCAACACGGGAAACTCACCATGCCTGCTTTCAAGACACTTGACGATCTCACCGATATCGCCGGCAAGCGCGTACTGTTGCGCGTCGACCTGAACGTGCCCGTCTCCGGCGGCAAGGTGACGGATGCAACCCGCATCGAGCGCGTCGCCCCGACCATCAAGGAACTGTCGGCCAAGGGCGCCAAGGTTATTCTGCTCGCCCATTTCGGTCGTCCCAAGGGCGAGCCAGTTGCCGATATGTCGCTGTCGCAGATCATTTCCGCCGTCGAGGAAGTGCTGGACCAGGCGGTCGCGTTTGGTGAAGACTGCGTTGGCGAACCGGCTGAAAGGGCCGTTGCCGCGCTGAACAACGGCGATATCCTGCTTCTGGAAAACACCCGCTTCCATAAAGGCGAAGAAAACAACGACGCCGACTTTACCGCCGAACTGGCCAAGAACGGCGACATCTACGTCAATGACGCCTTTTCCGCTGCCCACCGCGCCCACGCCTCGACGGAAGGGCTTGCCCATATTCTGCCCGCCTATGCCGGACGCACCATGCAGGCCGAACTGGAAGCGCTGGAAAAAGGTCTCGGCAAGCCGACCCATCCGGTGGTCGCCATTGTCGGCGGCGCCAAGGTTTCTTCCAAGATCGACCTGCTGATGAACCTGGTCAAGAAGGTCGATGCGCTCGTCATCGGCGGTGGCATGGCCAATACATTCATTGCCGCCCAAGGAATTTCTGTCGGCAAATCGCTGTGCGAACACGACCTGGCAGAAACCGCCAAGCAGATCATGATCGAAGCCGAAACCGCTGGCTGCACCATCGTGCTGCCGATCGACGGCGTCGTCGCCCGCGAGTTCAAGGCCAATGCCGCCAATGAGACCGTCAATGTCTCGGCCATTCCCGCCGACGCGATGATGCTCGATGTCGGCCCGCAATCGGTGGCGGTCGTCAATGACTGGATCACCAAAGCGGCAACGCTGGTCTGGAACGGCCCGCTCGGCGCCTTTGAAATCCCCCCCTTCGATACCGCCACCGTCTCTGCCGCAAAACACGCCGCAGAGCGCAGCAAGGCTGGCAAGCTGGTCTCGGTGGCCGGTGGCGGCGACACGGTCTCGGCGCTCAACCATGCTGGCGTTGTCGATGACTTTTCCTATGTTTCGACCGCAGGTGGCGCTTTCCTGGAATGGATGGAAGGCAAGGAACTGCCCGGCGTTGCCGTATTGACCCGTCCGGCTTAACAACCGGCGAAAAATAGGAGGTGCGGCACGGAACAAATGCCGCACCTGAATTTCTTTTAAAAAAGTTTGAATTTTAAAACGATTGAAACGATTTCAATCGTTTCAATGACTTAACGCCCCATTTTCCTCCTGAACAACATCTGTTACGCGATAACCAGTGGTAACGTTTTTGGGAGCATAGGACATGAGTGAGAGACTTGAAGACATCGCCGTCAAGATGATGGCTGATGGCAAGGGCCTTCTGGCAGCGGACGAGTCCACGTCCACCATCAAGAAGCGTTTCGACACGATTGGCCTCGAATCCACCGAAACCAGCCGCCGCGACTACCGCGAAATGCTGTTTCGCTCCGACGAGGCGATGAAAAAATACATTTCCGGCGTCATTCTCTATGAAGAGACGCTGTACCAGAAGGCTGCCGATGGCACGCCTTTCGTTGACATCATCAAGGCCGCCGGCTCCATCCCCGGTATCAAGGTCGATACCGGCGCCAAGCCAATGGCCGGTTTCCCGGGCGAAACCCTGACGGAAGGTCTGGACGGGCTGCGTGAGCGTCTCGCCAATTACTACAAGGCCGGTGCCCGCTTTGCCAAGTGGCGCGGCGTTATCGCCATTGCCGATGGCCTGCCGACCTGGGGTTCGATCAAGGCCAATAGCCAGGCGCTCGCCTATTACGCCGCCCTGTGCCAGGAAGCCGGCATCGTGCCGATCGTCGAGCCGGAAGTGCTGATGGATGGCGCTCCGGGCACCCACGACATTGCCAAATGCGCTGAAGTAACGGAATGGGTGCTGCGCACCGTGTTCCAGGATCTCTACGACGCCCGCGTCAAGCTCGAAGGCATGATCCTGAAGCCCAACATGATCATCGACGGCAAGAATGCCCGCAAGGCCTCCGTCGACGAAGTCGCAGCAGCGACCGTCAAGGTGCTGAAGGCCACGGTTCCTTCCTCCGTTCCCGGCATCGCCTTCCTGTCCGGCGGCCAGAGCACAGAGGAAGCAACCGCGCATCTCTCCGCGATGAATGCTGGCTACGACCTGCCCTGGACCCTGACCTATTCCTATGGCCGCGCCCTTCAGGATAGCGCCATTAAAACTTGGGGCGGCCGCAGCGAGAATGTTGCCGCTGGCCAGCGCGCCTTCACTCACCGCGCCCGCATGAACAGCCTGGCCGCGACTGGCACCTGGAAACAGGACCTGGAAAAGGCCGCCTGAGGTCAAGCATCGAACAGATTTGGTTCCAGCATCTTGAAGCCCCACCACACCCGGTGGGGCTTTTTTCTTGTCACCCTGACAGGATTTCATCTTCATTTCGGCAAAGCCGCTGCTATCGAGATCACGGTTGTTCATTACGTATCACCTGCAAGAAGGCCAACCATGATCTCCGTACCTTTCATCACTCTCGACGTCTTTACCGTTGAGCGGTTTCGCGGCAATCCTCTGGCGGTCATTCTCGATGGGCGCGGGCTGTCGGATGCGACGATGCAGGCCATTGCCGCCGAATTCGGTTATTCTGAAACCACCTTCGTCCTGCCTCCGACAGACACGGCCAATACCGCCCAGGTGCGGATCTTCACGCCTGTCATGGAAATACCTTTTGCCGGTCATCCCAATGTTGGCACAGCCATCGCCCTTGTCGGACAACCGACCTTGTTCGGCCAGTCCCTTGGCGACGATCTGCGCTTTGAGGAAAAAGCCGGTCTCGTCACCGTTCAACTGAGCCGCGATGATAATGGTCTGGTGAATGCCCGCATCCGTGCGCCCCAGCCTCTTTTCGTCAGCGGCCCGGTTGCAACAGCCGATCTGGCCGCCGCCATGTCTTTGGCTGAGAGTGACATTCAAACCGCAAACCATGCTCCGGCCTTTATTTCCGTCGGGTTGAAATTCATCGCAGCGGAGTTGACCGATCTCACCGCCCTTGGCCGCAGCAAGCCTGATCTTGCCGCTCTCAGCCGTCTGGTCGAAATCCATGCCGACCAGGAAACGGATGGCGCAACCTTTCTCTATTGCCGGATGTCGGAAAACCATATCCGCGCCCGGATGTTTTCGCCTTTCGACAATGTCGCGGAAGATCCGGCGACCGGTAGCGCCTCAGCGGCACTTGCCGCCTATCTGGCACAGCAGGCACCGGAAGCCGATCTTGACCAGACGCTGGTGATCGAACAGGGTGTTGAAATGGGTCGCCGCAGCCTGATAACAATCACCGTCCAGAAAGCAGGCGGCAACGTCGTCCGAACCGAGATTTCAGGCCACGCTGTGACCGTCATGCAGGGCACGCTCAGCATCGATCGTTGATCCACGCCATACAGAAACGGAAAACCAGCAATGCAATCAGGTCTGCGGGACGCATGGAAGCATCTGATCCCGGACGTGACGCCGATCAGTTCTTCAGAACAGGCCCGCTCCGCCCTCGGCGCGACGCTGGGCATTCTGATCACCGGCTTCATCAGTGCCTTATTGTTGGGATATTTTTGGCCGCAGCAAGCTGCAAGCCTGCCGGTGCTGATCGCGCCGATGGGAGCCTCCGCCGTGCTGCTGTTTGCGGTCCCCACCAGTCCGCTTGCCCAACCCTGGTCAATCCTTGGGGGCAATCTTTGCGCCGCACTGATTGGTGTGACCGTAGCGCAATGGGTGCCGGATCTGCTGCTTGCCAGCGCGCTCGCCATTGGCGGTGCGATTGCCGCGATGATTGCGTTGCGCTGCCTGCATCCGCCAAGCGGCGCCATCGCGCTGACTGCCGTGCTCGGCGGTCCCGGCATTCATGCGCTCGGCTATGGCTTCGTGCTTTGGCCGGTGGCTGGCAATTCCGTGCTGCTTCTGGCCAGCGCGCTGCTCTATAACCGGCTTGCGGGCCGCCGCTATCCGCATCGCGCCAAGCCTGCTTTGCCGCAAACGCCCGGCATTACTGATACCGCAGGCTTCCAGCGCCGCGATCTCGATGACGTCCTGAAGGATTACGACGCCTTTCTCGACATCGACCGCGACGATCTGGAGGATATTCTGCGCCGCACGGAGCTGCGCGCCTATCGCCGTCGCAGCAGCCATACGACCTGCGGCGCGGTGATGATTGCGGGCATTGCCGCCCTCTCTCCCGATACCACGCTGAGCGAGGCGCTGCACCGCCTGCGCCAGAGCCGCGTCAAGGCTTTGCCGGTGACCGCCGAAGACGCCACCATTCTCGGCATCGTCACGCAGACCGACCTGATGGACAAGGCAAGCTGGTCACGCGGCAAGCCAGTAATCGGTCTTGGCCGACGGTTGGCGCTGGCCTTGCAAGGTGCCTCTGCGCCAAACGGCACGGTCAAGGACATCATGACCACACCGGTGCGCACCGTCACGCCAGACGCACCGCTGTCTGAGGCCATCGTCACCTTTGCCGAAGCGGCCCTGCATCATTTGCCTGTCATCAACGCCCAGGCAAAGCTGATCGGCATGATCGCCCAAACGGATGTATTGATGGCCATGGTGCAGGCCTCGAACCAAAAAGCGTAAAGGCAGAGGTTAAGGCCGCACCAGCAGCGTTACGGTCCAGATGACAAAGGCCAGCACTGCAAGCTTCCAGAAGTCGCTGCGCTTTCGAAGGAATGGCAAGCCGAGCGGCCGGATCAGTTGCACGGCCATCGCCAGGATCAGAAAGGCGGATATTGCCTTGTTCATGTCTTTGGTCGCTACCTCTACGAAGCCAACGCATTTTAGCAGGAATGAAGCGCTTGTCCTCGGTCATACTGATATCACCGGGCAAAGGGAAGCAGGCTTTGCTTGGCCATCATCTGGCGGTTTGCGCCATACCCCATAAATAGCTGGAAAATCACCTGCTGTAACGTCGCAGTAACGACAGTTTGCCATAATTCATAAATCGACCCCATTCCGGGGAATAATGGCCCCACGCATTCCGCGACCCGCCACGCTTGGCCTTCGCCTCGACCCGTTCCGAAGTGATTTTGCATGACCCGAAACCTGCTACCTGTTCTCTCCCTCTTGCTTGGCACGCTTTTTCTGTTCCTTGGCAATGGCCTGCATGGGCTGCTTCTGCCGGTGCGCGGTTCCTTTGAAGGCTATTCCAATGAAGTACTCGGCCTGCTCGGCACGTCCTGGGCGGCGGGCTTTGTGCTTGGCTGTTTCATTGCACCCAAGCTGGTGATGCGGGTCGGCCATGTCCGGGCCTTTTCCTGCTTCATCGCCATCATCGCGATCATTTCGCTGATCACCGGCCTGGTCGTCGAGCAATATTCCTGGGTCGCCCTGCGAACGCTGACCGGCTTTTGCACCGCCGGCACCTCGATGATCATTGAAAGCTGGCTGAACGAGAGGGCCAGCAACGAGAGCCGTGGCTCGATCTTTTCCTTCTACATTTCCGTCACCCTGTTTGGGGTGGTCGGCGGCCAGATGATGGTGGCTTTCGGCAATATTCACACGCCAACGCTGTTCATGATCTGCGGCATTCTCTATTGCCTGGCCATGCTGCCCACCACCATGTCCAACGCTGCCTCGCCGCAGCCGTTGAAATCCGTCAAGCTGGATCTGCCGAAACTCTATCGCAATTCGCCGGTGTCCTTTGTCGGTATTCTGCTGATCGGCATTGCCAACGGCGCTTACGGCACCCTGGTGGCGGTGTTCGGCGCCCGCGTCGGCCTGCCGGATGTGATGATTGCCAGCATGTTGAGTATCACGATCTTTGCCGGTGCGGCGGCCCAGTTTCCGGCTGGCCGCCTGTCCGACCATACGGACCGGCGCTATGTTCTGGCCGGCATTGCCTCGGTCGCCCTGTTGGCCGCCCTTCTGCTTCTGGTGGTACGGCCACAGGCAGCCTTTATCCTGATCCCGCTTGTGGCGCTCTATGGGGCGGCGGCCAATTCGCTCTATCCGATTGCGGTCGCCCATGCCAATGACTTTGCCGACAGCGGCGATTTCGTCAAAGTGTCCGGCGGCCTGCTGCTGCTGTTTGGCATCGGTACGATTATCGGCCCGACCATCGGCGGCCCTGTCATGACGCTGTTTGGTCCCTATGCGTTGTTTGGAGTCACGGCCACCGCCCATGCTCTGCTGGTTGCCTATGCGATTTTCCGCAGCCGGTTGCGCCCCACCCTCACCTCCGAGGAAAAAGAGAATTTTTCCACAGGCCACGGCCCAGTCTCGACCATGATGGCCACCCCGCAATCGGCAACACTTGACCCAAGAGCTGAACGCATGGACATCAGTGGTGAAGAGCCCGCAAACAAGGAGGCATGAACCATGATGGAAGACCCCGACCGCCCACGCAAACCGCCGGAACACGAGATCGGTTGCGACCTTTCTCTCCTGTCGGCAAGCGAACTGGAGACGCGAATCACTTTGCTAAAACAGGAAATAGCCCGTCTCGAAACGGCAAAATCCAGCAAAATGGCGGGAAAAGCGGCAGCCGAGTCGCTGTTTCGCCCTTTAAAGTAGCAGGCCATGGTTCAAAATATTACAGCTGCTGATTATGGTAAAGATCACCCCGGAAACCCTCATAGGCGGCGGCAAGCAACGCCGCTTTGATCTATCCCGATGCAGTATTAACACAACATTAAGCATTTTATGCGAATGTATAACCTGTCCGGTTCTTCTGGATTCAGACGGTTTCACCAATCGGCGATTTGGTCTGATTTTTCTCCCTGTTTTACCTTGAGAGCCGCTTTTGCGGCTCTTTTTTTATGCCTTTCGACTTTGCCTAAAACTGTGGGAATTAACCCTTTCTTAAGAAACGACTTGCGCATTTGGGGTATTGGTAGCATCGTTCGCCCATGGAATTGGCGCTGGACTTCGTTAACCGCCGCGCTACGTCAATAAGTGATGCGTAAGACAGGGAAAATGTCGATGTCGGAACTTGGATTGAATACGGTCAGCTTTGCCGGGCGCGCTGCTTCGTCGTCGCAGTTCAAGGCGACCTATGCAGAGGGCATGGGGCTGGTCGAAGAAACCGCCGCATATCTTGACGGCCCCGGCCGTTCGGCTGCGAAGGTTCTGCCCCGCATGGCCTCCGTGCTCTATGCAGCTGAATCCATGCGCCTGACCACGCGCCTGATGCAGATGGCTTCCTGGCTCCTGTTGCAGCGCGCCGTCAACAATGGCGAAATGTCGCGCGACCAGGTGATTTCCGAAAAGAGCAAGGTGCGTCTTGATGGCTTCAATGTTGACCGCAATGCGCCAGGCTGGAACGATCTGCCGGAATCCTTCCGCGACCTGATCGAACGCTCGCTGCGCCTGCAGAACCGGATTGCCCTGCTGGACCGCGAAATCTATCGCCCGAATGACACATCCATCGTGCCGGACAATGAGAACAGCGTCCAGGCCCAGCTGAACCTGCTGCGCACGGCCTTCAACGCCAACTGAGAATCTTTGCTTATAAAGACACCATGCAGACGGATGAGTTCTGCATTCTGATCTCGGATTTTTAAACCCGGCCCTGCCCTGCAGAGCCGGGTTTTTCGCACTCGTATGCAGGATTCCGGATGCGTAATCAGAGAAGGCATTAACGCGCCGCATAAACCAAAAAAGCCCGGTCGAGGGACCGGGCTTTTTTGGAAGACATGCAAACGATGACTTAGAGGCCGAGGCCGCCGAAACGCTTGTTGAACTTGGAGAGACGGCCGCCGCGGTCCATGAGCTGCTGGTTGCCGCCGGTCCAGGCCGGATGCGACTTGGAGTCGATGTCGAGGTTCATGACCTGACCTTCGGTGCCCCAGGTCGAAAATGTTTCGTACTCGGTACCATCGGTCATGACGACCTTGATCTTGTGGTATTCGGGATGAATGTTAGCCTTCATGACGGTCTTCCTGATGTGCCGGGGGGTCTATTTGCCGCAATTGCGTCAGCCGACCCAATTCAATACATGAAGCCGGAGACTGGTAATGTCGCGGGCTTCCCAATTTGATGGGCTGCCTATACATGAAGGTCGCGAGGATAACAAGGCCCCCAGCACATAAGCTGGGATGGCAGGGGCGGAGTAGGGATCAGTGTCGGAAAACCAAGAACGCCAGGCAAAATCGAGCCGTAGTCTGAAGCCTCTCGCCAGGCTCAACCCTTACCTGATGCGGTATCGCGGCATGGCATTGGCGGCCCTGGTGTTTCTGGCTCTCGCCGCCGTCACCACGCTGGCGCTGCCGCTGGCCGTGCGCCGGATGATCGACCACGGCATGGCCTCTGCCGATGCTGGTTTCATCAACAAGTATTTTGCCATGTTGATCGTTCTGGCGCTGATCATGGCCGCGTCCAGCGCGCTGCGCTATTATTATGTCATCACCATTGGCGAGCGGATCGTCTCGGATATCCGCCGCGAAGTGTTCGATCATGTCAGCCGCCTGTCGCCTGCGTTTTTCGACGTCAACCAATCCGGCGAAATCGTCTCGCGGCTGACAGCCGATGCCACCCAGATTAAATCCGCCGTCGGTGCCAGCGCCTCTGTGGCATTGCGCAACATCATCATGTGTTTCGGCGCCATGGGCATGATGATCTATACCAGCCCGAAACTGTCGATCATGGTGCTGGCCGCTATTCCCGTCATTGTCTTTCCGCTGATTGCCTTTGGCCGCTCCGTGCGCCGCCGCTCCCGCCTTGCCCAGGACAGGCTGGCAGAGGCCGCAGCCTTTGCTGGCGAAAGCATCGGGGCTGCCCGCACGGTCCAGGCCTTCAACGGCGAGGCCGCGGCCAGCGCCCGTTACGGCGCTGCCGTCGAACAGGCTTTCCAGGCCGCCCGTATCGCCACACGCTCGCGGGCCATCCTGACCGGGGTTGCCATCACGCTGGTATTCGGCAGCATTGTCGGGGTGCTCTGGTATGGCGCCCAAAGCGTGCTGGCTGGAACACTGTCAGCGGGAACTCTGGGCCAGTTCCTGCTCTATTCCGTCATCGCCGCTTCATCGCTCGGCCAATTGTCTGAGGTCTGGGGCGAATTGATGCAGGCCGGCGGGGCTGCCGAACGGCTGACGGAACTGCTGGCCGAAGTCTCTGCCGTGCAATCGCCGGACCATCCAAAGCCCTTGCCTACTCCCGCCCGTGGCGAAGTGTGGTTTGAAAATGTCGAGTTTTCCTATCCCAGCCGCCCGGGGCGCTCCGCCGTCAAAGGCCTGAGCTTTGCCGTCGATGCCGGGGAAACCGTGGCGATCGTCGGACCATCAGGCGCAGGCAAAAGCACGATCTTCTCGCTGATTCTGCGGTTCTACGATCCGACAAGCGGACGCATCTGTCTTGATGGCAGTGATCTGCGCGACGTGTCAACGGAGGCATTGCGCGGCAGCATTGCCATCGTACCCCAGGATGTGACGATCTTTTCCGGCACGATCCACGATAATATTGCCTTCAGCTGCCCCGATGCCAGCCGCGAGGCGGTAATCGTTGCTGCCCGCGCCGCCCAAGCCACGGAATTCATCGACCGGTTGGAGCGTGGCTACGACACTGAAGTGGGTGAACGCGGCATCACGCTTTCAGGCGGCCAGCGTCAGCGCATTGCCATTGCCCGCGCCATTCTGAAAGATGCCCCGGTCCTGCTGCTGGACGAGGCCACCTCCGCGCTGGATGCCGAAAGCGAGACGCTGGTGCAAAAAGCACTGGACGAGCTGATGAAATCGCGCACCACCATCGTCATTGCCCACAGGCTGGCCACCGTGCTCAAAGCCGACCGGATTCTGGTCATCGATGATGGCAAGGTGGTGGAACAGGGTACCCACCAAAGCCTGATCCAGCAGGGCGGCATCTATGCCCGACTGGCCCGGCTGCAATTCCAGAGCGGAGCGCAGGATTTTCTGGCAGAAGCGAAATAGCCCATCAGGACGGGCGGGCCGCAAGAACATTGCGGCCAGCCACCCGGCCGGAAAACAGGCAGCCGCCGAGAAATGTGCCTTCCAGCGCATTATAGCCGTGCATTCCGCCGCCGCCAAAACCTGAGACCTCGCCTGCCGCATAAAGGCCCGGCACCGGCTCACCGGACATTTCCAGCACCCGGCCCTCAAGGTCGGTCTGCAAGCCGCCCAGGGTCTTGCGGGTCAGGATATGCAGGCGCACGGCGATCAACGGTCCCTTGGCCGGATCGAGCAGCCGATGCGGTGCAGCAGTCCGCATCAATTTATCGCCAAGATAGCGCCGGGCGCCTCTGATGGCGGTGATCTGCGCATCCTTGCTGAAGGTGTTGGCGATCTCCCGATCGCGCGCCTCGATCTGACGGCGGAGATGGGCTGGGTCCAATCGGCTCTCAACGCTGATCGCGTTCATCTTCGCCACCAGTTCCTCCAGATCCGTGCTGACGGCAAAGTCCTCACCCCGCTCCATGAAGGCCAGAACCGGACCGGTCGGGCGCTTGCCAAGCCGTTTCAGCAGGAGGCGGATATTGCGACCGGTCAGATCCGGGTTTTGCTCCGAACCGGACAGCGCGAATTCCTTCTTGATAATCGCCTCGGTCAGGATGAACCAGCTGTAATCGCTGCCTCGCTCGCGCAGGATTTTCAGCGTGCCCAGCGTATCGAACCCCGGCATGGCGGGCGATGGCAGCCGATTACCATCGGCATCGCACCAGAAGGAGGATGGGCCGGGCAGGATGCGAATGCCGTGATCGGGCCAG
This sequence comes from Agrobacterium vitis, assembly GCF_037039395.1. Lineage (NCBI taxonomy): Bacteria > Pseudomonadati > Pseudomonadota > Alphaproteobacteria > Hyphomicrobiales > Rhizobiaceae > Gillisella > Gillisella vitis. Next base: position 2,577,938 of record NZ_CP146242.1, on the reverse strand, counting down.
ATCGGGTCGTGGTTCTTCACACCCTCGGTATAATGCCACATGCGGTCCCGGTTGATGACGCTGCCGCCCGCCTGCTCGGTAATGGCGATCATCCGCCCATCGACATGGGCAGGCACGCCGCAAACCATGGTGGCAGGCGGCTGACCCAGCCGGTCGACCGGCCAGTTCTGCCGCACCAATTGATGGTTGCCGCCAATGCCACCGGACGCAACGATGACCGCCTGGGCGGAGTAAGCGAAATCACCTTGTGGCTCACGGCTGCTCTTTTCACCCCGCAAAACGGCATCATTGGCCAGCACCGTGCCGGACACGCCCGTCACCCGTCCATCCCGGCGCTCCAGCGCATCGACCTGATGGCGAAACCGGAAGGTGATGCGCCCGGCCTCGGCCAGTGCCGTGGCCAGTTTGAGAAATGGTTCCAGCACGCCCGGCCCTGTCCCCCAGGTGACATGAAAGCGTGGCACCGAATTACCATGGCCATCGGCAAGCTGCCCTCCCCGCTCTGCCCAGCCAACAACCGGGAACCAGCGCATGCCAAGCTGATGCAGCCATGCCCGTTTCTCACCTGCGGCAAAGTGCAGATAGGCCTGCGCCCAACGCCGCGGCCAATAATCCTCCGGCCGGTCAAAGCCCGCCGAGCCGAACCAGTCCTGCTCGGCCAAGGCCAGGCTGTCACGCACCCGCATCAAGCGTTGCTCGGGACTGTCGATGAAAAACAATCCGCCCAGCGACCAGAAAGCCTGCCCGCCGAGGTTCTGCTCCCCCTCCTGATCGACGACACAGACCGACAAGCCCCGCCCCGCCGCCTCGGTTGCCGCAACCAACCCCGCCAGCCCCGCGCCAACCACGATCACGTCGAACTCGTCCATCACGCCCTCCCAAGCACATTTCGCTGCCATTCTCTCCCTGGCAGAAAAAAATTACTTTTACGCAAAGGTCAAAATAGAGCAAGTGGAAGGCAGGCTGTGCTCTTCCTACAACTTTACCGCTTTTCTATGGGACATTGGATAAAGCCGGGATGTGGGACGATAAAATCGTCGGCAGATCGATGTGTGGAAACCAGTTACCCTACAGAAACCGTTTTATTTCCAGCATATTCAGTCGCTAAAAAGATGTGCGGCCAGTGCTTCCTGCCGATCTCCCTCCGTGAGGGGGAGATGTCCGGCAGGACAGAGGGGGGGGGTAAGCGGCACAGAAAAACCTTAGCGTCGTCTAGTGTGCAATCTTCGTATAAGAGCCACACCCATTCATCTGCCCGTCTCACCGCTCCGTCAGTTTCAGCTCGATCCGTCGGTTCTGGGCGCGGGCTTCAGGCGTATCGCCAGGGGCAATCGGCTGGAATTCGCCGAAACCGGCAGCAGCCAGACGGTCAGCGGGAACGCCCTTGGAGATCAGGAACTTGACCACCGAGACAGCGCGGGCAGCAGACAGCGCCCAATTGTCTGGATAGCGGCCATTGCCTGAGAGCTGGACATTGTCCGTGTGGCCATCGACGCGTAGCACCCAATTGATATCAGGGGGAATTTCCTTGGCGAGATCGATCAGGGCATTGGCGAGCTTGACCATTTCCTCCTGGCCTTGCGGGTTCATGTCGGCCCCGCCGGAGGGAAACAGCACTTCCGACTGGAACACGAAACGGTCGCCGACAATGCGGATATTCTGCCGGTCTGACAGGATTTCGCGCAGGCGCCCGAAAAAGTCGGAGCGATAGCGATTGAGTTCCTGCACCTTCTGGGCCAAGGCCACATTCAGCCGCCGTCCGAGATCGGCGATTTTCGCTTGCGAATTCTGGTCCTTGGCCTCCGAGGCCTGCAAGGCCTGCTCGACAGCGGCGATCTGGGCGCGAAGTGCGGCGATCTGCTGGTTCAACAGGTCAATCTGGCTCATGGCGCGAGCGCTGACCTGCTGCTGCTCATCGAGCTTGCCGCTCAACTCGCCGATCTTTGCCTGGGCCTGGGCCGAATTCCCGGCGCCTGTGTCGAGCAGCGATTGTAAACGGCTGCGTTCCTTCTCGGACGTATCCAGCGAGGATTGCAGGTTGGCCAGTGCATCTTCCAGGTCCTGCTTGCCGCCTTTTTCCAGCGCCAGCATCTGTGTCAATTCGGCAATCTGGTTGTTCAGCCGGTTCAACACCTCGTCCTTGCCGGAAATTTCCCGGCTGAGCACGAATTGCGCCACCACGAAGACGGTGAGCAGGAACATGATGGCGATCAGCAGCGTCGACAAGGCGTCGACAAAGCCCGGCCAATAGTCGGCGCCGCGATCCCGCCTGCGGTTGCGCCCCAGGGCCATGGCTTACTTGCTCCCGAGCTTGTCGTTCAGCCGGTCCAGCGCCTTGCGCATGGCGCGGGTGTCTTCCTGCTGGGCTTCGATCCAGTCACGCAGCATCTGTTGCTCATTGCGCATGTTCTTAACCAGGCCCTGAATACCGTCCGACAAACCGCTCAGTGCTGCTGCCGAACGGTCGGAGCCGGAGGCAGGCTGCTGGGCGATCTTCTTCATCTGCTCCAGCAAACGCTCGATGTCGTGACCGGAAACGCCTGCCGGTACGGGTTGATCGGACCCGGTATCGGTGACGGAAGACAGCCAGTTTTCCAGCTCCGTATAGAACCGGTTCTGGGCACGGCCAGCCTGCAAATCGAGAAAACCGAGGATCAGCGAGCCGGACAGACCAAGCAGCGACGAGGAAAACGCAGTACCCATGCCGGCAAGCGGCGCGGAAAGTCCGTTTTTCAGGGTTTGCAGCACATCGCTGCCCTGCCCGCCCGAGCCGGCATCCAAGGTCTGGATGACATTGCTGATCGAGCTGATCGTGCCGATCAGGCCCCAGAATGTGCCGAGCAGGCCGAGAAACACCAGAAGGCCGATCAGATAGCGCGAAGTATCGCGCGCTTCGTCCAGCCGGGTGGCGATGGAATCGAGAATCGAGCGCAACAGCGTGGTCGACAGGCCCGTTGAGCGGCGATTGCCCAGCAGAGAGCGCATCGGCGCCAGCAATTTCGGCTCGCGTCCGGATTTATCGGCAGTGTCTGGCATCTGGAAATGGTTGAACCAGCGCACTTCCGAAATCAGCCCGACCACATGGGCGAAAATCAGGATGATGCCGACGGCCAATACCCCGAGAATGAGACCATTCAGGCCCGGATTGGTGTAAAATGCCTGTTCGGCCTGCCGAAACAGGATGGCCGCAATGAACCCGATGAGGATCAGAAAGATCAGCATCGTCAGAATAATGGGTGCCGGGCTTGAGAGTTTCGAGCCGTAACGGGCCGGTTCAGCGTCCGGGGCGTCCACATCCACATCCGTCATTGGCAGCACGTCTCCATTACAGGCAAGCGGTCGATCCCTTTCGCAAACCACGGGTCAAGCCTCTGAAAGGCTCGGCCCAGGCAGCGTGAAGTGGACGGAGGCTAGTTCAAATTCATGTCGAATTGAAGCGAAAACCGACGCTTTTAGGAAAGCGCCGAAAAAGCGACGCCTCCTCCGAGCCGATCAAGCCTTCGGCAAGGGCCGCTTGACCACTTCCAGCAGTGCTTTCTGGATATATTCATTGCCCGCGACAATATCGCCCCGGTCGAGACTATCGGTTCCGCCTGCCATATCGCTGACAAAGCCGCCCGCTTCGCGGATCAGCAACAGGCCAGCGGCGATATCCCAGGCATGCAAGCCCGTTTCCCAGAAACCGTCGAACCGGCCGCAGGCGACATAGGCGAGATCGAGAGCGGCGGCCCCCATGCGGCGCACGCCAGCCACTTCGCCCATGACATGGCGCAGTTCCAACAGCGCCTTGCCGTGATTGCCGCGGCCAAGATGCGGCATGCCGCAACCGATCACGCAATCCGACAGCACCTTGCGGGCGCCAACGCGAATGCGGCGATCGTTAAGGAAGGCGCCGCCGCCCTTTTCGGTCGTGTAGAGCTCGTCGGTGGCAGGGTTGAAGATCACGCCGGCAACGATTTCGCCATTGCGCTCCAGGGCGATGGAGACGGCAAATTGCGGAATGCCGTGCAGGAAGTTGGTGGTGCCATCCAGCGGATCGACGATCCAGCGATGCGCGCCATCGGTCCCCTTGATCTCTTCGCCCTCTTCTCCAAGGAAGCCGTAGGTGGGGCGGGCCTTCAGCAGGTCCTCGCGCACCAGTTTTTCAGCCTTCATATCGGCCTGGGAAACGAAATCGCCGGGACCCTTGACCGAAACCTGCAAGTTCTGCACTTCGCCAAAATCGCGCGACAGGGATTTCCCGGCCTTGACGGCGGCCTGGACCATGACATTGAGAAGGGCTGAGCGAGCCATAGCGGTTTCCTTAGACTGAATGATGCAGCAGGCCGTCACCCGCCATCACCCGGATGGAGGTTGGGCGCGGCCCTTTTAGCGGCGTGCAAAGATTGAGCGGTTCAAGACCACAAAATCTGGCGCAATTCAAGTCCCTGCGCAATTCAGGTGGCGGCGGGCGGCTGATCCGGCACATCGGTGCCATCGCCGGGATTTCGTCCTTGTCTGCATCATTTTTGGTCTGCATCATTTTCGGGGACGTCATTTTGCGGCTGGCCCCCAACTTGCCCCCCGACTGGCGGCATGGAGACGCCCGGAAGTCCGGTCGGGTCAACGGGCGGTGGCGTAACCGGCTTTACCGGCTTGGCGACGACATCGCCGACCGCTGCCTTCGCTGCATTTTTGCCGGTTGCCGCGCCCTGCGCCTTCGATACCGGGCGGCCCAGCCTATGCTGGCCAGTCCGGTATTTGTTGGCCGCTTCAATTGCTTGTTTCTGCTGGCTATCCGGCAGACCGAGATAGAAATCCTCAAGGGCCGGATCGGCAAGGCCCGCCCGACGCGATAGCACATACCATTTCGCCGCCTCGACCGGATCAGGCCGGGTGCCGAGCGCCGCCACATAAACATGCGCCAGCCGGTTCTGGGCCGCGACATTGCCGCGATTGGCGGCAATCCGCAACCATTTGAAGCCCTGCTCCAGATCCTGCGGCCCGGCAATACCGTTGATCAACCAGATGCCGATATCAAGCTCTGCGGTATCGAAACCGGCACGCGCCGCCCGCACCAGCCATTCGCGCGCCAACTGACGCTTTTCCGCCGGCACTTCCGGCAGGTTGCGATAGATCTGAGCGACAGCATATTGCGCATCCGCGATGCCCTGTTCGGCCGATTGCTCGTAAAAAGGCAGCGCCAGCAGCAATCCCTTCTTGCCGGGATTTTCAGAAACCAGCAATTGCGCCCAATTGAACTGGGCCGACGCATTGCCCGCTTCCGCTGCCCGGCGCATATAGTCATCGGCCAGCTTTCGGTCGGGCGCCACATACTGCCCTTCGATCAACATCAGCGCATATTTGAACATTGCCGCCGGATCGCCGCCTTCGGCGGCTTTGGCATACCAGAAAGCCGCTCCCTTCATGTCGCGCTTGACCGCCAGTCCACGGGTCATCAACTCGGCAAGCAATGTCTGCGCGGCGGGGTCGCCCTTCTCGGCAAGCGGCAGGGCGTAATCGAAGGCGGTGGCAAATAGCCCGCGCTGGAACGCGCCATAGGCAAGATCGACCTTGCCGGTATAGGGCTTTTCCGGCGGTAGGTCCGGCAGCGGAATGCCCATGCGCTCCATCAGCGTAATGCCGCCGACCGGTCCCGCATCCTTGATACCCGGCCGCTGGACCTTGCCAGCATCCTCGCCCGACACCGGACCGGAAAGCTCGCTTGGCCTGACAAAACCATTGGTCCCGTCAGAGCCCGCGGTATTTTCGGGAGCCGTCTTATCATCGGGAGCGCCCGGCATCTCGACATTGCTCCCCGGCTTTGGGCCTCGCCCTTGCTCGCCAGCTTTTTCCGATGGCGTTTCAGTGGCGGTCTGATTGCCCGCCTCGCCTGATTTGCCGTCATCCGCCTTCACCTCAGGCTCCGCCACCGTGGGCGAGGATGCAGCAGGCGGAACCTGCGCATAAACACCGATATCCATGACCGTCGGACAAGCCAGCGCCAAGACCAGACTGGCACAGACGGATCGTCCAGACAGCAACTGGAATTTAGCCAAACGGGTTAGGGCAAGACGGGTCAAGACAAGACGAGGTAGGGCAAGGGTCATTGAGGCGTTCAATCCTCAAACCGTGGCGCTTTTTCGTCAAGCAAAGCATTTACCTGAGCAACCACGGTGGCGGCTGCCTCCGGATCATCGAACACTGCCCTGGAGAGCGCCGCAAATTCCGCGCCGGTTTCAGCAACGGCCAGGGCCGATTGCGGATCTGCACCGCCCATGACGATGCAGGGGATTTCCACCATCGACGACCACCATTCGCCTAAGGCCAGGTTTTTAGAATGCGCTTCCGGCTTGATATCGCCGTCCAGCTTGCCAAAGAACATGTAGTCGGGGTTGGCATCGCCAGCCTCCAGCGCATGGTGCCGGTCGCGGGCAGCACCGGAGCCGACAATCATCTTCGGTGTGAATTTTTCCACCGCCTCGGCCAGCGCCTCGACATCGCCGCTGATATGCAGGCCATCGGCCTTGGCGCGACCGGCAACCCGGCTATTGTCGGCGATGATGGCAGCGGCACCCGCCGCCTGAACCAGTGGCACGACCGCTTCGGCCTGGGCCTGAAACGTGTCGTCATCGAAATCATATTGCGGGATGATCACCGAGGCGACATCGCCACCCTTCAAGGCATTGCCGACAGTCGTGGCAAGCATCTGCACATCGGCAATCTGCGGCGTGATAAGAACGAGCCGGCAGCGGCTTTGGAACTTGGGCGACTTTGACGACTTGGACATGGCGATTTCCGTCTTCTTGATGGCAAGAGCAAGGGAGGCGATCCGGGCCAAAGCGCCCTGCACCCTTTATATAGGGCATATAAGGTGCTGTAGCACGTCATGCCTGTGGCATGATTTTCTCTTTAAACCGTTTGTGATTTAAAGAATGATGCCGAAGCCTCTGTTGCTCTCGTTTTTGTTGGCACTCTCTCTGCGGCGAAAGGATCTCGCCATGTTTGCAGGAAGTCGATAGACCGGACTGAGGAAAGGATCAACACCAACTGTCAGAGACAGCCGCCGCCTTGTGGGGAAGATACCCATCCCTACAGATACCAGCACCCCAAGACACCATCGCGGAAATTCAAACATTCATGCTGCCAGATCTCTCATTCCTGCTTGCCGCCATTCCCGCCGTCATGCTGGTCGGCCTGTCCAAGGGCGGCCTGGGCGGCGCTTTCAGTCTGCTTGGTGTGCCAATCCTGGCGCTCGTCGTGCCGCCGATGACGGCTGCGGCGATTTTCCTGCCGATCCTGCTGGTCATGGACCTGGTCGCTCTGCACGCCTGGCGCCACCATGGCGACTGGCGCACTTTTTTCCTTCTTTTGCCCGGCGCCATTGCCGGGATCGCCTTTGGCTGGGCCACATCGGCCCTCATCCCGGCCGATGCCATGCGGCTCGTGCTCGGCGCCATCACGGTTGTGTTTGCCGGGCGCTATTTCCAGCGACGGTTGCGCGGCGAAGGCCATGATGCAAGACCGGCAAAACCGCAGCGCGCCGTGGCCGCCACGGGCTGGGGCACGCTGGCAGGCTATGGCAGCTTTGTCGCGCATGCCGGCGGCCCACCGTTTGAAATCTATGCCCTGCCGTTAAAGCTCGACCCCAAAACCTATACCGGCACCAGCGTGCGGTTTTTTGCCTGCCTCAACGCCATCAAGGTCATTCCCTATATGGCACTCGGCCAGCTGGATTTCAGCAATTTCACCCTGTCGCTCAGCCTGCTGCCGGTGGCGCTGCTGTCCACCATGGCCGGCGCCATGGTGGTGCGGCGCATGAAGGCGCAGACCTTCTATCCGCTGATCTATGCCATGACGCTCATCGCCGGACTGAAACTGTTTTGGGACGGTTTGTTTTTCCTGTAATACGATGGGCCATTGACGATGGGGCATCCTATTGCTTTTGCAAATATCTCAAGACGCGGGATAAGACATTTGCCACAGAAGGGGATTGCAAAATTGACGACAATCAAAATCCCGATAAAATTGCATTTTCGCATCGCACAATTGCGCTTGCCGGACGGCAGGATGTATCATAGCTTGCGCATATGACGACAATCGATCCATTCTCGGCTATTGCCGATCCCAACCGACGCCATTTGCTGGAAGAGTTACGCCGTGCACCCCGCACGGTAAACGATCTGGCCAAGGGCCTGCCGATCAGCCGGCCGGCCGTCTCCCAACATTTGAAGGCGCTGCTGGATTGCAATCTGGTGACAGTGGCCACTCAGGGCACCAAGCGGATCTACTCGGTCAACAATTCCGGCTTCAACCGGCTGAACCTGTGGCTGGACCAGTTCTGGAACTGACGGTGGGATCGGTTCGCATGGGGACCGGCGTGACAATAAAGCCGTGCCAATATCGGCATGACCGGCGCGAATATTTCGTTCGCCACAGCGCCTCTGGCGCTCCCAATCGTTTATAGCACCGAGTGATCCCACTTCCCAAAACAACCCACAAAAAAGGCCCCGAAGGCAATCAGCGCTTCGGAGCCTGGTTTCGGTCAAGAGCGGCAATGTTTGGCGCTCCTGGATCATGGAAAGAGTATCAAGACAGCGGCGGTAACGCTACATCACCGTGCGTTTTGTAAAACGCACAAAGTAAGTGAGACAATTCATCCGCCGACTGACGATTCAAAGGGCCTGTTGACTGTATGAAATCCTTAAATCGGGCCCGATTTAAGGGGGCATCATCCAGCCTTTAATGTCGTGTTGACTTCAGGCGCTCCATTTCATCCTTGAGGCGCAATTTGAGGCGCTTGAGTTCCAGAATTTCCTTGTCGTCGGTCGAGGGAGAGGAAAGGGCGGCATGTAGTTTCTCCTCCAAAACTCCATGCTTCTTGGCAAGCGATTCAATATGAGCCTGAATGGTCATTTGATTCTATCCTTCCTTTTCAACCTCCAGCATCCATCGCTGGAGCTTCTTGGTTTGCGACAGCAGTGTGACACGATCGCTTGCCGATGTCTAAGGCGAAAACCTGAATTTATGAGGGCAATTTCATGTTGGCACAGGCGACGCTTCCCATCTCGGGTCACTCCCATGCGTTAGGCCTCTCTAAACGCAAAGAAAATTGATGGACTGAAAGACACAGCCGCTGCCGATGAAATTATGCGAAAGGGCTAACTTCCCGTTACCGACGTTTGGTGATAGGAGCTTGCGCCATTCCACCATGCATCAGAAATAGATGCAGCCAGCGACAAGATGGGGACAGACGGATGCCGGATCAGGACCACGCGGATACAAGGCTTCAACTCGCACGCCTTCGTCAGGAACACGAGGATTATGATGCTGCGATCAACGCCATGGTTCAGGTCGGCTGCGATGCCTTGCGGATCCAGCGGATGAAGAAGAAAAAGCTTGCCATCAAGGACAGGCTGACCAAACTGGAAGATCAGCTCATTCCCGATATCATTGCCTGAGAAAAGGGTGCCGCCGATGCAGGATGAAAGACCGCCCGTCGCCATCATCATGGGAAGCCAGTCCGACTGGGAAACCATGAAGAACGCTGCCGACACCCTGGACGCACTTGGCGTCAGCTACGAGGCGCGCATCGTCTCGGCCCATCGCACCCCAGACCGCATGGTCGCCTTTTCCAAGGGCGCGCGCGACGAAGGCTTCCAGGTGATTATCGCCGGAGCTGGCGGGGCCGCCCACCTGCCCGGCATGGTCGCCTCGATGACAGCGCTTCCGGTTTTCGGCGTGCCGGTCCAGTCGAAAACCATGTCCGGCCTCGACAGTCTCTATTCCATCGTGCAGATGCCAGCCGGCATTCCGGTCGGAACGCTCGCCATCGGCCGGGCCGGCGCCGTCAATGCCGCCCTGCTGGCGGCACGGGTGCTGGCGTTGCAGGATGCCGATCTCGCCGACCGGCTGGACGACTGGACCGACAACCAGACTGCCGCCGTTGCCGACTATCCCACCGACGAAGCTCCCTGAGGCTTATAAACTGTACGGATCACACGCGTGAAGACCATTGGAATTATCGGCGGCGGCCAGCTTGGCCGCATGCTTGCCATGGCCGCAGCAAGGCTGGGGCTGAAGACCATCGTGCTGGAACCGCAGGCCGACTGTCCGGCGGCCCAGGTCGCCAACCGGCAGATCACCGCCGATTACGCCGACGAGGCAGCCCTTGCCGAACTGGCCGCCAGTTGCGACGTGGTCACCTATGAATTTGAAAACGTGCCGGTCGCAGCCGCCGAAGCCCTGGCGTGCACCGTGCCGGTCTACCCCCCAGCCAAGGCGCTCGCCGTGTCCCAGGACAGGTTGAGCGAAAAGCGCTTCCTCAACGACAATGGCATTGCCACCGCCCCGTTTCGCACCGTCGACAGCCAGGCGGACCTGGAGCAGGCATTGGCCGAATTCGGTGGCGAAGGCGTGCTTAAAACCCGGCGCTTCGGCTATGACGGCAAGGGCCAGCGGGTCTATCGCAAGGGGGACGAGGCCAGTGGCGGCTATCAGGCTCTTGGCGCCGTGCCGCTGATTCTCGAAGGCTTCGTGCCGTTTGCGCGGGAAATCTCGATCATCGCCGCCCGTTCGATATCAGGCGAAATCGCCTGCTACGATCCGGCTGAAAACATTCATCGCGACGGCATTCTGCACACCTCCACCGTGCCTGCGTCGATTTCGCCGCAGACCGCCGCTGCCGCCAAAAGTGCGGCGGAAAAACTGCTGAGCGGTCTCGACTATGTCGGCGTGGTGGGTCTCGAGCTGTTCCTGATGGCCGATGGCAGCCTGATCGCCAATGAAATGGCCCCGCGTGTCCACAATTCCGGTCATTGGACGGAAGCGGCCTGCGTGATCTCGCAATTCGAACAGCATGTCCGCGCCGTTGCCGGCTTGCCGCTGGGCGATCCGGCCCGCCACGGCGATTGCGTCATGACCAATCTGATCGGCGACGACATTGATGCTGTTCCAGATTGGCTGGCGAAGCCGGGTGTGCTCGTCCATCTCTATGGCAAGGCCGAAGCACGGCCCGGCCGCAAAATGGGACATGTCACCGAGGTCAGGAACCGGGAATAACCTACCATCAACGGGCAAAATGCCCGGTTTTCCGGTTGACATGCCGGGTTAAGCCGGGGTATGTGCCACCAACCCTGAAACAGCGCGCCCCGCGGTGCGTTTTTCGTCGATATACATCCCGGTGGAACCACACAGTTCCCTGGCAACCATGCGGATCTAAAAATGAAGATCAAGAATTCGCTGAAAGCGCTTAAGGCACGTCACCGCGACAACCGTCTGGTTCGCCGCAAGGGTCGCGTTTACATCATCAACAAGCAGAACCCGCGTTTCAAGGCCCGTCAGGGCTGATCGAAACCTCTCCTGCGGGAGAGCGGCATCACCTCGCTGTGATGCGTGGACTTCGGTCAATCGCAGAATTCGGTTTGAAACAGAGCGCATGCACGGTAGATTACCTGCATGCGCTCTGTTCGTTTGTTCACTCACCTGATTCTCACGGCCTGTATTCTGGTTGCCAGCGCCCTCGCCGGGCCTGCCGCCATGACGTTTGCGCAGGACATCACTTTTGCGCAGGAAGGGCCAGACGCGGCACCCAGCCAGCCTATGCCGCCTGCCCTGCCCTTCACGCCGGACCTTCAACCTGAGCCGAACCATCCTGAGACGGGTGAGCCGAGAGCGGACAAGGATGGCCAGCCGCCATTATCTCCACAGCAAGACCCATCTCCGCAGCAGGGCGAGGTTGAGCGTCTGGAAGACCGCAGCGACACCGCAGCTCTATCCGGCAAGCCTGCGGACGAATTGCTGACCCAGTTGAAACGCGAACGCCAGCCGGAGGCAGCCAAGGCGATTGCCGCTGCCGTGATGGCGGATTGGTCGAATTCCGGCAGCCCAACCGTCAATCTGTTGATGCAATGGGCCGACAAGGCGATCAAAGACAAGAAGAACGCCGCCGCACTGGACTTCCTCGATCAGGCGATCGTGTTGGAACCTGATTATGCCAATGGCTGGGGCCACCGCGCCAGCCTGCATTATAGCCAGGGCAATTACCGCAAAGCGATTTCCGATCTCAATCACGTCTTGGCCATCGAACCGCGCCATTTCGGCGCGCTGGAAATGCTCGCCAATATTCTGGCCGAGACCGGCAGCGATCAAAAGGCGCTGGAAGCCTGGCAGCGCTACCTGTCCATCTATCCCGCCGACCGCGCCGCCCAGAAGACCGTGACCGAGCTTTCCGAGAAGCTGGCAGGCGCCCGGACGTAATCATGACCCATTGCGGATGCAGTAGATTTAAAGTGTTACAGCATCCTTTGTGCATTTTATAAAACGCACGGCGCTGTCATCCCTGCTGTGCCCCTAAGGATGGTGGTTTTGGGAACGCCGAAGGCTATCTTACCTTTCTCACTCCACGCGCCCCATGCTTTGTTATGCGGATGAAGAGGCCATCGCTGATTAAATTTTCTGCGTCATCTATCGGATAGCTGAGCCGCTTTACGCAATGACGCAGCAGGAACCCATATGCCATGCCTGCAATTCTGATCCTTGCCATCGTCACTACACCCCTGATTGTAGCCTGGGTGTTTTCCACAGTCAAAATAAGACAGATCATCATTGACAATCCGAATATTGGCACGCTCGTCCCGATAAGAGACACCCATCTCAACCTTCTGCATATTCCGGCGTCTGAAAGCGCCGATCTGCCACCGCTGCTGTTCATTCATGGCGCCAGTGGTAATTTGCGCGATCAGGCCGAGGCATTTCGTCCGGCCCTTGAGGGACGCGCGGATCTGATCTTCGTGGACAGGCCGGGTCATGGCTATTCGCCGCGTGGTGGTCCGCAAAACGACACACCAGATGGCCAGGCAAACGCCATCGCCGAGGCCATGGACGCCATTGGCGTGTCGCGGGCCATTATCATCGGCCATTCCTTTGGCGGTGCTATTGCGGCAAGCTTTGCTGTTCTCCATCCAGAAAAGACGGCGGGTTTGCTTTTTCTGGCCCCTGCCACCCATCCATGGCCCGGTGGGGTCGATTGGCATTACCATCTGACGGCAACACCAATCATCGGGCCCCTCTTTGCCCGCACCCTTGCACCACTGGCTGGGCTTGCCAAAATGGATGGAGCCATCGGGGCAGTCTTCGCTCCCAATCCACGTCCGGATGATTATATGGCCCGAACCGCTCCCACCCTGGTTCTGCGGCCCAGCACCTTTCGTCACAATGCCATCGATGTTTTCGGCTTGCATGCTTATGTCACCCGCATGGCACCTCGCTACTCCGAAATACGGGCGCCCACCGTGATTGTCACCGGTGACAGTGATGCCATCGTTCTGGCCGATATTCACTCCGTTGGTCTTGCTCGCGACATTGCAGACGCAGAACTGGTCTGGGTACGACATTTAGGACACAAGCCGGATTATTGCGTCACAGATCTGGCGGTTGCCGCCATTGAAAAAATAGCCGGCCACGACCGTGATCTTGGGTCTTTGGCCAGGAAAATCGGTGATGCTTTTGAAATGTCAACAAACTGATAAAATTGGCAGCTACTTAAGAGTCTCGATAACCACCGACATCGGCTATCTACAACCAAGGGGATTGTGTCCTTGACATCACAATCAAATTGGAGCAAAACTATAGGCATAGTAACAAACCAATTTAGAACTGCAATATTATCAAAGACGAATTTATAGTCTATTTATATTTCTGAGTTATTGAATAATTTATAAGTAATAAAGTCGCCTCTCCCAAGGCGACTTTATTATTTTGCGCTATCGATATTACGGGGCGATATTTCAAAATTCCTAATATTAGGAATTTCTATATAATTCCGCAAATCGAATGAAATTTCACAGTGGAATGGTGCCGTAGGCTCACACCATGACGGCATCCGCCCTGGATTTTAGAAAACTCAGGACACGCCATCTGCGGCTGTTCCCATCGGATTTTACCAGACCGAATCGCAGGTCTCAGTCCGCTAAATCGGCCCTCTGGCAGCGCATGTCACGAAAAACGCCGCCCGTCATCCCTGACAAGCGGCACTAGAATTTCTCGGATATATGGACGGTCAGAAGGGTCACAGAAGGTGACCTCTCACATTCTCTTTTCAAATACTTCTACGGCATAGGGCCTTAAAGGCGAGGATGCATTCGCACCTCGCCTTGCAGGGCTTAGCACTGTCAGACGCCGGACAGGCCATCCGGACCGATATAGGCGATGCGCAGCATATTGGTGGCGCCCGGCGTTCCCAATGGCACACCAGCAGAAATGATCACCCGGTCGCCCGGCTTGCCAAACTCTTCCGACACCACGATGCGGCAGGCCCTGTTGACCATGTCATCCAGATCGGTTGGCTCCTCGGAAACGACACAATGCAGGCCCCAGACCAGCGACAGGCGGCGCGCCGTCTGAACCACCGGCGACAGCGCCAGGATCGGCACTTCGGGACGCTCACGCGAAGCGCGAAGCCCGGTATTACCTGACGACGTGTAACAGACGATGGCCGTCAGCTTCAGGGTCTCGGCAATCTGGCGGGCTGCCAACGAAATCGCGTCAGCGCCGGTTGCTTCCGGCTGCGGGCGCTGGGCATAGATAATGCCGGGATAATGCGGCTCTCGCTCGATGGTGCGGGCAATCGACGCCATGGTCGAGACCGCTTCGACCGGATACTGGCCGGAAGCGGATTCAGCCGACAGCATGATGGCATCGGCGCCTTCGAACACGGCTGTCGCCACGTCGGAGACTTCGGCGCGCGTTGGAACCGGCGCTGAAATCATCGACTCCAGCATCTGGGTGGCCACGACCACCGGCTTGCCTTCACGGCGGCAGGCACGAATCAATTGTTTCTGAATGCCGGGAACGGCCTCCAGCGGCATTTCCACGCCAAGATCTCCACGCGCCACCATCAAGGCGTCGGACAGTTCGATGATCTCGTCGATCCGTTCCAGCGCCTGCGGCTTTTCGATTTTCGACATCAGCCCGACGCGTCCACGAGCGATCTTGCGCACCTCGGCCAGATCCTCAGGACGCTGGATGAAGGACAGCGCGACCCAATCGACATCATTGGTGGCCAGAACAGCATCCAGATCGGCGCGGTCCTTGTCGGTCAGCACGCCGGTCGCAAGGATGGTATCGGGCAGGCTGACGCCCTTGCGGTCGGAAATCTTGGTGCCAGACACCACGCTACAGACAATGGTCTTGCCGTCGCATTTTTCGGCACGCAGATGCAGCTTGCCATCATCGATCAACAGGCGATGGCCAACCTTGACGGCCTCCAGGATTTCCGGGTGCGGCAGATAGACCCGGTTTTCATCACCAGGAGCCTCGTTGCTGTCGAGGGTGAATGTCTGGCCGGGCTTCAATTCCACCGAGGTATTGGCAAATTTGCCGACCCGCAGCTTGGGGCCTTGCAAATCGGCGAGAATGCCGATCGGGCGCCCGCAAGCAGCTTCGACATTGCGGATGCGCTGGATCAGCGTACGCATCACATCGTGGCTGGCATGGCTCATGTTGATACGGAAAAGATCGGCGCCAGCCTCATGCAGCTTGCGGATCATGGCTTCATCTTGCGAAGCCGGTCCAAGCGTTGCTAGAATTTTGACTTTGCGGTTACGCTTCATTGCTTCTGGCCTTCCTGCGTGCCGGGCGTGTCGGACAACTGAACCATCCAGCTCCCCTGGCGGCCCGTGTCATATTCCTTGAAACCCATTTGCTGGTAACCGCGCTTGAAACAATCCCCGACGCCAACGATCTTGAACTCGTTTTCCGCCACGCACATGTTGACATTGCCAGTCCAGCGGCCACCGCGGGCGGCATCTTCTGCGTAGAGATAATAGTAGCGCGATTTCAGCTCGCCTTCGATCAGCGTTGCGCAGGTCGAAGCGGGTACTTGCCACCAACCCTCGCTGATCCAGCCTTCCGCCGCCCGGTAGCCAATGGCCACGCCGACGAGATTGGCCGAACCATTGCAAACGCGAAAATCCGCCTGCGCGGGTGCGGCATAAGCAATCGGTGAAAATACAATGGTCAAAAACAGGCCGAGACGTGCAAGACGCCCGGAACCTGTAACGGAAGAGAGTGTGTTGGAATGAGGCACGGCTTCCGACGGAACTCCATTTTTCTGTGTTGCCTTCTTGCGACTATGGACCAAGAAAGTCAACGCAGCTCTAATCGATTGTAATCCCCACGCGAATGATGAGGGGTGAGTTTGACTGAATGGTGACGGCGGACCGTCTCTGTGCGCAATCAGATCCTTCTTCCGCACAGGCTTTAACCGCACTCGTTATCACACGAACGATCATAAGGCGTTAAGCGGCACGAAGTATCCCTTTAAATCCGCCTGCTGCATAATTCCTTAAATCCACTCCGATTTAAGGAATTATGCAGCAAATTTGAAGTGCGGCTGCATCTTTTGTGCGTTTGACCAAGCCCACAATCCTCAAGCCTTGAAAAACTGGTGATAATCCTGTTTCTGCACGGCAGACGGTCCAAATTCGACCCAAGGGATCTCCTAGAATAAAAGAGACCTCCTGGAATAATTTGGTGAAGGATGTTTCCACACATCCCCCATGATAGACAATCCCATCACATAAATGTGTCAGCCATGAATGACTTCAAACCCTATGAGACGATAGCCGGCGACAACAGCCTGGGCCTCGTGCTGCTTGCCGACCACGCCATGAACCGGCTGCCTGCCGGCTACGGCACGCTTGGCCTGCCAGATAGCGCTTATCTGCGCCATATCGCCTATGATATTGGCGTGGAAAGCTTGACCCGCCAATTGGCGGCGCGGCTCGGCGTGCCGGCGGCGATGTCCTGTTTTTCCCGGCTGCTGATCGACCCAAACCGGGGCGAGGACGACCCGACGCTGGTGATGAAAATTTCCGACGGCGCGATCATTCCTGGCAATCACCCGATCAGCGCGCAAGAATGGCAGTATCGGGTGGAAAACTTCCATCGGCCTTACCACCACGCTGTCGAACAGTTGTTGGCAGACACGGCCGCTGCCAGTGGCAAGGCGCCCTTGGTGCTGTCGCTGCATTCCTATACGCCCGCCTGGAAGGGCGCGGCCCGCCCCTGGCATGCCGCCGTGCTCTGGGATAGCGATGAGCGCGCCGTGCGGCCATTGATCGACGCGCTCAGCCAGCCGGGCGACATTCTCGTCGGTGACAATGAACCCTATGACGGCGCCTTGAAGGGCGATACACTCTACCGTCATTGCATGGTGTCGGGCATGCCTCATGCGTTGCTGGAAGTGCGCCAGGACCTGATCGGCGACGAAGCGGGCATCACCGCCTGGGCAGACCGGCTGGAGCCGATTTTTGCCGCAATGAACGGCGATCCTGCCCTGCACGAATGGCGGCAATTTCCGTCCCGAACCGGACCTTACCCGGCCTTGGAAAAATGATC
Source organism: Agrobacterium vitis (assembly GCF_037039395.1). Classification (NCBI taxonomy): domain Bacteria; kingdom Pseudomonadati; phylum Pseudomonadota; class Alphaproteobacteria; order Hyphomicrobiales; family Rhizobiaceae; genus Gillisella; species Gillisella vitis. The sequence continues at coordinate 2,560,559 of NZ_CP146242.1, read as the reverse complement.
GGACAAGAGATGAGCGAACTGACCAAGGAACAGCAAACCGAACTGGAAGCAGCGGCCTTTCGCCGTCTTCTGGCGCATTTGCGTGAACGCAGCGATGTGCAGAATATCGACCTGATGAATCTGGCCGGGTTCTGCCGCAATTGCCTGGCCAATTGGTATCAGGACGCAGCCGACACCAAAGGGGTCGAGATGACCCGCGACGAGGCGCGCCAGCATGTCTATGCAATGCCCTATGAGCAATGGAAATTGCGGCATCAGAAACAGGCGAGCGAGGCCCAGAAGGCGGATTTCGAAGCCTCACGCCCGCAGGACTAGCTTCGAGAACGGCTCTCGAAGTGGCACCGGACACGGATAATTTTGCCGACCCCCACCCCAAGACCTCCTGGGGATTTCAGGCTATTATCCAATCCTGACAAGGTTTTACCCGATATTCCACTGCCCCCTCCGCCAAGGCCCGGGCTTTGCGCCATGCAAAAGAACTTGACGTGGCGCAGAGTTCACGGCACGTCACCCCCACTCAAATGACCATCCCCAGCAAGGAGATCCCCATGTCTGATGCTCATGGCGTCGCCCGTGACCAACTTCGCGCTTTTGTCGAGCGCATCGAACGCCTTGAAGAAGAAAAGAAGACCATCGCCGACGATATCAAGGACGTCTATGGCGAAGCCAAAGGCATGGGATTCGATACCAAGATCCTGAAAAAGGTCATCGCGTTGCGCAAGAAGGATGAGCAGGAGCGGATGGAGGAAGACCTGATCCTCGATACCTATCTTCATGCGCTGGGCATGATCGAGAACCCGCCGGAAGGCTAAAGTCTGCCAGGTTCATATTGAACCAGACAGACTCTCGCTGTTTTTGTTTGAGTTTGTCCTTTCGGGAAAACCGGTGACCACTTTTCCCTGACAAACTCCAAAACATCAGATCGAAAGTTAAAAACCAGCTTTCGGAAACCTCCGATCCGCAAACAGAACTGAGAGCATCGTGCTGATTCCTGTTTTCTGCACGATGCTCTATCCCCTCAAGCCAGTTCCAGCTTCTTGCAATCTGGTCACGTCTTGATTGTCGGGCATGCAAAAGGCCTGCCGATCCTGCTTGGTTGATCGCATCACTTCTCGCATGAAGCCCGATAGCGCCTGGTTCTTGCGGCTATGAAGTGCCTTCATGGCAATTTCGACGTCAGAAAGCGGATCGAGACGCTGACCGGCAACCTCGATCAGACTTTGCAGGCCACCCATGGCAACCTGACTTTCGGCAAGGGCTGTCACGCCAAGGCCCGCGGCGACGGCAGCACGCAAATGGCTGTAGCTTTGCCCTTCATAAGCAATCCTGAAAGGCACACCTGCTGATTCCAGCCGTTGAATGACGTGGTGACGATAGACGCATCCCTCATGAAACAGCACGAGTGGCAGGGGCTCACGCTGGCGCAAGCGAAAGCCCGGTCCCGCCGCCCATAGCAATGGCTCACGACGTAACGTCTTGTGAGCGTTGCTCACCTCCCCATGCTGCGTCCTGATCAATGTCTTGACAATGGCAACATCGAGTTCGCGTTGCTCGAGCCGCTTCTCAAGCCTTGTGGAAAAATCGGAAATCACCCTCACGTCGCATTCAGGATGTAGCGCCTTGAAGCGGCCAATCAATTCCAGCAGCCAGTTCATGTCAATGTCATCCATGACACCGACCCTGATCGTTCCCTTCAGACCCGGACGCTCCAGACACATCCAGGCGTCCTCAAGAGTTGCCAGAATTTTAATGGCAAAAGGAAGCAGTTTTTCGCCCGCTTCCGTTGGCCCTTCGAAATGCCCACGGCATCGATGAAACAGCTTTTCACCCAAAATATCTTCCGCGGCGCGAATCTGACGGGTAACGGCGGTCTGCGTCCGTGACTGGTCTTTCGCCGCATTGGTGAAACTGCCGTGCTCGCAAACCGAGACAAATGCCCTGATCTGGTCAAGCGTCAATAACCGCAGACTTTGCTTCATAATGCCTCGCGCGCATTTTCTACCACGATAATTCATTTTGAATCTGATGCAACACATAATAGAACTTCAGGGCAGCGCAGAATAACGCAAAGCATTGAAATATAATATCATTTTGGCTTCCATCAAGAGGAAAGACCAGAGTATGGTGATGACGTTTCCAGCTCACCATACGTTCAGATTGTCCGGTTTTTCCATTGATAGCGGACCGGGTGATCCCGCTAGGACCAGGTGCTCCAACTGCGCGTGCTCTGTCACACAGCCATATGGCCGTGTTTTCCCATCGTCCTTTTCAGATCGAGCAAATTTCATGTTACAGGTCGTTGTTCCCGTTTTTCTTGTCATTCTGGTTGGTTATGGTTTTGGAAGGAAGCATCAGTTTGCTGCTGAAGCCGAAAAGCTGATCAATGAATATGTTCTGTATATTGCCCTGCCAGCCTTGCTGTTTCTGGCGGTGGCGCGGGCCAACCCGGCGGATCTCGCGCAGTGGCCATTCATGGCGGCAACTTTGGCTGGAATTGCTGCGGCCTATCTTGCCGGTCTGTTTCTAGCCAGAGCGAAAGGGACATCGGCACCGCAATCCTCCATTGTCGGCATGGCAGCATGTTATGGGACAACCGGATATATGGGCATTCCCATCCTGATTGCCGCCTTCGGTCCCAAAGCCGCGGTTCCTGCCGCCATTGCAACAATATTGCATAACATTCCAGCGATTATGGCCGTGATCATTACCCATGATCTCACCGGCCAAAAGCAGTCCAGCCCCTTGGCCAGCGCCGGACGCGCCTTGGCGACGACCTTGAAAAATCCGCTGACGATGGCGGTTTTGGCCGGGGCGTTTTTTTGCCTGCTGCGAATTCCGTTGCCAACCATGCTCACCTCCTTCACAGGGTTTCTGGCAGCGGCGGCCGGACCGACAGCGCTTTTTGCCCTTGGTCTCGGCCTTGCCAGAATTCCTTTTTCAGCAGCACGGCTGTCGGCCATGGCCGGTTGGATTGCCCCGGTCGTCCTGATAAAGATCCTAATACAGCCGCTGGTAACGCTTGGTATGATCGCGATCGCCTTCAAGGCGGATATCGATATCTGGTATGCCACCGCTGTTGTGATGGCAGCACAGCCCATTGGCGCTGGAGCTTATGTTTTTGGCAGGAAATACGGCTATTTCAGTGAAGAAACATCTCTGGCGATTATCGTGTCGCTGCTGATAACGGTCTTGACCCTGACGCTCGTTCTACAGACCTTTGCCGCATCCATCCCGGCCTAAAAACCGGCACCCACGTTTAAGTCCGATGCCATAGAGCCCTCGTTACCCTCTTGGAAAACCTGAGCCGGGAGATGCGGGAGACTTTCAGGCTTTTACCTAGAGATACGAAAAAACCCGCGGTTACCGCGGGTTTTTTATGACCAGATATGCAGCCCTGCCCGAAGGAAGGCTCGATATATTTACCGGACCGCGCCGAAGCGGCCTGGATCGATGGCCTGGGCGCCGGGAGTAAAGCCGGTCTGCGGCGCCTTGACCGGTGCGGTGATGGCCTGGGTCACGACACGGCCGCCACGACCGGCCTTGGCAGGCACGGGGTTTGCGCCCGGCTCAAGCCGGTTCTTGTTCATTGCCCATTGCGAAATCATCGTCCGGGTCAACTCGGTCCCGCCGGTCAGGCCACGGCTGGCCGCATCCGCTTCACTTGGTCCCGGGCGTCCGCCCTTGACGGGAAGCGAGGCTTCATTCGCACGGCTTGCCGATTTGGGCTGGTCAAAAACATCACCAAACTGGCCCGCACTCGGCTTGGCGCGGGAGGGCTGCGCAAGCGAAGCCACCTGCTGCTGTCCCTGAGTGGAGGCTTTAGCTTGAGCTGGAAGCGGTCCCTGGGTGAGAACGGCGACGGCTTTCGGCTGCACTGCCGGGGCGGCTACAGGCTGAGGTCTCTCAGTGGGTGCCGCAGGCCGAACTTCGGCAACCGCTGCAACAGAAGGCGTTGGCCGGTCACGCGGGATCACCACGGTCTTCAGCGGCGCGCCATCCTGGCTCTGTTGCAGTGCCTCGGCGGCAGCCGGAGAAAGCATGGCTTCTTCGACCGTAGACGGCTCGTCGTTCATCTGTGGGCGCTGCTGCGGCAGGGTTGCCGCCATGGCATCGGCAAGCGCCGGACGGCCAGCTGGCACCGGAATATGCTGGGCAATAGGGTTACTATCATCAGGCGATCCAAGCGACGCGGTCATCACAGGCTCGGCGTCACCCTTCATACCACGCGGCCCAAGCAGGGTCGGCACGGGAACCTTGTAGGCGGCCAGATCTTCATAGCCGCTTTGCTGCGCGGAAGCGTCACCCGACGGATTGCCCGCAACTTTCTGCAGGGCATCCTCGGCAGCATTGCGCCCGCCAGGAGAATAAAGCGCCACAGCCAGACTGTCATCACCCTGACGCAGGGAAGGACGCGATTGCGGCACGGGAGCCGCGATATCAGGCGCTGCGGAAGCCACAGCCACAGGCATCGGACTGGTTGGCGTTGGATTGGTCAGCTCGGCCGGTCTTGGCGCGGCGGCTGGAGCCGATGCCCGCACCGGTGCGGCTGGGGCTGAATCTTCGTCGCCCTCGTCCTCATCACCGCTACCAAACAGCATGGCCATCAGATTTCGCGGCCTGCCACGCGGCGAGGATTTATTATCCGCCATCAATATTTGTTCAGACCCCAGGCGTTTCTTATATTCCTCCATCGCCACCTGGTAGCCGGGAAGCGGCTTGCCATCGGCGGGAATATGCAGGGTCTTGCCATCGGGGAACATTCGCACCAGTTCGCTGCGCGGAACGCGCGGCCAGGAGCGGACGCCCGCCACGTCCATATGCACGAAAGGCGAGCCGGAATTGGGATAATAGCCCACGCCGCCCGCCTGGAATTTCATGCCGATATCGCGCAGGTTTTTCAGCGGCACGCCAGGGATGAAGAAATCCATGGCGGTGCCATTCATGTGCTGGCTTTCCTTTGCAACGCCGGAAGAGCGCGAACGCAGCATGGCATTGGTGGCCGGCGAGCGATAACCGGACACGACATAGATATAACCGCTGGCGCCCGCCTTCTGATAGACCGACCAGACGAGGTCGAACAGGCGCGGGTCCATCTTGGTCGCTTCGTTGCGACGCCAGTCGCGCACAATATTGTTGAGCTGCTGCAAGCCCTTGGGATCGTAACGGCCATTGCGCTTGAAGGTGATTTCCTGCTTCTCGCCGGTATGGACAAAAAGGATTTTCAGCGACCGCGTTTCCGCAGCAGCCGAACCGGTCGTGGCATAGAGGGCGGAAAAGGCGATCGTCATCAGGACCAGAGCTGTCAGAAACAGCTTGGATATGTTCGCCCAAATCATGGCCGTGCGGTCAACCCGCCCAGGCCCTGAGGGCGATACAAATGCACCAGATATCCGCAAAATCCGTCCCCGTCAGAAAAGTCACATCGCTCGTTTATCACATGACTGTGAAATACGGTATCCACATGGCAATTTTGCCACATCGTTCAAATTGATTCATATATGGTGAACCAATTCATAACAACCCATTGACAACCAGTAATCAATCATCCTTACCCGGGGGTTAACAACTATCGAACCGGCAGGCGTTTCTGCGGACCGCACGATATTGTCATCCCGCACTGCAAGACGCGAAATTCGGCGTCCTTATAGCCCAAAATGACAACGCCGCCCACCCTGTCAGGTGCGCGGCGTGTTCAAATCTTCAGCCGGGCGCTGAAACAAACCCGGATATCAGCTTTTTCAGGCGGCGTGCTTCTGCGGATTATCCGGGTCGATCCCGTAATCCTTCAGCTTGCGATAGAGCGTCGAGCGGCCGATTCCCAGCTTGCGTGCCACCTGGCTCATCTGGCCCCGGTAGAATTTCAGCGCGAAACGAATCAGTTCTTCCTCAATCTCAGCCAATTGCCGGACATTGCCGCTCTCGTCGATGCTGACGATGACATTGTCCAACGCTACCGGACGCGGGTCCTCGGCGCGCGGGGCCGGGAGCCGGTCGATAAAGGCCAGTTCCGGCCGGTCTGCGCCGCGCGGCGCCACCTGTTCCGGCTGGCTTTCCGCCGTGCCGGGCAAGCCTGTCCAGAATTTGTCCTGCGCCAAACCGCCTGGGATCTGCGCCAGGATCTGCGGGAAATCGCTTTCCGTCAGATCCGTGCCTTCGGCCAGAATCACCGCCCGGTAGATGGCATTTTCCAACTGGCGGATATTGCCGGGCCAATCGAAGGCCGTCAGCAAAGCAAGCGCGCCGGCCCCCAGAGACAGGGTACGGGTCAAACGCTGTTCCGCCGAGAACCGTTCGGTAAAGGCGCGCGCCAGGAAGGGAATGTCCTCCTTGCGGCGGCGCAGAGCCGGAATGGTGATGGGGAAGACGTTGAGGCGGTAATAAAGGTCCTCGCGGAACCGGCCAGCCTTGACCTCTTCGATCAAGTCCTTGTTGGTCGCCGAGATCAGCCGCACATTGACCTTCTGGGTCTGGCGGGCGCCGATAACCTCGATTTCGCCTTCTTGCACGGCCCGAAGCAGCTTGACCTGGGTATCGAGCGGCAATTCGCCGATCTCGTCGAGGAACAGCGTACCGCCGTCAGCCTCGGCGAATTTGCCGATATGGCGTTCGGTCGCACCGGGGAAAGATCCCTTTTCATGGCCGAACAGAATGCTTTCCACCATGTTGGCGGGAATGGCAGCGCAATTGACCGTGACAAATGGCCGCGAGGCGCGGTCGCTGCCCGACTGGATGGCCCGAGCGACCATTTCCTTGCCAACGCCCGATTCGCCTTCCAGCACGACAGGGATATTCGACTGGGCCGCACGGCGCGACAGGTCGATGACCCGGGTCATGGCCGGGCTTGCCGAAATAATATCGGAAAAATGCACTGCACCGGTGCGCGAGCGGCGCGCAGGCCGCGTCTTGGCGTCGCGCTGATCGACGCGCAGCGCATTGCCGATGGCCGATGCGATCCGCTCCGGCGAGACCGGCTTGACGACGAAATCGAAGGCGCCAGCCCGCATGGCCTGCACCACGGTATCGATGCCGCCCTGACCGGTCTGGACGATGACAGGCACTTCCGCCTCCTGACCGCCGATGGCGACCAGGAAATCGAGGCCGGATACGCCCGGCATCATCAAATCCAGTAGGATGACGGAAATCTCCGCCTTGTGCTGACGGAAATAGGCAAGGCCTGCCTCTCCGTCCTCGGCCAGATGGGCAACATGCCCCTGGCTTTCGACAGCGGCCTTCAACAACCGGCGTTGAACCGGATCGTCATCGACAACGAGAATATGAGCGGTCAATTTTAGCTCCCCGAGTCCTTATGGCGTCTGGCGCCGGTTGAAACAATGGACCATGTCCGTAAGCGGCAGAATCAAAAACGCGATCCTGTTCCAAATTCGGCCTTTCCGAATTCGGCCTTTTCCGAACCCGGCCACAAACCCTGAAAATGCTGCGCTTTTCAGGTTCCCTCCGCAAGCAAAGGCTGTAACCGTCGTCCTTGTCCCGCAAAATGCCATGGAGTTTTGAAAAACAGGTTCCAACATTTGCTAGGATTTTATCTATAGCCCGCCAAACTGTCCGCTTCGATACAATGCCTTAAAAAAAAGACTGCAAAAAGCCACAGAATCCCGGCCTTAGACACAGTCCAATTCCTCCGTGCCTCGATTTTGTCAAATATCGGCACAGACGTCTTTTTCCTAAAATGCCAGATCGACGGGTAGAATGGCAAGCGCTGAAATGCACAGACATCTGCCATATGCTGTTGTCGGGTGCCTTTGCCATGCTATGACTGGGGATATCTCATGCCAAACGCATCGGACCGGCGCCTGTTCCATTTTGGTGACGGCACGGCCCGAAAGACCTCAAGGGTGCCATCATGCCTTTCAGCCCCGTTAACCAGACCCGCCTTCCGGCAGCCGAATCCGCAAGCGTATCAGCGCTAAGCCAAGGCCTCGGCACGCTGCCCGAATGGCAGCTCACCGATCTTTATCCAGCCCCCTCCTCGGATCTCTTCAAGGCCGACCTCGCCAAGGCCAGCGAGATGAGCCTGGCCTTCGAGACCAAATGGAAGGGGCGGCTGGAAGATGCCGCCAGCAAGGACGCAGATCAGGGATTGGGTGCCGCGCTGAAGGAATTCGAAGATCTCGAAGACCTGCTCGGCAAAATCGGCTCCTATGCCGGACTTTATTACTATAGTGAGATGACCAAGCCGGAAAACGGCAAATTCTTCGGCGATGTGCAGGCCAGGCTGACGGAGCTTGCCGCCCACCTGCTGTTTTTCACGCTGGAGCTGAACCGGCTGGACGATGCGGTGATCGATGCCGCCATTGCCCGCGATCCGGCCACCGCCCATTACAAGCCCTGGCTGGTCGATCTCAGGCAAGACAAGCCTTATCAGCTGGATGACAAGCTGGAACAATTGTTCCTGGAAAAATCCCAGACCGGTTCGGCGGCCTTCAACCGGCTGTTCGACGAGACCCTGGCAAGCCTGCGTTTTGAGATCGACGGCGAGCAGATGACGCTGGAGCCGGTTCTGACCATGTTGCAGGAAGCCGATCCAGCGTTGCGTGAAAAGGCAGCCATGGCGCTGTCGAAGACCTTCAAGGACAATATCCGGGTTTTCGTGCTGGTCACCAATACGCTCGCCAAGGACAAGGAAATTTCCGACCGCTGGCGCGGCTTTGCCGACATTGCCGATAGCCGCCATCTGTCCAACCGGGTCGAACGTCAGGTGGTCGATGCGCTGGCCGCTGCGGTGCGTGATGCCTATCCGCGCCTGTCGCACCGCTATTACAAGATGAAAGCCAAGTGGCTGGGCATGGAGCAGATGAATTTCTGGGACCGCAACGCCCCCCTGCCCGACAGCATCGACCGGATCATTCCCTGGGATGAGGCCCGCCAGACCGTGCTGTCGGCCTATCGCGGTTTTGCGCCTGATATGGCAGAGATTGCCGGTCGCTTCTTTGATGGCGGCTGGATCGATGCGCCCGCCCGCCCCGGCAAGGCGCCCGGCGCCTTTGCCCATCCGACCGTGCCGTCTGCCCATCCCTATGTTTTGGTCAATTACCTCGGCAAGCCGCGCGACGTGATGACGCTGGCCCATGAACTGGGCCACGGCGTGCATCAGGTTCTCGCCGGCGAACAGGGCGCGCTGATGTGCCAGACGCCGCTGACGCTGGCCGAGACCGCCTCGGTGTTCGGCGAAATGCTGACCTTCCGGGCGCTTCTGGAAAAGGCCACGGATGCGCGTGAGCGCAAGGCCATGCTGGCCCAGAAGGTCGAGGACATGATCAACACGGTCGTGCGCCAGATCGCTTTCTACGAATTCGAGCGCAAGCTGCACACCGCCCGCAAGGAGGGCGAGTTGACGGCGGAAAAGATTGGCGAACTGTGGCTATCGGTGCAGGAAGAAAGCCTTGGACCAGCCATCAAGGTGTCCGAGGGTTATGAGACCTGGTGGGCCTATATCCCCCATTTCATTCATTCGCCCTTCTATGTCTATGCCTATGCCTTTGGCGATTGCCTGGTCAATTCGCTCTATGCCGTCTACCAGAATGCCGAACAGGGCTTCCAGCAGAAGTATTTCGACCTCTTGAAGGCGGGCGGCAGCAAGCATCATTCCGAGCTTCTCGCGCCGTTCGGTCTGGATGCCACCGACCCATCCTTCTGGGCCAAGGGCCTGTCGATGATCGAAGGGCTGATCGACGAGCTGGAAGCGCTTGACGCCAAAGTCTGAACGGACAGATCGAGCCACGATGGCGAAATCCGAACCGTTTCAACCGTCGATCCTGTTTCGGAATGACAAAAGCGGTGAAACGCTGGTGTTTACCGATCCAGTGGACATCGTCGTCGCCCGGCGGGGCGACGACGTTCTGCCGGCGCTTGCCCAGTTGGAACGCGCCCGCAAGGAGGGTTACTGGCTGGCGGGGACGCTGGCTTATGAAGCGGGCTTTGTGTTTGAAGACAAGCTGAGACCGCTGATCCCTGATGGGCGGGACGTACCGCTCCTCCAGTTTGGCATTTTCAACGCGCCAGCCGACCCTGCTCATCCGCTGGGAAACCCGCATCACCCCGAAAGCAACACCCACCTGCTGGGAAACCCGGTTGCAGCCTGGGATTTCGAGACCTATCGGCAGCGGTTTGAGACCCTGCACCAGCATCTCAGGCAGGGCGATTGCTACCAGGCCAACCTAACCATGCCCATCGAGGCGGCCTATCGGGGCAGCCCTCGCGACGTCTTCTGGTCGCTGATCGCGCGTCAGCCGGTCTCTTACGGTGCGCTGGTGGAACTCGGCGGTCCGGCCATCGTCTCGCGCTCGCCGGAACTGTTCTTCAAGGTGGATGGCGACGGCTTTATCGAGACCCATCCGATGAAGGGCACGGCGGCACGCGGCTCTGATGATGCCGAGGACGAGGCGATCAAGGCGGCAATGCTGACGGACGAAAAGACCCAGGCCGAAAACCGGATGATCGTCGATCTGCTGCGCAACGACATCTCCCGGATCATCGAGCCTGATAGCCTGACCGTGCCGAAACTGTTCGATATCGAGACTTATCCGACGCTGCATCAATTGGTGAGCCATGTGCGCGGCAGGCTTTTGCCTGGAATGGGCCTTGGCGACATTCTTGAAGCGCTGTTTCCCTGTGGCTCGATTACCGGCGCACCCAAGCTCGCCGCCATGCAGATCCTGCACCGGCTGGAGCAAGGACCGCGCGATATCTATTGCGGCGCCATCGGTTTTTGCGATCCGGCAGGCCCGATGCGGTTTTCCGTTGCCATCCGAACCCTGACTTTATTTGATCAACCGGTCGTTTCGGAGCATTTCCGTGAACAACAGGGGCTTTTCAAAAGCCGCCGGGCGGTTTTCAATGTCGGTGGCGGGATTGTTTTTGATTCGAAGCCTGAACAGGAATATCAGGAATGTCTGCTCAAGGCGCGCTTTGCGGTAGGTGATCAATGGATTTCACGCTGATTGAAACGCTCCGCTGGGAGCCAGGCCAGGGCTTCATCAGGCTCGACCAGCATTTGCGGCGCCTCTCGCGCTCTGCCGATGCGCTGGGCTTTCGCCAGCCGATCAAGCCCGAAGCGGCATTAAAAGAAGTGGTGAGTGGCGATACCCCGCTTCGGGTGCGCCTCGCCATGAATTTTCGCGGCAAGCTGGAGGCAGCGGCACTTCCCTTCGAACCTATTGGCGAAAACACCATCTGGCGTCTTCGCATCGCCGAAAAGACCAGGCTGAATTCACAGGATACGCTCTACCGCCACAAGACCTCGCGGCGCGATCCCTATGAAGCGGCCAGGGCCGAGTTTTCCACCGAGGAGGCAGATGAAGTTCTGCTGCTGAACGAGCGTGGCGAAATCTGTGAGGGGACGTTTACCAATGTCTTCGTCCAGGGTCTGGATGGCATGCTGATCACCCCGCCGCTGACCAGCGGTCTCATTCCCGGCATCCTGCGCGCCGAGATGATCCGTGAACGCAAGGCCCGCGCCGACCTGCTGAAACCGGAAAGCCTGAATGGACGGGCGATCTTCGTCGGCAACAGCCTGCGCGGCCTGATCCGCGCCGAACTGGTGGAAGAACAGCAGAAGGCCGTCGCTTAATCTTCATAAACTAAAAAAACAACAGCAACAACACGATCGACCGCCTCATCGAATGGATGATCCTGGTGGTTTTTACGATTTTTAATTTTATAATCGAAAATTGAATTGTAAATTTTACATTGAAAATCAATTCATAATTATTGCAAATATCATGAGTAAAATTTCTTAAATTGTCATAATAAGAGAATTGATAGATAAAAATACGTATTGATTATTTTAAATAGGTAAATCAATATGAAAAACAATATTTACTACGAAAAAATAGGAAAATTAATATGCATTATATTAGCTTCAATATTTATTATTGGAGTTAGCGCTAACAGTTCTTTTGCTCATATAAAGTGGTTTCAATCCTTTAATATTAAAGAGCAACCTATATCACCTGACCAATTCATGGCGACACCAACATGGTTGCTTGGCCTCGCCCTGAGCCTGCCTGCGCTTTGGGCCTGTGTAGCGCTTGACGCGGCAGGAAAAAACTCTCGGCTTGGCTGGGTTCTGTCCTTGATACGGCAACCCTTTGGCTTCAAGGCCGACGACCTGATCCGTCTCACCGTTGCGTTTTGGCTGTCCTGGCTCTGGATGCTGCCGGAGCCGATCTGGTTGACGCCCGAGCTCAAGACCTCGGATCCCAGCATACAGTGGATACAACTCGGATTGGCTGCACTTTGCCTCTCGCGCAGGGGGGCCGGCCTGACCGGGTTTGGCTTGATTGGCCTATGGGTTGGCGCGGCGCGGCAATATGGAACCTATCACCTGCTGGATTACCCTCTTTTTCTGGGATTTGCCATCTGCCTGATCTCCATCAGCCTTGACAGGCTTCGGGTTAGGGCTCTGGCCAGCTTCACCGCCCACCGGATCGGCCTTCTCGGCGCAACAATGTCCTGGACGCTGATGTGGGCTTCTATGGAAAAATGGGCTTTCGCGGATTGGTCGCTGACGCTGCTGTGCGCACGACCCTATTTGACGATGGGGTTGACGCCAGAAGTCTTTCTCAGCCTCTCCGGCTGGTTTGAATTTGGCGCCGCCGCTATGCTGCTGCTGGGCGGCCCCGTTGCCAGCCGGCTATCGGCCCTCGCACTGCTGATGATCTTTGGCTCCGCCGTGCTGGAATTCGGCCGGGTGGATCTGGTTGGACATTTTCCAATCATTGCGGTTCTGGCCATTACCATCTGGAAAGGCAATGGCCAGGTCGGCGCCACCGTCAATCTCAACCATAAACCTGCCCTGAAACGAGCGTTGCTTCTGCCTCTCATCTATATAGCCGCGCTGTTCGTCACCGGCATCGCTTATATCGGCGGCTGGAATTTCGCCTATGGCGATGGCACCACGCGAGGCCTTTCCAGTGATTACGATCTGGCCAGCTTGCTGCTCCTCTGGCTCGCAGCAGCGCTGATCCTCACCATCACCTTTATCTTCGCCGTCGTGCTGGGCCGGCGAGAACGCAAGCGCACGGCGTCAGCCACCTGATCGAATAGCTTCGGGCAAGTCACTATTGCCCGGAGGCAATCTCTCGAAACGCCGTCTTTATTCTGTCGCTGAATTATGCTCTAGGAAGAGAAAGAACCCGGCCATAGCAAGACCGCGTTCGTGAACAATGCGCCTATGGCAAAACGGCCTTCCAAGGAGAGACTATATGACCACCCAGACCTATCCGGTTTACGGCGAGATCACCGGTCCGATCGTGATGATCGGTTTCGGCTCGATCGGCCGTGGCACCCTGCCGCTGATCGAACGCCATTTCAAGTTCGACAAGAGCCGGATGGTGGTCATCGACCCGCGCAATGACGAAGCCGAATTGCTGGCCAAGCATGGCATCAAGCACATCCAGGCGCATGTCACCAAGGAGAACTACAAGGACCTGCTGAAGCCTCTGCTGACCGAAGGCGAAGGCCAGGGCTTCTGCGTCAACCTGTCGGTCGATACCGGCTCGCTCGACCTGATGAAGCTGTGCCGCAAGCTGGACGTGCTTTACATCGATACGGTGGTTGAGCCTTGGCTGGGCTTCTATTTCGACAAGAACATGAAGAACTCTGAGCGCACCAACTATGCGCTGCGCGAAACCGTTCGCCAGGAAAAGAAGAAGAACCCGGGCGGCACCACCGCCGTTTCCACCTGCGGCGCCAATCCGGGCATGGTCTCCTGGTTCGTCAAGCAGGCGCTGGTCAATATCGCCAACGAGATCGGCCTGAAGTTTGAAGAGCCCTCGGTCGATGACCGCGAAGGCTGGGCCAAGCTGATGAAGAAGGTCGGCGTCAAGGGCATTCACATTGCCGAGCGCGACACGCAGCTGGCCAAGACACCGAAGCCGCTCAACGTGTTCTGGAACACCTGGTCGGTGGAAGGCTTCATTTCCGAAGGCCTGCAACCGGCCGAGCTTGGCTGGGGCACGCACGAAACGTGGATGCCTAAAAACGCCAAGAAGCATAAGAAGGGCTGCCAGGCTGCGATCTATCTGGAACAGCCGGGCGCCAATACCCGCGTGCGCACCTGGTGCCCGACCCCCGGCCCGCAATATGGCTTCCTCGTCACCCACAACGAATCGATCTCGATTGCCGATTACTTCACCGTCGAGAAGGACGGCGAAGTCGCCTATCGCCCGACCTGCCATTACGCCTATCATCCGGCCAATGACGCGGTTCTGTCGCTGCATGAAATGTTCGGCAATGGCGGCACCGCCCAGCCGGTCCTGCATGTTCTCGACGAAAACGAGCTGGTCGATGGCATCGACGAGTTGGGCGTACTGCTCTATGGCCATGAAAAGAACGCCTACTGGTATGGTTCGCGCCTGTCGCTGGAAGAAACCCGCCGCATCGCCCCTTACCAGAATGCCACTGGCTTGCAGGTAACCTCCGCCGTGCTGGCCGGCATGGTCTGGGCCATCGAGAACCCGAAGGCTGGTATCGTCGAGGCCGATGAAGTCGATTACAAGCGCTGCCTGGAAGTGCAGTCGCCCTATCTCGGCCCGGTCGAAGGCCATTACACCGACTGGACCCCGCTCGACGGTCGTCCCGGCCTGTTCCCGGAAGACCTCGACACCAAGGACGCCTGGCAGTTCAAGAATATCCTGGTGCGCTAAAGGCAGCAGAACGGCGGATGGCACTATCCGTCTGCCGATCTGAAACAATGGCCTGAAACAGTGGCCTGAACTAATGGCGCCGCGCATCGAAAGACCGCGCGGCGCTAAGACCAGCATGGCACGCTTTTCATGTCCCTGTGGAACAACACTGCCATGATTGTGTTCAAGTGGCCGGGAAGCGGTTGGAAGCCTTGCTTTCACCCGATCTTCGCGGCATGGTCGCCAGTATGGAACCTGATCGGCCCTCGGGACTTTCAGGAAATCGGTTGTCACCAACCGCGAATATGAAGAGCAAGAGACCTCTCCGGCCGAGGCGACCGGGCAGAGGCCAGAGACATAGGCGGCCATAATGTCCTGCCGGATGGAGACTGTCATGAAGGTCAAAAGCATCGCAATTCTGCTCGTCGCGGCCTTTGCCGTGTCGTCCTGCGTAGGCACGCCGCCGCCGCGCCAGGTCGCATATAATACGCCGCAGCCACAAGGCGTCGATGGTGCCTGGGTCGATCCGAACGGTATCGTTTCCACTTTCCAGGGCGGCACATTTGCCACCCGCTCCAGCGACACCAATGCGCTTCTGGCCTCCGGTACCTATACCAATACCTCGCCTACGCTGGTGGAAATCAACATGACCTCGCTGGTACGCAAGACACAGTCGCGGGTCAATTGCGCGCTGGTTTCGCCGGAACAGCTGAACTGCACCACGGACGCCGGCTCGAATTTCTCGCTACGCCGCAAGATCTGACGCTTAACCTCATCGAGGCTTGACAAAGCCGGCCCAACGGGCCGGCTTTTTGCTGTTCTGGTGTATTTTCGCTTGCGGTAAACCAAGCGCGATGGAAACATACATCCTTCCGCGAAAGCCCGATAAGAACGTCATAAAAGAGGGGTAACCAAAGCGGGTGTTCCATGAAATCAGGAGTTACGGATGTTAAAAAGATTTAAATTTGGCCTGTTGAGCGCCTCGGTGCTGATCTTGTCGTCGGGTGCGGCCTTTGCCGATTTCGAGCTGAACATCCTGCATATCAACGATTTCCACTCCAGGATCGAGTCGATCAATAAATATGATTCGACCTGCTCGGCAGATGAAGAAAGCAAGAACCAGTGCTTCGGTGGCGCCGCTCGCCTGAAGACGGCACTCGACCAGACCCGCTCATCGCTTGCCGGCAAGAATGTCCTGACGCTGAATGCTGGCGATAATTTCCAGGGATCGCTGTTTTACACCACGTATAAGGGCACCGCTGAACTGGATGTGATGAACATCCTGAAGTTCGACGCCATGACACTTGGCAATCACGAATTCGACGATGGTGAGACGGCCATTGGTCCCTTCCTCGACAAGGTGCAGTTTCCGGTCGTGGTCGCCAATCTGGAGGCCAATGCCGAGTCCAAGCTGAAGGACAAGTTCAAGCCCTCCACAATCCTGGAGATCGGCGGCCAGAAGATCGGCATCGTCGGCGCCATTACCCCGGAGACCGTCGAACTCGCCTCGCCGGGACCGAATGTGAAATTCACTGACGATGTCGTCGCCATCACCGAAGAAGTGAAGAAATTGAAGGCCGAAGGCGTCAACAAGATCATCGCTCTCACCCATGTCGGCTATCACCGCGACATGGAGATCGCCAAGATCCCGGATGTCGACGTCGTGGTCGGCGGCCACTCGCACACACTGCTGTCAAACACCGATCCGAAAGCCGAAGGCCCCTATCCGACGCTGGTCGACAATCCCGGCGGCTACAAGGTGCCAGTGGTAACAGCGGCCTCCTACAGCAAATATCTCGGTGATCTGACCGTGGTTTTCGACGATAACGGCGTGGTGAAGAGCGCCAAGGGCGATCCGATCCTGATCGATTCGAAATTCAAGCCTGATGAAGCGATGACCGCCAAGGTCAAGGAACTGGCCGGTCCGATCCAGGAATTGCGCCAGAAGGAAATCGGCGAAAGCGCTGGCCCGATCGACGGCGCCTCCACGTCCTGCCGCGTCAAGGAATGCGCCATGGGCAACCTGGTGGCCGAGGCCATGCTGGATCATACCCGCAGCCAGGGCATGAGCATCGCCATCCAGAACGGCGGCGGCTTGCGCTCTTCGATTGGCGGCGGCAAGGTCACCATGGGCTCGGTTATCACCGTCCTCCCCTTCCAGAACACGCTTGCCACCTTCCAGCTCAAGGGCTCCGACGTGATTGCCGCGCTTGAAAACGGCGTGAGCCAAGTGGATGACGGCGCGGGCCGGTTCGCCCAGGTTGCCGGTCTGAAATACAGCTTCGATCGTTCCAAGCCGGTCGGCAGCCGGGTCGTTGACGTGCAGGTCAAGGACGGCGACGGCTTCGTGCCGCTCGACACCAGCAAGCTCTACGGTGTCGTCACCAATAATTACATGCGCTCCGGCGGCGACGGCTACAAGATCTTTGCGACAGCCGGGCAGAACGCCTATGATTACGGACCGGATCTGGCCGATGTGACAGCCGACTTCCTGGCCAAGAATTCGCCCTACAAGCCGTTTACCGATGGCCGCGTCAGCGAAGTCACGCCAGCCGGCTATGTTGCGCCAGCGGCCCAGCCGAAGACGGCGACCGGCGCACAGGCCACCGCACCGGCTCCTGCCGCAACAGCGCCTGCCGCTCCGGCAACCCCTGCGCCCGCAGCTCCTGCACCGGTAACTCCGGCCGTTTCCGCACCGCCCGCTGCCGCTCAGCCGACGCAATATACCGTGGTCAAGGGTGATAGCCTGTGGAAGATCGCTGAGGCCACTTATGGCAATGGCGAGGACTGGAAGAAAATTGCCGGTGCCAACACGCTGCGCCATCCCGACCATATCGAGATCGGTGAAGTTCTGACCGTTCCGGCGAAGTAACTTTCAGTTGTGGGAAGCCTTCAGCCTCCCGCGTGCGACAAAAGGTCCGGCCCGGAGCGATCCGGGCCATTTTTCATTCTGGACAGTGATCTCTTCTCGGTCCAAAAGCGTAACACCAGCATCGAATTCTTGACCAAGGTAGTCCAAATATGAGCGCGATCGTCAACCATCTTCCTGCCGAACATCCAAAGGTCAATTTCGGCAAGGTCGGCGTGCTGCTCGTCAATCTCGGCACGCCCGACGGCACCGATTACACCTCGATGCGCCGCTACCTGAAGGAATTCCTCAGCGACAAGCGGGTGATCGAATGGTCGCGGCTGTTCTGGTACCCGATCCTCTATGGCATCGTCCTCAACACCCGTCCGGGCAAGGTCGGCAAGGCCTATGCCGAAATCTGGAACAAGGATCTGAACGAGAGCTATCTGCGCACCTATACCCGCAATCAGGCGGAGAAAATGGCGGCCTCCTTTGCCGACCTGCCAAATGTCGTGGTGGATTGGGCGATGCGCTACGGCCAGCCGTCAATCAAATCGCGCATCGACGCGCTGCAAAAGGCAGGCTGCGAAAAGATCCTGCTGTTTCCGCTCTATCCGCAATATGCCGCAGCCACCACAGCCACCGTCAATGACGAAGCCTTCAAGGCACTACTCAAGATGCGCTGGCAGCCGGCACTGCGCACCGTGCCGCAATATAGCGACGATCCGGTCTATATCGATGCACTGGCCAATTCCATCGAAGCCCATCTCGCCAGCCTCGACTGGGAACCGGAACTGGTGCTGACCTCGTTCCACGGCATTCCGAAGTCCTATTTCATGAAGGGCGATCCCTACCATTGCCAATGCTACAAGACCGCGCGCCTGCTGCGCGACCGGTTGGGCTGGCCGAAGGAAAAACTGATGGTCACCTTCCAGTCCCGCTTCGGGCCTGAGGAGTGGCTACAGCCCTATACCGACAAGACCGTGGAAAAACTGGCCAAGGATGGCGTCAAGCGCATTGCCGTGATCAATCCCGGCTTCGTCTCCGATTGTCTTGAAACGCTGGAGGAAATTGCCGGAGAAGCAGGCGAAATCTTCCACCACGCCGGCGGTGAGAAATTCACCCATATTCCCTGCCTGAACGACAGCCCGGACGGCATGCGCGTGCTGGAAAACGTCGTGCGCCGGGAGTTGCAGGGCTGGGTTTGAGACGACGAGCCATTTTCAATGACTCTTCATAGAAGTACTTAAACCAAAATCACGCGGTTTGCAGTTCCGCTGGCCGGGTCAATCGGGCGCCAAGCTCGATTCCCGGTTTCTCTATGAAACGGTAACTGACCAGGGACAGAAGATAAGTCGCGACAAGTGTGAAGATCACAACACCAGCCTGCAGGACCGAGTTCGAAACGCCCAATCCGGTCAGAACCGCGATCGACACGTAAAGCGGGATCATGTGGACAAGATAGACCGAATAGGAGATCTGCCCGAGATGGACCGGCAGAGCCGACCCCAGAAGCCGCGCCGGCAGGTGCATCAGGTGATGGACGGGTGCCGCTGCCGAGAGCAGGACGACCGCCCAGAGCAAAAGCGGCAGCAGTTGTGAAAGCCCTTCGCGCACAACAGCAATACCGGCAAAACCCAGAATTGCCAGCAACCATCCCCGCCATTCCTGCCTGCGATCAAAGGCCATATAGCTACAGATGCCGATGGCAAAACGGGAAACCTTATAGCCGATGAAGCCGCCCGGAAGCAGATCCGTCACCAGGATCAGGCCAAGGAAGACAGCCGCTCCCAACGGCCAGCGCTGCTTCTTTGCCAGCGCCCACAGGAAGAATGGCGCCAGCAGATAGAACTGCCACTCCATGGAAATGCTCCAGGCCTGGCCGACGATCGTATAGGGGGCGCTATCGAGCACGTGATCCGGCACCAAGCCCTGCAACAGCGGAACATGGACGAGAAGCTGCTGAGCGAGCGACCCCAGGCCCTGTTGAGCCAGATAGAGCCGGTTGGCATTGGTCGGCGTCGCGAAGGGAATGTCCTGCCAGGCGGAAACCTGCACCCGCAGCAGCACTGTCGAAAGGGCAAGAACCACCAGATATAGTGGAAACAGCCGGAAGCCACGGCGAGTAATATAAAGTCCCAGCGGCTCAGCCTTGCGGTCGATCAGGCGGGCAATCACGAAGCCGGACAGGATGATAAACACATCCACCGCCAGGACATTGCGGTCGACAATTGGCAGGCCCCAGCCGAATGTCAAGGAAACATGCCCCAGCACCACCCACCATGCCATGATACCTCGCAGACCTTCAAGTGAAGTTATCTTATGGCTTTCACTCGGCTGCTTTTTCATATTCTCACAACATGTTTCGGGAAAACCAGGTCCCGTTCCCCTTCAGCATCCTGCGTTTTACCCAACGCGCGATACTGACCCGCTTAAAAATTTTCTATTGCATACTTTAAATATACAGATTGCTTTTAAAACGCCGTTCTTAATGAGTCCATATTGAAATGAGCCTCCCCGCCCCTGCCCGCGGCACTGTTCATCCATGCCGATGTTGATGGTGAAAGCAAGCCTCTACAATCTGCGGATTGTGTAGCCCAAGGGGGCAAATCAAAGCAATAATTAATTGTTCCACCCTACATTGAACCTATCGAGGGAGATTGCCGCGCCCCCGCGGAGGAGGAATCTATGCGTATTAATGGAAAAATATATCTACTTGTCTTCATTCTCGGCTTTGCCGCATCCCTGATTGGGGCGATCGGGATTTTCGTGACATTGCGGTATGACAGCAAGACCGCACAGGTTCTCAACCTATCCGAGCGCGCCTTCCAGGGTGAGCGGCTCAACCGTCTGATCACTTCGGTCGTGATGGAATCACGGGGTATCTACGCGGCGAAATCCAAGGAAGACGCCGACAAATTCGGCAAGGGGCTGACAAAAAGCCTCGATGACATGGATGCCACGCTTCAAACCTGGCGGAAAATGATACCGGAAACCCAGCTGCAGGCCTTCCAAGCCATGGTTGCCAAGGCGGCGGAATTCCGGACATTCCGCACGGAAACGGTCCGTCTGGGCACCGAAGTCAGCCCGCAATCCGCCAATGAGCAGGGCAATAACGAGGCCAACCGCGCCAACCGCAAAGCCTTCCAGACCGAGGTGGATGCCGTCGTCAGCGCCGACAAGAAAGAACTCCAGGCGGTGACGGCTTCGGTCGCCAGTTTCCAGACAACCATGATGATCCTGATCGTCTCGGTGACGGTTGTCTCGATCCTGATCGGCGTCGGCCTCGGGATCTATATCGGCGTCAAGCAATTGAGCCGCCCGATCGTCCAGCTCACCACGGCCATCAAGCGTGTCGCCAGTGGCGATTTCGAAACCGACGTGCCGGGCGCCACCCGTAAGGATGAAATCGGCGATATGGCCTTGGCGGTGGAAACCTTCAAGCGCAATGGCCAGGAGGTCGCCCGCATGAATGTCCAGGAAACCGCCCTGCGCGCCAAAAGCGATGACCTGCAATCCAGCATGTCCGTCGTCGTCGCAGCCGCCGCCGATGGCGATTTCAGCAAGCGGATCGACAAACATTACGACGATCCGAATCTTGACCTTTTCGCCAACAATATCAATGAGCTGATCGCAAGCGTTGAGCGTGGGGTGACAGAAACCCGCCGGGTGATCGCCAACCTCGCCAGCGGCGATCTGAGCCAGGAAATGCAAGGCCAGTTCAGAGGCGCGTTTGGCGAATTGCAGGCCAATGTCAACACCACCTTCGAGCGCCTGCGCGACACGATTTCCAGCATCCGCCACAAGACGGACGCCATCAGCGGCAGCACCGGCCAATTGAGCAATGCCACCAACGAGTTGTCGATGCGCACCGAAAAGCAGGCGGCCGCTCTGGAGGAAACTTCGGCGGCACTCGATGAGATCACGGTCGTGGTGCGCAGTTCCTCTGAACGTGCCCAGGAAGCCAGCCGGATCGTGACGGAAGCCACGGAAAATGCCGCCCAGTCCGCCGTCGTGGTGCGCGAAGCCGTGGACGCCATGGGCCGGATCGAAAATGCCTCCAAGGAAATTTCCACCATCATCAACGTGATCGACGAGATTTCCTTCCAGACCAATCTTCTGGCCCTGAACGCCGGTGTAGAAGCCGCGCGTGCGGGTGAAGCCGGCAAGGGTTTTGCCGTGGTTGCCCAGGAAGTGCGCGAACTGGCGCAACGCTCCGCCAACGCCGCCAAAGACATCAAGGCGCTGATCACCAAATCCGGCCAGGAGGTCGAAGGCGGGGTCAAGCTGGTGCAAAAAACCGGCGAAGCGCTGGCAAAGATCGAAAGCCGCGTGCTGACCATCAACGAGCATATCCATTCCATCGCCAATGCGGCCAAGGAACAGGCAACCGGCCTGCATGAGATCAATGCCGCCATCAACCAGATGGATCAGGTGACCCAGCAGAATGCCGCCATGGTCGAGGAAACCTCAGCCTCCACCCACTCACTCTCCGACGAGGCGCAGAGCCTGGTCGGACTGCTCAGCCACTTCAAGATTTCCGGGCAGCAAAGCCGCACAATGCCTGAAACCACGATGTCCGAGCCTCGGCGCAGAGCACCGCAGCCGGTCTCCGCACATATGACCGCCCGCAGTCCGGCTCCGTCACCGGCCCGCGAACGGGTCAAGGCTGTCGCCAAGGCCTTTGGCGGTGGTGCAGCTGCCGCTCAATCCCGGGATAACTGGGAGGAGTTTTGATAAGGCACCCGTCCTCGGATAAGAGGTTGTCATCAGGTCACGCGAGACCAACGGTCATTCTTTAAATGACCGTTGGTCTTGGTACGAAAAATGGACACCGGTTTTCAGCGCGATGCTTTAGCATCACACGCCGCGCTTATTGCCCCAGAGCAGCACATGCAGTTGCGGCAGCACTCGGGCGGCAAACCAGCGGTCTTCGACCACCCGGTCCACCAGCCAATGCATCCGGGTCATGATCCCATCCATATCGATTACCGCGTCATCGTCTTCCGGCGGCGGGGGCGTATGGTTACCGGGCTGGAGATAGACCGGCAGATGCGGATGCCGGGCGCTGGCATCGCGGGCATAGGCATAATCGGCCTCATCGAAGACGATGAACTTCAACACGGTCAGCGGGCTTTGCTGCTCGCCCCGCGCTGCGGCTTTCTCCAGACAGAGCGACAGCGCATCCCAATCCGTTTCCATGCCGCTCGAAGGTGGTTTGGGCGATAGCACCAGCACATCCAGATCGGCAAACCAGTCGCGGGCAATCGACCCCTGGGTTTCAAGGGCAAAGCGGTAGCCCCGCTCATGACCGTGAGCAATCAGCCCGCCCAGCGGCTGGATCGCCGGATTGCCGCCCGACAGCGACACCATCAAAGGCACGCCCCCGGACAGGCTTTCCACCTCGGACCAGATCGCCTCGACGCTCATTGGCAGCCACTCGTGGCGAAAGCGGCTTTCCACCGCATGCAGGCTGTCGCACCAGGAACAGCGATAATCGCAGCCGCCCATGCGCACGAACACGGTTGGCTGGCCGATCAACACCCCCTCGCCCTGAATGGTCGGGCCAAAGATTTCGCTGACCCTAAGCCCCGTATCGCCCAAGATCTGAGGCTGCGTCACGGTCGATACTCCGCCCAGGTCTTCTGGGTTTCGCTGACCCGGACCGCAGAGGTCTCGGCAAATCGCTGCTTGCACCAATCGTAGAAATGCTTGGCCAGACATTCCGCCGTGGTCTTGTCATGGCCCAGGACGTCATTGAGATGGCGATGATCGAAGGCCTCATCGATATAGGTCTTCAGCACTTTCAGCTCATGATAATCGCGCAGGAAGCCATGGTCGTTCAGGTCCTCCCCCGAAAGCTCGACCTCGACAATATAATTATGCCCATGCAGCCGGGCGCATTGATGATCGGCGGGCAGGCCTTTCAGCTGGTGCGAGGCGGAAAAATGAAATTCCTTGGTGATCCGGTACATGGTCTCAAACCTCCCTGGCCTGGAAGCCGGAGGTGGCGCTCACCCAGAAATCCGGGTCTTCATAGGCAGTCGGATCGGTAACACCAGCCAGATGAAAGGCTTCGCGCCGCTCCACGCAGGTGCCACACCGGCCACAATGGCGCTCGCCACCCTTGTAGCAAGACCATGTCTGCTCAAATGGCGTACCGTATTTCGCACCTTCGGTGACGATATCGGCCTTCGAAACCGTGACGAACGGCGCCATCAGCTTGACATCGGCATAGCCTTCCAGTGCATGGGTCTGCATGGTCTGGAATGCATCGATGAAGCCGGGTCGGCAATCGGGATAGATGAAATGGTCGCCACCATGCACGGCAACGGCCACCGCATCCGCCTTGCGGGCTGCGGCCACGCCAAAGGCAATCGCCAGCATGATGGCATTGCGGTTCGGCACGACAGTGATCTTCATCGTCTCTTCGGCATAATGGCCATCGGGAACGTCGAGATCGTCTGTCAGCGCCGAGCCGGTCAGGCTGGCACCAATCGCGGTAATGTCGATGATCTGGTGCGGAACGCCCAGCCGTTTGGCCGCAAGCGCTGCAAAATCCAGCTCTTTTTTATGACGCTGGCCGTAATCGAAGGAGATCAGGCCGATCAGCTGATGCTCCGCCGCCATTTTATCGGCAAGCGAAACGGAATCGAGTCCGCCGGAGCAGACGACGAGTATTTTCATGGTTCTAGTCCTTGTTTTTTCCGGGTAGGCTGCGACCGGTGGTGAAAACCGTGGCCCTGATAGCGCAGAAGTGGGGTTTTGCAAACCCGCCCGAACGGGTAATTGCGCTGGCAACGACCTTAGATCGTTCAAGCCACTGGTAACGGGATGGGGCCAAGCTTACATAAGGTTCAACAAAATAGCGGTGGGGAGAAGAGATGTCCGGCTTCGATATTATGGTTATTGCCCTGGTGGGCTTCGTCATTCTGGTGCTGATTGCCGGGATCAAGACCGTGCCGCAGGGCTTTCGCTATACGGTGGAACGCTTCGGGCGCTATACCCGCACACTGGAACCGGGCCTGAACATCATCACTCCCTTCATCGAAACCATCGGTGCCAGGATGAACGTGATGGAACAGGTGCTGGATGTTCCAACCCAGGAAGTCATCACCAAGGACAATGCCAGCGTCTCCGCCGATGCCGTGGCCTTTTATCAGGTTCTGAACGCTGCCGAGGCCGCTTATCAGGTCGCCAATCTGGAAAACGCCATTCTCAACCTGACAATGACCAATATTCGTTCGGTCATGGGCTCGATGGATCTTGATGAACTGCTCTCCAACCGCGAGGTCATCAATGACCGGCTGCTGCGGGTGGTGGATGAAGCCGTGCGACCCTGGGGTATCAAGGTCACCCGCGTCGAGATCAAGGACATCCAGCCGCCCAAGGATCTGGTCGATGCCATGGGCCGTCAGATGAAGGCCGAGCGCGAAAAACGCGCCCTGGTGTTGGAAGCCGAGGGCTTCCGCAATGCCCAGATTCTGCGGGCCGAAGGCGCCAAGCAATCCGCCATTCTCCAGGCCGAAGGCCAGCGGGAAGCCGCCTATCGTGAAGCCGAAGCCCGCGAGCGTCTGGCAGAAGCCGAGGCCAAGGCGACGGCCCTGGTTTCCGAGGCAATTGCCGCCGGTGACGTGCAGGCCATCAACTACTTCGTCGCGCAGAAATATACCGAGGCGATGACCGCTATCGGCACCGCCTCCAACTCGAAAATCGTGCTGATGCCGATGGAAGCTTCATCACTGATCGGTTCGCTGAGCGGCATTGGCGCCATCGCCCGTGAAGTGTTCGGCGGCGATGCACCACAAGCGGGCGGCAGTCCTGCCCGTCATTCCGGCTCCTCAGCCAGAAGCGTGCCGAAAACCACCACAGTCAGCACCACACCCGCGATCAATCCCTTCGCCAAGTCGGAGGAATAAGCCACGATGTTCGCCACGCTGGTCGATCAATGGGGTCCGTGGAGCTGGCTGGTGCTGGGAATGGCGCTACTGGCCGTCGAACTGGTCATGCCCGGCATGTTCATGATCTGGATCGGGCTGGGCGCTATTGCCACCGGCCTGCTATCGCTGGCCTTCTGGGGCGACGCCTTCTGGCCCTGGCAGGTTCAAGCACTGGTGTTCTGCGCTTTTTCGGTCGCCGCCATCATGATTGGGCGTAATTATCTACGCTCCGACGCCAGCCGCAGCGATGAGCCGCTGCTCAACCAGCGCACCGCAAGTCTTGTCGGGCGAACCGCCACACTCCAGGAACCGATCCGCGAGGGGCGTGGCCGGATCAGGTTGGATGATACGTTCTGGACGGTTTCGGGACCGGATCTAGACGCCGGTATTCAAGTCAGAATCGTCGCCGCCCATGGGAGCGATTTGACCGTGGATGCGGTTTGAAGAAGCCTATTTAAGAATAAACCGGGGACTTCAGCGAAACGTCATATTTTGTCTCGTCTCTGCTCCGCAGTCGTATGTCCACCGAAAAAGGATATCCGAATACGCTGTTGGCTCTATCCCTCTTCTCCCCAGCGGGGAGAAGGTGGCGGCAGCCGGATGAGGGGGCGGCGGAGCCGAGATACTCAAACTCTTACGCCCATGGGCTCAGTATGAACCTTCCGACGCTATCACTCACTCGTCAAGCCACACCAATCCGCAGCAGGTCATGGAAGTGGATAATGCCATTGGGCACACCGTCTTCATCTGTCACAAACAGCGCCGAAATGTTGTGCTGATTGAGGATTGCCATAGCAGTCGTAGCAAGTGTTTCGGTGTGTACCGTCTTTGGATGACGGGTCATCACCTCTTCCACCATCCGCTCACCGAGATTGCGGTTGAGGTTACGGGCAATATCGCCATCGGTGATGATGCCGACCAGGCGATTGGTACTGTCGGTCACGCCGACGCAGCCAAAACGCTTCTGCGACAGCATGATAATGGCTTCCGGCACAGAGGTACCTTCCGGCACCAGCGGCACGTCCTCGCCGATATGCATCATATCACCGACATGGGTCAGCATCGCGCCCAGCTTGCCGCCCGGATGGAAGGTCTTGAAATCGTTTGGTCCGAAGCCACGCGCTTCCAGCAGTGCCAGGGCCAGTGCATCGCCCAGCGCCATCTGCATCATGGTGGAGGTGGTCGGCGCCAAGCCATGCGGGCAGGCTTCCTGCACCTTGGGCATCAAAAGCACGATATCGGCTTCACGCGCCAAAGTGGACTGCTCACCAGCAGTAATAGCGATCAGCGGAATGGAGAACCGGCGGGTAAAGGACAGAATGCCGTTCAGCTCGGTGCTTTCGCCGCCCCACGACAGGGCGATCACCACGTCGTCACGGGCAATCATGCCGAGGTCGCCGTGATTGGCTTCCGCCGGATGGATGAAGAAAGCCGGTGTGCCTGTCGAGGCAAAGGTCGCCGCAATCTTGCCGCCGATATGGCCGCTTTTGCCGACGCCAGAGACGATCACCCGGCCTGAGCTTTTGCCGATAACATCGATCGCGTTGCAAAACGGTCCGGCAAGATACCCTGCCAAAGCCTCTTCCAGAGCCGCCAGCCCGCTTTGTTCGGTAGCGACGACACGCAATGCAGCCTTGATGGCGCTTGCTTCCACGAGTTTTACAGCCAGCTTGTTCATGGCAATGTCCATAGCGCTAATGAACTTAACTGTCCATTCACCCTTGCCTACAGTCTGTAAGAAATGACGACTGGCCGGTGTTTCTGGCAAGCTGACCTGTGCAAATCGTTGATCGCAACGAATAATTAACCATGGGAATTTACCTTTCGGTAATGGCATCACCGCCGAAAGACAGATTTCAACAGGCCGCAATGACGGACAGCCAGACCCATTCCCCTGATCGGCAGCACAGCGCGGGTTTTTGCCCGATGGTGTCCGCTGGCCTGCTGGCAGCGTGTCTGGTCGCGGCTGGGGCGGGTCCTGCCCTCTCCCAGCAGTTGACGTCGGGATCGACTGAGCAAAGCGCGGGCCTTGCGACCCTGCGCGGCTCTACAGCCAGCACCGACAACTCGGCAACAACCACCGACACGACGGCAACAGGCACCGCTACGTCATCAACCAAAACCAAGTCGGATACCAGCGAAGACACGCTTGATACCGACAGTTTCCGCCGGATCACCAATGACGCGCTGGATGCCAACCGCATCAACCTCAGAGAATCGCCGGTCGATGAACGGCGTCAACTGCGCAAAACCGAGGATGACGGCACCGGCATTCATGTTGGCACGATGATTCTCAGGCCGGAACTGTCGCAAGGGATCAGCACCGAGCGCAAATCAACCGGCAGCGACAAGCAGAACACCACCTATTGGGACAATGGGCTGAAGGGTACGCTGACCTCCGACTGGTCACGCCATCAACTGGTCATTACCGGCGACGGACAATGGCGTCAGCACATTGCCGGCGACCGTGACAGCGACCCCTCCGGGCGCGTCGATGCCGCATTACGACTGGATTTTGCCGATGACATCGCCGCCCGGCTGACCGCGGGCTATGGTTTCAGCCGCGAAAGCACCACCGATCCCAATGCCGTGCGCAATGCCTCGGTGCAATCCGGCGTCAATCAGTTCAGCGCCGGTGCTGTGCTGGAACGGCAGCTTGGTCCGTTGAAAGGCTCGGTCGGGCTGGATTTCGAACGCTGGGTCTATACTGATGCCAAGCTTGCCAATGGCAGCATGCTGTCCAATTCCGACCGAAACCGTAATGCCGTCACCCTGTCTTCGCGGCTCGGCTATGAAATCTCCCCGGCGCTGACACCCTTTGTCGAGGTTTCCGCTGGCAAGACCCGCTATGACCAGACTGAGGACAGCGCAGGCTACCGCCGTTCCGGCAATATCTACGGCGCCAAGGCCGGGATCAGCTCAGATATGGGCGAAAAGCTGCGCGGCGAAATCGCTCTTGGCTATAAGCTCGCCAGTTTCGACGACACGCGGTTGGAGGATATGGGCGCGATGACCGTTGATGGCAATGTCGCATGGTCACCGTTGCGCGGCACCAATGTCGATCTGGGTCTTGCTACCTCCATTGAACCGTCCACCACCGCAGGCGTCAGCGGCGATGTCGCCTATGCGCTGACGGCCGTCGTCACCCATGAATTGCGCGACAACCTGATCGCCAAGCTTTCAGGTGGCACCACCTGGCGCAATTATCGCGGTGGCAGCCTGAGTACGGGCATGTATTACACGGCAGGTGGCGGGCTGGTTTACAAGGTCAACCGCTGGCTGGATCTCACCGCCGATCTCACCTGGGAAAAATCCACCAGTGACAGCAGTTCCGACGACAAGACCCTGACGGCAGGCATAGGCCTCAAGCTGAGGCGATAAAAAACGCCGCGCGTTGGACGCACGGCGTTTGAAAATGTCATTCTGCTGAAAAACGCTTATTTCAAAGCAGCCAGCAGCGCCTTCATCGGCTCTTCCACCAGACCGCGAAGATCGGGACGCGACAGGGCGAAGGCGACATTGGCGAGAATGAACCCGTCCTTGGCACCCGTGTCGAATGTTTCGCCCTTGAAATGATAACCGGCGAATTGCTGGATCTTGGCCAGTTTCAGCATTCCATCAGTCAACTGGATCTCATTGCCGGCGCCGCGTTCCTGGGTTTCCAGGATCGAGAAGATTTCCGGCTGCAGGATATAGCGGCCATTGATGAAGAAGTTCGAGGGCGCCGTGCCCTTGGCTGGCTTTTCCACCATCTCGGTGATCTTGAAGCCGCCATCCAGCGTTTCGCCGACACCGACGATGCCGTATTTATGCGCCTGGTCAGGCGCACATTCCTCAACGGCGAGGATATTGCCGCCAGCCTTGTTGTAGAGATCGACCATGCCCTTCATGCAGGCTGTCTCGCCGCGCATGATCATGTCGGGCAGCAATACGGCGAAAGGCTCGTCGCCAACGATTTCGCGAGCGCTCCACACGGCATGGCCGAGACCCAGCGGCTCCTGCTGACGGGTGAAGCTGGTGGCGCCTGCCTTGGGCAGGATTTCGGACAGCAGCGTCAGTTCTGCATTCTTGTTTCGGGATTTCAGTGTCTGTTCCAGCTCGTACTGGATATCGAAATAATCTTCGATCACGCCTTTGCCGCGTCCGGTGACGAACACGAAATGCTCAATCCCGGCTTCAACGGCTTCATCCACCACATATTGGATGACCGGTTTGTCGACAACGGTCAGCATTTCCTTCGGCACGGCCTTGGTGGCGGGCAGGAAACGAGTTCCAAGACCAGCAACCGGAAACACGGCTTTACGAATTTTTTTCAGTTGTCCCACACATCCCTCCTGGAGGATTTTTCACATATGCATTCAATCGCACAAACGCCGATTACTAAAGAATTGCAACGGAATTGCAAATCCGTTTGCGATTTTGGTAAATTGGTAAAGAATTTGTTGAGACTATGGTCATACACTGATCAAGACTGGCCATGCCTGTGCAATTCCAGCCCGGTATTGCCCCACCGCCACAACCAGGCGGTATCGACCAGCATAAGCAGATGAGACAACAGCCAGCTGAACGGACGAGAATGCCAATGACCAGAGAACGCGCCTCGCGCCATCTTCGCGCGCTTGCCTTTTCCCTCATGGCGAGCCTTGCGCCGCTTCATGCCCATGCCGATGCCGGCTTTCAGAAATGGATCCGGGATTTCTATCCCACGGCTGCCGCCTCGGGCATCAGTGCGCAAACCTATAACCGCGCCTTTGCCGGTATCAAGGACCCGGATGCCGATGTGCTGCGCAAGGCGGCCTATCAACCGGAATTCAAGTCTGACATCTGGGATTACCTCGATAGCCGCGTCAATCCTTACACCGTGAAGATCGGTCGGGAAATGCTGGCCAAGCATGGCCGCACGCTGGCCTCGCTGGAAAAATATTTCGGTGTTGACCGCCACATCCTGCTGGCGATCTGGTCGATGGAAAGCAATTACGGCGCGGTTCTCGCCAAGGACGACCGGCTGCATTACGTGCCGCAGGCGCTGGCCACCCTTGGTTATGCCGATCCCAAGCGCGCCGGTTTTGCCCGCAAACAGCTGATCGCCGCGTTGAAAATCCTGCAAAACGGCGATGTAAGCCCAAAGGAAATGACCGGCTCCTGGGCGGGCGCCATGGGCCACACACAATTTATCCCGACCAGCTACCTGCTGTATGCGGTCGATGCGGATGGCAATGGCCATAAGGATATCTGGAATTCCATTCCCGATGCGCTGGCAACCTCGGCCAATCTTCTGGCCAAGAACGGCTGGGACAGCGGACGGACCTGGGGCTATGAGGCCGTGGTGCCTGCGGGGGCTGGCAAATATGCCGGCAAGACGCTGACGCTGGCCCAGTGGCAGAAGCTGGGCTTCACCCGCCCCGGCGGCAAGGCATTCCGCAACCCTGGAGAGCGGGCGCAGTTGAAGCTGCTGGCCGGTGCCAACGGTCCGGGCTTCCTGATGACATCCAACTTTTTCACCATCAAGAAATACAATGCCGCCGATACCTATGCGCTGGCCGTCGGTCTTCTTGCCGACGAAATCGCCGGTTATGGTGGAATGCAACAGAAATGGCCACGTCCGGACGGCACGCTGGACATCAAGGAAAAATTCGAGTTGCAGACCCGGATGAAGGCCCTTGGCTATTATAATGGCGAAGTGGACGGCAATTTCGGCTCCGGCTCGAAAGCGGCGATTTCCGCCATCCAGCAACGGTTGGGCATGCAGGGCGATGGCGAACCCTCGAAGTCGCTGCTGGAAATGCTCAGGCGGCATTGATTGGGAGCGATCGGCGATTGACGGGCCGCGACGGGAAGACTGCTCATGCCTGGTGAAGACATAGGCCGGATCGTGCGGCGACATGTGACCTTTGCGTTTGCCATCGTCGTGGCTGCGACAAGCGTCGTTAGCCCGGCCCTGGCGCAGGATTATCCCCGCCGCCGCACGCTGCTCGACATGCTGTTCGGCAGCCGTTCGGACGACAGCCGCTATGAACGGCAATATCCGGCCGCGCCGCGCCCGGCAGGGCCGCGCAGCCGCAAGAAACCTGCCGCCGCCGCTGCTCCGGCCACTCCGGCACGGACACGTCCTGTCCCGGTTTCAGCCCCGCCAAAGGAGGCGGCTCCCGCCAAGATCGGCAATGCCCAGAAAATCCTTGTTGTCGGCGATTTCTTTGCCAGCGCCATCGGCGATGGCTTGCAACAGGCCTTTGCCGATGCGCCCGGCACGGTCATCGAGACCCGCAGCAACGGCTCTTCCGGCCTGGTGCGGGATGATTATTTCGACTGGCGGCGGCAATTGCCGAAAATGCTGGAGGAGACGAAACCGGCTTTGGTGATCGTCGAGCTTGGCGCCAATGACCGCCAGCAGATGACACCAGGCGGCGGCGATCAGCGCTTTCCCTCCGACGCCTGGTTTGCCGAATATCAAAAGCGGATCGACACCATTGCCAAGCTGGTGACGGCAAAGAAGGTCCCGCTGATCTGGGTCGGCCTGCCGCCGGTCAAATCACCAAGCATGTCGGCAGACCTGATCAAGTTCAACGCGCTCTACCGCAAGGCGGCGGAAGCGGCAGGCGGCGAATTCATCGACATCTGGGACGGCTTCGTCGATGCGGATGGCGGCTTCGTGCTGACCGGCTCCGACATCAACGGCCAGCAGGCCCGGTTGCGCGGCCCCGATGGCATCAGCATGACCGATGCCGGCAAGCGCAAGATGGCTTTCTATCTGGAAAAATCCGCCCGCAAATTCCTGGGCGACATGGCAAGCCCCGGCCTGGTGCGGCTCGATGCGACCAGCCTGCCCGACCTGACCGGGCCAGAACAGCTTGACGGCCCCGACCGTATTCCGCCCATGAAAATATCCGATCCGGCGCTGGATGGCGCAGAGCACCTGTTGGGCGGCGCTGAAAAACCCGCCCCCCAAACACCCCCCTCGCCCCGCGACCTGCTGGTCTCGACCGGCATCATGCCCGAACCGCCGAAAGGCCGGGTGGACGATTACCGGCTGGTGTCCACGCCAAATATAAATTTGGTCGTGCCGGGACAATGATATCCAACAACGGAAAAGGGCCGGTTACCCGGCCCTTCGATTTCATGTTCAAACAATCCCTTATCTGATTGCCACACGCCTTACCGCGGCAAAACCGTCGTGCCCATCAGGGCTTCATCAATGGCGCGAGCCGCCTGGCGGCCTTCGCGGATGGCCCAGACCACCAGCGACTGGCCACGGCGCACGTCGCCGGCTGCCCAGAATTTATCGACGGAGGTGCGGTAGTCCTTGTCATTGGCGATAACGTTGGTGGAGCCGCGCCGGTCGGTATTGAGGTCCAGCTTGCCGTCCAATTCCTTGACGACGCTGTCGGTGAAGGGGCCGGAAAAGCCGATGGCGATGAAGGCGAGATCAGCCTTGATGATGAATTCCGAACCAGCGATTGGCTGGCGACGGTCATCCACCTGGCAGCATTTGACGCCGGTCAGCATGCCGTCTTCACCGACGAATCCGAGTGTTCCCACCTGGAACTCGCGCACAGCGCCTTCGGCCTGGCTGGAGGAGGTACGCATCTTGGTGGCCCAGAACGGCCAGACGGCCAGCTTGTCTTCGGTCTGCGGCGGACGCGGACGGATGTCGAGCTGGGTGACCTTCACAGCGCCCTGGCGGAAAGCCGTGCCAACGCAGTCGGATGCGGTATCGCCGCCGCCGACCACCACGACATGCTTGCCACCGGCAATGATCGGCTCGGAGGGCCAGCCAACGCTGTCGATGTTTTCACGACCCACCCGGCGGTTCTGCTGAACCAGATAGGGCATGGCATCATAGACGCCGTGCAGGTCGACACCGGGGATACCGGCTTCACGCGGGGTTTCCGAGCCGCCGCAATAGAGCACGGCATCGTAATCGGCCAACAGCTTTTCCACCGTTACATCGACGCCGACATTGACGCCGCAATGGAAGGTCACGCCTTCACCCTTCATCTGCTCGACGCGGCGGTCGATGAAGTTCTTCTCCATCTTGAAATCTGGAATGCCATAGCGCAGCAGACCGCCCGGCTTGGTTTCGCGCTCATAGACATGCACGTCATGCCCGGCGCGGCCAAGCTGCTGGGCAGCTGCCATGCCCGATGGTCCAGACCCAATGACCGCGACCTTCTTGCCGGTATGGATCGTGGCCGGTTGCGGCACGATGAAGCCCAGCTCATAGGCCTTGTCGGCGATTGCCTGCTCAACGGTCTTGATCGAAACCGGCGCATCCTCGAGGTTCAGCGTGCAAGCCTCCTCGCAAGGAGCCGGGCAAACGCGACCGGTGAATTCAGGGAAGTTGTTGGTGGAATGCAGGTTGCGGATCGCCTCTTCCCACTTGCCGTTATAGACCAGATCGTTCCAGTCGGGGATCTGGTTATGCACCGGACAGCCGGTCGGGCCGTGGCAATAGGGAATGCCGCAGTCCATGCAGCGCGCTGCCTGCTTCTGTACTTCCGGTTCCGACATCGGAATGGTGAATTCGCGGAAATGCCGGATGCGGTCGGAGGCCGGCTGATACTTCGCCACCTGCCGGTCGATTTCCATGAAACCTGTAACCTTGCCCATATTCTCGTCCTACTCAATGAGCCTGCAACTGCACGGACATGCCATGCGTGATCGCGATCCCGGCATCCGGGATCGCGCGGTGGCGAATTATTCGGCGGCAACGCCCATGCGCATCCGTTCCATTTCCTCCAGCGCCCGGCGATATTCGACCGGCATGACCTTGCGGAATTTCGGACGGTAATCGGCCCAGTTGTCGAGGATCTGCTTGGCGCGGTTGGACCCGGTATAATGCAGATGGTTGGAGATCAGCTGGTAGAGCCGCTCCTCGTCATGGCGGGTCATGTCTTCCGACACGTCCACCAGACCCTTGTGCATCAGGTCGCCGCCATGGTGATGCAGCTTTTCCAGCATGTCATCTTCTTCCGGCACCGGCTCCAGTTCCACCATCGCCATGTTGCAGCGCTTGGCGAAATCGCCCTGTTCATCGAGGACATAGGCGACGCCGCCCGACATGCCGGCTGCAAAGTTGCGCCCGGTTTCGCCCAGCACCACAACCACGCCGCCCGTCATGTATTCGCAGCCGTGGTCACCGACACCTTCGACAACGGCAATTGCGCCGGAATTGCGTACCGCGAACCGTTCGCCTGCCACGCCGCGGAAATAGCATTCCCCGGCAATGGCGCCGTAGAGCACGGTATTGCCGACGATGATCGAGTGTTCCGCGACGATCCGCGCATTTTCCGGCGGACGCACGATGATCCGGCCACCGGACAGACCCTTGCCGACATAGTCATTGCCGTCACCCACCAGATCGAAGGTGATGCCGCGCGACAGAAACGCCCCGAAGGACTGGCCAGCCGTGCCGTTCAGCGTCACGTGGATCGTGTCGTCCTTCAAACCCTTGTGGCCCCAGCGCTTGGCAAGCTCACCCGACAGCATGGCACCGGCTGAGCGGTCGACATTCTTGATATCGACATCGAACACCACAGGCTGCTTGGATTCCAGCGCGGGCATCGACTTTTCGATCAGCTTACGGTCCAGCACATCTTCGATCGGATGATGCTGGCGCGCCGTCCAGTACGTGGCTTCCTTGGGCGCATCGACCTTGTGGAAGATCCGCGAGAAATCGAGACCCTCGGCCTTCCAATGGGCCAGCATGTCGTTCTTTTCCAGAAGTTCCGAGGCGCCGATAATGTCATCCAGCTTGGCAAAGCCCAACGAGGCGAGGATTTCGCGCACTTCTTCCGCGACAAAGAAGAAGTAGTTGATGACATGTTCCGGCGTTCCCTTGAAGCGCTTACGCAGAACCGGGTCCTGGGTGGCGACGCCAACCGGGCAGGTGTTGAGATGGCACTTGCGCATCATGATGCAGCCAGCCGCAATCAGCGGTGCGGTGGCAAAGCCGAATTCGTCGGCACCGAGCAATGCGCCGATGATAACATCGCGGCCGGTCTTCAAACCGCCATCGACCTGAAGCGCGATGCGCGAGCGCAAGCCGTTCAGCACCAGCGTCTGCTGGGTTTCGGCCAAGCCGATTTCCCAAGGGCTGCCGGCATGTTTCAGCGAGGTCAGGGGCGAGGCACCCGTGCCGCCATCGAAGCCGGACACGGTGATATGATCGGCGCGGGCCTTGGCAACACCGGCGGCCACCGTGCCGACACCGACTTCCGACACCAGCTTGACCGAGACATCGGCAGCCGGATTGACGTTCTTCAGGTCGTAGATCAGCTGTGCCAGATCTTCGATGGAGTAGATGTCGTGATGCGGCGGCGGCGAAATCAGTCCGACGCCTGGCGTGGAATGCCGGGTCTTGGCAACCGTCGCATCCACCTTATGGCCGGGCAATTGTCCGCCCTCGCCGGGCTTGGCACCCTGCGCCACCTTGATTTGCAGCATATCGGCATTGACAAGATATTCGGTGGTCACACCGAACCGGCCAGAGGCGATCTGCTTGATGGCAGAGCGTTCCGGGTTGGGCGAACCATTGAACAGGGGCAGATAGCGGTCGCTCTCTTCGCCGCCCTCACCCGTGTTGGACTTGCCGCCGATCCGGTTCATGGCGATGGCGAGCGTGGTATGCGCTTCGCGGCTGATCGAGCCGAACGACATGGCGCCGGTGGAGAAACGCTTGACGATATCAGCCGCTGGTTCGACCTCATCGACCGAAATCGGCTGGCGTCCCTGATCGGCTGCCTTCTTGATCTTGAACAGACCGCGAATGGTGTTCATCCGCAGGGCGCTCTCATTGACCATTTCCGCGAATTCGCGGTAGCGCTCCTGGGAATTGCCACGCACCGCATGTTGCAGCGAAGCAATCGAATCCGGGCTCCAGGCATGGTTTTCACCACGCAGACGGTAGGCATATTCGCCGCCGATATCCAGCGAAGTCGCCAGGATCGGGTCCTTGCCGAAAGCGGAGTGATGGCGCGCCACCGTTTCCTGAGCAATCTCGGCAAGGCCGATGCCTTCGATGTTGGAGGCTGTGCCGAAGAAATACTGATCGATCAGCTGGGAATTCAGGCCGATGGCATCGAAAATCTGCGCGCCGCAATAGGACTGGTAGGTGGAAATGCCCATCTTGGACATGACCTTGAGAATGCCCTTACCGACCGCCTTGATATAACGATAGACCACTTCGCTGGCATCGACTTCCTTGGGGAATTCGCCATGCTTGTGCATGTCCAGCAGCGTGTCGAAGGCCAGATAGGGGTTGATGGCTTCCGCGCCATAGCCCGCCAGACAGCAGAAATGATGCACTTCACGCGGCTCGCCGGTCTCGATGACCAGGCCGACCGAGGTGCGCAGGCCTTTGCGGATCAGATGGTGATGCACGGCAGCCGTTGCCAGCAGCGCCGGAATGGCGATGCGGTCCGGGCCGATCTGGCGGTCCGACAACACGATGATGTTATAGCCGCCACGCACTGCCGCTTCGGCGCGCTCGCAGAGCCGGTCGAGCATTTCAGGCATGCCTTCGGCGCCCCGCTCCACATCATAGGTGAAGTCGAGCGTCTTGGTGTCGAACCGGTCTTCCGTATGGCCGATGGAGCGGATCTTTTCGAGATCGCCATTGGTCAGGATCGGCTGGCGCACTTCCAGCCGCTTGGCGCGGGCAGCCCCCTCATGGTCGAGAATGTTCGGGCGCGGGCCGATGAAGGATACCAGGCTCATCACCAGCTCTTCGCGGATCGGATCGATCGGCGGGTTGGTGACCTGGGCGAAGTTCTGCTTGAAATAGGTGTAAAGCAGCTTCGACTTCAACGACATGGCCGAAATCGGCGTGTCGGTTCCCATCGAGCCAATGGCTTCCTGGCCGGTCGTCGCCATCGGCGACATCAGGATACGGGTGTCTTCGAGTGTGTAACCGAAGGCCTGCTGACGGTCGAGCAGCGACACGTCGCGGCGCAGCGCCCGAGGCTCAACCGGCTTCAGGTCCTCAAGGATCAACTGGGTACGATCCAGCCATTCCCGGTAGGGAAGGCTTCCGGCCAGATCCGACTTGACTTCATCATCGGAAACGATCCGGCCCTTTTCCATGTCGATCAGCAGCATCTTGCCCGGCTGCAAACGCCACTTCTTGACGATCTTCTCTTCCGGCACCGGCAATGTACCGGCTTCCGACGCCATGATGATCCGGTCGTCATCGGTCACCAGATAGCGGGCCGGACGCAAGCCGTTGCGGTCCAGCGTCGCGCCGATCTGGCGGCCATCGGTGAAGGCCACGGCGGCAGGACCGTCCCATGGCTCCATCAGGGCTGCATGGTATTCGTAAAACGCTTTGCGCTCCTTGCTCATCAGCTGGTTGCCAGCCCAGGCTTCCGGGATCAACATCATCACCGCATGGGCCATGGAATAGCCGCCACGGATCAGGAATTCGAGCGCATTGTCAAAACAGGCGGTATCCGACTGGCCTTCATAGGAGATCGGCCAAAGCTTGGAAATGTCATCGCCGAACAGCGGCGAAGAGACCGACGCCTGGCGGGCGGCCATCCAGTTGACATTGCCGCGCAGCGTGTTGATTTCGCCGTTATGGGCGACCATCCGGTAAGGATGCGCCAGCTTCCAC
This sequence comes from Agrobacterium vitis, assembly GCF_037039395.1. Lineage (NCBI taxonomy): Bacteria > Pseudomonadati > Pseudomonadota > Alphaproteobacteria > Hyphomicrobiales > Rhizobiaceae > Gillisella > Gillisella vitis. The sequence continues at coordinate 2,522,516 of NZ_CP146242.1, read as the reverse complement.
GATGGGAAGGTGTTTGTGGAGAAGCGCTGATGCACCAGGGCCACAGCCGATTCAAAGCGCGGATCGGCGAGATCCTTATAATAGGCACCGACCTGATAGGCGAGGAACATGCCCTTGTAGACGATGGTCGAAGACGACAGCGACACCGGATAGAAGCCGGTTTCCTGGCCGCCGAATTCGTCATAGATCCGGTTGGAAATGACCTTGCGCAGCAGGAACAGCCGACGCTCGAAAGCATCCTGGCTGGCGGCATCGCGGCCAGCGCCGATGAACACCTGGATATGGCGCGGCTCGGTGGCGGCAATGTCCGGGGCCTTGGACAGCGAGGAATTGTCGACCGGTACGTCGCGGTAGCCAAGCAGGTGCTGGCCCTCGGCCAGACAGATATCGGTGATCACCTTCTTGAAATGCGCGATCTGCTCTTCGTCGGCGGGGAAGAAGAAATGACCGACGGCATATTCGCCAGCCTTGGGCAGGATGACGCCCTGAGCGGCCATTTCCTCACGGAAGAACCGGTCCGGGATCTGCACCAGAATGCCGGCGCCGTCGCCCATCAGCGGATCGGCCCCGACCGCGCCGCGATGGGTGAGGTTTTCAAGGATGAACAGGCCGTCGCGGACGATCTGATGCGACTTCTCGCCCTTCATATGGGCGATGAAGCCGACGCCGCAGGCATCATGCTCGTTGCGCGGATCGTAGAGGCCCTGCTTTTGCGGAAGACCATAACGCTTTACCGTAGCGGCACCGGCGTTCGCCTGCGTCGCATCGGCCGCCACGATTGCTTCGGATGGCATCATCTGCGTCATCGTTTTCCCTCCAGTTGAACCGTCCGGTCGAAACTATCCGATCCGGCACACAGCTATTTGACAAAATCGAATACCGACGGGGCTCATCGCTGCCCAAACCAGGGGCCGGATTTTAAAGGCGCCCCGCTTGCCATGTGCAAAACAGGTCACAAACCTGACCTTTCTGCACAGCTTCTCTCGACCGCTGCAAAAGCAGATATCCCGGTGAGTATAGCGCAAGAGAGCCAGGACAAAAGGCCTAGAAAACCAAAACCTGCCACTCGATTTCCGAAAATATGTCAGTTTCATTGACCTATTTCTGCAAACTATATGGCAGAAACAAATCAGCTTCGCAAGCCATCGGCTTAAAAAGCCGGGTGGTGGCGCGACAGAATCTGTCTTTTTTCGCGATCTACCGCATGATTCTTTCGTCCGCCGTCGCATTTGCGCAGGAAACCGATCTGGAGAGGTGAATACGAAGACAATCGCGCTGGTGATAATCGGTCCGGCCTGTGACGGCCTATGGGACCGGATTGAACACGGCGGTAAAATCGTTAGGGTCTCATTATATCAAGTCTCTGACATGCTCACGCATTCTCGCCTTGAAAGCATTGCAAACATCTCAAATGCAGCAAACGCTTGAGATATTTGCAAAGGGAATACCAAGAGTCATTTTCAATGACCCCTGGGTACTACGCCCATAGACAAGCGTTACAGCCAATCAGGAAGCCATCATGTTCTTTGCATCCGATAATTGGGCCGGAGCCCATCCCGCCATTGCCGAAAGTCTGATGAAGGAAGCGGCGGGCTATGCCAGCGCCTATGGCACCAGCGATCTCGACCGGCGCGTCGAAGCGCATTTCAACGAGATTTTCGAGCGCGAAGTCTCGGTGTTCTTCGTTGGCACCGGTACGGCGGCCAATTCGCTGGCGCTGGCCAGTGTGGCGCGGGCCGGTGGCGTCACCTTCTGTCATTTCGACGCGCATGTGAATGCCGACGAGGGTGGCGCGCCGGAATATCTCAGCCATGCCAGCCGACTTTATCCGGTCGAGGGCGGCGACGGCAAGATGCGTGCGGCAGCCCTTCACACCGCCGTTTCGCGCTTCGACACGCCGTCCGTCCATCAGGGCAGGCCCATGGCGGTGACGATCACCCAGGCAACCGAAGCCGGCACCATCTATACACTGGACGAGATCTCCGCGATCAGCGCCATTGCCCGCGCCAAATCCCTACCCCTGCACATGGATGGCGCCCGTTTTGCCAATGCGCTGGTGGCGCTCGATGCGACGCCCGCCGAAATGACCTGGAAGCGCGGCGTCGATATTCTCTCCTTCGGCGGCACCAAGAATGGCTGCTGGTGCGTGGAAGCCATCGTATTCTTCAACCCGGACATGGCCGAGGAAATGCCCTATATCCGCAAGCGGTCGGCGCAGCTGTTTTCCAAGACCCGCTTCGTGTCCGCCCAGCTGGAAGCCTATTTCAAGGATGATCTGTGGCTGGATCTGGCCCGCCACGCCAATGCCATGGCCGACCGGATGCGTGCTGGTCTCAGCAACAACAACAAGGCCCGTCTGGCCTGGAAGACCGAGAGCAATGAAGTCTTCGCTGTTATCGGCAAGGATGCCGCCAAACAGGCCGAGGCCCGCGGCGCGAAATTCTACGAATGGCTGGTGCCACGCGATGAGCCCGGATTGGTCGGACAGGACAATGTCTTGATCCGGCTGGTCACCAGCTTTGCCACGACAGAGCAGGATGTCGATCAGTTTCTCGACATTCTCTGAGCATTTGAAGACTGACGGCTTCGACAAACACCCCAAACGCAAAAGGGCGGCACCAAGCCGCCCTTCTTCATGTCTTTCGAACCCTGATCAGACGACGCGGGACTCGATGGCCTTGGGCGCTTCGACCGGTTCGCTGGCAATCGCGATACGGCGTGGCTTCATGGCTTCTGGAATATTGCGCAGCAGATCGATATGCAGCAGGCCGTTCTTGAGCGAGGCATTGGTCACCTCGACGTGATCGGCAAGCTGGAAGCGACGCTCGAACCCACGCTTGGCAATGCCGCGATACAAAAATTCGGTCTGTTCGGCCTGGTCTTCCTGGGCCTTTTCACCCTTGACCGCCAGCACATGCGCATGAGCCTCGATGCTGAGTTCGGTTTCATCGAAACCGGCGACGGCCATAGTGATCCGGTAGGTATTGTCCCCCGTCCGCTCGATATTATAGGGCGGATAGCTCTGGGCCTGATCCGGCTGACCCAGACTGTCCAGCATGGTGAACAGGCGGTCGAAGCCGACAGTGGAGCGATAGAGCGGGGAAAAATCAACGTGACGCATAGATGTCCTCCTGAGAAGCGACGGTTGCGGTAATGACAAGACAGATACCCCTGATGTGGCGGTGTCTGCCTGATGATGCAGGCCCTTCCGGCGCCTGCGATAAAGAGATGGGAAAGGCGATTTGCGAGTTCAAGACCCGGCACCATGCACGCACCATCACGACCGATTTTTTTGTGGCTGAATTTTTGATGAATGACGGGTTTGGCATCGGTTCACCTTGGCCGCACTAGCGTCGCCCTATCAGGAGTGATCCTGGTGGCTGAAGAATATCGTCCCTGCGTCTTCAGTATTTGTTGCCGCCCATTTGTCTTGAAGCTTACTGGCCTTGAATGCCAAGCGCCTCAATGCAATGGGCGGCTTTTTTCCTTGACCCGATTTCGGTCCGCGCGAATATGCGGTATGAAAAACTGACGATTGTGCTTGGAAAGGCAAGGCCATGGATAGCGTGCTTCATGCCGTGGACGGCAATCCCATTCCCGACAATCATCACGCCGGTTTCTTCACCAGCTACGATGGCCTTCGCCTGCGCTATGCGATTTTCAAGAGCGATATCAGCCCGGCCAAGGGCACGGTGGTGCTGGTGCATGGCCGCAGCGAATCCATCGAGAAATATTTCGAAACCATCCGCGACCTGACCGCAGCGGGCCTTTGGGTCGCCACCTTCGACCTGCGCGGCCAGGGCCTGTCCGACTGGACACTGCTGCAAAACTCCTTGAAATCCAGAGGGGATAAGGAAAAACGCTGGGGCCATGTGCGGCGCTTTTCCGATTATGAGCAGGATCTGGAGCTGTTCCTGGAACAGGTCGTGCTGCCGGATTGCCGTCTGCCATTTTCGATGATTGCCCATTCCACCGGCGGATTGATCGCGCTAGCTGCAGCACCACGGCTGTCCGGGCGCATTTCGCGGCTGGTCCTGTCTGCCCCCTTTGTCGGTCTGCATGGCGAAGCCCTGTCGGCAGCAAAAGTGTTCGCGCTGGCGCGGCTGGCCTCAACGCTCGGGCTTGGCAATCGGCCTTTGTCTGCGGCCAGCAAGCCGCACACCTTCGCCACCAATGTCCTGACCTCGGATGCCGTCCGCTTCGACCGCAATATGGCGATTTTTGCCGCCGTGCCGGAACTGTCGATCAGTGCGCCTTCGGCCCGCTGGCTGCATGAATGCGCAAAAGCCATCCGGCGGGTCAACGATCCCGCTCATCTGACTGGGATCACCATCCCTACCCTGTTGCTTGCCCCGATGCTGGACGGCGTCGTGCCCTTCAGTGCGCAGGAACATCTGGCCCGGCATTTCCGCGCCGCGCAATTGCTGTCCATTCCCGGCGCCCGTCATGAAGTGTTGCAGGAACAGGACCGCTACCGCGAACAGGCGCTGGCCGCCATCCATGCCTTCATTCCCGGCAGCGACCCGATGCAGATCGACGGCGAGGCAGAACTCGTCGGTCTTTGACACGTCCCCTTCCCCTGTGCGTGCCAACCGCGATGTCCTAACCCACCGCCGATAATCCCGCACGGCTTTTACAGCGCCGTGCGCCATATATGGCGCACAAAGGTTCGCTGTAGCTCTTTATATCTGCCGCATAATTTTCTCTTTAAACCGATTCCGGTTTAAAGAGAAAATTATGCGGCGGGGCCCTCCCCCGGCAATCCTTAAGAGATTTTTATCGCTGGCGAACGATCCGAATTGACAGAATTCAGAACATCAATAATGTACGAATTCGTATTGTTTAGCGAAGATGGGTGCTGAGCCTCAGCGCCCAATTTGCTTTTTTGGGAGGAGAAAAACGATGAATGCGCCTAAGAAATGGATCCAGAACGAAATCCAATCTCTCGATCCTGAGAAGGATTATGTGCGGATCTGGCGGCTGTCGAGCAGCTACGGCCTCAACGACTTTATGCAAAACTTCATCTATGCGCTGACCTTTCCGAATTTCGTGGTGACGGAATGGGGTGCGGAAGTTGTCTGGCGCGACGATGGCGGCAAGGTAGTTGATCGTGCCACGAGTCGCGTTGAACAGACCAGCAGCGCCAACGCCTTGTGGTGGTTCTATGGCCCCCATGATGAACGCACCAAGAAATCCGCCGAAGGCATTAACAACCTGCATGCCTATTGGGCCAAGAAATATCCAGGTCGATTCTCCTATAATGAAGATTATATCTATACTTGCGCCTTTACGGCCATAACCATGCACCGTCTCCGGTTGCGCATGGGGCTGCCGGGCATTTCGGAAAAGGAACAGATCGCCTCCCATCGGTTCTGGCTGGAAATGTCCAAGCTGTTCGTGGCCGAGAACAATCAGCCGCTGCACGGCTATCCCGAGGACTTCGCGGGTCTGATCAGCTATTGCGAAGCGATAGAAGAGATGGATAAGCCGAAGCACGAGCGCGGCAACCTCATCGCCACGGCGATTTATGAGCAATTCGTCTTCCGCTTTTTCCCCAAGGAACTGCATTGGCTCGGACACCAGCTGCTCCGCTCGATGTCGCTGCCCACAACCCTTGAAACCATGCAGATCGAACCTGCCTATCCGATGGCGCAGGATGTTCTGCCCAAATTGATGGGCCTGATCTTCTGGTATCTGGAAACCCAGTTAGACGATCCGACGGAAAGCTATATCGAATCACGCGACAAAATGAGCAAGGATGAAAAGGCGGACATCAAGGCTGGCATCCGAGCCCTTGATCAGGCGTTTCCCGAGCATTACGTTTCGCTCTACAAGGACGATCCGAAATTTGCTGGATGTCCGTTCCATGCCGGCCTGCAAAAGTACCAGCCGCAAGGCGAGGTTCCAAGCGAGATTGAGGCCATCGAAGCGCAAGCAGGTATACTCGGCTAATCGCCGGTCTCACCAGACCTGAGAATACCCCTACAGCGTCCTGCGGCACATATGCCACAGGACGCTGTAGCAGTTTATATCTGCCGCATCATGGACGATCCAGCATGGCACCGGCGGCGATCACCCCGCCAGAATTGCCAGTGCCTGCTGATGAACCGCGATGGAGCTTGCCGCGATGATCTTGGCACCGGCTTCCGGGCGGCCTCCGTCCCAGGTGGTGATCACCCCGCCTGCTTGCTCGATGATCGGGATCAGTGCGCCGACATCATAAGGCTTCAGCCCCGTTTCGATCACCAGATCGACAAAGCCTGCCGCCAGCAGCGCATAGGCATAGCAATCCACGCCATAGCGGGTCAGCCGCACCTTGGCCCGCACCGCATCGAAACGCGGCCGCTCGTCTTCCAGAAAAATATCCGGTGAGGTGGTGTAAAGCACCGCATCCGCGAGGCCGGTGCAGGCCCGCGTTGTGATCTGCCGCTGGCCATCCGGCCCGCTGTACCAGGCTTTCTCCCCATCGGCAAAATAACGCTCGCCGGTAAAAGGCTGGTCCATCATGCCCATCACCGCATGACCGTGTTCCTGAAAACCGATCAGTGTTCCCCAGGTGGGCAGACCGGAAATGAACGCCCGCGTTCCATCGATCGGATCAATCACCCAGACGCAATCGCGGCCAAGGCCGATATTGTCATGTTCCTCGCCCAGAATGCCGTGATCAGGAAACTTGGCCTCGATCAGCACGCGGATCGCGGTTTCCGCCGCCTTATCGCCTTCGGTGACGGGATCATAGCCGCCCGCATCCTTGTTGACGACATCCAGCATTGAGCGAAAGCGTGGCAGGGTCTCGGCCTTGGCGGCCTCGGCGAGGCTGTCGAAAAACGTCTTGTCGGGGCGCATGCGGCTTCCTCGGTAGGGTGAACGTGGACGTTTCTTACGGCATAAAACGCCGGATCGGAATTCGCTCCAGCATAAATTTATCAGGACGGCGGCAGATCACCGAATTGCACGCCATTCGAGCATTCCCTCGATGCAAATGCCCAAATAATAATCGTGATTAAAAAAATGCCAAAACCGTCTTGACATTTGTGCAATGCAAAATATTATACGTCTTACAGTCTTTCGACTGTAAATACCCTCCTTGGGTGTTTCCTCCCTAGACTTGCCGCGCCTCGAGCGCGGTTTTTTTTGCCCTATCGCGCTGTGCGTCGCGGGGTCCAGAGCCGGTTTCCACTTTTCGGTCGACTTCTACTTTTCGGAATGATGCTCTATTCGGCAGCGAGCGCGCCATCGCCGAGGCCGGGCGTGGCAATGCCTTTGGAAAGCTCCGCCATCTGGCCGATGAACCGCGACAGCGTGGCTGCAAGCAAGGCGAAATCCGGTCGTTTTTCCAACGTGGTCTCATCGACATACAGCGCGCGGTTGATTTCGATCTGTAGAGCGTGCAGGCCCCTGGCGGGACGCCCGTAATGTTCGGTGATGAAGCCACCGGCATAGGGTTTGTTGCGCACCGCCGTAAATCCGAAATCGCTGAGCACCTGCATGGCCGCATGGGTCAGTTCGGCCGAAGCACTGGTGCCATATCGGTCGCCAATGATGAAATCAGGACGAATGGCGCTGCCGCTCAACCGGATATTGCCCGGCATCGAATGGCAATCAATCAGAATGGCCGCACCGAAATGAGCATGGGTGCGGGCAATCAACCGACGCAGGCAGGCGTGATAGGGCTTGTAGATCGTCTCGATCCGGGCAATCCCCTCCTCTACACTCAACCGCTCCCGGTAGATTTCCATATTTTCGGCCACAATCCGCGCAATCGTGCCGAGCCCTCCGGCAACGCGCACCGAATGGGCATTGACGTAAGGCGGCAAGGAGCCGGAAAACATCTTCGGATCGAGCTCGTAAGGCTCGCGATTGACATCGATATAGGCGCGTGGAAATTTCGCGTAGAGCAAGGGCGCGCCATGGTCGGGCGCTGCCGCAAACAGCTCATCGACGAAGTGATCCTCCGAACGGCGGATGGAAAGCCTGTCCAGGCGCGAACGGGCGAGAAACTCCTGTGGATAATCTCTGCCGCTATGGGGGGAATTGTAAACAAAGGGAATGCTATGCTGTTCGGGTTCGCGCACGTCAAACAGCTCGAAATCGTCGCGTTCCGGCTGCATCTCACCCCTTCTTTACCAAATCAGCAATTCATAATGAAACATATGTTGCCAGTTGCCCACCGCGAAGTCCATACTGCATTAATCCTGAAGCCGAATACGGCATGACAGGAGAATCATGCAGCACTTATGCAGCAGTTATAATGTGCTACAGCGACCTGTCTGCGCCGCCAAAGACGCGGACAGGTCGCTGTAGTGGCGAAAAATCACACCCGGCTTTCCCGTCTTCACCTGCTGTTTACACGGGCTGGAATATCTGGGAAAGCTTAACACCATGATCCCAGTTGAGTAACGGTCCAGCAATGACTCAGAAAATACTTCTTGCCGAAGATGACAACGACATGCGCCGCTTCCTGGTGAAAGCCCTGGAAAAGGCCGGATACAAAGTATCCTCCTATGACAATGGCGCCAGTGCCTATGACAGGCTTCGGGAAGAACCCTTCTCCCTGCTCCTGACCGACATCGTCATGCCGGAAATGGACGGCATCGAGCTGGCCCGCCGCGCCACCGAACTCGACCCGGACCTGAAGGTGATGTTCATCACCGGCTTTGCCGCCGTGGCCCTGAACGCCGATTCCAAGGCTCCCAAGGATGCCAAGGTCCTGTCCAAGCCCTTCCACCTGCGCGACCTGGTAGACGAGGTCAACAAGCTGCTGACCGCCGCCTGAGACCGCAGAGTTCTACGGTCTGGCTCACCCAGATTGGATTCCTCCAATCGGCCGCGATTTGCGACCATCATGCGTCGCATCGCAAGCGGCTCGGCAAACGATGCATGCGCCAGGCCCTGGCGCATGGTAGATCACGACAGTGAAGCGCTTGCGCAGAAACCCGGAAAAGCCAGCAGATACAGATGCTTGCCGAATTCTTGGTCCAAACCGCGCAATAGCTATTGACGGAACCGGCGGTTTCATGGTTTACCCCCGCCATCGGATGGGCGTGTAGCTCAGCGGGAGAGCACTACGTTGACATCGTAGGGGTCACAGGTTCAATCCCTGTCACGCCCACCATCCGATTTTTTCCCTTTTATAGATCTGACAAGCCTGGTTCATATCAAGACCCTAGGCCGGTTCATCGTCGCCTACTGCCTCGCTCGCGATCGCCGCGCTAGTCTGCAAGAACCGTTCCCGGGTAATTTTTTTGCCCTTTCCCTATTTTCTATACCGCATTGCACCCTAGATGGGTTTGGATGCAGACTATTTTTGAAACATTGCAACATGCCATCGCATGGATGCCGGATTGGGCTGTTTCGCTTTGTGTCCTGCTTCTTGCTTTTCTGGCGGGCATGTTAATTCAGCACTTCGGCTTCCGTATCCTGACACGACTGACGGAAAACCGGGATCTTTTCTGGCGCTCACTGGTGCAGCGCACCCGGCGACCCTTGCGGCTCGCCATCCTGACCTGGACGCTCTCCATCGGTGTCGCGCTTGCACCTTTGAGCGATGCGGCAGCCAACATCGTACGCCATGCTCTGCTGCTGTGCTTCGTCATTGTTGTCGGATGGATGACCCGTACCGCCCTGCATATCTGGGTGACCGTCTATCTTCGTCGCTTCAAGCTTGATGCCGAAGACAATCTGCTGGCCCGCAAGCACGTCACCCAATCCCGAATCATGGAAAGGGTGGCCGCCACCGGCATCGTCGCCCTCACGGCGGCAGCCGTTCTGATGTCTTTTCCGGCGGTGCGCCAATATGGCGTCAGCCTGCTGGCCTCGGCGGGTGTCGCCGGTATCGTTCTCGGTCTCGCCTTGCAGCCGATGTTGAAAAATTTGTTTGCCGGGCTGCAACTGGCCATTACCCAGCCGATCCGCATCGATGACGCGCTGATTGTCGAAGGGGAGTTCGGCCATGTCGAGGAAATAACCGCCACCTATGTGGTGGTGAAGCTCTGGGATTGGCGAAGACTGGTCCTGCCGCTCAATTATTTCATCGAAAAGCCTTTCCAGAACTGGACCCGCGAAGGCGCCGCGCTGATCGGCACGGTCATGCTTTACATGGATTATTCCGTTCCGGTCTCCACCCTGCGCCGAAAAACCGAGGATATCGTCAGGTCCGCGCCGTTGTGGGATGGAAATGTCTTCAACCTCGCCGTCACCGACCTGAAGGATCAGATGATGGAGATCCGCATTCTGGTGTCCGCCGCCAGCGCCGGAAAAGCTTTCGACTTGCGCTGCTATGTGCGCGAAAAGCTGATGGACTTCATCCAGAAGGACTATCCCGATGCCTTGCCGCGCCTGCGCATTCACCAGGAAAAGCCAGAGAGTTTGAAAGATGGGTCATTCGCACCAATTCAGCCCGGCGCAATAGCTCGGCCTGAGAAAATCGACGCCTGATTGAAATCGCAATCCTCTCCCGATTTGAGGAATTCTGCAGTCGCTGCCGACGAAGCGCTTGGATGTTTTGCAGAAAAATGCAACAACCCCCTCACGCCAGACCCGCTATGAGGCCGGAGCGCTTTCATGCCTTTCGCCACCAGATCCTTCCGGATCGCGGCCGCGCGCTTTCTGCAGAAAGGACCGAGAATGACCGATAAAATCGTCCCCGTCATCATGGCAGGCGGCAAGGGCACAAGATTGTGGCCACTGTCGCGCGCCACCGCCGCCAAGCAGTTCCTGAAAGTGGTGGGCGAGGAAACGCTTTTTCAGTCCACATTGCAGCGCGTCAGCGACACCAGTGTCTATGAAGCACCGTTGGTGGTGACCAATGAGGAATTTCGCTTCCTGGTCGCCGAACAGGCCCGCGAACAGGGCGTGGCGCTGTCGGGCATCCTGCTGGAGCCGGTGGCACGCAACACGGCAGCCGCCATTGCCGTCGCCGCCCGCGTCGTTGCGGAACGGTTCGGGCCTGATGCGGCCTTGCTCGTGCTGGCGTCCGACCACGCCATCACCGTTGATGCCGTCTATCTGGCCTCGATCACGGCTGCGGCCACCGCCGCAAGACGCGGCAAGCTCGTCACTTTCGGCATTACTCCGACAGAACCGGCCACCGGCTATGGCTATATCGAACTGGGTGCCGATCTCGGCAATGGCGCCCATGCCGTCAGCCGTTTCGTTGAAAAGCCGGATGCGCAAAAGGCGCAGGCTTTAATCGATGCCGGAAATTACTACTGGAACTCCGGCATGTTCCTGTTTTGCGCGACAGATATCATCGAGGAGCTGGAACGCTACGCGCCAGAGGTGATGGCAGCCGCGACAGAGGCTGTTGCCAAGGCTACCAAGGATATCGATTTCATCCGGCTCAATACCGAGGCCTTTACCGCAGCACCGTCGATTTCCCTCGATTATGCGGTGATGGAAAAGACCGCCAATGCCGCCGTCGTCCCCTCCGCCATCCAATGGTCGGATCTCGGCAGCTGGGACGCGGTGTGGAAGATCGGCGAGGCCGATGCCGATGGCAATGTCGTCAAGGGCAATGCCACCGTCCACAACACCCGAAATTCACTAGTTATCTCCCGCAACAGCCACCTGGCCGTACAGGGCATGGACGGCGTGGCGGTGATTGCCAGCGAGGACGCGGTGTTTGTCGGCAGGCTCGACCAGGCCCAGGAAGTCGGCAATCTGGTCAAGCTTCTGGCTGGTAACAAGAAGACGGCAAACCTCACCGAGACCCACCCGACATCACTGCGGCCCTGGGGCGGCTACACCTCGATCCTCAACGGCGACCGGTTCCAGGTGAAGCGGCTGTTCGTCCATCCCGAAAAGAAATTGTCGCTGCAAAAGCACTTCCATCGGTCCGAACACTGGATCTGCGTGCGCGGCACCGCCGAAGTGACGATCAACGATAAGGTGACGATGCTTTACGAGAACCAGTCGATCTATATTCCCCAGGGCGCTGTGCATCGGCTCGGCAATCCCGGCAAGATCATGCTGGAAATGATCGAAATCCAGACCGGCTCCTATCTGGGTGAGGACGATATCGTCCGGCTGGTCGATGAGTTCGGGCGGACCTGAGGGGTTTTTGCGGTCGGGCTTACTGGTAAAGCCAACGATTGAACACAACGTGGTGCTCGGCCTTCTGCCGGGCATCAGACCACCAACTTTCAGTCAATAATATCAAAGACTTAGAGTCATAAAACAGATCCTAAGGACAAGCCCGAGAGTGAAGACACTTCATCGCCTTGTGCTACCCAAAACACTGCCCACCAAAAACCCAAGAACCTGACTTGCTTTATTTCTGTGCATTGCACAAGATCAGGCACAATCAGAATGGCATTAGGTCCGGACCACGGACGAGGGGTTTCATGGCGATCAAGGCAAGCATTTATCATCTCACCCATTATAAATATGACACGCCGATCCGCCTGGGGCCGCAGATCATTCGCCTGAAACCGGCGGCCCATTCCAGAACCAAGGTTCTGAGCCACTCCCTCAAGGTTACGCCTGAAAACCACTTCGTCAATCTCCAGCAGGACCCTTACGGCAACTATCTGGCCCGCTTCGTGTTTCCCGACCCGGTCACCGAGTTCAAGATCGAGGTCGATCTCACCGCCGATATGAGCATCTACAATCCCTTCGATTTCTTCACGGAGGAAGAGGCCGTCACCTGGCCCTTCGAATACCCGGAGGATATCCGCGAGGATCTGGCGATCTACAAGAAACCAGAGCCGGACAGCCCCGCCCTCGACGCCTATCTCAAGACCCTGGACATGACGCCCGGCCAGGGCACCGTCGATATGATCGTCGGGCTCAATGCCCGCCTGCAAAGCGAAATCGGCTATGTGATCCGCCTGGAGCCGGGCGTGCAGACACCGGATGAAACGCTGACTTCGGCGCGCGGCTCCTGCCGCGATACCAGCTGGCTGCTGGTGCAGATTCTGCGGCATCTGGGCTTTGCCGCCCGCTTCGTCTCCGGCTATCTGATCCAGCTGAAGCCGGATCTGGAAGCGCTCGATGGGCCTTCCGGCACCAAGGTGGATTTCACCGACCTGCATGCCTGGGCGGAAGCCTATATTCCCGGCGCCGGCTGGATTGGCCTGGACCCGACCTCCGGCCTGATGACCGGCGAAAGCCATATTCCGCTGGCCGCCACGCCGCATTACAAAAATGCCGCGCCGATTTCCGGCGGCTATTTCGGTGAAGCGAAGACCGATTTCGATTTCGATATGAAGGTGACACGGGTTGCCGAGCATCCGCGCATCACCAAGCCGTTTTCCGATGAAAGCTGGGAGGCGCTGAACGCGCTTGGCCTGAAGGTCGATGGCGATCTGAAAGCCCATGACGTGCGCCTGACCATGGGCGGCGAGCCGACCTTCGTGTCGATCGACGATTTCCAGTCGGCGGAATGGAATACCGATGCGGTTGGCCCGACCAAGCGGGCACTGGCCGATCAATTGATCCGAAAACTGCGCACCCGCTTTGCGCCCGGTGGCTTCCTGCATTACGGCCAGGGCAAATGGTATCCGGGGGAAAGCCTGCCCCGTTGGACGTTCTCGCTCTACTGGCGCAAGGATGGCAAGCCGATCTGGCATAATCCAGACCTGATCGCCACCGAACAGGCCGATACCAATGTGAGCCACGAGCAAGCCGAGGCGCTGATGGCCGGCATTGCCACCGAGCTAGAGATCGAGCCTGACATGATCCTGCCGGCCTATGAAGATCCCGCAGCCTGGATCATCAAGGAAGGCAGCCTGCCGGAAAATGTCGATCCGTCCAATTCCAAGCTGGAAAGCCCCGAAGAGCGCGCCCGCATCGCCAAGGTGTTCGAGCGCGGCTTGACGATCCCGACCGGCTATATCCTGCCGGTCCAGGCCTGGAACGCCAAGGCCAGCGGGCGACGCTGGATCAGCGAGAAATGGCGCACCCGGCGCGGCAAGATCTTCCTCATTCCAGGCGACAGTCCCGTCGGCTTTCGTATGCCGCTCGGCACCCTGCCCTATGTGCCGCCCTCGCAATATCCCTATATCCACACGGCTGACCCGTCCATTCCGCGTGCGCCTCTGCCGGATTTCGGCCCGGATACTCGCGAAGGCCGGGCGCTGTCGGAAGCCTCGCGCAAGACCAGCGATACTCAGCAGGACCGCAACGAACAGAATATTGCCGGATCGGCTGGGGATATCACCGGCGCGGTGCGCACGGCGATGAGCGTCGAGCCGCGCGATGGCCGGCTCTGCGTGTTCATGCCGCCGGTGGAGCGGATCGAGGACTATCTGGAACTGGTTGCCGCCGCCGAGACCGCCGCGCGCAATCTTGGCCTGCCGATCCACATCGAAGGCTATGCCCCGCCGCAGGACGAGCGCATAAATGTCATCCGCGTCGCGCCCGATCCAGGCGTTATCGAGGTGAATATCCACCCCGCCGATAGCTGGCAGGATTGCGTGGCCACCACCGATATCATCTATGAAGAGGCTCGCCAGACGCGGCTTGGCGCCGACAAATTCATGATCGACGGTCGTCATACCGGCACCGGCGGTGGCAACCATGTGGTGGTTGGCGGCGCCAATCCCGGCGACAGCCCGTTCCTGCGCCGCCCGGATCTGCTGAAAAGCCTGGTCCTGCATTGGCAGCGCCATCCGGCTTTGTCCTACATGTTCTCGGGCATGTTCATTGGCCCGACCAGCCAGGCGCCGCGCTTTGACGAGGCCCGCCATGATACGCTCTATGAGCTGGAAATCGCCCTGGCCCAGATCCCCATGCCGGGCAATGGAACTCTGCCGCCCCTGCCCTGGCTGGTCGACCGGCTGTTTCGCAACCTGCTGACCGATGTCACCGGCAACACCCATCGCTCGGAAATCTGCATCGACAAGCTGTTCTCGCCGGACGGGCCGACAGGCAGACTGGGTCTGGTCGAATTCCGTGGCTTTGAAATGCCGCCGAATGCCCGCATGTCGCTGGCCCAGCAATTGCTGGTGCGGGCGCTGATCGCACGGTTCTGGAAGAACCCGATCGGCGGAAATTTCGTGCGCTGGGGCACGGCGCTGCACGACCGCTTCATGCTGCCGCATTATCTCTGGCAGGATTTCCTCGAAGTTCTGGCCGACCTGCGCGAACACGGTTTCGATTTCAAGCCGGAATGGTTTGCAGCCCAGCTCGAATTCCGCTTCCCCTTCGTCGGACAGGTGGAATACGAAGACAGCAAACTGGAGCTGCGCCAGGCGCTGGAGCCCTGGCATGTGATGGGCGAGGAAGGTGCCATCGGCGGGACGGTGCGCTATGTCGATAGTTCCGTCGAGCGTTTGCAGGTCAAGCTGGAGACCGCCAATCCCGACCGTTACACCATTGCCTGCAATGGCCGCCGCCTGCCGCTGAAGAAAAGCGGCACCAATGGCGTGGCCGTCGCCGGCGTGCGCTACAAGGCCTGGCAACCGGCATCGGGCCTGCATCCGGTCCTGCCTGTAAACACACCGCTAACATTCGACGTTTATGATATATGGACAGGGCGGTCGATTGGCGGTTGTGTGTATCATGTCGCGCATCCCGGTGGTCGCAGTTATGATACTTTCCCTGTGAATGGTAATGAAGCGGAGGCCCGGCGGCTTGCGCGGTTCGAACCCTGGGGTCATACAGCCGGATCTTATCCGCTGTGGCCGGAAGCCGTCTCGCCGGAATTTCCGCACACATTGGATTTGCGGCGACCACAGGGGATTTAAGCATGTCGCGTAAAAGTGTGTAGCGGTTTTACGGAGACGACATGCTTCGGCAAGAAAGCATGTCGCGTAAAAGTGTGAAACGGTTTTACGGCAACGACATGCGCCAACAAGAAGCTATGTCGCGTAAAAATGTGAAACGGTTTTGCGGAGACGACATGCTTCGGCAGGAATGAAGATGACCAAGCGTACGGCCATTGAGATGGACAGGCTGGAAAAAGACCCCGGAGCGGCATTTGCCGATGGCTACCGGGCCTTGCCCGGTGCTGCCGATGAAATGCTGGACCGGGATGGCAACATCCGTCCGGTCTGGCAGAATTTCGTCGCCGCCATCAACGGCATGGATGAAGAGCAATTGCACGAGCGCTTTGCCCGTGCCGACCGCTATCTGCGCGATGCCGGGGTCTTCTACCGCGCCTACGGGTCTGCCGGTCCCACCGAGCGGGCCTGGCCGTTTTCCCATATTCCGGTGTTGATCGCCGATGCCGAATGGCAGGTTCTGGCGCGCGGGCTGGTGCAGCGGGCCGAATTGCTGGAACAGGTTGTCGCCGATATCTACAGTGATAACAGGCTGGTACAGGAAGGCTTCATTCCGCCCGCACTGATTGCCGCCAATGGTGAATTTCTGCGACCCCTGGTCGGGGTGAAACCGGCGGGTGGCCATTACCTGCATTTTTGTTCGTTCGAGATCGGCCGTGGGCCGGATGGCGCCTGGTGGGTGCTGGCCGACCGCACGCAGGCCCCCTCCGGGGCCGGATTTGCGCTGGAAAACCGCGTGGCGACGGCCCGGGCCTTTTCCGACATCTATGCCGAAACCCATGTCCACCGGCTTGCCTCGTTCTTCGGGGCGTTTCGTGATGCGCTTCAGGGCCATAAGCAAAGCCCTGATGACCGGATCGCCGTGCTGTCCCCCGGCCCGGCCAATGAAACCTATTTCGAACATGCCTATATTGCCCGCTATCTCGGCATCATGCTGCTGGAGGGCGAGGATCTGACTGTGGTCAACGGCAAGGTGATGGTGCGCACCGTGGCCGGGCTGAAGCCGATCGGGGTGCTGTGGCGACGTCTGGATGCGGCCTTTGCCGATCCTCTGGAACTGAACCAGCTCAGCCATATCGGCACACCGGGCGTGGTGCAGGCGCTGCGCAACAATGCGGTCACCTTCGTCAACGCACTCGGTTCCGGCATTCTGGAAACCCGGGCGCTGATGGCTTTCCTGCCCACCATCTGTCGGCATCTGCTGGGCGAGGATCTGCTGCTGCCCTCGATTGCCACATGGTGGTGCGGGCAGAAGCAGGAGCGCGACCATGTCGCCCACAATATCGAGAAAATGGTGATCGGCCCGGCCTATTCGCGCCAGCCGTTTTTCGATGACAACAGGCAATCGGTCCTGGGCGCGACCTTGCGGGAAACCGCTCAGCAATCGATTGCCGGCTGGCTGGAAACCGACGGTGCCAAGCTGGTCGGCCAGGAAGCCGTGACGCTCTCCACCACCCCCGCCATGGTCGATGGCAGGCTGCAACCGAGGCCGATGAGCTTGCGGGTGTTTGCGGCGCGCACCAGGGATGGCTGGCAGATCATGCCGGGCGGGTTCGGGCGGATCGGCAGCGGCAGCGATGTGGCGGCGATGGCCATGCAGGCTGGCGGATCTGCCGCCGATGTGTGGATCGTTTCCGACAAGCCGGTCGAGCGGATCACGCTGCTGCCAGCCGAAGAACAGTTTACCCGCAACATGCCGGGCAGCCTGCCCAGCCGCGCCGCCGATAACCTGTTCTGGCTGGGCCGCTATATCGAACGGGCCGAAGGCGCGCTTAGAATTCTGCGCGCCTGGAATGCACGCTTTGCCGAAACAGCCGATCCGAAACAGCCGCTTCTGGCCTTTGTCAGCGAATATCTCGAAGCGCTGGACATCAATACAGACCAGGGCGTGCCGGAAAGCCTGCTCGGCAATATCAACAGCGCCGTCTACTCGGCCAGCAATATCCGCGACCGGTTCTCACCGGATGGCTGGCTGGCACTGAATGATCTCGCCAAGACCGCACGCCGCTTCCATGAAAAGATCAAGCCGGGCGACGACGCCTCGCATGCCATGACCATCCTGCTGCGCAAGCTGGCGGGTTTTGCCGGTCTGGTGCATGAAAACATGTATCGCTTCACCGGCTGGAGGTTCCTCGCTATCGGCCGCTACCTGGAGCGTGGCATGCACATGACCCGGCTGCTGGGTCATATGGCGGGGCAGGACGCACCAGACGGCGCGCTCGACATGCTGCTGGAGATCGGTGACAACGTCATGACCCATCGGCGGCGTTATAATGTCAACACCGCCTATCTGACCGTGACCGATCTTCTGGCGCTCGATCCGCTCAACCCGCGCTCCATCCTGTTTCAGCTCAACGAGATCCACAATGAAGTGGAACAATTGCCCAATGCCAAGGTCAACGGCCAAATGTCGCGCTTCCTGCGCGAAACCGTCAGGCTGCATTCAAGCGTGGCGGTGATGACGCCGGAAATGATGACGCCTGAGATCTACAATCATCTGGAAAAAGAACTGGAATTGCTGTCTGATCTCTTAGCGCAAACCTATCTCGGATGAGCACGCAAAGACGCAACCATGCTGTATGACCTGACCTTGCATATGGGCTATGACTACGATGTGGCGGCCGCTGGCGGACGTCATATCCTGCGTATCATGCCGATCTCGCTGCCGGAGCGGCAAAGGCTAATCGCCGGTTCGATTTCCATCGAGCCGCAGCCGGATGAGCGTACCGGCTTTGCCGATTTTTTCGCGCATCCCACCACGACTTTCGCCTATCGTTCTTCCCATGACACACTGGATATCCGCCTTCAGGCCCGTATTCAGGTGGACAGCCAGCCGTTCACCGCGGATTTTTCTCCATTGCCCGAAAGGCTTGCGGTCGAGCTTTTCGAATATTGGTCTCTGGAGCCAGCCTCCCCGCATCATTTCACCGGATCGAGCCCACGGCTGCCTGAAAACCCCGATATTGCCGCCTATGCCCGCTCCGTCGTGAAGCCCGGCATGACGGTGCGCCAAATCGCTGAACAGCTTTGCGCCCGCATCCACAAGGATTTCAAATACGACCCCAAGGCCACCACTGTCGATACCACCCCGAAACAAGCCTTTGCGCTGAAAAAGGGGGTCTGCCAGGATTTTTCCCATATCATGATCGTGGCGCTGCGCAGCCTCGGCATTCCCTCGGGCTATGTCAGCGGCTTCCTGCGCACCATTCCGCCGCCAGGCAAGGAACGGCTGGCAGGCGCCGACGCCATGCATGCCTGGGTCAGGGTCTGGTGCGGCAAAACCGTCGGCTGGGTCGAGCTTGACCCGACCAATAATATCACCGCCGGCACCGACCATGTCGTCGTCGCCTATGGCCGTGACTATTCCGATGTCGCGCCTGTCATCGGCGTTTTGAAAGGCTATGGCAGCCACACGACCGTCCAGGCGGTGGACCTGATTCCGATTGGCTGACGAGGCGAATATCGCCGCCGTTTCAACCGCACTATTTCAGGAATAGGTTGCATTTGAGCAACCCCATTAAGCCAGTTGCAAGCAGTGTGTCCTATCAATTCCTCAGCAGCGATGCGGATCGTCAAGCCACGGTCCTGTTGCAGGAAACACGACCGACGCTTTCGTTTCACTGAAGAGATGACAGGTGCCGGATCAACGTCACGGATGGACATGATGGTCATTTCGGCGCTTAGCCCTCATTTGCGTGCCTGTCGTTTGCTCGCCTCGAAAGCACGGCGATCCGCCGCTTTGGCAATTCCCCTGCTGCGCCATACAGGTGGCAATTTCGGCATGATGACCGCTGTTCTCCTGCCGGTGTCCATCGGCGTGGCAGGCCTGGCGATGGATGCGACGGAGACGGTGCAATCAAAAAGCGCCCTGCAAAGCTCGGTGGATGCAGCAGCCCTTGCTGCCGCCTCGGCAATGAGCAACGGCATGAGCGAGGCTGACGCCATTGCCCTTGCCAAGAGCTTCCTTTCCTCGCAGCTGGCCAATACCATGGCCAGAGACGAGAACACCAGTTCGGTGGACCAGATCACACAGCCGGAACCGGATATTTCCGTCAAGACTACTCAGGTCAACAGCTCATCGACCGCCTATGACGTAGAACTGACAGGTAGCTATACCATCACCATGAATGCGCTTTCGAGGGTTTTGGGGTGGGAGACGGTGACGCTGAAGGCCTATGGCAAGGCCCAGGCCGCGACCACGGCCTCCGAGAGCCCGCTTTCGATGTATCTGGTGCTCGACCGATCAGGTTCGATGAACGACGAAACGACGACGACCTACACGGGGACCTGCACCAAAACCACGACGTCTGGCTATGGCTACAACAAGAAGACCACGACGACGAGCTATAGCTGCACAAAAAAATACACGAAGATCGAGTCGCTGAAGCTGGCCGTCGCGGATCTGGCCTCACAGCTCAAGAAGGCCGATCCAAACAGTGAATATGTGCGCACCGGCGCCGATTCCTACAATGCCAGTGCTGATACCGCCCAGGCGATGAGCTGGGGAACCGCCAATGTCGTCACCTACGTCAACGCGCTCAGCGCCACCGGCGGCACCGATGCCAGAGGCGCGCTGAGTGCTGCCTATAGCGCGCTGCAAACATCCAACAAGACAGAGATTACCGCCCATAATGTATCAAGCGTCAGCAAGATTGGCCGCTACATTGTGTTCATGACGGACGGGGAAATGACCGGCAACAGCAGCAGCTGGAGCTCCAGCATCGACTCCGCCGTGCGCAGCCAATGCACAAGCATCAAGGCCGATGGCATCCAGATCTATACTGTTGCGTTCATGGCACCCGACAAAGGCAAGTCGCTGCTCAGTGCCTGCGCCAGTGACGCCTCGCACTATTACGAGGCGACCGATGCGGCCAGCCTTGTCGCCGCCTTCGGGGAAATCGGCAAGAAAGCGACCTCCACCTCGACCCGCCTGACCAACTGATTGGTGGCCAAATCGCTCCAGGGCAATCGAAAAACAACCTGGGAGTGAGCGAAACCTGGGCTGGACGAAGATGTCTGGAACTTTCCGCCTCTGGCCAGCCTTTAGCCTCCTTGAAACACAAGGAGCGAACCATGGAAGACACACCGTCGCTGAAACTGGCAAAACGCTATCTGGAACTGGGCGGCACCCGGAAATTGAAGATGGATGACAACATCACCGATACCCGCAAATGGGAAGGCGAACCGGCGGAAGCCGCCAAATTCTGGGCCGAACACATCGAGGTGCTGGAAGAGGGCGAGCGCAAACAGGTCGAGGACTTTCTGCCGTCCATGGCCGACAAGTAGCGGGGAAAATGGCTTGCGGGCTGGCCGCATCCTTGCGGCCCATCCCCAACATCTCGCGATTATCGCGGGCCCTCCAAGCTTTCGTGATGGCGCAAAGGGCGAAGTATCCGCACAAAGTGCGGACGCAACAATAATCCCAAGAATAATCCGGGGCTTAACTGAGCCATAAAAACACGAAGCAACGACTGCTCTTCAAAAAAATACGCTGTTGCAACTATTCGCCAAGGATGCATACACTGTATGTGCCGGTGGTTGGCAAACCGCATGACCATCGGTCTCGCGCCCTGCCCTTTCCTCCTCACCATGTGGCGAAGTCATGAATGAAACTCATCCAAAGGCCGACCTCCCCCTTCCAAAGCCCCGCGTCTCCAATCCGGAAACGCTGGCCGCCGAAATCATCGAGCGGCTGACCTATGGTATCGGCAAGGACGCCAAGGTTGCCAAGCCTCATGACTGGCTGACCGCCACCATTCTGGTGGTGCGCGACCGCATCATCGACAAGTGGATGGAATCCACCCGCCAGACCTATTCCACCAATGCCAAGCGGGTCTATTATCTGTCGCTGGAGTTTCTGATCGGCCGGTTGATGCGCGATGCGATGACCAATCTCGGCCTGGTCGAAGAGATCAAGGCGGCGCTGGAATCGCTCGGTGTCGATCTTGGCGTCATCGCCGGGCTGGAACCCGATGCGGCACTGGGCAATGGCGGGCTTGGCCGTCTGGCCGCCTGTTTCATGGAAAGCATGGCGACGGTGAATATCCCGGCCTATGGCTATGGTATCCGCTACGTCCACGGCCTGTTTCGCCAGCAGATGGCCGATGGCTGGCAGGTGGAACTGCCGGAAACCTGGCTCGCCCACGGCAATCCCTGGGAATTCGAGCGGCGTGAAAGCTCTTACGAAGTCGGCTTCGGCGGCGGCGTTGAGACCGCCTCCAACGGCACCAGCGGCGAGGAAATCCGCCACGTCTGGAAGCCGAGCGAGCGGGTGATCGCCACCGCCTATGACACGCCAATCGTCGGCTGGCGCGGCGAGCGTATCAACACGCTTCGCCTCTGGTCGGCCCAGCCGATCGACCCGATCCTGCTCGATGCCTTCAATGCGGGCGACCATATTGGTGCGCTGCGCGAAAGCAACCGGGCTGAAAGCCTGACCCGGGTGCTTTATCCAGCCGATGCCACTGCGGCTGGCCAGGAACTGCGGTTGCGGCAGGAATATTTCTTCTGCTCGGCATCGCTTCAAGACATCGTCCGGCGCCACCTGCAACAGGGCAATGCGCTGACCGACCTGCCGAAAAAGGTGGCGATCCAGCTCAACGACACCCATCCTGCCGTCTCTGTCGCTGAACTGATGCGGCAATTGACCGACGTCCACGGCATGGATTTCGACACCGCCTGGGACGTGACCCGCGAGACCTTCTCCTATACCAACCACACGCTTCTGCCCGAAGCGCTGGAAAGCTGGCCGGTGCCGTTGTTCGAGCGGCTGTTGCCGCGCCATATGCAGCTGGTTTACGCGATCAACGCCAAATGCCTGGTGGAAGCGCGCAAGCAGAAGAATTTCACCGATCTGGAAATCACCAGCCTGTCGCTGATCGATGAAAGCGGCGACCGCCGGGTGCGGATGGGCAATCTGGCCTTCATGGGCTCCCATTCGATCAATGGCGTCTCGGCCCTGCATACCGAGCTGATGAAGGAAACGGTGTTTGCCACCCTGCACAAGCTCTACCCGGACCGGATCAACAACAAGACCAATGGCATCACACCACGCCGTTGGCTGATGCAGTGCAATCCCGGCCTGACCTCGCTGATCCGCGAAGCAATCGGTGACGACTTCCTCGACGATGCCGAAAAGCTGACCGCGCTGGATGGCTTTGCCAAGGACAGCGCCTTCCAGCAGAAATTTGCCGCCGTCAAGCGGGCCAACAAGGAGCAGCTGGCCAATCTGGTCGCCAGCCGCATGGGCATCCGGCTCGATCCCTCTGCCATGTTCGATATCCAGATCAAGCGCATCCACGAATACAAGCGCCAGCTCCTGAACATCATCGAGACCGTGGCGCTCTACGACCAGATCCGCTCGCATCCGGAACGCGACTGGGCGCCGCGCGTCAAGCTGTTCGCAGGCAAAGCAGCGCCGAGCTATCACAATGCCAAGCTGATCATCAAACTGGCCAATGACGTCGCGCGGGTCATCAACAACGACCCGTCGGTGCGCGGCCTGCTGAAAGTGGTGTTCATTCCCAATTACAATGTGTCGCTGGCCGAG
Organism: Agrobacterium vitis; assembly: GCF_037039395.1. Classification (NCBI taxonomy): domain Bacteria; kingdom Pseudomonadati; phylum Pseudomonadota; class Alphaproteobacteria; order Hyphomicrobiales; family Rhizobiaceae; genus Gillisella; species Gillisella vitis. Next base: position 2,499,242 of record NZ_CP146242.1, on the reverse strand, counting down.
GTCATGGTGCCGGCTGCCGACCTCTCCGAACAAATTTCCACCGCCGGCATGGAAGCATCGGGAACCGGGAACATGAAGTTCGCGTTAAACGGTGCGCTGACCATCGGCACCCTTGATGGGGCCAATGTGGAAATGCGCGATCACGTCGGAGAAGACAATATCTTTATCTTTGGAATGACTGCGGAAGAGGTCGGCAAGGTGCGTGCCGAGGGGCACACCCCACGCCCGATCATCGAACGGTCGCGCGAACTGTCACAGGCGCTGGCCGCCATTGCGTCCGGCGTGTTCTCGCCTGACGATCGGGACCGGTTCTCCAGCCTGGTGGATGGGCTCTATAACCATGACTGGTTCATGGTGGCTGCCGATTTCGATGCCTATGCCACAGCCCAACGTCAGGTGGATGCGGTCTGGACCGACCAGCCCCTCTGGCAATCCAAAGCCATTCTAAATACGGCCCGCATGGGCTGGTTCTCCTCCGACCGGACGATCAGACAGTATACGGCCGACATCTGGAGAGCCTGATGAAGAAAACAACCAGGCAGACGCAGGCATCAGCCGAGAGCGGAAATCCGCACTCGACTGACCACCTTTCTTCTGCCGAGATCGAAGCCATCGTCGCGGGCCTGCACACCGATCCGTTTTCGGTGCTGGGCGTACACGCCGGTGCGGATGGTTTTATTGCCCGCTGTTTCGTGCCGGGCGCCGACAGCATTACCGCGCTCACACTCGACGGAAGCCTTGCCGGAGAGCTGGCCTGTCTCGACCCAGCTGGCTTTTTCGCCGGTCCGGTGGCGATCAAGTCCCAGCAGCCGCTGCGCTACCGCGCCTGCCGGGGCGATGTGGAATGGTCGCTGACCGATCCCTATAGTTTCGGCCCGGTTCTCGGTCCGATGGACGATTACTTCCTGCGCGAAGGATCGCATCTGCGGCTGTTCGACAAGATGGGCGCACACCCGATCAAGCATCAGGGCGTCGATGGCTTTCATTTCGCCGTCTGGGCGCCGAATGCAAGACGGGTCTCGGTGGTCGGCGATTTCAATGAATGGGATGGCCGCCGCCATGTGATGCGGTTGCGCCGCGATACCGGCATCTGGGAGATTTTCGCCCCTGATGTCCGGCCCGGTTCTGCCTATAAATACGAGATTATCGGCGTCAATGGCGAGCTTTTGCCGTTGAAGGCCGATCCTTTCGCCCGCCGCAGCGAATTTCGCCCGCAAACCGCTTCCGTCACCGCCGCCGAGCTTTCCCAGGACTGGGAGGATGCTGCGCATCTGGCCCATTGGGGCAGCATCGACAAGCGCCGTCAGCCGATCTCGGTCTACGAGGTTCATGCCGGTTCCTGGCAGAAGCGGCCTGACGGCACCTTTCTCAGCTGGGACGAGCTGGCGGAACGGCTGATCCCCTATTGCACCGAGATGGGCTTTACCCATATCGAATTCCTGCCCATATCAGAACATCCCTATGACCCGTCCTGGGGCTACCAGACGACAGGGCTTTATGCGCCGAGTGCGCGGTTTGGCGAGCCGGAAGGCTTTGCCCGCTTCGTCAACGGCTGTCACAAGGTCGGCCTCAGCGTCATTCTCGACTGGGTTCCGGCCCATTTCCCGACCGATGCCCATGGGCTGCGCTTTTTCGACGGCACCGCTCTTTATGAGCATGAGGACCCACGCAAAGGCTTCCACCCCGACTGGAACACCGCGATCTACAATTACGGGCGGATCGAGGTTCTGTCCTATCTGGTCAACAATGCGCTCTACTGGGCGGAAAAATTCCACCTGGATGGCGTGCGGGTCGATGCGGTCGCCTCGATGCTCTATCTCGATTATTCCCGCAAGGAAGGCGAGTGGATCCCCAACGAATATGGCGGGCGGGAAAACCTGGAGGCGGTGCGCTTCCTGCAAAAGATGAACGAGCATATCTACGGCGCCCATCCACAGGTGATGACCATTGCCGAGGAAAGCACCTCCTGGCCGAAAGTGTCCCAGCCTGTGCATGAAGGCGGTCTCGGCTTCGGCTTCAAGTGGAACATGGGCTTCATGCACGACACTTTAAGCTATTTTGCCCGCGACCCCGTGCATCGCAAGCATCACCATCATGAAATCACCTTCGGGCTGATCTATGCCTATAGCGAAAATTTCATGCTGCCGATTTCCCACGATGAAGTGGTGCATGGCAAAGGCTCGATGATTGCCAAAATGCCCGGCGACGACTGGCAGAAATTTGCCAATCTTCGCGCCTATTATGGCTTCATGTGGGGTTATCCCGGCAAGAAACTGCTGTTCATGGGCCAGGAATTTGCCCAGTGGAGCGAATGGAGCGAGGAACGGTCGCTGGATTGGAACCTGCTGCAATATCCGCTGCATGAGGGCATGCGCCGTCTGGTGCGTGATCTGAACTTTACCTATCGCAACAAGCCGGCGCTGCATGCCCGCGACTGCGAGGGCGAAGGGTTCGAATGGCTGATCAGCGAGGATGCCGATCAATCGGTCTTTGCCTGGTTGCGCAAGACGCCCGGTGAACGGCCGGTGGCTGTCATCGCCAATCTGACGCCGGTCTATTACGAGCGTTACGACGTTCCGCTGCCGGTGGCCGGGCGGTGGCGGGAAATCCTCAATACCGATGCCGAGATCTATGGCGGTAGCGGCAAGGGCAATGGCGGCCGGGTGGAGGCCGTACTGGATGCGGCAACGACCCCCGACAAGGCGCCATGGGCGCACGCGACGCTGTCACTGCCGCCGCTGGCTGTGATCATGCTGGAGTTGGAACAGTAAGACGAACACGTATTTTAGACATGCGGGAGGAGATTACATGACGCCGACAAAGAGAATTCAGCCGCTGGCGCGTGACGCCATGGCCTATGTATTGGCCGGCGGACGCGGCAGCCGCCTTAAGGAACTGACCGACCGGCGGGCAAAACCCGCCGTCTATTTCGGCGGCAAGGCCCGGATTATCGATTTTGCCCTGTCGAACGCGCTAAATTCCGGCATTCGCCGCATCGGCGTCGCCACCCAGTACAAGGCCCATTCGCTGATCCGCCACATGCAGCGCGGCTGGGATTTCCTGCGGCCGGAACGCAATGAGAGCTTCGACATCCTGCCCGCCAGCCAGCGCGTTTCCGAAACGCAATGGTATGAAGGCACGGCAGATGCCGTCTTCCAGAATATCGATATTATCGAGCCTTATGGCCCGGAATATATGGTGATCCTGGCGGGCGACCACGTCTATAAGATGGACTATGAATTCATGCTCCAGCAGCATGTCGACAGTGGTGCCGATGTCACCATTGGCTGCATGGAAGTGCCACGCATGGAAGCCTCGGCTTTCGGTGTCATGCATGTCGACGAAAAGGACCAGATCATTGCCTTCGTCGAAAAGCCCGCCGATCCACCGGGCATTCCCGGCAACGAGACCATGGCGCTCGCCTCGATGGGCATTTATGTGTTCCACACCAAATTCCTGATGGATTGCCTGCGCCGCGACGCCGCCGACCCCAATTCCAGCCGGGATTTTGGCAAGGACATCATTCCCTATATCGTCGAGCATGGCAAAGCCGTGGCGCATCGCTTTGCCTCCTCCTGCGTGCGCTCGGATTTCGAAAAGACCCCCTATTGGCGCGATGTCGGCACCATCGATGCCTATTGGCAGGCCAATGTCGACCTGACCGACATCCTGCCAGAACTGGATATCTACGATAAATCCTGGCCGATCTGGACCTATGCCGAAATCAATCCGCCGGCAAAGTTCGTCCACGACGATGAAGGCCGTCGCGGTTCGGCGATTTCCTCTCTGGTCTCGGGCGATTGCATCATTTCCGGCTCGACGCTCTATCGCAGCCTGCTGTTTACCGGGGTTCGCGCCAATTCCTATTCGAGACTGGAAGGCGCCGTCATTCTGCCCAAGGTCACCATTGGCCGTCATGCCCGCTTGACCAATGTGGTGATCGACCATGGCGTCAACATCCCCGAAGGCCTGATTGTCGGCGAGGACCCGGAAATCGACGCCAAACGCTTCCGCCGCAGTGAAAACGGCATCTGCCTGATCACCCAGGCCATGCTGGACAAGCTGGAGCAATCGGGCACATGAACATCCTGTCCGTTGCATCGGAAGTCTATCCGCTGATCAAGACCGGCGGTCTCGCCGATGTGGCGGGCGCCCTGCCCCTGGCGCTCGAACCCTTGGGCATAGAAACCAGAACCCTGCTGCCGGGCTATCCGGCAGTCCTCGCCAAGCTTGTTAACACGGATGTGCTCCTGCATATGCCTGACCTTCTCGGCGAGACGGCAACCGTACTTTCGGCCCGGCATGAGGGCCTGGACCTGCTGATCCTTGATGCGCCAACGCTCTACAAGCGGGCTGGCGGCCCTTATGTTGACAGCGATGGCCGCGATTTCGCCGACAACTGGAAACGGTTCGCGGCGTTGTCGCTGGCGGGTGCCCGTATTGCCCAAGGCGCACTGGATGATTGGCGACCTGACCTCGTGCATGTCCACGATTGGCAGGCCGCTCTGGTGCCGGTTTATATGCGCTACGATGAGAAGCCGGAAGTTCCGAGCCTCATCACCATTCACAACATCGCCTTTCAGGGGCAATTTTCCGCCGACATTCTCCCCGCTCTTGGCCTGCCAGAGCATGCGCTGTGGGAAGCGCTTGAATATTACGGCACACTGGCTTTTCTGAAAGGCGGCATTGCCACGGCCCACGCCATCAGCACCGTCAGCCCGTCTTACGCCGAGGAAATTCTCGATCCGCATTTCGGCATGGGCATGGAAGGGCTGATCGCCAGCCGCGCCAATGACCTGTTCGGTATCGTCAACGGCATCGATACCGCCGTCTGGAACCCCGATGATGACGGGCTGATCGCCTCCCCTTATAGCACTGCTACCCTGCGCAAGCGCGTCGCCAACCGCGAGGCACTCACCCGGCATTTCGGCCTTGATGACGATGCGGCACCGATTTTCTGTGTGATTTCCCGCCTCACCTGGCAAAAGGGCATGGATGTGCTGGCCGAGGTCGCCGACGATCTGGTGGCCGCAGGCGGCAAACTGGTCATTCTGGGGTCCGGCGACCCCGCCCTGGAAGAGGCCTTGCAGGCGGCAGCCAGCCGTCATCCGGGCCGGATCGGCATGGTGATGGGTTATAACGAACCGCTGTCGCATCTGATGCAGGCGGGTGCCGATGCCATCCTCATTCCGTCAAGATTCGAACCTTGCGGCTTGACCCAGCTTTACGGCCTGCGCTACGGCTGTGTTCCGGTGGTGAGCCGCACCGGTGGTTTGAATGACACGGTCATCGACGCCAATGCGGCGGCACTTGCGGCAAAGGCTGCCACCGGCATACAGTTCGCCCCGGTCACGGTGGCAGGGTTGCGACAGGCGGTACGCCGGGCGATCCGCCTCTTCGACGACAAGAAACTATGGTATCAGATCCAGAAGCAGGGCATGAAAGCAGACGTATCCTGGACAGCAAGCGCCCAGCGCTACGTCGATGTTTATAACCGCCTCCTCGGAAAAGGCTGAAACACGCATGATTATTACGGTTCCAACCAAACCCTATTCGGACCAGAAACCCGGCACGTCGGGTCTGCGCAAGAAGGTGCCCCAATTCCAGCAGGAGCATTACGCCGAAAACTTCATCCAGTCGATTTTCGATTCGCTTGAGGATTTCAAAGGCAAGACGCTGGTAATTGGTGGCGATGGCCGGTTTTACAACCGTGAAGTCATCCAGAAAGCCATCAAGATGGCGGCGGCCAACGGCTTTGGCCGGGTGCTGGTCGGTCAGGGCGGCATTCTATCGACGCCAGCGGCCTCCAACATTATCCGCAAATACAAGGCCTTTGGCGGCATCGTGCTGTCGGCCAGCCACAATCCCGGCGGCCCGACCGAAGATTTCGGCATCAAATACAATATCGGCAATGGTGGACCTGCGCCCGAAAAGATCACCGACGCGATATACACCAATACCAAGACCATCACCGCCTATAAGACGGTTGAGGCAGCCGACATCAATCTCGACCGGATCGGCACATTCGATCTGGGCGAAATGACTGTCGAAGTCATCGACCCGGTTGCCGATTATGCCGCGCTGATGGAGCAATTGTTCGATTTTGCCGGTATCCGCAATCTGTTCAGCCTCGGCTTCCGCATGGTGTTCGACGCGATGAGCGCGGTCACCGGTCCCTATGCCAAGGAAATTCTCGAAAATCGCCTCGGCGCCCCTGATGGCACGGTGCGCAATTTCGTTCCGCTGCCGGATTTCGGCGGTCATCATCCCGACCCGAACCTCGTTCATGCCAAAGAGCTTTATGACGAGATGATGGGGTCGGATGCGCCTGATTTCGGCGCAGCCTCCGACGGCGACGGCGACCGTAACCTGATTATCGGCAAGGGCATATTCGTCACTCCATCAGACAGTCTGGCAATTCTGGCCGCCAATGCCAATCTGGCGCCCGGCTATTCCGGCGGCATTGCCGGCATTGCCCGCTCCATGCCGACCAGTGCCGCAGCCGACCGCGTCGCCGAGCGGCTGAAGATCGGCATGTACGAGACCCCGACCGGCTGGAAATTCTTCGGCAATCTGCTCGACGCCGGCAAGGTGACGATCTGCGGCGAGGAAAGTGCCGGAACCGGCTCCAGCCATGTGCGCGAAAAGGACGGGCTCTGGGCAGTCCTGCTCTGGCTGAACGTGCTGGCCAGCCGTGGCGAAAGCGTTCAGGACATTGTGCGCCAGCATTGGGCCTCCTATGGCCGCAATTTCTACTCCCGCCATGACTATGAGGAAGTGGATTCGGATGCGGCAAACGGGTTGATGGATGCATTGCGCGCCAAGCTTCCCGCCCTGCCCGGCACCATGATCGGCGAATTGAAGGTCGAAAAGGCCGATGACTTCGCCTATCACGATCCGGTCGACCATTCCGAAAGCAAGAAACAGGGCATCAGGGTGATGTTCGAGGGCGGCTCACGGGTGGTCTTCCGTCTGTCCGGCACCGGCACGTCGGGTGCAACACTGCGCGTCTATATCGAGCGCTATGAGCCAAACTCCTCCAATCACGGCATCGAAACCCAGGAGGCACTCGCCGACCTGATTGTTGCTGCCGAGGAGCTGGCCGGCATCAAGGCCCGCACCGGCCGCGACGCCCCAACCGTGATCACCTGATCGCGGATGGTCCTATGACAGGTGCTGGCGCTCGTCTCACGGCAACAGGCGCGGAATTTGCGGTCTATTCCCGTGATGCCGAGCGTCTGGACCTTTGCCTGTTCGATGAGACCGGAAACATAGAGCTTCGCCGCCTGCCGATGCAGCGCGGCGAAGACGATCTGCACCGGCTGACCGTCAAGGGACTAGTCGCTGGAGCACGATACGGCTACCGCGCCCATGGGCCGTATGATCCCGATCAAGGCCTGTGGTTTGATCCCGCCAAGCTGCTGGTCGATCCCTATGCGCTGGAAATCGACCGCCCCTTCCGTCACGATCCGCGCCTCACCTGGCTTGGCGAAGATACCGCCGATCTGACGCCCAGGGCCATCCTGACCGCGCCCGGACATGCTGTACTGGAGCCGCCTCGCCTGCCAGATGGCGGCTTTATCTATGAATTGCCAGTGCGTGGCTTCACCATGCTGCACCCTGACGTGCCGGAAAACCTGCGCGGCACGGTCGCGGCCCTCGCCCATCCGTCCGTCATCGCCCATCTGCAAGCCATTGGCGTCGATGCGGTGGAGCTTTTACCGATCACCGCCTGGATCGATGAACGGCACCTGCCGCCGCTCGGCCTTTCCAACAGCTGGGGCTATAACCCGATTGCCCTGATGGCGCTCGACCCGCGCCTCTGCCCCGGCGGCGTGGCGGAATTGCGCCGCACCGTCGAATGCCTGCATGAGAATGGCATCGGCGTCATCCTCGATCTGGTCTTCAACCATTCCGGCGAAAGCGACCGGTTCGGCGCGACGCTATCGATGCGCGGCCTCGACAACAGGAGCTATTACCGGCACCTGCCCGACCAGCCGGGCGTGCTGGTCAACGATACCGGCTGTGGCAACACCATTGCCTGCGACAGACCGGTGGTGCGCCAGTTGATCCTCGACACTTTGCGCCATTTCGTCATGGCGGCGGGCGTCGATGGCTTCCGTTTCGATCTCGCCCCGGTGCTGGGACGGACGGCAACAGGCTTTGAGGCGCAGGGCGAGACGCTAACCGCCATGCTCCAGGACCCGATTTTAAAGGACCGGGTGATGATTGCCGAGCCCTGGGATATCGGCCCCGGCGGCTACCAGCTCGGCAACTTCCCAGCACCGTTTCTGGAATGGAACGACCGCGCCCGCGACACCATGCGCCGCTTCTGGCGCGGCGATGACGGGTTGACCGGCGAGATGGCGACGGTGCTGGCGGGTTCATCGGATATTTTCTCGCGTAACGGCAGCACCCACACCCGCAGCGTCAATTTCATCGCCGCCCATGATGGTTTCACGCTGCTCGATCTGGTGTCCTATGCCGATAAGCACAATGAGGCGAATGGCGAGGATAACAGAGACGGCCATAGTGACAATCACAGCTGGAACAATGGCACGGAGGGTGAGACCGGCGACCCTGATATCCTTGCCGCCCGCAAGCGTGATTGTATCGCTCTGCTCTCCACCCTGTTTGTCTCGAAAGGCTGGGTGATGCTGACGGCTGGCGACGAAGGCGCACGCAGCCAGCGCGGTAACAACAATGCCTATTGCCAGGACAATGCCATCACCTGGCTGGATTGGTCAGTGCTCGATGCCGATCTGGTCGCCCATACCGGGCGGCTGGCCGCCCTTCGCCGGCGGTTTCCGGCCCTTGCAGATCCGGGCTTTTTCACCGGCAATGGCGATGTCAGCTGGATCGATGCATCCGGCCTGACTATGAGCGTCGAGACCTGGCAAAATCCACAGACCCGCTTCTTAGGCCTGCTGGTGGCCACCCCGGATCGCACCACAGGACGCGACACGCGGCTGGCAATCCTGATCAATCGCGGTGAAGCGCGCACGGTCGATCTTCCCGCCTCATCAGGCGGGAGATGGCGGGAGATTTTTTCGGATGCAGCTGTTTCAAAACTGATGATCGAACCCCGCCATGTGGCATTTCTCGTCGAGGGCTGAGACCGCCCGCAACAGGTCTGCCTTGACCGCCAATGCCGGGCCTCATGGTTTCCACGGGAGCCGGACGTAGAAACGACATGATAAGCGTCTACATTCATTGAATGATTTTTATCGACACCGTCCTTAAACCATTCCCCGGCACACCGGAATTAACGATTTTCTCACTCTTTGCGCTTGATTCTGAGCATTCAGGACATGGTTTCACCCAATTATCGAGTGCGTGATTTTCAGCCGCCACAAATGGCGATAGGGTTCTTCTTGATCTGGACACCCACCAGAGCCCCAACCCAACGAGAGCAGAGCATGCAGCGTCAAATTTCTCTCGCAGATGTCCCGGCCCTGGTCGGGGAGGAACTGGGCATATCCAAATGGATCACCGTCGATCAAACCATGATCGATGCCTTCGCCACCGCCACCGGCGATCACCAGTTCATCCATACCGATCCTGAACGCGCCAAGGCCGAAACACCCTATGGCGGCACCATTGCCCATGGGTTTCTGACGATCTCGCTGCTATCGGCAATGAATTACGATTGCCTGCCGGTGATCCGCGAACAAACTATGGGCATCAATTACGGCTTTGAGAAAATCCGGCTGATGGCGCCGGTCCGCTCGGGAAAGCGGGTGCGCGGCCGCTTCGTGCTGGCTGGTGCCCGGTTTCGCGGCGCAGGCATGCTGATGACCACCTATGATGTCAGTGTCGAGATCGAGGAGGAGCGCAAACCGGCGCTCACCGCCATCTGGCAGACCATCATCCAGTTCGACCCCGAAAACCGGCCGGAAGGGGTTTGAGATGACGATTGACAGCCTGCGTCATGCCCTCACCGATCAGGCCCGCTCCTGTGACAGTCTTGGCTCACCCTTCACCGCAAGGCTGTGCCGTCTTGCCGCCGAGCGGCTGACGCCCGCAAGCGCGATTGGCGCGCGGCTGATCGATTGGCCAGGCGACATCACGTCTGCCGGTGATTCCGTGCCGCTGCGGTTGGCGGGTACGCTTCATGCCCTGGTTTTGAGCAGGGAAAGTCCTGATCTGACTGCTGTCTATCCGCCTCATGTCGCCACGGACGACGCGCTTTGGGCCGCAGTCGAAGCCGCCTTCCGCGACCATCAAGCCTTCATGCAGGCCCGGCTGAATTCTGCGCCGCAGACCAATGAGGTCCGCCGTTCCGCAGCCCTTTTGCCGGGCTTCCTCACCATTGCCTCGCTGTTCGGCCTGCCGTTGCGGTTGTCGGAGATCGGCGCCAGCGCCGGGCTGAACCTGCAATGGGACCGCTATGCCTATCGGCTGGGTGAAGCGAGCTGGGGCGATGGTTCGCCGGTTCTGCTCGCACCCGACTGGCAAGGCCCACCGCCGCCATCTGCGACGATCACCGTTACGGAACGGGCCGGTTGCGATCTCAACCCTCTCGATCCCGCCAAGGCTGAGGATTGCGAGCGGTTGTTTTCCTATATCTGGGCCGATCAGGCCGACCGGCTTGAGCGCACCAAAGCAGCCCTGGCGCTGGCACGAAGCAACGATCTTTACGTGGACCGCATGGATGCAATCGACTGGCTGACGCAAAGACTGGCTCCGTCCCATCCGGGCCAGATGCATGTCGTCTATCATTCCATCGCCTGGCAATATTTTCCCCAGGCACTGAAAGCCGAGGGCGAAGCGCTGATTGCACAAGCCGGTCAACGGGCAACGGCGCAGGCCCCGTTCGCCCGCCTGCAAATGGAAGCAGATGGCCAGCGCGATGGCGCCAGCCTCAATCTGCAAATCTGGCCGGGCGGTGAGCGCCAGGAGATCGGCCGCGCCGATTTCCATGGCCGATGGGTCAAATGGCAGGGCTGGACAGCCTGAACCGCCACGCTGCTTTCTTTCGACACGCCACCCGCTGCCTTATTTGAACACCGGCGGCTGGCTGAGATCCATGGCAGGCTTTGCCGCAGGGGCGCTTGCTCCGCCCAGGCCGGGGGGCGTGCCGAAATTCAGGCCAGACCCATCGCCAAGCGAAGGCAGGCTCATGCCACCGCCGCCTGCCCCAAAGCCCGGTACTTCGATCTTCACCTTGTCGAGGTCGATATCCTTGGCCTTTTCCACCCACATGGTCACCGATTGCGGCCAGAAAATCACCACGCCGACAATAACCAGCTGCATGCAGATCCACGGGATAGAGCCGAGGTAGATTTCGCGGGTCTTGACGCTCTTCGGTGCCACGCTGCGCAGGTAGAACAGCGCAAAGCCAAAGGGCGGGTGCATGAAACTGGTCTGCATATTGACGCAGATCAGCACCCCGAACCAGATCAGGTCGATGCCCAGATGCTGCGCCACCGGTGCCAGCATCGGGATGACGATGAAGGCGATTTCGAAGAAATCGAGGAAAAAGGCGAGGAAGAAAATGAAGAAGTTGACGAAGATCAGGAAGCCTAGCTGTCCCCCCGGCAGGCCGGACAGCAGATGCTCGATCCAACGGGAACCGTCCATGCCCTGAAACACCAGGCTGAAACAGGTGGAGCCGATCAGGATCATCACCACCATCGAGGTGATGGTCATGGTCGATTCCATCGCCTGACGCACCAGCACCCTGGTCAACCGCCGATGCACCGCCGCCAGCACCAGCGCGCCGACGACACCCAGCGCCCCCGCTTCCGTCGGCGTGGCAAGACCAAGGAAAATCGTGCCCAGCACCAGGAAAATCAGCACGATGGACGGCAGCATGCCGGCCAGAACCTTGCCGATCAGCCGGCCATCCAGCTCGCCGCGTACTTCCTTCGGCAAAGGTGGCACCAGCGAAGGCCGGAAAATCGAAATCGCCAGGATGAACAGCATATAGATGGCGATCTGCATGCCAGCCGGGCCGATGGCGCCCATATACATGTCGCCCACCGACTTGCCCAATTGGTCGGACAGAATGACCAGCACCAGCGATGGCGGAATAAGCTGGGCCATCGTTCCCGACGCCGCGATGACGCCGGTGGCGATCCGCTGGTTATAGCCATAGCGCAACATGACCGGCAGCGAGATCATGCCCATGGTGATGACCGAGGCCGCCACCGTGCCGGTAATCGCGCCCAGAATGGCGCCGACGAAAATCACCGCATAGGCAATGCCACCCGGCACCGCGCCAAACAGCTTGCCCGTACCTTCCAGAAGGTCTTCCGCCAGCCCGCACCGCTCCAGAATGGACCCCATCATGGTGAAGAAGGGAATGGCCAGCAACAGATCGTTGGAGACGATACCGAAGAACCGCAGCGGCAGGGCCTGAAGAAACATTTCGCTGAAATGGCCGGTGGCGATACCGATCATGCCGAAGAACATGCCGACCGCGCCCAGCGAAAACGCCACCGGAAAGCCGAACAGCATGAACAGCACCATGCCCAGAAACATCGCGGGCGGAATAATTCCGAAATCAAACATAACACGTCCCCCTCAGGCATGTCCTTCCGCTCTGCTGTCGTCCCCGGACGCCGGAAGGCATCAACGGGACGGGCAGGCAGATATTATTGCAGCGGCTTTTCGTAGCTGACGTCGATATCGATGCGGCCGGTCAGTGCGGCAATGCGCTTGATCAGTTCCGACAGGCCCTGCAAGGTCAAAAGCCCGAAACCCGTCACCAGGATCAGCTTGACCGGCCAGCGGATCAAGCCACCGGCATTGGCCGACATTTCGCCCTGCTGATAGGATAGCCAGAAAAACGGCCAGCACAGCCAGGTCAGGAAAATACAGACCGGTAAAAGAAACAGCACGAGACCGATCAGGTCGATCCACAGCCGCTTGCGCTCCGACACCGATCCATAAATCAGATCGACCCGGACATGGCCGTTCTTGCGCAAGGTATGCGATGCCCCCAGCACAACGACATAGGCAAACAGATACCACTGTATTTCCAGCCAGCCGTTTGAACTGATATTGAACAGATACCGAATAATCGCGTTACCGGCGCTGATCAGGCAGCACAGCATGACCAGATATTCCGCCACCCGGCCAACGCCCGCGCTTAGCGCATCGATAGCCCGCCCCCATGCCAGCAAAACAGTCATATAAGCCTCCCAACTCCCTTATTTGCTTAGAACAAGGGGCGGACATGCGCAACCGGGCGGTGGCCTGCCATGCACGGGATTAGCAGGAGTTTGGCCTTGAAAGCCTGTCAAGTTCGCCTAAAGTTCTACGGCACTATCCGTTTCATCAAGCGGATGATGCTGTAGCATTTTAAATTTGCGGCATGATTTTCTCTTGAAAACCAGTTCCGGTTTTAAGAATTATGCGGTAGCCTGTGGGAAATACACGCTTTTGGGGAGTAAGAGCATGAGCGAAGACCATTCCGGCCCGGTCGAAACGGGCGCCTCGATGGATTATCCCGCCCACGAACGGACCTATGACAGTTTCATAGCCGCGTCGAAATATGGCACCGTCATTCTCGTGGCGCTGATGATCGCCATGGCCGCCGGATTTTTCACCACAGCCGGATTTCTCGGCGGCATTTTGGTGTTCCTGATCCTCAGCGTCATCGGCGTTTTCATGATGCGGTAAACCGCGATTGCCAATCTCCAGAACTGACCAATCTCCAGAACTGAAAGGCCGGCAATGCCGGCCTTTTCTATGGAACTGTGTCAGTTGCTTCAGCTTGTCGAGCCGCGTGTGCGGGCAAGACCATCGCGGGCAGGCGTGTATTTGCCATCCAGGCTCAGGGCATGGGCGTAGGACTTGGCCGCCTTGACCTTGTCGCCGCGCCGCTCGTAGACCAGCGCCTGATTGGCCCAGGATTCAGCCAGCTTCGGATTCATGTCGATGGCATGGTTGAAATCGGCAAAGGCGTTTTCGTCGTCGTTCAGCGCCAGATAGCTCACGCCACGGCCGTTATAAGGCTCAGGCGCGCTGGGCGACAGCGAGATCGCCTTGGAAAAATCGTCGATCGCCTTGTCGTGCTGGCCACGCAGCTGGAAGATCAGGCCACGATTGTGATAGGCGCGGCCATCGGTGGTATCCAGCTCGATTGCCTTGGAGAAATCCTGAAATGCCTCATCCACCCGGCCCGCCTGGCGGTAGATATTGCCACGGCCGATATAGGCGACATCATAGCTGCCATTGATCTTCAGCGCAGCGGTATAATCATTGGCGGCTTCCACCGGCTTGCCCATATTGCGATAGACAAGCGCGCGGTTGGCATAGGCCTGATAGAAATTCGGGTTGAGTTGCAGCGCGGTGTTGAAGTCGGCCAGCGCCTTCTGGAACTCGCCAGCCCGGCCATAGGCGGAGCCCCGCACGTTATAGCCGCCTGGGTCGCGTGGATTGGACGCGATAACCGACGACAGCGAGGAAATATTTTCCTTGGAGCCCTGATCGCGATCGATGCTGATCATGTCGCTTGACTGATTGGTGGATTGGCATCCGGCAAGCGTCAGCATGGCGGTGAGGCCAAGCGCCAGCATATGGCAGCTTTTGCCGCGCATGTTAGCCCCCAGGCGACCGGCTGTTGGACCGGAGTTGAAAACCTTATCGACCATTGGCGTCATGCTTTCCGTTCCACCTGTTCAAAACGTCGGACTATGCCGAAACTGAAAAGGAAACGCCGCAGCGTTCCTAAAGTTCTGTCCGTTCAACAAAACTTTATCCGGAGACTTGTCTATACCGAGACCTGTTTATCCCGAAACTTGGCTTACATCCGAATGCAGACGGTTTCCACCGCGCAAATGCAAAAACCACATCATTCCAGCAATTTGCGGCCTTTATAGCATCGGACCGAAACGTAGAAACCGGTTTTGCGACGAATCCGATGCGACAACAAAACTCTATGGCAGCGCGCCGGTCCAATGTCCCGAATGAGGCTATAGCCCGGCCACGACGCGACTATGCCGGCTGCCGATCTGCCTGTCATAGAAAATTTCACACGAAAAAGCGGCCGCGAACTGATCGCTGCCGCTCAATCGGATCATGTCGCGCTTTGAAAAAACGCGGGAAACGTCAATTAGCGGCTGCCAAGTGCCGGACGTGCCGGAGCGGCAATCAGGCCTTCGCGCTGCATCTTCTTGCGGGCCAGCTTGCGAACGCGGCGAACGGCTTCAGCCTTTTCGCGAGCGCGCTTTTGCGACGGCTTTTCATAATAGTCACGCATTTTCATTTCACGGAAGATGCCTTCGCGCTGCATCTTCTTCTTCAAGGCGCGAAGCGCCTGATCAACGTTGTTATCGCGGACAAGTACCTGCACGTCGAATCCCGTTCCTTTGGTTTGGTGGTCGTTTTCCGCCGGGACACGAATTCTGCCGAACCATGCCTTTCACGGACCAAAAAAGAGTGTTCCGCTGGCCCGCAGGACCAGCGATTAGGGAGCGCCAATAACAGATCGGACTTTCGAAGTCCAGACGGCAAGTGCCGCTGCCCAAAAAAATCCGCAACCAAGCGGCGCCGCCCTGCAAAACATCACTCCTATGTGGTTCTGCGACCGCCGGTGAAGCGATCGTGGCAGGCGAGATATTGGCCATGTGTCAAAAGACCGATAGAAGCGTGTCGCAAAGAAAGGGACATGGTCTTTATCGATCTGTCACAGCTTGCTTTGTCCACGATGACCCGACGACCCCGCGGTGTCCATTGATGCCAGCGTTATAGGACGCCAGCGCGATGGTCAGTATGGGGCCAGTGTGGTGGCAAGTGCGATGGATTAAAAGCCTGTCGGAATCTATGATTGTTTCTGGCATAAGCTTAAGATCTGGACCCCTGCGAGCCATCGTAGAACAACCTGAACGCCCCTGCATCCGCAGCCGCCCGGCCCTTCCATGGCCAGCGACACACGCGGACGCAAAACAGCCAGGCTGGATAACGCCTGAAGGAGATGACGCGAATGCGCAAATATTCGGTTTTTGCCGTAGCCCGCGAGGCGCTTCGCGCCCATACAGGCTGGAGCGCGCAATGGACCTCACCAGAGCCGCGCAAATCCTATGACGTCATCATCATCGGCGGCGGCGGCCATGGTCTGGGTGCTGCCTATTATCTGGCCAAGGAACATGGCATCACCAATATTGCCGTGATTGAAAAAGGCTGGATTGGCGGCGGCAACACAGGCCGCAACACCACCATCATTCGCTCCAACTATCTCTATGAAGAGAGCATGGACATTTACGAGCACTCCCTGAAACTCTGGGAGGGCTTGAGCCAGGAGCTGAATTACAATGTGATGTATTCGGCCCGCGGTGTGATGATGCTGTCGCACAATGTGCATGACAAGCAGAGCTTCAAGCGCCACGTTCACGCCAACACGCTCTATGGCATTGATAATGAGTGGCTGACGCCAGAACAGGCCAAGGCTTTCTGCCCGCCGCTGGAGATTGCCAAAACCGCCCGTTACCCCATCAATGGTGCCGCTCTGCAACGGCGCGGCGGCACGGCCCGCCATGATGCCGTGGCCTGGGGCTATGCCCGCGCGGCATCTGATCGCGGCGTGCATATCATTCAAAATTGCGAGGTCACGGCTATTCGTCGTGGACCAAACGGTGAAGTCACCGGCGTTGAGACCTCCAAGGGCTTTATTGGCGCAAAGAAAATCGGCGTTTCGGCCTCGGGCCATAATTCCATGGTCATGGGCATGGCCGATGTGCGCCTGCCAATCCATTCCACGCCGTTGCAGGCGCTGGTATCTGAGCCGCTGAAGCCGATTTTCCCCTGCGTGGTGATGTCCAACACCGTGCATGCCTATATCTCGCAATCGGATAAGGGCGAACTGGTGATTGGCGCAGGCACCGACCAGTATAATTCCTATTCCCAGACCGGCGGTTTGCAGATCATCACCCACACGCTGGATGCGATTTGTGAGCTCTTCCCCATTTTCCGCCGCGTCAAGATGATGCGCCAATGGGGCGGCATTACCGACAACACAGCCGACCGCTCGCCGATCCAGAGTGTGACGCCTGTGCCAAACCTGTTTGTCAATTGCGGCTGGGGCACGGGCGGCTTCAAGGCCACGCCGGGTTCTGCCAACCTGTTTGCCCATCTGATCGCCAAGGGCGAGCCCCATGCACTGGCCAAGGGCCTGACGCTGGATCGGTTCCGCACCGGACGGTTGATTGATGAAGCGGCAGCCGCCGCTGTGGCGCACTAATAAAGAGGGATTGAGAAAATGCTGTTGATCAAATGTCCCTATTGTCAGGAAGCGCGTTCCGAGTTGGAATTTCACGGCGCTGGCGAGGCCCATATTGTGCGGCCAGCCAATATTGCCGAAATTTCCGATGAGGAATTCGAAGCCTTCTTCTTTCTGCGGGATAACCCCAAGGGAATCATCTTTGAGCGCTGGCGCCACCTGCATGGCTGCGGGCGGTTTTTCAATGCGGTGCGCGATACCGTCAGCGACAAATTCTTGCTGACCTACAAGATCGGGGAATCCAAGCCCGATGACGCCACAGTACAGGTCCTCATGGACAACAAGGGAGCTGCGAAATGAGCGGTGCCAATCGTATTCCCGGCAAGGGCCGCCTGACGCCTGCCAGAACCGCCCGTTTCACCGTCGATGGTCGCATCCTCACCGCCCTTGAGGGCGATACCGCGGCATCGGCCCTGCTGGCCAATGGCATTCATCTGGTTGGTCGCTCGTTCAAATATCACCGTCCGCGCGGCATTCTCACCGCTGGCCCGGAAGAGCCAAACGCGCTTTTGGACATTTCCCGCGATAGCGCCCGGCGTCAGCCAAACGTGCGCGCTCCCGTGCAGGAAGTGTTTGATGGCATGCGGGTGCAGACGCAAAATCGCTGGCCATCGCTGTCCATGGATATTGGCGCGGTCAACGACATGCTCTCGCCCTTCTTTGCCGCAGGGTTTTACTACAAGACCTTCATGTGGCCGAAGAGCTTCTGGCACAAGATTTATGAGCCAATCATCCGCCGTGCCGCAGGCCTTGGCGTGGCCCCGACCGAAGAGGATACCGACCATTATGCCAACCGCTACGCCCATTGCGATGTGATGGTGGTGGGTGGCGGCGTGGCTGGTCTGACGGCTGCCCTTGCGGCGGCCGAGACCGGCGCATCGGTGATCATCTGCGATGAGCAGCCTGAAATGGGAGGTGCCTTCCATTACGATACGGGTGCCGTGATTGACGGCCAAAACGGCTATGACTGGGCGCAGGCCACCGTGGCCAAGCTGAAAGCCATGGACAATGTCACCGTGTTGACCCGCACCACGGCATTTGGCTATTACAACCACAATTTCCTTGGTCTTGCAGAGCGCATTACCGACCACATCGCCAAGCCCGCCAAGGGCCTTCCCCGCGAACGGCTGTGGCAGGTGCGGGCGAAAAAGGTGGTGCTGGCCACCGGCGCCATTGAGCGCCACATGGTATTTGCCAACAACGACCGCCCCGGCATTATGCTGGCATCCGCTGCGCGCACTTATCTCAACCATTTTGGCGTGGCTGTGGGCGCGAAAGTGGCGGTCTACACTGCCCACGATTCGGCCTATGAAGCCGCGATTGACCTGAAAAAAGCAGGCGTTACCATTGCCGCCATTGTCGATTGCCGTGAAAAGCCCGGCGAGGCCGTGCTGGCAGAGGCTAGAGCACTGGGCATTGAAGTGCTGACCGGCCATGGCGTCACCGACACCTCCGGCCGTCTGCGGGTAAAAACCATCAGCGTGCAGCGCAACTCCGGCGGCTCTACCCGCAAGATTGATGTGGATGCGCTGCTGGTCTCCGCAGGCTGGACGCCGTCTGTGCATCTGTTTTCGCAATCGCGTGGCAAGCTGAAGTTTGACGCCGCCAAGGATCGGTTCCTGCCGGATGTGTACGTGCAGGAAAGCCTCTGCGTGGGTGCCTGCAACGGCACGGATGATCTTGGCGATCTGCTGACTGAGGCCCATGCCGCTGGCGCAAAATTTGCGGCAGAAGCGGGTGCGGAAGGCGCAACAGCCGCCCTTCCCACGGGAAGCAATGCCCACACATGGACAGGCGGCATGATTGGTGCCGCCCAAGGCGCTGGCCGCGATACCACGGTCAAAGCCTTTATCGACTTCCAGCACGATGTCTGCGCCAAGGACATTCGCTTGGCGGTGCGCGAAGGCATGCATTCCATCGAGCATATCAAGCGCTTCACCACCAATGGCATGGCGTCTGATCAGGGCAAGCTGTCCAATATGCATGGTCTGGCGATTGCCGCCGAAATGCTGGGCAAGGATATTCCGCAAGTGGGTCTCACCACCTTCCGTGCGCCCTATACGCCTGTGACCTTTGGCACGCTGATCAACCATTCACGCGGCGAATTGTTTGACCCGACCCGCAAGACGCCGATGCATGACCTCGAAACTGCGCTTGGCGCGGAATTCGAAGATGTCGGCAATTGGAAGCGCGCCTGGTACTATCCCCGCCCCGGCGAGGATATGCATGCCGCCGTCAACCGCGAATGCAAGACGGCGCGCGAAGTGGCTGGCGTGTTCAATGCCTCCACGCTTGGCAAGATCGAGGTGGTTGGCCCGGATGCGGCCAAATTCCTCAACCTGATCTACACCAACCCATGGGATAGCCTGAAACCCGGCAAGTGCCGCTATGGCATCATGACCCGCGATGACGGCTTTATCTATGACGACGGCGTGGTTGGACGGTTGGCCGAAGACCGCTTCCATGTCACCACCACCACCGGCGGTGCGGCCCGCGTGCTGAACCATATGGAAGACTATCTGCAAACGGAATTCCCGGAGCTGAAAGTCTGGCTCACCTCCGCTTCCGAGCAATGGGCGGTGATTGCCGTGCAGGGACCAAAGGCGCGCGATATCATCGCACCTTTTGTCGAAGGCATTGATATTTCCACTGAGGCCTTCCCGCATATGAGCGTGGCGGAAGGCAAGTTCTGCGGCGTACCAACCCGGCTGTTCCGCGTGTCGTTCACCGGGGAAGTCGGCTTTGAAATCAACGTGCCAGCCGATTACGGCGCGTCGGTGTTGGAAGCCGTGTGGAAGCGGGCGGAAAGCCTTGGTGCCTGCCTCTATGGCACGGAAACCATGCACGTGCTGCGCGCTGAAAAGGGCTATATCATCGTCGGCCAGGATACCGATGGCACGCTGACGCCTGACGATGCCAATTACGGCTGGGCAGTCTCGAAGAAAAAGGCCGACTTCGTTGGTATTCGCGGCCTCAAACGCCCGGATCTGGTGAAGGAAGGTCGCAAGCAACTGGTCGGCCTCAAGACCAAAGACCCGAACGAAGTGCTGGAAGAAGGCGCACAGATTGTTGCCAACCCCAACCAGCCAAAGCCGATGACCATGCTGGGGCATGTCACCTCGTCCTATTGGTCGGAAAGTCTTGGCCAATCGATTGCCATTGCCACGGTGGCCGGTGGCCGGGCGCGGATGGGCGAAACGCTCTATGTGCCGATGCCTGACAAGACAATCGCCGTGGAAGTGACCGACATGGTATTTTACGACAAGGAAGGAAGCCGCATCCATGGTTGAGCCAATCACCTCCAGCGAGATGACCGCGATCCGCAAATCGGTTCTTGACGGCGCCTATGGCGGCTCCGCCCATGTGGCGCTGACGCCAGCCGCCCCCGCCTCACGCATCTCGCTGCGGGCCGGAGCGGATGCCGTCTCTGGTCTTTCCTCAGCCCTTGGCCTGGAACTGCCCACGGCGCCGAAAACCTCCGCCCATGCCGGTGCCCGCCTTGCCTTTTGGCTCGGCCCGGACGAATGGCTTGTCATTGACGAAGACGGTGCCGATCTGGTCGCCGCCTCTAGCGCCTCCGGCACCATTCACTCCGCCACCGATGTCTCCCACCGCAACACCGCCATCCTGGTCTCCGGCCCCGGCGCTGTTCAAACCCTCAACACCGCCTCCCCGCTCGACCTGTCGCTGAAAACCTTTCCCCTCGGCGCTGTCACCCGCACCGTGTTCGGCAAGATCGAAATCGTGCTCTACCGGATGAGTGAAGACGCCTTCCGGGTGGAATGCTGGCGGTCCTTTGCCGAATATGCCTTCGGCATGTTGCAGGAAGGGGCTGCGGACGCGGCGTGAACAGGGGTGACAGGCGTTAGAGGCTGTCAGGTTGAACCACAGGACACGACACTTTAGCTTTGCGTGCTGGGTTTCCCCTCACCCCGCCTCCGCTACGCTCAGCGGACCTCTCCCCGCTGGGGAGAGGAAGCCATAAACGCTGCGGCTCTTTCCTTCTTCTCCCCCAACTCTTTATTTAAGAAATGGGGAGGAGAAGGTGGCGGCAGCCGGATGAGGGGGCGGCGAAGCCGAAAAACCTTTGCGTCTACTGTGAAGATTAACCTGATGGACTCTATATCTCTTTGTTTTACTCTGTCTTCGGGGGAAAATGTATTCCCCTTTTTCTAAGGTAAATTCTAAAGAATCAGCCTTTCCTTGCGCAATTGCGCAAACAGGGCGAAAAAGGCCTCGTCGGTGGGCTGGTAGCGGTTAAAACCCATTGTCCGGCTCTTGCTCATATCGGTCACCACTTCAATCGGCCGCCCAAGATCGGCGTCGGTATGCCAAGGTGAGGCAAGACGCGACAGGTCTTTTTCGATCAGGCCATGGCGCTCGGCAAGTTCCCGCCAGATGGCCGCGTCCTCTGCCATCTGCTGTTCCAGCGGCAGGACCGTGCCGTCGAACGGAGCAGGCTCCAGCCCAAACCAGTTGGCAATCCGGCCCCACATCCAGCTCCAGCGGAAAATATCGCCATTGACCACATTGAAGGCCTGATTGCGGCATTGGGGAGTGGTTGCGGCCCAGAGCAGTTGTTCGGCCAGAACACCAGCATCGGTCATATCCGTCAGGCCGTTCCACTGAACGGCAGAGCCGGGGAAACGGAAGGGCCGCCCGGTTTCCCGGCAGAGCGTCGCATAGACGGCAAGCGTCGTTCCCATGTTCATGGCATTGCCAACCGCCTTGCCGATCACCGTATGCGGGCGATGCACGCTCCAGGAAAATCCGTCGCGCCCGGCTGCGGCAAACACTTCATCTTCTTGCGCATAGTAAAAATTCTCGACATCCAGCCTGCCCTGATCCTCCCGGAACGGTGTCTGTGGCAGGGTGCCCTTGCCATAGGCCTCGAAGGGGCCGAGATAGTGTTTGAGCCCCGTGACCAAGGCTACATGGGCAACCGACCCGGCTGGACGCAGCGCATCCAGCACATTACGCACCATCGCCGCATTGACCCGGATGTTTTCCGCCTCACTTGATTGCCGCGCCCATGTCGAGATGAACACCACGTCGGGCTTCACGTCGGAAAGAGCCCGCGCCGTCGCCTCACGGTCCTGAAGATCGGCGGCCACAGGCTGCATACCGTCTTTGGCAACCGGCGACCGGGCCAGACCGTGCACGGCCCATCCCTTTGCCAACAGGAGATCCACCGTCGCACTGCCAACGATACCGCTTGCGCCGACAACCAATGCTGATCCAACCATCTTCATGCTCCTTCTGTCTGAAGGCAGAGATGTAGGCGCCCCTTGCCTTTAAAAAAGACGGCACCATTTACGGGCCTAGACACCAGAAGGTAACCACCATGCACCCAGGAACGCCCGAAACCGAGTGGCGCGAAGATTGCGCGCCGCGCCGCGTACTCGAACTGTTTTCCACCAAATGGACCAGCATGGTGCTGCACACCCTACATGCCCGCCATGGGGGCGAGGCGCGCACCGGCGTGCTGCTGCGCAGCCTGCCCGGTATTTCCAAGAAAATGCTGACCCAGACCCTGCGCGACATGGAGGCCAGCGGCCTGATCTCCCGCCACGTCCAGGCCACCATTCCACCCGCCGTCGAATACCGGCTGACCCCGCTCGGCAATCGGTTTATCGAGCCGGTCGAGATGCTCTATGCCTGGGGCCGTGACAATGCCGACGCGCTGGATGCGTTGCGGCCAAGGCCGGGGTCGCGGCGGGAGGTTTCGGAGGGGTAAGGTGGAACCGGGTCGCGGCAGCGACTTAAGACGGCTTTCTATTGACATCGAAAGCATCACAGACCCAATTCAGAATGCGACCCAAGTCGAACGAGCTGAAGAAGTTCAGCGTCCGGCTTGCGGTAAATCAGCACCAGATCGGGCTTCACGTGGCAATCACGGTGATCTTTCCACTCACCCGTTAGGGCGTGATCACGGTATCTGGCTTCAAGAACCTCATCCTGGGCCAAAGCTGCGATAACAGGCAGCAACTCGTCTTCGAGAATTGTGCGATAGCGCCCCTTGGACTCTCGCTTCAAATCACGCTTAAATTGCCCAGTTTGCTCAATTTTTCGCACGGATCGCCGCTTTGAGATCATCGAGCGTCACAGTCTCCACCTTGCCCACGCGAGCCTCTCGCATGGCGGCAATCGTGGTTTCATTGGGGATCAGCGGTTCGAACGGCAGCGCCTTTTCCTGCGCAACCTTGGTCAGCAACAGCCGCACGGCATCCGACACAGTCAACCCCATGGCCGCGAGAACGACCGTTGCTTCTGCTTTGATCTCACCGTCAATACGGGCTTGCACCAGTTGATTTGCAACCATCGGTCATACTCCTTGTATGAATGACAATGTAATTCAATATTTCCGAAATGCAAGCGTTTCATGGTGCGGCAATTGCGAATCGAGTGGCGAAGCCTCTTGAATAGCTCTTTAAAGAGTGCGAATAATAGGTCTCCAAACAGTTCAGAGAACAATACCATGACCCACATTGTCCTTGCCGAAGTGACAGCCAGCGTGTCTGAGCTGAAAAAGAATCCGATGGGGACAGTTGCCGCAGGCGATGGGGCGGCGGTGGCTATTCTCAATCGCAACGAACCGGCCTTCTATTGCGTTCCGGCGTCAGCCTATGAAGCTATGATCGAACGGCTCGATGATCTCGAACTCAATGCCATTGCCGATGCGCGGGCGAATGATCCCGTCGTGAAGGTGACACTGGATGAGCTATGAGCTGGCATTTGTCGATGCCGCGCTGAAAGAATGGCGAAAGCTCGATCATAGCGTCAGAGAGCAATTCAAGAAGAAGCTCGCCGAACGTTGCATCAACCCGCGCTTACCCTCCGCACAACTCTCTGGCGCCAAGGATCGTTACAAGATCAAGCTACGCGGCGCTGGCTATCGGCTGGTTTATGAAGTGCGCGATAAAGACATCATCATTGTCGTTGTGGCGGTCGGCAGGCGGGATCGTTCCGGCGTGTATAAGGCAGCCGCTGACCGAAATGTGCTTTAGGCACCGGGCAAGAAATCGGAATTGGCAGCATACGGCACAAGCGTTTCTACGCGCCGTTTACCCCCCTCTGTCCTGCCAGCGTTCGTCATTTGAAACGATTCACTGGATCGTTTCATCGGCTTTGCCGACCACTCCTCACCCCACCTCAAGGGGGGAGATCGGCAAGATCAAACGATTTCGCCCGTTAGCATCCTGAACCTCTGGAAATGACGTTTAACAGGGAGTGATTGCATACCCTCCCCGATCTCCCCCCGTGAGGGGGAGATGGCTGGCAAGCCAGAGGGGGGTGAGCCACACGTAAAAACGCATATTTCACAATACCACACCCCCAAATTACCCCTTCCCCTCCATACCCGTTATGCGCTAAACCATTCCCAGGATCGGTTGTAACGAACCGATCCTGGAGTATCGAAACTCCTCGTAGAACGGCCCGTGTCGGTCGTTATAAAGGCACCCCTCAGCCATAGGTTTGTGGCTGAGGCGGTGGACCATGACTATATGGTTCCCCACACCGCTCTTCTTTGGCGTCGGGGAGGCCTTGGCGCATGTCCAGAGCTTCGGCTTAAAGGCCAAGGCAGTCGTTTCTACGCGGCTTTCGAACTCCCCGATCACCAGAGGGCAAAATCCTCCGGTGATCGCTTGGCTCATAAGCGCGGGAGGAATGGACTATGGCCGATTACAATGTCTGGGCCGATCTTTTCAGGACATGGCAGTCCACGTCCGATTGGATCAAGGCGGTCGCAATCGTCACGCCACCGGCGTTTGCGATGGGGGCGCTGGCATTGCTGCTGCGCTATAGGCTGGCGGCGCATCAGGACCTACCCCGCACCTACCATCTGCTGGAGCCGCCACAGCACCCCGCGCAACCGCCCGAGATAGTTGACAGCACAGCTGTCGATGCCGCCAATGATCTTCAAAACCGGCTGGAAGACGCCCGCCGCACATTAATGCAGCAGGGCCGATCCCTGACAGACAGATCGCAGCAGACAGACCCCGAAACCCGGCAGAAGATTGAACAGATCATTCTTGAAGAATACCACCGCAAATCCGATCCGTCTGATGCTCTCGCCCGTCTGCGGCAGTTTTTGATCGATCAGCGAAGGTCGCGGGGTCATCGACCGGAAGTGGGAGATTGAAGCCATAAAGTCGATGTAAAGTGTCAGCATGTCATTTGTCGCGCTACACCCATACAACGCCGGAATATCAATTTTCTTTTGCAATAGTACGGAATTTCCGTATAATCTTTGAGCCATGAATACGCCATTCGATCCCGAAAAAGACGCTGTAAACCGGGAGAAGCACAAGCTGACGCTGTCCTTCGGAAACACGATTTTCGAAGACGATAATCATCTGATCCTGCCCTCCATTCGTCCCGAAGACGGGGAAGAACGCTTCAAGGTGATAGGAATGGTCGGTGGCAAATTGTTTACAGGCGTCTTTACCTGGCGGGATGATCAGGCGCGGTTTATATCGGTGAGAAGGAGCAACAAGGGTGAAGAACGAGCCTATTATTCTCCCTGCTGATGCAGCGGACCACAACGATTTCGATGTGACACCCGAAGCAATGGATCGCGGTCAGCGCGCCCGGCTGATCCGCATGACCAGAACGAAACTCGGTCTGTCGCAGGGCGAATTTGCAAACCGGTTCCATGTGCCTGTCGGCACGCTGCGCGATTGGGAACAGGCCCGCGCCACGGCTCCGGATTTTGCCATAGCCTATGTGCGCGTCATTGGCCAATATCCTGAAATGGTCGCAAAGGCCGTGGCATAGGCTCTCATTCCCTGAGCCTATGCCTGTATGCGAGCTTACAGTCTGTTCAAGAATTGCTGCTGGCCTGGCGAAAATGGTGATTTCGAGAACCGGAACGGAGCGTACTTAAAGTACGTGAGTACCGGAAGCGCAGAAATTGCCATTTGCAGACGGCCAG
This sequence comes from Agrobacterium vitis, assembly GCF_037039395.1. Lineage (NCBI taxonomy): Bacteria > Pseudomonadati > Pseudomonadota > Alphaproteobacteria > Hyphomicrobiales > Rhizobiaceae > Gillisella > Gillisella vitis. The sequence continues at coordinate 2,473,080 of NZ_CP146242.1, read as the reverse complement.
CGGCGATTATGGGACGGACTGTTACAGCTTGCCGCCGCGCTGCTGGATCATCATGAACGTATCATAGGTATATTCCGCCAACTGCATCCACAGATAGGCTTCCTTCTTGAAGGCGACCTGATCTTCGTAGACTTTCTTGAAATCCGGGTTCTTGGCGGAGATTTCAGCGTAGACTTCCAGGGAGGCCTTGAAGCAGGCGTCGAGGATGTCCTGGCTGAAAGGTTTCAGCGTCGTGCCTTCCGAAACGATCTGCTTGATCGCCACTGGGTTCTTCAGGTCGTATTTCGCCATCATATTGGTGTTGGCGAAGGCGCAGGCGTCCTGAAGCACGGTCTGGTAGGATTTCGGCAGTTCGTTCCATTTGGCGAGATTGACGAAGGCGTGGATGGCCGGGCCACCCTCCCAGAAGGCGGGGTAGTAGTAGTATTTGGCCACCTTGTAGAAGCCGAGCTTGTGGTCGTCATAGGGGCCGATCCATTCGGCGGCGTCGATCGTGCCTTTTTCCAGCGCCGGATAGATATCGCCGCCAGCAATCTGCTGTGGCACGCCGCCCAGCTTTTCAATGACCTTGCCCGCCAGACCGGCAATGCGCATTTTCACGCCCTTGAGGTCATCAACAGTGTTGATTTCGCGGCGGAACCAGCCGCCCATCTGCGCGCCGGTATTGCCAGCCACCATGCCGTAGAGATTGTGCTTGGCGTAGAATTCGTTGAGCAGCGTATTGCCATTGCCCTGATAGAACCAGGCATTGGTAAGCCGCGCATTCAGGCCGAAGGGAATGGCGGTGCCAATCGCAAAGGTCGGGTCCTTGCCGACATAGTAATAGGAGCAGGTATGGCACATTTCCACCGTACCGGCGCCAACAGCATCGGCGGCCTGCAGGCCCGGCACCACTTCGCCCGCAGCAAACACCTGGATGGTGAAATTGCCATCGGTTGCTGCCGCCACGCGGGCCGCGATATCCTCAGCGCCGCCATAAATCGTGTCCAGCGATTTCGGGAAGGACGAGGTCAGGCGCCAATTGATTTTCGGTGCCTGCTGGGCAATGGCGGGTGCCGCCAAGGCAATAGCGCCGAGCGAGCCCGCTCCTGCGACCCCGGCCTTCTTCAAAAATCCACGACGATCCATAGAGTCCTCCCGATTGAATGCTGATTCCCCTTACCATTCCCCTCCAGGAAGGCAATTCGAAGGTAATCATGTTGCCAGGGCGGTGGCAAGCGGGCAGCCTTATCAGTTTAGGCTAAAGTTGAAGACAGATGAGGGCTATCGTTGACTTGGACAGCAAACGGCGCAAAACAGATGCTCAGAACCGCTATTCTGGAGCCATCGATGTCAAAGCCGCTTGTCGCCATTCCCGCCGATTTCCGTGCCATTGAAGGGTCCAATTGGCATTGCGTGCTGGACCAATATGTCAAGGCGACGCTCACCGTGGCCGGGGCCATGCCGGTTATTATTCCCGCTCTGGAAACCGGCGCGGATATCGAGGCGGTGCTTGACCGGGTGGATGGCGTGGTGATTTCCGGTTCGCCCAGCAATGTCCATCCCACGCTCTATGGCCGCGAAGCCACGGATGGCGACGGGCCGTTCGACCAGGCCCGTGACGCAACCTCGCTGCCGCTGATCCGCCGCGCCATCGAGCGGGGGATTCCGCTGCTGGCCATCTGCCGGGGTATCCAGGAGTTGAACGTGGCGCTGGGCGGCACGCTGGCCTCGGAAATTCAGGATCAGCCCGGCACCTGGGATCACCGCAAGCCACCGACCGATGACCGCGACCTCGCCTATTCCATCCGCCAGCCGGTGGAGGTGCGCGACGGCTCCTGCATCGCCCGCTATCTCGGCACAGCAGGGACGATCCAGATCAACTCCCTGCACCGCCAGGCGATTTCCGATCTTGCCCCAAGGCTCCAGGTCGAAGCGCTGGCTGATGACGGCACAATCGAGGCCGTCTCGGTCATCGATGCCAAGGGTTTTGCTGTCGGCGTGCAGTGGCACCCGGAATATTGGGCGGAAACGGATGCCCCTTCCCGCGCGCTGTTTGAAGCATTCGGGGCGGCGGCAAGTGAGTATGCGGCAGTGAAATCCAAGGTCGCTTAATGGTGGCGACACCACTTCAAACGTGAATACGGTGCGTTTCGCTTGGCTTCGCCCCCCTCATCCCCCTGCCGGGACCTTCTCCCCGACGGGGAGAAGAGGCTTAAATCGAAACCTGATTTGCTTCCTATCTCCGCTCCTTGCTTACAGCGCTTACCGCTTCACTGGCGTTTCCGGCACCGGTGTCTTGACCGTGCCGTTTTCAAACCAGCCGATCAGGTTATCCGCTACCAGATCGGCCATGGCATTGCGGGTCGGCACCGAGGCGGAGGCGACGTGCGGCAGCAGTGACACATTGGGCAGGTCGAGAAATTCCGCCGGTACTTTCGGCTCCTCGTAGAACACATCCATTCCGGCAGCGGCAATCGTGCCGTCCTTCAAGGCCGAAATCAGCGCCGGTTCATCGACGCTCCAGCCACGCCCCACGCTGATGAACACGCCATTCGGCCCCAGCGCCTTCAGCACGTCGGCATTGATCGCCTTATGGGTTTCCGGCGTTTTTGGCACGATGCAGATCAGCGTATCGACAGCCTGGGCCAGATCGGTCAGCGACGCATGGTAATCATAGGACACACCGGGCTTGGGGCTGCGGGTATGGTAGCTGATTTTCACCTTGAACGGCTGTAACCGGCTGGCGATTTCACCGCCGATCCGCCCCAGTCCGTAAAGCCCGACATGGCGGCCCCGCAGTGATAGCGGCGACAGCGGGAACGGTCCCTCATTCTGCCAGCGTCCGGCCCGCAGATAGCTTTCAGCCTGATGAAATTGCCTGATCGTGTTGAGCAGCAGTGCAATCGTCGTATCGGCCACTTCGTCATCCAGCACGTCAGGGGTATTGGTAACGATAACATTTTTGGACGCAGCTTTTGCCACATCCACCCCGTCATAGCCGACGCCGAAATTGGCGATGATTTCCAGGTTCGGCAGGCTTTCAATCAGGGCACCCGGCACCGCACCGGCGATGGCAATGCCCCGCACGCGGGCGGCGTCAGCATCGCTTAACGCAACCGGCTGGCCGGGCGGGGTCTGCACCAGTTCGAAACCAGGCTGCAAACGTTCCAACACGCGCGGATGAATTTTTCCGGGAATGAGAATAACGGGCTTATCGGTCATGGGATCAAAATCTCTATCAGTCTGGATGTTTGATGGGGCCGGTTGATTGGCGGATACGCATTTCAGGCTTGATCAGGTGAATACCATCCGGCTCATGGCTGCCCGCCAGCTTATCCAGAAGCGCGCGCGCCGCAAGCCTGCCGACTTCCGCCTGTCCGTTTGACACCGTGGTCAATGCCGGTGTCGCGATCGATGCTTCCTCCAGGTCGTCGTAACCGGTCACGGATATGTCACGGCCCGGCACCAGCCCGGCACGCGAAACACCATTCATCAACCCAATAGCGACCAGATCGTTCCAGCATACTGCCGCCGTCGGCTTTTGCGGCAGCGACAGAAAATGCACAGCCGCCTCAAAACCACCCTGCTTGGTGCGTGGTCCGGGAATGCGCAGATTGGGATCAACGGCAATGCCCGCCTTACGCAAGGCGTTGACATAGCCCTGGTAACGGTCGCGCCCGGTCGAGGTCTGGTCGGTGCCGCCGACCATGGCGATAACGCGGTGACCAAGCCCGATCAGGTGGTTGGTGGCTAGCGAAATGCCGTAGCTGTCATCGCCGCGATAGGTTGGCAGCGCCAGGCCGTCCATGGAGCGGGCAATCAGGATGGCGGGCATGCCGTTGTCTTCGGCCAGCATGATGTCTTCCGGCGGCGAACCGATCGCAGGCGACATGATCACGCCATCGCCGCCCAGTTGTAGCAGCGTTTCGATAAAGGTCCGCTGTTTCTCTACCGAATCGTAATGGTTGGACAGAATGAAAGTCTGACGGCTGCGGTCCAGCTCACTCTCAATGGCTTTCAGAATTTCGCCGTAAAACGGGTTCATGATGTCATGAACGACGACACCGATAATGCCGGAGCGCGAGGTGCGCAGGCTGGCGGCGCGACGGTTGTAGATATAGCCAAGCAGCCGGGCCTGGTCCTTGATCTTTTCGCGGGTATCTGCCGCCACCAGCGGGCTGTCTCGCAACGCGAGCGATACCGTGGCGGTGGACAGGCCGAGACTTTCTGCAATGGTCGATAGCTTGATCTTTTGCGCCACGGCTCCCCCCTTGGTCATTCGTATATGCAATCGTCCGGGCTTGATCGTGACCCGGCTTCGGAATGCATTTAAACAGTTTAATTAAAACGTTGAACTCCCCGTGGCAAGAGCCAACGCCGCGACGGCAGCTTTGTCAGTCGGTGAAATGCTCTTCGCTGAGGTCAGGCCGCGTTGCATCCGCTGGTGCAAGCAGATTGGCATCGATGGCGGCAAGCAGTTTCATCAGCACTTTTACGTCCTTGCTGCTCAGGCCTCGGGTCGCCTGGCGCTCCACCGCCGCATTGGCATCGGCGATCTTTTCCACCGTGGCACGACCGGTTTGCGTCAGGAACACCTTTGTCTGGCGGCCATCGGCATCCGAGCCGCGCCGTTCGACAAAGCCCTGCGCCTCCATGCGACCGATGGTGCGGGTCATGGTCGGCGCCTTGACGCCCAGGCGCTGCGCCAGAAGACCGGGCGTCAACCCTTCCTCCTCAGCCAGCAGCAGCACCACGCCCTCCTGACCGGAATAGAGCCCGCTGCCGGTCAAAAGCCGGGTCTGCACCGTGCGAAAACTGCGTGATGCCTGGGTGATTGCCATGCCAAGCTCACCACTCAAGCCAAGTTTCGCCTGCTTCCCCTCGTCTTTCGACTTGCCGGATTTCTTCTTTTTCTCGGACTTGTCTTTTTTAGCCATGCTATCCCCGCGGTCGAAAGAAAGCGCTGTTGTCACAGGCGCTCATGTCACGCATATGATGCATAGACAAAAACAGGCCAGTAAACCAGATGCCCCATCCAGAACCGCATTTTGAGCGCAACGATCCGGCTCTTTCGCCCGCCGACAGGGCAGGTTGGATTGCCGTCCTGCCGCTCGGCGCCCATGAGCAGCATGGCCCGCATCTGCCCTTCGAGACCGACACGATCATCGCGCAAGGGGTCGTGGACCGGCTGATCCTAGCACTGCCCGCGACCCTGCCCGTCACCTTCCTGCCAGTCGAACCGGTCGGCTACTCCGTCGAGCACATGGATATCGATGGTACGCGCACGCTTACCTTTAACGAGGCCGTGGAGCGCTGGCTCGGCATCGCCGAAAGCCTGAGCCGCCAGGGCATTCGCAAGCTGATGATGCTCAACGCCCATGGCGGCAATTCGCCCTTGATGACCGTGGTCGCCACCGAGGCGCGCGTCCGGTTCAATATGCTGGCTGTGGCCACAAGCTGGACCCGCTTCGGCCAGCCGGAAGGACTGATCAGGCCTGAAAACAAGGCAATCGACATTCATGGCGGCGATATCGAAACCTCGGTCATGCTGGCACTGCGTCCGGACCTGGTCGCAATGGACAAGGCTCAGAATTTCTCGTCCCGGCAAAGCGAGTTTGCTGCCCGCTTCACCCATTTGCGCGCCTATGGACCACATGCCTTCGGCTGGAAAATGTCGGACCTCAATCCGCTGGGCGTGGCCGGAAATGCCAGTGTGGCCACAGCGGAAAAGGGCGAAAGCCTGCTTTCCCATGCCGTTCACGGACTTGTGGAGCTGCTGTCGGATATCCATGACTTTGATATCGAGAAAGCCTTTGAACTGCCATCCCACTCGTCCTATATGGGGTAATATAGTTACAGGGCGGTATCATGCCGTTGTCCAACCATCGAGGTTCCCATGAGTGAAGCAGCCGTAAAACCCACACCTGTTACCGTGCTGACCGGTTATCTCGGCGCCGGCAAGACCACGCTTCTCAACCGGATTCTGTCGGAAAACCACGGCAAGAAATATGCTGTCATCGTCAATGAATTCGGCGAAATCGGCATCGACAATGATTTGATCGTCGAATCGGACGAAGAAATCTACGAGATGAACAATGGCTGCGTCTGCTGCACGGTGCGCGGCGATCTGATCCGGGTCGTTGAAGGCCTGATGCGCCGTCCCGACCGTTTCGACGGTATCATTGTCGAAACCACCGGCCTTGCCGATCCGGTGCCTGTCGCCCAGACCTTCTTCATGGATGACGATGTGCGCGCCAAGACCGAGCTGGATGCCGTGGTTGCCCTGGTCGATGCCAAGCACCTGCCGCTGCGCCTGAAAGACAGCCGCGAAGCCGAAGACCAGATTGCCTTTGCCGATGTCGTTGTTATCAACAAGGCCGATCTCGTCACCCATGAGGAATTGCACCGGATCGAAGATATCGTTCGCGCCATCAATCCTTCCGCCCGGATCTACACCACCACCCGCTCTGGCGTGGACCTGTCGAAAGTGCTGAACCAGGGCGCCTTCAACCTGGAACGGGCGCTGGAAAACGATCCGCACTTCCTGAGCCATGAAGACGACGACCATGTCTGCGGCCCCGATTGCGACCATGACCATGGACACGATCATCATCATCATCACGACCACGGGCATGACCACCATCACCACGACCATGGGCATGGCCATGGTCATGAACATCACCACCATGACCATGGCCCCTCGCCAATTCATGATGTGACTGTCACCTCGATCTCGCTGCGCGGTGGCGAAATGAACCCGGACCGCTTCTTCCCCTGGATCCAGAAGGTCACCCAGACCGATGGTCCGAACATTCTGCGTCTGAAGGGCATCATCGCTTTCAAGGGCGATGCCGAGCGCTATGTGGTGCAGGGCGTTCATATGATTATCGAGGGCGACCACCAGCGGCCATGGAAAGACGGCGAAAAGCATGAAAGCCGCCTGGTGTTCATCGGCCGGGAACTGGACCGCGAAAAGCTGGAAAACAGCTTCAAGGCCTGCGAGGCGGCGGCATGAAGCTTATCCCTTCCCTGCTGCCAAACCCTGACAACCATACCGGAAAGACTGCCTGATGCCGACTGTTGCCCCGCTCGATCTGGAAGGCCACGTACTGACCGCGGCCTTCCTTGGAGACATTCCGGTTTTCGTCACGGCAGCCGGCGCCGTTCACCGTCTGGATGGCGGCGAGCAGGTCACCGAAACCGGGTCGGGCCTGCTGACCGCCATCAAGGACGATCATAACCAGACGCTTTTGACCGGCGGGGAGGATGGCAAGGTGCTGCGCATCGCCCATGATGGCACCGTCACGGAGCTGGCACACACGCCGCGCAAGTGGATTTCCGTGATTGCAGCCGGGCCGCAAGGCGCGGTCGCCTATGGTTATGGAAAATCCGCCTTCGTGCGATTGGCAAGCGGCGCGGTACATCCCTATGAAGAGGAGCGCACGGTCGAGGGTCTGGCCTTTGCGCCCAAGGGTTTGCGCATCGCCATTTCCCGCTATAACGGCGTGACGTTGCGCTTTGCGGCAGCCGAGGGCAAACCGGTCGATCTGGAATGGAAGGGCGCCCATACCGGCGTCAGTTTTTCGCCCGACAACCGTTTCGTCGTCACCACCATGCAGGAAAATGCCCTGCATGGCTGGAAGCTGGATGGTGCCGGCAGCGATACCCGCCATATGCGCATGACCGGCTATCCAGCCAAGGTGAAGTCGATCTCCTGGTCGGCCAAGGGCAAATGGCTCGCCTCATCCGGCGCGCCCGCGGCGATCGTCTGGCCCTTTGCCTCCAAGGACGGCCCGATGGGCAAGGCCCCGCAAGAGCTGGGCACACGCGCCAATATCATGGTCACTCAGGTTGCCTTCCATCCCGCAGAAGAGGTGCTGGCCATTGGCTATATCGACGGCATGGTGCTGGCAGTGCGCCTGGCCGATGGCAAGGAGGCGCTGCTGCGCCGTCCGGGCAAGGGCGCTATTACCAGCATGGGCTGGAGCGCCAGCGGCAAGTTGCTGGCCTTCGGCTCTGAAGCTGGAGATTGCGGCGTGATAGATATCTCCGGCTAACCTCAAGTAAAAAACAACTGAAACGTGAAAACCAGGGGTAACGCCCTGGTTTTTTTATTATTGAAATCAACTAAGTTCAAATTTTAAGGAAAATATAACCAAGAAGAAACTAAAAAGAATATGCTTTTTAAAGCGCCCTTGAAAAACAATCGATGTGTTCAACTTTAGACCACAACCTGGCCACATCACCTCGACGCCTTCGTCCGCGTGATCTGCTCCTCCCGACATCATTTCTGCGGACGACAACTATGAAACTCAGCATATCCTCCACAGTGATCATTTCCGGCGTCATCCTTGCCGTCGGCGTGGTCATCACACTCGCCACAGCCATGCAGACCCTCCAGCGGCTGAAGGTCAACGGACCGATCTATCAGCAGATCATCGACAGCAAGGATCTGATCGCCGATATCCTGCCGCCGCCTCTCTATCTGGTCGAGGCTTATTCCCTGACCAATGAGGCAGCCCTTCAGCCGGATATGGCCGCTATCAATATAGACCACCTTAAACTTCTGAAAAAACAGTATCAGGAACGCCGGGGCTATTGGAAAGGCACAACCCTGCCCGATGCCCTGCGCAGCAAGTTGCAGCAGGATGTTCTGGTGAAGGGCGATGCCTTTTGGGCGCAAATGGATCAAGCCGTCATTCCGGCCCTGAGCGGTACAGATCCGGCCGTGCTGAAAGCCGCGCTCAATGAATTGAAGGAACGGTTTCACGTCCATGAGGCAGCCGTCAATCAGTTGGTCGATATGGGAAATACCTATGGTAAGCTGCGGGAAACCGAAGCCGCCACGGAGACCGCATCGCGCGAAACCGTCAGTTATGCGCTGGGAAGCGCGCTGATCCTGCTTAGCCTCGCCTCGATTGTCATCGTTCAACGCCGCGCCCTGTCGCCGCTGCGCCATATGACCACGGCCATGACCGACATGGCCCATGGCAATCTCGATACGCCTCCTCCCTACGGCACCCGCACCGATGAAATCGGCGAAATCGCCCATGCCCTGTCAATTTTTCGCGATGCCGGCCTGGAAAAGCGCCGCCTGGAGCAGGAAGCCGATGCCAGCCGCGCCAGCACGGAAGAGCAGCGCCGGCAGCGCGAGGTCGAGCGCGCCGCCGAGGCGCAAGCCCTGCGCCGCGTGGTCGAGGAGCTTGGCGACGGTCTGCATCGGTTGGCCGAATGCAACATGCGCACCACGCTCGACACGCCGTTCGATGCCCGTTTCGACGTTCTTCGCCGCGATTTCAACGACTCTATCCTCACGCTTCAGACCACTCTGAAGCAGGTTCTCGATGAAACCGGTTATCTGCAAACCAATAGCCGCGAGATGCGCGGCGCCGCCGACAGCCTGGCCAAGCGCACCGAACAACAGGCCGCCGCACTGGAAGAAACCGCAGCTGCACTGGAAGAGGTCGCCTCGACCGTGAAGGCCTCCACCACACGGACCCGCGAAACCCGCAGCCTTGTGAGAGATGCCCGTGACTGCACCACAGCCTCCAATGTGGTGGTGAACAATGCCATTACCGCCATGCAGCGGATTGAGAGCGTCTCCGGTGAAATCGGCACAATCATCGGCGTGATCGACGAGATTGCCTTCCAGACCAATCTTCTGGCGCTGAACGCCGGTGTGGAAGCTGCCCGCGCCGGGGAAGCCGGCAAGGGCTTTGCCGTCGTCGCCCAGGAAGTGCGCGAACTGGCGCAACGCTCGGCGGGCGCCGCCAAGCAGATCAAATCGCTGGTGGATCGCTCCAGCACGGAAGTGGCAAGCGGCGTGAAGCTGGTGGGAACCGCTGGCGATGCGCTGACCCAGATCGGCGGTTTTGTCACCAAGATCGATGATAATATCGATGCCATTGCCAAGGCCGCGGAAGAACAGGCAATCGGCCTCCAGCAGATTAGCAGTTCGGTCAATAGCCTCGACCAGATGACCCAGCAGAATGCCGCCATGGTCGAAGAAACCAACGCCATCAGCCAGACGCTGGCCGACGGCGCCATCTCTCTTGTAACCCTGGTCAACCGCTTCCAACTGCCAGCCATGCCGGTGGCCCGGGCGGCGTGAGGGCAAAAAACCGCATTGTTGAGTGAACGCAGCCAAATGAGAGATCGAAACGGAAAATGGCGGCCATGAGAGCCGCCATTTCCAGTCTCTTCGCCTGCCGTTCAGAAACGGTAGGTCACACCGGCGCCGATCAGCCATGGATCAAGCTTGGCCGTGCCCTTGACCTTGGAGCCGCCGACGACGGCCTCGAAATCCGGGCGCAGATAGTATTTCTTGACGTCGAAGTTAACGCCCCACTTGTCGTTGATCATATAGTCGAAACCGACCTGCACGGCACCACCGAACGTATTCTTGACATCGAGCTTGGAGGCGGAACCAGTCGCCGACTGATTGTAGAACATCGTATAGTTGACGCCCGCGCCGATATAGGGCTGGAACTTGCCAAAATCGGTGAAGTGATATTGCAACGTCACCGTTGGTGGCAGGATCCAGACTTTGCCCAGCTTGCCCAGGCTACCGATCGAGCCCCCGGCATTGACGTTCGCAGACGTCGTGCCGAGAATGAGTTCGGCAGCGATGTTGCGATTGAAGAAATAGCTGAAGTCGACTTCCGGCGTGACGCTATTGCTGTAGGACAGATCGGAACCGGAAATGCCATCCACCGAGCCACCATCATTGGGCACCACGGCCAGAGCACGGGCGCGAACCTGCCAGGGGCTGTAGGGCGTCAGCAGCGATTCGGCTTGCGGAGCGTTTGCCGCCGCTGTCAGATCTGCCGCAGAGGCCATCGGCGTTGCCAAAGACAGCGATGCGAAAGCAAGGGGCGCAAGCGCTATCAAGCCAAGGGTCCGGTTCGTTGACATGTCATCTCTCCTTTATCGATTGATCAGCAGGTCCCCCTGCCGCATTGCAACCGATTATCGGTGAGCGGGCACCACCGTCCTTGAGACAAATCAAGAAAACACAACCTTACGAAACACCGCCGGTAATCAAGTATGGAGTGTGGCTTCCATGCACCATGTTTTTGATTTCTATCAATTTTCCTTGGAGCAAGACCATCTCCGACGAAACCCAAAAGGTTGCTCACGTGCCCGCGCGCAACCGGAATAGGAAGGGTTATTTCTCATCGACGCATCCTATCACCCACTTGTGAGTGGCCGGGCGGCAATTGGAGCGAGACAAGTCATTTTCCGTCACGGAACTGTTAAAATCGCTTCCTATCGTCTTGCCACTCCGCCGATGTCAGCTTCCCCACGGCGGATCCTCGTAAAGGATATGGTCATGCCTCTTCACCCTCGGCATCTACATGTGTGTGCCGGTTCAATTCTCGTGTCTGCCTCTCTCTGTCTCATCCCCACTGCCTCGGCGGCTGCTACCGTTAATACCGCAACGCCGATCAAGCATCTGGTGGTAATCTTCCAGGAAAACGTCGCCTTCGACCATTATTTCGCGACTTATCCAAAAGCTGCCAATGTCGAGGGTGAGCCTGCCTTTACCGCCGCGCCGCAGACGCCTGCGGATATCGATACACTGGCCCATGCCGGCCTGCTGGAGGCCAATCCGAACAACACCAATCCGGGCAATGGCCCTGATGCGACCGCCCCGTTCCGTCTCGATCGCACCCAGGCCGCGACCAATTCCCAGAACCATGGCTATACCGCCGAACAGGCCGCCTATGACAATTTCGCCATGGACCTTTTTCCCGCCAATACCGGGCGCGGCACCAAGGGCGCAGCCGGTGCCTTTGGCACCAAAGGCCAGGTCATGGGCTATTATGACGGCAATACCGTTACGGCGCTGTGGAACTACGCCCAGAATTTTGCCCTGAACGACCGGTCTTTCTCCACCAATTTCGGCCCCTCGACCCCCGGCGCCATCAACCTCGTTTCCGGCCAGACCAATGGCATGGCCCTGCCACCGGGTTACACGCTGGAAAAGGACGGCACCTATGCCAAGGGCGAAGTCGTGCCTGATGGCAATGGCGGCTGGACAATGATTTCCGACCTCGACCCCACCGGCGACGTTTGCTCGAAAGGCCAGACAGCCCTGATGACCGGTCGCAATATCGGCGACCTCCTGAACGAAAAGGGCCTGACCTGGGGCTTTTTCGAGGGCGGCTTCGATCTGACGCTCAACAATCCCAATGGCACGACCGGTTGCAAGCGCACGACGACATCGGCAATCACCAAGGTCGATGAGGTGGACTACATTCCCCATCACCAACCCTTCCAATACTATCCCTCGACCGCCAATCCCCAGCATATCCGCCCGAGTTCGGTTGCCGCCATCGGCACCAGCCAGGACGGCGGCGCCAACCACCAGTATGACATCAATGATTTCTATGCGGTTCTGAGCAACGGCACTCTGCCCGCCGTCAGTTTCCTGAAAGCGCCCGCCTATCAGGACGGCCATGCCGGTTATTCCGATCCGCTTGATGAGCAGGAATTCGTTGCCAATGTCGTCAACAAGCTCCAGCAATCGCCGGAGTGGAAAGACACCGCCGTGGTGCTGCTTTATGACGATTCCGACGGCTGGTACGACCACGCCCATAACGTCGTCAACCCGTCCAGCATTCCGGTCAAAGGCTATGATGTGCTTGACGGTGCGGCCTGCGGCACCGGAACGCCCTTGCCCGGCGTCAATGGCCAGCCCGTCCAGGGCCGTTGCGGCTATGGCACCCGGCAGCCATTGCTGGTGATCTCGCCTTATGCCAAGCAAAACTATGTCGACCACACCCTGACCGACCAGACCTCGGTCATGCGGTTCATCGAGGATAACTGGATGGCTGGGCAAAGACTGGGCGGCGGCTCCTTCGATGCTATAGCTGGTTCCCTGAACGGCATGTTCGATTGGTCTCATGCCCGCAGCGATACGCTGATCCTCGATCCGAAGACCGGCCTGAAAAGCTAGTGCATCGGGCCGAAAACGGGAAACCGGATTCGGCTAAATCCGATGCAAAACAAAAACTTAGAGCATTGTACCGATTCCGATTTTCGGCGCGATGCTCTAAGCGGGAAACTAAGAGCGGCAGTTCATGACATTGTTTGACGAAAAATCCCGCCTGCCGCTGCTGGCGCTGGCTCTGCTGAGCCTTGCCTTCGCGGGCTTTGGCAGGGCGGCCCAGACATTGGCGGAAAACCCCACAAAGACCCAAGCCGGCGCACCCGACCAGCTCAGTGCCGTCGCGCAATTGGGCAAGGCGCTGTTTTTCGACCAGAGCCTGTCAGGCAGCGGCAAGATGTCCTGTGCCAGCTGCCATGATCCGGCCCATCATTACGCACCGGCCAACACGCAGGCGGTACAGATGGGCGGACCCGGTCTCAACCTCCCGGGCATCCGTCCCGTGCCCAGCCTTGCCTACAAGATCGCCACGCCCGCCTTCTCGGTTGGAGCTGAAAATGCCGCCGAGGAGGCTCAGGAAGCCTCGCCGATGGCCGAAGCCTCCGGCACGGCGCTTGCCGCGCAAACTGCGGTGATCGCCGGGCCGGTCGCTGGCCAACCTCTCGTCAAAGCCGTGGCTGCTGCCGACAATGCCGTTCCCCAGGGTGGCATGTTCTGGGATGGGCGCGCCGACAGTTTGGAAGACCAGGCGCTTGGGCCGCTTTTGTCGCCGTTTGAAATGGCCAATAGCGATGCGCAGGCGCTCTATGACAAAATCAAAGCCGGATATGGCGCCCAGCTGACGGCCTTGTTCGGAAAGCAGATCACCGAGGACCACTCCATGGCCTTGTCGGAAATCGGCTTTGCATTGGCCCGCTATCAGGTGGAAGAACCATCCTTCCATTCTTATTCCAGCAAATATGATGCCTATCTGCGCGGACAGGCGCAGCTTACCCCGGCGGAACAGCGTGGGCTCGCCTTGTTCGACGATCCGAAAAAGGGCAATTGCGCCTCTTGCCACCTGGATAAGAGGGGCGGCGATGGACAGATGCCGGCATTTACCGATTACGAATTCGAGGCGCTCGGCGTGCCGCGCAATCCTGATATTCCCGCCAATTCCGACAGGCTCTATTTCGATCTCGGCATTTGCGGGCCGATGCGCCATGACGAGTTTTCCGCCCAGACGCAAAATTGCGGGTTGTTCAAGACCCCTACCCTGCGCAATGTCGCCGAGCGCGGCGTCTATTTCCACAATGGCGTTTATCGCACGCTGGAGGCGGCCACACGCTTTTATGTGGCCCGTGACACTGATCCAGCCAGTATCTATCCGAAAAAATCGGATGGCAGCATCGACAAGTTCAACGACATGCCAGACGCCTATCGCGGCAATATCGATGTGATCGATGCGCCCATGGACCGCAAGCCCGGCCAACCGCCCGCATTGAACGAGACGGAAATTAGCGATGTCGTGGCTTTTTTGAAAACACTGACGGATGGGTGGGGTGCGCAGCAGCCGTAGGCCGCCGCTCTCGACTGCTGCGCACCATCCTCGGTTTGGACCGAGGACGTATTTCAAAAACTGCTTATGCCGCCTTGCGATGGGCCGGTGCGGTCAGCTTGCGGCCGGAAGCCGAGATCATGCCGACAGCGCCGTCCAGCCAACTGGGGATCAGTTCCAGCGCCAGGAACCGGTCGCGGGCAAAGGGGCCCGGCATGACAAGATGCATGGTTTTCGCGGCAAAAAAGCCGAAGCGCTCGTAATAAGCGGCATCGCCGACCAGAAGCACGGCACCATGACCACGGCCCTTGGCTTCCATCAGGGCGGCGCGCATCAGCTGCGAGCCGACGCCCTTGCCTTCATGCGAGGCATCGACCGCCAGCGGCCCGAGCAGCAACGCATCGACGACCTGGCCCTCGGTATTGACGCCGGCCTCGATATTCCACAGGCGCACGGTGCCGATCACATGGCCCTTGCGGTCACGCGCCACCAACGCCAGCCCTTCGGCAGGCACGCGGCCACGGCGGATCTTTTCAGACGACTTCGTGCGGCGGTCCGGCCCCATGGCACGGTCCAGCAACGCCTCGCGCGCCACGACATCGGCGGGGGTTTCAGCATCGATCTTGAAAGCGGGCTGTGCAAAAAAAGCGCGCACGGTGTTGATAACAGCGGTCATGGCGACCTCCTGTGCAAAAGAGCGTAAATGGTGAGAGAGCAATCCTGCCGGGCTATTCTGCCCGGCGGGATGGAGCATTTCCAGCAAAAGCGTGGCGCGGTTTTGCGCCCGGAAATGCGAAAATACCCTTGTTCAGATCACATAGGCTTTCAGCGGTTCGAAACCGTTGAAGGCCACCGCCGAATAGGTGGTGGTATAGGCGCCGGTGCCTTCGATCAGCACGTCGTCGCCGATGGTCAGCGAAAGCGGCAGCGGATACATGTTCTTCTCGTACATGACATCAGCGCTGTCGCAGGTCGGGCCAGCCAACACGCAAGGCTCCATTTCGTCGCCGTCATGGGCCGTGCGGATCGGGTAACGTATCGCTTCGTCCATGGTTTCCGCCAGACCGCCGAACTTGCCGATGTCAAGGAACACCCAGCGATGGGCGTCATTGTCGGACTTCTTCGAGATCAGCACCACTTCTGCCTTGATCACACCGGCATTACCAACCATGCCGCGACCGGGCTCAATGATGGTCTGCGGAATGTTGTTGCCGAAATGCTTCTTCAACGAGGCGTTGATGGCCTGGCCATAGGCTTCGGCGGACGGAATGTCGCGCAGGTACTTGGTCGGAAAACCACCGCCCATGTTGACCATCTGCAGGTAGATGCCCTGCTTGGCCAACTGTGCGAAAACCCGCTTGGCATCGCCGAGCGCCGCATCCCAGGCATCGACCTTGGTCATCTGCGAACCGACATGGAAGGACACGCCGAAGCTTTCCAGGCCATGCTGGTGGGCATAGACCAGAACGTCGACGGCCATCTGCGGCACGCAGCCGAACTTGCGCGACAAAGGCCATTCGGCACCGTCACCATCGGTCAGGACGCGGCAGAACACCCGGGCGCCGGGGGCGGCACGCGCGATCTTTTCGACTTCCTCATGGCTGTCGACGGCAAACAGGTTGATGCCCAGTGCATGCGCCTTGGCAATATCCCGTTCCTTCTTGATGGTGTTGCCAAACGAAATCCGCTGGGCGGTCGCACCTGCAGCCAGCGCCATTTCGATTTCGGCCACGGAGGCGCAATCGAAGTTGGAGCCGAGCGATGCGAGCAGCGATAGGATTGCCGGCTCCGGGTTTGCCTTGACGGCATAATAGATGGCGCTGTCTGGCAGGGCGTGGCGGAATGCGCCATAATTATCGCGCACGACATCAAGGTCCACGACGAGGCAAGGGCCTTCCGGACGCTGGGTATTGATGAAGTCGAGGATACGGGCGGTGGTCATGGCGATCCCTTCCATAGTAAAAAGGTTACCGGAACCCAAAAAGTTCCGGATGGACAAAGTGCGCCGAGACCTCGCTCGAAACCAGTCGGTGGAGACACTGGTACCGTACGAACGCTCTAACGCGGGCGATGGATCAACGCCCTCTTGCCTGAGAGCATCAATCCGCTTTGTCTGCCATGGATTGGTTGGGGAACCCGACCGCACTTCCGGCAATGATGGTGTGCCTCTTCAGTGACCCCGGCTGATGGAAAGCCGGCAGAGACTAGAAAGGCCCGCACCGTCGTTGCTTCAAGGTGTCCTCGCATTTCCCGGTTGGCCGGGATAACGACTGGAGGGGTTAATTCCAGGTACCTTACCGATTTCCTCACCACATCGAGGATCGGCGGACACCCACAGGCACGTGCGACTTTGGGCAAGACGGAGATAAGAAAACTCGCCGTCATAATCAAGCGGTTTTTGCAAGCCCGGTTCATTTTTTTATGTGTTTTATTATTGAACGAAGTGAGACTATTGTTCACCACCGATACAAACAACCCTGAGAGGCCCTTTTGGACACCCTGACCCGCATCCGCGCCTTCATCGATGTCGTTGAAGCGGAAGGCTTTTCTGCCGCTGCCCGCAAGACCGGGCGCTCCAAGGCGCTGCTGTCAAAATATGTCCGCGAGCTGGAGGACGAGTTGGGGGCGCTGCTTCTCAACCGCACCACACGGCAGTTCTCCATGACCGAGGCCGGTCACACCTATTATCGCAGCGCCGCCGACATCCTGAAAGAGATCGACAATCTGGCCGATCTGGTGCGCGAGAACAATGTCGGCATCAGCGGCAAGATTCGCATTACCGTGCCACGGAGCTTCACCGATGCCGAAGTTGGCCAATCGCTGATCGATTTTGCCCTGCAACATCCCGATCTTTCCATCGAGATCGTCGCCGAAGACCGGTTCGTCGACCTGATCGAGGAAGGCTTCGACTTAGCCATCCGCGTCACCAAGCTGGAGGATTCGGGGATGATTGCCCGCAAGCTGGCGGATTTCAGAAGTTATGCCTGCGCCAGTCCGGTTTTTCTGGAGAAATATGGTCCCCTCACCCATCCGCAGGATCTGTCCAAGGTGCCGGTGCTGATCGATACCAATACCCGGGGACACAACAGCCTGCGCCTGCGTCAGCCGGATGGCGAGGCCTTTACTGTCAACATTTCCGGGCCGCTGGAAGTCAATAGCCCCCAGACCACGCTGCGCGGCGCGCTTTCGGGGCTCGGCATCGCCCTGCTGCCGGATTTTGTCGCCCGCAGACATATCGAAAGCGGCGCATTGATTTCGATCTTTGAGGATTACATGTCCTCCGGCAGCGGGATCTATGCGGTCTACCCGCATCGCCGCTACCTGCCCGCCAAGGTCCGCGCGCTTGTGGATTTCATGCACAATTGGTTCAAACGCAATGGCGGATGCCAGCCCAGGCAAGGGACGCCGCCTTCGGAGTGACGACAGACCGGGCACCCGTTTGATAACTCCCCGGACCTATGGCGGCCCTCTTCACTTTTCCGAGGCAAAAGTCAGCGGCCCTATTTCCGTCCTATTGCTTGGCCACCAAAGACCGTGAATATAAATGTGATGCGTCCATGCGACGCTGGCAGCGCAGCGCCTCCTCTATGTTTCCTCATGGCTCGCTGTCGCACTCGATATATGCAGCGGTTAGGGCGCAGATGAACATAGCAAGGCCTCTTCTTCTCGCCGGTTTTCTTGTCGCAGGGTTTCTGGGCCTGTCGGCGCCCTCGGCCTTCGCCCATCCGCATGTCTTCGTCCAGGCCCGGCTGGAAGTGGTGGCGGGCGCGGACAATACCATCAAGGAATTGCGCAATACCTGGCGCTTCGATGAGGTGTTTTCCTCCAGCGTCATGCTGGATTTCGACAAGAACGGCGACCTGAAACTCGACCATAGCGAGTTGCAGGATATCGCCAACACCATCCGCAGTTCGCTTGGCGACTACGGCTATTTCACCTTTATCAGCGCCAGCGGCGCAACCGTCAACGTCGCCAAGCCGCAGGTGTTCAACGCCGATTATAAAGACAATCAATTGCTGGTGTTCTTTATCGTCAAGCCGGAAAAGCCCATTCCGATCAAAGGCAATCTCAGCTTCGGCGTTCACGACCCGACCCTTTATACGGCCATAGACTTCAAGCAGGACGGCGACATCGTCGAGACCGGCGATGCGCTGAAGAAATGCAAGCGCACCGTGGTCCGACCCAATCCCGATGACGTGATCAAGCAGAACCAGGCCAGTCTGACCGAAGCCTTCTTCAACGATCCGACCGGCACCGACATGGGCAAGCTGTTTGCAACGAGGCTGGATCTGGCATGCTGACGCATCGACGGGTTTCAAGGACCACTCTCCTTATCGCCGTCGCCTTTGCCGTGGCGCTTCCCGCCATATTCTCCGCCACATTGGCCCAAGCAGGCTCGCCACTTGGTATCGGCACCGCCGAACCGTCCTTTCAGATGGACGGGCCGCTGGCCGGGGTGATGCTGTGGATCAATACGCATCAACAGGCTTTCTACCGGGCGCTGACCGAGGCGCTGCGCGGCATGCGCGACGATCCCCACCAGCTCTGGGTCTTGATCGGCCTGTCCTTTGCTTACGGCGTGTTTCATGCCGCCGGTCCCGGCCACGGCAAGGCGGTGATCTCATCCTATATGGTCGCCAACGAGCTGGAGCTGAAGCGTGGCATCGCCATTTCCATCGCTTCTTCGATTTTGCAGGCCATCGTCGCCATCGTCACCGTAGGCGTGATGTTTCTCGCCCTGCGCGGCAGCGGCATCACGCTGACGCGGGCAACCGACGCCATGGAAGCCGCCAGTTTCGCGCTGGTCGTCGCCTTCGGTGTCTGGCTGCTGGTCCGCAAGCTGAGCGAGATTTTCCGACATCGCCAACCCATGCCGGTCCTGGCATTTTCTGGAGGGAGCGCGGGAGAGATGCCATCGGACGGCGTGACAGCGGGTCTGTTCGATGCGCCGCAGCCAGTTGGTACAAAATCCGCATCATCTTCAGGCACCGGCCTGCGCTTCCAGGCCGATGCAGCCGATAGCGACCGTCATGTGCCGCGTAAGGGCGAAATCTGCGTGGATTGCGGCCGCAGCCATCTTCCTTCGCCAGCCATGGTCGGTGCCGAGCATTTCAGCGTCAAAGAAGCCTGGTCGGCCATTGTCGCCGTTGGCCTTCGCCCCTGTTCAGGCGCGCTGCTGGTCATGACCTTCGCCATGCTGAACCAGCTCTATCTCGGCGGCATTCTATCGGTCTTCGCCATGGCGGCGGGAACCGCGATCACCGTCTCGGCGCTCGCCATCGCCGCCGTCGGCGCCAAGGGCCTGGCGGTGCGGCTGGCGGGCCATGGCTCCCATACCGCCTACCGCGTCGGCCTTGCCATCGAAATTGGCGGCGCGCTGTTCATCATTGTGGTCGGAAGCCTGCTGCTGGCCGCCTCACTGCAAGGCTATCACCTGTCATCCGGGTGACGGCGCTGATAGCGCGCCCGCAGCCAGAAGATCAGGAAAAACGACAGCAGCACCAGAGATCCGACCGCAGCGGCCAGAAGCGGCGAAAACTGCCCGATCCACAGAACCAGATTGGGCAGGAACACCATGGCCAATCCGAAGCCGAGAATGATCAGGCCAGCGGCAATAGCCGAATTCTTATCGCGCGGGCTCATGTCGCAGACCTCAGAGAGGAGCGAATATCCTCAAGCCGCCGTTTCTGATTGCTGTCGGCATCGAAATTGTCAGGATCGAGCCAAGCCTCGAACCCGGCTTTGACGAGAGGCCAATCGGCATCGATGATCGAGAACCAGGCAGTATCGCGGTTCTTTCCCTTGGAAATCATGTGCTGGCGAAACACGCCCTCGAAGGTGAAGCCGTAGCGGCGCGCCGTGATCTTGCTCGGCTCGTTGTCATTATGGCATTTCCACTCGTAGCGCCGATAGCCCAGATCCTCGAACACATGCCTGGCCAGCAGATAATGCGCCTCGCTCGATAGGGCAGAACGTTTCATCGCCGGGCCATGCGCAACCGAGCCGACTTCGACCACGCCGTTTTTCGGATCGGGTCGCATCAGGCTGGCCATGCCGACAATGCTACTATCGGCTTTCGAGCGGAAGATATGGGTGATCAGGCTGCCACTGGCATTGGCGCCCTCCAGCCAGTCGCCGAAAACCTCGACACCGGAAAAATCGTCATTGGGAAAATAGCGCAGCGCCTGATTGACGGCATCGCCACCGCCAAGCCCGGCCCACAGATCCGACAGATGCTGCTCACGGACAAAGGGCTCGACCAGTACATAATGGCCTTCAAGCCGCACTGGCGCTGGTGCTGCAACGCGATAGGTCTTCAGATCCTGCATGATGCCCCCTGTTCGTATCACAGGTCAGGATTATGCCAGCCGTAACGGGAAGGCAACGGCGATTTCCGCCGTTGCTTTTGTTGAGCGCAGGTCTCAGCCAGCCGGCGTCTCGACCTTGGCCGCCGCAACCGTCGCCTCGATATGGTCGATCAACCCATCGGCAAGCCCGAGACGTCCGGCCAGCAGGTCGAGATAGCCACGCTCGGCGCGGGTATCGGGATCGATGGTCAAGCGCGAGGCCGTATAGAGTTCGACCTTCTGTTCCTCGGTGCGGGCAGCAGCCACCAGCGCATCGAGATCGGTCGGATTGTCCAGCTCCGCGCGAATAAAGGCCTCCGCCTCATCGCCCAGTTCCTCGACATGCAGTTTTTCCATGATATTGGCGCGCTCGCCTGCGTCGATATGGCCATCGGCTTTCGCCGCGGCGATCATCGCCTTGATCAGGGTGAGCGCAAAATCATTGCTGAGCGAAGTTGCGGGATCAAAGCCTGAATTTTCCGGTGGAGCCGGAAGTTCCGGCAGGGCGCGCAGCTCTTCCGGGGCCTTGCCGGACTGGTAATTGCGATAGGCGCGGTAGCCGAGACCAGCCACCAGCGCCAAGCCGCCGACTTTCAGCGCGCCTCCGGCCAGTGACCGTCCGGTCTTGGTGCCGAGCAGCACGGAGACCAGCGCACCGGTCTTCCAGGGATTGGACTTGGCATAGCTTGCGGCGTCATCACCCCTCTTGCGAACAGAGCCGCCGATGCCCGGAATCTGCGATCCCAGAAACTGCGTGAGGAGCTTTTTGGCGTCGATCATTCTCTTCTCCCTCATATGTCAGGTAAGGAAGAGATAGGAACGCCCGCGCCCTTTCCCAAGGCGCGGGCGTCAAATTACGACATATCCTGCCGTTCTCAGCTTATAGACGGCTCGAAGATGCTGACGCATCCTCGCCTGATAAGAGTTTCGAATATCTCAAATGCATCAAGGGCATGAGATATTCGAAAGTGGTATACGAAAAGTCGTTTTCAATGACTCTTCGTATTAGCCCTTCAGCGCACAGGCCTCAACGGCCAGCTTGGTAATGCCTGCCCAATCGCCCGCAGCAACCAGCTCTTTCGGCGCCACCCAGGAGCCGCCAACGCAGACCACGTTGGGCAGCGACAGGTAGTCCCTGGCATTCTTCAGAGAAATGCCGCCTGTCGGGCAAAACAGCGTGCCTGCCAGCGGTGAGGACAGCGATTTCAGATAGGCCGCTCCACCTGCCTGTTCGGCGGGGAAGAATTTCAAAACCTCATAGCCCTTTTCGCGCAAGGTCATCACTTCGCTGGCCGTGGCAGCGCCCGGCAGCAGCGGTACATCGGAACCGGCGGCAGCGGCCAGCAATTCCGGCGTGGTGCCGGGGCTGACGATGAACTGCGACCCGGCTTTCAGCGCGGCTTCGAAATGGGCGGGGTTGAGAATGGTCCCGGCACCGGCCACGGCGCCCTCGACCTCGGCGGCCACCCGGGAAATCGCTTCCAGCGCGGCTGGCGTGCGCATGGTGATTTCGATGGCTTTCAGCCCACCCGCCACCAGGGCCCGCGCCAACGGCACGGCAGTGTCGACATCGTCGATGATCAGCACGGGAACAACTGGCTGAAGCTTGAGCACCGCCAGCAATCTGTCCGTCTTCGCAGTCATGAACATACCTTTCAAACGATTAGATATCCCTGATTAGCGCGTGAAAACCGCCCTGTCGAGGCAAATGCGCGCAGCAGGAACTGAAGGATCGATGGAACTATTGTCAAACCGGCGCCATACTATAGAGTGAAATCGATTTTAACGTGACGGAAAGCAGCCATGGCAAAGGAAATCGAAAGAAAATTCCTGGTCCGCACAGACACCTGGCGTCAGCATGTCAGCAAATCCAGCAGTTTTCAGCAGGGCTACATTCTTTCAGGCGCTGATCGTTCCGTGCGTATCCGCATCCGCGACCGGGCCGATGCGCTGCTGACCATCAAGATCGGTCATGTTGGTCTCAGCCGCGATGAATTCGAATATGAAATCCCGCTGGCCGACGGGCTGGAAATGATCGACAAAGCCCAGGGCAACGTCATCGAAAAGACCCGGTATAACGTCGAATACGGCGGCTATCTCTGGGAAGTCGACGTCTTCGCCGGCGCCCATGCCGGGCTTGTGGTGGCCGAGGTCGAACTGGAAAATGACTGCGAAGACCCACCACTGCCGCCTTGGGTCGGGCGGGAAGTGACCGGCGACGGACGCTATTCCAACCAATGGCTGGCGAGTTCCACGCCTTCGACGGAAAGGCGCAATGGCCTATCGCTTAAGGCCTGACCTGAAGACAGGCACCTCTATTGCCGAGATGCTGGGAGCGCTTTTGCAGGCCGCCGCAGCCGATCTTGACAGCGGTGCCAAGGCCCCACCCGGTGAACGGGATCGCGCCGTCCATCTTGCGCGCCGCAAACTGAAACGCGCCAGAGCCCTCTACCGGCTGATCGCACCGGCCATTTCCGATCTGCGTCGCCGGGAAAACCGCCGGTTGGGCGATATCGCCCGCAGCCTTTCCTCGCTTCGCGATGCTGCCGCACTGCTTGAAAGTGTCGAGGCGCTTCAGGAGGCGACCCTCAGCGATGAAGAAGCCGATGCCCTGCAACAGGCCTGGGCAATCCTGTCCGACCGCCATGAACGGCTGGCGACCAATCTGGAGGCAGGCCAGAGCGCATTGATGCGCGATGCGGCAGACGGCTGCCGAGAGGCGGCGGATATCGCCATGGGAATTGAGTTCAACGACCGTCCCGCCAAGGTCGCCCGGATGTTTGCCAAGGCCTGGACCAAGACCTTCAAGCGCGCCGAAGCAGCCATCGCCGCCTGCCACGATGCCAGCGAGGCGGAAAGCTACCATGCCCTGCGCAAAGCCACCCAGACCTATTGGATGCATTTGTCCTTGCTGCGTGATCTCTGGCCGAGCGCCATCGAGATGAAACGCGGTGCCGCCAAACAATTGGCCGATCTGCTGGGCCATGAAAACGACCTTTCGGTGCTGACATCCGTTCTGGATGAAGACTCAAGCCTGTTTGCGGGCCTATTTGCTGGCGGCGAAACATTTTCCCATCTGCTCGCCATCATCATCCGCCAGCAACAGGCCCTGCGCCGGCAAGCGCTTGAGGCGGCGGATGCATTGTTTGCCGACGGCCCCGACCTGGAACCAGCCGTTATCGAGGCGCTGTGGCTGCTTCAGGCTGGCATCCACAATCAAGTATGATCCTCGTTATAAGATCGGGCCGGAACATCGAGATCTGATCGCAGTTTCTCAATCCTCATGGAAAAAACAATAGGGTCATTCAGCGCCCGCGCTAAGACAAGTGCGCCCTGTATACCGGCCAGGATTTCATGACTGCGCTGGCCCGCCTCTGTCTCAGCAAAGCCCGCCTTGACAAAGGCCCCCCTCAACACGCTGTTCCAGCGACGAAAATAACCGCTGATGGCCGCCGAAAATTCATCCCGACTGGAATCAAGTGCCATCAATCCGACAAGACACACCCGACGGCCAGACTGGAAATAGGCATTGACAGTGTCCAGCATCGCCTCAATGGCAACAAACGAAACATCTGCCATCTCCAGCGGCGCAAACACTCTTTCTTCAAACCAGCCGGAAATGTGCGCGAGCACCGCCTCGGCCATTTCCACCTTTCCGCCAGGAAAGAAGTGATAAAGACTTCCTTTGCCGATGCCAGTGCAGGCTGTGATGATGGACAAACTGGTTCCGGCGTAACCGTGGTCACGAAACACTTCCGCAATCATCGGCACTGCATCGGCTCGTTCTAGCTGGATTTTCACAAGGATTTCCTCAATTGGATTTGCGCATCGGATAAGCTTGCCCGTGACTGCGATGAAACAGCACGGCGCAAGCGATCAACAACAGCGATCCCAGCGCAACCGGCATGAACAGAAATTGCCAGTCTCGCATGGGCTGCAAAGACCACTATCGGATCAGCCCCCGCCGGCGGGTGGGTAATCCGTAAAAGCGCCATCACGGAAATTGCGCCGCCCACCGCTAACGCCACTGCCCACCAGATATCGGGCAGCAAGGTGGCGCAAAGCAACCCAACCAAGGCCGAAGCCAGATGGCCAAAAAATACATTCATTGGCTGGGACAATGGACTGTTTGGCAGAGAAAACAGCAACACACAACTAGCGCCAAACGGGGCCATCATAAGCGCATAACCCGTGTGCGTTGTTAAAAAACTGAGAATGCCAATCGCCAAGCAACCACCAAAGCCTGCCAACAGCGCTTTAGTGAAACTGGAAAACGGCTGATGCCTGTGAAAATAATGCCGCACGCCACTCTTCCTGTACTTATGAGTTTTATCTGTACCGTTAGGTACAAAATTCGAATGACATTGTCAATGACGCTGCATTCGTTGATCCTTTCCGCGCGCCTCCCGCTTCTTCTCGACATTCTCCATCACGAGTGCTTGCAGATGTCGAGTTTGACCGCGTCTTCAACCCACCGGCATGACTTGACGAAACTCAAAGCGCGGCGCACCTGCTGAAATTCGTTGATTCCCGGCGGCATTGGCAGTATTTCGCACCCCATGACAGACGATCTTCAAAATCCTCGCCATGAAGAGGGCGGCGCATTCTGTGTGGCCGCGCTCTATCATTTTGCGTCCTTCGCACGGTTCGAAAGCTTTCGGGAACCGCTCGATGCGCTCTGCAAGGCGCAGGGCGTCAAGGGCACTTTGCTTTTGGCCCATGAAGGCATCAATGGCACGATTGCCGGCACGGATGCGGGCATTGCCACGGTGCTGGCCTATCTGCGCGCCCAACCGGAATTTGCCAGCCTCGAGCACAAGGAAAGCCGGGCGTCGAAAATGCCTTTCGTGCGCATGAAGGTAAAGCTGAAGAAAGAGATCGTCACCATGGGCGTCGAGGATATCGACCCCAACAAGATCGTTGGCACCTATGTCGATCCCAAGGACTGGAACGCGCTGATTTCCGATCCTGATACCATCGTCATCGACACCCGCAACGATTACGAGACCGCGATCGGCATTTTCCGGGGCGCGGTCGATCCCAATACCAAGACCTTCCGCGAATTTCCCGATTGGGTGAAGAACAATCCCGGCCTGCACAACAAGCCGAAGATCGCCATGTATTGCACCGGCGGCATCCGCTGCGAAAAGGCCACGGCCTTCATGAAGCAACAGGGGTTCGAAGAGGTCTACCACCTGAAGGGCGGCATCCTGAAATATCTGGAAAACGTTCCCGAAGAACAAAGCCTGTGGGACGGCGCCTGTTTCGTGTTCGACGAGCGCGTTTCCGTGACCCACGGATTGAAGGAGGGCGACCACCAACTCTGCCACGCCTGCCGCAACCCGATCACGCCGGAAGAACTGTCTTCGCCCTATTACGAGGCCGGCGTATCGTGCAGCCATTGCTATGAGACCCGCACAGAAGCCGACCGGGATCGCTACCGTCAGCGCCAGAAACAGATTGCGCTGGCCAAGCAACGCGGCGAACGGCATATCGGAAGCTGAGCCGGAGCCTTTGAGGCGGCACTTGCCGCCCACCGGTTCAGCATAATCACGGCAAGACGGCAAGATCCGGTGGGTCAAACCGCTCAAACGCGGGGCGGGCGAGAAGGTAGCCCTGAACATAGGGTACGCCCATATCCTTCAGCACATCCAGTTCTTGTTGGGTTTCCACCCCTTCGCACAATGGAAGAATGCCGAACTCCGTCAACATCGCCAGCGTGTGGCGCAACACGATCCGCTTGGCCCGATCCTGATCGATGCCGCGCACCAGCTCCATGTCCAGCTTGACGATATCGGGCTGAAATTTCGCCAGAAGCGTCAGCCCGGCATGGCCCGCCCCAAAGTCATCAATCGCCGTCTTGAAGCCAATGCTGCGATAGGTTTTCAGAATGTTGAGCAGATGATCGGTATCGATCCGCTCGTTTTCGGTAAATTCAAACAGGATTCGATCCAGGGGAAAGCCGACCCGTTCAGCCGTGTTCAGTGTCAGGCGAATACAGGCACGCGGCTCGTAAACGGCATTGGGCATGAAATTGATGGACAGCTTTGCCGTCGAGGTCTCCGGTAGCAAGGCCGCCGCCAGCTCAATGGCCTTAACCCGGCAGCTCTGGTCAAAGGCATAGCGATTGTCCGCGTTGATACCAGCCATAACCGTGGCCGCCCCAGCGCCGTCCGCGCCGCGCACCAGCGCCTCATAACCAAACACAGCACCATCACGCATATCCACGATTGGCTGAAATGCCATGGAGAAGGCAACACTGAAAGCCGCCCCGTCTCGGCATCCCGCACATGACGTCATCCAGATCTCCCGTTTAATAGCAAGGCTCTGACATGCTGACGCGTCCTCGCCTTAAAGGCATTGCAAATATCTCAAATGCATCAGTCGCTTGAGATATTTTCAAAAGGAATACGAAGAGCCATTTTCAATGGCTCTTCGTATAAAACTCAGCGCAATTCTATTCTGAAATATTGAAGAATTCACTTCAGCTAAAAAACTCGGAAAATACGGCAGGGATGAGGGCGCGGCTATACCAAAGGCTATTTCTGATGCTGTTTCTTGATCGTATCGATCTCGTACATCAGCGCCCGAAAGGCGATGATCGCCTCGTTGTCAGCAAGTTTTTCATCCAGGACAAGCGGTTCCAGCTGTTTGATCACCACGCGAAGAGCATCCTCAATGCGGCCAAGCTGCTTGCCGTAGCTGGCCACATTCATCAAAATATCCTTCTCCGCCTCGGGATTGGTAGAGGGACCGACATCGATATTGAACGTGACCAGACTGGCCTGCCCGACCTGCGTCGGGCTATAGACCCAGGTCCACGGATTGATCGCCTGACTGACATTGCCTGAAAGCGGCAGTTGCACCCGTCCCATACATATTCCCCCGATCAAGATCACAACCTGAAAGGGAATAATGATTTATTGCAGCGCAATAAGCAAGACTGCAATCACGCAATAACGCGGGAGCCAGCATAGCCTCATTCGGCGATGTGGTTCCCCTTCGGGAATTCCGCAGCCAGCGCGCTATACCATTTGCCACTGTTCTTCAGCGTGCGAACCTGCGTGTCGTAATCGACATGCACAAGGCCGAACCGCATGCGGTAGCCTTCGGCCCATTCAAAATTATCCATCAGGCTCCAGGCGAAATAGCCCTTCATGGGGATGCCCTCGGCAATCAGGTCGGCCACCACGCCCAGATGCTCGGCGTAGTAATCCAGCCGTGGCTGGTCATCCACCTCGCCGTCAACCGGCTCCATATTATAGCAGGCGCCGTTTTCGGTGATGTAGCAGACCGGCAGCGTGTAGCGGTCGTAAAGCCCTTCCACCAGGGACTTTAGCGCCGGGGCATAAACTTCCCAGCCGATATCGGTCTTGACCGTCGAGACCGGCGGCGCATCCGCCGTGGCGGGGAACTCGGCGCCCTCAGCCGGATTGTCGGCAACCCGCATCGGCGTGTAGTAATTCAGGCCCCACCAGTCGAGTTTCTGGGAGATGATGTGCAAATCGCCATCCTCGATGACAGGCATGCGGTTGCCAAGCGAGGCCATGAATTCTGCCGGATATTCGCCCTTGAAGACCGGATCGAAGAAAACACCATTGTGAAACTGATGGGCGCGCTCAGCGGCGGCCTGATCAGCCGCACTGTCTGAGGCAGGGATAACGGAATGGGCGTTCAGAACCAGACCCGCAGGGACCTGCGGCGCGACCTGCCTGATGGCATCAATGCCAAGCCCATGGGCGAGATTGGTATAGTGCAGAGCATGCAGGGCCGCATCCATATTGCGCTCACCCGGCGCATGCACACCGTAGAGATGGCTGAGCCAGACCGAGCACCACGGCTCGTTGAAGGTCGCCACGGCATCCAGCCTGTCACCCAACCGCGCCATCACCAGCTTGGCATAGCGCTGGAAGGCATAGGCCGTGGAGCGCGCCGTCCAGCCGCCATCGCCCATCAGGGCCAGCGGCAGATCCCAATGATACAGCGTCGCATAGGCTTTGATGCCCCGATCCTTCAACCCATCGACCAGCTTGTCGTAAAAATCCAGCCCCGTTTCATTCACCCGGCCCGTGCCTTCAGGAATAATGCGCGGCCAGGCAATGGAAAAGCGATAGGCGGAAACGCCCATCTCCTGGATCAGGTCGAGATCCTGTTCCCAGCGATTGTAATGATCGCAGGCCACATCGCCATTATGCCGCTCGAACACCCGGCCCGGCATATTGGCAAACGCATCCCAGATGCACGGCTTGCGCCCATCCGCCTTGGTGGCACCTTCAATCTGGTAGGCCGCGGTGGCCACACCAAACAGGAAATCGCCAGGGAAGCGGGCGGCAAGGGCTTTCGGGTCTGTCATCGGGAACCTTTCGGCACTTAAGCGTGAATAAACAGAAGTATCCAGGTCTTAACGCAGTTGCGCCTGGAACGCCACGGACGAAAGATAACACATCGCACCCACTCCTTATATTGTATTGCCCATAGAAAAATGCTACCTAAGGATGCATTACTCTGGGGGATACATTTATGAAAACAGCTTTTATCCATTTTCTCTGCGCGGCGACAATCAGCATGGCGCTACCCGCCACGGCCAACAGCGCCACTCTCGTCTACACCGAGAACCAAACCACGATAAGCTATAGCGTTAATTGGACATCAGGCATGACCGTTGAACAAGCCATGCAAACGGCTGGTCCCGACTATGTCACTGGATGGTCGCATCAGTATAGCGGCAACTCCCTGCTGATGGTTCTCGCCACAGGTACGTTTCCGGCCACGCCGTCAAGCACCGATGGAAAGCTGGGCACGCCCTACTGGTTGCTGTGCGTTGACAGCAAACCTGCCAACACTGGCATGACCCAGCAAACGATTCCGAGTTCAACCTCCGAAGTGAAATGGATTTGGACGTCCCAATACAAATGCAAGTAAGTTGATCGGCCTCCGCCGTATTTCGACTGAAAAGAAAACGCCAAGGGCCATTTCCACAGCCCTTGGCACTCGACTTCAAACTCTCACCCAAGCTCCGTTCTGCTGTGACGACTGAATACATGCCGTCACAAAGGCCACGCCCTTCACCCCATCATCGACAGTCGGATAGACCACATCAGGATTAACCGCCGCCCCCGTTCGTGCGGCAAGGATCGCCTGGGCCGCCTCACTATAGATGGTGGCGAAGGCTTCGAGATAGCCTTCCGGATGACCGCCGGGAATGCGGGTCACGCGGGCAGCTGCCCCGCCAGCCCCGGCACCGCCGCGGGTGATCAACTGTTTCGGTTCGCCGAGCTTTGTGTACCAGAGGTAATTCGGATCGGCCTGCGTCCATTCGATCCCGGCCTTTGTGCCGTAGATGCGCACTTTCAGGCCGTTTTCATTGCCGGTTGCCACCTGGCTGCACCAGAGCAGGCCCTTGGCCCCGCCTTGGAAGCGCAGCATCACATGGGCGTTGTCATCCAGCCTACGGCCTTCGACAAAGGTGTGCACATCGGCGGCGAGTTCCTCCAGTTCCAGCCCGGAAATGAAGCTGCCGAGGTTATAGGCATGGGTGCCAATATCGCCGGTGGAACCACCGACGCCCGATTGGGCCGGGTCGGTGCGCCATACGGCCTGTTTTGCGCCTGTCTGCTCGACAGGTTCCGCCAGCCAATCCTGCGGATATTCCATCTGCACCAGCCGGATCTCGCCCAGCTCGCCATTTTGCACCAATTCCCGCGCATGGCGCACCATCGGATAGCCGGTGTAATTGTGGGTGAGGATGAACAGGGCCTTGGCCTTGTCGGCAACCTCTTTCAGCTTTTTCGCATCCTCCAGATTGGAGGTTAGCGGCTTGTCGCAGATCACATGGATGCCGCGTTCCAAAAAGGCTTTTGCGGCTGGGTAATGCATGTGATTGGGCGTGACGATAGACACCGCCTCGATCCCATCCGGGCGAGCAGCCTCGCTCGAAGCCATTTCTTCAAACGATCCATAGCAGCGGGTGGGATCGAGCCCCAGATCCCGGCCAGAAGCCAGGGATTTTTCCGGCGTCGAGGATAAAGCTCCCGCCACCAGATCATAATGGTCGTCGAGCCTTGCCGCCATGCGGTGTACCGCGCCGATAAACGCGCCCTGCCCGCCGCCCACCATGCCGAGGCGGATTTTGGGGGCGCGTTGCTGCGATTTGCTTGCTTCGATGGTCATTGGAATTTCCTCCTCAAGATTCGTAGAACGCGGGGTACCCCCCTCTGTCACTCCCGTAACATCTCCCCCTCAAGGGGGGAGATTGGCCGCAAACCTTGCTATTTTAATCATCAAGTCGCCGACATCTCACCACTCGATCTCCCCCTTTGAGGGGGAAATGCCCGGCAGGGCAGAGGTGGGTATCGCCGCAAGCGGAAACGATATTTACAGCCCTAACATCCGCCGGTTGGCGGCCTCATCCGTGCCGCTGGCGGCGAAATCGTCAAAGGCATGTTCCGTCACCCGGATAATATGGGCATTGACGAATTCAGCGCCTTCGCGGGCGCCGTCTTCCGGGTGTTTTAGAGCGCATTCCCACTCGACCACCGCCCAGCCTTCGAAATCATTGGCGGCCATTTTCGAGAAGATCGCGCCGAAGTCCACCTGGCCGTCGCCTGGTGAGCGGAAGCGCCCGGCGCGGTTGACCCAGGATTGGTAGCCACCGTAAACGCCCTGACGGCCATTCGGATTGAACTCGGCATCCTTGACGTGGAACATCTTGATCCGGTCTTTGTAGATGTCGATATGGTCGAGATAGTCGAGGCATTGCAGCACATAATGCGAGGGATCATAGAGCATGTTAGCGCGGGGGTGGTTTTTCACCCGCTCCAGAAACATCTCGAATGTCACACCATCATGCAAGTCTTCGCCGGGATGGATTTCGTAAGCGATATCGACACCCTGCTCGTCGGCATAGTCGAGAATGGGCAACCAGCGCTTGGCCAGTTCGTCAAAAGCCGTCTCCACCAGCCCTGCCGGACGCTGCGGCCAAGGATAGATAAATGGCCAGGCCAGCGCGCCCGAAAACGTGGCATGCGCATTGATACCCAGATGGCGTGAGGCCTTCAGCGCGTATTTAACCTGGTTGACAGCCCATTCCTGCCGGGCTTTCGGATTGCCGCGCACTTCGGGAGCGGCAAAGCCGTCAAACGCTTCGTCATAGGCCGGATGCACCGCCACCAGCTGTCCCTGCAGATGGGTGGACAGCTCGGTGATTTCGACGCCGTTCTGGCGGGCGATACCGGCCAGTTCGTCACAATAATCCTTGGATTCGGCGGCCTTTTTCAGGTCGATTAATTGGCTGGCCCAGGTCGGAACCTGCACGCCGAGATAGCCTTTGTCAGCGGCCCATTTGGTAATCGCATCCCATGAATTGAAGGGCGCGGCATCACCGGCAAACTGGCCCAAAAACAGGCCGGGGCCTTTAATCGTCTTCATAAACATCTCCTCCAAAATGACTGAAACGTTGCAGTTTATCTATCAAAGAAAACTGACAGGGAAAACCTCCATTTCCCTGTCATGCCAAGTCTCTGACATGCTGACGCATCCTCGACTTGAAAAAATTGAAAATATCTCAAATGCATCAGAGGCTTGAGATATTTTCAAAGAGAATACAAAGAGTCATTTTCAATGCATCTTCGTATCAGTGCATCAAAGCGATCAGACGTAGCGATTGACGACGTTTTCCAGCAATTCCTGCTGACCGGACACCGGCTGCGGATTGATGTTTTCACCTTCAACCCGGGCAGCAATGCTCTCCAGCGTGCCGCTGGCCAGCATTGTCTTGGCGGCGTCGCTGTTCCAGCCTGCGTAGCGGTTGGCGAGCGGTGCCGACAGCGCCTTGTCTTCCACCATTTTCGCAGCCGCCTTCAGGCCACGGGCGCAGCAATCCATGCCGCCGATATGGCCGATCAACAGATCAGCGGGATCGATGGACTGGCGGCGCAGCTTACTATCGAAATTGGTGCCGCCGGAGGTAAAGCCGCCCGCCTGCAGAACCTGATAATAGGCCAGCGCCATTTCCGGCACGTTGTTGGGGAATTGGTCGGTATCCCAACCGGATTGATAGTCGTTACGGTTCATGTCGATGGAGCCGAAAATACCCAGCGCGTTGGCCAGTGCCAATTCATGCTCGAATGTATGACCAGCCAGAATGGCATGGCCCTGCTCGATATTGACCTTCACTTCCTTCTCAAGACCGTAAGTCTTGAGGAAGCCGTAGACGGTGGCCACATCATAATCATACTGATGCTTGGAAGGCTCCTGCGGTTTCGGCTCGATCAGGATCGCGCCCTTGAAGCCGATCTTGTGCTTGTATTCCACCACCATGTTGAGGAAACGGCCCATATGGTCGAGTTCCTGCTTCAGGTCGGTGTTGAGCAGGGTTTCATAGCCTTCACGGCCACCCCACAGCACGTAGTTTTCGCCACCCAGTTTCTGCGTGGCATCCAGGCAGGTCTTCACCGTGGCTGCGGCAAAGGCAAAGACGTCAGGGTCCGGGTTGGTAGCTGCACCCGACATGTAGCGGCGATGCGAGAACATGTTGGCCGTGCCCCACAGCAGCTTGACGCCGGTATCGGCCTGCTTCTGGGCAAAATAATCGACAATCTCATTGAGATTTCTGGTGTTTTCGGCAAAGGACGCGCCTTCGGGACGCGCATCCGCATCGTGGAAGCAGTAATAAGGCGTGCCGAGCAGCTGGAAGAATTCAAAAGCCACATCGGCCTTCAGCTTGGCAGCATCCATCGAGTCCTTGAACCAGGGACGCTCAAACGTATTGCCGCCGAACGGGTCGGTGCCCGGCCATACGAAGGTGTGCCAATAGGCCACGGCAAAACGCAGATGGTCTTCCATCCGCTTGCCCATCACCACTTCATCGGGGTTATAATGGCGGAAGGCCAGCGGATTGGTGCTGTCAGGGCCTTCATATTTGATCTTGGTGATGTCGCCGAAAAAGCCTGTGCTCATGGGTTTTCCTCCTGATGTTAAACGTTTTCTGTGGTTTTCATTGGGCCAGCTTGACGGGGCCCAATTGCTTGATGGCCGGATAGAGCGCGCGGTAGCGCTGATAGGCGTCCTCGTAACCGTCGCGCAAAGCCGTCACCGGCTCGATGGTTGCTTCCGTCGGTGGGGCTGAGCAAACGGCAAGCGGATCGGCCCCGGTTGCGGCAATCAACCCCAGACGGGCCGCACCAAAGGCAGCCCCAAAATCACCATCGGCTGGAATATCGACGGGAATGCCGAGTGTGGTGGCAATCGATGCCAGCCAGTAGCGCGAGCGCGAGCCGCCGCCGATCGCCGTGACCCGCGACAGGGACGTTCCCGCCGATTTCAGCGCTTCAAGACTGTCCCTGATGGCGAAGGACACGCCTTCCAGCACGGCCTGGGTCAGAACGGTACGGCTGGATTCGTGGCCGAGACCAATGAAAGCACCCCGGATTTCAGCATCGTTATGGGGCGTGCGCTCGCCCGAGAGATAAGGCAGGAAGGTCACACCGGTTGGGGCCTTCAGCTCCTCGCCAAGCTCATGCGTCAGGTCTCCGGCAGGCTTGCCGCTGACACCGGAATACCAGTTCAGGGCGTCCGTGGCCGACAGGATCACGCCCATCTGGTGCCAGGTATTGGGAAGCGCGTGGCAAAAGGCATGCACGGCGCTTTCGGGCTTTGGCAGATAGGAGGCATTGGCGGCAAACAACACACCGGATGTGCCAAGCGACACGAAGGCATGCCCTTCCGCCACCGTGCCCATGCCGCAAGCAGACGCCGCATTGTCCCCTGCCCCGCCCGCAATGATGACACCGGCGCCCATGCCCCAATCCGCCGCAAGCTCGGCTCGCAACCGGCCCGCCTCGGCGGTGCCTTCGACCAGTCCGGGCATGTGCTGTTCGCCGAGATCGGTGACGGCGAGAAGCTCGCTCGACCAGGCGCGTTTACCGGTATCGAGCCAGGAGGTGCCAGCCGAATCCGACATTTCGGATAGATATTCGCCGGTCAGCCAGAGCCGCAGATAATCCTTTGGCAGCAAAACCTTGGCGGTTTTGGCGAATATATCCGGCTCATTCTCCTTCACCCAAGCCAGTTTCGGCGCCGTGAAGCCGGGAAAAACGATATTGCCGGTCAGCGCGCGAAAACGCGGATCGGCGTCCAGCGCCGCAGCCTGTTTGAAGGAGCGGGTGTCGTTCCACAGAATGCAGGGCCGCAAGACGTCACCTTGGGCATCGATCAGCGTTGCCCCATGCATATGGCCGGAAAGACCGATGCCCTTGACGGCGGCAAGCTCGCGGGAAAACTGCGCTTTCAGCCCCGCAATGGCCTCCTGCGTTGCCCTGATCCAATCCGCTGGCGCCTGTTCCGACCAGCCGGAATGCGGGCGAGAGACGGTCAGCGCGCCATTGGCCGAGCCAATCACCGTCTGGTCCGCGTCGATCAACATCGCCTTGACGCCCGACGTGCCGAGATCCAATCCGAGATACATGAGAAGCCTCCCTATTCTGCCTGTTATCGCTGTTCTTGCTCTGGCAGATTGTCTTTGAGAAATATGTCGAGACGAATACGTTCCTGCGCCGCCAGCACCGCCGCCCCATCGGCCTTGGCCTTCAACACCCGGATGGCGCTGCGCACTTCATGTCCGGCGTCCTGGTTCAGCACGGCATCGATCAGTCCGGACACCAGTGCCGCTCTCGTCACCGGCGTCAATTCATGGGCGATCACCAGGGGGCGACGGTCGGCATCCAGCCGCTCCAGCGCGGCGATCAGACCGCGATTGCCTGCACCCAGGCTGTAGAGGCCTGTTATATAAGGCAATTGCGAAAACAGATCCTGCAGCAGGGTTTCGACATGATGCGGATCGTCACGGCCTTCCAGCACCGGCAGCAAGGTCAATTGCGGAAATTCAGCGGCCATCACAGCGCGAAATCCCTCGAACCGGTCGCGGTGGTCGCGCACCAGCATCGACCCGGCGACAATTGCAATGGTCCCTTGCCGTCCGCCGGTAAACCGACCGAGCAGGCTGGCTGCCGTGCGCCCGGCGGCACGGTTGTCTATGCCGACGAAATGGTCACGCTCGGCACCGCTGAGATCCGAGACCAGTGTCACCACGGCCACGCCTGCACCACGCAACCGCGCTACAGCCGCAGCCACGTCCGGCGCATCCACCGCCACCACTGCCACGCCAGCGGGCTGGCGTGCCGCAGCGTCTTCCAGGGCCGCGACCAAAGAACCGGCATCGAAGGCCGTAACATCAATAATATCGATGCGGGTTCGCTCGATGCCAGCCCGGCTGGCAGCGTCAAGCACTTGCAGGCGCAGACCGTGCATAAAGGAATTGTCATTGGCAGGCAGGATGAAGATGAAAGGATAAATCCGGCCTTTGGCCAGATTGGCCGCCGCCAGATCCCGAACATAGCCAAGCACGCCAACGGCGCTTTCCACGCGGGCGCGGGTCGCAGCGCTGACGCCGGTGCGATTGTTCAAAACCCGGTCCACCGTCGCCAAGCTGACGCCCGCCCGTGCCGCAATGTCATGAACCGTCGGCTTCATCTACCCATCTCTCTGCCAGGATTTGACCTTTATCCCATGACCCCGCATCCGTAAATGATTTTTTGATGTACGTACATCAGCCTTGAGCAAAAAAAGGCCGCCAGGTGAGTGGCGGCCAAGTTTTCTGCGGTGGATCGCGGGAATTAATGGCTAGGTAAAAATCTCTACCTAACCAGAATGACGGGGGG
Source organism: Agrobacterium vitis (assembly GCF_037039395.1). NCBI lineage: Bacteria > Pseudomonadati > Pseudomonadota > Alphaproteobacteria > Hyphomicrobiales > Rhizobiaceae > Gillisella > Gillisella vitis. Next base: position 2,436,606 of record NZ_CP146242.1, on the reverse strand, counting down.
TCTTTTACCCGACGAAGCCTTGACCTGCTTTCTCTAGCGGAAAGTCAAATCAATTAGTGCGCCGCATCGGCGGGCACGGCACCTTCAGGTTTTTTTATCATGGTAGAAAGTGCCGTTAGTGCAACAAACAAGATTGTGATCCCTAAAAACACATCCATAAACGCCATGATCCATGCCTGCTGGTTGACCATGCCGGACAGCTTTTTCAAGGCTGCATTATCACCATCAAGTCCATAAAACGCGTAATTGGACGAAAGCGTTTCGAGCCATTTCATCGCCGCTGGCTTGCTCCATGTCACATGTTCGACCATGCGTGCATAATGCTCGTCGGTGCGCCGGGTCAACAGTGTGTTGATGATCGCCAGCCCGACGGCACCACCGAGATTTCGTGTCAGATTGTAGAGGCCTGACGCATTTTTGATCCGCTCGGGAGGAAGAGTGCCAAGGGCAATATTGTTGATCGGAACCATGCACGTCATCAATGCGCAGCCACGCAAGATTTGCGGCACCAGCAAATCGTAAAAATCCCAATCGGCGGTCATGCCCGTAACCATGTAGGTGCCAAGCGCAAAGCTGGTAAAGCCGCAGGCCATCATCAGCCGCGGGTCCATTTTCGTGGACAATATCCCAGCAAGCGGCGCGGTCAGAAACATCGCAAGACCCGAAACAAACATTGTTTCGCCGATCATCAGACTGTCATAGCCGCGTATCCGTGAAAGATAGAGCGGATAGAGATAGGTCAAGCCATAGAGGCCCATGCCCATGACGAAGGAGAACAGTGATCCGAAGGCAAAATTTCGATTGGAAAAAGCCCTGAGATCGACCACGGGCTGCTCGCAGGTGAAGGCCCGGTAGAAGAACACCACCCCACCCACGGTCATCAGCAGAGCGCCCCAAACGATGCGCTCGTCGTTAAACCAGTCCTTGTTATTTCCCTCTTCCAGAACATATTCCATCGCCCCCAGAAAGAGCGCCATGGAAAACAGGCCCCACCAATCGAACTTCGCCAGCAGCGATCTGTCGGGCTTGTCGAAGTCCACGAATGTCCAGACCACGAGGGTGACGATAATACCGGGGAACACGTTGATCAGAAACAGCCAGTGCCACGACATGGCATGACTGATATAGCCGCCGACCGTCGGGCCGATGGTTGGCGCAAGCGTTGCGACCAGGCCGATGATCGGCGAAACGATGCTGCGTTTGGAGGGCGGAAAAATCGTAAACGCCGCCGCGAAAACCGAGGGAATCATGCCGCCGCCGATAAAGCCCTGGATGGCGCGGTAGATGATCATCTGCTCGATATTGGTGGCGGTCGCTGCCATGGCGCTGGCAACGGTGAAGCCAGCCGCCGCGCAGGAAAACAGCACCCGGGTCGACACGATCCGTGCCAGCATGCCAGACAAGGGGATCATGATCACTTCCGCAATCAGGTAGGACGTCTGTACCCAGGACACTTCTTCAGAACCGGCCCCAAGACCAGCCTGGATTTCGGAAAGCGATGCCGAGACGATCTGGATGTCGAGGATGGCCATGAACATGCCGAACACCATCGCCAGAAAGCCGATGACATCGCGCCGGCTCAGCGTGTGCGGAACCTCGCCCGGTCCGGCCGTGCTTGCATTTTCCGTCATGATCCTGCCTCGAAATCCGTGCCTTGCGGTGCTTTTTACTTAGCGACGTGTTACTTCGCGTCAGGTGCCTTGGGCGCGGTGCGGGTATCGACATCGACCACAACACTCAAGCCTGCGCGTAGATAACCCTTGTCGAGCACGTCCTGCGGAATGGAGATCCGTACCGGAACCCGCTGGATGACCTTGGTGAAGTTGCCCGTAGCGTTTTCAGCCGGCAGCATCGAGAAGATCGAACCGGAACCTGCGGCAATCGACACGACTGTTCCTTCAACGGCATGCTCGTCATAGGCATCCACATGCACCCGCACCTTGGAACCCGGCACGATACCGGACAGCTGCGTTTCCTTGAAATTGGCATCGATATAGAGCCTGCCAACCGGCACCAGCGAGGCAAGCCGCTTGCTGCTCGACACGAGATCGCCGACCTGAACGGCCAGATTGCCGATCACACCGTCATAAGGCGCGCGCAGCACGGTGAAATCCAGATCACGCTGGGCCTTTGCAACGACCGTTTCCTCCGTCAACACGCCAGCCTGCGCCTCAGCCTTCTGGGCCTTGAGGACGGCAATGCTTGAAACGGAGGAGGCAACGGCTGCAACCGCAGCATCCACATTGGCCTGGGCGACGGCAAGGGTCGAAGTTGCCGTGTCCAGCTCGGACTGAGACATCACCGACTGGGCCCGCAAATCCGTGACACGCTTGAAGGACAATTGCGCCGTACGCAACGTCGCCTCGGCGGATGCCTGCTGGGCCTTGGATTGCTGAAGAGCCGCTTCGCCGCCCTGCACCTGCGCCTCGATACGCTCCACTGTCAGCTTCTGCGTGGCGAGCTGGCTTTTGGCCTGATCGAGCGCAATGCGGTAATCGCCGTCATCGAGAGTGGCGATCACGTCGCCCTTCTTGACATGATCGTTGTCGGTCACCGAGACCGATTTGACATAGCCGGTCACCTTCGGTGTGATCACCGCGATATCACCGCCAATATAAGCGTCGTCGGTGGAGATCATGAACCGGCCCTCGGTCCAGTAATTGTAGCCGTAATAGCCCGCACCCGCCAGAACCGCCAGCGCGACGATCGGCAGCACGGGGCTGCGGCGCTTCTTCGGCGGGGCCTGTCCCGCGGCAGGCGCCACCGTTGCGGCTGGCGATGCGGCTTCAGCCCGCGCCTTGGCATCGCGTGCCGTCGCGTCGTCTGTCAGCGGATCGGAACCGGCCTCGCTGGTCACACCTTCGTTCAAGGCGGAACGCTCCTGTGCAGCCGATTGGTCCTGTGTATCGACGGCGCGGATCGCGCCCTTTCTGGGAGAAACAGACATAGCGTCACCATACAGCATAAGGCGGAAACAATCGAACGGAACCGTTCGGTTCGATTTGACATAGGCCAATTCATACCGCATATCAAGAGAACAAATGAGTGCCCGCCATCTAAAGTTAATTTTTGTGCTGCAAATGCCCCATATGAGCGAAGACACCCAAGCATGACAGTCGTCGACGATGAAAAACCCGCCCAGGCCGCTTCAGGACGCTTCGCTGCGGGTGAAGATCCGGCAAAGCGCGACCAGATCCTGGACGGTGCCAAACGCGCCTTCATGAAGCATGGCTTCGATGCGGCCAGCATGAACGATGTCACCCGGGAAGCCGGCGTGTCCAAGGGGACGATCTATGTCTATTTCCAGAGCAAGGAAGATCTGTTTGCCGCGCTGATCAACACTCAGAAGCAGAAATTTGCCGCCGCTCTGCGCGATATTCTGGCGGACGAGATCGACCTGCACGATGCTCTGCGCCGTTACGCCAGGGCTTTTACCGATTACATCCTCACCAGCGAGATGATTCCGGCCATGCGCATGTTGCTGGCCGTGCAAGACCGCATGCCTCACCTGTGTAAGAGCTTCATGCAATCTGGACCGGAAAACGTCCGCACGGTTCTGGAGGATTATCTGGAGGTCCAGGTCAAGGCCGGGCGTCTCGAGATAGCCGATACCGAGCTTGCCGCCCGCCAGTTCATCGAACTGGCCACCGGCTCCTATTTCAAGAAGCGGCTGTTCGGTGAAATCGAAGTGCCGCCGCCGCAGGCGGAAATCGACTACATCATCGACAACGCCCTGCATATTTTCATGCTCGCCTATGATCGCAAGGCCAAAAGCGGCCTTGAGGCGCAAGCGGCCAACTGAGTAATCACCACCACACGGTTGATGGTCATCTCACATGACTTGCCGCTCTTGCTGATGCGGCATCGGCTCCCTATTTGTGTCGCAATGCGCTTTTTGCACGGGGGATATCGATTTTATGCAGGACTTTACCTATTTGCTCAGCGATCCGGCGGCCTGGATCGCTCTTGTGACGCTGATTGTCATGGAAGTGGTGCTGGGAATAGACAATCTGGTCTTCATTTCCATTCTCACCAACAAGCTGCCGGAGGGGCAGAGAGACAAGGCCCGCAAGATCGGTATCGGTCTGGCACTCGTCATGCGCCTCGGCCTGCTTGGCACCGTCGCCTGGATCGTTCAGCTGACAACGCCTGTTTTCACCCTGTTCGGCCATGGCTTCTCCTGGAAGGACATGATCCTGATTGCCGGGGGCCTGTTCCTGGTCTGGAAGGCCACCAAGGAAATCCATCACAGTGTCGACCCGGTTGACAAGGAAGGCGATTTCATCGGCACCGCCACGACGACCATGGGGGCTGCCATCGGCCAGATCCTGCTGCTCGACCTGGTGTTTTCCGTTGACAGCATCATCACCGCCGTCGGCATGACCGAACATGTGGTTATCATGGTGATCGCCGTGATCTTCGCCGTCACCGTCATGCTGCTGGCCGCCAACCCGCTGGGCCGCTTCATCGAGAAGAACCCGACCGTGGTCATGCTGGCCCTGGGCTTCCTGATGATGATCGGTATGACGCTGATTGCCGATGGCATGGGCTTCCATGTGCCGAAGGGCTATCTCTACGCCGCCATGGCCTTCTCTGCCCTTGTCGAAGGCCTCAATATGATGGCGCGTCGCAAGAAGCAGGCGACGAAAGCCGAGGACGCGGCGCGCAAGAAACTGCATTGACATTGATTGAGAGAGCAAGGGGCTTCCCTTGCTCTCTTCCTCTTACTGTTACTCTTTCTCTTGCACGGCGGCATTCCGCCTCCCACATCCTCACAGTTCTGATCTGTCATTCTGGTCCTGCCTTGGGAGCTGCCTGTGATCTTCGATGCCGCCATGCTGTCGCTGCGCAATCTGTTTGCGCCGGAAACCCGTTCGGTGTTCTGGAAAGTGCTGGGCTTGACGCTTGCCGCCCTGGCCGGGCTGTGGCTGGCGCTGCGTGAGCTGTTTATCTTCTATCTCTGGCCCTGGTTTGCAGGGTTTTTCCCCGCAACACCCGATTGGGCCGGCTGGCTGGTGCTGATCCTCGGCATTGTCGCCAGTATTGGCCTGGCATTGGTGCTGGCGCTGCTGCTGGCGCCGGTCACCGCCATCATTGCCGGCCTGTTTCTTGATGATGTCGCCGAAGTGGTGGAAAAGCGGGATTACCCAACCGATGCGCCGGGCACGGCCATGCGGCTTGGCGACGCCATCGTCCAATCGCTGCAATTTTTCGGCATCGTCATCCTCGGCAATCTCATCGCCTTCATGCTGCTCTTCGTGCCGGGCATCAACCTGATCGCGTTTTTCCTGGTCAACGGCTATTTGCTGGGCCGGGAGTTTTTCGAATTCGCGGCCATGCGGCTGCGCCCGACCATTGAGGCGCGGCAATTTCGCGCCAAGCATTCCGGCACGATCTTCCTGGCCGGACTGGTGATTGCAGCGTTTCTGGCAATCCCGATCCTCAACCTGCTGACGCCGCTGTTTGCCGCGGGGCTGATGGTGCATCTGCACAAGATGCTGTCCGTCAAAGATCCGCAGTTTTCAAAGGATCTGCGGCGGTAGCTCCACCAGCGGTGCGGGCACGTCGCAGGTCTTTTCCGGCGATTTGCATAGATCGGCAATCACGCAGCGCTCGCATTCCGGCTTGCGGGCCTTGCAACAGTAGCGCCCATGCAGGATCAGCCAGTGATGGGCATGGAAGAGATAGTGCGTGGGGATGATCCGCATCAGGATCTCCTCGATCTCATCCGGCGTTTTACCGGGCGCCAGCCGGATGCGGTTGCCGATCCGTAAAATATGCGTATCAACAGCCATGGTGGGAATGCCGAAGGCCATGGACATCACCACATTGGCGGTCTTGCGGCCGACGCCGGGCAGCGTCACCAGTTCTTCGCGGGTTTTCGGCACCTCGCTGCCGAAATCGTCGATCAGCTTTTGGCTGAGCGCGATGACATTCTTCGCCTTGTTGCGAAAAAGGCCGATGGTCTTGATATAGTCGCGCACCTTCTCTTCGCCAAGCGCCACCATTTTTTCCGGCGTATCGGCCACGGCAAACAGGGCGCGGGTCGCCTTGTTGACGCCCGCATCGGTCGCCTGCGCCGAAAGGGCTACGGCGACGACAAGGGTAAACGGGTTGACATGCTCCAGCTCGCCCTTCGGTTCCGGGCGCTGCACGGAAAACCGCCGGAAGATTTCCTCCAGCTCGGCCTTGGAATAGGCGCTGCGGACCGCGACTTTTCGTCCCGTTGGCTTGGGCTGAGAGCTGGAAGAAATTGACTTTTTCAAAGTTTGAGTGCTGGATTTCATGGGTCTGTCATGGTCTGGTAGGTTGGGAAAGAAGGATGGCGTCCATGGGCGAGGTTGCCGATCAACCGATTTTCGCTGCCGAACTGGTACCCTATCGGTCGCTGGGCCGAAAGGGGTTTCGCATCATGCTGATGCTGTCTGGCCTGGTCTGTGTCGGCTATGGCGGGTTTTTCCTGACGACGGGCGCCTGGCCAATCGGGTTTTTCTTCGGGTTGGATTTTCTGCTGCTCTACGGTGCCTTCCGGCTGAATTACCGGGCGGCCAAAGCCCGCGAAGAAGTCACCGTGTCGCGCACCGCCGTCTCGATCCGCAAATTCACCCCCTCGGGGCGGATGACGGAATTTCGCTGGAACCCGTTCTGGGCGCGGTTTTTCGTCCGCCGCCACGAGGAGTTCGGGATCATCTCGATGTCGGTGCAGGGGCAAGGCCGGGCCACCGATGTCGGCTCCTTCCTCAATCCCGATGATCGCGAAAGCTTTGCCAAGGCTTTTCGCGGCGCCTTGGCAACGGTAACGCAGCGGATCTGATTTCTGTCACCCCATGGCAAGAAACGGGTGGCACAGCACGGCCTGTCATGGTCAAACCCTTTGAGCCAAAGGAAAAGTGCCATGACCACATTTGCCCGCAGTTTTGAAACAGGCGCCAGCGACATCACCCCCGAAGGGAGCGATTACCAGACCGTGCGCCGGGTGATCGAGATGTTGACGCTGGACTATCGGGAGCAACCGGCGCTGGAAACCATTGCCGAGCGGCTTGGCCAATCCCCCACGCAGTTGCAGAAAACCTTTACCCGCTGGGCTGGCCTGTCGCCCAAGGCGTTTTTGCAAGCCGTGACGCTGGATCATGCCAAACGACTGCTGGGCCATGAAGGCCTGCCTTTGCTGGAAACCGCGCTGGAGCTTGGCCTGTCCGGACCGGGCCGGTTGCATGACCTGTTCGTCAGCCATGAAGCGATGTCGCCGGGCGAGTGGAAAGCCAAAGGCGCGGGCCTGACCATCCGCCACAGCTTCCACACATCCCCCTTCGGCCAGGCGCTGGTGATGGTGACGGATCGCGGCTTGGCAGGCCTCGGCTTTTGCGATCCGGGCGAAGAAGCCGCCTGCTACGCCGACATGGCTGGGCGCTGGCCGCTGGCCAATTTTGTCGAGGACCCGCTGGCCATCGAACCCTATGTGATCAGGATCTTCGATCCCGCCTGCTGGCAGGCGGAACAGCCGCTCCGCGTCGTCCTGATCGGCTCGGATTTCCAGGTCCGGGTCTGGCAAAGCCTACTGCAAATCCCGCTTGGCCGCGCCGTCACCTATTCCGACATCGCCCAGAAAATCGGCCAACCCACCGCCAGCCGCGCCGTGGGAGCAGCGGTGGGCCGCAACCCGATTTCCTTTGTCGTGCCGTGTCATAGGGCGCTGGGTAAAAGCGGGGCGCTGACGGGGTATCATTGGGGGTTGACGCGGAAGCGGGCGATGCTCGGCTGGGAGGCTGGGCAGGTGGGGTGATTGGTGGGCGATGATCCATTTATCAGGCCCAAGCGGACTTTAAGTTATGATTCCTCACGTGTCATGTTGAACCGCAACACTTCTTCGAAAACGCGGTTTCTGGCCTTTGCATCTATAATCAACGATGACGTCGGCATGACATAGAGATGCAGTGGAATGTTATCCGACGATCCGATATTGAAATCATCATAGACAACTCGCTCACTCAAGGAAAATACGTCTTTAAAGCCAGTCCTCTTCATGTCTTTGTAAAATTCATCGTCAATCTCCACAATAGAGAAGGCAAAAACTTCTCTCACGGTGCTGATCCGGTCAACAAGTTCGGAGGCATACAAACGACACTGGACGAGCGCTTTGTTGTTCTCAAAAATATCAGCGCCGGGTTTCTTGAATTCAATGATGACAAGTTTGTTCGGATGACCTTCATTGTCTTTGGAAAAAAACGCCGCAACATCCGGCTTGCGCTGTTGTTTTGATTCTGTCTCTGCACCAACGTCTCGGATGATTTTCGCCAAAGTCTCATCGCTATAGATACTGCTATAGGACAGAAATTTATCGTCCACGAGCCAAATATTGTTCTCGCGAATATCATTACCGTCACTATTCTTCCGCAGTATAGCATTATGGAGGACATGTTCTGCCGACTCTCGCGGCATCTTGGAAAGGGAGTCTATTAACAATGCACGGTGTATGATAAACCGTGCCAAATCGTGGCTAGCGAGATGTGATATGTCATCGAAATCGACCTTGCGACCTTGTTCCATAGCTTCAACAAGCTGGTCTTCACGCTTGGCTTGTTGTGCTCTGTAGGTTTTTACGACCTGATCAGCATCCAGCATGGCTGCATCCCCATTCAGTGAATCTAACGTAATGAAGGGGTAATATGTCTTTAGCTTCTCAATATTGGCCAGTTTGAAGGCCTCTATATCACCTTTCCCGACCTCATCGACCATGGCAAGGCATTCTTCATGAATACGTGGGACGAGTTTTTCACGGCTAATCGGTGAGACTAGATCAGTATCTTCATCGGTCTTCGGTAGTTCCAGCTTCTGACGCTCGATATCAGAGCTGCGGTTTAGATATGGCGAAGTGATTGAGATAAGATAGCGGCAACTATCGAACCGCTTGCTGATATGACACTCTTCTACACAAAGTTCGTCCGCACAAAGCATTGCTATGATACCTTTTCGTGGCATATCTTCACGAAACAAATAACAATCGAATGTCTCACCACACATCTCGAAACTTCTTTTCTTCAAAGCTTCGATGCGCTCACCTGAAAACACAAAATCTTCCGGGAACTGCTGCCTGGAGTTGTGTGTAAATTTGATCGATACGATTTGGCCAGCTTGTTTCTTTAGAAACAGCAAAAGTCGCAGATCGTCGCACATTGAGTTTACGAGTTTAGCGACCTGCGTATTGATCTTCTCCTTTAGTTCAGAAATAATAATCGTCGTTTTCTGTTTACCAGTCGTCGCAGTTTGCTTCACGTCCTCCAATTTGAATTCAGCCGTATAACGAAACTCTACGAGATGAGTTGGTAGCTGGCTCCAGATCTCGACACGATTGGCATACTTAAGGAATGCAAGACGACCAACACCCTTGCCACCAATATCATCTTTGTGGCCAGTGCAAATTTCGTCGAAATAATTGAGATTTTCCTGCGTAAATCCTTCGCCATCGTCAGAAATAGTTATCTTATCTAAGACGTTACGCTCTTCATCACCAAACAGGCCCGCTTGTTTTTCGAACCACAGGTCGACTGAAATCGACTTCGCACCAGCGTGGATCGAATTCGTTATACCCTCGCGGATGACATCCCGTGCCGTGACGCCGCCCTTATAATGTTCGGCAATAAACTTCTTGAGATTGATCCGTGCCATGCTGCCTTCCTAGTGAAGCGGACCAAAGCAAACAAGTGCGCCGCTAGTGCCGGACGATAAAATAATCATATTTCGGCTTAATGAGATATTACCATGAAGCCCACCAAAATTACGGCAGAACCAAAGCCATCCAGCGACAGCAAAAGGAGGCTGCAAACACTAAGTCGATTTCGTCGAGGCATCGAGAATACGGCGATTTAGGCTCAATTTCCGATCAATACCATTGCAATTATCAATGCAACAAGTCGTGCACAACAGCCGTCCATCATTTTAGTAAACAGTGTTATTGGCCGAAAACAGCCATCCTCCCCTCACCCCTCCAACCCCAACAATTCCCTCGCCGCCGCCTCATCCGTAATCAGCGTGTTGCACCCGATACGGCGCATGGTGGCGCGGATGGCGATGGCGCGGTGGGCGCCGCCCGACGCGATGACGATATGCTTGGCTTTTTTCAGCGTGTCGAGATTAACTGACATCACCCGCTCGTTGATCGGGTGGCAGACCGAGCGGCCTTCGGCATCGAGGAAGTTGAACATGGTGTCGCAGACGCAGCCAGCCTCGATCAGTTCGTTCAGCGTGGCGCGGCTGATGAAGCCTTCCGACAGCGAGGTGGATTGCGGGCGGATATCGCCGCAGGAGACCACGGCGAGGTCGAGGTTTTCGGCGAGGTCATAGAGAGTTTTCAACCCGCAATCCTCAATCAGCGCCCGTTTGGTGGCGACGCTATCGACCAGCAGCGGGGCGAGGAACATATAGCATTCCGCCCCGAGCTGGCTGGCCAGCCGCCATGTATAGTCAATGGGATTGGTCTGGTGAACGGCGACAATGCCGCCCAGCAATGAGACGACCTTGCAGTTTTCCCGGCGCGGCGGGCGAAAACCGGCAAGCGACGCCGTCATGGTGCGGCCCCAGCCGACGCCGATGGTTGCATTGTCGGTGACCACTTCGGTCAGGAACTGGCCGAGCGCCAGGCCGACGGCGCGGGCGATGCCTTCGGCGTCCTGCCCGGCAGAGGATGGCACGACCACGGCCTCATCCAGGCCGAAGCTTTTCTCCAGCTTCACAGCCAGCTCGACGCAGTCGTCGATGCCCTCGGCAATCCAGATCTGCACTTCGGAGCGCTTCAACGCCTCATCCAGCAGCCGGATCACCGTCGAGCGGCTGATGCCAAGCCGTTCGGCGACATCCTTCTGGGTCAGGCCCTGGTTATAATAGAGCCAGGCGGCGCGAAGCCGTAGCGATGCCGCTTCCGAATAGCTGCTCTGGGTCTCCCGGCGAAGCTTGACCACGATGCGCAATATCCCTTTTTTCGTCTCCCAACTATCGCAAGCCATGCAACATATGTCAAATCCAACGGACAAATGTCTTGACTTGGCACTCTGCCATAACGATATTCAGATCAAAGGACAGAGGATATGTTTCGCACGTCGCAAAGACGTGTTGGAACGGAAATGACCGTCCAGTGTTCATTGTTCATTCCCTATGTGACCTGAAGGAATTGCCTGATGACTTCGAAACTCGAACAGCTTCGCGCCATGACTACGGTTGTCGCCGATACCGGTGACATTGAGGCCGTAACGCGCCTGAAGCCCGTGGATTGCACCACCAACCCGACCATCGTGCTGAAGGCCTTGGGTACCGACATGTTTGCCGATGCCTTTGAAGAGGCGATCAAATGGGGCAAGGCCAAAGGTGGCGCCTCTGATGCCGTGACCGAGGCGATTGCCGACCGGCTGGCGATTTCGGTTGGGGCAGCGCTCGCCAAGATCGTTCCGGGCCGGGTCTCGACCGAAGTGGATGCTGATCTGTCTTTCGATACGCAGGCCTCGCTCAACAAGGCGCGCGCCATCATTGCCCAGTATAAGGAGCGCGGCATCGAGAAGGATCGCATCCTGATCAAGCTCGCCTCCACTTGGGAAGGCATTCGCGCCGCCGAAGTGCTGCAAAAGGAAGGCATCGACTGCAACCTGACTCTGCTGTTTTCCCGCGCCCAGGCGATTGCCTGCGCCGAAGCCAAGGTGTTCCTGATTTCGCCCTTCGTTGGCCGCATTCTGGACTGGTACAAGAAATCGACCGGCGAGAACTACACCTCTGAGACCGATCCGGGCGTGGTGTCGGTGCGCCAGATCTATAATTTCTACAAGGTCAATGGCATCGAAACCATTGTCATGGGCGCGTCGTTCCGCAATGCGGGCGAGATTGAAGCGCTTGCCGGTTGCGACCGCTTAACGATCAGCCCGGCGCTTTTGGATGAGCTGGATGCCGCAACTGGCGACCTGCCGCGCGTGCTCTCACCTGAGAAGACCACGCCCGATCCTCTGGTATCGATGGATGAAAAGGCGTTCCGCTGGGCCTTGAATGAAGACCCGATGGCGACCGAAAAGCTGTCCGAAGGCATCCGTTCTTTCGCCAAGGATCTCGCCACCCTGCGCGGCATGATTGCAAAGAAACTCGAAGCCTGATTTCGATGATCTCTTAAAAAAGGGCGTGGCGAAGGCTGCGCCCTTTTCTCATTACCGCGACACCTTACTCGTCGCTATTGCCGCCCGTCCCGCTGCTATTGCCGAACGGGTTGGCATAGCCGCTGCCATTGTTCTGCCAGCCGGAACCTTGTCCGCCCTGGCCTTTCCCTCCCTTGCCCTTGCCAATTGGCAGTTCAATCACCGGATCAACCGGCACGCCGCCAATCATCCCCGGCGGATCGCCGCCGGTTTTGACGACATAGCGCCCATCCACCCAGCCGCTGATGCGTGGTCGGTCCACGGTGGCGATCCGGCACCAATAACCGCCCCGGCTTTCCATGCAGTTCTGCATATCAACCGGCGTGCCTTCGGTCAGCGCATGAATGATGCGGAAATTCGGCCCTGCACCCGACAGAACCGGCAATTGCTGACCGGGCTTGAGGCCGGTGACATGCCAAAGATAGGGATCAGGAAAATCCATTCCGCCTGCCGTGCCATTCCCCTCGCCATTGACTGAGGGCGCCGGGATCACCGTCTGGCCAAAGGCCGGCATGGCGGTAAATGCCAGGAAAAACGCCAGCATGCTGCGCCCGGTCATTCGGCATAAAAGCCTGCGGCTGAGACTGGCTGCTGGAAGCATGGCATTCTCCTGTTGCTGGAAAAGGCCTGCTGGCCTTTCTGTGGGCGGCGGTGCGCTACATTTTCACCGTCACATTATCTTACCCGACGATCCGTTAAATTCAGGTGGACACTCGGCCTATATGGAGTGCCGACCCTGCCCATCATGATGTTTATGATTGATTTCGACAAAGTACACGACGCTAAGGTGTTCATCCGGAGTTACCCCCCCTCTGTCCTGCCGGACATCTCCCCCTCAAGGGGGGAGATCGATATGTGGAAACCACTTAGCCTACAGTAACCGTGTTATTTCCAGCATATTCAATCGCTACAGAGATACGTGGCCTTTACTCCTTGCCGATCTCCCCCCATGAGGGGGAGATGGCTGGCAAGCCAGAGGAGGTAAGCCACGGGTAAAAACAATAGCGTCGTGTACTTTGTGATTTCGACTATAAATAAGCTTGGGGCGTTGTTTTCGTTCCCCGATGATGACAAGGTAGGGTCTTCGCGGTATTCGCGTTCTTCCCTTGCTTTCATGGCCTCGCCTCTCTTCGATGGCCCTTTTCTCCGTTTGTTGACATGATGAAATCGACTTCGCTTGGCTATGTCTTTGCCTTTGCCGCCTATACGGTGTTTTCCATGCAGGATGGCATTTCCAAGCATCTGGGCGATAGCTATTCGCCGGTCGTGGTCGCCACCGTACGCTATTGGGCCTTTGCGATCTTCGCGCTCATTCTGGCCGCCCGCAGCCGCAATGGTCTGGTCGCGACAGTCAAAACCAAACGGCCTATCCTGCAAATCCTGCGGGGCCTGTTGCTGGGTGCGCAGATCCTGGTGTCGATTGCCGCCTTTCATTATGTCGGGCTTGCCCAGTCGCAGGCGATCTTTGCCGCCGGGCCGATTTTCGTGGCGCTGCTATCGGTGCCACTGCTGGGCGAACAGGTGGGCTGGCGGCGCTGGACGGCGATCCTGGTCGGCATGCTCGGCGTGGTGCTGATCCTTTCGCCGGGCTCAGGCAGTTTCAGCCTGCTGGTCGTGCTACCGCTGTTCTGCGCGCTATCAGGGGCTATTTACGGCATTCTGACACGGCTGGTCAGCCGTGATGATCCGCCCGTCACCAGCTTTTTCTATATGTGCATGGTCGGCTTTGTCGGGGCCAATTGCATGGCGCCATTTTTCCTGGCCCCGATTGCCAGACAGGATTGGTTCTGGATGCTGGCGCTGTGCTGCACCGGCATTGCCGGGCATTTTTCGCTGATCAAGGCCTATGAGCATTTGAATGCCGTGGTGCTGCAACCGATTGCCTATTACCAGCTGGTCTTGGGCTCGATCATCGCGGTGACGGTGTTTGGCGAAAGCCTGACCCGCAATATGGTGCTGGGCTCGGTCATTGTGGTGGGAGCGGGTCTGTTTACGGTTTGGCGCGAACAGGTGGTGGCACGGCGAAAAGCCCTTGAGGTTCAATCTATTGCAGAACCTGCTTCTTAACTAAACTTCATACGGGAACTGATTACGCCCTCATTAACCGTGGTTGAGAATATCCGACGATAAAGAAAAACGAATATACCCAATTAAGCCTTCGGCAACAGGAAACTCCTAAAACTGGGGGGTGTTTTGCGTTTGTGGAGTGGGCCATGGGATATCGTGTGTCGTGAAGCTATTGCCAGGCAAAATCCATTTGTCGCGCAAGCTCCTTCTGATCGTTGGCGGCGTTGCGGTCCTGTGTGGCGCCACGGGTTCGGCTGCCGTCTATATCGGCCGTGATGCGCTGCTCGGGCCATCCTATAGCGAGGTCAACGGCCTGACCTGCATGGAACTGCAATCGGCCACCATCAAGCGCAAGGACCGGCTGTGGGTGCGCAAATATGTCACCACGGACGCAACCGATGGAGTAACCCGCATCAAGACCGCGCTCCGCATCGCCAAATCCGTTGCAGAGACGGAAAAACCAGATCTCGTCCAGGTCGTCGTGCTCGATAAGAAAGGGCCGAAGGACCAATCCGACATTCGTGGCCGCGCCATTGGCGCAGATGTCATTTATATTCCCAATCCAGCCCAACTGGCCGAAACCGCGCAGATGCAGAGCCTGACGGCGCGCTATGTCGACAAACAGGCGAATAGCAATGGCGATTTTTACGGCGAGCGGGTGGAAATGCCGCTGGCCGACGCAAGCACCATGATGGCCAAGCTGACGGACACCGCCCCTTGCGAAAAGCCGGTCCTTGCCACGCCCGAAGGCGAAAGCAAGAAAGAAGGCGGCCACGCGAAAGAAGATGGGCACGCCAAGGAAAAACCCAAGGAAGGGCAGAGCTCGCATGGTGAGGCGGCACATGGCGAGGCGGCACATGGTGAAGCGGCTCCAGCCGAGGCTCATGGCAGCGAAGCGCCAGCTGAGGAAAAGCCCGGCTTGATTGCCTCGCTTAAAGGCATGATTTTCGGCGCTGAAGAAAAACCCGCTGCACCCGCGCATGACGCCGCCCCAGCTGCCGATGCCCACCCTCTTGCCGATGCAGCCACTCCTGCCCATGCCCCCCCTCTTGCCCAAGCTGAGGATGGCAGCCACTCCGACAACGCGGCCCCTCATCAGGCCAACGCCGACAAAGCGTCCACTCAACAGCAAAGTGTTGAACACGCAGGTAGCGAAAAGGCAGGAGAACCCGTTGCGGCACCTGCGTCCCCCGCAGCGGCATCTGCTCCGGCGGCACCATCGCCAGTGGCCGCAGCCGATCCGACGCCACAGGCCGTGGAGAGTAAGGGCTGGCTGAGTTCGATCAAATCCATGGTCACAGGCACAGATAAGCCGACAGCAGAAACCACTGCGAAAGCCGAAACGCAGAGTGATTCAAAACCGCTGGTGACAGAGCCTAGCGCCACACCATCGGTTCTGCCACGCGGAATTTCACTGCGATAAAGACACCAGAATCGCACCGAAATAGCATCGTGCAGAACACGCAGTCGGCACGATGCTATAGGGCTTTTCAGCCCGGCTTCTCGGTCCGCGCGATCAATCGACCTTGGCGCGCCGCGCCGGGAACAGAATGATGTCACGGATCGACGGCGCATTGGTCAGCAGCATGATCAGCCGATCGACGCCGATGCCAAGCCCGCCTGCTGGCGGCATGCCCTGGTCGATGGCGTCGAGGAATTCGTCGTCGAGCTGCTTGTCCTTTTCGCCACGGGCATGAGCCTGTTCGAGCTGTTCGACCATGCGCTTGCGCTGTTCTTCCGGGTCGTTCAGCTCGGAAAAGGCATTGCCGATTTCCCAGGCGTTGCAATAGGTCTCAAACCGTTCCACCAGACGCGGCTCACCGGGCACTTCCTTGGCAAAAGGCGAGATGTCCTTGGGGAAATGCGTCACATGGCTTGGCTGGATCAGCGTCCCCTCGACCTTTTCTTCAAAGATAAAGGACAGACATTCGCCCCAGGTCCAGTCCTTTTCGACCGCAAAACCAGCCGCCTTGGCCGCCGCGCGGGCTTCCTCATCGGTCTTGATGGCCAGGAAATCGATGCCCGTGACGTCCTTGACGGCATCCGGCATGGGAACGCGCTTGAACGGACCCTTGAAGGAAATTTCCTTATCGCCAAAGGCAAATTCGGTTGAGCCGTGAATGCGCATCGCGAGGTCGGCAAACAGGCGCTCGACCAGATCCATCACGTCTTCGTAGTCGGCATAGGCCCAGTAGCATTCCATCATGGTGAATTCAGGATTGTGCCGGGTGGACACGCCTTCATTGCGGAAGTTGCGGTTGATTTCGAAAATCTTGTCGGCAAGGCCAGACACCAGCGTGCGCTTCAGAAACAGTTCCGGCGCAATGCGCAGATACATGTCCTGCTTCAGCGTGTTGTGATGGGTCTTGAACGGATCGGCAGACGCACCGCCATAGACGGATTGCAGCATGGGGGTTTCCACCTCCATGAAGCCATCGCTTTCCATAAAGCGGCGGATGCCGGAAACGATCTTCGAGCGCTGCTGAAAGCGCAGCTTGGATTCGTCATTGGTCAGAATGTCGAGATGGCGCTTGCGATAGCGCACTTCGATATCCGTTACGCCGTGGTATTTCTCCGGCATCGGCAGCAGCGTCTTGGTCAGCATGGTGATGGTTTCAGCGTTGATGGTCAGCTCACCACGCTTGGTGCGGCGAACCTTACCGGTCACACCGATAATGTCACCCAGATCGATCATCGGCAGCATGGCGCGCGCCGCTTCCGGCGTCATGTCCTTATGGCTGAAGATCTGGATCTTGCCCGAGGCATCGCGCAGGTCCATGAACATGCCGGAATTGCGCGAGGAATAAATGCGCCCGGCAACCGTGACCGTATCGCCCGATTCCGTATCCGGTGCCAGATCCGCATATTTTTCGGCCAGTTCGGCCGTGGTGGCGGTGCGGTGGAAGTGAGCCGGATAGACATCGCCGATCTGCTGGCGCAGCAGCGCCAGTTTCTGGCGGCGCACTTCGGTGGCGTCGGAGGAAAGGGCGGTTTCGGTGTTTTGTTCGGTCATTGGTTCGCCTATCGGGCACGAAATTCTTGGATCAATTGTGGAGCATAGCGGCTGAAAAGGGCTATGATAAGCCCTCCCTGATAAAGGGGAGAGCTCAAAAACTGGAGGATCTTGCCTGTCAGGCAGCACCGGCCATGGAGGTCAAGACCTGAATGGCTACCTTGAGGCGCTGGCGCACCACGGAACGGCCCAGCAGCGCCATGCTGTCGAACAGCGGCAGCGACCGCTGGCTGCCGGAAACGGCAACGAAGAGCGGTGGGGTGACGACGCGCAGCTTCTTGCCCAACCGGTCGGCAATGGCCCGCAGCTCTTCCTCGATGGTCGCCACATTCCATTCGAGGATCTTTTCCAGATCGGCCTGAACAGTGGTGACAATCTCAAGCGTTTCCGCCGGGCTGGTCTTCAATCCGCCGAATGAGGCAGGCGTCAGGCCGACATCATTGGCCAGCAGGAAGCCTGCCAGCGGCGGCAATTCGCCAAGCTTGGTGATCCGGCTCTGGGCGAGCTTCAGGCCTTCGGTCAGCCGGTCGTTTTCACTGGCCCAGGTCAGAACGCGGCCCAGGAATTCGTTCGGCGTCAGCTTTTCACGCAGCCAGCGTCCGTTCAGCCAGTCAAGCTTCTGGATATCGAAGATCGCGCCCGCCTTGGAGAGATTATCCGGGTCGAACTTGGCGATCAGCTCGTCCATGGTCAACAGCTCTTCGCCCTCGGCGATCTGCATGAAGAACAGGCCAAGGAAATTCATCAGTGCTTCTGGCAGATAGCCCAGCGCCGAATAATAGGAAATCGAGGTCGGGTTCTTGCGCTTCGACAGCTTGGATTTGTCGGCATTGCGCATCAGGCTGAGATGCATGAACACCGGCGGCTCAAGACCGAGATATTTGTAGATCAGGATATGCTTCGGCACAGAGGCCAGCCACTCCTCGCCGCGCGCCACATGGGTGATCTTCATCAGGTGGTCATCGACCACATTGGCCATGTGATAGGTCGGCATGCCATCGGCCTTCAACAGAACCTGCATGTCGACGCTTTCCCACGGGATCGACACGTCGCCATAAACGCCGTCATGGAAATCGCAGGAGCCTTCGGTCGGAATTTTCAGGCGCACGACATGGGGCTCGCCTGCCGCAACACGGGCATCGACTTCTTCCGCCTTCAAATGCAGGCAGAGACCGTCATAGCCGGGCGGCTTGCCCGCCGCGCGCTGCGCCTCACGCATCTGGTCCAGCCGGGCGGGCGTGCAGAAACAGCGGAAGGCATTGCCTTCTGCCACCATCTTGTCGACGAAGGGGCGGTAGGTGTCCTTGCGCTCGGACTGGCGGTAGGGACCGTAGGGGCCACCGACGTCAGGACCTTCGGCCCAGGTCAGGCCGGTCCATTTCAGCGCGTCCAGCACCTTCTGCTCAAATTCCGCGGTCGAGCGGGTCGCATCAGTATCTTCGATGCGCAGAATAAATTCGCCGCCGTGTTTCTTGGCGAACAGATAGTTGAACAGCGCGATATAGGCTGTGCCCACATGCGGTTCACCGGTGGGAGAAGGAGCGATACGGACGCGGACGCCGGAAGTGGTCATGATTTTGCTCGTGGTCATGGAGGCGAGGATCGGGCTGAGCCAAGCCATCGCATTTTGATGATCTGGACGCGGTGAAAGCCACGCTCAAGGCAGGCTTCCAGCGATAATCCTTTGGCTGGCCTTAGGCCATATCTAAGGCCAAGCGTCAAGGAAAACCCAAGCATTGGCCGGAACGCAAGGGCCGGTGATAGGGGATCTTGAAAAAGGATCGCGAAAAAAATCAAAAAATATCAGATTTGGCGGAACCATTTCCGGTGCCGTCCGTTAGACGTGCAGGAAAACGGTTGTGAACCCCGTGAACCTAAAACCCCCGTCCCCCGCTTGAAAGCCTGCGTTCCGCCAACGCAGGCTTTCGGCATTTCAGGCCCTCTACCTTTCGGGGCCCGCTGCGCCATGGCTATTTCAATGGCCAGACGACGATCAGTGCCGGGATGGCAACGAGAATGATCAACAGCGACAGCGGCAGGCCAAGGCGTGGATAATCGCTGAATTTGTAACCGCCCGGCCCCATTACCAGCGTGTTGCATTGATGACCGATCGGGGTCAGGAAATCACAACCGGCGCCAATTGCCACCGCCATCAGAAAAGCGTCGGGCCGGAAGCCGAGATTATGGGCAAAGCTGGCGGCAATCGGCGCCATGACCAGAACCGTGGCGGCATTGTTGAGAAACGGCGTTACCGCCATGGCGGTCACCAGGATCAGTGCCAGTGCACCATAAGGCGGCAGCCCATGGGCAACATGACCGAGCCAAGCCGCGATGACATCGGTTCCGCCGGTGCTGCGCAAGGTATCGCTGACCGGGATCAGTGCCGCCAGCATGACGAGGATCGGACCATCGACGGCCTGATAAAAATCGTTGAGCGGAATGACCCGAAACACCACCATCGCCAGGGCCGCCGCAAAGAAGGCAATCGGCACCGGGGCAAGACCGAGCGCCGTCGATCCCATCGCGGCAATCAGGATCAGCACCGGGATAAGCGCGCTGCGGCTGGTGCCGAGCAGGATTTCGCGCTCGGCCAGCGGCAGGCAATCCAGTGTCTGCAACGCGGCTGGCAGAGCGGTGCGTCGGCCCTGGAGCACGACGACATCGCCAGCGCGCAAGGCCACATGCGCCAGCCGCTCCTTCAGCCGCTTGCCACGACGGCTGACGGCCAGCAGATTGATGCCATAGGTATTGAACAACGAAACATCGCGGGCCGTCAGGCCTTCCAGCGGCGACCCCGGCCCGACCACCGCTTCAATGGCGGTGATTTCACCACCCGAACCGATCTCCCGGCCCGACAGTTTCAGGCCGGATTGGCTGACCAGCCGGTCGAGCGCATCGGATGGCCCCTCGAGCAGCAACGTGTCCTGTTCCTTCAACACCATATCCGGAAAAGGCGAAATACGGCTGTGGCCGCGCAGGATGGCGGTGGCGATCACCTCGCCGGCGGTGGCTTTCAACAGATCGCGCAGCGGCTTGCCTGATAGTGCCGAGCCTTCGGGCAGGGTCGCCTCGGTGGAAAAATTGGAATTGCCAAGCGCTTCCTGCAAGGTCGGATTCTGGTTCTGGCGCTTGGGCACCAGCCAATAGAACAGCATCAGGAAAATCACCCCGGCAACGGCCAGGATCGCGCCGACAGGGGTGAAGTCGAACATGGTGAAAGGCGTCCCGGTCAGTTCGCCCCGCAGCTTGGACACGACAATATTGGGCGAAGTGCCGATCTGGGTCATCAACCCGCCCAAAAGCGCGCCAAACGCCATCGGCATCAGGAAGGCGGAGACCGGCGTCCCTGACTTCTTCGAGAACTGGAAAGCGACCGGCATCATGATGGCCAATGCGCCGATATTCTTGATGAAGGCCGACAGCACTGTCACCGTCAGCACCAGAAGCAGTATCTGGGCGCGCATCGATGTCAGGTTGGGGAAGAACCGTTTGATGGCGGCATCGACCAGGCCGGACCGCGCCACCCCGGCGCTGACCACCAGGGCACTGCCGACGATGATGACGATATCGTCACTGAACCCGGAAAACGCCTTGTCGGCTGGCACCAGACCGAGAGCGATTGCCGCTAGAAGGGTCAGCCCCGCCACCACATCGTAGCGGATACGGTCCCACATGAAAGCCACCATCATCAGGCCGATGACGGAGAAAGCCAAAATCTGTTGAGTCGTCATGCATGTCCGGATTGGTCAGAGTTGGGCTCAAAAGGCTTGAAGTGCCGGTTTGTTCCTTACCGTTACGCCGTCGCTCCGGCACCCTGCACTCTTTGAGAGTAGCATGCACACGAGACAACAACATCAACGCGACTGTGACATTTCACAATTCGAGCATGATGATCAAGTCTACAGCCTTCAGGCGACCCTGGGGCCTTCAGGCGCCCTTGGGGCCTTCAGGCGACCCTGGCCAACAGCTTTTCTTCCAGCCGGGCCAGAATATCCTTGCAGACAGCATCTTCCTTTTCGACGCCGTGCATCAGGATCTCACGGGCCGCCTCGACATCGGAGGGATCGGCGTAATAGGCGTGGAATTCGCCCAGCACCGCATAGGCCGCCATTTCGCCAGCCTCGACAGCCAGTTCCAGCATATTTTGCGCGCCATCGAGATCGACGATGCCGCCAATGCCCTTCATACGGAACCGTCCCAGATTGACCATGGCAAGGGCATGGCCGTTTTCAGCCGCCATTTCGAACCATATGCGCGCCTGGTTGAGATCGCCCTCCCCTTCGCCTGCACCGGTCGCGGCCACCACTGCCATCTGGAACTGAGCGGCGACGTCGCCTTTCAGTGCCGCCTTTTCCAGCCACATCAGCGCTTCCACCGAATTGGCCTTGACGTCGATGCCATGGCGATAGCGCCGTTCCAGGTCACGGCAGGCCCGCTTGTCGCCCATGCGGCCAAGCGCCGTCAGCCAGCGCACGCCCCGGGCGCGATCCCGCTCGGGATAGGCTTCGTGGAGATAATATTTCGCCAATTCCTCGATAGAAGAGCGGTAGCCCTTGGCGGCAGCGGCGCTGAGCAGGCGCAACGCCTTCTCCTCATCGGGTGCGGTGCCAAGACCGTTAAGATATTGCATGGCAAGGTAATGGCGCGCCGTACTATTGCCAGCCGCCGCCGCATATTTGAAATATGGCAGGGCGCGGGCATAATCCACCTCGCCCAAATGCCCACCGGCCAGCAGCGTTCCCATGCCCAGATGCGCCCGCACACTGCCCGCCGTCACCGCTGGCTCGTAGCAGATCAGCGCCGTATGCGGATCGGCCTCGCCGCCAATGCCGGACGCCAGAAGATAACCGGCCAGCGCCGAACCATCGACATTGCCGTGCTCATGGGCGCGAAGCGCATAGTCGCGAGCCAGTTCCGGCTCGCAAACCAGTTGCATGACATCGCCATAGAGCCGCATGGCCGCCGGAGACGCCGGCATGTCCTGACGCGGTGAAATCAGATAGAGCCGGGCCGTCAGGGCCATGGCGCCGACATGCCCCGCATCGGCGGCATAGCGCGCCAACCGGCGGGCCTCGGCCAGATCGGAAATCACCCCGCGCCCCGTTTCATAAAGCCGCGCCAGTTCATAGGATGCCCCGACATGGCCGCCCTTGGCCGCCTTGCGCAGGGCGCTTGCGGCCAGCGGCATTCGGCCCGCCCCAAGCTTCTTCATGCCATGGCGATAAGCCTGCCGGATTGCCGCGCCTCGGACAAAAAAGGGCACAAAAGACAGCAATTGCTTCATGGTTCGCGCATTCCCTCGCTCATAACAGGCACAACCCGGTCAAACAGATAGGCCGCCACAGTCTGGTCGCCAACAACCACGTCCGTCACCAGCGTCATCCCGGCAATCAGATTGAAATCGGCCGGATTGCTTTTCAAATGCGGGTCGTCAATGGTGATCTTGGCGATATAGAATGTCCGCTCGGATGCGCCTTGCGTTGCCGCGCCGTCGCCGCGCGAGACTTTCAGACTATCGGGGCTGACAGCCCTGACCGTGCCGCGCAAGCCGCCAAAGCGGGCGAAAGGCCAGGCATCGAGCTTGATATCGACCGGCTGGCCGACCTTGATAAAGCCCTGGTCCTGGGTGGAAATTTCCGTTTCCACTTCAAGCCGCGCTGCCTTGGGCACCAGCACGAACATTTTCTGTGCCGTCTGCGCCACCGAACCGATGGAAATTTCGCCGATCTGAAGCACGGTTGCGTCTTCCGGCGCCTTCAGTTCGATCAGGTCGGAACGCTTGTCGGCCTTGTTCAGCTCCTCGATCGCTGCATTCAACGCCACCTGCTGCTTGACCAGCTGGCCCATGGCGTCGGAGCGCCATTGCTGGGCCTGATCTTCCATCTGCGACTGCACCGACTGAATGTCATGGGCGCCGCTTTCCAGCTTGCCTTCGACTTCGCGGATCGTGCCGGTCACTTCCAGCACCCAATCCTTGGCCTTCAGGCCATCGGCCCGGGAGGCATATTTCTTCTCGACCAGCGCGCTTTTCATCGCCTCGCTTTCCTCGCTGAGCGACAGGCGCTGGCGATTGACAGCAAGTTCCTGCTGCAACTGCGCCTGCGTGGTCTCCAGCGAAGAGATCTTGGCCTTGAAGGTCGACATCGACGCTTCATATTGCGACCGGCGGGCTTCAAAGAACCGCCGCTGCAATTTGCCGAAACTGTCGCCGTCGCGCGGCTGGTAATCACGCCCATCGATTTCCGCCTTCAACCGCTCGACTTCGGCCGAAAGGCTGGCCATCTGCCGGCTGGCTGTGGTCTGGTCGGCACGCGAAAAGGTCGGGTCGAGCGTGGCCAGCAATTGCCCCGCCTTCACATCCTGGCCTTCGCGCACCAGGATTTCCCGAACGATCGAGGTTTCCAGCGGCTGCACTACGGTATTGGGCGCTTCGGAGGCAACACGGCCCCGCGCACTCACCACCCGCTCGACCGGCATGAACACCGACAGCAGGATCGCGCTGGTGATCAGGGCCGCCACCGTGGCAATCGTCATCCGCGCCGATTTGGGCGGAGTGCGATGCAGGATGCTGGCGCTTTCGGACAGGAATTCCGCTGTCGTGCGGACCGCGTAACGATGCTCGTCAGGCGACAGCGTCAAGGTTTTCGTCATGATCTTTTCCCGTCGTCAGGTGGCGGTTCTGCTGGTTCCAAAGGTGGCGATAGTCGCCGGAGCGGCGCAGCAGGTCGTGGTGGGTGCCGCTGTCCTTCAGCTGGCCGCGATCCAGAACCAGGATCTGGTCGCAATCGACAAGCGAGGACAGGCGGTGCGAAATCATCAGCACGGTGCGGCCTTCGGCAATGCGCTTCAGGTTGCGCAGAATGATCGCTTCGCTTTCCGGATCGAGCGCGCTGGTGGCCTCGTCAAAGATCAGGATCGGCGGGTTGACAATCAACGCACGGGCAATTGCCAGCCGCTGCTTCTGGCCACCGGAGAGATTGCTGGCATGTTCTTCCAGCATCGTGTCATAGCCGCGCGGCAGACGCTCGATGAATTCATCGGCCCCGGCCAGCTGCGCCGCCTCGATCATTTCCTCAGGCGAGGCATCCGGCTTGGCGATCAGGATATTGTCGCGGATCGTGCCGCGAAACAGGAAGCTTTCCTGAAGCACGACGCCGACATTGGTGCGCAGGTGATAGAGATCGACCTCCTTCAACTCGACGCCGTCGAGACGGATCAGCCCGGAATAGCTCTGATGCAGACCCTGCAACAGCCGCGTCACCGTGGTCTTGCCCGAACCGCTACGGCCCATCAGCCCGACGATATTGCCTGGTTTGACGTGAAAATTGATGGCGTTGAGCGCCGGCAACGAGGTGCCCGCATAGGCAAAGCGCACATCCTCGAAGCTGATCCGGCCGGAAAATTCCGGGCGTACCCCGTGTTCACGGCGCGGTTCCGGCTCGGCATTGATGACGGAGGCGACCTGGCGCAGCGCACCGCGCGCCTCTTCCATCTGCTGCATCATGCCGGCCATCTGCACCAGCGGCTGGGTGGCGCGCATGGCAATCATGGTGAAGGCCACCAGCGTGCCGGTCATGACCGTATGCTCGTTGACGATGACAAGATAGGCGCCGATCAGCAACGAACCGGCATAGATCAGCTTTTCCAAAGGCGCCAGCAAGGTTTGCGGCTGGTTGGCCAGAAACAGCAGGTTTGTCTGGTTATTGACCGCTTCGGCAACTCTCTGGTCCCATTCGCGCCGCTTGCGGCCTTCGAGCGCCAGTGATTTCACAGTGCGGATGCCGTTGATCATCTCGATCAGCATGGCGGTGCGGCGGTGTTCGCTGCCCATTACCTGCGCATAGGCGCGGCGGATCGGCTTCATATAGATGAACAGCACCAGGCTCATCAGCGCGCCAAGCCCCAGAACCCAGAAGGTCAGGCCGGGGCTGAGCAGGAACATGACAGGAATGAGCACGAACAGTGACAGCATATCCAGCACCGAGCCGAACAATTGACCGGTGACGAAAGCTCTCAACCGACGGGCTTCTCCCAACCGGTGGACGATGCCGCCAGTGGCATTCTGCTCGAAGAATTCAATCGGCAGGCGCGACAGCCGGTCGAAGATCATCAGGTTCAGCCGCACATCGATCTTGGCGGTGACGATGGCGGTAACGGTGCGGCGCATATAGCCGAGCAACATATCAAACAGCAGGACGACCAGAATGGCAACGGCCATCAATGTCAGCGTCGACAAGCGATGATGCACCATGACCTTGTCGATCACCACCATGTAGAACAGCGATGGAACCAGCGCCAGAATACCGAGCGAAATGGCCGAAATGAACACGTCGCGCACCATGCGGCGGTCCTGCATCACCTGGGCCAGCAGCCAGTGAAAGCCGAACTCCTCGCGCGCACTTGCCTCGGCAATTTCCCGCTTCATCAGCAGGACATGGCCGCTCCAGTTTTCCGACAGCCGCAATTCGTCGATCACAAACCGGGCGGCTTTCGAATCGGCTGGATCGCGAAACACCATGCGCGGCGTCTGCGGATCATCGACAAAGTTTTCAAAGACAAGAAGCGATCCGTCATTGAGCTGAATGACAGCGGCGACAGCGCCTTCCATCTGGCTCAACAGCTTCCAGTTCATGCGGATCGGCTTGGCCTTTACCCCATGATCGCGGATGATTTCGGCCAGTTGCGGTAGCGAAAAGCATTCCTCATCACCGTAATCGCGGCACAATTGCTCGACCGAGAGGGATAAGCCCAATTTTTGCGTGGCAAGAGCCAATGCAGCAAGAGCGGATCTGGCCTGCCCCTCATCCGCCAGATCTCTGTCTTCAGCATTCATCGACACACCTCATCATCCATCGCCGAAAGCACACATGGCGAGTTTTTCGTGAGGATCCGCCCTGCCCCACAAGCCGGGAACGGACCCATTCAACCCGACCGTAGAAGCCGAAGCTTTCGCCATGCTGGATTTCCGTCTCGCCGGCTGCGAAACAGCAATGGTCCCATCCGGCGGTTGATAACGCGACCCGCAGCGTTCCAGCGGCTTAAAAAGCAGGTTAAGCTTTTGAAACCGGGGCGAATCGCCCTTCAAACCGCAAAGCCCGGAGATATGCAGCCGTGACCCAGACGCCCAGACGGCCCGTGATCATCCATTGGGGCATATCCAGCTTTTTCGGCTGGGGCATTTATGGCCTCAACCTGGCGCTCAACTGGTCCACCGATCCGCAGTTGGAGCCGGTCACATCCTTTCCGTTGCAATCCGACCAGATCGTCGTCGATCCATTGCGACAACGCGCACTTGGCGGGTTTTTCCGGGCCAGCGCTGACCTTTCGACCCGCATCGCCGCCCAAAGCGAAAAGTCCCTGACGGTCAACACCCCGCTTCTCGCCGGGCTCGGCAATGATTTCACCATGTCGCCCGGCCCCAAAGGCGTGGCGCTTTCCGGCAGCCCGACGCTGGGCGTGGTGTTCTTTGAACTGCCACAACTGTCAGAGGCCACGAAAGCCAGAGCCAAAGCATTGCCGCTGGTGATTGCCGGATCGAGCTGGAACGAAGAGATCATGCGCGCCCATGGCCTCAACAATGTCACCACCGTTATCCAGGGTATCGACCAGACGCTGTTTCATCCCGGCCCGCGCCAAGGCGTTCTGGCCGACCGGTTCCTGGTGTTTTCAGGCGGCAAGCTGGAATTGCGCAAGGGGCAGGATCTGGTGGTTGCCGCGTTTGCCCGGTTTGCCAAACGCCATCCCGAGGCCCTGCTGGTTTCCGCCTGGCACAGTCCCTGGCCGCAATTTGCCCTGACGCTCAACCGGTCCGGCAAGGCAACCGCCATCACCACCAATGAAAAGGGCGCCATCGACCAATCCGCCTGGATTGCCGCCAACGATATCGCGGCCCATCAATTCCTCGATCTCGGCTCTGTGCCCAACGCCCTGATGGCGCCGATCCTGCGCGAGATGGACGTGGCGGTCTTCCCCAACCGTTCCGAAGGCGGCACAAATCTGGTGGCGATGGAATGCATGGCCTGCGGCGTGCCAACCATTCTGTCAGCCAATACCGGTCATCTCGACCTGATTGATGGCAGCAATTGCTATGCGCTGGAACATCAGGCCCCCGTTGCTGGCGAAGGCGCTGGCGTCGGCTCCGTGGCCGGCTGGGGAGAAAGCAGCGTCGATGAAATCGAAGAGACGCTAGAACGGGTCTGGCGCGATCGCAACGAAGCCCGCCGACGTGGCGAGCGCGGCGCGGCAAAACTGGCTGGCTATACCTGGTCGCGCACAGCGGACGCGATGAAAAAGATTATTAGGACTTATTTGTAATCGCCGCAGCCAGCGACACCGCCTGCGCAATCACGGTGCTGAAATCCCCCGCCTCGGTTTGGCGGCAAAGCTGGATGGAGGGATACCAGGGCGACGTTCTGCCCTCAGTACCCCAGCGCCAATCCGGCACTTTCTTCAAAAGGCCGATGGTCGGCACGCCAAGGCTACCGGCCAGATGCAGCGGCGCGGTGCAGACCGAGACGAAGGCCGAAAGCTGGGTGAGGATGGCAGCCGTGTCGAGAAAGGCATCCGCTCCGGCATCGAAATCCGGGCCTGGATGTTCCAGCGTGAAGGACAGGCCCGCCACTTTATAGCCCGACGGTGTATCGGCAGGTTCCAACGCCGCCTCATCAAGCTTTTGCAGGGCAATCAGCCGCGTACCGCCAAGGCCCGCAAAGGGCGATAGCTGTTCGGGACCGGCAAGACTGCGGCCTTTTTCCGCTGGAGACAGGGGATTGCCGCGCCAGACAAAGCCCAGGGCTTTCTCGCCTTGTTTCAAATCCAGCCGTTCGCGCCACAGCGAAACCCGCTCCGCCTGTGGCTGCAAATAGGCGCGAGCCTTCGGCACGCTGCCCGGCGTCAGTTTCAGCCGATGTGGCAGACCAAGCAGCGGAACCTGAAAATCGACGCTTCCTGCTGGCGGGTTCTCTGCCTGTACCCGATCTGCCCCCGGCACTTCCGCCAGCAGCCCGACCAGCTTGTTTGGCACTTGCAGGATCACCTCGCCGCCAAGCGATTTGACCAGGGGTAACAGCTTAACGAACTGGATCGTATCGCCAAGCCCCTGTTCTGCATGGACCAGCAGCCGTTTGCCTTGAAAAGGCCGCCCATTCCAATCGGCGATCTCAGTGTGACGTGCTTCTCCCGGAAAGCCCTCGGCCTGCCAGCGCCATTCGTACTCAGCAAAACCAATGGTATAATCGGAGAGCCGCAGCAGATTGATACCAAGATTATAATGGGCCTCGGCAGACGACGGATAAATCTCCAGGGCCTTGGACAGCAGCGCCATCGCCGCCTCCGCCTCGCCCAGTTCGGCAAGCGCATTGCCGAGATTGTGGAGCGCTATCCGGTTTTGGGGATCGAGCACCAGAGCTTGACGATAAGCGGCAATCGCCGCGGGATAATCATCGAGATCGGCATGGGTTACGCCGATATTGGCGTAACAGGGGGCATTGTCAGGCGCCAATTGCGCGGCGCGTTGATAGGCTTCCAGCGCATCCGGCTTGCGCCCGGCCTCACCCAGCGCATTGCCGAGATTGTACCAGATATCGCTTTCCTCAGGCGCAAGTCTGAGCGCCCGGGCATAAAGCGACAATGATTGCGCCAGATCGCCGCGCGAGCGTTCCGCCGAGGCCAGCAATCTGAGCGCATCGACCTGATCAGGCTCTTCCTCCAGAATGGCGCGGTAATGGGCAATCGCCTCGTCCAGCATGCCAGCCTTGTGCAGCTGAAAGGCCTGGATCAGCCTTTCGCCCGACGCAGTTTGGTTCGTCATGGCTTACGCTCCACCAGCCGCTTGAGGTCTTCTGTCACCGCCTTGGCCACACTTGCCCAATCGCCCGGCTGCGGTTGGCGAAACAGTTTCAGACCCGGATACCAGGGGCTATCGTCTCGACCGGTCATCCAGCGCCAGTCCGCGCCATATTTCAGCAGCGCAAAGCATGGCACGCCCATCGATGCCGCCAGATGCAGCGTGGAGGTGCAGGAGGAAATCACCAGATCAAGCGCGCCAATCGCTGCCGCCGTCTCACCGAAATCACCAAGCTCCGCCCCCGGCGCCTGCATGGCCTTGGCAAAATCCAGACCTGCCATCTGTTCCAGCCCGTCCTTGAATTGCAGGCTGATGAAATGCGCACCCTCGACAGCAAACAGCGGCTCCAGCACTTTCAAAGGCGGCGAACGCCCCTTGTCGGCGCGGGCAACCGGATTGCCCTGCCAGATCAACCCGACCCGCAAAGCCTCACGATGCGCAAACCGCGCTTCCCAATCCGCCACCCGGCGGGGGTCAGGCCGGAAATTGGCTGGGCCGGGTAGCGTTTCCAGCGTGGTTGCAAAAATCAGCGGTAGGCTCATGATCGGTGCCTCGACATCTGCATCGTCAATGGCATCGACGCCCTGGCGGCGCAGGGTAATGTTGCGCCTCTCCACCACCAGCGTTGAAAACAGGCCGATCAGCGGCTCACGCAATTCCAGAATGACATGGCCGACCTTGAGAGCGGCCTGCCGCACGAAACGGGCAAACTGGATCTGGTCGCCCAACCCCTGTTCACCGTGAATCAGCAGCACTTTGTCCGGCAGCGCCTCGCCGGTCCAGCGCGGCATGGGCAGCGTGCGCGCCACCATTTCGGCACCCTGCCAGCGTGCCTCGTAATCGCCAAAGCCCTGCGGCAGATTGCCCGCCATCAGATGCGCATGCGCCCGGTCGATCAGGGTTTCGACATCGCCGGGCAGCAGATCCAGCGCTGTGTCCAGACTGGCGATTGCCTCCTCGACCCGGCCCATTTCGCGCAATGCATTGCCAAGCCCGCGATGGGCCTTGGACAGATCCGGGCGCAGCTCGATGGAGGCGCGGTAAGCCTCCAGCGCTTGCCCATAGCGGTCCGTGTCGCGCAAAAGATTGCCCAGCGTCATATAGGCTTCGGCGCTGGGGCTGGCGTCCAGGCTTTGGCGCAGGCAGACCTCGGCCTCGTCCTGCTTGCCGACATGGCGAAGGGCTATGGCATAATTGGTGTGGAAGATCGGCGTTGAAAGCCCCAGTACCGCCGCTGCCCGCAGCAGGACATAGCCGCGATGGTAATGCAGACGCTCGACCGCCAGCCCGCCCAGCATATGCAGCGCCTCGGCCCGTGTTTCGTCCTCATGCACCAGCGCCGCATAGGTCGCCTCGGCGGCAGTGACATTTCCGGCCATATGGGTGCGGATGGCGGCGGCCAGCCGTTGCTGCGGACCCGGTTGGGCCGGAACGGCAACCACCGGCTCGGCGGCTTCAAACAGCTGCGCCCTGTCCCCGTCGACCAGACTGCCAAGCGCCTGGGCCACGCGGGAGACGACACCGGCAAAGGGCTCCGCCTCCACTTCATCGGCCACCCGGCGAAACACCCGGCTTGCCGGATACCACGGGCTATCGCTGCGGCCACGCAGCCAGCGCCATTCGGCATGCGACTTGAGGATCACCCAGGTCGGGCGGCCAAGCGCGCCAGCCAGATGCGCCACCGCCGTATCGGAGGTGATGACGAGATCGAGATTCATGATCATCGCTGCCGTATCGGCAAAGGCATCGGCGCCGGTGTCGAAATCCTCCGGCGGGCGCTCGACGGCAAAATCCACTGTATCCAACTGTTCTTCGCCTGCCCCTTTTTGCAAGGCGATCAGGCGCACACCGTCGATGGCGGCAAGCGGCGCCAGCACCTGCAAGGGAAAGCTGCGGCCCTTGTCGACCTGCGGATCGGGATTGCCCTGCCAGACAAGGCCGACGCGAAAGCCCGGCTTTGCCGCAAGCCAGCCCGCCCAGCGCCGCACCCGAAGCGGATCGGCAAACAGATAGGCGGGAAAGGCCGGGATCGTCTCGACGACCGTGTTGCAGAGCAGCGGCAGGCTCATCATGAACACGTGGTAATCGAGCGGCGGAACGGGATCGCTTTCGCAGACGACGCCATCGACGTCAGGCACGGTTTGCAGCAGCGCGGCAATCTTGCGGCGGCAGCCAATCATCACCTTGGCAGCACCTTTTGCCTTCAGGAGCGCGGCGTAGCGGACGAACTGGAAAGCATCGCCAAAGCCCTGTTCGGCCAGGACCAGAATGGACTTGCCCGCCAGATCCTCGCCCTGCCAGACCGGCAGCCGAACCCGGGTACGGTCTATGCCGAGGATTTCCACCAGGAAGCGGCGCTCGTAAAGTGGCAGGCCACGGGCATAATCGCCCTCGTTCAGCAAACACATGCCCAGCGCCATTTCCGCATCCGCATAGCCGGGACGGGCCTCAATCGCCTTGCCAAAGGCCAATATCGCCTCGTCCTCGCGGCCGGTATCCATCAGGCTGATGCCAAGATTGCTCCAGGATTCGGCATGGCCGGGCTTGGCTAGCGCGCCTTGCCTCTGGATCCAGCAGGCCAGATCGGCATAGCCGTGATTGCGCTCCGCCACACCCAGATTGCTCCAGGCATCGGCATTGCAGGGGTCAAGCGTCAAAGCCTTTTCCCAGGCGCGGGCGGCGGCCTGCGGCTGCTTGGCTTTCAGCAGCACCGCGCCCAGTTGCACGTGATGCGAAGCCAATTCCGGCTCGATCCGGCAGGCGCGTCGCAGAGCTTCCTCCGCCACGTTGAACCGGCCAAGCGCCAGCGCCGCCGCTGCATAAACCGACAGGGCGTGGCCTGAGCGTGGCTGGGCTTTCAGCACCTCGCCTGCGCGGAGCAAGGCTGTTTCGGCTTCGCCCACCGACGTTTCGCGCCGGGCCAGCGCCAAAAGGCACGGCGCGTGGCCGGTATCGTAGAGTAGCCCATGGCGCAGAGCCCGCATCCCATCGTTCACGAGCCCCGCAGCATCGAGCGCAATGGCAAAATTGCTCCAGTGATCGGCCATCGAGGGGCGGATCGCCACCGCGCGGGCGCTAAAGGGAATGGCCTGCCGCCCTGCCACCGATGAGCGCTCCCCCGCCTCCAGGCACGCCATGCCAAGCAGGTTGAGCACCCGCTCTCTTTGAAAATCCTGTGTCAGCACATGACGGTAAAGCTGCACGGCCCGGCCATAATCGCGGCCCTGATGGCGCTTGATCGCCTCGTTCAATCCGTCACCGGCCTCATCCGGCGCATCATCCGTGGCGCGTCCGGCAAACAGCAGCACTTTCAGCTCATGTGCCACGTCCTGAAGGACCGGTTGCCATTGCCCCGCCTCCGTCTGGCGAAACAGCCGCATGGTTGGGTACCAATCGGTCAAAATGCCGTCCATGCCCCAGCGCCAGTCAGGGGCTTTCTTCAGCAGCAGCCAAACCGGCCTGCCCAAGGCGCCCGCAAGATGGGCAAGGGCCGTATCTGACGTGATGACCAGATCAAGCGACGCCATCAAGGCCGCCGTATCGACAAAGGCATCGGGACCGTCATCCAGACCAGGGACGGGGTGCAGCAGCAATCCCTCTGGCGCTTGCTGATCGGCTCCTAACCCCTTTTGCAGGGAGATGATGTCAATTTCGTCCGAGAATTCGGCAAGCGGCTGGAAGAGTTCCAGGGGCAGTGAGCGGCCCGGCTCACCATAGGCCTTTGGATTGCCCTGCCAGGACAGACCGATGCGAAAACGTGTCTTCTGCTCTTGCTCCTGCCTTGGAGAAAACTCGCCAAGCCAGTCGCGCCAACGCTCGAAAAGCGGTTTTTCCAGGGTGAGATAGGGAACGCGCTGGCCTGTCGCCTCCGGCAGGAGGTTAATAATACCCGGCAGCGACAATAGCGGCACCCAGGCCGCGTAAGCGGGCAGCTCCGCACCATCAGGCAAGAGCGTGATGGACGGTGTCGCGAAAAATTCGGAAAGGCTTAGCAGACGGTAGAGTTGCGGTTGGCAGACGAAAACCACATGCCCAACCCGCTCAGCGATGCGCGGTAAAAACCGGATAAACTGGATGGTATCGCCCAATCCCTGCTCATAAAACACCAGCAGCGTCTGGTCTTGCAGCGCTTCGCCCTGCCAGCGCGGCCCCTGCATCAGCAAGGGCGAGGCGGAACTTCCGGTGGCCTGATCACGCAAATCGTAATCGGTCCAGGCCTCGCTCCACTGGCCTTCCAGCAATTGCAGGCAGGCGCGGTTAAAGCGGTGAACGGGGGCATCGCCGCTGCCGATCAATTGCTTTAGAATCCGGTCCGCACCCTTCAAATTGCCCAGAATACGCAGGCTTGCCGCCAGGTTATTGGCGGCGCGTCGATGCGAGGGATCGAGCGTCAGCGCCTTTGTATAGCTGTCACAAGCTTCGGGTTCGCGTTGCAATCCATGCAACAGCACGCCGAGATTATAGAAAGCCTCGGCATCCGGCTTCAGCTCCAGCGCCCGGCGCAGATGGGCTTCGGCTCCCGCACTGTCGCCAAGCTCCAGCAGGATGACGCCCATTTGAGCCAGCAGCGACGGCTCATCACCGTCAATCGCCAGACCCTGTTGAGCCGCATTAAGGGCTTCATCCCATCGTTTTGCCGATGTCAGGGCCAGAACCAGATTGGACCAGGCGCCAACGGCTTTATCGTCAAGCGTCACGGCGCGAGCACCCATATCGATGGCGCGCTGATGCTCACCCACTGCAATCAGCGGAAGAATCATGTTTTGCAGCAGGCCGGGTTGGTCTGGTGCAAGTTGCAAAGCATGTTCGAAAGCGGGAACGGCCTCAGGCGAGCGGCCGGAAAGATGAAGGGCGAGCGCATAGTAATGAGCGGTCTCGGCATGATCTGGATGGGCCTCGAAAAGAGCCGTCAAGCCCTGCAAGGCCTCAGCCACGCGCCCCTGCGCCAACAGCGAACGGCACTGCGAAACCTCATGCGTCGTCATAACGCGCTCTTCTTTCATCCATTGGCCTGATCCAAGGCCAGGAACATCGAACCGTCATGGTCCTGTTTACCCAAAATCGGCGCGTCGGCCATTTCATATCCAGGCGAAAACATGCTCACGCATCCTCGCCTAAAGGTCAAAAAATCCCAAGCATGGACCGAGGACGATCCATGCGCTATCAATCAGGCCGCAGCATAAGGCTTGTAGGACTTTTCCTCGATGATGTCAGAGCCCAGCTCGACATTGATCTGCCGCTTCAACTCGGCACGCCGGTCATTGGTGACATAGACCGAACGGGCGAGAGACACGAAACGCGGACCGAAATCGCCGTCGCGCTCGCAATCGCGGATATCGTCCTCGATCTCCCAGAGCGCCGTATTGACGGACAGAAGATCACGGCTGATGGCGACGACACCCTGATGATCGGCCACCGGCTTCAGCCGTTCATTGAGCAGAGACAACTCGCGCTCGACATTGGTGCGCTTGGCCTCATCCGTGATCCGCTCTGACTTGATCTGGAGAATGGTGATCTTGTCGATCAACTCACCCCAGGACACCGGAACTTCAATCATTGTAGGTCTCCGATTCGTGGAAATGCCACGATACAACACCGAAGCGAACACTGGGAACCGGTTTTCGATGCCGTGCAATGCTCGTACACAGACAGTTGCCCGGCCCAGGTCAAGAAACCCAGGGCCGGGAGCACTGCTTTATCAGCTCCAGCGGAAGTCGCTGCCCGACATGTTGTCGGCGGTCTTGCCGGACAAGGTCATCTGCATATCTACCGTCCCGTCACCATTGGTATCGACAAACAGAGTTGCCGTATCATTGACGAAATAGGCTTCCGAATTGCCGCTGGCCGAAAGGCTAGTTGATGTCCCAAGGTAGGAGAAGGTGCCGGTCAGCCCGCTGATCACCAGCTTGTCCTCACCATTGACGAAGTCGGTGATCTTGTCCGGGTTCGACGTGGTCGACTTGTCCGCGGAGGTGAAGGTGAAGAGGTCGGATCCGGCCCCGCCCGTCACTGTATCGGAGCCGCTGCTCATATAGATCGTGTCATTGCCAGACCCCAAGTCCACCGTCGTATTGGTGCTGCCCGACAGCACGATCAAATCGGCCCCCGTACTACCGGTGATATACTCGATATTGGCCGTGGTCAGCGTCGAGGCGGAACCGAGCGTCAACGTGTCAGATCCCGTGCTCAGATCAATCGTCACGCCGGTATACTGGCCGGAAATGGTGATCGTATCG
Source organism: Agrobacterium vitis (assembly GCF_037039395.1). Classification (NCBI taxonomy): domain Bacteria; kingdom Pseudomonadati; phylum Pseudomonadota; class Alphaproteobacteria; order Hyphomicrobiales; family Rhizobiaceae; genus Gillisella; species Gillisella vitis. Next base: position 2,401,278 of record NZ_CP146242.1, on the reverse strand, counting down.
TCATAGGCAGAACCGACCAGGGTTTCGACACTGGAAACAGTCGCGGTCGCGGCTTTCTCAAAGTTCAGGTAATCCGCGCCTGTACCCAAGAAATACTGGCCGTTGGAGATTTCCGTGTCCCTGATATAGACCACATCGGTATTGCTGCCGCCGGTAACGGATTCGACATTATAGAGGCTGATCATATTGGAATAATTGCCGAGCGTGACCACGTCGTTACCGTCGGCCAGGTTGAGTTCGATGCCCGACACCTGAGCACCCAATGTCACCTTGTCGTCGCCGGAACCACCCGTGACCGTTTCAACGCCGACGATTGTCACCGTGCTCGAAGAAGAAGCCAGCTTGACTTCGTCCTTGTCCCCACCCAGTGAAATATAGCCGCTATAGGTCGTGCTGTTGATGGCGATATAGTCAGCCATGGACTGACCGATGATGGTTTCTGCATTCGCCACCGTCACCGTATTGGTTGTGTCGGCCAGCGTGAGCTTGTCGGAACCATCGCCCAGATCGATAAATCCACCGGTCCATTGCGTGGCCAGCGTGATGATGTCGGCATTGGAGCCACCATTGACCGTCTCAACGTTGGAAACCGTTGCCGTCAGGCCCGCGCTCCAGCTCAGGGTATCCTGGCCATCGCCCAGATTTAGAGTTGCCCCGCCGATCGAACCGCTGACAGTCAGCACATCGTCGCCGGTTGACCCGACCACCGTTTCTACATTGGCGATCGTGACGGTTCCGGATTCGCCGAACGTCAGCAGGTCATTGCCGCTGCCCAGATCCAGCGTGCCGCCGGTATAGACGCCAGACAAGGTGATGTCGTCGATCATCGAGCCGCCAGTCACCGTTTCGATATTTTCCACCGTCACCGTATTGTTGGCGGAAGACAGGATCAGGCGGTCACTGCCAGCATTGAGATTGATGAAGCCACCCGTAATCTGTTCGCCAAGGGTGATGACGTCGCTGCCGACATCGCCGAGGATGGATTCTGCGCCGGTGACGGTGACAGTGCCGCCCAGTTCCGACATTTGCAGAACATCGTTGCCGGCCCCAAGCTTGATCGTGGTTGCCGTTATCGCGTCGGAAAACTCGACCGTATCGTCTCCCTCACCACCGGTCACCGTTTCGACACCCGACAGGGTCACCGTGTTGCCGGATGCCGAGAAGATCACGCCATCCTGACCTGCGCCCAGGTTGATATAGCCCGATGCGTCTTTGGCAAGGGTGATAAGATCGGCGGCAGCACCACCCGTCACTGTTTCAACGCCTGAAACGGTCGCCGTGCCGCCGACATCACCGATGATGAACTGGTCATTGCCGGCACCAAGCGAAATCGTGCCACCGGTCATATAGGCTGAAAGGGTAATGATGTCGTCGACAGCCGACCCGACAATCGTTTCGATGCTGGAGACCGTCAGCGTACCGCCTTCACCCGCCAGCGTCAGACTGTCAAGACCATTGCCGAGATTGAGGGTCATGCCGGTCGTACTGGAGGCCAGCGTGAACACGTCGCTGTTAGTGCCGCCAGAGATGCTTTCCACATTGGCAAGTATGGCCGTATTGGCATAATTGCCAAAGATGACGGTGTCATTGCCATCGCCGAGGTCGATATTGACGCCAGTGACCGTCGCATTGAACCGGATGACTTCATCGCCGGTCCCGCCGATGATCGTCTCCACATTGGCAGCCGTCACCGATCCGCCATTATCCTGGAATTTCAAGGTATCGATGCCATCGCCCAGATCGATCATGGTCGCGCCGCCGACCGTGCCGATAACGACCGTATCCGAACCGGAACCGCCGGTGATGGTTTCGACATTGGAAATCGTGATGAGGTTCTTCATGGCGGTCGCGTCGGCGTCATCGACATCGGCCATGATGATGGTATCGACACCGTCGGCAAGATCGATACTGCCCTTGAACCCACTGGCAAGGATGATTTTCTGGGTTCCACTACCGCCGACCAGCGTTTCGACATTCTGTACGGTCACAGTCGCACTGCCACCGATCGTCAACGTATCGTCACCCGCACCGAGGTCGATCGTGCCAATGGTCACGGTTCCTGAAACCGTCACGACATCGTCCGCAGCACCGCCGATAATCGTTTCGATATTGACCGCGGTCAGGGTGCCGCCCTCATCGCTCAACGTTAGACTGTCAAGGCCCTTGCCAAGGTCAATCGTACCAGCAGACATGTCGGTGCCGAGCGTGATGATGTCGCTGGACGTGCCGGCATTAATGGTCTCAACATTCAGAAGCGTGGCTTCATTGTTGAAATTGCCGAAGGTGACGCTGTCATTGCCCGAGCCTAGGTCGAGATAGACTCCTTGAGCGGCGCGATCAAACTTGACTACATCGATGCCGTCATCGCCGATGATGGTCTCGATATTGCGGGCCGTGACCGTGCCGCCTTTCATGATGGTCAGCGTATCGATGCCAGTACCCAGATCGATCAGAGAGCCGGTAATGGCGCTGGTGATATACACTTGATCGGTCAAGGTGCCGCCGACGATGGTTTCAATCCCGGCGATGGAAACGGTATTATCAAAATCACCCATCGTGAGCTTGTCGGAGCCGGAGCCGAGCGAGATCAGATTGCCGGTCAACAGGGTCTTGTAAAGGATCTGCTCGCTGGCGGAACTGCCCAGAATTGTCTCGACGTTTGAAATGGTCAAGGTTCGTCCGGAACCGGTAAGCGTCAATGTATCATCGCCGCCCTTAAGGTCGATTTCACCACCCGTCGAGGCGACCGAAAAACTGATCGTGTCTTCACCATCACCGCCGATCAGGGTTTCGACACCGGAAATGTTGATCGTGTTGGAACCATCGGCCAGCGTCAGCTTGTCCATGCCGGTGCTGAGATTGATCGTACCCTTGGTCAGCTCGGTGGTCAGCGTGATGATATCGCTGGAACTGTCGCCGGTAATGGTTTCGACATTAGCGAAAGTGACAGTGTTATTGTACTTGGCCAGTGTTACGCGGTCGCCATCGTCGTCCAGATCGATCAGGCCGCCGGTTACCTGCGTTTTGAAAATAATATAGTCTTTGGTTTCACTGCCGATGATATTCTCGACATTTTTCAAGGTGGCCGTGCCGCCGTCCTCATTGAAGACCAGGGTATCTTCGCCGGCTCCGAGATCGATCAAGCCGCCGGACTTGGCTTCCTGCATGTAGATAAAATCGCTGCCAGTGCCGCCATAAATGGTCTCGACGCCATAGACACTGACGGAATTGGTGTAATTTCCCAGAACGAGCGTATCATTGCCGCCATTCAGAGAAACATATCCGCCGGTAAACGCACTCCCGATCGTGACGTGATCGCTTCCGCTCGATCCGACGATGCTTTCGGCATTGGAAATTGTCAGCTTGTTGGTATAATTGCTGAGAAGGACAGTATCATCGCCATCACCGGCATCGATACTGAAATTGGAAGCCTTGCTGTTCAGCTGAATACGGTCGTCGCCGCTGCCCGCCACGATTGTTTCGGTATTGGAGACATAGACCGTGCCGCCGCCATCGCCGAGACTGACATAGTCGTTGCCGGAACCGAGGTCCACGCGGCGCGTTTGGTCGCCGCTTTCACTCTGCATCGTCACGATATCGGACTTGGTACTGCCGGTAACCGTCTCGACATTGATCAGGGTGACAGTATTATCGAATTTGCCAAGGATTACCCGGTCCGAACCGGTTCCGAGATCGATATAGGTTCCGAGCGCCTGGGCGCTCATCGTCAAATAGTCATTGCCCTGGCCAGCGACGATCGTTTCCACATTGAGGATGGTTGCGGTGACGCCAAGGTCTGAAAAGGTCAGGCTGTCGATGCCGGCGCCCAGGTCGATGTAACCTGAGGTAGCCTTGGTATCGTAGAAAATCTCGTCCCCACCGGTGCCGCCCAAAACGGACTCGACATTCGACAGCGTGACGTTGTTATCAAAATTGCCAAGGATCAGCTTGTCGCTGCCACCGCCAAGATCAAGGTAAGCCCCCGAAACCTGATCGGTCAGGAGAATAATGTCCGTTGCACTCGTTCCAGTCAAACCATCAAGACTGCTTACAGTCGTTGTCTTATTAGACGTTGCCACGGCAAATCCCCATTGTGGTAATTGCCGACGCAGGTCAGCAACAAAGCGTTTGGTCGACACACGCTCGACCGGCGATCATGGGGAAAGATAGGAAGCGAAGCTGTCGCGAAACTTGCCATGTGGTCGATTAGCAACCCAAAAGCCGTAAAGGAATGGCGAGACACGCCCTGGTACACGTTACCGCCATTCCGGCAGCGTTGCGCTCATTCACAGGCAATTCGGTTTAGCCAAAGGATATGCTGAACAGCAACAAAGCCGCCTTGCCGAGCGCCACAGTCACGCCCGCGACGACCACAATCGACAGAAGAAACACCACGCTGCCCGCCAGCGCGTAAAGCCCGTCCTTCTCCAGAAGCGCGAAAGCAAACAGCGACAGGGCAATGGCTGGCAGGATATTGCCGAGCGGAATGGGCAACGCGAGAATGATGGCCAGAATGAAGGCCATGATTCCCAGAAGGTTTTCCGCCGGTCCCTTTACCAGCAGGCCAAAGCGCGGCTTCAGCAGCCTCTCGCCCCGGGCAAGCCAGGGCACGATCCTGGCGACGATGGCGGAAAAATCGGCCCGCGCCAGCGAGCGTTTGGTGATCCAGCCCGGCAGCCAGGGCCGCCAGCCCAGCATCAACTGTGCCGCCAGAAAGACCAGCGGCGCGCCTGTTATGGCGGATGTACCAGGCGGGGTCGGCACGATATTGGGAAGCGCGAAGATCAGGATCAATGCGCCGAAAGCCCGGTCGCCGAGCGCTGCAAACAGATCGCCGATTGAGACCCGCGCCCGCGTTTCATCCTCAGCAATCCGAAAAAGGATCTGCGAAAGTGGCAGGGCCTCCGTCTGCTCTGCTTCACCGCCCACTTTCTGATCCATTACCGCTCCTCAAAGGTCGATACGGAACCCGAAAAGCGCTCCGCAGCGAACGGCATATGGAAACTCCCGGACGCCAGCGCAAGGGCAAGATGATGGCGTAAGGACGAGCGGCGCTTACGCTATTTCCTGCACCAGATGTCCCGCCGAGACTTCCCGGTAGTGGCGCGCTGGCGGTTCATAGCCCAGAGGCCGGACAGGGCTCTTGATTTCATCGGTCGACATTTGCCGGGTAATGTTGCGACGCGCCGGATCAGGTACCGGCACCGCGGCGATCAGCTTTTTGGTATAGGGATGCTGCGGATTGTCAAACACCGCCTGGCGCGGTCCGATCTCGACGATTTCACCCAGATACATTACCGCCACCCGGTGGCTGACACGCTCCACCACCGCCATGTCATGGGAAATGAACAGATAGGCGAGATTGAAGCTTTCCTGCAAATCGAGCAGCAGGTTACACACTTGCGCCTTGATCGAGACATCAAGCGCCGACACCGCCTCGTCGGCGACGATGACTTTCGGATCGAGCATCAGCGAGCGGGCAATGGCAACGCGCTGGCGCTGGCCGCCGGAAAACTCATGCGGGTAGCGGCGCATCATATCGGCACTGAGGCCAACGCGCTGCAACAGATCGGCAGCCTTTTCGCGCGCCTGTGCCTTGGTGCCGAGATTATGCTCCAGGAACGGCTCCATCACCGCCGCTCCGACCGACATGCGCGGATCAAGGCTGGCAAAGGGATCCTGAAACACCATCTGGATGCTGCGGCGCATCTTGCGCAGGGTGCCACTGTCGAGCGACATGACATTATAACCGTCAAGCGCAATCGTGCCGCTGCTCGGCTCGATCAGCCGGGTGATCGAGCGGCCCGTCGTCGATTTGCCGCAACCGGATTCACCGACCAGCGACAGGGTCTCGCCGGGCCTGAGATCGAAGCTGACATTTTCCACCGCATGCACAGCGCCGGACTTGCGCCCCAGCAGGCCGGAGCGGATAGCAAAGCGTGTCGTCAGGTTTTTCACTTCGAGGATCGGGCGCGGCACCATGTCGAGCGCGCCCACTTCCGCCTCCTCGACCAGGGTGTCGCCCGTCTTGATGTCGATCACCGGAAACCGCATCGGCAAGGCATGGCCGTGCATCGAACCGAGTTTCGGCACCGCCGACAGAAGTGCCCGCGTATAGGGATGCTGACCACGGTTGAAAATATCGTCCGTCGTGCCGCCTTCGACCATTTCTCCCCGGAACATCACGATGGTGCGGTCGGAGACCTCTGCCACAACTCCCATGTCATGGGTGATGAACAGCACCGACATGCCTTCTTCTTCCTGCAGGACCTTAATCAGGTCGAGGATCTGGCCCTGGATGGTCACATCCAGCGCCGTGGTCGGTTCGTCGGCAATCAGCAGTTTCGGCTTGGTGGCCAGCGCCATGGCGATCATCACACGCTGGCGCATGCCGCCGGAAAACTGGTGCGGAAATTCATCGAACCGACTTTTGGCATTGGGAATGCGGACCTTTTCCAACAGCCGGATCACTTCGGATTTCGCCTCGGCCCTGGAAATATCGCGGTGGCACAGGATGGCCTCGGCGATCTGCTTGCCGATCGGGAAAATCGGGTTGAGGCTGGTCATCGGCTCCTGGAAGATCATCGAAATATCATTGCCGCGCACCCGGCGCATCTCTTCCGGCGCCAGCGTCAGCAATTCGCGACCATTCAGCTTGATGCTGCCCTCGATCCGGCTGAAATTCTTCGGCAGCAATTGCATGATCGACAGGGAGGTCACACTCTTGCCCGAGCCGGATTCGCCGACAATGGCGACGGTCTCGCGCGGCGCGACATCGAAGCTCATGTTGCGCACCACGGAAGACCACTGGTCGCCGATCCGAAACGAAGTGGTCAGATTGCGCACGGACAGAACGGGCTGGACATGTCCGTTCTGCGTGGTGAGATCTTCAGCCATAGGCTCGTTTTCCCCTGTTTTCGGCCTCGATTTCACGACCGAGGCACTTTATTATTCATCCGCCGCAACAAACACGGGAGACAGCCAGTCAGGCTGCCAAACCGGTTTCGGCCAATTCCACCCAATAGCTGATGCCGTAGGGAATAGCCTCGTCATTGAAGTCATAGGCCGGGTGGTGAAGATTGGCCGTATCGCCGACCCCTAGGAAAATGAAGGCGCCCGGACGGCTTTCCAGCATATAGGAAAAATCCTCGGCGCCCATTTTCGGCGCCATGTCGGTCTTCACCCGATTTTCACCGGAGATCCTGGCGGCAACCGACGCGGCAAACTCCGTCTCTTGCGCGTGATTGAAGGTGACCGGATAGCCCCGGTGATAATGCACTTCAGCGATAGCGCCGTGCGCCATGGCCGTGGCACTTGCCACTTCCTGCACGCGCTTTTCGGCAAAATCGCGGATCTGTGGCAGCAGAGTCCGCACAGTGCCGGTCAGGGTCACATCCATCGGAATGACATTATAGGCATCGCCGCCATGGGTGGTGGTGACGCTGATGACCAGCGATTCCAGCGGATCGACGCCGCGCGACACGATCGATTGCAAGGCAATGATCACATGCGCCGAAACCAGGACCGGATCGACCGACATATGTGGCTGGGCGGCATGGCTGCCCTTGCCCTTGATGACAATCTCGAACGTATCGGACGCCGCCATCAGCGACCCCTTGCGAATGGCGAAATCGCCAAGCGGCACGCCCGGCGCATTGTGCATTCCGAACACCTGGGAAATGCCGAACCTGTCCATCATTCCGTCCTGCACCATGGCAAGACCACCGCCGCCGCCTTCTTCTGCTGGCTGGAAGATCACCGCAACCGAGCCCGCGAAATTGCGGGTTTCGGCCAGGTGCTTCGCCGCGCCCAGCAACATGGCGGTGTGGCCGTCATGGCCGCAGGCATGCATCTTGCCCGGCACCGTCGAGGCCCATGGCGCACCGGTGATTTCGGTGATCGGCAAGGCATCCATGTCGGCACGCATGCCAATGGTGGTGCCCTCGCCGCGATTGCCCTTGATGATGCCGACGACACCCGTTCTGCCAATGCCTGTTTCCACCACGTCGCAACCGAATTCCTTCAGCTTCTGCGTGACGAAAGCTGCTGTCTGATGCACATCGAACAACAGCTCCGGTGTCTGGTGCAAATGGCGCCGCCAGCCTGCGACCTCTTCCTGCAAGGCGCTGGCACGGTTCAAAATGGGCATGAATGACCTCTTTTTGCTGTTCCCATCCGATTTTCGATGGCATACTGTTCATCAACTTTAGCGTTTTGCAAGTCGCAAATGCAATGAATGAACAAAAAATAGCCTGAAATGGTAGCGGCTCAAAACTTAATCAAATCATTGCGCCGGGCCACGCTTGGGCACCAAAGCGCTCCGTCATCTTGTCTATTATTTTAGTAGATTAAACCTCTGCGTTCTTGACTCTGGGCGCCGCGCTGCGAAGCAATGCGATCATCTCAATCAAAGCAGGACACGGCAACCATGACATATAACAGCCCCTTAAGGGCGCTATCGGCAGCCGCCATTTTCGTAGCGACGGGTGCGCTTGTCAGCACCCCTGCCATAGCCGCACGCGGCACGGACGGCGACGTAAAGATCCTGTTCTGGCAGGCCGTCTCCAATCTCAATCCCTATCTTTCGGGCGGCAGCAAGGAAGTCTATGCCGCCTCGATGGTGATCGAACCGCTGGCCGGTTTCGATGAGCAGGGCAATCTGTTTACCCGGCTTGCTGCCGAAATCCCCACTGTTGACAACGGCGGCATCGCCAAGGACATGACGTCCATCACCTGGAAATTGAAACCAGGCCTGACCTGGTCGGACGGCGGCACTGTCAGCGCCGATGACGTGGTGTTCACCTGGAAATATTGCATGGCGCCCGGCGGCGGCTGCGCCCAGGCGGCCAAGTTCGACGGGGTAAAATCGGTGGAGGCCATCGACCCGCTGACCGTGAAGGTGACCTTCGACGCTCCCAAACCCTTTCCCTACAGTGCCTTTGTCGGCCAGCTCTCGCCAATTATCCAGCAATCCCAGTTCAAGGATTGCCTGGGCGAAAAAGCACCGCAATGCACCGAAGCCAATTTCAAGCCGCATGGCACCGGACCCTTTATCGTCCGGGATTTCAAAGCCAATGACGTCGTGCTGTTTGACGCCAATCCGCGCTACCGCGATCCGGCCAAGCCGGCTTTTGCGAGCATCACCCTGAAAGGTGGCGGCGATGCGATGTCGGCGGCCCGCGCCGTGCTGGAAACCGGCGAATATGATTTTGCCTGGAATACGGTGGTAGAGCCGGAAGTAACGGAATCCATGCTGAAAGCCGGCAAGGGCACCATGACCTCGGCCTTCAGCTCCACGGTTGAGCGCATCCAACTCAACCCCTATGCCGTCGATGCGGCTCTCGGCGCCAAACGCTCCACCAAGGAGGCCGGTCCTCATCCAGCCCTGTCAGACCCCAGGGTGCGCCGGGCGCTGGCGCTCGCCATCGACCGCGACGTGATCGTTGAGGCAGGCTATGGCGCTGCCGGCCAGCCGACCTGCAACATCATTCCGGCCCCGGATATTTTCGCCTCCAAGGCCAAGACCTGGTGCGGACGCCAAGATCTTGAAGGGGCCAACAGGCTATTGGACGAAGCCGGCTGGAAAAAAGGCCCCGACGGCATCCGCGCAAAAGACGGTCGCAAACTGTCCTTCCTGTTCCTGAGCACTACCAATTCGGTGCGCCAGGGCACGCAGGTTCTGGTCAAGGACATGTGGTCGCAGATCGGCGTCGAAACCGAATTGCGCAATGTCTCCGCTTCAGTGTTCTTCGGCGGCGACCCGGCCAGCCCCGACACCTACCAGAAGTTCTATGCCGACGTGCAAATGTATGCCAGCGGCTTTGAAAGCACCGATCCGGAGAAATTCATGGGCGGCTTCACCTGCGAAAAGATCCCCACTCCCGCCAACAACTGGCAGGGTGAAAACATCGCCCGCTACTGCGATCCGGCCTATGACAAGCTGGTAGGGGAGCTGCGCAGGACCTCCGGTACCGAAAAACGCGCCGAACTGGTCCGCACATTGAATGACATGATCGTCAATGACGGCCTGGTCATTCCGCTGGTCAATCGCGGTGAACCCTCGGCCATCTCGAACACGCTGAAGGGTGCAAAGCTCAATCCGTGGGATTCACAGTTGTGGAATGTTGCGGATTGGACCCGTAGCAAGTAAGGTCCATGATAAGAACTGCATATTGACACGCGACATGCTGGCGCCAGTGACGCCAGCATGTCCGAAGCGCCTTGCCGCTGAATGGTACCTTGTGAAGGGTACCGTGGCCCGCACCCTATCCACAGTTGATGCACGGTCTCGCATTTTCCATCTTGAATGAAAAATAAGCTTGTGATTTTATAGCCCAAAATTTGGGCAAACCAATAATCAGGACAGGCAATCCGACCAGGCCCAGAGGGGATCATAGGGCCGTATACTCTTTAAATTCAATGCCATTGAGGCAATGGGGAAAATTGGCAGCGTCCTTGCTTACGCTGCCAGAAGAAAACTCTCGACCACGAGATTAACAAGGGAACAGCAAACCATGCGTAACATCCGGTTGATTCTGGCGGCATCCGTCGCGTCATTGATGATGACGGGCGCGCCAGCCATGGCCCAGCGCGGCAGTGATGGCGATCTGAAACTGCTTTTCTGGCAGGCCGTGTCCACCATGAACATCTATCTGTCCGGTGGCACCAAGGAACAATATGCATCCTCCATCGTCATCGAGCCGCTGGCCGGCTTCGACGAAAAAGGCGAACTGGTTCCCAAGCTGGTCGACACCATCCCGACCGTGGAAAACGGCGGCGTCTCCAAGGACCTGACCACCATCACCTGGAAACTGTCGAACGGCATCAAGTGGTCGGATGGCACGCCGGTTACCGCCGATGACGTGATCTTCACCTGGCAATATTGCACGGCAGACGGCGGCGGTTGCGCCCAGAAGCAGAAATACGATGGCGTAAAGAGCGTCGAAGCGATTGATCCGCAGACCATCAAGGTGACGTTCACCTCGCCAAAGCCCTATCCCTATTCGGCTTTTGTCGGCTCGCAGGCACCGATCATCCAGAAGGCCCAGTTCAAGGATTGCCTCGGCCCCAAGGCGCCGGAATGCACGGCTGCCAACTTTGCCCCTATCGGCACCGGTCCCTTCAAGGTCAAGGAATTCAAGCCGAACGACGTGATCACCTTCACGGCCAATGAAAACTACCGCGATCCGGCCAAGCCCGCCTTTGCAACCGCAACGCTGAAGGGCGGCGGCGATGCGCTGTCAGCGGCCCGCGCCGTGATGGAAACCGGCGAATATGACTATGCCTGGAACATGCAGGTCGAGCCTGAAGTGCTGGCAACCATGGAAGCTGCCGGCAAGGGCAAGATCATCACCGCTTTCGGTAGCCAGGTCGAGCGTATCAACCTCAATTTCACCAATCCCGATCCGGCGCTGGGCGACAAGCGCTCCACCAAGGAAGGTGGACCACATCCCGCCTTGTCCGACCCGGCCGTGCGCAAGGCGCTCTCCATGGCCATCGACCGCGACGTGATTGTCGAGGCTGGCTATGGCCTCGCCGGCAAGCCGACCTGCAACATCGTCCCCGGCCCGGATATCTATGTCTCCACCACCAATGACTGGTGCCTGAAGCAGGATATCGACGGCGCCAACAAGCTGCTGGACGATGCCGGCTGGAAAAAGGGCTCTGACGGCATTCGCGCCAAGAACGGCGTCAAGCTGAACTTCCTCTACCTGACCTCGACCAATTCCGTCCGCCAGGGCACCCAGGCACTGGTCAAGGATATGTGGTCGCAGATCGGCGTTGGCGCTGAACTGCGCAACGTCTCGGCCTCGGTGTTCTTCGGCGGCGATCCGTCCAGCCCGGACACCTACCAGAAATTCTACGCCGACGTGGAAATGTACACCAACAATTTCGACGGCACCGATCCGGAAGCCTATATGGCCGAATGGATGTGCGACAAGATCCCAAGCCCGGCAAACGGCTGGCAGGGTCAGAACATGCCGCGCTATTGCAACCCAGACTATGACAAGCTCGTTACCAAGCTTTCCCAGACCGCCAAGATCGAAGAGCGCGTCGAGATCGTCAAGAAGCTCAACGACATGCTGACGGAAGCCGGCGCGCATCTGCCGCTCGTCTATCGCGGTCAGCCTTCGGCCTTTGCTGCAAGTCTGAAGGGCATCAAGATGACTGGCTGGGACAGCGAGTTGTGGAACATCGCCGACTGGTCGCGCACCAAGTAACAGCGCCTTGCCGGGCCCGCATGACACGGGTCCGGTGAGCTGGCGGTTGTCGGCACCCCCTGGGCGCCGACGCCCCGTTCCAGCTTTGTCTCTCCTCCCTGGCGCGCCCGGAGATAAAAAATAATGTTTACCTATACGATCCGGCGATTGCTGTTTGCCATCCCGACCCTGCTGATCATCAGCTTCATCATTTTCGCGCTGCTGGCGATGGCGCCCAACAATCCGCTCGGTGATTTGCCGCTGACGATCCCGCCGGAAGTGCGCGAACAGATGCGCGCCGCCCTTGGCCTCGACCAGCCGATGATTGTCCGCTTCTTCCTGTGGCTGAAGCAGTTCTTCATCAATGAACCGCTGAATATTTTCGAGCAGATCACCGGCCTGACCGTCGGCTCCGGCCAGCGCCTGCGGGTCCTGTCGTGGACCACCCGCAGCCCCGTCGTCGATCTGATCGTCCAGCGCATGCCACAGACACTCTGGGTTGTCGGCCTGTCCTATGTGTTCGGCGTGCTGCTGGCCATTCCGCTTGGCGTTATCTCAGCCTACAAGCAATATTCGATCTTCGACCAGATCGGCACCTTCGTTTCCATGGTCGGCTATTCCGTGCCGACCTTCTTTACCGGCGTACTGCTGATCGTGATCTTCTCCTCGACCCTGCACTGGTTTCCCTCGGTCTACGATACCAATCTCCAGGTCGTGGATTGGACAAGCTTCGTTGCCCAGGTCAAGCAGATGGTGCTGCCGGTCATGGTGCTGACGCTTTATAATACCTCGCAGATCAGCCGTTTCGTGCGCGCTTCCATGCTGGATAATCTGCACCAGGACTATGTGCGCACCGCGCGTGCCAAGGGCGTCAAGGAAAAGACCGTGCTGCTGGTGCATGTGCTGCGCAACAGCCTGATCCCTGTCGTGACCGTGATTGCGCTCGGCGTGCCGACAATCTTTTCCGGCGCGATCATCACCGAGCAGATTTTCCGGGTCAACGGTCTTGGCCAATTGCTGATCACCGCCATCCAGAGCGGCGACCTGCCGCTGGTGCAGACGCTGACCTTCATCTTCGCCGTGCTGATCGTACTCTTCAATCTTATTGCCGACGTGTTGTACGGCATTCTCGATCCGAGGATCCGCTATGACTGATGCGCCCACCCTCGCCACCCAGGCCAAAGCCGACCGCTCGCAATCCTTCAGCGCCCAGCTCTGGGGCCAGTTCCGCCGCCATACCGGCGGGGTGATCGGCCTTGCCGTCTTCGTGCTGATCGTTCTGGCCGTCTATGTCGGACCTTTGATCCACCGCGTCGATCCCAACAAGCTTAATATCCGCGACAAGAACCAGGGACCGTCCTGGGTGCATCCCTTCGGCACCGACAATCTTGGCCATGATCTGTTTGCGCAGGTCCTGGCTGGTGGGCAGATCTCGCTGGCGGTCGGCATGGTGGCCATGCTGATTTCGCTGTTCGTCGGCACGTTGGTCGGTGTCCTCTCAGGCTATTTCAAGCGGATCGACGGGCCGTTGATGCGCATCACCGACCTGTTCCTGGCTCTGCCGATCCTGCCGCTGCTCTTGGTCATCACCATGCTGTTTCGCGATGTGCTGCGCGCCGCCTTCGGCCCGGAGGCCGGGATTTTCATCCTGATCGTCTTCGTCATCGGCATTACCAGCTGGATGCACACCGCCCGCATCGTGCGCGGCGATGTGCTGACGGTGAAGAACCAGGAATTCGTGCTGGCCGCCAAGGCGAGCGGCATGCGCGAATACCGGGTGATCCTCAAGCATATCATCCCCAATGTGCTCAGCTCGGTCATGGTGTCGGCAACGCTCGGCATCGCTTCGGCGATCATCACGGAATCGGCGCTGAGCTTCCTTGGCCTCGGCTTTCCCTCCGATTTTCCCACCTGGGGCCGTTTGCTCTATGACGGTGTGAACTTCCTGCAAATCACCCCTGCCCGCGCCATCTGGCCGGGTCTGGCGATTTCGCTCACCGTGCTCAGCGTCAACTATATCGGCGATGGCATCCGCGATGCGCTCGATCCGCGCTCGATGAAGCGCTGATCTTTATCCGCTCAAGGACGTTCATTCACTGCTGCGCGGCGATGAACGTCCTGAACCGGCTGAGACTGAACAGGAAGAACACCAGACCGATGCCGAACGTCGCGGAGAACTGCGGCCAGACCACATCGAAGCCAGCCCCACGATAGAGAATGGCCTGCGAAAAGGCGACGAAATGGGTCGAGGGTGAGACCTGCATGGCGTTTTGCAACCATTGCGGCTGGCTTTCCAGCGGTGTGAACCCGCCCGACAGGATATTCATCGGCAAAGCGGTGAGGATGAACAGCAGCGCCAGTTGCGGCATGCTGCGGGCCAGCGTCCCTAAAAACAGACCGAACGAGGTGACGAAGAACAGGTAGAGCGCCACTCCTGCCATGTAGAGCGTCAGCGAACCGGTGATGCGCATGCCGAGCACCTTGACCAACACGGTGACGATGGCAACCAGCGTCATCACCAGAATGACCAGACCATTGGCCGCAAGCTTGCTGACCATGATTTCGATAGGCCTGACCGGCATGACCAGCAGGTGTTCCAGCGTGCCGTGTTCCCGCTCACGCACCAAAGCAGCGCCTGCCAGCAGGATGGCCAGCATGGTAATATTGCTGATCAGCGCCATCGTGCCGGAAAACCAATCCGAATTCAGCGATTGATTGAAGGCAAGCCGCGTTTCCACCGTCACCGCCTGAGTGCTTGAGACGCCAACGCGCTGGGCATAAAGCCCGACCTGTTGGCTGACGATCTGTTGAATCGTGCTCGAACCCACCCCCGCCTGCATCAACGCGGTCGCGTCGATCAGCAACTGCACCGAGGGGCTACGCCCCGAGAGAACATCGGCCTCGAAGCGTTCGGGAATATCCAGCACAAAGGTGTAGCGCGCCTGATCCATGGCGCGGTCGATATCCTGGGGCGCGATTGCCACCGGCTTTTGAAAGCGCGGCGGCATCAGCCCGTCGAGAATGGAAGAGGACAATTGCGACATGTCACGGTCCACCACGGCCAGCGTCGCATTGCGCAGATCGTGGGAAAGTCCGGTCGCCTGGGTATAGATCGCCAGACTGAAGGCATAGATGACCATCGCCATCAGCACCTTGTCGCGCAAAAGCCCGATCAGTTCCTTGCGAAACAGGGCAAATACCGTGCGAAGATCCATATCCTCTACCTTTCCTGCTTGCGCAACAGCGACCAGCCAAGCCCGATGGCACCAATCCAGAACAGAGCCAGCGGCCAGACGAAACCCATCAGCTCGACAAAGCCCAGCCCCTTGGTGAAAGCCCCGACGCTGGCGCGCATGAAATAGGTGGTGGGAAACACCAGGCCGATGGCGTGGCCCATGCCTTGGAGCGACGACACCGGCTGCAACAGGCCGGAAAACTGGGTGCCGGGCATCATCGTGCCGATGGCGGTGACGAACAGGGCTGCTACCTGGGTCGAGGTGAAGGTGGAACTTAAAATACCGATCGACGTCGTCGCCAGCACATAGACGAAGGCAGCGACCGATAGACCGGCAAGCGAGCCTTTCAACGGCACGCCGAACAGCCAGACGGCCAGCAGGAACATCATCAGGAAATTGATGAAGCCGATGGCCACATAGGGCAATTGCTTGCCCAGCAGAAATTCCAGCTTGGTCACCGGCGTCACGTAGAGATTGCTGATCGATCCCATTTCCTTTTCCGAGACAACGCCGAGCGCCGTCAGGATCGAAGGAATGAACACCAGCAGCAAGGCGATGACCGCTGGCACCATGGCATTCAGGCTGAGAAAAGCCTGGTTGTAGCGATAGCGCATTTCCACGCCAGCCACCGACCGGATCGTTCCGCCCGATTGACGGACAATCTCCTGCAAGAACCGCTGGTGAGCGCCCGAGACATAGCCGAGCGCCGTCTCAGCCCGGAAGGGCATGGCACCATCCAGCATGGCCAGCACGTTTGGCCGCTTGCCCGCCCGCAGATCGGCGCCGAATTTCTCGGGTATATCCAGCGCCAGCATGATGTCATTGGCCTTCAGCCGCGACAACATCCCGGCTTCATCGGAGATGGCGGGTTGCAAGGTGAAGGCGGAGGAGGACGCATAGGCATCAATATAGGCCCGGCTTTCGGCACTCTGGTCGCGGTCAAGCACGGCAAACCGCAGGTGATCGACATCCAGCGTCAGGCCGTAGCCGAAAATCAGCATCAGCAGCGCCGTGCCAGCCAGGGCGAAACCGAGCCGGATCTTGTCGCGCATCAGTTCCATCGCCTCGCGCCGCGCATAGGCCATCAGCCGGGCAGGCGAAAACCCCTTTTTTACCAGGGCGCCGGCAGAGTTCTCGGCCTCCGTCGCGGCACCGGTTTGCGGCTGGGTTGCTGCGTCAGTCAGGCTTTCCTGCCGCCCTCCCGCCTTCATGAAGGCGATGAAGGCATCGTCCAGGCTGGCGCTGCCGGTCTGCTCTTTAAGCTCTTGTGGCGTACCGCAGGCAATCACCTTGCCGGCATGCATGAAGGCGATGCGGTCGCAGCGCTCGGCTTCGGCCATGAAATGGGTGGACACGAAAATCGTCACGCCGTTTTGCCGCGACTGTTCCACCAGATCATTCCAGAACCCGTCACGCGCCAGCGGATCGACGCCGGATGTCGGCTCGTCGAGGATCAGGATATCGGGCTGATGGATCAGCGCCACGGCCAGTTGCAGGCGCTGGCGCACTCCAAGCAGCAGATCGCTCGACAGGAACTGCAAATAGGGCTGAAGACCGAACTCATGCGCCAAGGTCTCGATCCGCGCCTTGGCCGCCGCTCCCGTCAGGTCGAAAATCGCTGCATGCAGGTTGAGATTCTGCTGCACCGTCAATTCGCCATAGAGCGAAAAGCCCTGCGACATGTAACCGACCTGACGGCGGGCATCGACATCGCCAGCGCCCGTCTTGGCATCGACCGGCTGGCCAAACAGCCGCGCCTCGCCGCTACTGGCAGGCAAAAGCCCGGTCAGCATTTTCATGGTGGTGGATTTTCCGCAGCCATTCGAACCGAGGAAACCGAAAATTTCACCCTTGGGAATGCGGAAGCTGACATGATCGACGGCGGTAAAAGCACCGAATGAACGGGTCAACTCCTTGGCCTCGATGGCAACCTCGCCCCGGTCCACGAAGGCAAGCCTGGGCGGCGGATCGCCATAGCCCTGTTTTGCCGCATCCGGCAAAAGCGCGATGAAGGCCTGCTCCAGGGTCTTCTGCCCGGTTTGTTGCAGCAGCGCCTCGCAGGTGCCATCCGCCAGAGTACGGCCCTCATGGAGCAGAACCACGCGCTGGAACCGGCTCGCCTCGTCCATATCTGATGTGGCGGTGATAATGGTCAGGCCGGGCCGCGAGGCCTGGATGCTCTCCACCAGATCCCAGAATTGCCGTCGCGACAAGGGATCGACACCGGTCGTCGGCTCGTCGAGCAGCAGGAGATCGGGATCGTGCACCAAGGCGCAGCACAGGCCGAGCTTCTGCTTCATGCCACCCGACAGCTTGCCCATCAACCGGTCACCGAACGGATCGAGCCCGGTCGACTTGAGCAGCCGGTCGATACGCCCGGCCCGCTCCGTCGCGTCCTGCCCAAACAGCCGACCGAAGAAGTCGATATTCTCGCAGACGGTCAGGTTGGGATAAAGATTGCGGCCCAGGCCCTGCGGCATATAGGCAATGCGCGGCTGGACTTCCGTGCGCGCACCGGCCCTCGCCATATCCGCCCCAAGCGCCGTGATCCGGCCTTGCTGGATTTTCTTTGCGCCCGCCAGCAGCGCCAGAAGCGTGGATTTGCCCACCCCATCCGGCCCGACCAGGGCAACCCGCGATCCGGCCTCGATGCCAAGGTCGATGGCGCTCAAGGCCTGGCGCTTGCCATAGGAATGGGACAGGCCTGCCAGTTCGACAGCGTTTTCCATGGCTGCCCCGCTTACGGCTTACTGGCGGAAGGTTGGGTATTCGAAGCCGAAGGGTCGAGAGGCGCTGTCGTCAGATCGGATTGCAGCCGGTCCGGCCAGACCGCATTCGCATCGGTCTTCACATAGCCGAGACCAGTGATCCCGGTTTTGACCAGCGGCAGATATTGCTTCACCAGTTCCTTCGGTGCGCTGATCTTGACACGGAACATCAATCGGTCGCGCTCGCTGCGGATCTCCACCTGTTTCGGCGTATATTGAGCCTGCGGCGAGACGAAGGACACCGTTCCGGGAATGGCCCGGTCCGGCAGAATATCGAGCAGGATACGGCCCTCGGCACCGATTGCGGTTTTGGCGGCGTCGGCAGACGGAAGATAGATCGTCATATAGACATCCGACAGATCGAGCACCGTCAGTACCTTGCCGCCCGCCGCCAGCACCTCGCCCGGCTCCGCCAGCCGGTAAAGCACCCGCCCGTCCTTCGGTGCAACAAGCGTTGCATCGGAAACGGTCTGGGAGATGCGGTCGGCCTCCGCCTTGGCATTGTCGATGGTCGCCTGCACGCTGTTCAACGTGCTCTCGGCCGCCGAGACCGCCGCCTTGGAACTGTCGCGGCTCAACCTTTGGCTATCGACCGCCTGATCGGAAACGAAGCCCTTGCCAAGCAGAACCAGCTTGCGCTCCAGATCCTTGTCGGCGAGATCGAACTGGCTCTGCGCCTGGGACAGTTTGAAGGCCGAAGCATCGCGGCTCTGTTCGGCTTCGGCGATCTTGGCCTTTGCGGCACGCAGCTGGCTTTGCAATTCCACCGTATCCATGCGCGCCAGCACCTGCCCCTTGGTGACCAGATCGCCCTCGCCGACTTCGACGGACACCAGACGCCCGGCGCTTTTGCTAGCGATATCGACCTCGGTCGCCTCGATCCGGCCATTGCCGGTGACGATGCCTGACGGCAGCGTATCGGCTCGTCCGAATTTCAAATAGGCATAGGTGCCGCCGGATGCGGCAAGCAGAACGACAACGAAGGCTAGGGCGAATTTCTGGGGCTTCTGCATGGATAGCTCAAATCTCGAAAAAGGGGCGGACAGCGCGGGAATCCAACGATCGATCAAACCGTAAGACACTAAATTTACTGTATAAACTTGTTACGAGCGCCTTCAGGGTATAACGCTTTATGCGTCAAACTTACTGGCCTTTGCCGGTGCGTCCTTGATTGAAATCAAATCTTCCGCAACACAGTCCGAAGGAGCATCACGCATGAAGCCCGGCTCTCTCAATCTACTGACGGATGTTGCCGGTCTTTCGGTCGGTCATGCCACCGATCTGGCGCTCGGCTCCGGGGTGACTGTCATCGTCTTCGATCAACCGGCCACCGCATCCGGCTCGGTGCTGGGCGGGGCGCCCGGTGGGCGTGAAACGGGTTTGCTCGATCCGTCGCTGTCGCTGGTCACCCAGGTCAATGCGCTGGTCCTGTCGGGCGGCTCCGCCTTTGGGCTGGATGCGGCAGGCGGCGTGCAGGCGGGCCTGCGCCAGATTGGCCAGGGATTTCCGGTCGGTGATATGAACGTCCCCATCGTCCCGCAGGCGATCCTGATGGATCTGCTGAATGGCGGCAACAAGAACTGGGGCCTCCACTCCCCCTATCGCGATATGGGTTATGAGGCTTTCGTGGCCCGCAAACCGGGCAGTTTCCCGTTAGGAACAATCGGGGCTGGAACAGGCGCCACCACTGCCACCGTCAAGGGCGGGCTCGGTTCGGCCAGCGCCGTCTCCGCCAGCGGTCATACCGTGGCGGCCATCGTCGCCGTCAATGCGCTCGGCACGGCCACGATCGGTTCGTCACGGCATTTCTGGGCCGCTCCTTTCGAGCAGGAGGGTGAATTCGGCGGCCTCGGCATGCCCTCCTCCTTCGGCCCTGATGATAGCGCGTTGCGCCTCAAGGGCCGCGACCCGATCGCCACCACCATTGGCGCTATTGTCACCGATGCTGATCTGACCAAGGCGGAATGCCACCGCCTGTCAATCATGGCCCATGACGGATTGGCGCGGGCGCTGCTGCCTGCCCATCTGCCTGCCGATGGCGATACGGTGTTTGCCGCCGCCACCGGCGCAAAACCGCCGCCGGACCTTGCCAGTTTCATGGAGCTTTGCCATCTCGCCACCCTCACCATGGCCCGCGCCATCGCCCGTGGCGTTTATGAAGCGCAAGCCCTGCCTTACGACTGTTCGCAACCGGCCTGGCGTGATCTTCGTGTCTGATTTCCGATCGCTGACATAGAACGGTCATCACAGAGATTTACACCGCGCCTGTCGCGGCACGGCTCGAATCGTCTGAACCATGCTATGTGAGAGAAAAAGCGGAGAGATCGGGATGGACATGAGCGGCAAGACACCTTTGAAACGCCTGGTCCTGACCAATGCCGCCATCGTCCTTGCAGACCGCATACAGACCGGCACGGTCGAAATCGAAAACGGCCAGATCATCGCCATCGGCCCGATAACCCATGCCAGCGACGCCATCGATCTTGGTGGCGATATGCTGATCCCAGGCCTTGTCGATATCCACACCGATCATTTCGAAAAGCATGTCTTTCCCCGCCACCACGTCCGCTGGAATTATACGACGGCGGCCCTTGCCCATGACGCGCAAATCATCGGCGCAGGCATTACCACCGTGTTCGACAGCCTCTGCGTCGGTGCGGCGGAAGACGGCAGCGAGCGGGCGGAAATCCTGGGGCCGATGATCGAGGCGCTGGAAAAGGCGCAAAGCGCTGGCATGCTCAGGGCCGAGCATTTCGTGCATCTGCGCTGCGAAGTGATCGATGAACAAACGCCTGCGCTGATGGAAGCCAATATTGGCCATGCTCTGGTGCGCGTCGTCTCTGTCATGGAGCACCTGCCCGGCATCCGCCAGACACGGGATCTCGACACCTATCTGGCCAAGGTCGCGAAATTGCGCGGCGAAGCGCTTGCTGTCACCACGGCTCGGGTTGCGGATCTGATCACCGCCAAACAGGCCATTGGCAACCGGATCCGCCCGCAGGTGGTGGATATCGCCAAGCGCCACAACAAGCCGCTGCTCAGCCATGACGATACCGATATCGAGCATGTCGATCTGGCGGCGGACGAAGGCGTATCGATCAGCGAATTTCCCTGCACGCTGGAGGCCGCCCGCGAGGCCCGCAAGCGGGGCATGCAGATTGTCGGCGGCGCACCGAATATCGTGCGCGGCGGCTCACAATCCGGCAATATCGCGGTGCGCGATCTGCTGCTCGAAGGCCTTTGCGATATCCTCGCCTCCGATTATGTACCACGCGCCCTGCTGGACGCGCCCTTCGCCATCGCCGCCGATCCGGATCTCGCCTACGACCTGCCCGCCGCCATCCGCATGGTCACCAAGACCCCGGCAGAAGCCGCTGGCCTGAACGACCGCGGCGAGATCGCGCCGGGCAAGCGCGCCGACCTCTTGCAGATTGGCCAGCACGGCGGCCATCCGTTCATCAAGCAGATCTGGCGCGGCGGGGTGCGGGTTGGGTGATGGCCGATCACATTCGTCTTGCGGAAAACCAAGATACGGATGCCATTGCTTCGGTCTTTACCCGCTCTCGATCCCTGTTGGTTTTTTTGCCGAAATTGCACACTGCCGAGGAAGATCGGCATTTCATTGAAACCGTCGTTCTTGCTGAAAATTCTGTGCGGGTTGCGATTGAAAACCACAGGATATGCGGCTTTATCGCAGTCAAGGACGGTTGGATCGACCATCTCTACATTGACCCGGACCATCTCGGTAAAGGCATGGGATCACGCTTACTCACCAATGCAATGGCGGATGCAACCCATCTGAAGCTCTGGACATTTCAGCAAAACCAGAATGCACGACGCTTTTATGAGTACCACGGCTTCACCCCTGACCTGATGACGGACGGTGGTGAGAACGAAGAAAAACAGCCGGACGTGCTCTATGTCTGGTCCCGGACAACATCTTAACGGTCAGCTTTCCGCCGAAACCCCTCACTCGCCACCATCAATTGCCGTGTATAATCCACCTGCACATCGCGTCTGCGCAGCGCTTCGACATCCATGACTTCCACCACCTGCCCGGTGCGCATCACCGCCAGCCGGTCGCACATATGGCTGATAACAGCCAGATCGTGACTGACCATCAGGAAGGTCAGGCCGCGATCCTTGCGGGCCTGTTCGAGGAGGTTGAGGATTTCCGCCTGGATTGAGGCGTCGAGTGCCGAGGTTGGCTCATCCAGCAGCAGGATTTTCGGCTCGACGATCAAGGCACGAGCAATGGCGATGCGCTGACGCTGGCCGCCGGACAGCTGGTGCGAAAACCGGAAGCGGAAGCCGGAACCGAGGCCAACCTCATCCAGAGCGCGGGCAATCCGGCTGTCGACATCGGAAAATCCATGCACGGCCAAAGGTTCCAGCAGCAAGCGGTCCACAGTCTGGCGCGGATGCAGCGAGCCGTATGGGTCCTGAAACACCATTTGTACGGTGCGATAAAAGCTTTTGTCGCGCCGCCTGCTGTCATAGCTCTTGCCATCGACAGTCAGCTTGCCACTCTCAAAGGTATTCAGCCCGGCAATCGCCCGCAGCAGCGTCGATTTTCCCGAGCCGGATTCCCCGACCAGACCAAAGCTCTCGCCCTGTTCAACGGCAATGCTGACACCGTCCAGCGCCAGAAACTCGTCGAAGCGCACGCCCATCTCTTCAACAATCAGGGCCTTGCTCATTGAGCCCACTCCACCTGACGCTGCAAGACCGGCAGCGGATGCTGGTTGCCTTCCAGGCGCGGCAGGCAATTCAGCAGACCCTGGGTATAGGGATGTTTCGCCTCGGACAGGTTTGCGGCATTCAGTTCCTCGACGACACGGCCCGCATACATCACCAGCACCCGGTCGCAGAAGGAAGAGACCAGCCGCAAATCATGGCTGACGAAAATCAGCCCCATGCCGCGCTCACGCACCAGCATGTCGAGAATATCGAGCACTTCCAGCTGCACTGTCACATCCAGCGCCGAGGTCGGTTCATCGGCAATCAGCAGTTCCGGCCCGCAGACCAGCATCATGGCGATCATTACCCGCTGGCCCATGCCGCCGGAAACCTCATGCGGGTAAAGCTTGAACACCCGTTCGGGATCGCGGATCTGCACCGCTTCCAGCATGGCCAGCGCCCTGTGCCTAGCTTGCTTTCCCGTCATCCGCTCATGGGTCAACAAGGTCTCGACGATCTGTTTGCCAATCGGCATAACCGGGTTCAGCGAATATTTCGGGTCCTGAAGGATCATCGCCATCCGCTTGCCGCGCAGCGCCCGGCGCTTCGAAGCCGAAATCGCCAGCAGATCCGTATCGCCGAAATGCAAGTGATCGGCGGTTATCCGCGCATGGGCGGGGGTGAGACCCATGATCGCCCGCCCGGTCTGGGATTTGCCGGAGCCGGATTCGCCGACAATGCCCAGCCGCTCCTTGCCCAGTGTGAAGGACACGCCGCGCACGGCTTCCACCAGACCCGTGCGGGTCGGAAAACTGACCTTGAGATTGTCTACCGTTAGCAGCGCGCTCATTGGCCGGCCTCCTTCGGGTCCAGCGCATCGCGCAAGCCATCACCCAGCAGGTTGAAGCCAAGGCTGACGATCAGGATGGCAAAGCCCGGCATGGCGGCAACCCACCATTGATCGAGAATGAAGCGGCGGCCATCGGCAATCATTGCCCCCCATTCCGGCAGGGGCGGCTGGGCGCCAAGGCCCAGGAAACCGAGACCGGCAGCCGTCAGGATAATGCCCGCCATATCCAGCGTAACGCGGACGATCAGCGACGAGAGACAGAGCGGCATGATGTGACGCAACACGATGCGAAAGGGCGAAGCGCCCATCAGCTTGACGGCAGAGATATAATCGGAATTGCGCACCGTCAGCGTTTCTGCCCGGGCAATACGCGCATAGGGCGGCCAGGAGGTGACGGCGATGGCCAGAATGGCGTTTTCGATGCCGGGGCCGAGGGCCGCGACCAGCGCCAGAGCCAGAACGAGCTTCGGAAAGGCCAGGAAAATATCGGTCAGCCGCATCAGTACCGCATCGACCCAGCCGCCCGCATAACCGGCCACCGTGCCGACCAGCAGACCGATGGGCGCGGCAATGATTGCCACCAGCACCACCACCATCAATGTCAGCCGCGACCCGTAGATCAGCCGGGAATAGATGTCGCGGCCCTGGTCGTCGCTGCCGAGCCAGAAACCGCCGGTCCCGGGTGCCATCAATCTTGCATTGGCAAGATCACCCTGCACCGGATTGTGGGTGGCCAGCAGATTGGCGAAGGCAGCAACCAGAATGAGCGCGATAATGATGCCAAGGCCAAGCAATGCCAACCGATTGGCCGAAAACTGCCGCCAGATCACATAGGCGCGGCCAAGCCGGGCCTGCCGGCGCGATTGGGGACGGTCCGACAGCAGCCAGTCTCGAAGGGTGCCGTGCGTGGAGGGCGTCGTCATCATCGGCTGCGCGTCCTCGGATCAAGGGTTTTGTAGAGGAGATCCGACAGGATGTTGATTGCGATGAACACCGAACCGATAATGATGGTTCCGCCCAGCACCGCATTCATATCGGCATTTTGCAGCGAATTGGTAATGTAGAGGCCGATGCCCGGCCAGGAGAAGATCGTCTCTGTGAGCACCGAGCCTTCCAGTAGGCCTGCATAAGATAGAGCAATCACCGTCAGCAACGGCACAGCGGCATTGCGCAAGGCGTGGAACCAGATGATCCGGGCTTCGGACAGGCCCTTGGCGCGGGCCGCAGTGATATACTCCTGCGAAAGCTCGTTGAGCATGAAAGACCGCGTCATGCGGCTGATATAGGCAAGCGAGAAATAGCCAAGCAGGGCACCCGGCAGGATGATGTGGCGAAACAGATCCCAGACCACATCCCATTGGCCCTGCATGGCCGCATCAAGCAGGTAGAAACCGGTGACGGGCATGAAACTATATTCATAGACCACATCGAGACGGCCAGGATAGGCAACCCATTGCAGCTTGGCATAAAACACCAACAGCCCAAGCAGGCCTAGCCAAAAAATTGGCACAGAATAGCCAACCAGACCAACGACCCGGACCACCTGATCGACAAAGCTGCCGCGCTTGACGGCCGCCAGCACCCCCAGCGGAATACCAAGCGCCGCGCCAATGATTGTACCGACTGTGGCCAGCTCAATGGTTGCCGGAAAGACCCTGGCAATATCCGTCATGACAGGATTGGTGGTCAGCACAGACGTGCCAAAATCACCCGACAAGGCCTGCTTGATATAGATGAAGAATTGATAATAGAGCGGCTGATCAAGCCCCATAGCCCGGCGCGTCTGTTCCACCATGGATTCCGGAGCCCGGTCGCCCAGCACCGCCAGAACTGGATCAATTGGAATAATTCGACCGATAAAGAACGTCACAGCCAGCAGACCAAGATAGGTGGTCAGAACAGTGATGATAAATCCAGCCATGGCCTTGAGGCGACGACCATGCCGGGCGCGCTTGCGCCCGGCTGCTACATTGATCTCTCCAACGGAGGATACCTGGACCACGGCCGGTCAGCTCTTGGTCACGTCGGCGATCATCGCGCTATCGAAGGTGGCTCCAAGCCGGAAGCCGTTGACATTGGCGCGAACCGCAGATGTTTCCACCTTCTGGTAGATGATGACGAAGGGGCTTTCCGCCAGAACCTTCTTCTGCATGTCCTGATAAAGTGCGGCGCGCTTTTCCGTATCGCGTTCGAGCAAAGCGGACTGGGTCTGCTTGGTGAGCTCGGGAATATCCCAGGCATTCCGCCAAGCAAGCGTCTTCAGCTTGGTGCCGTCAGAATTGTCCTCGTTGGAGGCAAAAGCCTGGGCGTTTGAATTCGGATCCCAGTAATCGGTGCCCCAATTGCCAATATAGATATCGTGGTTGCGGGCCCGGAACTTGGTCAGTGTCTGCTTTCCATCGCCCGGAATAAGGTCAAGCTTGATCCCTGCTTGGGCGAAAGTCTGTTGAACGGACTGGGCGATACCGGTCAACGGCTCGACGCTACGAACGTCCATGGTCACCGAAAAGCCATCGGCATGTCCAGCCTTAGCCAGCAGTTCCTTCGCCTTGGCAACATCCAGCTTGTAAGGATTGTCATCGACGGCCCCAAGCATGCCGGAGGGCAGGAAGGCCTGATGAATCGTGCCGACACTCTTGATGAGGGTCGAGCCGATGGCATCGTAATCGACAAGATATTTCAGCGCCTCGCGGACTTCGGGCTTCGCCAGAATCGGATTTTTCTGGTTGAGGCTGAAATAATAGGACGTGCCTTGAGCAGCGGCGATCAGCTTGATCTCCTTCTGCTTGGTAACCGCGTCGATATCGTTCGGCTCCAGATTGCGGGCAATGTCAATATCGCCAGACTGAAGCGCCAGCCGCTGGCCGGAACTGCCCTTCATGTGGCGATAGATGATCCGCAGCAGCTTCGGCTTTTCGCCCCAGAAGGCATCATTGCGCTCCAGCACGACGATTTCATTGGCGCGCCAATCCCGCAGCTTGAACGGGCCGGAGCCAGCATAATGGGTCTTTAACCATCCATTGCCGAAATCGGTGGTAAACTTGTAATCATCCGTTGGCGTTACCGTCGCCGCATTTTTCTCCAACAGAACCTTATCCACGACTGAACCGACCTTGGCCGTCAGGCAATTAAGGACAAAGCTTGGTGCGTAGGGCTTGTCGACAATGAGCTGAAAGGTCAACTCGTCCAATGCCTTGGCTTTTTCGGTCACATTGTCGGCGGTCAGCCCGAATTGCTGAAGAATGAAGGCGGGGTTCTTGTTGAGCTTGACAGCACGCTCAATCGAGTAAGCCACATCCGCCGCCGTTATCGGATTGCCCGAGGCGAATTTCATGCCCGAACGCAGCTTGAATGTATAGGTCAGGACATCATCCGACGTTGTCCAGCTCTCGGCCAGCCGTGGCTGGATCTTCAACGGATCATCCGGATCAAGCTTGACCAGCGTATCATAGATTACCGAGGCAATTTCCTGCGCCGAAATCTCAAAGGACTCACCAGGATCGAACGTGATGATGTCATCGATCTGCCAGCCAAGCACCAACGTATCCTTCGGCGTTGCCGCAAACACGCTACCTACCCCACCAGCAAGCATGGCTGCCAGTCCCGCGCCACTTGCCAACAAATAATCGCGCCGTCCGATCTTGATCGTCATCAACAGGGTCCCCTTTTTTCTGAAATAGTTCATTTTGCCGACTAACGCCGGATTACTCGCCCCAGGCCGTCCCCAGCACACGCAGCCAGTTTTCATGGGCAATCTTAGCAATATCTGCATCACCGTATCCAGCCGATTGCAACGCTTCAAGCAACCTCTGGTTACCACTGGCATCGCCGATTGCACCGGGCACGGTACAACCATCGAAATCGGAGCCAAGGCCGACGCAATCGATGCCCATGCGTTCCACCATGTAATCGATATGGCGCACCATATCTGACAGCGGGGTCTCGGCAAAATCGCGGGCGTCGGCGCGCAGCATGGTCACCGCGTAGTTGAGACCGGCAATGCCCTTGCGCTCGCGGATCGCGTCCATCTGCCGATCCGTCAGGTTACGGGCCACCGGCGTCAGCGCATGCGCATTGGAATGGCTGGCGATCAATGGCTTATCGGAGGTTTTCGCCACGTCCCAGAAGCCCTTTTCGGTGATATGGGCAAGGTCGAGGGCAATGCCCAGCCGGTCGCAGGCTTTCACAAGTTCAAAACCAAGCGTCGTCAGGCCCGGCCCTGTATCCGGCGACATCGGAAAAGCGAAGGGAACCCCATGGCCGAAAATATTCGGGCGGCTCCAGACCGGGCCGAGCGTGCGCAGGCCTGCCTGGTGAAACACTTCAAGGGCTGCCAGATCGGCATCGATGGCCTCGCAGCCTTCCATATGCAGCACGGCGGCAAAGGTGCCGTCGGCCATGGCAGCGCGAATATCCGATGTCGAGCGGCACAGCCGCCAGCCGCCAGCCCGCTCGAGCCGCAGCGCAATGGCCGCCATCTGCAAGGCGATATCGAGTGAGGATGCCCGCGCCAAGGGCTTATCGACAGGGGTATTGTAATGGCCCTTGTCATCCGGCTCGGTCAGCACGAACTCGCCATCGGAGGGAATATAAATCGCGCAGAGACCGCCACCAAGCCCGCCACGGCGGGCGCGTGGCGCATCGATATGACCTTCCCGTGTGCCATCGATGAATTGCCGCACCGGATCGACGCCCGCTGCATGAGCCCTCCACAAGCGCAGGAGGACATCATTATGCCCGTCGAAAACCAATTGCATGAACGCTCACCTTTTGACGCATTGCGACTGGCCAGTCCTTTTTGACAGAAGCCGCAAGCCCATGACAAAAAAGGGAAATATCGCCAATCTCCTATTTCAGGCGCAGAGTAGAATCAAAAGCTGCAAGGGTTCAAGCGAAAATAATTTGCATCGCAACACAAAGAAGCGAGCATTTTTGCGACATCGGTTTTCGGACACGGCTTTACGCGTGTCTATCGGACAACGATGTTTTCAGGGATATTTTCGATCTCCACCAGGGCGCCTCGCTTGCGGATCACCTGGCCGGAAACGGCAGCCCCCTGCGCCAACGCCTCGGCCATCGCCACACCCGAAAGACGGGCCGACAGGAAGCCGGCATTGAAACTGTCGCCAGCCGCTGTCGTATCCACGAGATCCGCGACCGGCACGGGATCGAATGTCACTGGCCCTTGCGTGGCGTCAAAGGCATGAACACGGCCAGCGCCATTCTTGACCACCACGGTTAACGCACCTGCTTTTCGGTATCGGATAATCGTGGCATCCGGGTTAGCATCGTTGAAATTCGGCCCATCCTCGTCAAAGGACGGCAGGACGATATCGGCAACCTTGGCCGCCTCTGACACCGCATTACACATGCTGTCACGGTCCGGCCAAAGCCGGGCGCGCATATTGGGATCGAAGGCGATCAGGCTGCCGGCATCGCGTGCCTGCGCCAGAACCTCCAGCAATTGCTGACGGCCCGCCGGGGACAGGATGGCGAGGGTAATGCCGGAAAACAGGATGAGATCGCGGCCCCGTACAGCCTCTAAAAGAAACTGACGATCGTCTGCTAAACGCTTGGCGGCGGATTGGCCGCGCCAATAGCTGAAACTGCGCTCGCCATTGGCAAGCTCGATCATATAAAGCCCGACCGTCGCATCCTCCAGACGGCGCAAATGCCCCGTGCCAATTCCCGCCGCCTGCATGAAGGCGAGCATGGCCTGCGAAATGCCATCGACACCAATGGCCGAGCAATAATCCACTACATCGTCTGCGCCCAGAAGGCGGCGCAGATACCAGGCGGTGTTAAACGTATCGCCAGCGAAATTGCGATGATAGGCACCGTCTTCGCGTGGTGCCATTTCCACCATGCATTCGCCGATGGTCAAAATCCGTCTGCTGCTCATCTTATCCTGCCATCCTCATTCGGTCGCGAAATACTGGCCGTGGCTTTCCCTGATCCGGCTGATGATCGACAGGATGCGCGACAGATGCACACGCATGCCTGCCGCTGCCCGCTCACCATCACGCGCCTTGAGGGCGGCCATGATATCGATGTGATCGTCGATTGCGCTTTGTGCGCCAAAGGACAGGCTGAGATAACGGATCCGGTCCATATGCGCCTTGCTGTCGCGGATCAGCGCCCAGGCGAATTCATGGCCCGACATCTTGCAGATCTGCCGGTGAAATTCGTCGTCCAGCTCGTGAAACAGCATCTTGTCGCCAGCGTCCATGGCCTTGATCTGCCGCTGGACCAGTTCGTCAAGCGCCTCGATCTGCTCCTTGCTCAACCGATCGGCGGCGGCCCGCACGGTTTCCATTTCCAGTGCCGTGCGGATGAAGCGGGCCTGCAAAACCCCACGTTCGGAAATATGCGTTACCACGGTTGCCCGTTGCGGGCGGATCATCAGGAACCCCTGCTGGGACAGGCGATAGAAGGCATCGCGCACCGGTTGGCGAGACACGCCCATCTGCTTGGCAACATCCACTTCCGACAATTTTGCCCCCGGCGGCAGCTCCAGTTCAACCACCTGCCGATATAACAGCTCGAAGACCTGCTCGGTGACCGAAGGTTGCCGCTGAACGTCCAGCGTGCGCACATTGACCGTATCAATCATCCCAACCTCCGAATACCACCGCCATCGTCACTCCAAGTAGCCTGGCCAAGGACCCGGGATCATCCCTCGGACCGCATTGACACAATTTGCATACTAACATATTAGATTGACGGCGGAATGCAATTGCGTTTCGCCACCACTGCCACCGCTCAGGCCATCGATCAAAAGACGACGGCCAATGCAAGGGGCGGCAGTTGTTTTAGGCCATAATACGCCGGACCGAAATCGGCTTGCGATATTATGCAGTATTAGAAATACGGGGCGCACGCGGAGACCACGGCATTGCTTCATCCAGACAGGCTTTTTCCCCTTGACCCCGCAGCACGCACGCTGGCGCGCACGCTTTATGACACGGTCCGTGACCTGCCCATCGTCAGTCCGCATGGTCATACCGACCCGCGCTGGTTTGCGGAAAATGAAGCTTTTCCCGATCCGGCCCAGCTTTTCGTGGTGCCGGACCATTATGTGTTTCGCATGCTCTATTCCCAGGGTATCGACCTCACGGCGCTTGGCGTGCCGCGTGTCGATGGCGGCATGACGGAAACCGATGGCCGCAAGATCTGGCGGCTGTTTGCCGAAAACTTCCACCTGTTTCGCGCCACGCCGAGCCGCATGTGGCTGGACCATGCCTTCGAAGACGTATTCGGACTGACCACAAGGCTTTCAGCCAAAACGGCGGACCAGACCTATGACCATATCGCCGATTGCCTGACAAAACCGGAATTTCGCCCCCGCGCCCTGTTCGAGCGCTTCAACATCGAAGTGATCGCCACCACGGAAAGTCCGCTGGACGAGTTGAAATGGCATGAGGCGATCCGCGCCTCCGGCTGGAATGGCCGCGTCGTCACCGCCTATCGACCCGATCCGGTGGTCGATCCGCAGTTTGAAGGTTTTACCACCAATATCGAGCGGTTCGGGCAATTGGCTAATGTCGATGCCACCAGTTGGAGCGGCTATCTGGAAGCGCATCGCAACCGCCGTGCCTTCTTCAAATCTTATGGTGCCACCAGTTCCGACCATGGCCATCCCACGGCCCGCACCGAGGATCTGCCACAGGATCAGGCCAAGGCGCTGTTCGATAAGGCACTGACCGGGCGGATCACCCCCGAAGAAGCTGATGCCTTCCGAGGTCATATGCTGACGGAAATGGCCAGGATGAGCCTGGAAGACGGGCTGGTGCTGCAAATCCATCCCGGTTCCTACCGCAACCATTCCTCAGGCATCATGGCAAAACATGGCCGCGACAAGGGCTTCGATATCCCGACCCGCACCGATTACGTCCGCGCCTTGAAGCCACTTCTGGATGCGGTCGGCATGGAAAAGGATCTGACGGTCATTCTCTTCACGCTGGACGAAACCAGCTATTCACGCGAGCTGGCGCCGTTGGCAGGTGCCTATCCGGCCCTGAAGCTCGGCCCCGCCTGGTGGTTCTTCGACAGCCCTGATGGCATGCGCCGCTTCCGCGAAACCACCACAGAGACCGCCGGTTTCTACAATACCGTCGGCTTCAACGACGATACCCGCGCCTTCTGCTCCATCCCGGCCCGCCATGATGTGGCCCGGCGGGTGGACTGCGCCTATCTGTCCGAACTGGTGCTGACGGGCCGTCTGGAGGAGGACGAAGCCTTTGAGCTGGCAAGCGATCTCGCCTATGGATTGGCGAAAAAGGCATATCGGCTCTAGCTGAGGAGCAGCGGGGCCTAGCGTTTTTCAGGGAAAACTGGATACCGATTTCCCCGAAAAGACAAACGAAAACAAAGGAAAGCGAGAGGTTTTCTGGTTCGGACCACAGTACACGCCCAAAGGATTTATGGGCTTCGCCCCCCTCATCCCCCTGCACGGGGACTTCTCCCAGCTGGGGAGAAGAGGCAAAGGCGATAGCAATCAGCCTTATTCTGATGTTGGAAAAGGGCTTTACTCGCTCTTTGCAGCACCAGAGAAAGCGCTGGGCGCTGCGGCAAGTCTCTTCTCCCCATCGGGGAGAAGGTGGCGGCAGCCGGTTGAGGGGGGCGGCAAAGCCGCAAGACCTTTGTGTCGTGTACTCTGGGTTCAGACTGAACCAGACAGCCTCGATGGAGGAGCAGCCAGCCATGGATACAGACTTCGTCAGGACCTTTCCGGTGGTCGAAGCCGGCCACGGGGTGACCCGCCAGGTTCTCTCCGACAGCCCAGAACTGATGGTGGTGAAATTCACCTTCGCCAAGGGAGCGGAGGGCCTGCGCCACCATCATCCGCATGTGCAATCCACCTATGTTCAGTCCGGCCGGTTCGAATTTTTCATCGGCGACGAGACGTTCACCGTCGGCCCGGGCGACAGTTTCGTTATTCCTTCCCTTGCCTTTCACGGCTGCCGGGCAATCGAGCCCGGCGTGCTGATCGACACATTCACGCCCCGGCGTGACGATTTTCTTTGATATTTGAGGAGTTAAGCCATGCTGACCGTTGAAACCCGCCACGCTATCGACCCGCAGACCGCCAAAGGCTTCGACACCACGGCCCTGCGCAAGCATTTCCATGTCGGCGATATTTTTGCGGAGGGCGAAATCCGGCTGATCTATACCCATTACGACCGGATGATCGTCGGCGGCGCCGTACCCGGCGGCGCTCCGCTGGTGCTTGACCATGTGAAGGAATGCGGCACCGCCTCCATTCTCGACCGGCGCGAACTTGTCGTCGTCAACATCGGCGGCACAGGCACGGTCGAGGCGGATGCCACCTATGAAATGGGCAAGGGTGACATGCTCTATCTCGGCATGGGCGCGGGCAAGATCACCTTTTCAGGCGCTGGCCGGTTCTACATTCTCTCGGCCCCGGCCCATCACACCTATCCGTCGCGCCTCATCAAGATTGAGGAAGCCGCCAATGTGACGCTCGGCTCGCAGGCAACCTCCAATGAGCGCACCATCTACCAGTTCGTGCATCCTGATGTGATGAAGGCCTGCCAGCTGGTGGTCGGCATGACCAAGCTTGCCCCAGGCTCCGTCTGGAACACCATGCCTGCCCATGTCCATGACCGGCGCATGGAAGCCTATCTCTATTTCGACCTGCCGGAAGGCCAGCGCGCTTTCCATATGATGGGCGAGCCGGACGAGACCCGGCATCTGGTGTTGAAAAACGAGGAAGGCGCGATCTCGCCGCCCTGGTCGATCCATTCGGGCGCAGGCACCGCCAACTATACCTTCATCTGGGCGATGGCCGGTGACAATGTCGATTATAAGGATGTGGAAGTGGTGTCGATGGAGACGCTGAAGTGAGCGATCTGTTTTCCCTCAAGGGCAAGACGGCGCTGGTGACAGGCGCCAATACCGGCATCGGCCAGGCCATTGCCCTGTCGCTGGCCGGAGCTGGCGCCAGCGTGATTTGTGCGGGCCGCTCTCCGGTGGCGGAAACTATCGAGCAGATTACCAATGCCGGTGGCAAGGCATCCGGCCTCACCCTCGACCTCTCCGACCCGATGGCGGGCAGCGGCATTTTCGAAGATCTCGGCCCGGTCGATATTCTCGTCAACAATGCCGGTATCATCCGCCGCGCCGATGCGGTGGATTTCACCGAGGCCGATTGGGACGCGGTGATGGATGTCAACCTGAAAGCGGTATTCTTCCTCTGCCAGGCCTTCGCCAAGGCGCTGTTTGCCCGAGAATCGGGCGGCAAGATCGTCAATATCGCCTCGATGCTGTCCTTCCAGGGCGGTATCCGGGTGCCATCCTATACGGCGTCGAAAAGCGGCGTCGCAGGGCTGACCAAGCTGCTCGCCAATGAATGGGCGGCCAAGGGCATCAATGTCAACGCCATTGCCCCCGGCTATATCGAAACCAACAATACCGAGGCGCTGCGCAATGACGCGGCCCGCAACAAAGCAATCCTGGAGCGCATTCCGGCGGGTCGCTGGGGCGAGGCCGAAGACATTGGCGGCGCTGCGGTGTTTCTTTCCTCAAGGGCGGCCAAATATATCCATGGCGCCATTCTCAATGTCGATGGAGGCTGGCTTGCCCGCTGATATGTCCGCCAATCCGCAACGGCTGCACCGCCCCGAAGGCACCAGACCGCAGACAGGTATCGTCCATCTCGGCCTCGGTGCCTTTTACCGCGCCCATGGGGCGATCTATATCGAACAGGCCATGGAGAAATCCGGCGGGGACTGGGGCATTATCGGCGTCAGCCTGATGCGGCCAGACCAGCGCGATGCGCTCGCCCCCCAGGATTTCGCCTATACCGCCGTCGAGCTTGGGCCGGATGGCGAAACGCCGCATGTGATCGGCGTGATCAACGATGTGCTGGTGGCACGGGAAAATCCGAGAGCCGTGATCGACGTGATGAGCGATCCGGCTGTCAAGATCGTCAGCCTGACGGTAACGGAAAAAGGCTATTGCCACGAACCCTCCACCGGCAAGCTGAACCGTAACCATCCCGACATCAAGCATGATCTGACCCATCCCGAAGCCCCCCTCTCCGCACTCGGCTTTCTGGTGCGGGCGCTGGAAAAGCGCCATGCGGCTGGCCTGCGTCCCTTCACGGTGCTGTGCTGCGACAACCTGCCGGAAAATGGCAAGGTGGTGCGGGGCGTCGTCCTGGAACTGGCCGGGCTGATCTCATCCGATCTTCAAGGCTGGATTGCCAGTGAAGGTGCCTTTCCCTCGACCATGGTGGACCGGATCGTGCCTGCCACCAAGCCGGAGGATATCGACCGGCTGGCGCAGATCACCGGCGTGCTGGATCTTTCCCCCGTCATGCATGAGCCTTTCCGGCAATGGGTGGTGGAAGACCGTTTCGTTGATGGGGCAAGGCCGGATCTCGGAGCCGTCGGGGTCGAGTTGGTCAAGGATGTGACGCCGTTTGAGCATATGAAGCTGCGCTGCCTGAACGGCACCCATTCGTCACTTGCCTATCTCGGCTATCTCGCCGGTCACGAAACCATTGCCCAGACGGTCGCCGACCCGGTCTTTGCCCGATTCTGCAAAATGCTGTGGGACACGGAAATCACCCCCGGCCTGAAAGCCCCGCCGGGCGTGAGCCTTGGCGATTATACAGCTGCGCTGTTTGACCGTTACGCCAATCCCGCCATCCGCCACCGCACCTGGCAGATTGCCATGGACGGCTCGCAGAAGCTGCCGCAGCGGATTCTCGGCACCCTGACTGAGAACCTCGCCGCCAACCGGCCGATCAAGGGATTGGCTTTGGCCGTTGCCGCCTGGATGCGCTATGTTGGTGGCGTGGATGAAAAGGGCGACGCCATCGACGTCCGCGACCCGCTGGCCGCGCGATTGAAAAGCTTGAGCGATGGCGCTGCCGAGCCTGTCGACAAGGTAGCGGCCCTGCTTTCGGTGCGCGAGATTTTCCCTGCACCGCTGGCCGATAACCCAACTTTCCGCAACGCGCTGACGACAGCTTATCAAAGCCTCGCCGCCAAAGGGTCAAGACAAACAATAGAGGACATGTCCGCATGAAAGAGAGCTGGCGCTGGTACGGCCCGTTCGACCGCATTACCCTGGCCGAGGTCGCCCAGACCGGCGCCTCCGGCATCGTCAACGCGCTGCACGAAATACCCTATGGCGAAGTCTGGAGCAGCGATGCCATTGAGGCCCGCCGCGACGAGATCGCCAATAGCGGCTTAGGCCAGACCTGGAATGTGGTGGAAAGCCTGCCGATCCATGAGGATATCAAGCGCGGCGAAGGCGATCTTGAGCGGCTGTTTTCCAATTACCGCCAGTCGATGAAGAATCTCGCCGATGCCGGTATCTATACGATCTGCTATAATTTCATGCCGCTGCTGGACTGGACCCGCACCCAGCTGGATGCGCCGGTCGCGCGCGGCGGCAGCGCCCTGCGGTTTTCCGAACCGCATATGGCCGCCTTCGAGATCCATATGCTGGAGCGCGACGGTGCTGAAAACGACTATTCGCCAGAGGTGCGCGAGGCCGCCAAGGCCTGGTTCGACGCCTCCAGCGAGGGCCTGCGGCAAAACCTGCTGAACAGCATCATGTCCGGACTGCCCGGCGCCTTTGACCGCTACGACATCCGTGGGTTGCGCGAGGCACTGAAGCGCTATCACGGCATCAGCCGCGATGAGATCCGCGCCAATTATGCCCGTTTCCTGGCCGAGGTCATCCCGACGGCAGAAGAGCTTGGCATGCGGTTTTGCGTACATCCCGACGATCCGCCGCGCGATATTCTCGGCCTGCCGCGCATCGTCTCCTGCGAAGACGACATTGCCTGGATTATGGAACAGCAACCGGCCCTTGCCAACGGCTTGACGCTATGCGCGGGCTCGCTGGGCGCCAATCCGAAAAACGATGTTCCGGCCATTGCCGCACGCTTTGCCGATCGCATCCATTTTGCCCATCTGCGCAATGTGGCCAAGGAGCCGGACGGTTCCTTCCAGGAGGCCGCCCATCTGGACGGCGATACCGACATGGTGACGCTGATTGCCGTGCTGATTGCCGAAGAGCGCCGCCGAAAGGCAGACGGTCGCGCCGATTTCGACATTCCCTTCAGGCCTGACCACGGCCACGAATTGCTTGACGATGTCAGCCGTGGCACCCATCCCGGCTATCCGCTGGTCGGGCGCCTGCGTGGGCTGGCAGAACTGCGCGGGGTCATTCGCGCCCTCTCTCACGGACATGTCCATTATGGCTGAAGCCCCACGGACAGGCAAAGAGACAGGGACAGTGCTGCTGCACCCGGATGACACCGTCGCCATCCTGACCAATCCCGCCCCGGCAGGCACGCAGCCGCTTGGATTTGGCGCGCCCCTTGATCATTCGGTGGCGCGTGGCCACAAGATTGCCCGGCAGGATATGGATGCGGGTGGCAATATCATCAAGTTCGGACAGGTGATTGGCTATGCCAGCCGCCCGATCCGGGCGGGTGAGCATGTGCATACCGACAACTGTTCCTTCGGCGCCCATGACCAGCAGTATGAGGTGGGTGCCGATTACCAGAAGGCGCTGGCCGCCATTCCCGTTGTTAAACCTGAGACATTCATGGGCTATCGCCGGGCGAATGGACAGGCGGGAACGCGCAATTTCATCGCCATCTGCGCCACCGTCAACTGTTCCGCCACCGTCATCCGGCGCGCTGCCGATGACATCAACCGTTCTGGCATTTTGGCAGACTACCCCAATATCGACGGGGTCGCTGCCTTTGCGCATGGCACCGGCTGCGGCATGGATGCAGGCGGCGAAGGGGCGGATATTCTGCAACGGGTGCTCTGGGGCTACGCCACCCATCCCAATGTCGGCGCTGCGGTTTTTGTCGGTCTGGGATGCGAAGTCATGCAACTCGCCCGGATGAAAATGCTCTATGGTGGCAATGACGAAAACCGGTTCTTCGGCCTGACCATTCAGGACAGTGGGGGCACCGCTGCGACCATCGCGCATCTGGTCGAACACATCAAATCCATCCTGCCCGTGGTCAACGCCATCAAGCGTCAACCGATCCCGGCCTCGGAGCTGAAACTCGCGCTGCAATGCGGCGGCTCTGACGGGTTTTCCGGCATCACCGCCAATCCGGCCCTTGGCATCGCCTCCGACCTGCTGGTCGGCCTGGGCGGCACGGTGGTTCTCTCGGAAACACCGGAAATTTACGGTGCCGAACAATTGCTGCTGCGCCGCGCCGCATCAAGCGAAATCGGCGAGAAGCTGATCGCCCGCATTCGCTGGTGGGAAGACTATACAAAAATGAACCGTGGCTCGATGGACAACAACCCCAGCCCCGGCAACAAACTGGGCGGGCTGACCACCATTCTCGAAAAATCCCTGGGCGCATCGGCCAAGGCAGGCAGCACGCCGCTGACCGACGTGCTGCACTATGCAGAACGGATCGAAACCCCCGGCTTCGTCTTCATGGACACCCCCGGCTACGACCCGGTCTCTGCCACCGGCCAGATCGCTGGCGGCGCGCAAATGCTGGTCTTCACCACCGGGCGCGGTTCCGCCTTCGGTTCCAAGCCCACCCCCACCATCAAGCTCGCCACCAACAGCAAACTCTACGAGGACATGCCCGACGACATGGACCTCAACTGCGGCGACATCATCAGTGCCGGGATTTCGGTGGAGCAAAAAGGCCGGGAGATTCTCGATCTCGTGCTGGCCTCAGCTTCGGGGCAGAAGACAAAGTCGGAGATTTTGGGCCTGGGGGATAACGAATTTGTGCCTTGGCAGGTTGGGGCGGTGATGTGATGTTAAGCCACTGATAGATAGGATTGAATTAACCGGATCAGCTCACTCCTGACGTCTGTCGTTTGCAATGTACCGCGTCGTGCCGCGTTATGGACGATACCGTCAATAGCGTCTGACAAGATGATCCCAATGGTATCATTGCTCGTCTCACTATGCGGGTTGCGATATTTGGCAACAGCCGCACAGTAATATCCAATATATTCCTTCTCGAAAGCGCTATTCGGATCTCTGAATGTTTCCGAACTGGGCGCCTCGTCCAACAAAACCCTATGTAATCCTGGATGAACACTATGAATGGCAATAACTCCATCCGCCAATTCAGCCACAAAATCTGACTGAGACTTGTTACCTTTTACCACACTTTTCAATATCTTGCGGCAGTCTTCGAGATGACGGCCTCGTATGGTGTCGATCAACGAATGTTTATCCGGAAAATACTGATAGTAAGACCCAACACTCACCCCTGCGATCTCAGCAACCTTGTTCGTCGTAAAACCTGCCCAACCCTGATCGCTTAAAATGCGAGCAGCAGCCTCAACGATGGCGTCCACCATCGCCTTGGAGCGTTGTTGCCTTGGCAGTTTACGCATAGCTGACAGCGGCTTTTCGATGCGAGTAGACAAGGGCATCCCTCCAGCTAAAAATGCGAACAAAATACTCGTATTTTTAAAAATGCAACGGAGGCAGAAGATGACCGCTCTTTTCGACAGTTTTTTCAGTTACCAAGCTTGGGCCAATAGGGCGTTTTTCGACGCGCTGGAAAGTCTGGATCGCACGCAGCATGAAACTGAACATCGTCAGACGATGCGCCTGCTCAATCACATTCATGTCGTCGCACAGATATTCAAAGGTCATCTTACCGGCCGTCCACATGGTTACGTGTCGGACAATACCGTTGAAACGCCGGAACCAGCGGAATTGCGCCAAGCGGTAGTAGTTTCCGATCGATGGTATCTCGACTATGTACAGACCATCACCCCAGATAAGCTTGGCGAGAAGATCCTATTTTCCTTCACCGACGGCGACAAGGGATACATGACGCGGGAAGAAATACTCGCCCATGTCGTAATGCATGGCGGCTACCATCGAGGCGAAGTTGGTCGCCTTCTCTCAACGACATCTGCGCAATTGCCCTGGGATACATATGCCGTTTTTCTGCATCAAACCCAACCGGATCGCCGGCAGCAAGGCAAGCTGGAACTGGCTTACTGAGAACATGCGGCAACAAAAAAGCCGGGCGTTTCCACCCGGCTCTCTATCTCTCAAACCTGCCAAATCTTACTTGATCATCGGCAACAATTCAGTGATCGACTTCTTGGCGTCGCCATAGAACATCCGCGTATTTTCCTTATAAAACAGCGGGTTCTCGATGCCGGAATAGCCGGTGCCTTGGCCGCGTTTGGACACGAACACCTGCTTGGCCTTCCACACCTGCAAGACAGGCATGCCAGCAATCGGGCTGTTGGGGTCTTCTTCGGCTGCCGGGTTGACGATGTCGTTGGAGCCGATGACGATGACGACGTCAGTGCTCGGAAAATCGTCGTTGATCTCGTCCATTTCCATGACGATGTCATAGGGCACCTTGGCTTCGGCCAGGAGCACGTTCATATGCCCCGGCAGACGGCCTGCGACCGGATGGATGGCAAAGCGAACGTTTTTGCCAGCGTCACGCAGCTTGCGGGTGAGTTCCGACACGGCCTGCTGGGCCTGTGCCACCGCCATGCCGTAACCGGGCACGATGATTACGCTTTCGGCCTCGTTCAGCGCGTTGGCCACGCCTTCCGCATCGATAGCCACCTGTTCGCCTTCGATTTCCATCGCCGGGCCGGTCGTACCACCGAAACCACCGAGAATAACCGAAATGAAGGACCGGTTCATCGCCTTGCACATGATATAAGACAGGATCGCGCCTGACGAGCCGACGAGCGCGCCGGTAACGATCAGCAGGTCATTGCCCAGCGTGAAGCCGATGGCCGCTGCCGCCCAGCCGGAATAGCTGTTCAGCATCGATACCACCACCGGCATATCGGCACCGCCGATACCCATGATCAGGTGATAGCCGATGAAGAAGGCCAGAAGCGTCATCAGCACCAGCGCCCAGGCGCCAGCCTCGTAGAAATAGGCGATCAGCAGGATGAAGGACAAAGCGGCGGCACCGGCGTTCAGCAAATGCCCGCCAGGCAATTGCTTGGCCTTGCCATCGATCCGGCCTGCCAGTTTGCCGAAGGCGATAACCGAACCCGTGAAGGTGACGGCACCGATGAAGACACCGAGAAACACCTCGACCTTCATGATCGCCAGTTCGACCGGAATCTTATGAGCGAGAATAGCCGCAAAGCCGGTGAGTGTGGCCCGCGCCGTTTCGTCCAGCCGGGCCACATGCGCTTCTTCGATATGGGCATTATAGCCGATGAACACCGCAGCCAGACCGACAAAGCTATGCAAGGCCGCCACAAGCTGTGGCATTTCAGTCATCTGCACGCGATTGGCGACATAATAGCCAAGCACCGATCCGCCAGCGATCATCAGCACGATGATGAACCAATGGCCGATGCCGGGGCCGAAGATTGTGGCGATGACCGCCAGTCCCATGCCGACAATGCCGTACCAGACGGCGCGCTTGGCGCTTTCCTGGCCCGACAGACCACCCAGCGAGAGGATAAACAACACAGCGGCCGCAATATAGGCTGCCGAAACAATACCAATTGCCATGATACTACCCTCTCCCTCAGGACTTCTGGAACATGGCGAGCATGCGCCGTGTCACGAGGAAGCCGCCGACGATATTGATCGTCGCAATCAGCACGGACAGTGCCGCCAGCGTCACCACCAGCCAGTTGCTGGAGCCGATCTGCAACAATGCGCCCAGAATGACGATACCGGAAATCGCGTTGGTCACCGCCATCAGCGGCGTATGCAGCGAATGGCTGACACCCCAGATCACCTGGAAGCCAATGAAGCAGGCCAGAACGAACACAATGAAATGGCTCATGAAGCTGACAGGTGCAAACGCACCTACCAGAAGCATCACAGCCGTACCAATCGCCAGCAGCTTGACCTGATTGGCGGTCTGCGCCTTGAAATCTGCCGTCTCCTTGGCCCGCTTTTCATCATGGGTCAGTTCCTTGACCTTTTCCTTCGGCTTGGCGGCGGCAATCGCCTGCACCTTGGGCGGCGGTGGCGGATAGGTGATCGCGCCATCAAAGGTCACGGTCGCGCCCCTGATAACGTCGTCTTCCATGTTGTGAACGAGCTTGCCATCCTTGGCCGGCGTCAGATCCGTCATCATATGACGAATATTCGTGGAATAGAGCGTCGAGGACTGCGCCGCCATCCGGCTCGGAAAATCCGTGTAACCAATGACAATAACGCCGTTGTCGGACACCACCCGCTGGTCGGCCACCGTCAGATCGCAATTGCCGCCCCGCTCGGCGGCAAGGTCGATAATGACAGAGCCGGGCTTCATGGAGGCCACCATATCGGCCAGCCACAGCTTTGGCGCATCCCGGCCTGGGATGAGAGCCGTGGTGATGACGATATCGATATCGGGGGCCAGCTCGCGGAATTTCGCCAGCTGCTTTTCGCGGAATTCAGGTGAAGACGGCGCCGCATAACCGCCGGTCGCCGCACCATCCTGAGTGGCTTCGAATTCGAGATAGACGAATTGCGCACCCATGCTCTCGATCTGCTCGGCCACTTCAGGGCGAACGTCGAACGCATAGACGATGGCGCCCAGAGACGTCGCCGTACCAATCGCGGCAAGACCGGCGACACCGGCACCAATGATCAACACCTTGGCTGGAG
This sequence comes from Agrobacterium vitis, assembly GCF_037039395.1. NCBI lineage: Bacteria > Pseudomonadati > Pseudomonadota > Alphaproteobacteria > Hyphomicrobiales > Rhizobiaceae > Gillisella > Gillisella vitis. The sequence continues at coordinate 2,358,950 of NZ_CP146242.1, read as the reverse complement.
GAACCTTGCCCGCTGCCGTCACCTGCCCGGTGAAGAACCGGCCAAAATTATTGCCCGCCTCAATCACGGCGCGATAACCGGCAATATTGGCCATGGAGGACAAGGCGTCCATTTTCTGGGCGCGCGAGATGCGCGGCACCATGTCCATGGCGATCACATTGGCGCCCTTGGTCCTGGCTTCTTCCAGAAGCGCGGCATTCTGCGCGGGATAAAAGAAGGAGATCAGGGTTTTTCCAGGCTGCAACTGGGCAATTTCAGTCGATTCCGGGGGACGAACCTTGGCGATCACATCCGCCTGCGCATAGAGCGCTTGCGCGGTGTCGGCAACCGTAACACCCGCTTTGCGGTAGGCATCATCGGAAAAACCCGCAGCCTTGCCGGCGCCTGTTTCGATCAGGCATGCATACCCGAGTTTCTGCAATTGTTGTGCGCTGTCGGGCGTCATCGCAACGCGCGCTTCGCCAGCATATAATTCTTTTGGTGAGCCTATTGTCAAACTCATGGAAACCTCCTGACCCTCGATACGGGGGAACCGCACCAGCTTATCGCCTCCGCGCACCCCCGTCCCCGTGACATGATGACCTCATGCCAGCGGCATTTAAGGGAGGTCGCGATTGCAAAACAAGCCTTTGTTAACGCTTTCGGTACGTTCGACTATCGATAAACACGGCTTTGCCGACAAACCGGCAAAACCACCAGTGTCTGGCCGACCTGTCTACAACCGCCGCCTCTTGAAAAAGTGGCAGCTGTTCCAAAACGATCCTGTCACAGATCAACAGATACCAGAAATGAACAGGCCTCAGCGCGTGGTGAATTCCTGAAGGACGAGGTCCTGAAGACGGGCGGCCAGCGTCGACATATGCCGGTTTTTCATGCTGATCATATGATAAGGCAGGACGATAATCGGCCGCCGGATTTTCAGACAGCACAGCCCGGCCCCTGTCGTCTGCCGACAGAGCAGGTCCGAGACTTCCCGCGACAGCGGCGTGATCGCGTTGGACGCGGCAATCATCGCAATCATCACTAACAGCGAGGTGGTGTTGACAACATCTACCGGCAGCATTGTTCCCGCATCGATAAAGGCGTTTTCAACGGCCTGGCGCACCGGCGCGCCCGGCCCCTGCATCACCCAGGGAAAATGCAGCAGGTCGGTCATGCCGAGATCACTCGCATTGGCCAGGGGGTGGCTTTGGTGGACGATCAGATCCACTTCCTCTGTTCGGGCGTGACGAATATGGAATTGACGGGCATCGACACCAACGGGGATCCGCCCCAGCACAAAATCGAACTGTCCCGAAACGAGATTGGAGATCAGCGTACCGCTCGGGGCCACATCGACATAAATATCGGCAGTGCGTGCTTCCGCCTTCAGGGTGCTGATGGCCGGCACGATATAGCCGAGCGCCCCGCCCGTTACCGCCCCGACACTGACCGTGCCGGATGCGCCGCGCTTGATTGCGTCCACCTCGCGCATCGCCTCGCGCATTTCCTGAAGCAGGATTTCCGAGCGCCGCACCAAGGCTGCCCCCACTTCGGTCGCCTCCATGCCCTTGGGCGTGCGCAGGAATACCGCCGCGCCGACGATCCGTTCGATCTCGGCCAGCATGCGCGATGCCGCAGGCTGGGTCATCGACACCTGGCCCGCCGCCAGGCTCAATTGACCAAGCTCACCAATCGCCTTGATCAGCGTGAAATGCTTCGGCTGGAGCCGGTTTGCCGGTGTATTATTCATAAAGCGTATATCAGGATTGATATGGGGAATGTCAAATAAATCATTTGAATGACATATCGGGACGGATAAGAGTTCATCATGGATCGTGTAGTGCTTATAAAGCCTACCAGATTCTTTGCGGCGAACAGAAGGAGCTGGGGCCGCTTCTGCATGACGCGCCAGGCCGGAATGGCCTGCCAGCCGGATCATGCAGCGGATTGATATGGAAACCAAGGGAGGTTCCTCGTGAAGACACTCGTAAAACTTTTTGCGTCCATCGCTTTGGGCGCAGCTGTCATGTCGTCGTCTGTTTTTGCAGCCGACAAGGGCACTGTTGGCATTGCAATGCCGACCAAGTCTTCGGCCCGCTGGATCGATGACGGCAACAACATCGTCAAGCAGCTCAAGGAAGCCGGTTACACAACCGACCTTCAGTATGCCGACGACGATATCCCGAACCAGCTCTCGCAGATTGAGAACATGGTCACCAAGGGTGCCAAGGTTCTGGTTGTCGCTGCCATCGACGGCACGACACTGTCCGACGTGCTGAAACAGGCCCATGATGCCGGCATCAAGGTCATTGCCTATGACCGTCTGATCCGCGACAGCGCCAATGTCGATTACTACGCAACCTTCGACAATTTCCAGGTCGGCGTCCTGCAGGCTGGCACGCTGGTTGACGGCCTTGGCCTCAAGGACGGCAAAGGCCCGTTCAATATCGAACTGTTCGGCGGTTCGCCTGACGACAACAACGCCTTCTTTTTCTACAATGGCGCAATGTCGGTTCTCCAGCCTTACATCGACAGCGGCAAGCTGGTCGTGAAGTCCGGCCAGACCGGCATGGACAAGGTCGGTACGCTGCGTTGGGATGGTGCTGTTGCCCAGGCCCGTATGGATAACCTGCTGTCGGCCTATTACACCGACGCCAAGGTCAATGCCGTCCTGTCTCCTTATGACGGTATCTCCATCGGTATCATTTCCTCGCTGAAGGGCGTTGGCTACGGTTCCAAGGACCAGCCGCTGCCGTTCATCTCCGGTCAGGATGCTGAAGTGCCTTCGGTCAAGTCGATCATTGCCGGTGAGCAGTATTCGACGATCTTCAAGGACACCCGCGATCTCGCCAAGGTGACCGTTTCCATGGTCAACGCGCTGATGGAAGGCAAGACGCCTGAAGTCAACGACACCAAGACCTACGACAACGGCGTCAAGGTGGTTCCGGCTTACCTGCTGAAGCCAGTTGCAGTTACCAAGACCAACTACGAAAAAGTCCTGGTTGAAGGCGGCTACTACAAGGCCGATCAGCTGAAGTAACAAAAAGCGGCCGGAACTTTTCAAGCAAAAGTTCCGGCTTCCTTTTTATTGTCGCCTGCCTGCGCATTCCTACTGTGGCTTTGGCCTACCGTGGAATTGGGCGGCCGTGGCTCTGGAACGATATTATGGACAATACCATCCTCGAAATGCGGAACATCACCAAGACGTTCCCGGGCGTGAAAGCGCTTGAGAATGTGAACCTCAAGGTTCGCCGTGGTGAAATCCATGCATTGGTGGGCGAGAACGGGGCCGGAAAATCGACCCTGATGAAAGTTCTCTCCGGCGTTTATCCCGCTGGGACCTATGACGGCGACATCGTCTATGACGGCGAAGTGCGCAACTTCAAGGTCATCAAGGACAGCGAAGAAATCGGCATCATCATCATTCACCAGGAACTGGCGCTGGTTCCGCAGTTGTCGATTGCCGAAAACATCTTTCTCGGCAACGAAATTGCCAGCAACGGCGTCATCAGCTGGGAAGAAACCTTCGGTCGTACCAAGAAGCTCCTCGCCAAGGTCGGCTTGAAGGAGCAGCCATCGACATTGGTGACGGATATCGGCGTTGGCAAACAGCAGCTGGCGGAAATCGCCAAGGCGCTGTCGAAAAGCGTCAAGCTTTTGATCCTCGATGAGCCGACCGCGTCGCTCAACGAAACCGATAGCGATGCTCTCCTCAATCTTCTGATCGAGTTCCGCGAACAGGGCATTACCTCGATCATCATCACCCATAAGCTGAACGAAGTGCGCAAGGTGGCCGACCAGATCACCGTGCTGCGCGACGGCATGACGGTCAAGACCCTGAACTGTCATGAGGAAGAAGTCAGCGAAGACGTCATCATCCGCAACATGGTCGGCCGCGATCTCGAAGATCGCTACCCACCACGCGACGTGCCGATTGGCGAAACCGTTCTTGAAGTCAAGAACTGGAACGCCTTCCACCATCAGCACCGCGAACGTCAGGTGCTGCATGACGTCCACGTCACGGTTCGCCGCGGCGAAGTCGTTGGCATCGCCGGTCTGATGGGCGCCGGGCGCACCGAATTTGCCATGAGCGTGTTCGGCAAGTCCTATGGCCACAAGATCAGCGGCGACGTGCTGATCGACGGCAACCCGGTCGATGTGTCGACCGTGCGCAAGGCCATCGATGCGGGTCTCGCCTATGTCACCGAAGACCGCAAGCATCTGGGCCTGGTCCTGGCCGAAACGATCCTGCACAACACAACGCTTGCCAATCTGCCGGGCGTGTCCACAGCGACCGTGATCGACGATATCAGGGAAATCAAGGTCGCGACCGATTATCGGTCGAAGCTGCGCATCCGTTCGCACGGCATCTACCAGGAAACCGTCAATCTATCAGGCGGCAACCAGCAGAAGGTGGTGCTGTCGAAATGGCTGTTTTCCAACCCGGAAGTGCTCATTCTGGATGAGCCGACGCGCGGCATCGATGTCGGCGCAAAATACGAAATCTACAGCATCATCAACCAGCTTGCAGCCGACGGAAAAGGCGTTCTGATGATTTCATCGGAAATGCCCGAACTGCTTGGCACCTGCGATCGCATCTACGTCATGAATGAAGGACGCATGGTGGCCGAGCTCTCGAAAGAAGAGGCAAGCCAGGAAAGCATCATGCGCGCTATCATGCGCTCAGGGGAGAAGAAATAATGAGTTCCGTCAACCCTTCCACGGAAGAACAGAACGTGGTGTCGATCACCTCCTATATTCGCGCCAATATCCGCGAATACGGCATGTTGATCGCCCTCGTCGCCATCATGGTGTTTTTCCAGTTCTACACGGGCGGCATTCTCTTCAAGCCGGTCAACCTGACCAATCTGGTTTTGCAGAATTCCTTCATCATCATCATGGCGCTTGGCATGTTGCTGGTGATCGTCGCCGGGCATATCGATCTGTCGGTCGGCTCCATCGTCGGCTTTATCGGCGCCATCGCCGCCATCCTGACCGTGCAATGGGGCCTCGGCTTCCTGCCAACGGTTTTGATCTGTTTGGTAATCGGCGGTGTGATCGGAGCGGCGCAGGGCTATTGGGTCGCCTATCACCGCATTCCGTCCTTCATCGTCACGCTGGCTGGCATGCTGGTGTTTCGCGGTCTGACCCTGTTCGTGCTCGGTGGCCGCAATATCGGTCCTTTTCCGAAGGAATTCCAGCTGATCAGCACCGGCTTCCTGCCGGATCTGTTCGACATGGGTGACCTGCATTCGACCTCGATCATCATCACCGTCATTGGTGCCGTGGCGCTGTTCGTGCTTGCCTGGCGCCGCCGGCAGGTCAATGTCGCCCATGGCATCGATGTCGAACCGTTCGGCTTCTTCGTGGCGCAGAACCTGATTGTTTCAGGCGCGGTGCTGTTGCTCGGCTATCTGCTGTCGACCTATCGCGGCATGCCGAACGTGCTGGTCGTCATGCTCGTGCTGATCATGCTCTATTCCTTCGTCACCCGCCGCACCACCATCGGTCGCCGCATCTATGCCATGGGCGGCAATGAGAAGGCCACCAAGCTGTCGGGTATCAATACCGAGCGGCTGAGCTTTCTGACCTTCGTCAACATGGGCGTTCTTGCGGGCCTCGCTGGCATGATCGTCGCGGCGCGCCTCAACTCCGCAACGCCCAAGGCCGGTAGCGGCTTCGAGCTTGACGTCATCGCGGCCTGCTTTATCGGCGGCGCCTCGGCTTCAGGCGGCGTCGGCAAGATTACCGGCGCGGTCATCGGCGCCTTCATCATGGGCGTGATGAACAACGGCATGTCGATCATCGGTCTCGGCATCGACTTCCAGCAGATGGTCAAGGGCCTGGTGCTGCTCGCCGCCGTGTTCTTCGACGTCTATAACAAGAATAAAGCAGCCTGACACTTTTGGGCCGGAAGCACTCACCTGTTTCCGGCCCAAACCCCACGACGTGCAGCAATCCCGGGAATAATGTGAAGCGGCGTTCCTGCCGATTGCATGAGAGTAAAACCAGAGACCGTTTCAACGCCTCCGTTGCCATATGAAACGCTCCATGAAATGTTCCAAGGACACTGAACAATGTATCTTTCACAGTTGAAGACTGGCGGAGTGATCTGCCGGCAGGGTGAAACCGCGCGCCTCGTGCCAGGATTTTCCTCCACCTACGATCTCGCCAAGGCAGCAATTGCGGCCAAGGTGTCCATCGCCGACCTGATCGCCAAACAAGGCGCTGGCGACACTGTCGATCTCACCGCCCTTGCAGCCGGTGGCAAGCTGGATTGCCCGGTGCGTCATCCCGATGCCGCCCATATGTTCCTGACTGGCACTGGTCTGACCCATACCGGTTCGGCATCGGCCCGTGACAGCATGCATGCCGACACGGCAGGCATGAGCGATTCGATGAAAATGTTCCGCATGGGCCTCGAAGGCGGCAAGCCCAAGGCTGGTGAATGGGGCGTTCAGCCGGAATGGTTCTACAAAGGCACTGGCGTCAATGCCATCGCTCCCGGCGACGGCCTGGAATCGCCATCCTTTGCGCTTGATGGCGGCGAAGAACCGGAAATTGCGGGATTTTATGTTATCGATAACGACGGCACACCGGTTCGTCTCGGCTTTTCGCTGGCCAACGAGTTTTCCGACCATGTGACCGAAAAGATCAACTATCTCTATCTTGCCCATTCCAAGCTGCGCCCGGCCTCTTTCGGCCCGGAACTGCTGGTCGGCAACCTTCCGGCCAACGTTACCGGCGCATCGAAGATCCTGCGGGATGGCAAGACGGTCTGGGAAAAGCCGTTCCTGTCGGGTGAGGACAACATGTCCCACACTATCGCCAATCTGGAATATCACCATTTCAAATACGGGTTGTTCTGCCAGCCGGGCGACCTGCATGTGCATATGTTCGGCACAGCGACGCTGTCCTTTGCCGATGGCTTCAAAACTGTTCCCGGCGACGTGTTCGAAGTCAGCGCCACCCAGTTCGGCCTGCCGCTGCAAAACCCGCTGGTGGTCGCGGCGGAAACGCCCTTTGCCGTCAAGACGCTTTGATGCCGCAATCGGCGGCATCACTACGGCCTGAATAGAAGAGAATGGCGGCGTTCAGCCGCTCAAAGTGAACGAAACACGGGATAGAAACGCCATGAGTGGTTTTACACCAAAAGCTTGGCCTCGCAAACTGAGGTCGCAGGAATGGTACGGCGGCAACTCACGCGATACGATCTACCATCGCGGCTGGATGAAGAACCAGGGGTATCCGCATGACCTGTTCGATGGCCGCCCGGTCATCGGCATTCTCAACACCTGGTCGGACCTCACCCCCTGCAACGGCCATCTGCGTGAACTGGCCGAAAAGGTGAAGGCCGGCATCTGGGAAGCCGGTGGCTTTCCGGTCGAGGTTCCGGTGTTCTCGGCGTCTGAAAACACCTTTCGCCCGACCGCGATGATGTATCGCAATCTCGCGGCACTCGCCGTCGAGGAAGCCATGCGTGGCCAGCCGATCGATGGCGCCGTGTTGCTGGTCGGCTGTGACAAGACCACGCCGTCGCTGGTGATGGCCGCCGCCTCCACCGACATTCCCTCCATCGTCGTCACGGGCGGGCCGATGCTGAATGGCTATTTCCGTGGCGAGCGCGTCGGCTCCGGCACGCATCTGTGGAAATTCTCGGAAGCCGTCAAGGCAGGCGAGATGACCCAGGAAGAATTCATGGAGGCCGAAGCCTCGATGTCGCGTTCCAGCGGCACCTGCAACACCATGGGAACGGCCTCGACCATGGCCTCGATGGTGGAATCGCTCGGCATGGCCTTGTCGGGCAATGCCGCCATTCCCGCCGTTGACAGCCGCCGCCGGGTGATGGCGCAGCTTTCGGGCCGCCGGATCGTGCAAATGGTCAAGGACGATCTGAAACCATCAGACATCATGACCAAGGAAGCCTTTGAAAACGCCATCCGCATAAATGGCGCCATCGGCGGCTCCACCAATGCGGTCGTGCATCTTCTGGCCATGGCAGGCCGCTGTGGGATCGACCTGACGCTGGATGACTGGGACCGCTGTGGCCGCGATATCCCGACCATCGTCAACCTGATGCCGTCAGGCCAGTATCTGATGGAAGAGTTCTTCTATGCAGGTGGCCTGCCGGTGGTCATCAAGATGCTGGCGGAAGCCGGTAAACTGCACAAGGATGCGCTGACCGTCTCCGGCGTCACCATCTGGGACGAAGTCAAGGATGTCCGCAACTGGAACGAGGATGTTATCCGTCCGTTCGACAAGGCGCTGACCCAGCAGGGCGGCATCGCCGTGCTGCGTGGCAATCTCGCGCCTAAGGGCTGCGTGCTGAAGCCGTCGGCCGCCTCCGAGCATCTGATGAAGCATCGCGGCCGCGCCGTGGTGTTCGAAGACATCGACGATTACAAGGCCAAGATCAATGACGAGAACCTCGACATTGACGAAACCTGCGTGATGGTGATGAAGAACTGTGGCCCGCGCGGCTATCCGGGCATGGCAGAGGTCGGCAATATGGGCCTGCCGCCCAAGGTGCTGCGCAAGGGCATTACCGATATGGTGCGCATTTCCGATGCCCGCATGTCCGGCACCGCCTACGGCACCGTGCTGCTGCACACCTCGCCGGAAGCCGCCCGTGGCGGACCGCTGGCCATCGTCAAGAATGGCGACTTCATCGAGATCGACGTCAAGGAACGCCGGGTGCATCTGGACATTTCCGACGAGGAAATGCAGCGCCGCCTGGCCGATTGGCGCCCGAATGTCGAGCCACCGGCCAGCGGCTATGCGCGGCTGTTCCACGATCACGTGGAAGGGGCCGATACCGGCGCCGATTTCGACTTCCTCAAGGGCTGCCGTGGCGCCGCCGTTGGCAAGGACGCACATTGATCCATTCCTCTCCCGTCAAGCGCGCTCACCGGCGCGCTTGACACCATTCAATGACGAGACAGGGAACAGGTCATGACCTCTTCTGAAAACACCGGAACCAGGATTGCCCTGGCGCTGGCCGGCGTCGGCAAGATTGCCCGCGACCAGCATATTCCGTCCTGCGAAAACGGCAGTGACTTCGTGATCGCCGCCGCCATCAGCCGCAATGGCAAGATCGACAGCGCCGAGAATTTCGAAAATTTCGACGTTTTTCTGGAGACCCGCCAGGATATCCGCGCCATCGCGCTGTGCACCCCACCCGACGTCCGCTTCGCCATGGCCAAGAAGGCAATTGCCAGCGGCCTCGATGTGCTGATGGAAAAGCCGCCTGCGGCAACCATTGGCGAAGCGCAGGCGCTGGCCGAATTGGCGCGTGAAGCGGGCGTCACCCTGTTTGCCACCTGGCATTCCCGCTTTGCCAATGGCGTGGAACCGGCCCGCCAATGGCTCTTGGACAAGACCATCACCCGCATTGAGATCACCTGGAAGGAAGATGTCCGCCGCTGGCATCCGGGCCAGGCCTGGATTTGGGAGGCGGGCGGGTTCGGCGTGTTCGATCCGGGCATCAACGCCCTGTCGATCCTGACCGCGATCATTCCCGGCCAGACCATCGTTGAAAAGGCTGCCTTGTCCTTCCCCGCCAATCGCCAACAGCCAATTGCCGCCAGCCTGACGATGCGCAGTGCAGCCGGTGCGCCGATCAAGGCCGAATTCGACTGGCGCCAGGAAGGCCCACAGACCTGGGATATCGTCGTCGAGACGGATCAAGGCACGCTGAGGCTCGCAAAAGGCGGCGCGGAACTCTATATAAATGAGACACTGAGTGTTGAAGGCCCCGACCGGGAATATTCCCGGATCTACACACGTTTTGCCGAACTGGTGCGCAGCCGCGAAAGCGACGTCGATTTCCAGCCGCTGCGGCTGGTTGCCGATGCATTCCTGACGGCGGAACGTCATGAAGTGGAAGCCTTCATCGAGTAAGACGCACTTTATGGGACGGAACCGGCATCTGCCGTTCCGCCCCGCAAGCCGAATGCAAAAGCCAAACGGATGCGACGAATGACTGACACGAGCGCATCCAGGGCAAATAGCAGTGCGACCGGCTGTTCGCCGATCTGCCTGCGGAACGAGATTTTTGAAAGGACTGCTCCATGACGCTGAACCTCACCGGAAAACACCTGATCGCCGGAGAATGGGTTGAAGGTACGGGAACCTTCACCTCCAGCCCCGCTTCGGGCGAGAGCCATACATTCTTCCTGGGCTCTGCCGCTCTGGTCGACCGCGCCATGAAAGCCGCCGAACACGCCTTCGCCAGCTACGGCTATTCCTCCCGCGAAGAGCGCGCCAAGTTTCTGGAAGCCATCGCTGAGGAAATCGATGCACGCGGCGATGAAATCACCAAGATCGGCAGCCAGGAAACCGGCCTGCCGGAAGCCCGCCTCGTCGGCGAGCGTGGCCGCACCACCGGTCAGTTGCGGCTGTTTGCCGAGCATATCCGCAAGGGCGATTACCTCGACCGTCGTTATGACGCGGCCCTGCCGGATCGCCAGCCCCTGCCCCGCCCCGATATTCGCCTGATGCAGCGGCCTATCGGCCCGGTCGGCGTATTCGGCGCTTCGAATTTCCCGCTGGCCTTCTCCACCGCTGGCGGCGACACCGCCTCGGCACTGGCTGCCGGTTGCCCTGTTGTCGTCAAGGGTCATGAGGCCCATCCCGGCACGTCCGAAATCGTCGCTCAGGCGATCCACGCCGCCATCAAGAGCACCGGCGTTCATCCCGGCACCTTCTCGCTGGTCCAGGGTGGCAATCGCGAAACCGGCGAAGCCATCTGCCTGCATCCATTGACCCGCGCTGTCGGCTTCACCGGCTCGCTGCGCGGTGGCCGTGCGCTGTTCGATCTTTGCGTGCGCCGTGACGAGCCCATTCCGTTCTTCGGCGAACTGGGATCGGTCAATCCGATGTTCCTGCTGCCTGCCGCCGTCTCGGCCCGTGGCGAGGCGATTGCCAAGGGTTGGGCGGGTTCGCTCACCATGGGCGCTGGCCAGTTCTGCACCAATCCCGGCATCGCCATCATCCAGGAAGGCCCAGAAGCCGACGCCTTCCTTGAAACCGCCAAGACGGCGCTGGCTGCCGCCAATGCCCAGACCATGCTGACCGATGGCATTGCCAATGCCTACCGCGAAGGTGCCAAGCGCATCGAGGAAACCTCGGGCGTCCAGTCCGTGCTGACCTCCACCTGCGACCTGCGCAATGCCAAGCCCTATCTGTTTGCCACAACAGGTGAAAACTGGCTGGCAAACCATGTGCTGAGCGAAGAAGTCTTCGGTCCGCTCGGCGTATTCGTCACCGTCAAGGACGAAGATGAAATGGTCGGCATTGCCGAAAGCCTGGTTGGCCAGTTGACCACGACGCTACAGATGGACGATGCCGACGCGCAGATCGCCCGCAAGCTGCTGCCAATCCTGGAGCGCAAGTCCGGCCGCGTGCTGGCCAACGGTTTCCCGACCGGTGTCGAGGTTTGCGATGCCATGGTGCATGGCGGACCTTATCCGGCCACCACCAATTTCGGCGCAACCTCTGTTGGCACCATGGCGATCCGCCGCTTCCTGCGTCCGGTCAGCTATCAGAACATTCCGGTCGCCCTGCTGCCGGAAGACCTGCAATAAGCGCGGTCGAACAGCATGGCTGACAAAACCGAAACGGGTGCAGAGACCGGCAAGCCCTTCGTTGGGCTTGCCGATTGGGGCACCAGCAATTTCCGCCTCTGGCTGGTGGATGTCGCGGGCAATGTGCTGGGCGAGCGCCAGTCTGCCGATGGCATGTCGGCCTGCGCGGCGGACAACCGGTTTGCCGCCGTGTTGGAAGAACATCTGGAGGCGCTGTCAGCGCCTCTGGACCTGCCGGTGGTGATCGCTGGCATGGCAGGCGCGCGGGCCGGTTGGCTGGAAGCGCCCTATGTCGAAACACCTGCCTCACTGTCCGGTCTTCATCACCATACCGTCAGCCCGAAAGCATCGCGTCCGGTTTATATCCTGCCAGGCCTATGCCAGAAAGAGACCGGCCCTTTCGATGTGATGCGCGGCGAAGAAACCCAGCTTGCCGGTGTCGTAGCGGGCGGCATTGCTTCGGGCGTGATCTGCATGCCCGGCACCCATTGCAAATGGGTGGATCTGGAAAACGGCGAGGTGCAGAGATTTCGCACGGTCATGACCGGCGAACTCTTCGATCTGCTCGCCAAACAATCGATCCTGCGCCTGTCGATCCAGCAAGCCCCGGCGGAAACCGATCAGACGGTGTTTGCCGATGCGGTCACCGAAGCGCTCAGCGAAAATTTCGCGCTGACCACCAGCCTGTTTTCGATCCGTGCCGCCGGTCTGCTTTCCACGCCTGGAGCCAACGAGGCGGCCAGCCGATTGTCCGGCCTGCTGATCGGCGCCGAAATCAACGGCATGCGCGAGTGGGTCCGTTCCGGCAAGACCGTGCATATCGTCGGTTCAAAAGCGCTCTCGGCGCTCTATGCCAAGGCGATCACCCTGGCGGACGGCAAGGCCAGCATTCTTGACGGCAGCGCCCTGGTGCGCGACGGTCTGTTTGCTGCCGCCAAGGCCATTCTTCAAAACTGACGTTAGGACAGATCATGACCACCACCCATACCCCATGGCCGCAGTTGAAGCGCGAACTGGTCGCCATCCTGCGCGGCATCGGTCCAGACGACATCGAAAGTGTTGTCGATGTGCTTCTGGAAGAAGGCTTCGAGGCCATCGAAGTGCCGCTGAATTCACCTGATCCGTTCATCTCGATTGAAAAGGCCCGCAAGCGTGCGCCGGACGGCGTGCTGATCGGCGCAGGCACCGTTCTCGATGCCGGTTCGGTCGAGCAATTGCACAGTGTTGGCGGCAACCTTCTGGTGACACCGAACACCGACCCGGCAGTCATTGGCCAAGCCGCCCGGCTGGGCATGGTGTCGATGCCCGGCGCCTTTACCCCGACCGAAGCGCTGGCCGCCATCAAGGCCGGAGCCTCGGCGATCAAATTCTTCCCCGCCAGCGTTCTGGGTCCAAGCGGCATCAATGCCATCAAGGCCATTCTGCCCGCCAATTTCCCAATCGGCGCCGTTGGCGGCGTTGGCGAAAACAATTTCGGCGACTACCTGAAAGCGGGCGTCCGGGCCTTCGGCATCGGCACCAGCCTCTACAAGCCTGGTGACAAGGCCGATGTGGTCAAGCAACGCGCCGCAACGCTGGTCGCGGCCTATGATGCCGCCGTTTCTGCCCATAAGGCATAGCGCTGCATCCACTGTCTGCCAGCGTTGACGTCAACATGCGCTGGCAGATAGAGAAATTGATCTATCCGCCCCTGGAGTACATACCCAAGAAATCCTGTATCATGGATAGGATCTGGTTTGAGGGAGTATACATGCGGCTGATATTGCTGGGCTTGGGCTGGTTTTTCGTCGGGCTCGGCATTGTCGGTATTTTCGTGCCGGTGCTGCCGACCACGCCGTTCATCATCCTTGCCGCCGCCCTGTTTGCCCGCTCCTCGCCGCGCTTTGAGCAATGGTTGCTTGACCATCCCCGTTTTGGCCAGCCGCTAATGGACTGGCGACGCCAGGGCGCAATCTCGCGGCGCGCCAAGGTCGCCGCCGTTGTGGCGATGGGGCTGAGCTTTGCCGTGATGTGGTTCTTCTCGTCCGCACCACTTTACGTGCGCGTTGGCACCGGGATTATTCTTCTCTGCTCGGCGGCTTTCGTGGTCAGCAGGCCAGAGCCGAAACAATAACCTCTATTCCGGCACCGCCGGCAGCACGCTGTCAGTCTTGTTCAAATGCCGCTCACGGAAGAAAATGAACAGGCCGGAGCCGATAATCAGGGCTGCGCCGATCACCATGCCGGTGCGCGGCACATCGCCAAAGAATAGCCAGCCGAACAGCACAGCCCACAGCAGCAGCGTATATTGCAAGGGCGCAACCGCTGCGGCATCGGATATTTTCAGGGCGCGATTGACCAGCATATGCGCCGCCATGGCGACGATGCCGAGCAGGCCCAGCATGACGATATCGGTGACGGAACCGATCTCGACCCAGTCGAAGGGCGCGAAAAACAATCCGCCAACCAGCGCCGCCGTTACCTGGAACAGCACCAGCAACTTATCCGGCGTAGCCCGCAGCGAACGGCCTGACAGCATCATGAAAGCAAAGGCCGCGCTGCCGATAATGGAAATCAGCGCCGGTGCCGAAAACATCGCCCGCGACGGTTCCAGCGTGATGATCACGCCGATAAAACCGACCACGATGGCGGTGATGCGCCGCCAGCCAAGCTTTTCGCCCAGCAGAAAGGGCGCGCAGGCGGCCACATAGATCGGCGCGGCCAGCCAATAGGTCATCACATCGGCCAGCGGCAGATAGCTGACCGCATAATAGAAGCCGATGATTTCCACTGTCGAGCACGTCACCCGCGCCAGCTGCATCCAGGGCCGTTCAACGCTGAGGATCGGCGCAAGCCCATCTCGCACCAGAAACGGCAAAAGCAGGAGCAAAGCCGCCAGGCTGCGCAGCACCACGACCTGACCCAGCCCGTAATGAGCGACAAGCGCCTTGGCCATGGCATCGTTCAGCGCAAACATCAGCATCCCCGCCAGCATGATGGCCGGACCGGTGGCACGAGAGGTCTGAAAATTGGCAAGGAGGGAACGGATCACGACTGTAGGCCTTAATAAAAAAGGAGCGAATTAGCGGTCCCTATCATGCGCGAAGCGAACCGCCCATATAGATCCACTGAAATAAATGCGCATCCGACAATTGATAAAGTCATCGGATGACTTTATCAATTGTCGGATGAGACCTCTACAAAAAACCAATCTGGCCGATGGGGCCGCCGAACGCATTCGAACCGCCCTTGGCCGTGGGACGTGGCGGGTCGGCGAAAAATTGCCGAACGAGCAAAGCCTGTCTGAGGCGCTGCATGTCAGCCGCGGCACGATCCGCGAAGCCGTGCGGGTGCTGGTGGCGCAGGGCTTGCTGGAAACCCGCCAGGGCTCCGGCACCTATGTCGTGAAGGATCGCATCACCCCGGAACCGCTGGATCTTGCTCACCGCACCAGCCTGCGCGACCGGCTGGAGGCTCGGCTGGCACTGGATGTCGAGGGCGCCCGGCTGGCCACCGTCAGGGCAAGACCCGCCACCGTCAGGCAATTGCACGCCCTGCTGGATCAGCGCGGCCATTCCGGCGCCGATCCCGACCGTAACGCTTTTATCGCCCGCGATCTGGCCTTTCACCGGGCGGTGATCGCCGCATCGGAAAACGCCGCCATGCTGGAGCTTTACGAGTTTTTCACCCGCTCGGTTACCCAGACCATCGAAGCGACCACCGGTGGCCTTTTGCCGGAACCGGACCTTGATGCCCACCGCGCCATTGTCGATGCCATTGCCAGCGGCGACCCCGATCAAGCTGACCTTGCTGTGCGCGCCTTCATGCAGCCAATGCTTGCCTTTCTTGATGATAAGACCCCTCTCTGAAGACACTGAAAGCCCCAACAGATGACGAATGCCCATTCCAAGCTTGATCTTGGCGACGAATTGCTGATCGATGCGCAGGCGGGAGAAGCCCCTCTCCCGCCTCAAGCCTCGGGTCGGTCGCGTTTGTCGCGCATCGTGCTGGGCGTCAGTCTGGTGTTGATTGCCTTCAACCTGCGCCCGCTGTTTTCCAGCGCCTCGACGCTGCTGCCGGAAATACGTGACCAACTGGGGCTTTCCGTGCTGGGCGCCAGCCTGCTCACCACCCTGCCGGTGGTCTGCCTTGGGGTCTTCTCACCCCTGGCACCCAGACTTGGCGACCGCTATGGCGCGGAAAAGACCCTGTTGGCCGTCATGGCGTTTCTGGCCATCGGCACTGCCCTGCGCGGCTTTTCCAGCCTTCCCACCCTGTTTTTCGGCACGGCGCTTGCCGGTGCCTGTATCGCGGTTGGAAATGTTCTACTGCCGGGTCTGGTGAAACGCGATTTCCCTGATCGGGCCGCACTGATGACCGGCTTTTACACCATGGCGCTCTGTGGTGGCGCGGCGGCTGCCGCCGGGCTGACCCTGCCGATCGAGGCGGCCAGTGGCGGCTCGCTGGCCATCGGCCTTGCCGCCTGGGCGCTCCCGGCTGCCGTGGTGTTCCTGCTGTTTCTGCCGCAGGCTTTTTCGAGCCATGCAGCAAGGCCTGGGTTCAAGGCTGAGGTGAAGGGCCTGTGGCGTGACCGGCTGGCCTGGAACGTGACGCTTTACACCGGGTTACAATCGGCGCTGGCCTATTGTGTGTTCGGCTGGCTGGTGCCGATCCTGCGGGAACGCGGGCTGGACGGGGTAACGGCAGGCGCCGTCGTTTCGGTCTCGGTCATGGTGCAGGCGGCGGCCTGTATTGTCGCGCCGCAGGTTGCCGTTCGGGGCAGGAACCAAAGCCTTGTCAACGCCGCTGTTGCCATTCTCGCTGTCATCGCACTGATCGGCCTGTTGTTTGCTCCCCTTTCCACCCTGTGGATCTGGGCCGTGCTGCAAGGCATCGGCCAGGGCAGCCTGATCGCGCTTGCCATGACCGCGATCGTGCTGCGCTCCGGCAGCCCGCAGATTGCCGCCCATCTGTCCGGCATGGCGCAATGCGTCGGCTATTGCCTGGCCGCCATAGGTCCGCTGCTGGTCGGGCTGATCCGTGGTTTCACGGGCAGTTTCGCCTGGGCCGCCCTGCTGTTTGTCGCGCTCGGGCTTGGCGCGGCCTGGAATGGCTGGCGGGCAGGCCGCGATCTGCGGGTCGATGTGGTGATCGACGAAAAACCTCATTGACACCAAATGGTTAAATCGGAAGAGTAAAAGGACCTGTCATGGAAAATGGCAGGTCGCATTCCATGCGCGACACCCTCAAGCCTTGGATGGACGTGGGACCGTCGCAATGATGTCACAGCGAGAATGTTTGAGCATTTCCGAGCCTTGGGATAAGGGAATGCATGAGGAGCGGGCGGCTCGTCGCAACGCGCCGGTCGATTGACGTAAAGAGGGGCAATTGTCATGGGTCTGCAACGGATATTCGCCGGGACGGTGCTTGCCCTCCTGGGCCTCATGCTGCCGACCCCCACATTACCGGTAATGGCTGCCGAAACCAACCGTAGCATCGCGCTGACCCAGGACGGCGATTACAGCGGCTTTGACTTGCGCACCGCGCAAAACGTCACTCTGGACCAATGCCAGGCAAGCTGTATCGACGACAAATCCTGCCGCGCTTTCACCTATAATATCAAGGCCCGATGGTGCTTTCTGAAATCGGATTTCAACCAGGTCAGCCCCTTTGCAGGCGCCGTTGCCGGTAAGATTGTCACCAGTGCCACCGAGCCGGATATCGGCGCGCCTGCAAAGCTCGGCTTCATCTCCGATGGTCTGCGCACACAAGCCAACGCTTTCAAAGCGCGGCTGACACAGACGGCGGAACAGCCCGAACTCGGCCTCAACGGGCTGATCGGTCGCGCCCATGCCAGCCTGTCGGCGGGCAAGGGCGCCGATGCCCTGGCCGGGTTTCTGGCCTCCACGCAGCTTTCCCCTCAGGATGCCAGCCTGTGGATCAGCGCCGCGCGTGCCGCCAACACCATCAAGGATGATCGCGCTTCTGCCAATCAGGGGCTTTACGCTGCCCTTCTCGGCTATGACCTGACCCGCAGCGCCAAGGAGCGAGCCGATGCGCTGGCTGTGCTGGCCAAGGCCCTGGAGAAAAACGAGAATTTCCGCGCTGCGCTGAATGCCTACAAGGCGAGCCTCGAGCTTGTCGCCGATAAGTCTGTTCGCGCCGCCTATCTGGCGCTGAAAGCCACCAAGGGTTTTCGCATCACCGGCAATAGCGTCGATGCCGATGCCGCCAGCCCCCGCGCCTGCGTGCAGTTTTCCGATCCGTTGATCAATCGCGGCACCGATTACACCTCCTTCGTCACCGTCAATGGCAAGCCGCCAAAGGTGCTGGAAGCCAAGGACAGCCAGCTTTGTGTCGAGGGGCTGGATTATGGCCAGCGCTATACGATTGGACTGCGGGAAGGCCTGCCCTCCTCCGTCGATGAACCGCTGGCAGCAAAGACCGATATCGACGTCTATATCCGCGACCGCAGCCCGACCGTGCGCTTTACCGGCGACCATTTCGTACTGCCATCTGCGGCAAGGCGCGGCATTCCGCTGGTCTCTGTTAACACCGACAAGGCCAATCTGAAGCTCTATCGGATCGGCGAACGGGCGATTGCGCCGCTGATGAGCAATTCGCAATTTCTCTCGCAGCTCAGCGGTTACGGTGCCGACCGGATCGAAAAGGACAATGGCGAACTGGTCTGGCAAGGCTCGATCGACATTGAAACCAGCCTGAACCGTGAAGTCACCACCAGTTTTCCGGTGGACGAGGCTCTGCCGGAACGCAAGCCCGGCATCTATGTGCTGACGGCATCCCCCAATGCCGGCAAAAGTGACGAATGGGAAGACCGCGCCACGCAATGGTTCCTGGTGTCCGATATCGGCCTTTCCACCTTTGCCGGTACTGACGGGTTGAACGTGTTTGCCCGCTCGCTGAATTCCGCCAAGCCAATCGCCGGTGTCGAGCTGAAATTGCTGGCCCGCAACAACGAAATCCTCGGCACCGCCACCACCGATGATCAGGGCCGGGCCACCTTTTCCGCTGGCCTGATGCGCTCCGGTGCGGCGCTAGCCCCTGCCGTTTTGACCGGCGAGCAGCCGGGCAAGGATTTCGTGTTCCTCGACATGACCAAGGCCGGTTTCGATCTGTCGGACCGAGGCGTCACCGGGCGCACCGCGCCGGGCGCCATCGATATTTTCGCCTGGACGGAACGCGGAATCTACCGCCCCGGTGACACCGTGCATGTTGCAGCCCTTGCCCGCGACATCGGCGCGGAAGCCATCGACGGCCTGCCGCTGACCTTCATCTTCACACGGCCCGACGGCGTGGAATATCGCCGCATAGTCAGCACCGGTGCAGGTCTTGGCGGCCATGCAGTGGATCTGGCGCTGGACACCTCGGTGATGCGCGGCACCTGGACGCTTGGCATCCATGTCGATCCGAAAAAACCGGCCATTGCCGAAAAAACCTTTCTGGTCGATGATTTCCTGCCCGACCGGATCGAGTTCGATCTGAAACCGGCAGCAGACGTGCTGAAACCCGGCATGCCGCTGTCGGTTGGTGTCGATGGCCGCTATCTCTACGGCGCACCGGCTGCTGGCCTTTCGCTGGAAGGCGACATGGTCATCAAGCCGACCCGCAGCCGCGACGACCTGCCCGGCTTCGTCTTCGGCCTTGCCGATGAAGAGGCGGGAGACAATAGCAGCCTGACGCTGGACGCTCTCCAGCCATTGGATGACAAGGGCCATGGCAGCGTCGATCTTCAGGTCGATGAGCTGCCCGCCACCACGCAACTGTTGCAGGCGCAACTATCCGTGCGCCTGAAGGAAGGCAGCGGCCGGGCAGTGGAGCGGCAACTGACGCTTCCCGTTGAGACCGGCCAGCCCGCCATCGGCATCAAGCCAGAGTTCTCCGGCGAGCTTTCCGAAAACAGCACCGGACATTTCCAGCTCATCGCGCTCGACGCCGATGGCAAGCCACAGGCGCTTCCAGGCTCAAAGTGGAAATTGCTGAAACTGGAGCGCGATTACCAATGGTATCGCGATGGCAGCGCCTGGCGCTTCGAGCCGATCACCAGCACCAAGTTGGCCGCCAGCGGCACGGTCGATATCGGCGCGGAGAAAACCGATCTGCCGATGCCGGTCGGCTGGGGCCGTTACCGGCTGGAAGTCGATGCGCCAACACCCAATGGCGCTGCCTCCAGCATCGAATTCAATGCCGGCTGGTTCGTTGAGGCAGGATCGACCGAAACCCCGGATGCCCTGGAAATCGGCCTCGACAAGCCGGTCTACAAGATCGGTGAAACCGCCAAGCTGAAAGTCTCGTCACGCTATGCCGGTGAAGTTCTGGTGACCATCGGCTCCGAAACCCTGATCGCGACGGAAACCGCCAGCATCGCCGCCACCGGCGGCGAGATCGATATTCCCGTGACCGATAATTTTGGCGCGGGTACCTATATTACCGCGACCCTTTATCGCCCGGGTGAAAGCCAGGAGACCCGCATGCCGATGCGCGCCATCGGCGTCACTTGGCTCAGCGTCGATCCGGCCAACCGCAAGCTGGCCATCAAGCTCACGCCGCCGCAGCAGATCGAGCCGCGCCGTAAACTGACCGTGCCGATCAGCGTCACCGGTGGCGGCAATGATGCCTATGTCACGGTGGCGGCGGTGGATGTCGGTATTCTCAACCTCACCCGCTTTGAGGCGCCTGACCCGGACGGCTGGTATTTCGGCCAGCGCCGCTTGGGCATTGAAATGCGCGATCTCTACGGTCAGCTGATCGACGGATCGCTTGGCGCCATGGGCAAGCTGCGCACCGGCGGCGATGGCGGCATGATGGCCTTGCAGGCCAGTCCGCCCAAGGAAAAACTGGTGGCGCTGTTTTCCGGCCCTGTTCACCTCGACCATACCGGCAAGGCGCAGGTGGAGTTTGACATTCCACAATTCAACGGCACCGTGCGCCTGATGGCCGTGGCCTGGAACCGCACCGGTATCGGCCATGCGCAAACCGATGTGATCGTCCGCGACCCCGTCGTGATCACCGCCTCGCTGCCGCGCTTCCTCGCCCCAGGCGATCAAGCCCGGCTCCAGCTCGATCTGGCCGCCACCGATGCGCCTGATGGAGATTACCTGCTGTCGCTGAAGGGCAATCCATCCGTGGAAATCGACCCTGCCAAAGCGCAGATCCCGGTCACGCTGAAAGCGGGGGCGCGGACCAGCCTGTCAGTCGGGTTGAAGGGGCTTGTCCCCGGCGATGGCACGGTTTCCGTGGCGCTTACCTCTGTCGTAACGGCTTCTGCTGGTGGCGACAGTGGTTCAGGAGCCCCTGCCACGAGCGCAAATACCGGGGAGGCAAAGAACACCGGGCTGTCGCTCACCCGGTTGCTGGATCTGCCGGTGCGACCAGCCGCGCTGCCGGTGACGACGCGACGCGAATTGCCGTTAGCGGCGGGTAAGAGCCTGATCGTGGACGGCGATCTTCTGGCCGATAGCGTGTTGCAAGGCGCGTCGCTGAGCCTCTCGGTGTCGCGCGGCGCCAATTTCGACATTGCCGCCCTGCTGACCAGCCTTGACCGCTACCCCTATGGCTGCGCCGAACAGACCACCAGCCGGGCGCTGCCGCTGCTCTATCTCAACGATCTCGCCAATGTGGCCGGACTGCCCACGGATGCCGATATCAACCGGCGCATTCAGGACGCTATCTACCGGGTGCTGTCCTATCAGGCAGCACAGGGCAGTTTCGGCCTTTGGGCACCCGGTTCGGAAGACCTGTGGCTGGACGCCTATGTCAGTGATTTCCTGACCCGCGCCCGCGAAAAGGGCTTTGATGTCCCCGATGCCGCCCTGGTGCAGGCTTTGGACAATCTGGCCAACAAACTGTCCTATGACACCGATGTCGAAGCGCAGGGCAATGAGATAGCCTATGCACTCTATGTGCTGGCCCGCAATCGCCGCGCCGCGATCAGCGACCTGCGCTATTATGCCGATACCATGCTGGACCGGTTCCCGACGCCACTGTCCAAGGCGCATCTGGCAGCGGCCCTGTCGCTCTACGGCGACCCGGTCAAGGCGGAGGCGATATTCCGCGCCGCAAGCGCCCAGTCGCAGCAAGGCTCGATCACGCCGGTCAGCCTGGCCCGCTCGGATTACGGTTCGCAATTGCGCGACGGCGCCGCCATCCTGGCGCTGGCCGCCGAGGCCCGGCCTGTGCCGCCAATCATCCCGGCGCTGAGCAGGGCGGTGATCGAAGACTGGAAGCGCAAGAGCTATACCAGCACCCAGGAAGAAAGCTGGATGCTGCTGGCCGCTCGGGCGCTGGACAAAAGCGACGATGGCCTTGCCGTGACCGTCAATGGCAGCCTGAAAACCGGCGGCTACCGGGCGAGAATCGAGGGCGATGACCTGATGCATCAGCCGGTCACGCTGGACAATACCGGCGCCGATCCGCTGACGGCAACAGTCACCACCGTGGCCGTGCCGAAATATCCGCTGCCAGCGGCCAGCGAAGGCTTCACCATTGAGCGCAGCTATTACACGCTGTCCGGCGAGAAGGTGAATATCAGCGAGGCGGCGCAGAACCAGCGCTATGTGGTGGTGTTGAAAGTCGCCCAAGCTGCAAACGGGGCCGGAGCACAGAGCCTGCCAACCCAATTGCTGGTGACCGATCTGCTGCCGGCTGGCTTGGAAATCGACAATCCGGCCCTGGTCGGCAGTGCTGATCTCGCCAATTTCGACTGGCTGGGCGAAACCAAAGCCGCCCATCTGGAATTCCGCGACGACCGCTTTGTCGCTGCCCTCGACAGCACCAGCCAGGAGAGTGGCGACATGGTTCTGGCCTATGTGGTGCGCGCCGTGACACCGGGCGTGTTCGACCACCCCGCCGCCAGCGTCGAGGACATGTATCGCCCGCAGCGCTATGCCCGCACGGCAACGGGACGCATGGAGGTCAAGGCAGAACAGTGATCCGGCGCCGCGCGACATTCGGTTTGGTGCTGCTGACCTGCCTGCTTTTGGGCGGGGCGGTCTGGCATGGACTGAACCGGCTGGACGCGGCCTTTCCGCCGCCGCTCGATGCGATCAGCCCGAATTCGGCGGAGCTTCTGGATGCCGATGGGCAATTGCTGCGCGCCTTTACCACGCAGGAGGGCCGCTGGCGGCTGAAAACCGTGGCCGCTGATGTCGATCCGTTGCTGCTGCGCATGCTGGTCGCCTATGAGGACCGGCGTTTCTATCAGCATTCGGGCATTGATGGGTTGGCGCTTGGCCGGGCGGCGGTTCAGCTCATCAGCCATGGCCGGATCGTGTCAGGTGCCTCAACGCTCTCCATGCAGGTGGCACGGCTGATCGAGCCGCGAAAATCACGTTCCTTTCTGGCCAAGACCCAGCAAGCGCTGCGGGCCATCCAGATCGAGCACCGGTTGGACAAGGCCGCCATTCTCGATCTCTACCTGACCCACGCCCCCTATGGCGGTAATCTCGAAGGGGTGCGGGCCGCCTCGCTTGCCTATTTCGGCAAGGAGCCGAAACATCTAACGCCTGCGCAAGCAGCCCTGCTGGTGGCCCTGCCGCAATTGCCGGAACGGCGACGGCCCGACCGCTTTGCCGATAACGCCCTTGCCGCCCGCGACCGCGTGCTGGCCCGCATGGAAAAAGCCGGCATCGTCTCAGCCCAGGACCGGCAATTGGCAAGCGTCGTGCCGATCCCGAAGACAAGGCTGGAATTGCCGATGCTTGCCGCCCATGTCGGCGATGCCGAGCGACGCAAACGGCCAGAAAACCTGATCTATCCAACCACACTCAAAAAAGACGTACAGGCCGCCCTGGAAACCGTGGCCAGACAGGCCGCCCAGAAACTGCCTCCAAAGGTCTCGGTGGCAATTCTGGCCGCCGACATCCGCACCGGCGAAATCCTCGCCCGGGTCGGTTCCGCCGCCTATCTCGATGCCAGCCGCTCCGGCTGGATCGACATGACGCGCATCAAACGGTCGCCAGGCTCGACGCTGAAGCCGCTGATCTACGGTCTGGCTTTCGAACAGGGATTGATTGCCCAGGATACGGTGATCGAGGATCGGCCTGCCGATTTCGCCGGCTACCGGCCGAAAAATTTCGACATGCATTATCAGGGCGACGTCACCATCCGAGACGCCCTGCAATTGTCGCTGAACGTGCCAGCAGTCCGCTTGCTGGAAGCGGTCGGCCCCTCGCAATTGCTCTCCCGGCTGAAAAGATCAGACATCAGGATCGACCTGCCCAAGGCGGAAACCCCGGGACTTGCCATCGCGCTGGGCGGTGCCGGTACGACGTTGAAGGACCTCGTGACGCTTTATGCAGCCCTTGCCCGGCAAGGCAGCGCCATCCGGCTGCGCGACTGCGCCATGCTCGGTAGCGCCCATGCCGAGCCCGGACGCCTGCTGGAACCGGCTGCGGCCTGGAACGTCACCGATATCCTGTCTGGTGTCGCCCCGCCGCTTGGCGCGCTGACCGGACGGATCGCCTATAAGACCGGCACCAGCTACGGCTACCGAGATGGCTGGTCGATCGGCTATGATGGCCGTACGGTCATCGGGGTGTGGATCGGCAGGGCGGATAACAGTGCCATTCCAGGTCTGACCGGTTATGGCACCGCAGCTCCTGTGTTGTTTGAGGCTTTTGCCCGGTCCAAACTGCCGCAAGCCCCCCTGCCCGCGCCGCCGGATGGCACCTTGCGACTCGCCAAGAGCGATCTGACGCCCGGCCTCAGGCGCTTTTCGCGCGATGCCAGCGGCTTGATCGCCCTCAATGCCCGCGAAAAGCCGCCGATGATCGTCTATCCCCCGGAAGGCGCCCATGTGGAACTTGGCCGGACCGCCGATGGCGCGCAGCTGCCACTGGTGCTGAAACTTCAAGCGGGCCGTGCGCCCTTCCGCTGGCTGGCCAATGGACAGGCCCTGCCGGATCTTGCCCGCACCCGCACCACCCGCTGGACACCTGACGGTAATGGTTACTCCACACTAACGGTAATCGATGCCAGTGGCCGTAGTGCCAGCGTTGGCATTTTCCTTCAATAACATTGACTTACACTTATATATTTTAAGCTCATATACCCTCGATAAAAAGGGGGAAATGGCAAATTTAAGTTGATCTTAACAAACACCTCCTAATGTCGTCGATAGACGATGATGTCGCTTGACCGCCAGCGCCTGCACAATGACTGTGAGAGGTCTGACACGCTTCTGGAGAGCGATGGCAGAGACTTGCCGCTCAAGACATGTCGTCCTTATCCGGAAATCGCTTTGCATTTGCTGCCTCAATCGCTCAGCCAAACGCGCCTAAGACGCGTATCCGGCCAGGCGACATGGCTTTGGAGAAGCTGGGACCCATGTTCATAGATCGCTTGTTGTCGCGTTTCCGCATTCAGACCAAGGTGTTGATTTTCATCCTTCCCTTCGTCGTCACCATCGGCGCGGTCGGCTTTACCGGTCTCTATGCCTCCGGCCTGCTTCAAGGTCGGATGGAGATTTCCAACAGCGTGCTGCAATCCTTGAGCGGGTTTCGCGATGTGTCCATCGCGATGACGGAATTTCTCGACAAGACCACAGAGCAAAGCCGCAATGCGGTCACCGAGAAACTGAAGGAACAGCAGCGGGTGCTCAAGCGCACGCTGGACCAACTCGACACCAATGCCGATGGCCGAAGCGAGCTTGAAAAAGCTTCGACCGCCGTCGATGGCGTCGTCAGCCACATGGGCACGCTCTGGTCGCTGCATGAAACGGAAGCCAACCTGATCAAGGATATGAGCCAGGGCACGGCCAATATTGTCGCCGCTCAGAATGACCTCTCCGAGGCCATGAAGAAAGTGACCTTGTCGATCCAGGCTGACGAGACCGCCGCCAAGCAGATGCTGCGCGACGCCGACAAGATTGCACTGACCAGCGGTTTTCTGACCGATATCAATCGCAAATTCGGCAGCCTGCCGACCCCGGAAGAGAAATTCGACTACGTCGCGGCCAATCTCGCCGAAATGAAGACCCGCCAGCCACCCCTGGCCGCTGCCCTGCCGGAAAAGAACAAATCCGCCGCCCGCACCATCGAGACCATCATCAAGGATCTCGGCGACATGGTAACAGCAGGCGACAAATCGCCGGAAGTGGCGGAAGCCATGGCGACCAAGCTGCGGAATTTTACCCAGCTGTCCGCCTATCTCGGCCTTGCCGCGCAGCAGAAGATGAAGGATGCCACGGCCCGCTTCGGCGAAATGGACGTGCCGCTGGAAAAGGCGCAGCTGCTTTTGACCGATGGGCGCGGCCTGATCGATGCCGCCTACAGGTTCCAGATCACCACCGCCAGCTTCATGCTGGCGCCGACCGAGCAGAATCTCACCAGCCTGCGCAGGGAATTTGCCGGGTTAAAAACAGCGCTCGCGGCACTCAAGGGCACGTCCGGCTCCTTTGGGCTCTATGCACCGCTTGAAGCCAAGCTGACACCGGCCATCGCCCTGATGGAAAAGGCCAGCAACGAACTGGTCAAGATCAGCCTGGATCGTCAGACCAATTTCCAGACCGCCAGCACCGATCTCGACCGCATCTGGCAGCAGCTGACATCTTTTGCCGAAATGCAAAAGGTCAGCGCCGGAGAGGAACGCCGTGACGCCAATTCGATTTCCATCGGCGCCATGACCCTTGGCCTACTGATTTCGCTGTTTGCCGGTATCGGCCTCGTTCTTACCTTCAAGGGTCCGATCGGCCAGATCACCGCAGCCATGCGCCGCCTGGCGGAGGGCAAGCTGGACACCGGCATCAGCGGGGAAGCCCGTGTCGATGAAATCGGCGAAATGGCCCGCGCGCTCGGCGTGTTCAAGCAGAATGCACTGTCGAAGATCGAGATTGAGCAGCGCAGCGAGGCTGAGCGCAATGAAGCCGAGGAAGAGCGCCGCCGCAACGATGCGGAAAAGCAGGCCATCGACCGGCAGATCGAATTTGCCGTCAACGCACTGGCCGGTGGATTGGGGCGGCTGGCCAGCGGCGATATCTCCGTCACCATCGATACGCCTTTTACCGGCCGCCTTGAACAATTGCGCGTCGATTTCAACACCTCGCTGCAAAACCTTCAGGACACGATGCGCCAGATCCGCGCCAATACCTATATGATCCAGCGTAATGCGGGCGAAATGACCGCTGCCGCCGACGATCTGGCCAAACGCACCGAACAGCAGGCCGCCTCGCTGGAACAGACCGCAGCAGCCGTCGACGAAATCACCGTCACGGTGAAATCCTCGACCGAACAGGCCCAGGCAGCCAACACCATCGTTGCCGAAACCAAAACCGCAGCCGACACCTCCTCCAAGGTTGTCGCCAGTGCCATCGATGCCATGGGCCGGATCGAAAATGCCTCCGGCCAGATTGTCCAGATCATCGACGTCATCGACGAAATCGCCTTCCAAACCAACCTTCTGGCGCTGAACGCCGGCGTCGAAGCCGCGCGTGCCGGCGAAGCGGGCAAGGGCTTTGCGGTCGTTGCCCAGGAAGTGCGCGAACTGGCGCAACGCTCGGCCAATGCCGCCAAGGATATCAAGGCGCTGATCAACACGTCGAGCACGGAAGTCGCCGCCGGTGCAAAGCTGGTGCAGCGCACCGGTGAGGTTCTTTCGGAAATTTCGACGAAAATCGTCAGCGTTTCACAGCGCGTCGAAGCGATTGCGCTGGCCAGCCGCGACCAGTCAACGGCCTTGGGCGAGGTCAATTCCGCCGTCAACGGCATGGACCAGATGACCCAGCGCAATGCCGCCATGGTCGAGGAAACCAATGCCGCCACCCGCCAATTGGCCGATGAAGCCGATACGCTGATGGGTCTGGTCGATCAGTTCAAGCTCGGTGCCGACCCAAGAGACCGGGCGCAGACCAGAGCCGCCTGAACAACATAAAAGCTTTCAACAGATCGAACCGGTGGGGAAACCTGCCGGTTCACGCATTTTACACCCCTGTTTCGGGCTTTTACGACAGCGCCGTGCGCCCTGTTTGACGCACAAAGCCTCGCTGTAGCTCTTTATATCTCCCGCATAATTCCTCTAATCGATTCCGATTTGAGGAATTATGCAGTAGAACTCGCTTGACTTGAACGGGTAGCTGCACCTTAAACACAGCGGCTTCGTCCATCTGGAAAGTGAGTTCTCCCGTGCGCTACTTCATCACCGGCACCGCTGGCTTTATCGGTTTTCATCTGGCCCGCCGCCTGCTTCAGGATGGCCATACCGTCACCGGCTATGATGGCATGACCGCCTATTACAATCTGCGCCTCAAGGAAGCCCGCAACGCTGGACTTGCCCAGTTTCCAAGCTTCACCGGCGTGATCGGAATGTTGGAGGACCGCGAAGCGCTTGAGCGGGCCGTGGATCAGGCCAAGCCCGACGTCATCATCCACCTCGCCGCCCAGGCAGGCGTGCGCTACAGTCTTGAAAACCCGAAAGCCTATCTGGATTCCAACCTGATCGGCTCCTGGAACATTGTCGAAATCGCCAGGCAATTGCAGATCGGGCATTTGATGCTGGCCTCGACCTCATCCATTTACGGCGCCAATCCGCAGGTTCCCTTCCGCGAGACCGACCGCGCCGACGAGCCGATGACCTTCTATGCCGCCAGCAAGAAGGGCATGGAGCTGATGGCCCACAGCTATGCCCATCTCTACAAAGTGCCGACCACGGCCTTTCGGTTCTTCACCGTCTATGGCCCCTGGGGCCGCCCGGATATGGCGTTGTTCAAGTTCATGAAGGCGATGCTCGCCGATGAAGCCATCGAGATCTATGGCGAAGGCAAGATGAGCCGCGATTTCACCTATATCGACGACCTGATCGACAGTGTCATCGCCCTTTCAGCCATTGCCCCTGGCGAACAAAACCGGGTACGCACCCCGGAAAACCTGGATACGCTCTCCCATAACGCCCCGTTCCGCGTCATCAATATCGGCGGTGGCCAACCGATTGCGCTGATGGATTTCATCGAGACCATCGAGACCATTATGGGCCGCCCGACCAAGCGTAAAATGCTGCCGATGCAACAGGGCGACGTGCCACGCACCTTCGCCAGCCCTGATCTGCTGGTGGCGCTCACCGGGCAGAAACCGACAACCACGCTGGATGTCGGCGTCAAGGCGACCATGGACTGGTATCTGGAACATCATCACCAGCTTGGACTGTGATGAGCGGGGCAATCATGCTCACCGCTTGAAGAGCCTGCAAATACCTCACATCCATCAGAGATGTGAGGCATAAACGCATCATCCCGCCTGTCGCTGCTCCACCAAATCCTTGACCAGCCGCGCCGTTTCTGCGGCACCGTTCAGCGAAACAGGCAGTTTTTTAGGAAACTTCAATTTCAGCGCCTTGGTGATGGCCTTTGCCATGGTGCCGCCATTCAATCCGTCCTCGCCGATAACCACGGCCAGGCCCAGCGCTTGCAGTTTTTCCGCCCGCACCGTCTGCTCGGTTTCGCCGCCTGCCGCAAATGGCACCAGCAGCGCCGGACATCTGGCCCGCAACACATCGCAAACCGTATTATATCCCGCTTGCGAAACGGAGAGTTTGGCCTTGGGCAACAGGGCCGGAAAATCCGGACGAAAGCGATAGAGTGCGACAGTGCCGGGTGCGCGCTGGGTAAAGCGCTCGTAATCGGCCTCAGGCAGGTTGGGTCCGGTGATCAGGCACCAGCGCAGCTGTTCACCGAGATCACCGCCGAGAATGTCGCGGGCATCCAGCGCCGCTTCGATCAAGGCGGCACCGACCGCCCCTCCCCCCGCCGAAATGACGATGTCGAAGACCTCTTCCGCCGGTTCCGGCTCAGGGGCGGCGACCAGGCCGGTATAATGCAGCTTGTCATGAATGGTCTTTGCCAGCGGAAACGTCTCTTCCAGCTCGACGAATTGCGGATCGCCATGCACGAGAACACCATCGAAATGGTCCTGGACCAGCTTGACGGTTTCCTTGTCGCGGCCAGGCTTGCGATTTTCCTGCAAAATGTCGCGCACCGAACTGAGCAGCAATGGCTTGGGATGCGTGGCCTTGATCGCATCCAGCAACGGCAGAAGCTCGAAGCGCACCTGCCGGCGACCGAACGGAAAAGCCTCGATGATCACAACATCCGGGCGAACCGCCTCGAAGGCCGCCAACAGCAATGCGGCACGGCTTGTCTCGAAACTGGCATCGACCGGCTTGCCTTCACTATCGACCAGACCGGAAAAGCCTGTGGCTGAGAGAACGGCAGGCAATTGCACATGCTCGATACCCGGTCCCGGAAAGCCCTTGACCGACGTTCCGCCCGTCACCAGCGTTACCGACAATCCGGCCTCCACCATAGCCTCGGCCAATCGGCTGGCCCGGGCCAGATGGCCGATACCGAGCAAATTCTGCACATAAAAGAAAACCCGTTTCGGGCGAAGAGTCATGTACGTTTGCTCCTGGGGACGTTTCTGCTTTTCACAGAATGGCAAGGCGCAAAGAATGCCATATCATGCGCCATCAAAGGCATATTTCCTGAAACCAGACCCTATGCAAGTGCTTATTGACGGCCAGAAAACAAGTCCGTCAGGTCGCGGATGCTGTTGCGGTAATCGAAATCCCGCCGCACCTTGCCCTCGGCGGCGGACCCGAGCCGGGTGCGCAAGGCCGGATCACGCATGGCCTTCTCCAGTGCCAAAGCCAGCGCCTGCGCATCATCAGGTTCCACCAGCAGTCCATTTTCGCCGTCGACGAACAGTTCGGATATCCCCGAGACCGTGGTGCTGACCGGCATCAGCCCCTGACTTGCGGCCTCCACCAGCACATTCGGCAGGCCATCGCGGTCGCCATCGGCGGTGATCCGGCAGGCAAGCGCGAAAAGGTCGCTGTCGCGGTAATGGGTCAGCACATCGCGCTGGTCCATCGCGCCTTTCCAGGTGATGCGAGCCGCAATGCCAAGCTGATCCGCCAAGGCCTGCAATCGGGCCAGTTCGTCACCGCCGCCGATATGGGTAAAGTGCCAGTTGAGATCGGCGGGAAGTGCTGCGAGCGCCCGCAACAGCACACCATAGCCCTTCTTTTTCACCGCACGGCCAACCGATAGCAACCGCAGCGGATCGGCGGTGTCAGAACCGTCGCGAGCCGGACGCACACCCTCGAAATGCGGAAACCGATCAAGGTCGAGCCCGTGATAGCTCAAATGGACACTGCCACGTCCGTCGGCCAGAGCGCTCAATCGGTCAAAGCCAACTTTCGTGCAGGTCACCACCCAGGCGGCATGGGCCAGCTTGTCAGCCAGATCCCAGCTTTCCGATGTCCAGATATCCTTGGCATGGGCCGAAACGCTGAAACCCCTGCTGCCAAGCAGGCTGGCATAAAAAGCGACCGAGGCGGGCGTGTGGATGAAATGCGCATGCAGCCAATCCGCCTTGCCAGGCCATTCGGCCACCAGCACCATGGCCTGACCCAGACGGCGAAACCGGTTGCGGGAAAAATCGCGCCGCAGATCCTTGAAAAACTGCGTGAGAACCGGGCGAAAGCCGGGCAGACGCCGCACGGCCCACAGGGCTTTCAGCACCCGTCCCGGTTCTTCATGCAGATATTCCGGCAGATAATGCACCGGCGCCTGGATCTCATCATGCACCGGATGGCGCTTCTTGTCGGTCGGGCGGCGCATGGCCACCAGTTCCAGCGCAAAGCCGGCCTGCTCCAGGCCCAGCAATTCCTGGGCGATAAAGGTTTCCGACAGTCGCGGATAGCCTTTCAGTAAAACGACGATCTTTCTTGGCTGTGGCACGATACTACCCTTGCACCACCGAGAGACGTCCGGCACCGCGCTCCTCGAGACAGTCGGCAACGATGCGGGAAATGGTCGGCAAGCCCTCGAGATGCATGCCCGGCGCACTGACCGAGGGCGGATCGCGTTTCAACACGGCCTTGATCGCCTGTGCAAAAGCCATGCCATCGCAGGATTGATCAGGCAGGACCATGCTGACCAGACCCAATTCACAAGCGCGGGTGGCGCGGATCAACTGTTCCTCACGCGGCTCGGTGCGCGGCACGATCAGGGCGGGCTTATCGAAGGACAGGATTTCACAATAGGTATTATAGCCGCCCATGGCCACCACCGCCTTGGCACCGGCGATCAGGTCTTCCATGCGGTTGTCGAATTCAATCATCGTCAGCTTTGGATGGCGCGATCCCGCCTCCATGAATTTCTGCCGCAAGTCGGCGGGCATATAAGGCCCCAGCACCACCAGGGCCTGCTGGTCCAGCGTCGGATCGGCCTGATAGGCGGCAATGACATCGCGCACCAGATCGCCGCCATCGCCACCGCCGCCAGTGGTCACCAGCAGGTAATCTTCCTGGGGCGAGTGATCCGACCGGGTTCCCGTCAGGGCATTGCGTTGCAGGAAGCCGACAAACCGCATTTTCGAGCGCAAGGCCGGTGGCGCGTCGATACCTGTCAGCGGATCGTAGAAATCCGGCGGCCCATAGACCCAGACATCGTCATAGAGCCGGGCGATCTTGGCCAGCACATCATTGCGCTTCCATTCCGCTTCCAGAAGATGCGGCGCATCCATCACATCGCGCAGGCCGAGCACCAGTTTGGTGCCGCGGGTCTTCAGATAGGTCAGCGTGTCCTCCACCTCGCCGCGCAGGCCAAGCGGTTCCTTGTCGATGATGAACATGTCCGGCTCGAAACTTTCCGCCGTGTGGCGGATGATCGACTGGCGCATTTTCAACGTTTCATGCAGATCGATATGGCGGTCCATCGAGGTATATTCGCCATTGCGCAACTTGATGACGCTGGGAATTTTGACGAAATCGACCCGGGCGCGATAATCGAAGGCACCGGCAATCGTCGCGCCTGAAATGATCAGCACTTGCAGGCCGCGATAATCCTCCACCAGCGAATGGGCAATGGTGCGGCAACGGCGCAAATGGCCGAGACCGAACGTATCATGGCTGTACATGAGGATGCGGGCTTGCCCCAGTCGTCTCGACATGTGGTCAGTCTCTCCGAGAAGTGTCACTGCATGGATCAGTCAATCCGGACGGACTGAGCAGCAGCCATGGGCACGAATAAAGGTCGCCGTTCCTGTTTACAGCGATCACTTATATGGATCTGCTGCATCCCTAAGACCATCCCCTAGAAAATTGAAGGCAAGAATGATCACGATGACGGGAACAACCGGGAACAGCAGCCAAGGATAAAGCGCAATCACATTGACCGAGCGCGCCTCTGTCAGCAACACACCCCAGCTGGTAATTGGTGGACGAAGGCCAAGCCCCAGAAAACTCAGGGTTGTTTCGCCAAGGATCATGCCGGGAATGGTCAACGTCGCGCTGGCAATCAGATGTGACATGAAGCCGGGAATAAGATGGCGACCGATGATGCGGGCGCTCCCCGATCCCATCATCTGGGCGGCAAGCACATAATCTTCTTCGCGCAGCGCCAGCAGCTTAGAGCGCACCGCCCGCGCCAGCCCCGTCCAGTCCAAAAGGCCGAGAATGAAGGTGATGCCGAGATATACCAGCAACGGGCTCCAATCCGGCGGCATGATCGCCGCCAGCGCCAGCCACAGCGGAATGCTGGGAATGGAATGCAGCACTTCGGTAATGCGCTGCACGACCATGTCGAACCAGCCGCCCCAATAGCCAGCCAGCCCGCCGATGACGATGCCAAGCACGAAACTGGTCATCACGCCCAGAAGACCGATGGTCAGCGAAATCCGGGCGCCGTAGAGAATGCGTGACAGCACGTCCCGGCCCAGCCGGTCGGTGCCGAGCAGGAAGAAATTGCCACCTTCCGCCGGGCAGACCAGATGCAGATCGCTGTCCACCAGGCCCCAGAAACGATAGCTGTCGCCACGGCAGAAAAACCGCAGCTTCTGCACCTGTTGCGGATCGTCGGTATAGACCCGCTTCAATGTGTCCATATCCAGCGACATCGTCCGGCCATAGACGAAAGGCCCGACAAAACCGTTCTCATCGAACAGATGCACGGCTTGCGGCGGCGCGTAGATCCGGTCGACATTGCGGCTATGGACGTTGTAGGGGGCTAAAAATTCGATGACGACGATCATCAGATAGGCCGTCAACAGCAGAATGCCGGAATAATAGGCCAGTTTGTGCCGCTTGAACCGCCACCAGGTCAGGCGAAATTGCGAGGCCTGGTCTACCGGTGAGCGCCGGGATGTTGCCTCATCTTCAATCGCATAGGGGTCAAACGGAGCTGGCGACACGTAATGTGCCAAGGCGCCAGAGGCAGGGCCGGTGGAAGGCATTCGCGGATCGCTCACTTGCTGCGCCCTCCCTGCAAACGGATACGCGGATCAAGCAGCGCCAGCGCGATATCCGAGATCAGCACGCCGATGACCGTCAGCACGGCCAGGAACATCAGGAACGACCCGGCCAGATACATGTCCTGGTCCTGAAGCGCCCGGATCAGCATCGGGCCGGTGGTTTCCAGAGACAGCACGACGGCGGTAATTTCCGCCCCGGAAATGATCGTCGGCAGGATCGAGCCGATATCGGAAATGAAGAAATTCAATGACATGCGCAGCGGATACTTGATCAGCACCCGAAACGGATGCAGGCCCTTGGCGCGCGCCGTCATCACATATTGCTTGTGCAGCTCATCCAGCAGATTGGCCCTGACACGGCGCACCATGCCAGCGGTGCCCGCCGTGCCGATGATAATCACCGGAATCCAGAGATGTTCGAGGATAGACTTGAACTTGTCCCAGCTCATCGCCTGACCCAGAAAGCGCTGGTCCATCAGATGGCCGATAGAGATGCCGAACCAGATATTGGCGAAATACATCATGACAAGCGCCAGGATGAAATTCGGCACGGCGATGCCGATCAGGCCCAGCAGGGTCAACCCGTAATCGCCCCAGCTATATTGATGGGTGGCCGAATAGATGCCGATCGGAAAGGCCAGCAGCCAGGTGACCGCGATGGTGACGGTGGAAACCAGAATGGTCAGCCAGACCCGGTCTCCCACCACATCGGCCACCGGCATGCGATATTCGAAAGAATAGCCGAAATCGCCCTGCACGAAGCCAGTGACCCAGTTGAAATAGCGGATCGGCGCGGGCTGGTCGAAACCATAGCGCGCCTTCAAATCCTCGATTTCCTGCAAATCGGCCTTTTCGCCGATGGCCCGCATTTCCTCGACATAGCTTTCAAAGTAATCGCCAGGCGGCAATTCGATAATGGTGAAGACCAGCATGGAAATCATGATCAGCGTCGGGATCATCACGGCGATGCGCCAGAGAATATAGCGGATCATGTCGCATCCTCATCATACCAGAATGTATCCGGCATATAGACGCCGAGTTGGGAGGTCGGGACGAAGCCGAACAGGCCTTTTTCCGGCAGGTTCCTGAGCTTTCGCGATTTCACCACCGGCTGCAAGGCGGAATTGACGATGCCGATGGTAAAGACCTGATCGGTATAGAGCCGCAGCATGTCATGCCAGATCGCCGTGCGCTCCTCCAGCAGATCAGACTGCCGCCAGGCCCGAAACAGATCAAGCAGCGCTCGCGCCTCGGGAATTTCCGGCGCTCGGCCATCGCCACCGCCCGACAGCGTATGCAGGCCCCAGAGCGGCCATTGCAGCTGTTCGTCGCTGGTCGGCGCCAATTCACGCGGCGACATATCGGCGGTCGGAACGCCATTGTCCAATCCCTGCCAGACGGCCATCACCGTTTCGCCATTGGTAATCCGGCGGCGAAACAGTTCGCGATGCGAGATATGCACAAAGAGGCGAAAGCCGATCTTGCGGAAGTGATCGGTAATCAACTCCAGCACGTCGGAATCGAAGGAGCTTTCCCCGGCGCTCTCAACGATCAGCACTGCCTCACGCCCGTCCGGCAACAAGCGAAGGCCATGCCGATCAGGGCGGGTCAATCCCGCCTCGTCCAACAGCGCATTCGCCTGATCGGGGTCGAACCCGGCCCAGGCATCGCGATATTCCGGCTTGAACAGCGGGCTTTCGGGCAGGATGGCATTGGCGGAAGCCTGGGCCAGGCCGAAAAACACCGCCTTGTTGATCTCTTCGCGGTTGATGGCCAGGGACAGCGCCCGGCGCACCCGAACATCGAGCAGCACCTGGCGCCAGACCAGATCCTTGCAATTCAGGTTGGGCATCAGCGCGATGCGCGCCCCTTGGGTGCGCTTCCACAGATCGACCTTGATCGGATAGCGTTTCTCGGCGTTTTTCAGGAAAGTATAATCGGCAAAATCCAGATTGGTGAATTGCAGATCGCTTTCGCCCGTGCCGGTCTTGGCCGAAATCAGGTCGCCGGAACCAACGCCCATCACCACCTTGTCGATATAGGGTAGCTGCAAGCCGTTCTCGTCCACCCGGTGATAGAAAGGATTACGCTCGAAGATGAACTGGCCCGATGGCGGCGCAGTCCGGGGAAGCCAGGCATCCAGCGTCGGCAGGTCAGGATTTTCCGGGCGCACGATGCGCGACATTTTCTGATGCAGCGGCACCCAATCCTGCACGCCGTTTCGTTTGGCCAGCTCCTCCAGCTTCTCCTTGGTCTGGTATTTGTGGTGGAACTGCTTGAGATAGGCGCCGGGCATCATCAGACGCGTTGCGGTCGGGGCGGCAAGCTCGGCCAGGAAATCCGGATTAGGGTCCTCCCAGGTATAACGAACGGTCAGCGCGTCCAGCACCTCAAAGACCGGCTCCTTGTCATTGACCCGGAAAACCGTGGGAATTCCACCCTTGTAAAGCTTCTTGTCATGGAACATATCTTCCCAGACATAGCGGAAATCCTCTGCCGTAAACGGCGAACCGTCCGACCAGCGATGGCCGTCGCGCAGGTGGAAGGTAAAGATCCGCTCCTCGACCACCTCGAACCGTTCCAGCAGATCCGGCTGGAAATTGAAGGCGAGGTCATAGCCGATCAGCCGACAGTAACAATTGATCGACATATATCTGATATCGCGCTGGCCACCGATCAACATGCGGATCGTGCCGCCATAGCGCCCCGGCGCCCGCTCAGGTCCCGAAAGAGGGATGACGCGCGGTACTTTCGGCAGACGCTCAGCCATTGGCGGCAGTTGGCCAGCCTCGACCTTGGCTTTCAGCAGTTCCGGTTCACTTGGATGAGACGCTGCCAGAAGCGGGCGCGGCAGAAAGGCGGCGGACATCAGCGCAAGCGCCCGACGGCGGGTAAGGCGGTGGCGGATCACGAGCGCAACTCCCTTGCATCCACCTCACGGCGGGCCAAAACCAGATGGCCACCACCCAGATCGGCATGGGCAAGCGTTGCCGGATCGCCTTCATCGTGAAAATGCCTGGCCCACCTCTTCTTGGCGGCCAGCGACGGCTCACCGATCAGGTTGAAATCCATCGGATGATCCAGATTGGGCAGCGGCACCGCCGCCAGCAATTTCTTGGTATAGGGATGGACCGGATCGCGCATGATCACCTCGCAAGGGGCAATCTCGACAATACGGCCCGCATACATCACCGCAACCCGGTCGGCCATGTAATTCACCACAGCCAGATTGTGGGAAATGAACAGATAGGTCAGACCAAGCTCAGTCTTCAAATCCTTCATCAGGTTGAGGATCTGCGCCTGCACCGAGACATCCAGCGCCGAGACTGGCTCATCGCAGATGACAAGATCCGGCCCCAGCGCCAGCGACCGGGCAATGCCGATCCGCTGCCGCTGCCCACCGGAAAAACTATGCGGATAGCGGCCCAGCGCGGATTCCGGCAGGCCGATTGCATGGATCAGCCGGTTGACCAGATCCAGCCGTGCGGCCCGGTTGCCGCGCTCGTGAATTTCCAGGGGTTCGCTGATGATGCCACGCACGGTCATGCGCGGTGACAGGGAAGAAACCGGGTCCTGAAACACCATCTGGATGCGGGTGCGCAAGTCTTGCAGCTTTGGTCCTTCAGCCCTCAGCATATCCAGCGGACCATCGGCGCCATGATAGATCGCCGTGCCCTGATCGGCCGTGACGCCGCGCATCAAAATCTTGCTGAGCGTGGTCTTGCCGCAACCGCTTTCGCCCACCAAGCCCAGGGTTTCACCACGAAAAATATCGAAGGAGACATCATTGACGGCCAAAGTTGGCGAAGAAGCGCGCGAGAAAAACCCGTTCGACCCCTTGGACTGGAAGGATTTGGAAATATTGCGCACCGAAAGCAGCACGCCGTCGCCGCCGGACGGAGCACGACACTTGTCCATCAACCGGCCGGTATCGACGTGGATTTCGCGAAGTGGTTTCAGGCGCTCATTGCGGTCCATGTCGAAATGCGGCACCGCCTGCATCAGGCCCTTGGTATAGGCATGTTGCGGCGCGCTGAAAATTGCTTCGACCGGGCCGGATTCCATCACCTCGCCGCGGTAGATCACCACGACTTCATCGGCAAGACTTGCGACGACACCGAGATCATGGGTGATCAGCAGGATCGCCATGCCAAGCTTTTCCTGCAATTCCTTCAGGAGCTTGAGGATCTGCGCCTGAATGGTGACGTCAAGCGCCGTGGTCGGCTCATCGGCAATCAGCAGTGCCGGATTGCAGATCAGCGCCATGGCGATCATCGCCCGCTGGCGCATGCCACCGGACAGCTCGAACGGGTACATGGTCGCCACACGGGCCGGGTCGTTGAAGCCCACCAGCCCCAGCATTTCCTCCAGCCGCTCCTGGCGTTCGCGCGGCGAAAGCGCGGTGTGGACCCGCAACACTTCCTCGATCTGGTTGCCGACGGTATGGACCGGCGAAAACGAGGTCATCGGCTCCTGGAAGATCATGCCGATCCGGTTGCCACGAATCTGGCGGATCTGGCGCCCGTCATAGGGCAAAGACAGCAGATCGACCTGCGCTGCCTTTTGGGGATCATTAAAAACAACCCGGCCATTGATCTGTGCCAGGTTGGATTCGATGCCCATGATCGAGCGCCCGAGCACGGATTTACCCGACCCGGATTCACCGACCAGCGCCGTGACCTTGCCGGGCCGCAGCACCATGCTGAAAGACTTGACCGCCTGGATGCTTGCACCCAACAGGGGAAAAGACACACTGATATTATCCACATAAAGCAGATCTGCGCATTCTGCCATGCGTCACTTTTCCCAACCCATCCTATGACTTTGTAGCCACCGTATCTTAGCAAATCATTGATGTCTATCGCTGACACACATGCTTCAATCGAGACCCGGACATGGCTTTACGGCTTGCACATGTCAGTTTTTTATCGGTAGGTCAGAAGACTGATAAAATGGACCTGTCATCGTGAGCCAAGACTTACCCCCGAGACTGAAAAGTCGCGCCATGATTGCCCAAAGCCTGGAGCTTGCCAAAAAGCGCGAGCTCGAGGCGGCAAAAGCTGTGCTGGATGCCCTGGCTGGCGACCACGATTTGCTGGCACAGGCCGGGCTTGGGCCGGACACCGCACTTGGTATGCCGCGCAAGCTGCATTCGGCCTATCTGAAGCTTGCCAAGATTGCCGGAGACCGGCTGCGGGTCACTGGGCTGCAATATACACTTGCGCCACCGCCGGTCCTGCTTTTGCCGTTTTCGTGCTTCAGCAGCGATGAGCGGCGGGATATGGCAGCGCTGAACCGCGAGGCAGTGCCAAGAGTGCTGCACCAGATCTGGCTCGGAACACTGTCCTTGCCGCCCGCCTGCCAGGCCTGGGCCGCCCACTGCGCCCGCCATGGCTTTGCCTATCGGCTGTGGCGCGAGGCGGACCTTGAAGCACAGGGGTTTGACCAGCATCCAAGCTTTAAAGCCATGCTGGCCCGCGGCGACTTTCCCGGCGCTGTCGATGTGGCGCGCTATCTGATCCTTCAGCAATTCGGTGGGATCTACCTCGATTGCGACTGGTATCCGGCCCGTGACGATATCGGCTTTGCCGATTGTCTTTCTCTGGTCGGGCTTGCCGCCCTTGCCGAAGACACGCCGCGTCAGACAGGTCTCGGCAGCCTGCTGATGACCAATTCCTTCATCGCCAGCCCGCCCGGCCATCCGGTCTTTGCGCGGATCATTGAGGCCATGCCGCAGGCCATGGCGCTGCTGCCGGATGCCCCCGCCTGGTGGTCTACCGGGCCGCTGCTGATGACCGTGGTGTTTCGAGGCACCAGCTTTACCGTTCCCGACGCGCGCCTCATTGCCGCCAATCTGGAACGCGGCGCACCATTTACCGAGGTGGAGGCAGCTCGGGATGCAGCCCTGACCACGGATGGCGGCCTGCTGATCGGCTGGAAATCCTGGTAGGCGCTTATGCTTGCCGCTGAAGCAATGTCCGCGCACTTTCCCAGCGGCAGGCCGGATGGGTGACGGTCAGCGCGAACAGCCGCGTCAGGAAATCCCAGACCGCTTGGTCATGAACCAGATGATGGGTGAGGATGCCGATGGCGTGTAAAGGTTCAGTGTCCGGCGCCAAATAGTCCGCCAGTTCCGCAAACAGGATATCGGCATCCCGCCCACCGCGCGTCCCGTGCCAATCCATCACATCCACATGGGTGTTGAGAAGGGTTAGAGTATCTATGCGCTTCTCCCGGCCAAACACCGACAGCGCCGTAAAGCCGAGACCCGGCAACGCTGGCAGCAAAGCCTTGTCGATCCGGTTCCAGGGCGGCACCAGCATCGGCAGCAGCTGTTCGCCGTAAAGTCCGTGCAGCTTGGCCAATCCCTGGCGCAGCTCGTCCAGGACGATTGCCGCCGGACGATGCCCGCCAAGTTCCTGCTTCTTTTCACCCGGACCAGCGTGGCTCTGGTGATTCCAGCCATGCACGGCAATGGTGGCAAGGGATTCTGCCCGCAGCAATCCGGCCAGCGCCGCACCGGTCGGCTCGGGAATGACCGCCAGCGTCAGCGGTATCTGGAAGCGGCGGGCAAGTGCCAGCAAAGTCTCCAGCGG
This sequence comes from Agrobacterium vitis, assembly GCF_037039395.1. Lineage (NCBI taxonomy): Bacteria > Pseudomonadati > Pseudomonadota > Alphaproteobacteria > Hyphomicrobiales > Rhizobiaceae > Gillisella > Gillisella vitis. Next base: position 2,318,549 of record NZ_CP146242.1, on the reverse strand, counting down.
ATCACTGGGCTCGACCGCATCGTCATCGCGCAGCCAGAGGCTAACGGTCTTTCCCTGGGCGGCGAGATCATCGAGGCGCTGCCTCAAGAGAATTTCAGACATTATGACTGCCGCCTTCCGATTCCAGTTTAGCACTATCGCCCAGACACTGTTCCAGAACAGTGAAAAGCCGGGCGCTGGCCGCCTCAATCGAGCGATCCTGCTTGACCATCTGGCGGGCCGCTTGCCCCATCGCGCTCCGTCGCTGTGCATCGGTCAGCAGGGTCGCGATGGCTTGCGCATAGGCAGGCGCATCGCCGGGCGGCGTTAAAAATCCGGTGATATCAGGCGCAACCACTTCCGGCACGCCTGCCACGGCCTCGGCCACGACCGGCAGTCCTGCCGCCTGCGCCTCCAGATAGGCAAGACCATAGGCTTCGCCATGGCCAGGCCAGACATAGATTGATGCGGTCGATAAGATCTCGGCGACGACTTCCGGCGGTTGCTCGCCCAGGAATTCGACCCTATCCGGCGGAAAGCCGGAAAACAGCGCCCGCACCTCGGCCCCACAGGGTCCATCCCCCACCACCTTCAGCCGCCAGGCAAGATCGGGCAGCAGTTCCAGCGCTTTGGCCAGCGCGCCATAACTGCTCATCTTGTCGCCGGGGCGCATCATCGCCACGGTTGCCAAAACATGCTGCTCTGGCTGCTGCGGGCGAGCAAGAAAGACCTGCGCATCGATAAAAGGGGTTAGCCGGGCCAGCCGGGCTTGCGGCACGGCTGCCTGCAAGCCCTGCATGTCGCGCGCCGTCAGGCAGAGATTGACAGCGGCACTGCTGATCGTCTCCAGCAGCATATCCTGAAAACCAGCCCAGACGCCGAGATTGCGCCGCTGCGAATAGGAGGCCTCGGCGGTGACATAGGGAATAGCAAACCGGCGGCAGAGCGGGGGGCCGATCAGGTCCGGCGCCTTGTAATACGGGTGATAGCAAAACCACAGATCCGGCTTGCCCTGGCGTCGATAAAGCCGGGTCAACCGCTCGATCTCTTCCTCCGCCGCCTGGGCCAGATCCGGCAGAACCGTCTCCGGCGTCGCGTGGAAACTGCGCAGATCAGACGCCACGGTGACATCATGGCCCGCGAGCCGCAAGGCCCGCAGCAGGAGGCGTGCCATCAGCCGGTCGCCGGAGGGGACCGGATGGTCAGGGGATTTCAACGGCGCGTAAAAGCCGATTTTCATGGGCAGCCTCATCGTCATGAAGGGACATGTGCGCAGTCCGCAGGCTGTTGCAAGAGGCAGAGGCAGATTTCTCGTCACCTATCACAGCCGATCAACATTGCCCGACAAGATCATCGCACACCCTTGACATCCCATCATGCGGACCGCAACTGAAGCCGGTATTGAAATCGCCTGCGGAGCTTTATCCCCCCATGTCCCATCATCCCGTTGCCGCCGAATTGCTGTCTGCCATCCAGTCCCGCCATGCAAAGGCAGCGGTGATCGGCCTCGGCTATGTCGGCCTGCCGCTGGCCGTGAGCATTGCCCGGGCCGGATTCACGGTGATGGGCTTTGATATCGACGCCGCCAAGATCGACGCCATCGAAGCCGGGACAAGCTATATCGAGGCCGTGCCGGAGCATATTCTGCGCGAAGAATGCGCGGCGGGCCGCCTTTCCGCCACCTCGGATTTCCTGGCGCTGGCCGATTATGACGTGATCGCCATCTGCGTGCCGACGCCGCTGACCAAGAACCGTGACCCTGACCTGTCCTATGTGGAAAACACCTGCCGCCAGATTGCCAAGTCGCTCAGGCCCGGCCAGTTGATCGTACTGGAATCCACCACCTATCCCGGCACCACGCAGGAAGTGGTAAAGCCGATCCTCGAACATTCGGAACTGCGGGCCGGAGAGCATTTCTTCCTCGGTTTTTCCCCGGAACGGGAAGATCCCGGCAATCGCGAATTTGAAACCTCGACCATTCCGAAGATCATCGCTGGCGATGGCCCCGACGCTTCAGCCTTGATGGCGGCCTTTTATGGTGCAGTGGTCAAAACCGTGGTGCCCGTCTCCTCCACGGCGACGGCGGAAGCCGTCAAGCTGACCGAAAACATCTTCCGCGCTGTCAATATCGCCTTGGTCAATGAATTGAAGCTGGTCTATGACGCCATGGGCATCGATGTCTGGGAGGTGATCGACGCCGCCAAGACCAAGCCGTTCGGCTATATGCCGTTTTATCCCGGCCCGGGCCTCGGCGGCCATTGCATTCCCATCGATCCGTTTTACCTGACCTGGAAATCGCGCCAATACGACCAGCCGACGCGATTCATCGAGCTGGCAGGCGAGATCAACACGTCCATGCCGCATCACGTCGTCTCCAGGCTGGCCGAAGCGTTGGACCGCAAGGCCGGCAAAGCGTTGAGCCGGTCGCGCGTGCTAATCTTGGGTCTGGCCTACAAGAAAAACGTTCCTGACATCAGGGAAAGCCCGTCGCTGCGGCTGATGGAGCTTATTCTGGAACGCGGCGCCGAGGTCGCCTATTTCGACCCATTCCTGCCCGAAATTCCGAAAACCCGCGAATATAGCCATCTGAAAGGCCGCCGCAGCATCGCCTGGAACGAGGAAAGCCTCGCTGCCTTCGATGCGGTGCTGATCGCCACGGATCATGACACTGTCGATTACCAGCAATTGGCCGACTGGTGTCCGCTGATCGTCGATACCCGCAACGCCCTTGCCCGCCGCAGCATTGCCGATCAGGTCGCAGGCCACACGATTGTGAAAGCGTGATCCCATGAGCCGTCTCGATAGTTTCATCAACCGCATGAGCGCCCAGCGCGATCTCTTGAACCATATCCGCGACAATTATCCTCTGCCCGACGGGCCGGTGCTGGAAATCGGCCTTGGCAATGGCCGGACCTTCAGTCATTTGCGGGAGAATTTCACCGGTCGCCGCATCGTCGCCTTCGACCGGCAGTTGGGCGCGCATAGCAGCTCCATTCCGCAGGACGGCGACCTGATCCTCGGGGAAATCGACCAGACCGGCAAGGACTTCATCGGCTGCGGTGCGGCCTTCGTCCATGCCGATATCGGCACGGGCTATTCAGATCGAGATGCGGTCACGCTCACCTGGCTGCCAGACATGGTGGCGGGGATGCTGCGGCCCGGCGGCTATGCGCTGAGTGGCCTGCCGCTCGACCACGAAGCACTCGAGCCGTTACCGGTCCTCGATCATATCGAGAAAGACCGCTATTTCTTTTATCGCCGGTTGCCGTGATTTTTTGCATCGACATCGCCAATACACTTCGCCAATGCAGGGCATTTGCCTCAAATCCGCCTGAAATATCGGCGATTTGACGATTATAAGACCTTGTTTTCGCCGACCTCTAGTCAACCAGAGAGAGTTGACGCGGGCGCACGTTGTCGAGTTCGATTGTCATGACACGCAGCCGTTCGGCAAGTGCGCGGCTGAATTCCATGCTCATGCGCGGGCTATCGGCCATGACCTTGGTCAGGCAGTCCTTGGCGATGCGAAGGGTTTCAACTTCGGTTACCGCCTTTGCCGTCATCCGCCTTGGGCTATTGCAGAGAAGCGACATTTCACCAATGATCGATCTGCTGACGGCTTCGCCGATCTTGGCTTCGCCTGTGGGCAGATCTGCAATCAAATCGACCTTGCCTGACAGAATGACGTAAGCGGCATCGCCATTATCGCCATGGCGAAACAGCGTATCACCAGGATTGTAAGTGGCCCTTTGCGAGGCGAAGGCCAGAAGCTTCAGTTTGCACGGATCGACGTGCTTGAAGTATGGAATATTCCGCAATAGCTGCACTTCGTCTCGCAGTAACATGCTTGCCACCAACTTCCCGGTTTTCGGTGGCCTGACCCCTCATGCCACCAATGCCTTGAAAATATCATTTTCATTGCCCAGAGCCTCGAACGTGCCGTCCGCGACCAATGAACCGCTGTCGAGTATCAGAACACGATCAAAGTTTTTTGACAATGATGTGTTCGACAAAACCCAAAGGATAGACGGATCATTGTCCTGCTCACGCAGAAATGCAAGCACATCCTTAACAATATCCTCCTGAACACGAGCGTCGAGACCCGGCAGGGCTTTGTTGAAGATATAATAGTCGCAACGGCGCACCAGCGCGCGGGCAAGGTTGAGCTTGTGGCGCTGAACGATGGTTAGCCTGCGGCCACCGCTGCCGATGTCGAACTCCAGACCCAGCGCCAGGAACCGTTCCGTCAGGCCTTTCTTCGAGCTCAGTTTTGCCGCCAGCTCGCGGAATTTCGGCAGGGCTTCGGGATTGCGATTGACGAGTTTACCGAAGATCACGTTCTCGCGCAGCGTCGCCGCCGCCATGTAGCGGTGCGGATCGTAGCGTTCGATACTGTGGCGTAAATCCGGTGACAGGTTATCGTGAAACAGGTCGCGGGCGCCGACGATCTTATCCATCACTTCAGCCGTCAGCACACCCATACGATAGCGCGGCTCGACATAATTGAAGCTGAGCCGGATCATCGCCCGCTGCTCTTCCTCGTTTGGCACCGGCTTGGTTCGGCCTTGAAGGCGTTGCAGGATCTGTTGGTAAAACACCACGTCGTCAGCGGTCAGGACATCGAGCTGCTGGAAGAACGGGTGATCGGCCGGCAGACCGCCGAAAATTTCCACCAGGTTTTCCGCAATCAGGAAGCCCATCTCGTAAAACAGGCTAAGCAGACCGGCGCGTTCCAGCACATCATAGAAATAATCGCTCTGATGGGCATAGACGGGTCCATTGACAATCGGACGCAGCGTTCCAAACAGCAGGTTTTCGCCCAGTGTCGCCTCGGCATTATAGGCATTGGGGTCGAAGTGAACCACGAGATTGGCAAGACCCTGCCGCTGCAATTCGTCACGCAGCGCCAGACGCAACTCCACCACTTTTTCCGTCAGGTCCGGATATTCAAGCGGATCGACAATGGAATGCAGCGCCAGCTCCATCACATCGCTGGTCAGTTGCACGGTATCCAGCGCCGTCAAAATCGATTTCTTCAAGTCGCTGGCTTCACCGTGCAGCACGGACGTCGCCCGCCGATCGATCCAGTCCGCATTGGGATCAAGATCGGAGTTTTCAGACAATTGCGCTTCCTTGATCTCCCAACGGCGCTTGATCGCCTCACGTCCGGTATAATTCACCGAATTGGTCGGCGCATGTTTCAGGCCGTAAATCAGGTTTTCCTTGAGGCTGCCATGAAAGAAATAACCATCGGCAGACACATAGGAAATGGCCCGACCCGTCACCGATTCCGGCAATTCCAGCAGGTCGACATCCCCAAGCACGATCTTGCCCGCCACCGGCCAGTTCAACCGGCCAATGGCTTCGGCCATCACTTCAGCCCCGACACCGCGATTGTCGATGGCGGCAATCGTCTCACCCGGGCCGATTTTCAGACTGAGATTTTCCACCACCTTGGCCCCGCCGCTATCCTGCAAGGTCACATTCTGCAATGCGAGCTGACCGGCACGGGCGGCCATTCCCACAGGCGCCAGCGCCTGTAGCGCGGGATCGATCATCTGCGGCGGTTCGAATTGTTCCAGCACCTGTTCATATTTCACCTGAACGTCCTGGCGGGACTGATCCCAGTCGATCAGCTCTTTCAACGGACCGGGAAGATCCTTGTAGGCATTGATGACCGCCACCAGCTGGCCCACGTCCAGACTGCCCTTCAGCGCGAAATAGCCGCCGATGGAATAGAACAGAAACGGCGTCAGTTGCGACAGGAAGTTATTGAAAAACTTGACGAAAAACTTCCAGCGATAGAGATCGTAGCGGATCTTGAAGATATCGCCGAGCCGCTTTGAGATATCGGCGCGTTCATAATTGGACGTATCGTAAGCATGGATCGTGCCGACGCCATCGACGATTTCCCCGACCTTGCCGGCCAATTGCCGGGCCTGAAGCTGCCGCTGACGGCCAAGGATGAGCAAGCGACGGCGCATTTTGGGAATGATGCCGACCTGAAGACCGACCATTGCGCCTGCAATCGTGCCAAGCCAGAAATTCTGCAGGAAAATGAAGAACAGCGCGGCCAAGGCCTGGCCGCCCAGCATGGTCGGCTGCACAAAGGCATCCCCCGTAAAACCGCCAAACGGCTCCACCTCGTCGCGCACCATGGTCGAGACTTCGGAGGAATGGATCTGTTTGACATAGCTCGGCGGAAACCGCAGCACCCTGTCCACCAGCTCATAGCGGATCCGCCGCAGCAGGCGTTCTCCAAGCCTGCCCTTATAGGTGTTGATGTAGAATTTAAACAACCCGTTGACGATCACCAGCAACAGAAAGACGCCACTCAGCGCCATCAGGCTCGACATACGGTCAAGGGAAATGCCGTCCGAATGCAATGACCAATCGGTCAAAGGCACGGTCCAGTCGAAGGCAAACAGCGGCTGTCGCGAGTCCGGTGCTTCGAACCCGCTTCCCTGGATCGGCCCATTGATGATGCGCTTGGGCAGGTCGAAGGCCAGAAAATACGGCACCATCGACAGGATAACAATCGTCAGAACCCAGATCTGCTGCTTGCGCGTATGCCGCCATATATAAAGGAGTAGGCTTTTTTCCATCAGCTGGTTATCACGCGGACCACGGTTCGTGCCGGACAACGCCCTTGCGTCGTCCATTCAAGAAGATTGTTTATAAGGACAAGCCAGGCTGCCGGAAAGCCATCCTGCCCAGCAGGATAGCAAAAAAACCAAACCGCTGCACCAAAGTGATCGCAGGTGAATAGCAAAAAGGCAATCCTTATCCGGCTTACCACTCTACCGAGGACCGAAGACATCAACACATCCTCGCCTTGCATGCAAAGAGCCCGGGATAAGCCGTCCTGGCCGGTGTTTCATCTGGAGCCTGCGGCGTTATGCCGGTAGATAATCCTGACGGACATCGCTCACCGGATCGGACGCCATGAAAATCCTCCACACCGCCGACCTGCATCTGGGCCGCCAGCTCAACGGATTATCGCTGGATGAGGATCAAGACGCCATTCTCGACCAGATCGTCGATGCCCTCACCACAACCCGTGCCGATATCCTGATCATTGCCGGCGATATTTTCGACCGGGCAGCGCCTCCGGCAACAGCGGTGCGCCAGTTCAACGCCTTTCTGTCGCGGGTAGCAATGGAAACCACCGCCGCCGTGGCGATCATTGCCGGCAATCATGATTCCGGCGACCGGATCGGCGCCATGGCAATCATGACCGACAGGCAGCGCGCGCTCATTCAGGGCCCAATTGCACGAGATATAACACCCCTTGTCCTGCATGACGCCCACGGACCGGTGGCGTTTTCCGCCCTGCCCTTCGCCTATGAATTTGCCGCCCGTGAATGTTTTGCCGACCCGGCCATCGCCACACCGCAGGACGTGTTGGCCGCCCAGATGGCCGACGCACGCCACAGCCTGCCGGAGGGTGCGCGCTGGGTGGTGATCGCCCATGCCTTTGTCGCGGGAGGAACAAGCGGCGATACAGAGCGTCCGCTGGCTCGCGTCGGCGGTATTGAGACCGTGTCGCCGGAGATTTTCGAAGGCGCCCATTACGTGGCACTCGGTCATCTGCACCGGCCGCAGAGTGTCTCGGCGCCTCACATCCGCTATTCCGGCTCGCCGCTTGCCTTCAGCTTCGGCGAGGCCAGCGAACAGAAATCCATGACCCTGGTCGATCTCGACGCCGATGGTCAGGCACGGATCGAAACCATTGATTTCAAACCTCCACGGGCCGTGCGCCTGTTGCGCGGGCTATTGGCCGATCTGCTCCTGGCCCAGCCGTCTCAGGACTTCATCAAGGCAGTGCTCACCGATCCCACCCCGCTGATCGATCCGATGAAGCGGTTGCGGGCGGTGTTTCCGAATGCCTGCCAGCTGACCTATGCCCGTGATGAGCGGGCGCCGGAGCTGAAATTCGCCGTCAGCACGGCTGCACCGGCCGATCCGCTGGAGGTGATTGCCGATTTCATCGCCCAGGTTCGTGAAGAACCAATCTCAGAGCCAGAACGCGCGCTGGTAACGGCCATGCTGGACGATCTGGACGCCGAGGAGAATGCCGCATGAGACCTGTCCGCCTGGTGATGCAGGCCTTCGGCCCCTATGCCGGACGCCAATCCATCGATTTTCGCGAAGCGGTCGCCGCTGGCCTGTTCGGCATTTACGGCCAGACGGGATCAGGAAAATCGACGATTTTCAGCGCCATGACCTTTGCCCTGTTCGGCGAAGCAGCCAGAGCCGAGCAGGATACCATCTCGCTGCGCTCCGACCATGCATCGCCCGACCTCGCCACCGAGGTGGAATTCGTATTCGATCTCGGCGCCCGCCGCTATGTCATCCGCCGGCGCCCCGAACAGATGCGGCCAAAACAACGCGGCGGTGGCGAAACCCGGGACGCCCATGAGGCCTGGCTGTTCGACGCCACCGGTTTTGGCGAAAGCGAGATTACCGCCGCCCAACCGGGCAAGGTGCTGGCCGAGAAAAAAATCGGTCTGGTCCGCGAAAAAATCACCGATCTGCTGGGCTACGGTCCTGAACAGTTCAAGCAGATCGTGCTTCTGCCGCAGGGCCGGTTCGAGGCTTTTCTTGCCGCCAAAACCCAGGAGCGTCAGGATATTCTAAGCGCCCTTTTCGATGTGTCGCTCTATCGCCGGCTGGCGGCAAAACTCAAGAGCGACGCCGAAAGCGCCGAACGGCTGGTGCGCGAGGAGCGCGCCGTCTGCCTTCGCCGCCTCGGTGCCGACGGGTTCGACAGCATGCAGGCATTGGTAGACGGGATTGCCGAGGCGGCATCATCGCTCATCGACCATCAGCAGGCCGAGCAGCACAGCCGGATAGAGGCAGACACAGCCCGCGCTGCGCTGCAAGCGGCACGAACCACCGACAGCCTGTTCAAGTCCATGGACGCCGCTCGCCAGGCAAGGCAGAAAACCCTCGACCAGGCCGCAGACATTGCCGCGCTGCAAGCCCAGGTCACAGCCGCCGAACGGGCCCGGACGCTGGCCGATGCCGAGAACCGAGTGATCGAGGCACAGCGCGATTGCAAGGATGCACAGGCCGCACTGTCTCTGGCAGTGCAGATCCAGGCATCGACGCAGGTAACCGCGCAACAGGCGCAAGCGGCCTACCAGCAACAATTACAGAGCAAAAGCGAAATCGAAACGCTGCGTCGGACAATCGACCAGCTGGAACGTGATCGGGATGTGCTGGAAAAAGCCACCGGCCTCACGGCATCAGTCGAGGCGGCCAAACGGCGCGTCCACGAGGAACAGAGCGCGTTTCAAACGGCAGAAACTAGTCTTGCCGAGCTGACTGGCAAGCGGCAGGCCCGGGAACAAGCCTTGAAACAGGCGCGGCAGGCCCATGAGCGCAGGCAATCATTGACTGCAAACCTTACGGCCTTGCAGGCTCTCGTGAAGCAGGCCGAGATCGTGGACCGGGCCGAAAAAGATCTGCAACAGGCCCGCCAGCGGTTAAACCATAGCGCAAGCATCCATGCCGAACGGCAGGCTCAAACCACCAAGGCCGCAGCACTGTTCGATCAGGCCGAACGTCGGCTCGCCTCCGCGCAGGCTCTCCATCTGGCAGCAAAACTGGCACCTGGTCTCCCCTGCCCTGTTTGTGGTGCGACCGACCATCCGGCCCCTGTCATGGGGGACAGCACCGAGGCCGGATTGGACAAGGCCTTTCGTGAAGCGAAACAGGCCCTGGAAAAGGCTCGACTGGAAGAGCAGCACAGCGCCACCGGTCATGCCTCTGCGCAAGCCACGGTCGATGAACGTCAAGGCAGGCTGGCGGATCTGGAGCGGCCGGAGCGTCCTATCCAGGACCTGCGCCAGGACATGGAAGATATGGAGCACGCCCTTCGCGGGCTTGGCCCGGCCATCGATATCGCCGCTGCTGAAACCGCGCTGGAAAGTCTTGGAAAAGCCATCACCGATGCGCAAGCCCGGCTGGACCAGCACCGGGACCGGCTGGCCAATCTGAAAACCGAGACCAGCAATAATGAAGCGCGGCTTGCCGAAATGCTGTCCGGAATCCCGGCACCTCTGCGGGATAAAGCAGCGCTGGAGCGCAATCTTCAACAGTCCAAGGCCTTGATGACAAGCCGGGAAACCGCGCTGAAGCGCAGCGAAGAGGCTGCCACGGCGACGCGCGAAGCGGCGTTGAGTGCACAAAAAGACAGCGAGGCCGCCAAAAATATCCTGGCCGAGCGGCAGGCCCGTCACGAAAAGGAAAATCTGGGCTTCGAGGCCCGCCTGCGCGACGCTGGCCTGACGCGGGAGGATCTACAACGCCTGAAACCTGCCATTGCTACGCTTCAGCGTGACAAAGCGACGGTAGAGGACCACCAACGCCAATTGCAGCGCGACAGTGAAAAAGTAGTGGAATTAGAAACATCGCTCGCCGGTAAACAGCTGCCGGACCTTCTCGCCCATCAAGATGCGCTTTCGGCAGCGGAAGCTGCTTTCGATACAGCGGTTACGCTGCGCGCGGCAACGGCAGCGCGGCTCGATCAGCTGCAAAAATTGCAGCAGGAGCTTGCCGGCATTGCCAAACGGCTTGACGACGCTGAGGCAATGTCCGGTCCCCTGCGGGAGTTGGCTGGCCTGTTCGACGCCCAGAACCGGCAAAAGCTGAAACTGGAAACCTTCGCCATCGGCGCGATGTTTGAGCAGGTCTTGCAGGCCGCCAACCTGCGGCTGGGGCCGATGACCAATGGGCGCTACAGGCTGGAACGCGACATCGAATCCGGTGGACGGGGCAAGCGTGGGCTGGGCATTCTCGCCTTCGATGTCCATACCGGCAAGGCCAGACCCACCGCGACACTTTCCGGTGGTGAAACCTTCATCGCCGCCCTCGCACTCGCCCTCGGCCTGGCCGACGTGGTCGAAAGCGCCAGCGGCAAAGTGCGTCTCGATACCATTTTCCTCGATGAAGGCTTTGGCAGCCTCGACACCGAAAACGGCTCAGGCACACTTGATCTGGTCTTGCAGGCCTTGAATAGCCTAGCCAGCCAGAACCGCACCGTTGGACTGATATCCCATGTTCCGCTTGTTCAGGAAGCGATCCCGAATGGTTTTTACGTCAGGAAGGACAGCGATGGCAGCCATGTGGAAGCCCGAGGCATGATGTAACAGCTGATCCAGTTTCTCTGCCTTATTTCCAGAGGCGTTTTTGTGAGATTTTCGAACGCCAAAAAGCCCCGTTGGGGGCTTTGATGTTATAGCAGGGTTGGTATAGCGGGGGATTGGTTGCGGGGGCAGGATTTGAACCTGCGGCCTTCAGGTTATGAGCCTGACGAGCTACCGGGCTGCTCCACCCCGCGTTACCATTCTTGCATCCCGTTTGGGATATATTTCGACAGATCAAACGATTTTTGTTTGGGTTACCACCCGGGTTTTGTGGGCGGTAAGATGTCGAGTTTTGTTATTTTTGCCTCGTATTTCAGGGGCTTTAAAGCGAAAGAGCCGCTTGCGCGGCCCGAGGTTTTCGGCAGGGCCGAAGTGTGTGAGAGAAGAGTGTTTTGATGTATTTATCAACATTGCCATTAGCAGACCTGGCAGCGACCTACTCTCCCGCGTCTTAAGACGAAGTACCATTGGCGCAGGGGCGTTTCACGGCCGTGTTCGGAATGGGAACGGGTGCGGCCGCCCCGCCATGACCACCAGGTCAGCTAAGGGCAATGTTGATGCTTCGCATCAATAGTGTTCCCTTTTCTTTGGCAAACCCATCTTCTTCGCTTGCGCTCAGAAGGGTGCCAAAGCGTTAATACGGAACCGTATTGATGCTTTGCATATGTGAGAAGCTGGCGGGCGTTGCCCGTTTTTTTTGTGAACACGTCATTCGTCGACGTTTTGCTTGGCGCCTTCGGACGAAGTCCGCAAGCGCAAAGCGCGTCGCCGATCGTTCGGCGCCCTCGCGGAGCATAGGCTCGTATACGAGCCGCTCATGCGTGAGCGCTAAACAGATGGCTCATCGAGGAAGTCGATGAGCATTGTCAATGAGAACGATTAAGCCAATCGAGCTATTAGTAACGGTAAGCTTCGCAGGTTACCCTGCTTCCACACCCGTCCTATCAACGTGGTCGTCTTCCACGGCTCTGATAGGGAATACTCGTTTTCAGGTTGGTTTCCCGCTTAGATGCCTTCAGCGGTTATCCATTCCATATATAGCTACCCTGCTATGCCGTTGGCACGACAACAGGTCCACCAGAGATATGTCCATCCCGGTCCTCTCGTACTAGGGACAGATCCTGTCAATATTCCTACACCCACGGCAGATAGGGACCGAACTGTCTCACGACGTTCTGAACCCAGCTCACGTACCGCTTTAATTGGCGAACAGCCAAACCCTTGGGACCTGCTCCAGCCCCAGGATGCGATGAGCCGACATCGAGGTGCCAAACAACCCCGTCGATATGGACTCTTGGGGGTCATCAGCCTGTTATCCCCGGCGTACCTTTTATCCGTTGAGCGATGGCCCTTCCACGCGGGACCACCGGATCACTATGACCGACTTTCGTCTCTGCTCGACTTGTCAGTCTCGCAGTCAGGCGGGCTTATGCCATTGCACTCGACGACCGATTTCCGACCGGTCTGAGCCCACCATCGCGCGCCTCCGTTACTCTTTCGGAGGCGACCGCCCCAGTCAAACTACCCACCATACACTGTCCCGGATCCGGATAACGGACCGCGGTTAGACATCCATGACGATAAGGGTGGTATTTCAAGGATGGCTCCACTCGAACTGGCGTCCAAGCTTCAAAGCCTACCACCTATCCTACACATGCCGACACGAATGCCAGTGTAAAGCTATAGTAAAGGTGCACGGGGTCTTTCCGTCTGACCGCAGGAACCCCGCATCTTCACGGGGAATTCAATTTCACTGAGTCTATGTTGGAGACAGCGGGGAAGTCGTTACGCCATTCGTGCAGGTCGGAACTTACCCGACAAGGAATTTCGCTACCTTAGGACCGTTATAGTTACGGCCGCCGTTTACTGGGGCTTCGATTCAAAGCTTGCACCTCTCCTCTTAACCTTCCAGCACCGGGCAGGCGTCAGACCCTATACGTCGTCTTGCGACTTCGCAGAGCCCTGTGTTTTTGATAAACAGTCGCTACCCCCTGGTCTGTGCCACCCCTCTCCACTTGCGTAAAAAGGGGTCACGCTTCTTCCGAAGTTACGCGTGCAATTTGCCGAGTTCCTTCAACATAGTTCTCTCAAGCGCCTTGGTATACTCTACCTGACCACCTGTGTCGGTTTCGGGTACGGTCTATACGGTGGAGCTATTTCCTGGAACCACTCCACTGCACAATCAATCCAGTAAGACTGTACAATTTGTGTGATCCGTCACTACCACCAGGCCCACGAATATTAACGTGGTTCCCATCGACTACGCATTTCTGCCTCGCCTTAGGGGCCGGCTAACCCTGCTCAGATTAACTTTAAGCAGGAACCCTTGGTCTTTCGGCGAGGGGGTCTCTCACCCCCTTTATCGTTACTCATGTCAACATTCGCACTTCCGATACCTCCAGGATGTCTCACGACTG